>SUYC01000005.1 GCA_015060625.1 Xylanibacter ruminicola | reverse complement strand
AATCTTGAAAAATTAAACGGAGGCAAAAGTACATATTATATTTTGAATGACCTTACGCTAAAATGGTCGTTTACTGACCTCATCGGACGGTAGCCGTAGGAATCATCGTGGAAGATGGCTTCAAGACGAGGGGCAATGTACATCACCACTACCATCTGCGCCACTCTGTCCTCCACCGTGGGTATGCCCAATGGACGCTTCCCACCATTTGGCTTAGGTATCTCCACCAGCTTTACGGCTTTCGGGAAATAACTTCCCGAGCTCATGCGGTTCCAAATCTTGTACAGATTCTTCTGTAGGTTGCTTTCATAGGACTTCAGGTCTATACCATCTATCCCCGCACTGCCTCTGTTGGCTTTCACCTGAAGCCAGGATTCCATCACGACCCGCTTCTCTACCACAAAGGGTTTTGCTTCATTCATTGTTTCATTCTTAATTACTTAAGTTGAACTTTAAACTCGGCTAAGTACGCTGCCCCCTTCGCTCCACACCCATTACAGATGCTTCAACACTACTACGAAGCAGTCCGCCACAGAGCACCAGCATCGCTACTTTCTACCTCCGCGTGTCAAGGCTTGGTATTTTCGCTTGACATCTGATGCCTGCTTCTCACGTTCCTCCGAAGAGCCTGTAACAAGGTCACGCCGCCTATACACCGCACACCCGACAGACAGCAATACAGGGTTCTTCTGCCGTTATCCCAAGAAACGGAATAATCCTTGGTTCTGATGTGACCTGATTTGCTAACGATGCTTCATCGGTCGTTTTACTCTCGTTCGTCTCCTTGCCACTCACCTTGCCAACCTTACGGGAGGCTTTCAATTGTCGTTCACTACCATGATGTTTCCACCAGAGCAGCACAAAGTGGTTTGCAATCAATGCCTGTACATCGAATGCGGTAGGCCTACTACCATCTCTTCGGAAGTTGCTGACTGATTCCACTGAAAGAGCCACTTCCAAGTGTTATTTCATCATCGTGACACACAATCCGCTGCAAATATATAACCTTATCGAAGTCGCTATGATGTCCTTCATATAAGCCCTTCAGTCATTTTATACGTATATTTCTTTTGTAGGTTTTGTTTCGTCCGAACATAATTCTTCAAGCCACAGATATTTCTGAACGCCAATTCTGCGGATCTGTTCCTCCAACTTTCTCGAAGGATTCTTGATTGTTATTGTTCTAGAATTACTCATAATGAAAACGTTTTCTGGGTGCAAAGATAATCATTTTTCTGATACGGAAGCATTTTCTAACCAAAAAATCGCTTTTATTTCAAATCGTTAATTGATTTGCGCCTTCTTCGACGTAGCAGCCATATTATCAAATCGAGAAATTCTTACACTTAGCTTTTACTCTTGTACTTGAGATATCGCTAATTTTTTCTTTCGTACCATCTGCCGACATACGATAGATACTATTACCTACAGCGATAAAGGCAGAACTATTCTCCTTAGCTCTATTATATGCCGTTCTTCCTTCTCGAGAGAGTGCTTTTTGAATACGTTTTACCTCTGTCATAATCATTTCCTAATTGTATCAGTCGCAAAATTAGTTTTTTATCCGAGTCAAATAAACACCAAGCAAAACACCGAAATTTTAACATCCTCTTACAGGTTCTGTATCACGCCTCGGCCTATCCCCGTTAGTTTTTCAAGTTGTCGTATCGATGCGCCTTTCTTTCTCAAATCCGCTAATGTTTTCAGTTGTTCCGCCCTTGTAAGTCCTAAAAACTCTATCATACTGGTAGTTTTAGTCATATCGTACAGCATCACCAGCACCTGATCATCCTTAGGTCGTCGCATCTCATCCGTTAGTGGCCCTATACATGCCGCCTGCCGGGGCACAGGTGCCGACAGTAGCCGCACCATTTCTTCTTTCGACAGTTGCTGATAGCCAGCAGGCACCTCGCAAATACGCGGCAGTTCACTCTCCTCCCCTACATACTCATGCCAACTACTATACGGATAGTGTTCAGCATCCCATACTTTCATACGCTCTGGGGCCTGACTGATATGCCTCAGCACCGTGTTCCATCGCTCCTCATTCTCCACCGGTTCGCTTGCAAACCTCGCCCTGTAGATGGCGCCGTCGCGGTCGTATTTATCATTAAAGTAGTGTGCGTAGGCCGCCGCTATGCGTCCCATCGTCACACTCACCGTGTCGGCCTCCTCCTTCAGCAGCAGGTGAAAGTGGTCCGGCAGCAAACAATACGCATACACCGTAAAGTAGCGCTCCTCACCATCCTTCGACTTTTGCAACCTCTCCAGTATCTCCACAAACGTCCGGTAGTCCTCATCATCTATGTAGATGTCACGGTGCCTCACACCCTGCATCAACACATGATACACCCCCGAACGTGCCCTCACTCTCGGTTTCCTAGCCATAAAAAAAATCCTCAAAAACTATTAGGAGTGCCAAGCCCCAAAGCCTTGCACTCCCTTATTATTTACACCCCAATCAGGGTTTAGTTTCTCATTACTAATGTCTCATGGCTTCTGCAACATTCTCAATAATCATGTTAACATAAGCCTCCATATTTGTCACATATACCTTATTAGCCAAAATATAAAGTGAAAGATCATTCACACGATAATGCTTAAACACATTATCACCAATTGTCGACAGAACGAACTTCACATACACCTTAAAACGCCTCGTCGCAACCCCTGGTTCATCTTTTTCATCTTCTGCTCCTATAAAAAAGAACGACGCATTAGGATCCTTTTTCAACACATCTAACATGATGTTAAACAACGTATAGAAAATTGTTCGAGGTTCAAATGTACCTGTTCGCAAGCTGAATTTATTCTCGCTCAGCATATTAGCCTTATCAAAGAACTTTAGGCAATAAGAATGATCTTTGTATCGCTCAACGCGAACTATATATGTATGATTTGACCTTGTAGATTTAAATCTATACTGAAGCGTATATTCCAATAAATCATCATGCTCGGTTTTATCATTCATCTGGAAGATAAACGGATATCCATCAGTCATTTCCATAGCCTACTATATCAATATCTGATAGACTGGAATCCTAATTCGCTCGCGCTCTTCTGGGGTAACCTCCACCGCACCTGGAGTTGCATCATAGTAATCTACTGGATGGCGAAGTTTGCCATTAGGCATCCTCACAACACGCTCTCTACGAACAAGTCTAATACCCTCGTTCGTAGTAATCAACGTCTCTTTTACATTCTTGTTATTACCCATTACAAAAATACATTTCAAGATTCTGCTGCAAAGATAATCATTTTTCTGATACGGAAGCATTTTTCAGACAAAAAATCGCTTTTATTTCAATTAATTAATTGATTTATATTTCTGATAGGCCCCCACTAGTGTAACGAGTGTAATGAGAAAATCAAACTTTCACTAAGGAAATACATTTGGTTGGAGGTGAATATATTTATATAGAGAAAGTTGTAAAAACTCGCTACACTCGTTACACTAGTAAATATGAAATTGAGGCATAAAGAGGTACAAGCAAAAACGCCCATACCCCTTTAACAATCTCCTTTATCCAACCATAAATCCTTGATTTCTCAACTCAATCAAGCCGTTCTCAATATCTTCCATAGGGATAGCGCCACCCCACATTCTATAGACATAAAGAGGTGTAATGCAGCCAAGATCCATAGAACCAGACCGAACCTCGTTCTCTATAAATTCTCGCAAACGGGATAAAACATCTTCCTTCATACCTTTTCTTTTTCTCACATCGAGGGGTACGTCTCCGACCCATCCTCACCATACTTCTTATCCTTACCTTCATAGATAACCGAAGGTTCCAGTACCTCTACCGTATGCCACACACCCTTCGGCACTTGGCACCCGTACACGCCCTCTTCTGGGCAAAGATGTATACGCTCAGTCTCTTTCAGCGACACCTTCCCATCCGAAGAAGTCACCTCTTCGTACAGCACTTCGTCCAGCCTACCTTTAATGAGTATCACATTCTCATTACTCATGGGGTGCCGATGAATCGCCACTTCCGTCCCTGGCAACATGGCGTTCAGCATACGTTGAGAGCCATCCTCTGCCGATGTCCTCAAGTCCAGGTTCGTTCGCAGGCGGGGATTTCCCTTAGCCTCTTCAAACAGTTTTTCCAGTAGTTCTTTGGTAATCGTCATAATTCAATTATTTTTTGAGAGATGCCAGATACTCTTCATGCAGGTGATAGTATTTCTTCATAAACACCAGATAAACGACACATAGCACAAGTGAAACACCAATTAGGTATCCCCAATGCCATGCCACTGTATTGGGAAGCAATATCATCACAGCAGCAATCACCAACTGCAATACCGTGTATATCGTCGAAACAACCGTATGCTCCATACCCAGCTCATTCGCCATCAACTGATAGGCATGCTTACGATGTGCTTGTCCCAAGTTCTCATGTAACATGATTCTGTGACAGATGGTGAGACAGGCGTCCACGCCATACAGCTCCAGGAATACGATATACGAAAAGTCGCCCGTTGTCAAAATCAACTTGCCCAGTACGAAAATCACGATGAATGCCGATGCGATACTGCCCACATCACCAGCAAAGCACTTTGCCTTACCCTTCGGACGGTAGTTAAAAAAGCAGAAAACCAGGTCAGCCAACAATGCCACGATAATAAGGCTTTGGTCAACAAATCCTATCTGATGGTTCAGCCAAGCCAAAGGCAGTAAAATCGCCAGCGTATATCCACCATTGATACCGTTGATACCATCCATAAAGTTATACACGTTGGTAGTGCCCACGCAGAATATTAGTCCCAAAATGATTATCCACCACGATTCCCAATTCAGTATTCCCCAGCCATAGAACATCAGGAACATGGCTGCAAACTGAAATACCAACCTCAGCGAATCTGGTAGCGAATGAATATCATCCACAAAGCTGATACCCGCCACAAGCGTTATGCCCAACAGGAATGGCCATAGCTCCATCCCAAAAAATGCAGCATATAGCCACATTCCCAGTAGGTAGATGATACCGCCACCGCGCAGCACAATACTCTTGTGAGAGCTTCGTTCATTCGGCTTATCAATAATGTTATACCTATCAGCCACCTTGAAGTATACCAACTCCAAAACTAGCAGCACAAAAAAAATAAAAATAAATTTAATCATCTTTTTATAATCTCCTGGAGTCCCTCTTTATTAGCAATCTTGTTATTAGCATTTAAATATGGAAGAAACAACTGTTCAATGACATCGTCCTTAAAGATATTGGTATGTGTCAAAATTTCAAATTTTCTATTTTCAACAGCAGACGATTCATTAGCAACTCCTTTTATGGCTCCCTGACCAAACAGAGGGTCCATTCCAACCAACTTCTTCCAGTCTGTTTTTGGCATATATTTCACCGCATCATCGCCACCCGCTACTATATTAAGCACCCTGCCAATTCTACGAGGAATATGAGAATTCCAGTCATAATCAGGTTTTACAATACTACCTGTCAGTATTAGAGAATCTATCTGAAGAGGAAGGAAGCCTTTGCCCGATACGAACCCTTCTATGTATTTTGTTACTATATAAGTTCCAAAAGAGTGGCAAAGCACAGATATGGTCAAAGGGCGATATTTTTGTTTTAATGCATATATCCATTCACGAAATCTCTCTACAACTTTCTCACGTCCACTATTATCAAACAACAAAGTTGGTGGGTTGTCATAAATAAAAGGCGCAACAATCCATCCTTGACTGTTCGCAGATGGAGTCAAGTTTGATAGCCATTCTGCCCTTGTCATCAAGCCATGAACCACAACAAGAATTCCACGTCTCTTATTTCTTTCAATGATATTTCTTTCACAGTAAACCCGACTGATGATTTCCATATCCTCACGGTCGGGCTCATAGACAACCTTCCATGGCTTCAACATATCACGAAGTCTAACCTCCACAACGCCCCTGTCCTCATTCCCTAATTCGTCAGTAGACATCAATTTGATATAAGTATCTATTGACTTTGACATCTGCTCTGATGAATATAGAAGGTCATACTCAATATTATCCATTTGAGCACAATCAACAAATGACGGGATGTGTCGTTCATCTCCAAATACAATCATGCAATCCAAATCGTTGGGTGTATCCGCTTGGGTAATAAATGACCCACCAATTATCAATCTTGTTGCGCCATAGTATTTAGCAAAGTCAAAAATATTTATCACAGCATGTTCATATGCAGCCCTATTGCCATTCTTACAATATGCATCTATAAATTCACCTGCCGTCATCGAGTGAATACCTGGCTTCAATTTACCTTCTTCTGTATATTCCATTTTATTACTATCACAAATCATCAGTACATATCGCCTTTCTCAATATCTTAATCCCCGACGCGGAAAATAGAACGTTTACTAGATATACAACGGAGTCGCACACCCATAGTCCATCGAGCACGAGCGCGCTTCGTCATCGAGGAATTGCTTCAACCGCTTCAATATTTCGTCATTCATACTATCACCCTATTTATCCAACGCCTCATACACCGAGTGATTACTCTTGAATTCAGGTACAATCTCCTTCATCTTGGCAACAGTAGCCATATTATCATATCGCTTAGATATTTCTATCAACTCATCAATATCTTTGCAGACTTCATCATAGTCATACTGACGAACTTCCGCAATACGAATCTTCTCATGGAACGATGGCTTGGTACCCTCCAGTTCATTCAACACCTCTTCGTATAGTTTCTCACCATCCCGCAAGCCTGTAATCTTTATCTCCACATTCTTGGCACCAGAGAGGGCAATCATTCTCTTCGCTAGGTCGATAATCTTCACCGGCTTACCCATGTCGAAGACAAATATTTCGCCACCATTGCCTTTAGTTCCTGCCTCCAGCACCAACTTACAGGCCTCTGGTATCAGCATAAAGAATCGAACAATTCGCTCATCTGTAACAGTCACAGGCCCACCATTCTTTATCTGCTCTCTAAACAATGGAATCACAGAACCATTCGAACCCAATACATTACCAAATCGGGTGGTCACAAACTGGCACTTATCCTGCGTTTTATTTAAACTCTGAACATATATCTCACAGATACGCTTCGAGCATCCCATCACATTCGTTGGATTCACAGCTTTGTCTGTTGAAACCATCACAAACTTCTTCACGCCATATTTCACGCTCAGGTCTGCTATTACCTTCGTTCCATAGATGTTATTCATCACAGCCTCACTTGGGTTGGGCTCCATCATCGGTACATGTTTATAGGCTGCTGCATGGAATACATAGTCTGGTTTGAAAGTGCTGAAGATAGCTTCCATCCTAGTTACACGACTAATACTTGTCACCACGATTTCTGCATCAATCTCAGGATAATCCTTTTTCATCATCAGCAGAATGTCATGCTGTGGTGTTTCTGCCTGATCTATCAGCATCATCTTTGCAGGCTTATATACTGCTATCTGGCGTACCATCTCAGAACCAATGCTACCTGCCGATCCTGTAATTAGCACCTTCTTTCCGGTGAGCATTGCCCCCACAGAGTCCATATCCACCTTAATCTCCTGGCGAGGAAGTAAGTCTTCAACAGAAACCTCCTTTAGCTGCATTCCCGCAAAGTCATCCTCGGTCAGTTCTCCGTCTTTCAAACTAGCCTCCTTTACCTGATGTGCAAAGAATATCTTTACACCAGCCTTAATAAGCAAGTCTTGCAGTTCCTGGTTATCTCTAAAATCAGCAAGCCTTAATGGCGATACCAGTACAGCTTCGATCTTCTCTTTTTGTATGATCTCTGCCAAATCATCCTCCACATTATATACCTGCTCACCCATCAGCATCATGTGTTTAGCTCTGCTGTCATGAGAGATAAAGCCGCACAGTTTAAACTTAGCAGGATTCTGAGACCTGATGTTCTTGGCTAATCCGATACCGCCAGTCATAGCACCATATATCAGTACGCGCATTGTATCATGCTCTGCCTTGGTCACATCATTAAGGTTTTTCACTACTATTCTGATGCCCCACATCAAAAGCATGGCAAGTCCAAAGGTAGCTGCGACCTCTGTCTGATTGTAAGTTATCATAGTATTCACATTCCAATGTTCTAACGCCAAGGATGTAATAATCGCAATGATAGCTGACAACAGATTAGCATACGCAACTCTCTGCAAGTCAACAAACGACGAATATCTCACCACACCTGAATAGGTTCGGAATACACGAGCCCCGATCCAACTAACAACAACGTAAAAGAGCGATGTATATAACACATCAAAACGATGTGTAAACATCTCCATTGTCCTGTTGAATATCCAGTATGTGAATAATCCCGAGAAAAGGACTATGATACTATCTACAAGAAACAAGCACCAATAAGGTAGCGATTTCTTATTGAAGTACCAATTCAAAAGTTTATTCAAAAAACTCATACTCAAAACAATATTATACGATTAATTCCTTAGCCCGCAGCAATATAGGCTGAGGTTTTTCGTATATCTCTTTTCTTCCTCCACTTCCACACCTTATGATATACAAGCCAGATAGGAGTCCAAATCACTTCAGACGGATAATGCAATAGAAGATGTGCACCATGCGCAATCTGTCTCCGAAGTTTAAATAAATATTTATATGTATATCTTGAATCTGTATATCCGAAATTTCCAGTCTGTTCAATCTCACTCAACACGAACCGACCCTCCTTCTCATTCATTCCACAGATAAGATACTTTTCTTCCAGTCCGAGCTGGGTATGCAGTATCCACATCATAGCTTCAGCAAATCTCAGCATCCTAAAAGACTTTAAAGTCTTTCCAATTTCCGAGATTTCTGTGGACTTCGTGTGACAATTCTTAAGCACAATATAATAGTCCATCACCTGCCTCAGCCCAATGCCTTCAAAAAGAAAATGCCTGTAAATATGCGTCAGTATAAAAATCTTATTAAACTCTGAAGATGGTACAGCGAAACCCTTATCCTCTAGATAAACAAAACTATCAGCACCAAAGCTGTTGTACCATTTAGCGAGCTTCCTGTCATCCAGCAAGTTTCTCATCAAGGTTGGCCTGTGATGCAACTCTATTTCTGTTTCGTCAAAGTAGTCATAGTGAAACCGATGATAAGCCACATCATCCGTTGGGTGCGTACTCTGCACATAGTTGCAAACCTTCTGATAACCACCCTTTACCCAGATGTCAATATCACCACTCTGACGATATGGAGCTAATTCACCATACAAAGTAGCTATCCCCTGCCCCTTTAAAATGGCAGCATCCAAACCATCCTTTTTCAGTTGCCCACATATCTCTCGGGTTTGTTTATCAACTACTAAGTTTTGTTGACGAATTTGTTCAGATAGCCCTATCCACTCTAACAGCAGCATTTGCGGAGGTCTTTGCGTCTCTGGCAACTTTTGTATGCCTCCAAAGGCAATACCAGAAACGGCCTGCCTTTCCGATTCATCAAAAATTGCATTCCATTCCTTAGACGAAGGTTCTCGAGTCAACCTATCACGATGACCAAGCGCAACCTGCAAAAGCTCTACGAACAAATTCAGCATATAGCTCAAAGAGAATGCTATTTCTCAAAACTCTTGATGGTCATCATCAAACCATCCTTTGCTCTTACAGGTAACTGTTCAACACCCAAAGCTTTCTTGATTTTTGCATTCGAGCTAACATAATTTTCCGTCAATTTCTGCAATCGCTCAGGGTTCAATGGCAAATGCAACGCACCTCCCATCTTGGCCACACCTTCCATCAGGCCACGAGGAATCCGCCAGATATGAGCCTTCTTACCCATTGCTGAACAGATAATATCAATCAGTTCATTGGTGCTCACTGCTTCATCATCATTGATGTTATAGATACCGCTCTCGACATCTTTAGAAAGCAGCCCTTCAATGATATAGCAAAGATTATCAATTGACGTGAATGTTCTCTTATTCTCAAACGCACCAAGCGGCCAGGGTATTCCTTTTTTCACCACACCATACAGCAGGTTCAGATTCCCTTTATTCTCAGGGCCATGAATCATACATGGGCGCAAAATATAGGTTTCTTTGCATGCCTTAATTCGCTCATCCTCTTTTGAACGTATATACTCCTCAGCCGCAATCTTACTCTCTCCGTAAGGCCCTTTGGGCGAAGGTACAACGTTTTCATCCACGAATTCCCCTTCAACCCTATCAGCAGCAGCCTTCACGGAACTAAAGAAGATAAACTTCTTCGCTTTCGATTTCAGATAATAGTCGTAAATCTTCTTCGTCAGCTCAGTGTTCACCTTAAAGTAAACATCAGCAGCACTCCGATTCTTGGTATCATGAGCCTTACCAGCGAGGTGAATGATAGCATCCACCTCAGGGATTCCATCTTCTCTATCAAGATAATCCCACGAAAACGTAAATCTCACGCCCTCCTTAAGAGGGCTCACTATGTCCAAACCATAAATAGTGTGCTCCTTCGAGAGCGCTTTAACAAGATTAGTGCCCACGAACCCATGAACACCGGTAATCAATATTTTCATTTCCTGATTAGTTCATTATATATATTTAAATGTCTTTCTATAACTATATCCAGCGAGAAATCCTTTTCTGCTTTCTCTCTGGAAGCTTTGCCCATCTTTTGTCGAAGAGAAGCATCATCTATCAGAATCCGTAGTTTCTCTACCAATGGATCCACCTCCTTTGGCGCAATCAGATAACCATTCACTCCATCATCCACCGTATCCTTACAACCGATGGATTGTGTGGTAATGATAGGCCTACCAATAGCAGTTGCCTCAATCAAAGATTTAGGTAATCCTTCCATATAGTACGAAGGGAATGCCACAATATGGCTCTGCTGCAACAGTTCCTTTACGTCAGTTCTGTACCCTAACCACTTGATGTACTTACCATCACAAGCTGCATCCAGTTGCTCTTTAGTAATGGCTCCTGGGTGGTCATCTATACCACCCACCAGCCAGAACTCTGCCTTATCCTCACATTCTTTTCGAAGCCTTTCTGCTGCCTCTGTAAGCAGGAATATACCCTTTTCAACTATCATTCTGGCAGTTAGAATAATCTTCACTTTACCTTCAGACGGCTCTTGCGTATAGCAAAATTCATGCAAATTAACTCCAGATCCTTTTATGAATCGAGCCTGATTGTCATCGATGATACCCTTCTTCACGTACATGGCTCTGTCCTCATTGTTCTGGAAAATAACCAGCAAGTTCTTCCTATTGTGTGAGAACTTCAGCACCTTTGGCATCACCTTGGCAAGAATCGACTTGTTATCTTCAGCAAAGAAACCACCAAGCCCACTTACTGCATTAACCACACCATTCACTTTTGCGAATTTTGCTGCTAGTGTACCCCAGAGGATCGTCTTCATTCCTACATGATGCACAACGTCTGGCTTCTCACGCTTATACAGGTTATAAAGGAACCACATAGTACCCAGTTCCTCTTTAATGTTCATGCCTGAGCGTGACATTGGCAAATTGATGGTTTTGAGTCCTTTCGCCTCAATATCTTTCAACCTGCCAGTATCAGCAGTCACAATTGTCACATCCCATCCTGCCTTTTGAGCAGCAAGTGCTACTGGCAAACGATGGGACAGAAAGAACCAGTCAACATTTACTATTATAAATAATTTCTTCATTCTTATAATTATCAAATTACTCTATTTCTTCAATTTGTCATTACTTACTTCAATGTTTAGCCTTTTATTCGATTGTCCAATCTCAGGTATTTTTCCCTTAAAAGAATTATTCTTTATCAATATATTCCTGTTTTTACCTTCGTTGTCTGCTTTGGTATAAGTATCCTTGACTACAAGGACCCCCTCTTCAACAATTCCTAATGTAGTACATTCAATTGTATCTTTAATAGGAGGTAAACCTTCTAAGACTATAGCGGTTTGACTATTACCACATGAATAAAAGAGCAATAAAACGAGTAGTAGTATATAAGATTTTATTTGAGTGCCCATATATTTATCTATGAATAAGTAAATGTTTTACATGACGCACCATATTATGCAAATGAAGTTTCCACATTACATAGCGACCAAATTGCTTCATTCGCACCTTTGCGGTATAGGGAGCATATTTTGCAATGAAGGCTTCTGCCACCATGTTATTTGCATCTTCGAATAATTTTTCTCTATTCGGCTGCACTTTCAACGTGTTTGTTCTTTCAGCGCCTCTTGACTTCTCAATAGGATATTCTATGCTTCTGATATTAGGTTTGATACTATCCAGGAAAGTCTTTCCCTTTTCCGTCCAAACATGAACTAATGTCGAGCCTTTATTGTCATCGAGTTCCGTATGTCCTGTTTCCCAAATATCACCGAGTGTAAAATCACCAACTCTTTCCTGTGTCTGATATGAGCAACTCATACATGAACGTCGAGAAATCTTCCCACTTAGAAATAGTCGCAACCATTCATCCGATTCACTGCCTCTACGATACACATCATTCGACAGTTGCCTATCTTCATGTGAAGCATAGTGAGCCATTGTACAATAAAGGAAACCTCTTTTCTTATCACGGAATACTATATCTGATATCTGTCCTTCCCTCTGTTTCTTATACTCTATGTATCTCTGAAACACCAGTGGCGAAGGAACAGACTTGCAGACAACATCAACGGCAATCAAGGTATCATAATCCTTACCCAAGAATTTATAATCTGGCATGGTGTTCCGCTAAAGCAAACCCATTGTCCTGATGTCAATCGTTCTTTTGCTTCTTTATAGCAATCACCTATCTCACTCTGTACATATTTGGAGTTTCTGAATCGAGCAAGGCCTTCTATAGTTTTTACACTAACATGCTTAACTGTCAAGTCATCAGTCATGGCAGCCCCAAATACGACACCACCACGATTAATTATTTCTTCAGCAATTGCCGTAAATGCACCTCCAGATGTTGATTGATACCTGATAGCATCGATCTTATGCTGTACTATAAATGCTTGCGGCTTATTTCCTGTAGCCTTTGCAGGCTCTAATCCTAGGCAAGCCTTTTCACAAGCTCCACATTCTACACAAAGATCCTTATCTATCTCTGGATGCAAGAAACCCTCATTGTTTGGCTTCATGCTAATAGCACCCTTAGAGCACTTGTTTGCACAAGCCCCACAGCCACAACAATTATTCCATTCTACCAAATTTGGCATAACAATTATGAATTGAGAGCATTAACGAGATAATCCATCGACTCTTTTCTTCTCTGGGTTACACGCTCAAGTACATCAGAAAAATCAATCTCATCATTTGCGCATTTAGACACATCCTCACTACCGTCCAACAACCTGCGTTCCAGACCTGTAAACTTCAAAAGGGTATATAGTCTGTCGTTTGCAGAAAACTTACTACCATCAGGCCATCTGCGAAAAGCAAAGAACTTAGTAGAGTTCAATATACTGAACACACAGCAATGGAAAGAGTCTGTGCAAACATACTCTGCATTTCTAATCAGGTTTATAAACTCTGCAGGCCCTACATTATATGGTTTCTCATCTACCACGTCTTCATCATACGAGATATATGTAGCACCATGAAGCAGTCCAATAATCCTGCAGCCAGTCTGCTTAGAGAGTTTCTTTACGAACTCTCTCTGCTCTGGATTATCACCCATCAAATACATTAAGATATACTTTTCTTCTGCAAACGGCTTCTCATCCTGAATGTGCATCCACTCTTCTGCTGTTAGCATCATTGTTGGGTCACATACTACAGTTGCCTCCCTACCACTCTCATTTTTGACAATTTCAGCACCACTATCCTCGCGCACACTAATATGCTCAATGCGAGAAAGGAACTTCTTGGCGTGCTTATGCAAACGAGAAGGTAACTCAGGAACACCAAATGAAGTTGAGAAAGCAATTTTCTTAACCTCATCAGGCACAAACTCCAACGTATAGTAACAACCAACGATATTTGATGGTCTCCACAACTGGTCGCTACCCACCACCACAGCATCCATCTCTGATGCCTGTTTACGCAAGCCCTTCCAACCTTTCACCGTAGGCAACATCTTGTTCCATCGTTTATTAAAGTCCTGATACATCTGGTGACGCTCCTTCATGTCATTGGCAAACTGATCCGTAGAAACAGAAGCCTGCTTTCTGGAGCGACTACTCAGGTTAGCAAATAGATACTTTGCCTCCACAGGGTCGAATAAACGACCTGCATAGTAAAGCAGCTTTTTTATCATGATACCACGATACACACCTTTTATTTCAAAGATACGTGCATCATAACCAAGTTTTTCCAGGGTGTATTGTGTTGCGTATGTTTGTAACGCACTGCCGAAGTTATCTTTATAAGTAACTGCGGCTATACCTATTTTTTTCATTTTCTACTTCTTTGTATTACATCTTTATATACATTAATATATGAATCAACCATAGTTTTGATATCATACATCTTACTACGTTCTATGCATCTACGCTTTACCATCTCATAATAAGACTGGTCTGATAATAGTTTATTTACTATATCAGCCAGCTTTTCATAATCACCATGTGGGAATAAGAGTCCAGCTCCTTCCACGACTTGCTTAACGCCTTCCACATCGCTAGCCACGACGGGAAGCCCACCTGCCATCATTTCTACAGCAGTCAGGCCGAACCCCTCCCAATGAGATGATTGTATTCCGATGTCAGCCTTTCCAATCCATCGAGGGACATCAGACTGAGTACCAACAAAGTGAACACGACCATCTACCTTCAGGTCTTTGGCCAAGGATTTACAAACATCTATCTTTTCTCCATCGCCTACAAAAATAAGATTCACGTCCTCTCCAAGCAAAGTCATTGCCTTTATTACAGTCTCTTGATCCTTAGCTGGAACAAACCTCGCCACCATTATAAGCGTATGGGGATACACTCTCTCATGTTCACAATTTTTGAACTCATTTAGATTCACGCCATTATTAATAACAGCGAATCTCTTATCATCCCCGGCAACATTTAACCAAGACTTCAAGTTTGATTCTGTTTGGTTGCTTATAGAAATAATTTTCGAATATCTACTATAAGCCCACCTCTCAAATGGTGCTAAATACCATTTGTTCCTACGTTTATTATAAGTACTATGCTCAGTATAGACCAATTCCCTTTTAACAAACAGATTGGCGATAGCAACCCAATAAAGCATCGGGAAAAGATGAACATGAATTACATCATAATTATTTCTAAGCTCTTTTATAATCTTAAATACTTGAAATGGGTCCTGCACACCATTACCCATGACTCGTACACTCACACCAGCGTTCTGAAGTTTAGGTAAGAATGTTTTGTCAACATACCTACTAATTAGAAAAGAAGCCTCCATTTCCTTATTTAACATAGGCAGTAATTCAGACAATAAACGTGAAGCACCACCAACACCTAATATGGGCATTATATGTAAAATCTTCATAAAAATACTATTATATAATGTCAAATGTTTAATTGTCAAACACTTTCTTTTCATAAATATCACTCCACCAATAATTACCCGATATAACTAAACCTTCATTGGTAATATGTATTGGTTGCACATGGGCTCCGTCATTCCCGACATCTTCTGTGCGCAAATAACGCATTCCCCCTTTATTATCTATTTTAAATACCGCAATTCCTTTATCTGCGAAGTTTGTCACGACGCAATCTCCATATTTGTCAATAAACGTAGGCTCTTTATCGCCTATACCAACAGAATACCAGCTTGCATGGGGTATTTTAACGACTTTTGCAACATTTTTTTCAATATCATAAATGACTGCCCCTCTCACTTCATCATTTTTGCCAAATGTTTTATTTAAGGGAGCCATTGTTGCATATAAATAAGGATAATCTACTAAGAGATCAAATATCATATTACCTCTACAGTTTACACCTGAAATATCCTTTATCGCCCCCATAGAAACACTTCTAACTTGATAAATAGAGTCGGTTTCGGAGATATTCCAAATCTCAAATCCTGCAGCATAAGTGGCCACAGCTAAATAGAGGCTACCTTCGTGGACGTATACATCCATTCCTTGGAATTCCTTTCTTCTTGGATATCTGTATGATTGAACCACAGTTGGGGTTTCCCGGTCTTCAACATTATATATATCAAAGCCCTGAAGCCCAGATACAACAAGCAAGCCTTTTTCTATATCAGCCTCCACGTATTTAATATCTGAAAAGATAACCTTCTTTACTTTGAGGTCAGACTTGTTTAACACGATAAGAGCTCCATTATTGTATTCATCATTATCTACCTCTGTTGTACCAGGGAGAAATGAGCGACACATCACATATATCACCTCATCATTTATAACAGCACTTCTGGCTATTAAAGTATTGTTACAGAAATCGTCTTGTTCAGCTAAAAGTTCTAATTTTCCATCTTTTGATAAATACTTTCTTATACCATAATAGCCCATGGTATAAACAGTGTCTCGCTCCGAGGTTACATACCAACTACCCTTAGCAAAAGTCCTTAGGATTGCTGTTCTGTAATATACATTATTATATATTAAAACCAAAGCTGCTATCATTAATAATAATGACGTTAACAAAAGGGTCTTTTTTTTCATAATTTATTTATTATCATAACTACATCATTCAACTCAGACCTCGTAGTTTTCGATAACGGAAAAATACCCATGAAAAAAGTATATCTACAAGCCTTCTACTCTTATTCTCATACCTTTCCAATTCGTCAAAGGAGACAAATTCTTCTGCATGCTCTTTAAGAAAAGACTCTAAATTAGTGTATGCATCATCGCTCATAATATTTGGATGAAAGCAAAAAGTATATTCTCCTGGGAATGGAAACTCCACACAATGGCCACTTATTTGGGGAATGAAAGTAAAATCACCTTTTTTATAAGGTACTAATGCTATTGTATCACTAATAATCCTGATTGGGGTTTCTTCTCTTAATGCCACCAATGTATTATCATCAAAAGTATGACTTGGAGCAAAAAAATACTTGGGCTCAAAACCATTTTCTTTGAAGATGTCATAACCCTTTTTAATTTTATCACGTTGTTGTTCTAATGGCAATCCCGCAAACTCAGATCTTTTCCAGAATGGATTCAACCCAGACATCCCTCCATCTGAAATACACACATGATCATATCCATGAAGCGCTATACTCCATCCTTTCTTCTCCCAAAAAAGTGCTTTTTCCCAAAAGCCAACATCTTCTGGGTCAATCATAGTCTTCGGGTCTGCATTGGCGGGAATAATACCGACAAGAGGTTTTACACCATACTTGTCGAGAATATCTTCCATCCGTTGCCACTTTTCCCTATCCATATAAGGGCATGCGTCGTCAAGTCTTATCAAATATTTTTTCATCTACAATTTATTCACAATTAATATATTATCATTTACGAACTCAGTTCCATTGTTCTGGTAACTAAAGTGAATATGGTTATCGTCATCTGCAACTATTTCTAATGGCATGCTTTTTAATTCGTCACGAAGAGGATTATTGCGACCCGTTTTCCAGACATCTATGTCCAATATATCTCCTACATTCATTGTACCTACATACCAATTGAAGAAGGCTCTCTCTACTTTCTTTTGAGCTACACGACAACTCATTACAAAATCTCGCAAATATCGAATATTTGCTTCTACCTCAACTGAAACAAATCCAACGATACCATAGTCACCCCACTTATCCCACACTCGGAAAGCAAAAAGTTGAAATTGTGGTTGCGTAAAAAGTGTGTTGAATGTATCAGCCTGTCGTTTATCTTTAGAGACATTATACTGATTGCTACGTTGGAGCAGTTCCAAACAACGTGATTTTTGCTCTTCAGTTTCAGGGGTGAATATTTCAAGATGCATCCCACAATCACGCAAGAATGTATCATAATCTCCACCATAGGATGCTCTTATCTCTTTTCTTTGGGCTTCCTTTTGATATGACTCTCTGCGCTTCGCTGATTCTTCCGTGATGGGGATATCAAATTCTGGTCTATTCAACAAGCCATCTATCTCTGTGACATCATACACCCTAACCTGAGGCAATGAAGATTTCACTTCATTTCTCTCAAAAACAGAGTCGTCTATTAGTGCAAATGTGTCAATGTTTATATTCAGTTCTTTCGCAATAGCCTGCATATTTTGTGACTTCCGTCCCCAGTTGATGGCTGGATAAAGGAAATATTTATCCAATTGCAACTCTTCCACACGTTTCCAAGCCACCTCATAAGTATTTTTACTCACAATTGTCTGGATCACGCCCATTTTATCTAGCTGCTCTATCAAAGCCTTTGACTGAGGAAACGCCTCCACCCTACCATCCTTAGTGTCGCCAATCACTCCTCTCCACAAAGTATTGTCCAAGTCCCAAGCGACACACTTCACTTTTTTTGCAGGTATGACATCCTTTAAACTAGGCTTAGATTTCAATGTTATAAAATCCAAATAGCGAAAAGTGATAGTACCCGTTTGGTCACCCTCCAAATAGAATCGTATCACATTACGTTTGGCTGTGTCTATTTGTATTTCACCCATCGGGATAAGTGTCTCATTCCATCCTGGATTCAAGGCTATAGCATGTTTATATACAGGATGTTCGCCCTCAACAATCTCGACAAGTCCTTTCAAAACAGACTTCTCGTGGTTGTAGGCACTTACAAGCAGACCATCCAATGATGTGATATCATTATTGAAACTGTGGCCGGTCAGATACTTAATACCTAGGCTCTCAATTACCTTGCTGGGACGATGCCGATTCCATTTAATACCTGTCATCATTTTCTCCGCACGATAGCCGTAATTATTCACTCGATTGGAAATTTTCTCCATCTGTACCACAGGGATGCCGTCCATTCTTCTAGGCAACAAAGCTTGTAATTTTGCCCATCTGCGAAATGTCAGTTGCCCACCTAGTTCACCGTAAGGAATCACACCATGTTCAAACCTAACACACCTCCCATCGGAACGAGCTTTATACATTTGACACGTATTGTAGCATAAAGGCGCTGCACATTCAACACAATGCTCTATCCATATTAATGGAAGGACATGCGTTATTTCATATTTCGACACTCCTTGAGGCACATTTTTCAATGAGCCAGTTTGCCATATATAACTAAACATCTTTTATCTCTCCTTTAAGTATTTCTTTAATAAAGGCAACGATTCTCGCTGCACGTTTACCTATAGTCAATTCTTTTGCAGAGGCTAATGCCCCTTCAGCTAACTTTATACGCAATACTTCGTTATTTTTTAATAAGTTTATAGTATCTGCAATCTGCTCAACATTGTTCGGATCTACCAAGATTGCATTATTTTCATTCAAGATGTCATGATTAAACGGAAGGTCTGATGATATAATGGGTAAACCACATGCCATGGCTTCAATGATTGAGTTAGAACAACCTTCAGCCAAGCTTGGTAGTACAAACACATCAGCACTATTCAGATAGTCTACCATATCTTCATGTTTAAGCTTCCCCTTGAACAATATCCCATTACATTCTGGTTGAACTATCTCGTTCCCATAATTTGAACCTATAAATATTGACTTAATATTATTGTCATTCAAAAGAGTTATCGCAGAAGAAACTCTATTAACACCTTTCCTAACAGCAAAACGACCACTATAAGCTACAATAAACGCATCAGCAGGAAAACCGAGTTTTGTTCTACATTTTTGTTTGTCCTTTTTATAAAAAAGTTGAGGGTCAATAGCGTTGGGCAATACTATACATTTTTTCTCTGTTGTCAATCCTTTCGTGATACTCTCAATTTTATTTTTTGTCGATACACAAATAACACCTCTAGTATTATTGCATATATCATTTATTTTACTTACAGTAAGAATCTTATTCGCAATTATACAGTCTTCGCCTGTCGCAACAAATAGAGGCTTCCCTTTTTCTCTTTCTATTGTTAAAGCGTTATATCCGTTATTCCAAAAATGAGCATATATAATATCAAAACAAATATTTCTTTTCTTAACTATTCGACTGAACGCCCTCTGATTAGCCCACCAAGTTAATCTTAAAAACCTTCCATGTCCAAATGTATATGAATAAGGTCTATATACCTTAATATCTTTCATACCATGCTCTGTTGTTACATTATATGTAATTTCTAGAGGTAGCAGTTTTGTTCCTTTTATTAAATAACTAATTATAGACTGAGGCGCTATTACAGTCACTTCATGCCCTTGACGAGTAAGTTCTTCACAAAGTACACTAATAAATGCAGAAAACGGATACCCTGGATGTGGGTATGTACTTGCCGAAAATAGAATCTTCATTGCTTATTCTCAATTATTTCCAAAACTTATAAGGCATAATTCCTATTCCATCACCAGCGCCTCCTTCAACACCCCAGTGATACATAAAGTATGTAAAATAGATAATTCCTATAAAAAAAACAATTAAATAACCTCTATTGCCTAATTTTTTTACATATGCCATAGGGATCATACCCCACAAAATTACTTGAGCAAGACCTGTATAATAAGCCAATCTTTCAAAATCCGTGGCTAAATATCTCAAATTAACGATAACTAAATCAAAAATAAAAAGCATAACGACTGGTACAAATCTATTACCAAATCGTTTCTTCAACTTGGGATATGCAAATAAAATTAATAGCAGGAAAGGCAATCTATAAAGGATGTTGCCCAGCCCAAACTCATTTCTAATTTCAAAATGAGATGTATCATACCTATCCTCAGTTAGAACGAAAAATCTATCTATCAGTAATGTACGTCCAAAATAGAAGACGGCAATAGCTATTGCCATAAGAAGTGTGATTCTAATTAGCAACTTCTTATCCGTAGCCTTAGTTTTTAAAGGCCAACATATAAAGTAAATAGGGATATTGATAATTGCAGAATTATGGATTAAGAAAGCTATTATAGAATATATCCAAAATTGCCTCTTATTATCTTTTGCATCACCAATCAAATTGACATAAGCACACAATGAAATAGTCCAAGCTAAGCCATTTCTTACTATGTTGAATGACCGAATAAATATATAGGCTATAAAGAATAAATAAATATTTTTAGTTTCTACACCGAATTTATGTAAAGTTTTAAAGGCTAGAAACATGAAAACACACTCAATAGTTGATGTAATGACGATAAAAGCTTGAATTCCACCAAATTTATTAGAAAGCCATTCAATTACAGTAAATAGTGGTTCTGACAACCATTGTGTTAAGGAAACTGATGATAACGATCTTGCATAAAGCACATGCAATTCATATCTCTCCAGATCAATACCCACGCTTCTTCCTCTCAACGCTAACAACAAATAAAAGGGTAGAAGCCCAAGAATTAGCCAATAATTATTATTTTTTTTTTCCTTGTCGTAATATGAAAGAAAAAAGTAGCCCAATAATAAAGCTGACAAGAACAAATTATAAGAATACCAATCCCACATATATTCAATTTATTCAAAAATGTAGTCAATCAACTTCTCTAAGTCTTTTTTCTGTTTATTCTTTATTGTATCAAAACGCGATACACCCCTTTCAGACATTACATTGTATATCTCCTTATCACATATCATTAAGATTCTATTTTTGATTTCTTCGGTTGAGAATGGGTTGAAATATAACACCGCATCACCACAAACCTCAGGAATTGAAGCAAATGGGGAAGCCAAGACTGGCGTACCGAACTGCATGGCTTCTAATGGGGGGTATCCGAACCCCTCGTTCAAACTAGGGTATACTAAGCAATAAGCATTTCGATATAATTCTCTTAATACATTGTCATCAACATAACCCACAAAATTGAATTTGTTGGGATTCTTTATTTTATATCTGTACACAGTTGCAGAAGATGCGCCAGTTATTACAACATTAAAATCTTTCAGCACCCCTTGAGAGAAGAGTGAATCAAGCGCCATGATTGCCCTCAAATTGTTCTTTTCCCATCGATTACCGCTCACTAATAAAAAGTATTTATTCCCTTTCGAAAAATCCTTCGCATTTCCCTTAAATTGGTCATTTTCATATTGTAAGGGACTATAGAACACCTTTACCTCTTTATCCCTAAATCGAGGAAAAAATGTTTTAATTGAATAAGCAGAGTGATTGGATACGGTTATAATATCATATTCTGGCTTGATTCGCTTTTCCCAATTCCCTTTCTCCTCTTGTAGTGTATTTTCATGAAACCACTTACGATATATGAATCTAATAAACCGTTTTATTTTAAATTCTTGCTGATATTTAAACCTATACCAATCAAGTGGTAACTCGAAATTACGTAATCCGTGAACAGTTGCTTTAACTCTACAGTTTCTTACATTATTTAAATAATCTTCAACCAAGGGTGTGTATAATAGCTCAAAATGATTTGAATCTATTATATCTTGCAAACTTTGTGTAGAGATATCATACATATCTATCCCCGCCTCTTTAATCAGTTTCTTCATCTCAGGATTAAACCATTTAGAGGAATCATAAAATACAGCTATCGGTAGTTGTTTTTCAACTATTCTCTTGAATACAACTTCCCCGTATATACCCCCTCCATGTCGTTTCCCGTTAGAATTTGGCTGAGTTGAAGCTAAATCAAAAAGTACTTTACTCATAAATAATGCATTATTTGAATGGACAAACATTAATTAGATTTTCAAGATCAATTCTTATCGGTGTCCATTTCTGACTTTCTTTAATCAAATCGTTCTTTTCAGTATTCGCATTAATTAATAATGGTTTTACATTATTCTTTTTCACTGACAGCAAATAGTCATTGAAAGCGAATTCTTTCCTCTCCCCTTCTTCGAACTCAATCCAAACATTTGGCACATTGTATGCATCAGAAATAATAATACCATGTAGAGAACTCGAAGCTATACACTCACAACTATAAATGTCATCTATAAACTTGTGCCAGGGATGAATATTTTGAACGTCAATAATCAAAACAGATTCATCGTTTTTAAATTTACCAAGTAGTTGGTTTTGCTTATCTCGGAAATGTGGGATAATACCCAGCTTATATTTTTTTTGAGGATTAGGCATATAATATTGGGGAAATAACAGGGCTGGATCTCCATATATTTCAGGGCAATTAATCCCTCTCTGAAGGAGATATTCCCTTGTAAGTGGTCCTCTTACTGCATAAATCTTTTTCGGTATTGCAGAGAGTTCTTTATTGGGATATACAACTCCACTTCCCCATATTACTGACCGTTTAGAAGTCATCCATGTTATTATGCTACCAATACATAAATAATCTTCTCTACCACGAATATTCCAAGTATAACGTTTTACAATTACTTTTTTTTCAGGCGATATAAGAGAAGCTAACTTTACACTCATATCATCACCCCAATTTTTTTTAAAGGGGAAAACTGAGCTCGTCAATATTATATAATTATTATGCAGCAACTCATAGAACAAATAATAGAGTGGCAGCAAGACTTTACATAGGATTTTGTTAGCAAATATTTTTAAAATCGACTCATGCATACTTCCTATTTCTATTTTTTAAAACGTTGTTTGATAATATTCACTGCAAATATTCTTTCCTCAGAAGTCAATCCTAACAAAATAACGAATGCAATTGTTAATACGCCTATAACAACACTACCAACTACAAAATGCCAGTTCGTACTGTTAATGACAATTGCAACAAGTGCCGATAACAGTGTGATAGACACAATTGGTATTAATGTGCACTTAATATATTTAATGATAGGAAGTTTTATTAGATTATGAGTATAATAGAAGCGATAGATATATGTAAGAAAGTTTAAAATTAGCTTTACAATGAATACACTCACTGGCGAGAATCCTTTTGACAATAGAAAATACGCTAAAGGTAAATTGAATAAGAGAATAAAACTCACCGTCAATTGATATCTTTTTATAATACCGGAGGCTTGTACTGTTTTCCATAACGGCTCAGCTATCGTGTCGATAAGTAGAGATATAATTGTTAGCCTACAAAACGCTGGGGTATATTCAGGTACAGTCTTAAGCCATATTTCTAAAAATTCTTCGCAATATATCAAGACCGGTAAACTGATAATAAACATTAGAAAGTATGAATACTTTGAGACTCTAAAAATCAATGCCTTCAGCTGTTCAAATTCATTCTGAGCGTATGTTTTTATTAGTGTTGGATTAAAAGCGACCTGAAAGTTTGTAATAAAATTATAAATACCATGACTTAATTGCCCACTAACACCTATTGCGGCATTAGTCGTAACACCAGCAAATACATTAACTATCATGCTTACACCTTGTTGAGTTCCTGCGTTTGCCGCATTTCCAAGTAGGCTATAACCGGAGAATTGAAACAAGTTTGCAAACATATTTTTATCCCAGCAGTATTTAAAATGTGAAATATGGTAATGTTTGTTGCAATAGATTTTATACATCATCATGATTACTACTGAAACCAAGAGAGTTAGTATACCATATAATATAAGTTTGTCTGTTTTTAACAATAACAAAAGATATACTATGGCTAGTTTTAGAATAGCTTCAAGAATACTGATATACGCATAAAAATCCATTTTTTCATATGCTATCATACATGCATTATAAGGAGATCTTACAACATTCACGAACAAAGACAATGCTGCCAAATGTAATGTCCAAAATGCAGCGTCCATTCTTTCGAGAGGTAACGACATCTTAAAATATAGAAACCACAATCCTCCCACTTCTGCTATTATTACTAATATAAGGCCTATAATTATATGAACCATTAGGCTCATACTAAAACAAAGAGAAACAGATTTGTCATCACCTTTTCCCAGATAAAAGTTTAAGAAACGTTGAGTAGTCGTAACCATAGCATTGTTGAGGAAAGCGAATAGTACGACTACTGCTGCTATTGTGTTATAAATTCCGTAATCTGATACACCCAGCACCTGTAATACCACACGAGTCGTATAAAACGAAACGCCCATAATAATGAACATTCGCAAATACAAGAATAGTGTATTCTTTGCTAGACGTTTGTTGTTTATTGTATTTGTCGACATTGTTTTGTAACTACAATTTTTAAATGGGTCGCCCCAACTGTAATAAACCTTTTATTTATGAGAGCTGCGGAGCTGCGCCCCGATAACAATTTTTTATATATGCTGCTTCTCAGCAGTATTGGTATAATGCATCACTTTTGCTCTATCAAGAGCCGGTTTCAATGATTCTTCACACTCAGGTCTAACCCAAACCTTTGATTTCATTTTCTCTAGCCAATCCGTATCTTTAAAATGAATGGCCAAGATAGCATATGGATATAGGCAATTGACCACATCCCCATCTGTAGAAACAGCCCAGTTTCCATAAATCGAGTCAATATCTGCCTGAATATTGAAGTAGTGGAATTGCTCCTTTATCTTATTTTCATTCATATTGCGTCTTAAAAATGGTGCCGTCCCTCCGTATTGAACCTTTTATTTTATGAGAGTAGCGGAGCTGCGCCCCGATAACGATTTTTTATATAGTGTCTCGCGACAATTCTTTGTCACACTGAAATCTTGTGTCCCGATGGTTCTTTGCAGAGCGAAGCGGCAAAGCCGAGCGGCAAGCGACCAGAGGTTGAGCGCACAGATAACACAGAATGATCAGAGAATCCAGCCTCTTTGAAAAGTGGCTGACACCGCTTATGGAAAATCAATGTGCCTGCAAGGCTCTTTGATTTTTGGGTTCGAGGGTGGTGTTAATTGTTAACTTGTTAAAATGTTAAATCCAGCCGGATGAATATCGGGCTGATACCACACATAGTTCCAAGTTTCAAGATTCAAGTTTCAAGTAATCCTATCGGATTGAAAATCGGATAAACACCCATTCCTTTAACCAGAATGTGCTCAAAGAGCTCTTTCTGGTTATCGTTCTCCAATGCGGGTATATACGAAGCCATTCTCTTCGAGCTCCTGGCGGTCGTAGATATTACGTCCGTCAACAACAACATTTCCTGTCATCACCTTCTTGATGACGTTCCAAGAGGGCATTCTAAATTGATGCCACTCAGTAAGGAGCGCGAACACGTCAGCACCATCGGCAGCATCGTACATATTCTTACAATAGGTGACTACATCGCCAATGCGACGTTTGCATTCGTCCATGGCTACAGGATCGAAGACACGGACAGTAGCGCCATCGTGCAGTAGTTTATCGATAACCACCAAGGCAGGGGCTTCGCGCATGTCATCGGTCTCGGGCTTAAAGGCGAGGCCAATGATGGCAACAGTCTTGCCCTGAACATCGCCTGCGGCACGGATAATCTTATCATAGACAATGCTCTTCTGCTTCTCGTTGACACGCTCCACGGCCTCGATGACTTCCATGTGGTAGTCGTTATCCATACCAGTATGCACCAAGGCTTTGACATCCTTGGGGAAGCAAGAGCCGCCATAGCCGCAACCGGCATAGAGGAACTTGGTGCCAATACGGCTGTCGGAGCCGATGCCCTTGCGGACGCTATCGACATTAGCGCCTACACGCTCGCAGAGGTTGGCAATGTCGTTCATAAACGAGATGCGGGTGGCGAGCATGGCGTTGGCGGCATACTTGGTCATCTCGGCAGAGGGGATATCCATGAAGATAACGCGGAAGTTCTGGAGCATCAGGGGGCGATAAAGGCGAGTCATGACCTCCTTGGCCTTCTCACTCTCAGTACCAACGACCACACGGTCGGGCGACATGAAGTCCTTGATGGCAGCACCCTCCTTGAGGAACTCAGGGTTGCTGGCTACATCGAAGGGGACATCCACACCACGCTTATCAAGCTCAGCCTGAATGGCAGCCTTCACTTTCTTGGCTGTGCCTACGGGCACAGTTGACTTTGTTACAAGGATGGTGTACTTATTGATGTTCTGACCGAACTGTTTGGCAACTGCCAGCACATATTTGAGATCGGCAGAGCCGTCCTCATCGGGAGGTGTGCCTACGGCAGAAAACACCACCTCAACGTCATCCAACACCTCAGTAAGGTCTGTAGTGAACTTCAGACGTTCAAAGCCTACGTTACGCTTTACTAGCTCTTCAAGACCTGGCTCATAGATGGGCATAATGCCGCCTTTGAGCTTCTGTATCTTCTGTGCGTCAACGTCAACGCAAGTAACGTGAGCACCCATTTCAGCAAAACATGTTCCGCTAACCAAGCCAACATAGCCTGTTCCTACTATTGCTATATTCATATTGTATGATTTTAATTATTTCTACATTTCATTTTACAAATAGGATGGATAGCCATATTCCTGATAGCACTCGCTATCCATTATCTCGCTATGGCCAATATCCAATAATACTTGCGACTCTTCATCTATCTTGTATTTATTGATTTCTTCGTATATCCACTTCAAGGCATATTCTGGACTGTACATATCGTCAAAATAGCAATAATGCTCATCTTCAACAAAATGATTTGCCATTGACTTCAACAGTTGCAGGCACATAGTCACAGCCTGTTTGTACATGCCAACCTTCAGCACCTCTGCAATCTGCTCGCCCACAGTAGAAATCTCCTGTGCTATCGGTCGAGTAAGGAGAGGGACTTTCACCCTCCTTACTCGACCAATAAAAAACACACTCGAGTGAATATATCGATTGAACCGGTTGAATGGATCGAATGAGTCGAGTGATTGGATTGATTCACTCGAGTGATATTTTTCCTTATTGGTTTTCACAGAAAAACAAGTTGATTTCTACTCATAATCAAGTTAGTTTTGCCTCAAAATCAATTTGATTTTTCATCGTAAATCTTTAGGCCTCGAAATGCGGTGAATTAATTCAAAAGGGGCAATGAATTAACTCATTTGACGTTTTGAATTAACTCACGGTATTTTAGGGGTTATTTATTTGCATGGAGAAAGGTTGGTAGTTGGAACCCGAAAATGGATGGGATCCGAACTGGTGGCACAGTGGTGACAGATGGGAGTTGCACAATAGGCTGTAGCAGCACTTTTAGAGGCGACAGAAACCTTGACACACTCGAATTCTGTTAGTGGAACCATTCGAAAGCAACTGCAGCAACAGGACATATTACCACTAAAGGTATTGCCCGTTTGACGTTTCCACTCCTGAAGACTGCAAGGAGCTGGGGTGCCAACTTGTTTACAAACAATCTTACTGTCGGTATGAGTGGCATTGTACTGCAGAATATCTACTGGCTGATACTTACAGGTTATCTCAAAGCGACACTCATCCATCTCATCATACAAGAAAACCACCATACGCCAGTCGCCATCGAAGGGAACCACAAGCGACGCATGACACTCGTCTATCTCATCAGCACTGACTCGCAACAAAAAACTGTCGTCATCACGATTTACAGTCAACTGAAAGTCGCGCTCGGTAATGAGAGCAATGTCGCAAGGGGCATTATAACTGACAGTAATTGCATCGCCAGCATGACACTTGGAAAAAGACTTTATGTAGTCGTAAGTCATACTTAGAAAAATGACTATTTATATTTGGCGAGATGGCTGGCGGGGAGGCGGAGCTTGAAACAGCCGATGCCATCGAGAATGACGGTGGCGTATTTACGGCCAGAGGTCATCGTCACCTCGCCTTTTACATCCTTGAATAGTTTGCCCTTAGACAGTTGCCCGCCGATTATTTTCACTTTATCGTGTAGCTGAGGCACCACGTCACAATACTCTACAGGTCCATCGGCCAATGATAATAGTTGACGAAGCTGCTGAATCTGCAAATCGGGTACACGGGCAAAATCGGTAAAATCGTTAACCGTACGATTAAGTGAGGCATCTTTAACAAAACACTTGAGATAAGGACAACCCTTTAACAAATCGACACGATGGGATTTGTCGGCAACACGAATAAAAACCTTGCCGTGTATAATCAACTTTTCTTTTACAGCTTTAAGTTCTTCGGTAGCAGCTATTCTTCGAAGCAACAAGGCCTGTGTGGCAGCATAAGCCTCGACAGGAAAAGCGAACTTGCCTGGCGCATTGAGCATATCACGGCACTTCAGCTCTGAGTGACGTTTCACCTCAGCCACATACCAAGCGGTAGGATCGAAAGGTTTTTCAGCGTTGGCTGCCGTAACCGTGAGGCGAACTCGACCATCTTTAGTGCTGCGAAGGCGACGAATTACACCCGCATTTTTCTTTACGGCTCCGCCGCAAGACCCCTCTTTTGCAATTAGGGTCTCGACACGGTTTTCAATTACTGACGAGTCTTTTTTCATACTCATAAAATCTGGCACAAAACCAGAAGCATCAGGAATCAGCAAAACACAAAAAAAGCGTGAACTCTTTCTGCCTGCTTGTGTCTTAGGTCCTAGGAAAACCTACCGCAATAAACAGACAGAATGACGCCCACGCCGAGGTATATAATGCACCCGTAAAGTGTGCTCGAGGCTAAAATAAGCCTCTGCACACTAACGGGGATAGTTATACCACACCCGTAGCATCAACTCTGCAATGTTTCTGATTACGGTTTTGAATTTCCTAGGTTCAAGACACCAAAAACAAGGCGTTGTATGACGCTGTTCCAATAAATCGTTGCCCACACCTAACCACCCTCACAGGGGCGTCAACGGCGCGAACTTGGGCACAAAAGTACTATTAAATTTTGAAACAGCCAAATAAAACCGCAAATATTACCGATTTTTTTATTGTTTCTTGGTATTTCGGGATTTTTTTTATAACTTTGCCGCCCAAATAATATAATAGGTTTAAGAAGTTAAGATGATTACAGTTACAAATCTGGCAATCCAGTTTGGAAAGAAGGTTCTCTACAAGGATGTGAACCTGAAGTTTACAAGTGGTAACATTTACGGTATTATCGGTGCCAACGGTGCTGGTAAGTCAACCCTTCTGCGTGCCATCAGCGGCGAGCTGGAGGCCAATAAGGGTACCATCGAGATGCAGCCAGGCGAGCG
The DNA here is from genome assembly GCA_015060625.1 of Xylanibacter ruminicola. Taxonomy (GTDB): domain Bacteria; phylum Bacteroidota; class Bacteroidia; order Bacteroidales; family Bacteroidaceae; genus Prevotella; species Prevotella ruminicola_D. The sequence continues at coordinate 224,034 of SUYC01000005.1, read as the reverse complement.
CCTGAGCGTGCTGGAGCAGGACCACTTTAAGTATGATGAATTTTCAGTTATGAACACTGTGCTGATGGGACATCAGCCACTGTGGGAAAACATGAAAGAGCGTGAGGCTCTGTATGCAAAACCCGAAATGAGCGAGGAAGACGGTGTTCGTGCTGCCGAGCTTGAGATGGCTTTTGCAGAGATGAACGGCTGGGAGGCCGAAAGCGAGGCAGCACAGCTGCTGCAGAACCTGGGCGTTGCCGAGAGTCAGCACTACAAGCAGATGAGCGAGATTTCGAACAACGAGAAGGTACGTGTGATGCTGGCTAAGGCTCTGTTCGGGCACCCCGACAACCTGTTGCTCGACGAGCCTACCAACGACCTCGACCTGGACACCGTTCAGTGGTTAGAGGAATACCTGAGTAATCTGGAACAGTGTGTGCTGGTTGTATCACACGACCGTCACTTCCTGGATGCCGTATCAACACAGACCGTTGATATCGACTTTGGTAAGGTGACCTTGTTCTCAGGTAACTACTCGTTCTGGTACGAGAGTTCGCAGTTGGCTCTGCGCCAGGCTCAGAACCAGAAGATGAAGGCCGAGGAGAAGAAGAAGCAGTTGGAGGAGTTTATCCGCCGATTCTCGGCTAACGTAGCCAAGAGTAAGCAGACCACCTCGCGTAAAAAGATGCTGGAGAAGCTGAATGTAGAAGAAATCACCCCATCAACACGTAAATATCCAGGTATCATCTTCCAGATGGAGCGCGAGCCTGGCACACAGATTTTGGAGGTAGAAGGTTTGAAGGCTGTTGACAGCGACGGTACCGTACTGTTCGACAACGTGAACTTCACTATCGAGAAGGGACAGAAGACCGTATTCCTCTCGCACAATCCAAAGGCTATGACCGCCTTGTTCGAGATTATCAATGGCAACCGTCAGGCCGATGCCGGTACCTACAAGTGGGGTGTTACCATCACCACCGCTTATCTACCACTCGACAATACCGAGTTCTTCCAGAGCGAAATGAACTTGGTTGACTGGCTGAGCCAGTGGGGACCAGGCAATGAGGTAACAATGAAGTCGTTCCTGGGCCGCATGCTGTTTAAGGAAGAGGATGTGCTGAAGCATGTGAACGTGCTTTCGGGAGGTGAGAAGATGCGTTGTATGATTGCTCGCATGCAGTTGAAGAACGCTAACTGCCTGATTCTCGACACACCTACCAACCACTTGGACTTGGAGAGTATTCAGGCCTTTAACAACAACCTGATTAACTTTAAGGGTAACATTCTGTTTGCATCGCACGACCACGAGTTTATCAACACTGTGGCCGACCGCATTATCGAGCTCACGCCAAAGGGTACTATCGACAAGTTGACAACATACGACGAATACATCTACGACGAGAGCATCAAAGCTCAGAAGGAAAAGATGTACCAGTGATAATTGACAATTGGCACGGATTTTGCTCTTGATGAAGCAGAACTATTAAACAATGCTATTATGGAAGAAAAAGATATCAACATCAACGAGGAAGAGAACCTCGAAGAGGTGAACACAGAGAACGCTGAAAACGCAAAGAATGCTGAGAGCGCAGAGAACACTGAGGCTGCTACCGAAGAGGCTGAAGAGCTGAATCCACTGGCAAAAGCCCAGCAGGAAATAGAGGAACTGAAGACTCAGTTGCTCTACAAGGCTGCCGAATTTGAGAATTATCGCAAGCGCACCCTGAAAGAGCGTGCCGAGTTGATTCTGAACGGTGGCGAGAAGGTTATCTCGGCCATTCTGCCAGTACTCGATGATATGGAACGCGCCATTGCCAATGGTGCCAAAACCGACGATCCACAGGTACTGCGTGAAGGTGTAGAACTGATTTACAACAAGTTCGTAAAGACACTTGAAGGCCAGGGCGTGAGCAAGATTGAAACCAAAGATGCCAACTTTGACACCGACCTGCACGAAGCCGTAGCGATGGTTCCTGGCATGGGCGACGATAAGAAAGGTAAGGTTATCGACTGCCTTCAGGAGGGATACAAACTGAACGACAAAGTAATCCGCCACGCCAAAGTGGCAGTTGGACAATAATACAATATGGCACAGAAACGAGATTATTACGAGGTGCTTGGCGTACAAAAAGACGCCACAGAAGACGAAATTAAGAAAGCGTATCGAAAGATTGCCATCAAGTACCACCCCGACCGCAATCCTGGCGACAAGGAAGCCGAAGAGAAATTCAAGGAGGCGGCCGAGGCGTATAATGTGCTGCATGACCCTAAGACACGTCAGCAGTACGACCAGTTCGGATTCGACGGTCCTAACATGGGCGGCGGATTTGGTGGTTTCGGCGGATTCGAAACCAACATGAACATGGATGATATCTTCTCGATGTTCGGCGACATTTTCGGCGGTCACGGCTTTGGTGGCTTTGGCGGCGGACAGCGTCGCGCTCAGCAGCATCGCGGCAGCGACCTGCGACTGAAGGTGAAACTTACACTCGAGGAGATCAACACCGGTGTTACCAAGAAGTTCAAGGTTCGCAAGGACATCCATTGTCCTCATTGTCATGGTACAGGCGCTGAAGCCGGCAGTACCAAGGACCAGTGCCCCACCTGTCATGGTCAGGGTTATATCACCCACACCACTCAGAGCATCTTCGGTATGATGCAGCAGCAGAGCGTATGTCCTACCTGCGGCGGTGAAGGTCAGGTCATCAAGGACAAGTGTAAGCACTGTGGTGGCACAGGTGTAGAGAAGGGCGAAGAGGTGGTTGAGATCAATATCCCTGCAGGCGTAGCCGAAGGTATGGTTGTGAATGTACCAGGCAAGGGAAATGCTGGTAAGCGCAATGGTATCTCTGGCGACATCCAGGTGTTTATTGCCGAGGAGCCACACGAGACCTTTGTTCGCGATGGCAACGATTTGATCTACAACCTGTTGCTTGATTTCCCCACGGCAACACTTGGTGGCGATATCGAGATTCCTACCATCGAGGGCACCAAGCTCAAGATAAAAATCGAGAACGGCACCCAACCCGGCAAGACACTGCGTTTACGCGGCAAAGGTCTGCCCGCAGTTCAGGGTTATGGTAGCGGCCGAGGCGATCTGGTGGTGAACATCAGCGTTTACGTGCCTAAGACCTTGAGCAAGGAAGAGAAGCATGCCATTGAGCAGTTCAAGGACAGCGACAATTTCAAGGGCGACAAGCAGACACGCGAGTCGATCTTCCAGAAATTCAAGAATTATTTTGATTAATATATAATAAGGTATATAGCTATGACTTATCAGGAAACGTGTGAATACCTTTTCAGCCAGTTGCCCATGTTCGAACGTCAGGGAGCAGGCGGTTATAAGGAAGGACTGGAAAACAGTTATGCACTCGACAATCATTTCGGTCATCCACATCAACAGTATGTAACTATTCATGTGGCTGGTACTAACGGAAAGGGGTCGTGTGCTCACACGCTTTCTGCTATTTTGCAGGCCTGCGGCTATCGTGTAGGTTTGTACACCTCGCCACATCTGGTAGATTTCAGCGAGCGTATCCGCGTCAACGGTCAGCCCATCAGCGAGGAGTATGTCACAGAGTTTGTTGAGAAGGAAAAGAGTTTTTTCGACCCTCTGAAGCCCTCGTTCTTCGAGCTAACCACAGCTATGGCCTTTAAGTACTTTGCCGAGATGAACGTGGATATCGCTGTGATTGAAGTTGGTTTGGGCGGCCGCTTAGACTGCACCAACATCATCACCCCTGCCCTATCCGTCATCACCAATATCGGCATGGACCACATGCAGTTTTTGGGCAATTCGCTCGAACAGATTGCCATCGAGAAGGCAGGTATTATCAAAAAGGGTGTACCCGTAGTTATTGGCGAGACCACCCCCGAGACGCGTATGGTTTTCGAGGCTGTAGCTGCCGAGAACCAGTCGCCCATCGTGTTTGCCGAGGATAACAACCAGATTATCTCATCATCTAACGGTCCCACAGGCTTTGAGTACAACACCAAGGATTTTGGTGTCATCAAGGGCGAATTGTGCGGCAGTTATCAGGTAAAGAACACCAATACCATTCTCTGCGCCGTGCAGCAGTTGGAGGCTTTGGGCTATCTGCACGCCTGCCCATGCGAGGCAGCCAAGCCCTGCATGAACCGTGAGGTGCGCCAAGGATTCCTGCATGTTTGCAACTTGACAGGTCTGAAGGGGCGCTGGCAGAAGATTAACGAGGCCCCACTCACCATCTGCGATACCGGTCATAATGTGCCCGGCTGGCAGTATCTGAGCCAACAGCTCAAGTCGATTAAATGCAATCATATGCACATTGTATTTGGCATGGTTGATGACAAAGACATACAGGGTGTATTGGCATTGCTGCCCAAGAATGCCACCTATTATTTTACAAAAGCGAACACGAAACGCGCTATTTCGGAGAACGTACTGAAGCTTTATGGCCAGAATTTGGAGCTTCAAGGCGAGGCCTATCCCGATGTAAAATCGGCCTACGAGGCAGCCAAGGCAGCAGCCGATAATGACGACTTTGTGTTCGTTGGAGGTAGCAGTTATGTGGTAGCAGACCTGCTAAAGAACTGTATTTAGATTTTTTTAAGACTGCAAAAACTTTTTTTTCGCCGAAACGTTCGTTAGTTTGATTTTTTTTCTGTTACTTTGCAGAAAATTAATTTTTAACTAATAAACATATTCATATGGCGAACACTACAGAGACAGTGAATCTGTGCGGTCTGAAGCGGGAAAACTTCCAGACCACTATCAACGGTAAAAAAACCGACTTGTATATTCTTAGAAACCGTAAGGGATTCGAAGTAGCCATTTCAAACTATGGCGGTGCCATCTGTGCTATCATGGTACCAGGCAAGGATGGTAAAGTAGCTAACGTTATCCAGGGTCATGACAGCATCCAGCAGCTGACCAGCGGAAACGAGCCTTATCTGTCGACACTGATCGGCCGTTGGGGTAACCGTATCTGCAAAGGCCAGTTCATACTGAACGGCAAGGAGTATCAGCTGGCTCTTAACGATGGACCTAACCACCTGCATGGCGGTTCAGTAGGTTTCAACGCTAAGGTATGGGATGCCCGCCAGATGGGTCCTCGCTCTTTGGCTTTGCACCGCATTTCATCTTACGGTGAGGAAGGTTTCACAGGCGAGCTGGATGTAACCGTAGAATTTACCTTTACCGACCAGAACGAGCTGGTGATCGAGTATCTGGCTACTACCAACAAGAAGACCATCGTTAATCTGACTCACCACGCCTTCTTCTCACTGGCAGGTACAGCTGATCCTACTCCAAGCATCAACGATCAGATTTGTGAGATCAACGCCGACTTCTATCTGCCTACAGATGCGACAGCCATCCCAACAGGTGAGATTCTGAAGGTTGAGGGAACTCCATTCGACTTCCGCAAGCCAAAGGCCTTCGGACAGGACATTGATGCCGACAACGAGCAGATCAAGTTCGGACATGGCTTCGATCACAACTACGTACTGAACAAGCAGGAAGAGGGTGAGCTCTCATTTGCTGCGAAGGTTACCGATCCTAAGAGTGGCCGCACCATGGAGGTTTACACCACCGAGCCAGGCCTTCAGCTTTACACAGGTAACTTCCTGAACGGCTATAAGGGCGCTAATGGTTGCACCTTCCCCCGTCGTTCAGCTGTCTGCTTCGAGGCCCAGCACTTCCCCGATTCACCTAACCGTCCATACTTCCCCAGCGTAGTATTGAATCCAGGACAGCGCTACAAGCAGAAGACCGTATACCGCTTTGGAGTGGTAGAATAAGAAATTATCCAACATTTTAAATAAATAGACGACAAATATGACTGAAACAAACAAGAATGGCAAAGTGATTGCCATTGTCACAATGTGCTTCATCTTCGCGATGATCAGCTTTGTAACTAACATGGGTGCTCCCTTCGGTAACATCTGGGGTTTTGAATATCCTTTTGCTAAAGCCTGGGGCAACCTGATGAACTTTGCTGCTTACCTGTTTATGGGAATTCCAGCAGGTAAAATGCTTACGAAATACGGATACAAAAAGACAGCCCTGGTTGCTCTGATCGTGGGTATCGTTGGTTTGTGTTTCCAGTATCTCTCAAGCCTTGTAGGCGCAGGTACCTACGTATTTACCTACGACAGTATTCCTGTAGCCCTCAACTTGGTTATCTACCTGCTTGGTGCCTTTATCTGCGGTTTCTGTGTATGCATGCTGAACACCGTAGTAAACCCTATGCTGAACCTTCTTGGAGGTGGCGGTAACAAGGGTAACCAGCTCATTCAGGTGGGAGGTACTCTGAACTCACTCACCGGCACACTCACTCCACTGCTGGCAGGTATCCTGGTAGGTACAGTTACAGCCGAGACCAGCATGAGCGATGTAGCTCCTCTGCTCTTTATCGGTATGGCCGTATTCGCCATTTCGTTCGTTATCATCAGCCGTGTTAGCATTCCAGAACCCACACTTGGCAAGGTAGCTCCAAAGTACGAGCGCAGCCCATTGGCTTTCCGCCACTGTGTGCTGGGTGTTATCGCTATCTTCTTCTATGTAGGTATCGAGATTGGAATTCCAATGGAGCTGAACTTCTACGTAACCGATCTTGGTTTCGAAGGTGCAGCCGCCATCGGTGGCACACTGGCAGCTGCCTACTGGTTGCTCATGATGATTGGTCGTGCTTGTTCGAGTGCTATCTCAGGTAAGGTATCTACCAAGCTACAGCTGTCAACAGTAAGTGCTGTTGCCATTCTGCTGCTGTTAGTAGCCATTTTTATGCCGGAGAGTGTTACCATCTCGTTCAGCGGTCACGACGTACCAGCCAAAGCATTCCTGATTCCTGCTTGCGGACTTTGCACCTCAATCATGTGGGGTGGTATCTTCAACCTCTCAGTTGAGGGTCTGGGCAAGTACACCGAGGCTGCTTCGGGTATCTTCATGACAATGGTTGTAGGTGGTGGTGTGATGCCTCTCATCCAGGAGGCTATCGCCAAGTCGGCCGGTCCAATCTTCAGCTACTGGCTCGTCATCGCTATGTTGGCCTACATTCTGTTCTACGCCCTCGTTGGTTGCAAGAATGTGAATAAGGACATCAAAGTCGATTAATATTAACCCTTTAAATTTTAAAGCTTATGGACATTGAATTTGTAAGAAGCCGCTTCATCAAGCACTTTGATGGAAAGACTGGTAACGTATATGCTTCTCCCGGACGTATTAACCTGATTGGTGAGCACACCGACTACAATGGTGGTTTTGTGTTCCCCGGTGCAGTAGATAAAGGTATTGTAGCCGAGATGCGTGCTAATGGTACCGACGACACCGTGATGGCTTACGCTATCGACCTGAAGGACCGTGTTGACTTCAAGCTTTCAGACCCTGCAGGTCCTAAGGCCTCATGGGCGCGTTACATCTATGGTATCGCATTGGAGATGAAGAAGCTGGGTGTTCCTGTAAAAGGTTTCAACATTGCTTTTGCCGGCGACGTTCCCCTTGGTGCTGGTATGTCATCATCAGCAGCTATGGAGAGCTGCTTTGCTTGCGGACTGAACGACATCTTCGGCGACAACAAGGTTTCGCAGTGGGATATGGTTCTGGCTGGTCAGGCAACAGAGCACAACTACTGCGGTGTTAACTGCGGTATCATGGATCAGTTTGCCTCGGTATTTGGTAAGGCAGGCTGCCTGATGCGCCTCGACTGTCGCAGCCGCGAGTTTGAGTACTTCCCATTCAAGCCCGATGGCTACCGTCTGGTACTGCTCGACTCAGTCGTAAAGCACCAGCTGGCAGGTTCGCCTTACAATGATCGCCGCAACAGCTGCGAGAACGTAGTAAAGCACATCCAGGCTAAGCACCCTGAGGGCAAGTTCGAGACTCTTCGCGACTGCACATGGGAGCAGTTGGATGAGGTTCGTGCCGAGGTTGGCGAAGAGGACTACAAGCGCGCAAAGTTCGTTCTCGGTGAGAAGGACCGCGTACTGGCAGTTTGCGACGCACTGAACGAGGGCGACTATGAGAAGGTTGGCGAGTTGATGTATCAGACGCATGAGGGTCTGTCGAAAGACTATGAGGTTTCATGTGAGGAGCTCGACTATCTGAACGACATCGCCAAGGAGAACGGCGTTACTGGTTCACGCATCATGGGCGGCGGCTTTGGCGGTTGCACCATCAACTTGGTTCGCAATGATCTCTACAAGAAGTTCATCGACGACGCTAAGGCTAAGTTCAAGGCAAAATATGGACACGAGCCAAAAGTTTACGATGTGGTCATCGGCGATGGTTCACGTAGAATTTGCTAACTCTGAAATAGCAAAAAGCACTTTTTTGTGTTTATAAAGGTTAAAAACAGAGGGTAAGGTGTAAAAACAACACCTTACCCTCGTTTTTTTTCCCTTTTTTATTTGTTAGTTCAAATAATAATTGTAATTTTACACCCAAAATAACAATAACAATATTGTAATAACTTAAAATCAATTAAAACAATGAAAGCATTTAAAGCAACATTGATGGGAGTCGGTGCAGCAGCACTGATGCTCTCTTGTGCTGGTAATCAGCAGGCAACACAACTAACAGTATCGGGTCTCGACCCAGCCAAGTTCGACACCACTATCCAGTCGAAACCTGTCAAACTCTACACACTGAAGAACGACAATGGTATGGAGGTTTGCATCACTAATTATGGTGCACGTATCGTTTCGTTGGTAGTGCCTGACAAGGATGGCAAACCTACTGACGTGGTGCTGGGTTTCGACAACATCGCCCAGTATGCCGACACCATCAACACGCCATCAGACTACGGCTCAAGCGTAGGCCGTTATGCCAACCGTATCAAGAATGGAAAGTTTGTGCTTAACGGCGACACCATTCAGCTGCGCACCAACGATGGACCAAACTCACTGCACGGCGGTGGCAACACCGGTTGGATGCACCAGGTACTGGATGCCGAGCAGATTGGCGACTCAATCCTGAAGCTCACCCACGTGGCTCTGGATGGTGAGAACGGATTCCCCGGCAAGGTGATGTCGGTAACCACCTACAAACTGACAGCCGACAACGTACTGGATATGACTTGGGAGGCCGAGACCGACAAGCCAACCATCATTAACCAGACCAACCACAACTACTACAACCTGAGTGGCGACTTTACACAGCCAGCTTACGACATGGTACTGTATGTAAATGCCGACAACTTTACCCCCAGCGACAAGCTCTATATCCCTACAGGCGAAATCAAGTCGGTTGAGGGCACTCCTATGGACTTCCGCAAGCCACACGCTCTGGGCGACAGCATCAACTCGCAGTTCGACCAGATTCAGAACGCTACCGGATACGATCACAACTACTGTCTGAACACATATAAGGATGGTAAGGGCGACGACACACAGGTTTGCGCCAGCCTCTACAGCCCCAAGACAGGTATCCTGATGGAAATGTTTACCAACGAGCCAGGTGTACAGGTTTACAGCGGCAACTTCCAGGGTGTGGGTGCCGATAAGGACATCGCCCGCAAGCATGGCATCACCTATCCTAAGCACGTGAGCGTTTGCCTGGAGAGCCAGAAATATCCCGACTCACCAAACCATCCCGAGTGGGTACAGCCAACCCTGAACCCAGGCGAGAAGTATTACAGTCATGCAGCTTACAAGTTCTCAATTAAGTGAGAACTTGCAGCTGTTGGCAATTGATAATTGACAATGGACAATTCTATTAATTATTAACTAATATCAAATTTTATTCCCATGAATTGGAGTTCACATGAATTTATCTGGCTCGACTGGGTTGTACTCATCGTCGGCCTATGTGGAGTGGTGGCAGCCGTATGGTATGCCATTTGGAAAGACAAGAAAGCCCAGCAGGGCGAGGATTCTTCGGCTTACCTTTTTGGTAAGGGTGAGCCATGGTATGTAATCGGTATGGCCATCTTTGCCGCCAACATCGGTTCAGAGCACCTGGTAGGTCTGGCCGGTACAGGAGCAAAGGATGGTGTGGGTATGGCTCACTGGGAGATGCAGGGTTGGATGATCCTGATTCTGGGTTGGCTGTTCGTACCTTTCTATCAGCTACTCATCAACAAGATGGGTAAGATTATCACGATGCCTGACTTCCTGAAGTTCCGCTACACACAGCGCACTGGTTCATGGCTCAGTATCATCACCCTGGTGGCCTACGTGCTCACTAAGGTGTCGGTAACCGCATTCACCGGTGGTATCTTCTTCAAGTTCTTGCTGGGCATACCTTTCTGGTATGGTGCCATTGGCCTGATTGCCATCACCGCCGTGTTCACCGTATTCGGTGGTATGAAGGGTGTGATGACCCTTTCAACCATCCAGACTCCTATCCTGATTGTTGGTTCGTTCCTGGTTCTGTTCCTCGGACTGAATATGCTGGGCGATGGCAGCATCACACAGGGATGGAGCAACATGATGGCCGTTTGTAATGCCGCACACGAGGGTTATGGCACCACCCACATGTTCCACACCAATCCTGGTGACCCGATGTATCCTCAGTTCCCTGGATATGTGGTATTCCTGGGTGCTTCGATTATCGGTTTCTGGTACTGGTGTACCGACCAGCATATTGTTCAGCGTGTACTCGGTCAGGTGCCTGGTGAGGACAACAAGGAGGTGATGAAGCGCGCCCGCCGCGGTACCATCGCAGCCGGTTTCTTTAAGATTCTCCCCTGCTTCATGTTCCTGATTCCTGGTATGATAGCCTATGCACTGTCACAGAATCCAGACAGTGGCATCGTGATGGATATCACCAACCACGAGTCAACCGACGGTGCTTTCGCCATGATGGTGAAGAACATTCTGCCTGCCGGTATCAAGGGTATCGTAACTATCGGTTTCGTATGTGCACTGGTAGCTTCGCTGGCAGCCTTCTTCAACAGCTGCGCCACCTTGTTTACCGAGGATTTCTACAAGCCCATGAAGAAGGGTATGAGCGAGGCTCACTACGTATTCGTAGGTCGCTGCGCTACCGTTGTTGTAGTGCTGTTGGGTCTGGCTTGGATGCCTATCATGATGAACATGGGTAACCTCTACTCTTATCTGCAGGATATCCAGTCGCTCATTGCTCCTGCGATGGTAGCAGTATTCACCCTGGGTATCTTCTCGAAGAAGATTACACCAAAGGCTGGTGAGTGGGGACTGATTGGCGGTTTCCTGATTGGTATGGTTCGTTTGGTTACCAACGTTGTTACCGAATCGGGTAAGGCAGCCATGGATGGTGCTTTCTGGGATGCCACCACATGGTTCTGGCAGACCAACTGGCTCATTTTCGAGTGCTGGCTGCTGCTGTTCATCATCGTGCTGATGGTGGCTGTAAGCTTCTTCACACCTGCACCTTCGAAAGAGCAGATTGATGCCATCACCTTCTCTTCCGACTTCAAACAGTCGATCAAGGAGAGCTGGGGCGCATTCGATATCATCGGAACCCTCGTTGTTATCGGCCTGTGTGCATCGTTCTACTTCTATTTCTGGTAAAATAGTAATAAGCAAATGACATTTTATAACGAACATTCAAAAGTCTGGTTGTCGGTGGACTGCATCATCTTCGGCTTTGATGAAAAGAAACTGAAGGTGCTGATCGGTCGCCGCAAGATGGATCCAGGACGTGGCGAATGGAGCCTCTACGGAGGCTTCGTTGGCGCCACCGAAAGTGTGGATGAAGCAGCATCGCGCACACTTTTTGAGTTGACAGGTTTGCGTAATATCTACATGCGCCAGATAGGTGCTTATGGTAAGGTGGACCGCGACCCTGGCGAGCGCGTGGTATCTATTTCGTACTATGCCCTTATCAATGCGAGCGACTACGACGACAAGCTTCGCCAGGAGCATGGTGCCGAGTGGGTGGATGTTGATGAGATTCCCCAGCTCTACTCCGACCACAACGAGATGGTTAGCAAAGCACGCAAACTGGTTCAGCAGAAGATGTCGCACGAGCCTGTTGGCTTCCGTCTGCTACCCGACTTGTTTACGCTCACCCAATTGCAAACGCTCTACGAGGCTGTTTACGGCACGGAGCTCGACAAGCGTAACTTCCGTAAGCGTGTGAAGGATATGGACTTCATCGAGAAGACCGAACTGATTGACAAGAAGAGTTCGAAACGCGGTGCATATCTGTATCGATTCAATAAGCGTGCATATACGGAGGATTCCAACTTTAAATTATAAATGGAAAGGAAAGGAATGGAAGAGAAGTGAAAAGGAAGTGAAAAGGACGCTTGTCCAAGAACTTCCCTATAACTTCCCTTTAACTTCCCTTTAACTTCCTCGGGCGAAAGCCCGATAACTTCCTTTTAACTTCATAAAAAAAAGAAGAGTATGTTAGAAAAACTGAAAGAAAAAGTATTCAAGGCCAATCTCGACCTTGTGAAGCAGAACCTGGTAATCTTTACCTGGGGTAATGTCTCAGGTATCGACCGTGAAAAGGGTCTTGTAGTTATCAAGCCCTCTGGTGTTGACTACGATGTGATGAAAGCCAGCGACATGGTTGTAGTAGATTTGGAGAGTGGCAAGGTGGTCGAAGGCGATCTTAATCCATCGTCCGACACTCCCACACACCTTGTATTATATAAGGCATTCCCCAACATTCAGGGCGTGGTTCACACCCACTCTACCTATGCCACAGCTTTTGCTCAGGCAGGTCGCGATATTCCTAACATCGGCACCACTCACGCCGACTATTTCTACAAGGATATCCCTTGTACCCGCGATATGACCGAGGCTGAGGTAAAGGGGAACTACGAGTTGGAGACAGGTAACGTGATTGTAGATGAGATTCTGAACATCCGTAAGATAAACCCTGATCACACGCCCGCTGTGCTGGTGAAGAATCACGGTCCATTCTCATGGGGAACCTCACCCGACAATGCCGTTTACAATGCCAAGGTGATGGAGCAGTGCGCCAAGATGGCTTTCGTAGCCTTCTCGGTTAATCCCAACCTCACCATGAATCCGCTGCTGGTCGAGAAGCATTACATGCGCAAACACGGACCAAACGCGTACTATGGCCAAAAGGGACAGAAACATTAAAAAAAAAATCATACATTATTAACTAATAACAACTTAAGAATATGAAAGGTTTTGAGAATTTTGAAATTTGGTGGGTAACTGGCGCACAGCTTCTTTACGGAGGCGACGCTGTAGTAGCAGTTGACAGTCACTCAAAGGAGATGGTTGAGGGTTTGAACGCTTCGGGCAACATCCCCGTAAAAATTGTATATAAAGGCACAGCCAACAGCTCAAAGGAAGTAGAGCAGGTGATGCTGGCTGCCAACAACGACGAGAAGTGCGTGGGTATCATCACATGGATGCACACCTTCTCACCAGCCAAGATGTGGATCAAGGGTCTGCAGCAGCTGCAGAAGCCCCTCTGCCACTTCCACACACAGTATAACGCCGAAATCCCCTGGAACGAGATCGACATGGACTTCATGAACCTGAACCAGAGTGCTCACGGCGACATCGAGTTCGGACATATCTGCACTCGCATGCGTGTAGCCCGTAAGGTGGTTTGCGGCTACTGGAAGGACGAGAAGGCTCAGAAGCAGATTGCCGTTTGGGCTCGCGTAGCAGCAGGTGTGGCTGATGCTCACAACGTGCGCTGCCTGATGTTCGGTATGAACATGAACAACGTAGCCGTAACCGATGGCGACCGCGTAGAGTTCGAGCAGCGCCTGGGCTACCACGTGGATTACTATCCCGTTAGCTCGCTGATGGAGTATTTCAAGAAGGTTACCGATAAGGAAGCCGACGAACTGGTTGAGGAGTACAAGAAACTCTACACCATCAAGATTGATGAGAGTGGCGAGGAGGTTTACTGGGAAAAGGTGAAGAATGCAGCCAAGGCCGAGATTGCCCTGCGCCGCGTTCTGAAGGACGAGGGCGCTACAGCCTTCACTACCAACTTCGACGACCTGGGCGATGCCAACATCGACGATCCAAACTTCTGCGGATTCGACCAGATTCCTGGTCTGGCTTCACAGCGCCTGATGCAGGAGGGTTACGGTTTCGGTGCCGAGGGCGACTGGAAGACAGCCTGCCTGTATCGCACACTGTGGGTTATCCAGCAGGGCATGCCTACAGGTTGCTCATTCCTCGAGGACTACACTCTGAACTTCGCTGGCGACAAGAGCTCTTGTCTGCAGAGCCACATGCTTGAGGTTTGTCCTCTGATTGCTACCGACAAGCCCAAACTCGAGGTTCACTTCCTGGGCATCGGTATCCGCAAGCAGCAGACAGCCCGTCTGGTATTCACCTCAAAGACAGGTGCAGGTATCAAGGCTACAGTTGTTGACCTGGGTAACCGTTTCCGCCTGATTTCTCAGGAGGTAGAGTGCATCGAGCCACAGCCCATGCCAAAGCTGCCCGTAGCTTCGGCTCTCTGGGTTCCACAGCCCACCTTCGAGATTGGTGCTGCAGCCTGGATTCTGGCAGGTGGTACACACCACAGCGCATTCTCTTACGACATCACCGAGGAGTACTGGGAGGATTTCGCCGAGATGCTGGGCATCGAGTATGTTCGCATCAACAAGCAGACAAACATCGCCGACTTCAAGCAGACTCTGCGCAACAACGAGGTTTACTTCATGCTGAACAAAGCGCTGAGATAAACTTAATTTAAACACAGAGATACAGAGAGACAGAGACTTTTATTTAAAGAGATTTAGATAACCTCTGTAACTCTGTACCTCTGTGTTGATAAATAAAAAAGAATAACTATGACAGCAAAAGAAACTATACAAGCAGGTAAAGCCATTCTCGGTATCGAGTTTGGCTCTACCCGCATCAAGGCAGTCCTCATCGACGAGGACAACGAGCCCATCGCACAGGGCTCGCACGAGTGGGAAAATCAGTTGGTAGATGGTTTGTGGACCTACTCTACCGAGGCTGTTTGGTACGGTCTGCAGGACTGCTATGCCGAACTGCGCAAGGACGTACTGAAGCAGTACGACTGCGAGATCGAGGCCCTGGCAGCCATCGGTTTCAGCGCCATGATGCACGGCTATATGGCCTTCAACAAGGACCAGCAGATTCTGGTGCCCTTCCGCACCTGGCGTAACACCAATACAGGTAAGGCAGCTGCCGAGCTCTCTAAGCTTTTCAACTACAACATCCCCCTGCGTTGGAGTATCTCGCACCTGTATCAGTGCATTCTCGACAACGAGGAGCACGTAGCCGACATCAAGTACCTCACCACTCTGGCTGGTTATGTTCACTGGCAGGTGACAGGCGAGTTTGTACTGGGTGTAGGCGATGCTTCGGGTATGATTCCTGTTGATCCCGCTACCAAAACCTATGATGCCGAGATGGTTCGCAAGTTCGACGAGCTGATTGCCCCCAAGGGTTACTCATGGAAGTTGCTCGACATCCTGCCTAAGTCATTGAACGCAGGCGAGAATGCCGGTTTCCTCACCCCCGATGGTGCCATGAAACTCGACGTGTCAGGCCACCTGAAACCCGGCTGCCCCGTATGTCCTCCTGAGGGTGACGCAGGTACAGGTATGGTAGCCACCAACGCCGTTAAGCAGCGCACAGGTAACGTATCTGCCGGCACCTCATCATTCTCGATGATTGTGCTCGAGAAGCCCCTCTCTAAGCCTTACGAGATGATCGACATGGTGACCACACCTGATGGTTCGCTCGTGGCTATGGTACACTGCAACAACTGCACCAGCGACATCAACGCCTGGGTAGGCTTGTTCAAGGAGTATCAGCAGCTGCTGGGTGTGCCCGTGGATATGAACGAGCTCTACGGCAAGCTGTTTAACAAGGCCCTCGAAGGCGATACCGACTGCGGTGGATTGATGGCTTACAACTACGTATCTGGCGAGCCTGTAACAGGTCTGGCCGAGGGTCGTCCGATGTTCGTTCGTTCTGCCGGCGACAAGTTCAACCTGGCCAACTTTATGCGCGCCCATCTGTATGGTGCCATCGGCGTACTGAAGATTGGTAACGACATCCTGCTGAAGGAAGAGAAAATCAAGGTGGATCGCATCACCGGTCATGGCGGCTACTTCAAGACACCAGTGGTTGGTCAGCGCATGCTGGCTGCTGCTCTCAACTCACCTATCTCGGTGATGGAGACTGCAGGCGAAGGTGGTGCATGGGGTATCGCTCTGCTGGCAGGCTATCTCATCCACAAGAACGGTAAGAACCTGGCCGACTACCTCGAGGATGTGGTATTCGCGGGCAACACCGGCACCTCGGTTGCTCCTACAGCCGAAGATGTAGCTGGTTTCGAGAAGTATATCGAGAACTACAAGCGCTGCCTCCCCATCGAGCAAGCCGCTGTTGACAATAAATAATTTGTATTATTCAACACAGAGACACAGAGAGACAGAGTTTTTTTCAGGAAGAATCCAAACCTCTGTACCTTTGTATCTCTGTGTTTAAAACATAAAAACGACATGAAGAAATTTATTTTTTCAGCGACTATCGCAATGGCTTTTGCCACATCGGCATCAGCTGCTGAAAATGTGAAAGCTACGGTTCATGCCGATCAGGCCGGAGCCAAGATTAACAAAGAGATTTACGGACAGTTCTCCGAGCACCTGGGCAGCTGTATCTACGGCGGACTCTGGGTGGGCGAGAACTCACCAATCCCCAACATCAACGGTTACCGCAAGGATGTGTTCGAAGCCCTGAAGGCTCTGCAGATCCCCGTTCTGCGCTGGCCCGGCGGCTGCTTTGCCGACGACTATCACTGGATGGACGGTATCGGCCCAAAAGAGCAGCGCCCCTCTCTGCGTAACAACAACTGGGGTGGCACCATCGAGGACAACTCGTTTGGTACCCATGAGTTCCTGAACCTGTGCGAGATGCTGGGCTGCGAGCCTTATATCTCAGGAAACGTCGGTTCGGGTACTGTTAAGGAGATGGCTCAGTGGGTGGAGTATATGACCAGCGATGGCGATACGCCAATGGCCCGTCTGCGCCGCCAGAACGGACGCGACAAGGCTTGGAAGGTGAAGTACTTCGGTATTGGTAACGAGGCCTGGGGCTGCGGTGGCAACATGACACCAGAGTACTACTCTGACGAGTTCCGTAAGTTCAACACCTACCTGCGCGATCAGGGTGCCAACCGCCTCTATCGCATTGCTTCAGGTGCCAGCGACTACGACTACAACTGGACCAAGGTTTGTATGGATAAGATTGGTGGCCGCATGCAGGGTATCTCTCTGCACTACTACACCTGCACCGGTTGGAACGGTCCTAAGGGTTCGGCCATCAACTTCGACAACGATCAGTACTACTGGGCACTGGGTAAGTGCTTGGAGATCGAGGAGGTGATCAAGAAGCACAAGGCTATCATGGACGAGAAGGATCCTAAGAACAACATCGGCCTGCTGGTTGATGAGTGGGGAACCTGGTGGGACGAGGAGCCTGGCACTATCCCTGGCCACCTGTATCAGCAGAATGCCCTGCGCGATGCCTTCGTAGCAGCGCTGAGCCTGAATGTATTCCACAAGTACACCGACCGTGTAAAGATGGCTAACATTGCTCAGGTGGTCAACGTGCTGCAGTCGATGATTCTCACCGATCAGGAAGGCACAGGCCACATGGTTCTCACTCCAACCTATCACGTGTTCCAGATGTACACCCCATTCCAGGAGGCCACCTATCTGCCAGTAGATTTGCAGAGCGAGACCATCCAGTGCAGCAAAGAGTACTGGAAGGAGAAGCAGAAGACCAGCGACAACACCACACGTCCCTGCCCACTGCTCTCAGCCTCAGCCGCTAAGACCAAGGATGGCAGCATCGTTCTGGCTATCACCAACGTGAGCCTGGATAAGGATCAGACCGTGGATTTCAACTTCGCCGGTTTCAACGCCAAGCAGGTTAGCGGCCGCATCCTCACCTCAAAGAATGTAGCCGATTACAACGACTTCAATCATCCTAACGTAGTAGCTCCAAAGGACTACAAGGATGCCAAACTGAAGAAGGGTATCCTCACCATGAAGGTGCCAGCCAAGTCGATTGTAGTGGTAACGCTGAAATAAAGTAAAAGGGTACGGGCCAAGCGCTCGTGCCCTTTTTGTACCTTTGCCCCAAAATCTTTAATTAAAACCCATTTATGAAACTAAAAAGACTACTTGTAGGAGCCCTGCTGCTCCTCTCTGGGCTGCACGTTACGGCTCAGGACACCAAAATGAATGATTTTATCAGCCAGCTGATGGCCAGGATGACCGTCGAGGAGAAGTTAGGACAGATGAACCTGCTGCCAGGCACATCGGCAACCACAGGCGAACTGAAGAACAGTCCGCTGATGCAACTGATAGCCCAGGGCAAGCTGGGCACCATCCTGAATCAGAAAGGTGTGGATGGCATCCGTCAGCTACAGGATGCCGCCGTCAAGAAGAGCCGTCTGGGTATTCCCCTGCTGGTGGGTATGGACGTGATTCATGGCTACGAAACCATTTTTCCTATTCCCCTGGGCATGTCGTGCAGTTGGGACCTGGCTGCCATCGAGCAGGCTGCACGCATCGCAGCCAAGGAAGCCACAGCCGATGGCATCTGCTGGACCTACAGCCCCATGGTGGATATCGCCCTCGATGCCCGCTGGGGCCGTATTGCCGAGGGTAATGGCGAGGACCCGTTCTTAGGCTCACGCATTGCCGAGGCATTGGTACGCGGCTATCAGGGCAACTATGGTCCTGAGAACATGATGGCCTGCGTAAAGCACTACGCCCTGTACGGCGGTGCCGAAGCCGGTCGCGACTACAACACCGTAGATATGAGTCACATACGCATGTACAACCAGTTCTTCCCACCCTACCAGGCAGCCGCCAAGGCAGGGGCTGGCTCGTTCATGACATCGTTTAATATCGTAGATTACACCCCTGCCACAGCCAACCGCTGGCTTATCGACGATGTGCTGCGCAAGCAGTGGCAGTGGGATGGCTTTGTAGTTACCGACTACGGCGCCATCGCCGAGATGATGAAACACGGTCTGGGCAATCTCCCACAGGTATCGGCACTGGCCCTGAAGGCAGGCACCGATATGGATATGTGTGCCGAGGGATTCATCGGTACCTTAGAGCAGTCGCTCAAGGAGGGTAAGGTCACTATGGCCGAGATCGACCAGGCCTGCCGTCGTGTGCTGGAGGCGAAATACAAGTTAGGACTGTTCCAGAATCCCTACCGTTTCCTTGATAAGAAACGCCGCGCCACCGACATCTATACCACCGAACACAAGCAGGCAGCCCGCAATCTGGCAGCCGAGAGTTTTGTGCTGCTTAAGAACCAGGACCAGCTGCTACCACTCAAGAAACAAGGCAAG
Source organism: Xylanibacter ruminicola (assembly GCA_015060625.1). GTDB lineage: Bacteria > Bacteroidota > Bacteroidia > Bacteroidales > Bacteroidaceae > Prevotella > Prevotella ruminicola_D. The sequence goes on along the minus strand of SUYC01000005.1, from coordinate 204,779 downwards.
ATAGCCCTTATCGGTCCGATGGCCCACAACCGTGCCAACATGGCTGGCACCTGGGCACCTACAGCCGACAACAGCAAGTACATCACCCTGAAAGAGGCTATGGAGCAGGCGCTGGCAGGTAAGGCCACCGTGAGCTATGCCCAGGGCTGCAACTTTACCAGCGACTCTACGCTGCAGAAGGATGGTGGTTTTTATCGCGCCACCCCGTTCAAGGATAGCGAACTGTTGAAGCGCGAGGCACTGGCCATAGCCAAGGATGCCGACGTGATTGTGTGCGCTATGGGCGAGAGTGCCGAGATGAGTGGCGAGAGCAGCAGCCGCGCCACACTCGAGATGTTTGATGTGCAGCGCGAACTGCTCCAGGCCCTGCTGCAACTGGACAAGCCCGTAGTGGTACTCAACTTTGCAGGCCGCCCCACCGTGCTCAGCTGGGAGCAGGCCCATGTGCCCGCCATCCTGCAGGTATGGTTTGGTGGCAGCGAGGCAGGCGATGCCATCTGCGACGTACTGTTTGGTGATAAGGTGCCCAGCGGCAAGCTCACCACCTCTATGCCTCAGGTCACAGGTCAGGAGCCACTCTACTACAACTATCTACCCACCGGTCGCCCTGTAGGCGAGGATCGCAAGGAGTTCCAGAAGTTCGGCAGCAACTACTTCGATGTACGTAACGACCCACTCTACCCCTTCGGCTACGGTCTGAGCTATACCACCTTTGCTTATAGCGATGTAACGCTTAACGGCCGCACAGCACAGGTAACGGTTACCAATACCGGCAACTACGATGCCGACGAGATTGTGCAGCTGTACATCCACGATGTGGTGGCCAGCATCACCCGCCCCGTAAAAGAGCTGAAGGGCTTTGAGCGCATTCACCTGAAGAAGGGCGAAAGCAAGGTAGTGAAGTTCGAGATTACCGACGACCTGCTGAAATTCTACAACAGCCAGTTGGAATATGTGCTGGAACCAGGCGACTTTGAGATTATGATTGGTCCCGACAGCAGTCTGAAACATCTGAAGAAAGCCGTACTTACCATACAATAAAAAGAGAAGCGCGACACCTTTTTGCAGGTGCCGCGCTTATTCTTTAAGTGTACCATATAGATGGCATTTGTTTCGGTGTACTGGTCTCGACTAACTTATTGTCGAGCTGTAATTCTTCGTTTCTTGTTTCGTTCTTAGTTGTCATAAGCATTCCTTTTTGGTGATTTTTAGTTGGTACAAATATAGGCAATTTTCCCGTTCATTGCTCTTCCAACCGCATTAATTTAGTACTTATTAACTATAAGAACGCTGTTTGTAGTATATACATTCAGATTATATTCAGCAAGCCTCCTTACGAATCCAACCAGCGCTTCACGCTGGCTAGAATGATCGTACGGATGGTGTACAATCGGTATTTGTATTACGAATTCCTCTTGGTAACATAATTTTTAAATTTTAATTATCAATTTTCCAAATGTCCAAAGTGAATAACTGAATAACCTGGCTGTGCGACCCCAACACCCCATCAGGTGGTAACGGTGGTGGCAACGGAGGCGGCGGCAACAGCGATCCGAGCGACGGTCCCAACGGCGACTAAGTTTTTAGGCACGGATTCTTGGACGAGCCAAGCGGCAAAGCCGAGCGACACGGCCTTTTAAAAAAAGGACACGGCTGTAGTCAATAAAAGGCTGCGTTTCTCTAAAAGAGAGCCGTGTCATCCGTGCCAAATTATTAACCAATAAAACATTAAGATTATGAGTAAGAAAGAAACAGCGAAATTTATTTTGCAGATGATTGCAAGTATCGCAACGGCGATAATTACGGCACTGGGCGCTACCAGTTGCATGGGCTTGTAGGAGCCAGAATGTGATTAAGGGCTTTAAGTAAAAACTCTCGCCGTGAACGCGAGAGTTTTTTTGTTTAGATCAGATCCGTTTCAGCACTACTTTTTGATTGTATGATGCACTAATGGTGCGGATAAAACTTGCAAGCTCAGGAAAGAGCGCTTTAGGAAATGTGCCCGATTTCATCAGCAACCGGATGCTGACAAGAACATTCTGGCTCTCTTCCTGTAGAGTAAACGAAAAGGTGCCAAACACACTTTCTACGTGCATATCCTTTGGCTTGGCCTCCACCTCGTAGCCATCGGGGATATGAATACTGATATCATCCACATCCATATACCCCATATTCAGATAGATATCTTCCTGACGCTCTGTATTTGAATTAGGCACGGCATAGCCACGATGAATCGGGCAAACAGGCACCATGAGACGCTGACCGGTCTGAGTGGCATACCTCTGACTCTTGATGTCAGCTTCGAGCCGGATGCTCGCACCTGCTTCTGTCAGTTCCAACTGTCTGACCTCAGCTTGTGGTATATGCACCATCTGAAGAAGGGCGCTCTGGCGCTCTTTTCCGTCCATCTTCTGCAGCGGGATAGTGCTCTCATACTGACTGTTTGTGGTCTGCTGTTCAAACTTCACATCGGCAGTCCCCTGATTAGACAACTGGATGCTGATGGTGCTATGCATAACGTTGGCACTATCGGCATAGGCAGGCAAGCGCACCAACCTACCGCCATGCTCCGAAATCTCGATTGCATCGTGGCCAGCTATGCGTGCGTGGACATACCCCATAGGTAGCTGGGGATTGGTACACTCCAACCAGAGCGTATCGCTTTGTAGAGGCACTTGCAGAATGACATGATTCATCTGTCCGACACTGGCAAACCGGCTCAGCAGCCGGCGGTTTGTCGTACTGATAGTGGTATAGTGCGAGACTATCCCTACCTCATTAAGCATTGCACGCATATAGTTAGACAATCCTTTGCAATCGCCGAAGCCGCTCTTGCTCACATGACTGGCAGGAGCAGGCTGCTGCCCACCAATACCTAAGAGCACCGCCACATAACGGGTGTTCTTCTCCAACCGATGATAGATAGCCTCTACCTTCTCACGATCCGTCTTCAAGCCATCGGTCAGCTGATGCAGCTCCTGTCGCTCTGCCTCTGTCAGCTGGTCGCGGCCCTGAATGAGCCCATACTCCCACTTGCCATAGTCGGCCCAGCAGTCCAGACTGCCCTTAGTACCATAATACACGAAATCGGTAGGTGCAAACCATGCCAATGGCAACCGCTCGTTCATAGGCCTACTAAAGGCTTCTTTCTTCAGAGCAGGCAGATTCTCCACCTGGAGCGCGAAAGTCTGCTTGTCGTTCTCAACATCTGCAACATGAACCTGTGCATCTATATTCTGAATGGCATAACGCACACGCATACTTTTCGGTGCCTTCAAGCAGTAAGTCGCTTTCTTTACACTGATGTCATAATCTGTTTGCGGACAGAAACTGGGAAACTCAATGAGATTATCACGACTCTCGACAGTCCACTCATAAGTGACCGTAACCGGATAGGAAGGAGGCGTATAATCGAAATACACCTTATAATCGTCGATAGCAAGATAAGGCGAATACTCGGTACGCGACAAGTTGCTCTCCTTTATTTTGCGAATGACGCGCCCTGCAGCATCGACGACCTGCCCTTTAAAACCAGTCAGCTTATCGTTTTTACTGCACGACCACAAAAACAGCGCCTGCGACGCCCCATGCTCATTTTGAATAGTTGTAACGGTCTTAAAATGCTGCACAGCCATGGTCGGCGAGCTGCACACCACCTCGGTAACCGCCTCCTCAACAACCGCATTCTGTGCCAAGAGGACTGACACATACATTAGACCAACACACAAGACAGCAATCCTTCTCATGCCATTTTCTTGATTGTAACCATGCTTTTGCAGCATTCTGCCAATTTATCCAAAAAGGCTTTCACATCTTGATATGTTTCTACGGGGAAGAATGTCTTGTCGATTCTGAACAAGAACTGCGTGGTAAGAATCCCGTCGCTGACGCGCGTACCAATTCGAACAGTCATGCCGTCATACTTTAGTACTACAGGCTTAGGCATGTCTTCAACCACATACCCCTCTGGCAGACTGATCACGACATTGACACTCTCTGTCTGTTTGAAAGGGAACTCGATGGGCAGACGTCGCTCGGCAGCCGTGAACGGTGACTCGGACAAGGGAGCAAAAACCAGTGGATTGAGGAATATCACATCACCAGTCGTATCGCACTGCTTAGTGAAGCCTACAGTCTCAACAGCCTGAGACGAGAAGTCGTTTCTACCTGCTATCTGATAAGTTTTGATTTCCATGCCCGACTTCTCCTGTAACTGATGAATCAGCTCCATACTATCTTTTGCCTCGCGCCATTTCTTACGAAACAAGGCTGCCGCCTCATCGTTGAGTAGCCGCCTTCTGGTACCATCCAACACGCCATCGGCACTCAGAGTGACCTGAATCGAGCTGGCCTCCTTACTATTGGCAACAGCCATCAGATCAACCCAGTCGCCCTGCCCATCCTTGTCAAGGATACGGGCACGCTCCACCAACAGTATTGCAGGCAACGTGTTCAGATAGCCATCCTCTGCCGACGCATCGAAATAATCCCACCTGGATTCATCGGTATGGATAGCGACTACAAAAGTATTCAGGAATTTAAGACTGGCGTGGGTTATCGGCAAGAATCCTTTGTCGCGGGTTCTCAGCACCACAGGAACGGCATCGATATTGGCATCGTGCAACATATTGATGAGCAGGAAGTTTATATCAGCATTGGTACCAGTTCCCTCTTTCAGTACTTTCGAAGCCGATTTACCCCAGAAGGCATAATCGCCATTCCAGCGCACCTTGCTCTTGAGCATCTTCCATACAGCAGCAAAACGTTCACGCTTGTCGGCAATATCAGGAATGCCAGCAGCCACGATGGCGGCCTTCAGCGGACTGCTGTTTTTCAGGCGTCCTCCAAAATCATTGTCCTCTAGCAGCTGTACATTGATATCCGCCCATGTGGACGTATAATTCTTCTGAATAGCGCCAGGAATATAGATACCACGCAACTCGGCTGTCACCTTATTACCATAGTTTTCGGTACACCACACATAACCGTCCTGTTTAAGTGCAGGCAGGTGGTTGGCATTAAAATGATACTCCTTAGTGGCTACAAATTCAGAGGCATTACCCGCTGTGAGCTTGAGCGAACCACCATCCAGTTTCTTTTCCATCGGCCAGCCGCCTGTTTCTTCAATATTAAAGCCTAACCATTCTGGAATAGCCAGGTTGTAGCAGGTATAGAGCACCGGTATATCACTCTGAGCATACCAACTATAGATGTCGTAGTAAATATCGCTTTCAAGGCAGAACTCATACTCTATCACAGTACCCACCTTCACCTGTGGCACACTAAACTTCAGCTGTTTCATGTTCTTATCCAGACGCTCACGGTGAACCATCGACTGCTCCATTTTGGTTTTCACCAACTTATCATTTTCCAAATTATAGGCGACAGCTTTCAGTCCAGTAATCACCTCTTTGCGCATGCGATTATTTTCGTTCTCCACATAGTTTATCGACTTATCAGCCACGCGCTTCCCATCGGGTTTTAGCACTTTCAGTCTGGTCCTTACATCATAATAAACCTTGAAGTCGCCATTCACAAAGTTGTAATAAACGTCGGTCTTGTGGTACAACACTACGGCGTCGGCATCTTTGTCATCGGCATACTCCGTCATTTTCAGTTCCGCATCTGTGGGTTTGCCCCATTTCAGATTGGGCTCGATAGTCTGCGCATATAGCATCTGATTCATTACTAGCAGCGCAAGCAACAGTTTTAGTTTCATAGAAGTGATAATTATAGTGTATAAATTAAAGGGCTATTTTGTCCTTTTAAGTATATCATTATTGATTTGTTTTCAAAAGTAGATATATATTTCAGAACAAACAAATTTCAGACTCGTTTTTAACCATAATTAACCTTCAAACAGTATGGCCGGTTGGCATTCATTGCATCATTGTGAGGCCGAAAACGAATAAAACATGAATGTAAATGCTACAAATAGCCCATGAACGTTAACAAGCCTAAAAAAACACATCCTTTTGCATACAACTTTAGCGAATAATCGCTATATTTGTAGCAACTAAAAACCACTTAAAAAGGAATGCTTATGACAACTAAGAACGAAACAAGAAACGAAGAATTACAGCTCGACGAGCAAAAGGTCGACAACTGTACACCGAAACAAATTCCATCAATATGGTACACTTAATTACAAAAAGAGGGCTGACAGAAATGTCAGCCCTTATTTTGTTTTGATTTTCTGCGACAGGTAGCGGAAAAACATCTGGTAGCCGGGGCAGAGATAGTTGCGGCGCTCGGGACCGCGAAGGGTAATGCGCTCTACCAAGCGATCCTTGGGACAGCCTCCGAAACAGAGGTGGGCCACATCGCAATGCAGACAGGCGGAGGGCAGACTGTCGAGTTTATACTCGCCAAACTTGCGATTGGTTTGCATCATGTCGTGGAGCGAGCCCTGCAGGATATTGCCGATGCGATACTCGGGAAACACATAGCGGTCGCAGCGATACAGGTCGCCATTCTTCTCTATCACACCACAATGGCCACATACGGATTCGTGTACACACAAACCGGCTGGGCGGTGGGTCAGGTTGCCAATGGCAGCCTCGATTACCTGCACAAACTTTCGCCCCACATCGCGACGGCTCCACTCGTCGAGAATGGTGCACAGGAACTTGCCGTAGGCTTCGGGCTGAACGGAGAAGGGCGCCAGGTTGCGGGGCTGATGGCTATAGATGCCAGGGGGCAAAGCCACATTTTTTCCGCTATCATTCTGCGGCAGGCACTCTACCACTGGCAGAAACTGCATGTAGTTGCTGAATCCTCGCAAAAACTGATACACCTCGGCAGCATGCGTGGCGTTAGCGGCATTCACGGTGGTGAGGGTATTAAACTCTACGCCGTGTTTCAGCAGCAGGTCGAGCCCGTGCATGGTGCGACTGAACGTGCCCTCGCCCCGTGCATCCTTGCGATAGATGTTGTGCAGATGCTCGGGACCGTCGATGCTGATGCCGATACGGAACTGATGATTGCGGAAGAACCGGCACCAGTCGTCGGTGAGCAGCGTGCCGTTGGTTTGCAGCGTGTTCAGGATGTGGCGGCCCTTGCCATACTGCTGTTGCAGCGCCATGGCGCGCTCAAAGAAGGGGATGCCGCACATGGTTGGCTCGCCACCATGCCAGGCAAACTCTATCTCGGCATATCGCCCGTGGATATCTATCACCTGACGGATATAGTTCTCGAGCACCTCATCCGTCATGAGCGAAGGGCCGGCTGCACCAGCGCCCCCCTTCGCCAAATAATAACAATACTCGCACCGCAGGTTGCAAGCCGCACCAATGGGCTTCACCTCGATGGCATAGTGTCGCAAATCGTCGCTACTGGGCATACGTCAATCATTCGGTGGGCTTGGCAAATGGTTTTACGCCAAGTTTCGAGTAGGTCAGCGTTTCGCTACCATCATCGGTTCCTATCTCGTGCTGGATGAGGGTGTTCAGTTTCTCGTTCATCAGCTCTACGATAGTCTGCTGGTTGCCCTTGGGCCAGGCCAGGTTCTCAGTCTCGTCGCTGCCGTAAACGAACATCTCTACATCGTTGTTGGCATAAAGGGCATCGATATCGGCAGGATGATTGAAATTCACGGGAGCGAAATAGCGGGCAAACTTATAACTGTCGGTGACGATGCCACGCACAAATCCACGCTTGTTGATATCCAGGCGATAAGCTGGCTTAAGGGTTTGATCGATGATAAACTCGCTATCAATCATCGACAGCATGTCGTAGCAGAAAAGTGCTCCCTCGCCCTGACGCACGTCGATAGAAGGATTCTTCACGGCAGGCACCAGCGAGTGACCATGCAGACCGCTGGTAATCTCGGCGAACTTCGTGGTATTGCCGTTGGTGGCGAAATCAACAAACGTTGGTGCCAGATCCAGATGCGAGGTGATATACTTGCAATGGCGGCCGCCTTTCAGCTCGGGATGATAAACAATCAGGGGCACATGGATGTTGTTCTCGTAAATATAGCCACCCTTACCCTTCAAGCCATGTTCGCCTTGCATCTCACCATGATCACTGGTATAGATGATGATGGTGTTCTTCAGCAGACCGTTATCAGCCAGGTAGTTGAGCAGCTTCAGCATATGGTTGTCCTGGTCCTGAATGGTGTTATAGTAGTAGTCGCGGAAGTTTTTCCAACCAGCCTCGGTTTTGGGTGAGGGTCCCACCATGCGCTCCCAGTTGCCCGCATACTCGCCATGGGCTGCCACGCGGCCTTCCTTGTCGAACGGTTCATTCCATGTAGCAGGAACGGGCACATTATAACTCTTCTTATAGATAGGATCGTCGGGAGCAGGCACACCTTCGCCAGCCAAGCCACCGATACCTTCCTCGTTGTAGTACATAATATCATGCGGGTTCAGGAAATTCACAGCCAGGAAGAAACTCTGCCCATTCTCATTCAACTGTTTTCCCTTGTTTTTCAGCCAGTCGATGGTGTTGTCGGCGATAGTTCCGTCCTGATGCCAGCCCTCATAAACGGCACCATACATATCGCCCTCGGTCCAGTCGCTGAAGCCATATTCCTCGAGCGAGGTATCACCCTCCGACATGTGCCACTTACCTTTAAAGGCGGTATAGTAGCCAGCCTGGCGCAGCATATCACCCACAGTGGTAAGGTCGGTACTCATGTTAGGTTGGAAGGCATAGTTGGTGTTGTCGAGCATACAGGTTTCGGTGATGTGGCGACCGGTATAGATAACCGATCGGCTCGATGTGGATACATTGGCACAAGCGTAATGTTTCTCGAACGTGGTTCCCAGCTTGCGCAATCGCTCGCGGGCAGCATAGTCGCTACCGGCAGGATACTGCTCCATATAGGCTTCCTGGTCGGTGGTAATAAAGATGATGTTGTACTTGCCGTCGGCATTAGGCGTAGGCGAAATTTTGGTGGCGGGGTTGTCGGTCGCATCCAAACAACCAACCAGCAGTGCACTCGTAGGTAGCAGCACCAGCGTTTTCTGAATGTTTTGCTTGTTCATTATCTATCGTTTTTTAGAGGTTAAATCTTGGCGGTCGTCAGAGCGGAAAAAACTGTTCACCTTATATATCAGGTAAATCACAATCACAGCAGTAGCGCCGAACAGGATGCAAAGCAGAATCTCTAATGCCATCATAACAGAAAAGTAATTGTTAGCGGTTGCAAATATACACCCGCAGGCAGCAAACCACCTTTCCCCTCATCAAAAATATGCTGAGAGGAAAGCAGAAATACGCTAAAAGGAAAGAAATACGCCGAAAGGAAAGCCCCCTACCCTTGCTGGCGATAGGCCGAAGGCGACGGCTTGCCTAACTGCTTGAAGGCCTTGGTCATTGATGCCGGCGAAGAGAAACCACACTCTTCGGCTATCACCAGCAGGCGCTCATCGGGCTTGGCAGTAATCAAACTGATGGCATGGCGCACACGATGTTGGCAAATCATATCGTAGAACGACTGGTAACCGCTGCGGCGTATCACCTCCGACAGATAGGTGGCATTGGTGCCCAGGCGTGCCGTCAGCAAGTCGCTGGTGATGTGCTGCTCGGTAAAGATACGCTCCTTGGTGAGCAGGTCGTCCAACTTACGGCTCAACTGCATAAAGCGCTCGTCGGTCAAACGGAACGTGCCTGCCACAGGTGCTGGTTCAGCCATATCATCGGCTGCAGCCTTAACGATTTCATCGGTACGGTCGGCATAGGGCTGTCGCCAAGGGTTAAGCGTAAAGATGCAGAACCAGATGTTCATACCCGTAAAAAACACGTCGCGCACGGCTTTCACGATGGCATTATCAGCATAGAAGTTGATAGCCATCAGCACACAGATAAACGTGGGCAACCACTGGATGTACTGGGCAAAGCGCACGGGGAAATCATCGCTATCGGCATAGGTGTCCTCGTTGGCACGGCGCACGGCCTGACCTATCTTGAGGGCCATGCGCACCGACAGGGCGAAATAGACAGCAAACACCACGCTGACTGCCACAAACGCCAAAGGACGATAACCATCGGGCAGTTTCACGATGCCCAGAGCCTGCAGCAACAGGGGGGCCAGCACAAGGGCTGCCGGCATAAACAGCCAGTACCATTTGTGATCCATCACGCCGGCACGGGCCGCATTTCGTGCCGCAAAGAAATAGCCGTGGCACATCACCAGCATCTGCAGCGAAAAAAACAGCACGGCAAAGGCATTCACGTAGAGCAGTGCATCATCGTCGCCCACCTGCACCAGATAGGGCAACTCCATAATCTGCATCAGATACAGCACACCCACCGATCGCTGGGCAGGAAACAGTTCATAAAAATGCTCGCCGTAGGCTTTCGGACGATAGTACCATTTCAGAATCCATCCATACAGGTTGGTAAGGATAAACGCCAGGTTGACGGCGAAAAGTAGTAGATATTCTGTTGTGGGCATAAGGTTATTAGTTTTGTTTGTTATTTTTTGATGTTACACTTTTCCTTTATTAATAATGTATATACCCGCCGTGGTGAGGGTGGCAGCCAGGATGTACTTGGGCAGGAAGGGTTCGCCGAGGCAGAGGCACGAGGTAACGGCACCTACCACCGGGATGAGCGAGTTCCAGATGGCTATCTTACCAACGGGATTACAGGTCAAGAGTTTATTATAGAGGGCAAAGCCGATGGTAGAGATACCTATCAGCATGAGCAGATAAAACAGTCCGAGCAGGGTGACGTGGGGCAGCGTGCCCCCCATCAGCAGGCCGGGGATGATGAGCAGGGCACCACCAAAGCCCAGACTGTAGCCGGTGCCCACAAACACATCCACGCGCTGGTTGACACCTCGCGTCATCAGTCCGGCAAAGGCACCGCACAGGGCATTGAGTATAATCATGCCATCACCCAGCAGGGTGAACGAGCCACTACCCTCGCCCCCCAGGTTGAGCGACAGGATACCACCGAAACCGATGGTGCATCCCAGCATTTTTCGCGCGGTGAGTTTATCGCTCTTAAAGAACAGGCAGGCCAACAGCACCAGCGTGAACACGCTGAGCGAATTAAGGATGGCAGCACGACTGCCCTGACTATGCGACAAACCGATATAAAAGGCGGCGTAATGCAGCGTGGTATTCAGTAAGGTGAAGCCCAACAGAAACAAAGCACTGCCCAGCAGATGGGGCCGGGCCGACTCCTTGAACCGGAACGAACGATGGGTGAAATGGGCGATGGAAAGGATGATGAGTCCAGAAATACAAAAGCGGATGCCGGCAAACAACATCTTACTGCCCGTCATATCGGCAGTGATTCCGAGCTCGGCAAAGCCCAGTTTGATAAACGGATAAGCCCATCCCCACAGAAACGCTGCGGTAAAAGCCATAAGGGCAGCCCATACGGGGCGCTGAAATATACTTTGTTGTGTCATATAGGTTGCAAAGGTAATTGTTTTGGCACGAATTTCACGAATTAACACGAAAAAAATAATAAATTCTCGCAAATTCGTGTGATTCGTGCCTATTTTTTTGTATTTTTGCACCAAGAACTTAATGACTATAATGAGCAAACAGGATACAATACCCCATTCAACACGTGATGTGGCCCTGGTGCTGTCGAGTGGCGGCGCACGTGGACTGGCGCATATCGGCGCCATCGAAGAACTCTTGGCACAAGGCTATCATATCACCTCGATAGCCGGCTGCTCGATGGGAGCGCTGATAGGTGGCGTGTATGCAGCAGGCAAACTGGAGGATTTTCGCGAGTGGATGAAAACCATCGACCGGAAAAAGATGCTCGAACTGACCGACTTCTCGTTCAGTCTGAACCATCTCGTAAAAGGCAGTCGCATCATCGAGGCCATCATGGAGTTTGTGCCCGATGTACAGATTGAGGACCTGCCTATCCCCTACTGCGCCGTGGCTACCGACTGGATTGCGGGGCAGGAAGTGGTTTTCCGCAAAGGCAGCCTGTTCGAAGCCATCCGAGCCTCGATATCGCTACCCACCTTTTATGAACCGGTGCAGCGCGACGGCATGATACTGATCGACGGCGGCGTTACCAATCCCATACCACTGAACCGCGTAGAACGCCACGAGGGCGACCTGCTGATAGGTATCGACGTGAGCGGGCACGACTATAAAGCACAGTGGGAGATACAGCAGGAACTCGCCGAGAAGCGCAAACACAGCACCTCGCTGTCGCAACAGATACTGAACCGACTGCTGCCCGACCATCTCGACTTTAACTACTACACCATGCTGTCGCGCGTCAGTTCGCTGATGATACGACAGAACTCGCTGCTGATGGCCCAACTCACCAAACCCGATGTGCTGGTGGATATACAAATGACCCGCTACGGCGGATTCGACTACGACAAATCGGAAAAGCTGATAGCCATAGGCCGACGAAAAACTCGCCAAACTTTACTTTCGGATTAAACCTTTTGCGACGCTCTGCGTCTATATAATAACCTTTATATAAATAAGGAACCATTAGTTATTATCAACAAACCAATAATTATGAGAAAACTATTCATGTCTCTCCTGCTCTTAGTAGCAGCGTCTGCAGGTGCTGCAGAAAACCCAGTTCTAACAATCGAAGGTGGCAAGGTGCAAGGCATCCTGGCCGATGATCATCCCGAAGTTTTTGTGTATCGTGGCATTCCTTATGCTGCACCTCCTATCAAGGAGAACCGCTGGAAGGCTCCGCAACCTGTTGTGCCCTGGAAGGGTGTAAAGGTGTGCGACACTTTTGGTCGCCCCAGCTATCAGGCCATACAATACACCGGTGGCTACTATACCGAGTGGGGCTATGGCAAGGAGGCTGCCTTTAGCGAGGACTGCCTGTATCTGAACGTTTGGACCAAAGCGCCAGGCAATGTCAACAAGAAACTGCCCGTAGCCCTGTGGATTCATGGTGGCGGCTATCGCGAGGGTTTCGGTTCGGAGCCTGAGTTCGACGGACAGGAATGGGGTGCCAAGGATGTGGTGCTGGTATCTATCAACTACCGCTTAGGTGTATTCGGATTCCTCACTCACCCAGCTCTGGCTGCCGAGAACCCCAACCACGTATCGGGCAACTATGGTATCCTGGACCAGATCGAGGCTCTGAAATGGATTAAGAAGAATATCGCTCAGTTTGGTGGCGATCCCAATAACGTAACCATCTTCGGACAGAGCGCCGGTGGCGGTAGCGTACGTACACTGTGCGAGAGCCCACTGGCTCGCGGATTGTTCCACAAGGCTGTGATTATGAGTGCCCAGGGCCTGAGCATTCCCGATGCCAATGGCAACCCCATGGGCGCACGCTACAGCGGCGGTACGGTGAAAGAAGCCGAGGCTAATGCCAAGAAGGTGTTCGACTGGGCCGGACTGACCGACCTGCAGAAGATGCGTGCTGCCAGCACCGAAACTATCTTCGCCCTGCCCACCCTCTACTATCAGGTGAACAACGACGGACAGCAGGCCAGCGGTCCTATGGCATTTATGCGTCAAGGACTGCCATTCATGCCGATGATTGATGGCTACGTGAGCGAGAAGAGTTTCGACGATGCCACCCGCCAGGGCACATTGGCAGATGTTCCTTATATGATTGGATTTACACTGGATGATATGGGTAACATGGCACCCAACATTGCCGAGTTCTGCAAGGTTCGCGAGCAAAAAGGCGGTAAGGCTTGGGCCTACCAGTTTGCTCGTCCGTTGCCCGATGATGGCAGCCATCCCGAAGTAACCCAGCGACTGAAGGGAGCTTTCCACTCAAGCGACCTGTGGTTCGTATTCAAGAGTCTGAAGCACTGCTGGCGCCCATGGACGAAGGGCGACTGGGACCTGAGCGAGAAGATGCTGACTGCATGGACCAACTTTGTGAAGTACAGCGATCCTAACGGTCCTAAGGGTGGTGCCTGGACACCTTGCACCGCTAAGAGCACCAAGTTTATGGTGTTTAAGCTCGACGAGAAAGATGCCGAGGCTTCGTTCTTAGGCGAACCCGAAAAATCGAAACTGCCTGCATTCGGTTTCGGGCCTGCTCCACGCCGCACCACTATCACTAGATAACTAAATTTTTAACTTCCATGGGGAGGCAAGCTGGTCTTGCCTCCCTTTTTTTGTCTCATAACCGTTGACCTGAATCAATAACATGATTTGTATCAACAAAACCACTGTGTTCGCACACAAATACATAAAAATGCTTGTTAAATTCAAAAAGTCGCCGTACCTTTGCATCGTCAAAAAGGAAAAAGGATAACAAAAATGTTTAAAGTAGGCCGACCGTGAAAGGCCGACTGAGTAAAAATTAAGAAAGGGTAAAAAGATGAAAAAGATGATTTTGACAATGGTTGCAATGCTGAGTATGACAACTGCATTTGCTGAGGGTGAGAACACTAACGCAGTAGCCAACGTAGAGGCTTATAAGATGGATATCAATATCAATAAGCTCTCTGACGCTCTGAAGCTGGCCGACGATCAGAAGGCTGCCGTTGAGAACATTCACCACGTGTTCAACACTGAGATGGTTTATGCCGCTCAGTATGGTAACACCGAGCGCGAGGCTATGGTTAAGGACGCCATCAACACTGATGTTAAGCGCATGAGACGCGTTCTGAACGCCGAGCAGATGAAGAAGTACCTGATGCTGTTGAACATCACACTCAACAACCGTGGTCTGAACAAATAATAGAGCATATAATTCTAATCCATGGGATAGTGGGCATCCATCCGTCAAGGGTGGGTGTCCACATTTTTTTGCCTTGCCGTCAGGGCATCAGTAAAGGTCCGTTACCATGACCGATGCCGGCGCTTACTGAACGGCGGATGGCTTCGGTAACAAACTGTTTGGCCTTACCCACAGCATCGGGCAGTTCGCTGCCTAAGGCTAACCACGAGGCAATGGCCGATGAGAGTGTACAGCCTGTACCATGCAGATTGCCTGTAGCAATACGTTCGGTGGCAAAACGGCTTACACCGCCGTCGCACTCAAACAGCAAATCCACCATCTGTGGCGAATCGGCATGACCGCCCTTCAGCAAAAAAGCACAAGCAAAATGCCGGGCCAGGGTTTCGCCAGCCAATTGTACAAACGACGAGGGAATGTTTTTATCAATCAGTTGCAGCAAACAGGTGGTTTCGGGCAGATTGGGTGTGATGAGTGTGCAAAGGGGGAACAGCTGCTCGGTCACTATCTGTATGGTTTCGGGAGCCATAAGCGGATAGCCGCTGGTGGATACCATCACCGGATCGTAAACCACCGCTACGGGGTGCTGCTGCAGATAAGCACGCAGTTCGGTGGCAACCACCTGAGCCACCTCGGCATCAGGCAGCATACCTATCTTGATGGCCCGAGGCTCCAAATCGCTCAGTACGGCACGTAACTGCTGCCCCACCACATCGGGCGGCACAGGCATGGCTGCCTGTACACCTAACGTATTTTGCGAGGTTACCGATGTAATCACCGTGGCACCATAACAACCATGGGCTGTAATGGTTTTCAGGTCCTGCTGAATGCCGGCACCGGCTGATGAGTCGCTACCAGCTATTGATAATACTACTTCCATGCGTCGCCGAGGATCATGGCTCCTCCAAAGCCCATTTTTGTTACTTCTGATATGCGGTCGAAAGTGATACCTCCCAGCGCCATCACCCGTTCGTCGATCAGTCCCTGACTGCGGGCTGCAGCAATATCGTCGGCAGAAAATGCTGAACGATAGCCGCGCTTTGAGATACTGTCGAAGATAGGACTCAAGCTCATGTAGGCATAAGGCTGCTTGCGGCACTCAGCCAACTCCTTGAGAGAGTGGCACGAGATGCTAACAGCTCCTTTGAAGCCATCAGGTGGCTGAGGATGACGTGAGTTAAGATGCACCCCGCGCAAACCATATTTGATGGCCAGCTGATGCCCATCATGCAGCACCAACCGCGAGTAGAGTCTAGCCGGCAGCGCCTGAATTAGGCGCTCTAGCCTTTCTAGCCCGGCTAGTTCGGCTAGTTCGGCTAGTTCTAGCCCTCTGGCCGAATCGGCCAGAGAACTAGGCTGCTGCGGCTTGCGAATATGCACCAAGTCGGCCCGGCCGCTATCCAGCAGCTGCACAATCTGCTCAGCCTCGCCCTCAAAGAACTCGGGTTTCGTAATTACTATCACCATTGTCCCTTTCACTTCCTATTCATATAATCAAAGCTCGCATCCCAATCCTTCCATACAGGCTCGCGGCCCAGTTCCTTCAGACGGGTATTGATTACTTTTGCCGTACGCTCATCGCTCACAGTAAACTGCTCCAAAGCCTGTGGGTAGGTGTAATAGCCACCAGGGTTGACATGGCTCTCGGCCGACATAGTGGTAACACCCAAGGTGCACATATTATCGCGGATATAAGCCGGCTCGCGGGTAGAATAAGAGATATCCACATCGTGGTCGAAGATACGCATGGCAAACGTAGCCTGCGCCAGTTCGCGATCGGTCATAAAGCAATTAGGCTGGAAGCCTTCGTTCTGCGCAGGACGCATTCGGGGGAAGTTGATCGAGTACTTGGTGCGCCAATAGTGCTTTTGCAGATAGCGCAGGTGGTGGGCCATCATCGTCACATCGGTGCGCCACTCTTTCTCCAGACCGATAAGCACACCCATACCGATAGAGTGCACACCCGCCTGTCCCATACGGTCGAACCCATCGCAGCGCCATTCAAAACGGCTCTTCATACCGCGTGGGTGGTACAGCTGGTAGTGTTCGCGGTTGTAGGTTTCCTGGAAGCATATCACACCGTTCAGTCCGTGGTGAGTCAACTCGCGATAGTCCTCCATCTTCAGCGGCATCACCTCGATTTTGATGTTCGAGAAATAGCGCTTGGCGATATCGATAGCCTTAGCCAGATAAGGAACTCCCGCCTTGGCTGGATTCTCGCCTGTGACCAACAGGATATTCTCGAAAGGTGCCAACTTCTTAATTGCCTTATATTCGTCCTCAATCTGTTCGGGCGTAAGGATGGTGCGTGCCATGGGGTTTTCGCGATGGAAACCGCAATAGACGCACGAGTTTGAGCAGGAATTGGTAATATAAAGTGGGATAAACATCGACATGGTGCGCCCGAAACGCTCCTCGGTGTAACGTCTTGACAGTCGGGCCATCGTTTCAAGATAAGGCTCGGCAGCGGGCGAGAGCAGAGCCATAAAATCATCTACATCGCAATGACTCTTGCCCAGTGCGCGACGCACATCGGCATCGGTCTTACTGGCAATACGCTCAGTGGTCTCGTCCCAACTGATATTTTTTAGTTCATCAGAAAACATAACTTCAATTTTTCAATTCTTCAATTCTTAAACTCTCTTCGAGCAGGGTTTGAAAGCATACTCCTTCAATTGGTGTATTGAAGGGTGAGTGCCACAGAGCTCGCAGCTTGCACGCTGAGCAAAATCAAAGCGCTGCCACTGCATGCTGAGGGCATCGAAAGTAAGCATACTGTTGGTGAGCAACTGCCCCACCCCAGTGATGCATTTGATACACTCGGTGGCCTGCACAGTTCCTAACATGCCGGCTATCGAACCTAACACACCCACCATCGCGCAGGTTTCAACATCCTGCTTGGCTGGGGGCTCAGGAAACAGGCAACGGTAACAGGCCGAGCCTGGCACATGGGTCATTAGCTGTCCGCTATACTTGCTGATGCCACCCATCGAAAAGGCCTTGTTAAGCATCACGCAGGCATCGTTTACCAGATATTTGGTGGCAA
This sequence comes from Xylanibacter ruminicola, assembly GCA_015060625.1. Classification (GTDB taxonomy): domain Bacteria; phylum Bacteroidota; class Bacteroidia; order Bacteroidales; family Bacteroidaceae; genus Prevotella; species Prevotella ruminicola_D. The sequence continues at coordinate 187,117 of SUYC01000005.1, read as the reverse complement.
AATTGTCGGTACCGTCGATCACAAAATCATAGTTTTTAATCAGCTCCAAGGCATTGGCCTCGCTCAGATAGTATTCGTAGGTCTCCACATGCACATCGGGGTTGATAGCCTGCATGCGCTCCTTGGCCACATCCACCTTGGGGCGCCCCACATCGGGAGTGCTGTGCAGCACCTGGCGCTGCAGGTTGGTGATACTCACGGTATCACCATCCACCACACCAATAGTGCCCACACCAGCTGCTGCCAGATACAGGGCCACAGGCGAGCCTAAGCCGCCTGCACCCACCAGCAGCACCTTGGCCTGCAGCAACTTGCTTTGTGCCTCGGCACCAAAACCTTCCAGTATCAAGTGGCGATTATAACGCCTACGTTGTTCGCTAGTCAGTTCCATCAACTCTTCAATTCTTCAATTCTTCAACTTTCTAAGGTCATGTGTCAGTTTGGCTGCGCAGAAGTTTGGTCCACACATGGTACAATATTCGCCATCAGTATGACCAGCCTCTGTAAAGTACTGCAGCGCCAGTTCGGGATCTAACGACAGGTGGAACTGGTCGCGCCAGCGGAACTCAAAGCGAGCCTTCGACAGCGCGTTGTCGCGAATGCAGGCACCGGGATGCCCCTTAGCCAAGTCGGCAGCATGAGCAGCTATCTTATAGGCAATGATACCAGCACGCACATCATCCTTATTGGGCAGTGCCAAGTGCTCTTTGGGGGTAACATAACAGAGCATGGCTGTTCCGAGCCAGGCTATCTGTGCACCGCCGATGGCACTGGTGATATGATCATAGCCAGGAGCGATATCGGTGACAATGGGGCCGAGGGTATAGAAAGGTGCCTCGTGACACTTCTCCAACTGGCGCTCCATATTCTCCTTGATTTTTTGCATGGGCACATGGCCGGGGCCCTCGATAAAGGCCTGCACATTCTTTTCCCAGGCACGAACCACCAGTTCGCCCATGGTGTCGAGTTCGGCAAACTGGGCGGCATCGTTGGCATCGGCAGTACAGCCAGGGCGCAAACCATCACCCAGCGACAGGGCTACATCGTATTTGGCCACAATATCACAGATATCATCAAAGTGCTCATACAGGAAACTCTCCTTATCATGCAGCAGGCACCACTTGCTCATGATGCTACCGCCACGACTCACGATGCCGCACAAACGACTATCGGCCAGATGCACGTTGTGGCGACGGATACCGGCATGGATGGTAAAATAATCCACACCCTGCTCGCACTGCTCTATCAGCGTGTCGCGATACACCTCCCAAGTCAGATCTTCAACCTTGCCTTCTACCTTTTCCAAAGCCTGATAGATGGGCACGGTACCCACGGGTACAGGGCAGTTGCGCAGAATCCACTCGCGGGTTTCGTGAATGTTATTTCCCGTCGAAAGGTCCATCAGCGTGTCGCCACCCCACTTGCACGACCAAACGGCCTTATCCACCTCTTCGTCGATGCTCGATGTCGTGGCCGAATTACCGATATTGGTATTGATTTTTACAGCAAAGTTTCGTCCGATAATCATCGGCTCGCTTTCAGGATGATGAATGTTAGCAGGAATCACAGCACGTCCGCGTGCCACCTCCTGACGTACGTATTCGGGGGTGATATGACTCTCGATACCCAGTGCCTGACAGTTCATATTTTCGCGAATGGCCACATACTCCATCTCTGGCGTGATGATGCCTGCCTTGGCACACGCCATCTGGGTGATGCCCTGCCCTTTCTGAGCACGGTCGGCTATCCACTGCTGGCGCATGGGTGGCAGTCCCTTCTTCAGGTCAACCGTATAGTTGGGGTCGGTATAAGGACCGCTGGTATCGTAGATATACACTGGTTCGTTCTTCTCTACGTGGGTTTTGCCGTCGGCATCCTTCGTCACCGTTGGTGTCAGGTTCACCTTGGTCATACCCACCTTTACATCAGGATACAAATTTCCTTGCATATAGGCCTTCTCTCTCTGAGCATAGGCCTTGTGATCATTTGGTCTCGTATTACTCATTATTCACTATTCACTTTTCACTATTCACTAAGAAACGCAGTTAATGGACTTGATGCTTCGGCGCAATCGGCAATGGCTCCAAGACCAGCCTCGTAAGCCTGGCGCCCAGCAATCACTGCCTGTCGGAAGGCATCAGCCATCGCGACAGGATCACCTGCCACGGCAATAGCGGTATTCACCAGCACACAGTCGGCACCCATCTCCATCGCCTCGGCAGCATGACTGGGGGCACCGATACCTGCATCAACCACCACAGGCACCGTGGCCTGCTCGATGATAATCTGCAGGAAATCCTTCATTCTCAAACCCTTATTGGTGCCGATAGGAGCTGCCAGCGGCATCACCGTAGCTGCACCAGCCTCTTCCAGATGCTTGCACAGTGTGGGGTCGGCCTGACAGTAAGGCAGCACCACAAAACCCAGCTTTACCAACTGCTCAGTGGCTTTCAACGTCTCAACCGAGTCGGGCAACAAGTAGCGCGGGTCGGGGTGTATCTCCAGCTTCAGCCAGTTGGTGCCGAATGCCTCGCGGGCCATCTGAGCTGCAAACACTGCCTCTTCGGCATTACGCACACCTGATGTGTTGGGCAGCAACTGGATTTTGGGATTCTGGGTGATGTGTGTCAACAGATCGTCGTTCTTATCGTCGAGTTCCACACGTTTCATGGCTACGGTAACCATCTCCGATCCCGAAGCCTCAATAGCCTGGGCCATCAGCGCATTGTTATTAAACTTGCCTGTGCCCAAAAACAAACGAGAGCCAAACTCTCGTCCTGCAATAACTAATTTACTCATGATTGACAATGCTTATTAAGTGTTTCATTTCATCTATGGGATTTGCGGCGCGCAGCACAGTGCCACTCAGCGCTATGCCTGTGATACCAGTGGCCAGTATGGCTGGAATATCAGCCTGGGTAATGCCACCGATAGCCACAACGGGTATATCGATATGTGCCGCACGCATCTCGATAATTATTCTGCGGTAGCCGTCCAACCCTAATACAGGCGACAGCTTCTGCTTGGTGGTGGTAAATCGGTAGGGCCCACAACCGATATAATCGGCCCCCGACTCATAGTGGCTCTTCACATCCTCGAACGTGTTAGCCGTTCCACCTATGATATAATCGGTACCTAACAACCGGCGTGCCTCGCTGATGGGCATATCGTTCTTACCCAGATGCACACCATCGGCATGCAGCTCCTTTACCAGTGACACACGGTCGTCGATAACAAATGTAGCGCCAAACTTCTGGCATAGCTGCTGGGCTTCTATCGCAATGGGGCGCACCTCGTCGTCGGTAGCATCCTTCATGCGTAGCTGTATCCATCGGCACCCACCCTGCAAGGCAAGGTTGATGCTGTCCAAGTAGCTATACTTTTCGGTGTAGTGAGAAATAAACTGTAACATCATCCTTACCCCCCGCATGCAGCTTTGATAATAGTGATACTGGCGCCCTCTTGTAGGATGGTGGCATCCCAAGATGTGCGTGGTTTCAACTCATTATCGATGGCTATTGCCACACCTTTGGCGGGCAACTGCAATTGGGCGGCAAGCTCGGATACAGTTTTGGCTTGCGTCTCGTGTTCTTTGTTGTTAATCGTTACTTTCATATTGCATTCCTCCGACGGCATTACCCGCTTCAGGTTCTATGGGTATTTTCTCAGCGTTGGCACTTGCCTCAGCACCCCGAATATTTAATTTTGCGCTGCAAAAGTAATGTTTTTATTTCTATCTGACAAATAAAACGGGATTTTTTTTGCTATTTGCTATCAATTTACTACTTTTGCACTACAATGAAAAGAAATAAAGAGATATATAAGGTAACAATGGTTGGTGGCGCCGTGAATGTGGTGCTGCTGCTGTTTAAGTTTGTGGCGGGCATTGTGGGACATAGTGCGGCAATGATTGCCGATGCGGTGCACTCGCTGTCCGACTTTGTCACAGATATCATCGTGCTGGTGTTTGTGCGCATCAGCGGCAAACCTACCGACAAATCGCACGAGTACGGGCATGGTAAATACGAAACGCTGGCCACCACACTGATTGGGTTGGCACTACTGATAGTAGCCGTAGGCATTGTGTACAGCGCACTCACCAAGATTATCGCTTGGGCACAGGGCGAACCATTAAAAGCCCCAGGCATGCTGGCGCTATGGGCTGCACTTCTTTCGATTATTCTGAAAGAGGCAGTGTTCCACTACTCGATGGTGCAGGCCCGCAAACTCAAGTCGCAGGCAGTAGAGGCCAACGCCTGGCACCATCGTAGTGATGCCCTGTCGAGTATAGGCACAGCCATCGGCATTGGTGGCGCCATCTTCTTAGGTGAACGATGGACGGTGCTCGATCCCATGGCAGGTATCATCGTGGGCCTATTTATTATTAAGGTGGCGATAGACCTGCTGCGTAATGGCATTGGCGACCTGATGGAGCATTCGCTGCCCGATGAGGTTGAGAGCGAGATTCTGCAGCTGGCACGATCGATACCTGGCGTTACAGAGCCACACGATCTGCACACGCGCCGAATAGGCAATCATTACGCCATAGAACTGCACATACTGATGGACGACGACATCAGTTTGCGCGAGGCTCACAACAAAAGCGAAGAAGTGGAGAATATCCTACGCGAACACTACGGCAAGGAAACCCACATATCGGTACACGTAGAACCGAAGAGCATCAGAGAACACTAAACTCGTCGGCATCGGCCAGAACGGGGAACTTCTGACGGAAACGCTGCAGCTGTTCCATATCAAGTTCTGCGATAGCTATTTCTTCCTCACCATCGGTACACTGGGCAATGGTATGTCCGTAGGCATCAATCACCACCGAACCACCTATATACTTACAGGTGTCGTCGCTACCCACACGGTTTACGCCTATCACATAGCACTGATTCTCGATGGCACGCGCCTTCAGTAGCGTTTGCCAGGCATCCTGACGCTGCTCGGGCCAGTTGGCTACATAGATGATGGCGTCGTAATCGCCACGCGAACGCGAAAACACCGGGAATCGCAAATCGTAGCACACCTGCAACAAGAAACGCACACCACACCACTCTACTACCACACGGCGATCGCCTGGCACATAATCCTTAGTCTCGCCGGCAAACGTAAACAAATGGCGCTTATCGTAATAGTCGTACTTGCCATCAGGATGCATAAAAATCAAGCGGTTACGCAACTGTCCCTCTTGATCCTTGGTAGCCACACTACCCACAACGGCGGCATGATGCAGCATGGCCTGGTACGCCATCCACTGCAACATAAAGTGAGACTGAGCAGCAGCCCCACCCGCATAACCCTCGGCCATAAAACCTGTGGCAAAGGTTTCTGGCAACACATACAGATTGGCACCCGGCTGCTGATTTAACAACGGATTAAGACGGTCCATATTATTTAAAAAATTGCTACTGGGTATATCGTGTTGTACAATAGCTATCTTCATCTTATTCCTACCTTATTAATATAATGTGGCTGCAAAGATACAAAAAAAACTAAAAAAATGCACCACCTTATAGAAAAATAATGTATATTTGCGCCGCAAATCAACTATTCTAAACAGTTTATGAATAATGAAGATAGCAATTGATTTAGGCGGTACCAACATGCGTGTTGGACTGACCGATGGCGCGACGGTGATTGACACCGTGATAGAGCCCTGTCCGGCACAGGAGTGCGAGGATGTAGTGCTGAACCAACTGAAGCGGCAGATAACCCAACTGATGCGCCCCGAAGTGACGGGCATTGGCGTGGGTGTGCCTTCGGTGGTAGATTGCCAGCAGGGCATCGTATATAATGTGGCTAACATTCCCTCGTGGAAAGAGGTACACCTGAAACAGGCCCTGGAGCAGGAATTTGGTGTACCCGTAGCCGTGAACAACGATGCCAACTGCTTTGCCTTAGGCGCCTGGCGCTATGGCGAAGGCAAAGGCACGCAGAATATGGTGGGCTTAACATTAGGAACCGGTGTGGGTGCAGGCATCATCATCGATGGCAAGTTGTATAACGGAGTGAACACTGGGGCAGGCGAAATTGGCTCGCTACCCTATCTGGATGCCGACTACGAGTTTTATTGCAGCAGCAGGTTTTTCAGCGAGTTGCATGGCGAAACGGGTGTCACCTTTGCCAAGCTGGCTTTAGCTGGCGACCAACAGGCACAGGCGGTGTGGCAGGAGTTCGGTCAGCATGTAGGCAACCTGATGAAGGCGATTCTGTTTACCTATGCCCCCGAGGCCATCATCATCGGTGGCGGCATTGCCAATGCCTTCGCGCTCTACGAAACAGCCATACGCCAGCAGCTGGGCACCTTCCCCTACCCTGAGAATGTGGCTGCCACGCGTATCGAGCCATCAACTCTGCCTAACGCTGCCATGCTAGGGGCCGCAGCTTTAATAACTGAGAAGTGAAAACTGAGAACTGATATGAAACTTAGAGACTTTTTTATAATGGGGATGCTGGCTATGGTGGTAGCAGCATGTACCGAGCATCAAACATTAAGCATGAACTGGGAAGTAGAAACAGCCAATGGTTGGATACCAGCGCAAGTGCCTGGCACCCTGATGGGTACGCTAACTGCCAACGGCATAGAACCCGAAGCACTGACTGCCGACGACTATGCCAAGATTAACAAAACACAGTTTGACAAAAGCTGGAAATATCGCACCACCTTTGAACTGAAACAGCTTAACGAGGGCGAACATGCGGTGCTGAGCTTCGACGGCATCAGCTACCGCGCCAACGTGTGGCTTAACGGCAAGCAGATAGCCAACAGTAAAGAGATGTACGGTCCGTTCCGACAGTTTGAGTTTGACGTAACCAACGAGATAGCCGGCGACAACAAACTGGAGGTAGAGGTGTTTCGTGCCCAGCCAGGCGAACCCAATATCGGTTTTGCCGACTGGAATCCGCGTCCCGCCGACGAGAGTATGGGCATTTTTCGCGAAGTGCACGTAAAAACCTGCGGCCCTGTGGCCTTGTCGCACTCAGCTGTGCGTTCACGCGTCAACACACAGACGCTTAACGAAGCCTGGCTCACCATCGCCACCGAACTGCACAATCTATCGGATAAACCCGTAGAAGGCATCGTGCAGGGTACTGCCGACGGACAGCAGTTCAGTTACCGCGTATCGCTGGCTCCTGGCGAGAAGAAACGCTTTGTCAGTCCTACCGAAATACACATCATCAACCCCAAATTGTGGTGGTGCCACAATATGGGTAAGCCCGAACTGTGTGATTTACACATCGAGTTTGTCGAGGACCGCAAAATTTCCGACTCCGAGAATGTGCGATTTGGCATTCGCGAGATAAAAAGCTACCTGACCAACGAGGGCTATCGCGGCTTTACGCTGAATGGCAAACCCGTGCTGCTGCGTGGCGCCGGCTGGACCGATGATATCTATCTGCGTGACACCCCCGAGACCAATCGTCTGCAACTGGAGTATGTTCGCGACATGAATATGAATACGGTGCGCCTGGAGGGGTTCTGGGGCACTTCGCAAAACCTGTACGACCTGTGCGACGAGCTCGGACTGATGATTCTGGTGGGCTGGAGCTGCCACTGGGAGTGGGACAGCTATATTGGTGCACCTTGCGATGAACTCTACGGCGGCATTCTGAGCCCCGAGAACATCGACCTGATAGCCCGTTCGTTCGAAGACCAGGTGATGTGGCTGCGCTATCACCCATCCATCATCGGTTGGTTTGTGGGGAGCGACATGCTGCCCAAGCCCGAACTGGAGCAGCGCTACCAGCAGTTCCTGAGCACCGAGGACGATCGCAGCTATCTGACATCAGCCAAGGATCAGGTGAGCGAACTATCTGGTCGGTCAGGCACCAAGATGGCAGGCCCCTACGAATATGTCGGTCCCAGCTACTGGTACCAGCCCGAGGCGCCCGGTGGTGCTTTCGGCTTTAACACCGAGACGGGTATCGGTGCCCAACTGCCTGTGAAAGAATCGCTACAGAAGATGTTAGGCCCCAACCTCTTCCCTATCGACCAGCGCTGGAACATTCTGTGCACCGCTTCGTCAGGCGACATGAACTCGCTGAAACAGCTGAACGAGGTGATACGCAACCGCTTTAGCGAAGCCAAGAATATCGACGAGTATCTGCGCCATGCCGACCTGCTGAACTACGAGAGCACCAAGGCCATGTTTGAGAGCTTCCGCGTGAGATGGCCACACACCACCGGCATCATCCAATGGATGCTGAACGGCGCGCGCCCCGGCATCTACTGGCAGCTGTACGACTACTACAAGCAGCCCAACGCTGCCTATTATGGCGTGAAGAAGGGTAATGCCCCTGTGCAACTGATTTACGACTACTACACGCAAGCCGTGTATGCCGTGAACGAAACACTGCAGCCCGTAAAATCAACTGCGCGGATGCAACTGCTGACAGACAGCAAGACCACCAGCGACAGCACACAGATTGAGGTAGCCCCAGGCACGGTAGTCAAGGTGTTCGATATCAATACAGCCCATGCCCCAGCCGCCTTCCTGCTGTTGAAATTAGGCAACACAGCTACCAACGAGTACTTTATCACCGGCGAGAAGGATACGTACGACTGGGCCAATACCACTTGGGTGCACACCCCTATCACCAAGTATGCATCGTATGCCATGCTCGACAACCTGTGCACTACCGATGTAGAGATGACCATCACCCCCACCAGCGATGGCTACCAGGTGAAAGTCAGCAATCCCACTGATAAAGTGGCGTTTATGGTTCGACTGACAGCCAAGCAGCAAGGCCAACTGATATGTCCCGCCTACTGGAGCGATAATTACCTGACATTGGCCCCAGGCGAGACCCGCACTGTTACCTGCAAATTGCCATCCATCACCGACAAAACTGATGTTAAGATAGAAGTTTCCAAGTAATAAGTGTCAAATTACAATAATTTTCTACACTAAAGCAAATAATTATTCCGAAACAGTGGTTTGTTTCGGAATAATTTTGTATCTTTGCCCCCAAAATAACGTTTTTCAATTAATTATTCATTATGAACGACAACAAAGTTATGAACATGGCAGCGGATAATATCCGTATCCTTGCTGCTTCGATGGTTGAGAAGGCCAAGTCGGGTCACCCCGGCGGTGCGATGGGTGGTGCTGATTTTATCAACACCCTTTACAGTGAGTTCCTGGTTTACGATCCCGAGAATCCCGCTTGGGAGGGTCGCGACCGTTTCTTCCTCGATCCAGGACATATGGCTCCAATGCTTTACAGCCAGCTGGCCCTGATTGGCAAGTACACACTCGAGGATTTGAAGAACCTGCGCCAGTGGGGTTCGGTAACTCCTGGTCACCCCGAGCGCGAGATTGAGCGCGGCATCGAGAACACTTCTGGTCCTCTTGGTCAGGGTCACTGTTTCGCAGTAGGTGCTGCTATCGCCGCTAAATTCCTGAAGGCTCGTCTGGGCAACGTGATGAACCAGACTATCTATGCCTACATCAGCGATGGTGGTGTGCAGGAGGAGATTTCGCAGGGTGCAGGTCGTATCGCCGGTAACCTGGGACTCGACAACCTCATCATGTTCTACGACGCTAATGATATCCAGCTCTCTACAAAGACAGAGGTTGTGACCAGTGAGGACACAGCCAAGAAGTATGAGGCTTGGGGATGGTTCGTACAGAAGATCGACGGTAACGACGTTGACCAGATTCGCGAGGCCATCAAGAAGGCTCAGGCTGAGAAGGATCGCCCATCACTCATCATCGGTCACTGCGTGATGGGTAAGGGTGCCCGTAAGGCCGACAACAGCTCATACGAGAGCAACTGCGCTACTCATGGTGCACCTCTGGGTGGCGACGCTTATATCAACACCATGAAGAACCTGGGTGCCGATCCTGAGAATCCATTCCAGATATTCCCCGAGGTAAAGGAGATGTACGCGAAGCGTGCTGAGGAGCTGAAGAAGATTGTAGCTGAGCGCTATGCCGAGAAAGCTGAGTGGGCCAAGGGTCATCCCGAGCAGGCCAAGCAGCTGGAGGAGTGGTTCAGCGGCAAGGCTCCAAAGATTGACTGGAGCAAGGTTGAGCAGAAGGCTGGTGCCGCTACTCGTGGTGCAAGTGCTACTGTACTGTCAGCTCTGGCTGAGCAGGTTCCCAACATGATTTGTGCATCAGCCGACCTGAGCAACTCTGATAAGACCGACGGATTCTTGAAGAAGACTCACGACCTGGTTCGTGGCGACTTCAGCGGTGCCTTCTTCCAGGCTGGTGTAGCCGAGCTCACCATGGCTTGCTGCTGCATCGGTATGGCTCTGCACGGTGGTGTTATCCCCGCTTGCGGTACCTTCTTCGTATTCTCTGACTACATGAAGCCCGCCGTACGTATGGCTGCCCTGATGGAGCTGCCTGTTAAGTTCATCTGGACCCACGATGCCTTCCGTGTAGGTGAGGATGGTCCTACCCACGAGCCTGTAGAGCAGGAGGCACAGATCCGCCTGATGGAGAAGTTGAAGAACCACCACGGCAAGAACTCTGTATTGGTAGTTCGTCCTGCCGATGCCGAGGAGACCACCGTTTGCTGGCGCATGGCTATGGAGAATGTAGATACACCTACAGCACTGATCTTCTCACGTCAGAATATCGACATGCTGCCCGAGGGCAACGACTACAGCCAGGCCACCAAGGGTGCTTATGTTGTAGCTGGTAGCGACGAGAACTTCGATGTCATCCTGCTGGCTTCTGGTTCAGAGGTTTCTACTCTCGAGGCTGGTGCTAAGCTGCTCCGCGAGGATGGCGTAAAGGTTCGCGTGGTTAGCGTTCCTTCTGAGGGATTGTTCCGCAGCCAGAGCAAGGAGTATCAGCAGAGCGTGCTGCCTGCAGGTGTTAAGAAGTTCGGTCTCACCGCTGGCCTGCCTGTAAACCTCGAAGGTCTGGTAGGTGCCGACGGTACCGTATGGGGTCTGGAGAGCTTCGGTTTCTCAGCTCCTTACAAGGTGCTCGACGAGAAGCTGGGCTTCACTGGAGAGAATGTGTACAAGCAGGTTAAGAAATTGCTTGCTTAAGTAATAATCAACACAGAGATACAGAGTCACAGAGGATTTTTTTAAACTCTGTACCTTTGTGTCTCTGTGTTTTTAATTTTATACGACTATGGAAGTAAAAACAGTAGGAGTTGCTTGCGATCATGCAGGCTTTGCGTTAAAGCAGTTTGTGCTCCAGTATCTGGAGGAAAAAGGTTATCCTGTCAAAGACTATGGAACATGGAGTGATGCCAGTGTAGATTATCCCGATTTCGGACACGCACTGGCCGAGGGTATTGAGAGTGGCGAGGTTTATCCCGGCATTGCCATCTGTGGCAGCGGCGAGGGTATCTCTATCACCCTGAACAAGCACCAGAAGGTGCGTGCTGGACTGTGCTGGATTCCAGAGATTGCTCATCTCATCCGTCAGCACAACGATGCCAACGTACTGGTGATGCCAGGCCGATTCATCGACAACAACATGGCACGTAAGATTATGGACGAGTTCTTCACCGCCAGCTTCGAAGGTGGCCGCCACCAGAAGCGCGTGGACAAGATTCCCGTTCAGAAATAAAATTTTTTAAACACAGAGATACAGAGATACAGAGGTTTAATTTTTTGATGGATTAGCAATTCAAAAAAACTCTGTTCCTCTGTATCTCTGTGTTTAAAACTAAATATCGTATTTCTTCTTTCGCTTATCAGCCTTGCGGGGCTTGCCTACACCGTGAAAACCCATGTGGGGCGACTTCACACCCTGATAGCCCGCATGGCGCTGACGGATGCGCTGCACATAATCCACCGTTTCAGAGCCACGCATATAACCATATTTCACAATCGGATCGTTATAATACTGAGGCTGACTGAGCTTCAGCACATAAGGCGCCACATCGCTCCAGCGGTGCGGGTTCCTGCCATCGCGCTGGGCCAGATTCATCGCATCACGCATATGGTGAGCACCACCATTATAAGCAGCCAGCACAAAGTTGGTGCGCTCATACTGGTCGCGCACATCGCGGAAAGTGTTCTGCAACTGTCCGATATATTTCACCGCTGCACGGATATTGGCCTCGGGCTCGTACAACTGTCCGCGCGACACACCTAAGTGATCTGCCGTTCCAGGCATAATCTGCATCAAGCCCTTGGCACCGGCAAACGACACGGCACGCGGGTCGAACGTTGATTCCTGATAGCATTGGGCTGCCAACAGGCGCCAATCCCAACGGATATCGCGTGCATAAGCCATAAAATACTGATCGTAATGCGAGATGATACCACCCTTGGCATCCAGCATAGGCGAGAAGATGCGGCGATGCACCTTGCGCACCGTCAACAGGTCGTTCTCCTCCTTCTGCACAGCAGCTATCAGCTCAGGTCGATACCAGCCCTGCAACTCCTTAGCCAAGTCGTTCTTAGCCGTATCGGCACTGAGATGCCCAGGTGTGGGCCATGCCACAATGTCCACCTCGCCATCGGCAAAACGCTTCACCAGCTCCATACTGTCGCGGCACACCTCTACACGCAGTCGCACACCCAGCGAGTCGGCAAAACGCTGACAAATCAGGAACTGTGTGCCCAAACTCTTACCGTGATACTCATAATAGGTATGAGGTCCGCTCACCGTGGCCATAATCAGCTCGCCACTGGTTTGGATGTCATGCAGGTCGAACTCGTCGGAAACCGAAACGGTATCATCTATCACGCCCCAGGGCGCCACAATAGGCTCATGCTTCTTTTCGAAACACGACACCAGCGATAGTAAAACCGCTCCAAAACCGACATATTTATACCATTTTTGCACGATTCAACAACATTTTGACAGAAAATCGGTGCAAAGGTACTAAATAATTGATAATTGACAATTGATAATTGAGAATTTTTTAGTAATTTTGCACCCGATATTTTTTAGATTTAACAATATGTTAAGAATTGCAGTACAATCAAAAGGACGCCTGTTTGAGGACACGATGAATCTGCTCAGCGAAGCAGACATCAAGATAAGTGCCTCGAAACGCACCTTGCTGGTGCAGTCGTCCAACTTTCCGCTGGAGGTGCTTTACCTCCGCGATGATGACATCCCACAGAGTGTAGCCAGTGGAGTGGCTGACATCGGTGTAGTGGGCGAAAACGAGTTTGTTGAGCGTGGCGAAGATGCTGATATCATCTCACGTCTCGGCTTCTCAAAATGCCGCCTCTCGCTGGCCATTCCCAAAGAAATCGACTACAAGGGAGTAGAGTGGTTCAACGGCAAGAAGATTGCCACCAGCTACCCCGGAATCCTTCGACATTACCTTGAGCAGCATCATATCCATGCCGAAATCCATGTCATCACAGGTAGCGTAGAAATCAGCCCAGGTATTGGTCTGGCCGATGCTATCTTTGATATTGTATCATCAGGCTCTACCCTGGTGAGCAATAATCTGCGCGAAGTTGAGGTTGTAATGCAGAGTGAGGCTCTGCTGATTGGCAACAAGCAGATGAGCGACGATAAGAAAGCCATCCTCGAGCAGATGCTGTTCCGTTTCAAGGCCGTAAAGGATGCCGAGGATAAGAAATATGTACGTATGAACGCCCCCAAGGCCCGTCTGCAGGAGATTATCAATGTGCTGCCAGGCCTGAAGAGCCCCACCATCATCCCATTGGCCGACGAGGAGTGGTGCTCGGTTCACACCGTACTCGACCAGAAGCAGTTCTGGGAGATTATTGGCAAACTGAAGGAGATGGGCGCCCAGGGCATCCTGGTTACTCCAATCGAAAAGATGATTATTTAGTTTAAAACACAGAGGTACAGAGATACAGAGGCCTTATTTCTTAAAGAAAAAACTCCATACCTCTGTGTCTCTGTGTTGAAATAATATGTGTATGAATGTAATCCGTTTTCCCGAACGTAGTGAATGGGCAAAGATTGTGGAGCGTCCGCACCTGGACGTTTCACAGTTGAACGACACCGTTGCCTCGGTATTGGCCGACGTGAAGAAGCGCGGCGATGATGCCGTGAAGGGCTACGAGCTGAAGTTCGACCATGTAGATCTGCCCACGCTGGCAGTATCTGATGAGGAGATGAACGAAGCCGAAACGCTGGTAAGTGCCGATTTGAAAGCCGCCATCCAGGTGGCCCACTACAATATCAAGACCTTCCACGAGTCGCAGCAGTTCAAGGGCAAGAAGATTGAAACGCAGCCCGGCGTGGTTTGCTGGCAGAAGAGTGTAGCCATCCAGAAGGTTGGCCTCTACATTCCTGGCGGCACCGCCCCACTCTTCTCTACCGTACTGATGCTGGCCACCCCAGCCAAGATAGCAGGCTGCGAGGAAATTGTGCTGTGCACCCCTCCAGGCCGCGATGGCAAGGTTAACCCCGCCATTCTGGTAGCAGCCCGTATCGCAGGTGTCAGCAAGATTTTCAAGGCAGGTGGCGTGCAGGCCATCGGCGCCATGGCTTATGGCACCGAGAGCGTGCCCAAGGTATTTAAGATATTCGGTCCTGGCAACCAGTATGTGATGGCCGCCAAGCAGCAGGTTAGTCTGCACGATGTGGCTATCGACATGCCTGCCGGTCCATCCGAGGTGTGCGTGATTGCCGATAAGTATGCCAACATCGAGTTTGTGGCAGCCGACTTGCTGTCGCAGGCCGAACATGGCATCGACTCACAGGTATTCCTCATCACCACCTCCGAGCAGGTGATTCTCGACGTACAGGCCGAGGTGAACCGCCAGCTAGATCTGCTGCCCCGCAAGGAGATGGCAGCCAAGGCACTCGCCAACAGCCGTTTGGTATTGGTAGGCAGCATGCAGGAGGCTATCGACCTCTCGAATGCCTATGCCCCCGAGCACCTGATTCTGCAGGTGAAGGATTATGCCAAGCTGGCTAATAAGGTGGTGAATGCTGGTAGCGTGTTCCTGGGCGAGTATGCCTGTGAGAGTGCAGGCGACTATGCCAGCGGCACCAATCACACCCTGCCCACACACGGTTACGCCACTGCCTACAGCGGTGTGAATCTGGACAGCTACTGCCGCAAGATAACCTTCCAGCACCTCACTGAGGATGGTATCCGCAGCATAGGCCACGCCGTAGAGCTGATGGCCGAAGCCGAGCAACTGGAAGCCCACGCTAACGCCATGCGTGTTCGCATTAAATCTCTAGAGAAATGAAATCATTAGAACAACTTACCCGCAAGAATATCTGGAACCTGGCGCCTTACAGCAGTGCTCGCAACGAGTATGCCGGGCGCGAGGCCAGGGTGTTTCTCGATGCTAACGAGAACCCCTATAACCAGCCCTACAATCGCTATCCCGACCCACTGCAGCTGGAGCTGAAGACTGCCATCGCCAAGGTGAAAGGGGTGCCTGCCGAGAATATCTTCTTAGGCAATGGTAGCGACGAGGCCATCGACCTGCCCTATCGCTGTTTCTGCGAACCAGGCAAGGATAACGTGGTGGCCATCGAGCCTACCTACGGCATGTATAAAGTGTGTGCCGATATCAATGATACCGAGTATCGCACAGTACTGCTCGACGAGCACTTTCAGACAACAGCCGACAAGCTGTTGGCAGCCACCGATGAGCACACCAAGATCATCTGGCTATGCACACCCAACAACCCCACGGGCAACTGTCTGATACGCGAAGAGGTTATTAAGGTGATTGAGGGTTTCGACGGACTGGTGATTGTGGACGAGGCTTACAGCGATTTCTCATCGCAGAAGCCCCTGCGTGCCGAACTGGCCAAGTATCCCAACCTGATAGTGCTCAACACCATGTCGAAGGCATGGGGCTGTGCAGCCATCCGACTGGGAATGGCCTTTGCCTCAAAGGAAATCATTGACATATTTAATAAGGTGAAGTATCCCTACAACGTCAACCTGCTCACCCAGCAGCAGGCACTCAAGGCATTGCAGGACCCATTCGAAGTAGATGGTTGGGTAAAGATTCTGAAGGAGGAGCGCGGCCGCGTGATGCAGGCCTTCAGCATACTCCCTATCTGCGAGAAAATTTATCCTACGGATGCCAACTTCTTCCTGGCAAAGATGACCGATGCCAACAAGATCTACAACTATCTGGTGGATCAGGGCATCATCGTTCGCAACCGCAACCGCGTGCAACTCTGTCAGAACTGCCTGCGCATCACCATCGGCACCAAGACCGAAAACAGCGAGTTGATTGCCGCCCTGCGTCAGTACTAGTATCAGGCCGCGGCCCTCTAAATAGCAAAACACCCTGCCTCAGTAACATGAAGCAGGGTGATTTTTAATAACTTTCTTTCCGTCGATGATGTAGATTCCGCGCCGCGGAGACTGAACCCGACTGCCGCTAAGGGTATATATGCCTTTGCGGCATTTTTGATGCGTATCGGTTGCTGGTGCCGATATGCCACTTGTAAGCATGGCTTTCACATCGTCGCGTGTGAGTACATAATCATGACTAAATGCCTCGTTCCACCATGATATGTTGGCATTGCCATGCTGCGTTTGACGGAACGCTGCGCTATTCACATCGCTTGTAACGGCATAATCGTACCAAGGCATAAACCATAGCCAATGTGCTCCAGCTTGCCATTGCTGCCCCATGTCGGGCACCGAGCCGCACTCGGTGAGTGCTACGAACTTGGTGGGCGAATACTCTTTCAGAAAATCATAGCATTTGGTACGAATGGTACTGGCATCCGACTCGTTATAAATATCAATACCTACCACATCCACATATTCGTCGCCAGGATACCACCGGTAGCCATCGCTATAGGGTTTGCCCCATGCTGAACTTTGTGTCCACACCCAAACTAAGTTATCAACGCCCAACTGCTGGAAGCGATGATACATGGTGCGCCAAAGTTCGTTGCAACCGTCGGGATCGCGCCCCCACCAAAACCACATGCCTCCCGCCTCGTGCAGCGGTCGCCATAGAACGGGGATGCCCTTCTCCTTTAGTTTGAGCAAGATACCGGCCACACGGTCGATATCTTGCATCATCAACTTGTATTCACTGGAAGAACTATCGAAAATCTTCTTCACATCGAAAAGCGTCTGCTCATCTTCCTTACCTTTGTCGGTGCCCCAGTAGAAGGCATACTTGCCGCTCTTGCCACTGCGGGCAGGCACATTCCAGTGCCAGCCGATACTGATAATACCACCCTGCTTATGCCACTCTTCCAGCAGACTGATGTCGTCGTAATCTATCCATCCGCCCTTGGATGACCAAGGCAGATGAATGAGGTCGAACGTAGCGATGGCGGGCCATTTACCAGTGTGCTGATGAACCCATTGCGCCTCGCTGATGTTCCAATTTACACAAGCCATCGTGGCCGACAGCGTTTGATGGCCATTAACTTGGTTGAGCAGTTGCATGAGTTGCTGTGCCGCCTCCGACTTAACAGGTTCTGAGGCCTGGATGCCACAAGTGATTACAACAAGAAGTAAAATAGCAGCAAACCTTTTCATGTTACTTACTATTAATGAGTCGGTAAGAAACCACATCGCGGCTTTTAACCACAAGTTTACGCTCTACTTTATTCTTCAACGTGGTTTTGCCTTCGAACTTGTGACTCCACAGATTATATACCTTGTAAACCTTGGAATCGAACAGGGTGGACAGCTTGCTGACCTCGTGGTCGGTTAGATTAAAGTCTTGCCAGTTGAGACTGCAACTGATGTCCTGGCGCGTGGGGTTAAGGATGGTAAATGCCCAATCACCACCTGCCAGAGGCTTGAACCAGAACTGCAAGCCGTCGCGGTCGCAATAATGCAAGCCTTGTATGCCCAGTGTGTCCTGGTCGATGGCAATCATGTCCTTGTTCATGATGATGTTGCGAGTGGCATCGCTCATATTGCGAAGATCGTTACCCAGAATCAGCGGACTGGCCATCATGCACCACATGGTGAAGTGGGCGCGGTCTTCGTTTTCTGTCATGCCGTTGCCAACCTCCAGCATGTCGGGATCGTTCCAATAGCCCTTTCCTGCATACTGGCGCAGCGTGTCGTTGTACTGGATGCACTGCATCACTCCGAACTGACTATAGCCAGGGAAAACACGCAATGAGTCGAAATCGCACCAGATATCCGGTGTGGTACGCCACGAGTGACCTATCTGGCGTGCCCACTTCCAAGGCTTACTGCTGCCCCACTCGCACATGCTGAGGAAGATAGGGCGTCTGGCAGCCCGAAGGGCATCGCTGATAAGCTGATAGGCGCATTGTGGGTTAACGTTGGTAGTGTTGCACCAATCGTACTTCAGATAATCGACACCCCAACGGGCGTATTGCAGCGCATCCTGATATTCGTGACCTAACGACCCAGGTTCGCCCGCACAAGTAGCTGTGCCGGCATCGCTATAGATACCCAGCTTCAACCCCTTGCTGTGCACATAGTCGGCCAAGGCTTTCATGCCATTCGGAAATTTCTTGGCATCGGCTTGTATAAAGCCATTGGCATCACGCTTGCCATGCCAGCAGTCATCGATATTAATATAGGTATAGCCTGCATCGCGCAAGCCACTCTCGGCCATAACATCGGCAATACCTCTGATAACATCCTCAGAGATGTTACCCTGAAACTTATTCCATGTGCTCCAGCCCATTTGTGGTGTATCGGCCAGGCCTTCCCATTTTTGTGCCTTTACAGGCATTGCCATCAGAGCCAGCATGCCGCCCATGATGAGCATTTTCATTTTCTTTTTCATCATATCTGTTTATTTTATTAATAAAGTGGTTTCGGTGAACGTGAATGATTGTGAACAGCTTTGGTTCGACCCAGTGGCGTAATCGTCAGATTATCGAAATAAGGTGTGCTCACCCGGCGTTGCTGCAGGGGTGCCATGATGCCTGCCATACCATGCTGATAGCGATCGGACGTGGCTCGAACCACCTGTTTGCCATCAACATAGCCGGTGATTTCGTCTCCCTCGAAACGCAGCTTCAGGTTGTGCCACTTTCCAGCAGTAATGCCCTGCACTTGTGCGCTGTCAAGCACATATTCGCCACCCACTTCGATGTCCTTACGGGCAAGTATGAGTGCCTGTTGCTCAGCATCGCCTATCAGCTCCTTTTGGTCGAGTTTTCCACGAGTTATATAAAGCTGGCACAGCCCGTGCTCGTTTATCTTCAGATAGTAGCCCTTGGCCCAAACGCCATAGCCCGAGCCTACATCGCAGATACGCCCCATCACAGCGGCCTCGTCCTGAGGATTCAGCAGCACATCGGCACTCACCTCGTAGTCGGTCCATGCCTCATCACCAATAATCGAGTAATGGTGCCACTCGGGTGCCCAACTGAGCGTGTGCTCACCAACAGTTTGCTGCAGGCATGTGCCCGCCATGCCACCTGGTGCCTGGCGCAGCTCAAAGCATCCGATGATATCGGCCATATAATGAGGCAGATAGCCCCATTTTGAGAGATGGTCATAATCCTCGTAGTTATCAACGTAGGGGATGGGGAACGAAGCAGGTGCAGGCACACCAGCATAACTACCCTTCTGCTGCCCACTGGTGGTTGAGAGAGAATAAACACAAGCTGGATCTAACGTCATTGTTAAACTACGTGCCCGGGGCAACATATCGGCCTGACGCACAAACTGCTCCTTCTCGTTACTACGCCACACGCAGAGTCTGGCTCCAGAAAGTTGTTTGGGCAAACTGATGCGTACTGTTTGCGGAGCGGTAGCATCTTTGGTTTCGATGATGATACTGTAGTCGTTGGTAGCCGGATTGCGCAGCATGCACATCGTACCACCTCCATCGAGTTTCAGGCAGCCATCATCGACGTATTGCCACCCAATCTCGGTAAACTGCCCGTAATGCGCATATCCCCAAAGCGATTCGCGCACGCTATAGTTACCACTCCATGGCTGTTGTGCTATCAGCATCGGGGGATCTTGGCTATATGGCTCCAATGGGTAAGTGGCGCCTATGTCGTACCAGTTGATAACCTTTGTTGCACCACTCACAATATAGTTCTCGTTAAAGCACTTCACGATAGTAATCAAACAGTCGAACCCTTTGCGATACACGTGATCCTCGCTGTTCCAGATGGGTTTTCCCATCTTTTCGGCCATCGATCGCTGCTCGGCAGTAAGCGGTATCTCGCTGAATGTATGGGCACTCACAGCATAGATGGCATCGCGCAACTCGGGGTCGCGCTCCATGTCTTTCATAAAATCCATCTTATTGGCTCCCCAGTTGTCGAAAGCATGAAGTTTTACGTTCTTAAATCCGCGCTCGTTCATGGTGCGGCGCAGCATCTTGGCAAAGTCGTTGCTCCACCCTTTCTCGTTATGGCAGCCAATGGCATTGAGTTCGAGCCCGTACTGCTGGCGCAAAGCTGTGAGCCAATCTACATAATAATCGGCCATGTGCTGCGACCAGAAATCGCCCACCCATCGCGGTGCACTCCAACCCGTGGCATCAAGGTCGAGCTGGGGATTGCGGCTCTTGGCTTCGCGCAGCACCCACCAGGTATAGCCACGCTGAGCATCGAAATCGCCAAGATAGTGACTGTGCGATGGCATGCTGCCCTGGGTACTGTTGCCATCGCCAGGAATCTCAACCAGCAACGAGCTGACCGAGGCGCCAAACTTGGGCTTATACACCAGGTCTAAAATCTGAGAGCGCTGGGGCTCGGGATAGTCTTTCAGCAGCACCGAAGTGGCGCCGCCACCATTAACGGCACCGATGCCATCGAACTTTTTCCCTTTGAGGGCCGACTGTATGCGTACCTGCTGCACGCGTGCTTTTGCTTTCGAAGCATAAGGTGTTTCGGACTTGGAAACGACCAGCTCGGAACCGAGGAACTGCTTCCAGAAATCGGGTGTATTGTTACTACCGAAAAGGAATGGTCCGGTCCAAGGAGCCACGTACAACCATTTGGCGCCATCGCGCATCATGGCCTCGGCACTGGGCAGACAATCGCATTCGGCCAGCGCCAGCATCTTGTGGGGATATTTCCGGCTTAACAAATCAAACTGCTCCTTATAGCTGCCATGATTAGTGGAGATATGATACTGATCGCGAGCTACTATATCCACAAACTGATCGCCAGGATACCAGTCGTCGTCATCGAGCTCAGAGGTCCACACATAAATCAGGTTGTGCACACCATGACTCATCAAGTAACGCTGCATGAATAGATACAGCTGCTTGAAGGTGCTGGCACCATCACTACCCCACCAGAACCATGCGTTGCCACCACGGTTGGTATTGCCAGCAGCCTCGTGAAACGGGCGCCAGATAATGGGGATGCCCTGCTTCTGGTAGTGAAGCAGCAAGCTGGTGATACGCTTCAGATCACGCATCAGCACAGCATTCTCTGGCGTGCCTTGCTGCAGCGCCCTGCGCGGCGAGAATGTGGTGCCGCTTTGTGGTGTTTTGGCTGCCGAAGGCGTATAGAACGAATAGCCCTTGCTATCGGTCATCAACGTATCAACAGGCACACTCCAATGCCAAATAAAGCCTACAATACCCCCCGCCTGATACCAATCCTTGGCTGTATCGGCCAGATAGTTGACATGCTCCAGTCTGAAATGCTGGAAATCGAAGATATTCACTGCTGGATACTGACCTGTGCGTTTGCTTACTTCGTCGGCATCGGTGGTGTTATAATCCCATCTGGCCTGACAACCAGACAATACCTTTTTGCCCCAAACATCGTTTCGCAGATAGTTGTACAAGCCAACAACCTGTTTGGTGGCTTTCTTATCTATCGGTTTTGGGGCTATCTGTGCCGACAGATGCAGCAGCGGCAGCACACTTAATAATAAAATACCACAAAATCTTCTCATAAATATTTTTTTGCAAATATAGTCAATTATTTTTAAACTGCAATTCTTTCAACAAAAAAAAAGGGAGAGTGCCAAACACTGGGGCACCCTCCCCCAAACCTAAATCTACATTAAATACTAACAAACCATTATTCTAACTCAACGTACAAGTATCAGCACAACTCTCACAGCTGTATAGTTACATCCACTGATAATCAAACCATAACTCTGCAGTAATGGCAAGGTGACATCGTCGATGGTCATCTCGTAATATCCCTTATCAAAATCATCAGTTGACAAGCCTACCACACCAAGTTCGTCGGTAAGTCCGCTCCAGTCGCTGCCTTTCTTAAACGAGCCTTGCTGCCATCCTTCAACCTGGTTTTTGATGTAAACACGGATACGGTCGCCCACCTGAGCATCGGCAAAAGCGTCGGCACCAATGCCTGTGATAGCAGCACTCCAACCACCCATGTCCACATCGCCACCGTTATACAGGTCGATTTCCTGCTCAACCGGTTTACCACTGGGAGCCTCGCCTTGCTCGATGTCGATACTTCCCAATGCCATCAGTTCGCCGTTTTCGAACTCCACACTTATCGGCTGCCGACTGCCCAATGGTGCATCAGCAGGCATGGTGATGGTGATATTGCTATTCGACTTGCGCTTGAAGTCGATGGCCTTGATACTTAAAGATGTTGAACCGCTACCTATCTCTACTCGTTTCACAAACATCAGATCGTTACCTTCGATTTGCAAGTCGTTGTAAGTCTTGGCCACCTCCGAGGGGTTAAAGTAGCGCAATACGGGCTGCGCCTTGCTGATGGTCTGACGGCTCTGTGCCGTTGCCGACCCGTTTGTGACCACAAGCGCACCAGGTTCGGCACTAACCCCAGCAGGTGCAACAGCAATAATACGCGAGCCGTCGGCAATCTGAACCGATTTGGCTTGCAGGCCTCCTGGAAATTCTACGGCTGTAACCTCCGAGAGTCCTGTGCCAGTAATCGTTACGGGTGTGCCATCCATGACAATCGTTGGATAGAAGGCTGCTATCGAAAGACTTTCAACGTTGCTATCGGTATCGTTAGAGCAGGCAGCAAACCCACAAGCCACGGCCAACAGCATCATCTTAAAACTATTTTTTTTCATATCTAAATTTTTTTTCGAGTTAAAATTATTTCTCCCAACCTGGGTTTTGAACAAGATTGGGATTCTTGCTAATCTCGGCGAAGGGGATGGGAAAGAAGTAGAACTTGTTGTTCCAGCCACGACTCAGCGATCCGCGATGCAACAGCAGCTGCCCCTCGGCATCCTTGGTAAGACTAATGGTCTTAACTGCATTCTGACTCTCGCCTTTCTTCCAGCGACGGATATCCCAGAAACGCTGATCCTCGAAGGCCATCTCAACCATACGCTCACGCTCGTAGCGCTGCAGCCAATCTGCTGTCGAAGTTGTCCAGTGAGGCATTCCCACATCAGCACGATCAAGTATGGCATTCACCGCATCATTGGCGCTCAATGTAAACTCGCCCTTGGTGTTGGCATTACCATAATAGTGGTACATGGCCTCGGCATAGTTCAGATAGAACTCGCCCAGTCGCATCACAATCCAAGCATGCAAGGTGGTTGTGGCATTATTCGTTGAAATATTAACATTGGGGTCGCAATACTTCTTCAGATAATAGCCCGTATTGGTAGCATTGGTCAGCGGCGAGGCATTAAGACCGCCCTCGAAAGTCTCGATAGGGTTAGCATTGTAGTTGGGCCAGATGTCGCCATTCTTACATACCGTCATGCCGAAACGCGGATCCAGATTCTCATAGGGATCGGTCTTACTCAAGTTGATGACCGACTCAGGATGGCGCTCACCGAAGGACTGATTGCTATCCAGATACTCGTAGGCATCGACCAGCGACTGCGTGGGGCACATGCCCGACTGTCCATTCTCTACACCAACAGGATAGTTGTAGGTTTCCCACGAGCTGGAAGCGCCACGCTTCACGGCAAAAATAATTTCCTGACCATCGCCATTAGCTGGTCCCCAGAGTTCGGAATAGAGCCCCAGTTTAATGCCCCACCCATTGGCCCTCACCAGCAAATCGTGGCTGGCACGGGCAGCATCAAGCCACCATTGCTTATTATCAGAGGTATTGAACAATGGCGAAGCCTTATACAACAGCGTACGTGCCTTGAGTGCCAGGCACATGGGCTTAGTGGCACGTCCGATATCGGTATTCAGCTCGTTGGCATAGGACACAGGCAGAAATTCGGCAATGGTA
This sequence comes from Xylanibacter ruminicola, assembly GCA_015060625.1. Lineage (GTDB taxonomy): Bacteria > Bacteroidota > Bacteroidia > Bacteroidales > Bacteroidaceae > Prevotella > Prevotella ruminicola_D. The sequence goes on along the minus strand of SUYC01000005.1, from coordinate 163,121 downwards.
TTCATCTCTTCCACAATCCAATCCATAATGGTGATGGCCGATGTGCGGCTCAGCTGATTGGCCTCGGCATTAGTGAGCGATTTGAGCGTAAAGGGCACATCGCCATAGGCACGCACCAGCTCGAAATAGAAATAAGCACGCAAAAAACGCGTTTCGTATTCGAACAGCTCAAACTTATTTTTCATGGCCTGGAAATCATTGTTGTTCTCGTAGGCCGACAGATCTATCTTATCCAGTTTTTCCAAGAAATTATTGGCTTCGGCAATCGCTTTGTAGGAGTTCTCCCAAAGATAAGAGAATGGGTTGATAGGACTCCAACCGCCATTGTACAGCTTACGGATATTATCGTGCGAGAGGGCACAGTCGGCCTCATCACAGGCAGCGGCAAAGGTAGCACCGCTACCGCCCTCGAAATTCTTACTCAAACCGTTGGGAACACGTGCATAGACACTAGAAACCAGATGCTCTATACCGTACTGCGGACTTTGATACACCCACTCTTCGTTGTTGGTGGTCACCTCGCTATAGTTTAAATCAACGCAACTGGTACACCACACAGCAGCACCAAGCATGGGTAAAATGATATGTTTATAACTCTTCATAATTGTACTGTTTTGAATTAGAATAATAATGATGCGCCTACGCTGACGGTCTTCATGATAGGATAACCGGTTGACATGGTTTCGGCATCGAGCTGTTTCATATTACTGAAGTCGAGCAGATTCTCGCCCTTTACAAAAATCTTGCATTGCGAGAGTCGGATATGAGAAATAAGCGACTGAGGCAACAGATAGTACACCTCGCAGTTGCGCAACTTCAGGAAATTCACGTTCTTCCACCACACATTGTTGGCTCGGTAGTTGTTGTTATTAGCCTGTGAGGTGAGTCGGGGGTACTGTGGGGCATTACTATTATCCCAGCAGTTATCATAATAGTCTTGTGTCAGGTTTGCACCACCAATCATAGGTGTCCATACGCCAATGGCACCCATATAGCGGGTGAACATGCCAGCTCCCTGCAGCAGGGCACTGAATCCGAAGTTGCCAGCCTTAAGTCCCATGTTGATGGCATAGTTGAGTTCGGGCACCGAAGTGCTGTAGCCCATCTTCACCACATCGTTCTCGTTGATAGCACCATCGCCATTCTGGTCCTTATACTTAAAGTCGCCAGGCTTGCAGTTGTCAAACTCCTGTTCGGGCGAATTGGCGATGTCGGCATCGTCGGCGAAGAAACCAAGCACCTCCAGGCCCCATGCCTGGTTTACTCTACCATCAATAGCCGACAGATAATCGCTGGCTACATTCTCAATGGTACGACGGATGCGGTTGCGCCCCCATGTGAACTGTCCGCCCAGATTCAGACTAACATCCTTACCCAGTTTCTGCACCCAGTTGGCACCCACCTCAACACCATAGCTGGCCACGCGGCCCCAGTTGACATAACCCGATGGCACACCAACAATCGACGAAACAAGTCCATCGCCAGAGAGCAGGATGTTATCACGGTAGTTATAGTAACCATCGATGGTTAGATCGAGATGCTTGAACACACGCAAGTCGGCACCCAGATTAAACTGATAGGCTGTTTCCAGCTTAAAATGGTCGGTGGGCTGATAGGAAATAAAGGTGCCCCACGTTTGATAGCCATTGCCGGCACCAAAGTAATAGTCGCCACCGCCACCATTATAGTTCTCGAGCCAGATGCCATTAATGGGCACATAGTCGAGATGGCGGATGGCACCCGAGAGGCGCAGTTTACCATAGTTCAGAATGCTACTTGCATCGTTGTTGGCAAAGATATAACCCAACGAGAGTGCAGGCGAGAACGACCACTTTTCGGGATAGGAACGGTTACTGCCATTGGCAGCCAATGTGAGATTGGCTATATACTTATTATTCAAGTCGTAGTGCAGACAGGCCATCCAGTTCATACGATTAAAGGTGAGGTACTGGCCGTTAGGTGTTTCGTTCTGCTGATTCCAAATCAGCGAGGCCGAGAAATGATCATTGCCTGTAAACTGCGTTTGATAATCGGCTGAAAGCGACAGATAGGATGAGCGGAGATGCTGCTCCTGCCAGTAATTAAAATTGGTGTTATCCGTTTTGTCACCAGCCGAATAGGTGGTTAAACCATTCACACTGCCATCAGCATCAAAGGTGTAACGCTCGTAGCCGTACATAAAACCCTTGCTGTTGTGCTCGTAAATCTGCGAATAGTTATTGTAACCAAAGCGGGCTGCAACCGAAAGTCCGTCAAGCAGTGCGCCCAGATCCTGACGCAACGTGATGTCGCCCTGAAACAGGCGCGAGTGCGACTTGCGGAACCCCGACGACTGGATTTGTGCAATCACATTGTTGGTGCTGTAAGTGGTGTTGCCACCCCACACGCCAGCCAGTTCGCCATCAGGGTTATTGGTAACAGGGAATGCCGACGAAGGCACTTTGTAGAACATGTCAAAAACATCGTTGGCCGAAACACCTGCAGGACGATTAGTCTCGACAAACGATCCCAGCAGATTAACTTGCATCGTGGTAGTCGTTGTCAGTTCGGCATCGATATTGGTACGAATATTGGCCTTCGAGAACTTCAGCTGCGAATTGTAATCGTCTTGCTTGGTATCCTTCAGCAATCCGCGACAGTCGGTATAATCCATGAACGAGAAAAACTTCAGACGCTTGCTACCACCATTTAAAGCCAGGTTGATGCGGTTTTCGGCTCCCATGTCCTTGAGTGCCAGATGCTTCCAATCCACTTGTGGATAATAATAAGGTGCACTCTGATTGGCAAAAGCATCAATCTCTGTCTGATTATACATGGGCGAAAGGCCATCATTAAATCGGGCCTGATTCATGGCTTTAGCATAAGTGGGAGCATCCACAAAATCAGCCGTCTTGGGGTCGAACACAAATTTGTGGTTATAGCCCACCTGCACCGACAGTTTCTGTTCGGCTCCGCGCTTGGTTTTAATCAAGATGGCACCATTCAGTCCCTCATAGCCATAAATGGCTGTTGCAGCGCCATCACGCAGCACCGTCACCGACTCGACCTCATCCACGGTCAGATAGTCGATAGAGCGCTTGATGCCATCCACCAGTATCAGTATATTATTCTCGCTTGTGGTTTGAGTGCCACGGATATTGAATGTGGCCCCAGCACCGTTATCGCCAATAAACTGTCCGTTGTTAAGTACAGTCAGTCCCAGCAGCCTGCCATACAAAGCTTCTTTCAACGTGGTAGCAGCCGTGTGCTGCAACTCCTCCCCCGAGATAGTATGCGAGGCATTGGTAGAGAGCTTGTTGTTATCATTCAACAGGCTTTGTGCAGCAACAGGTAATGCCATCGGCATAAGGCATGTTGCGAACACCATTGATTTGAGCAATATCTTACTATTCATATTTACATCTTTGTTAATTTAATTCCAACCAGGATTCTGAGTCAATCCGTAATTCTTATTAATCTCATCGGGTGGCAGTGGTGCCAGGAACCATTTGTTCGACCACGCTTCGGGATGACTCCAAACAAAACGTGCATTACCGGTTTTTTCGCTGATAGCGTAAGGCACATACTCGAACTTTGTTGGGAATGGTTCGGTGTCGGGATTCCACTTGCGTTCCACACGATTTCCAGCATCATCAATTCTGTAAATCTTCATGCCACGCAGCGGCTTCACAAAGTCGGCAACCATCATGCGTCGGTTCATATCATGGAATCGGCTTTCGAACTCGAATCCCAACTCGCAGGCACGCTCACGCATAATCTCCTTAATCAGATTGTCCTTATTCGAACTGAGCGAAAGTTCAGGATTGGCTGCTGCGATATCGGGAAGTCCCACACGGGCTCTCACAATATTCAGCTGCTGAATGGCATCGGCCAGTCGGCCGGTCTCGGCCAAAGCCTCGGCATAAATCAGATAGAGTTCGGCCAATCGCATATAGGCAAACTGCACTGGCTCATCGTCGATAATGCCCTGTCCTCCCTGGTCGTCGGAGCCCAGATCGAGCACGTACTTATAAGTGGCAAATCCATGAGGGCGACAGTTCCAACCTGTTGAACCGGTAACGATAAACTCGCCTCCCTCCCACAACTGCACGGGGTTTGCCGGGCCATACATCTGATATTTATAATCTTTTTTCTGAACCAGCATCGACTCGTAGAGACGAGGATCGCGATGCTCGAAGATATCCACTTTGGCAGGTTTCTGATTGTAATATTTCTGCCCGTCGAAATTCTTACCATTGGCCCATGGGAACATCTCCATCCAGTCGAGCGTAGCAGCAATGGCGCCAGAGTGCCAAACGTTAGCAGGGCACTGGTCCCATTCTTTCATATACACACGATCGTGGATCGACAACAGAGCCTCGCGATTATCGCGACTGCGATAAGCCTTGCGGAAAGCCAAGCGATAGGCCTCTTCGGTGTTGTCGGTAGCCGTTATCAGCTGGTAATAGTCGCCATTGGCAGCGTTCATTCTGAAGAACTCTTCGCAAGCATCCACTACAGCCTGCCAGCGCTTCACGTCGTAGTTGCCATACCACACCTGGCGCGCCTCGACAGCGTCCTGAGGTTCAGCACTGCAATAAGGCTGCGTGTTATTGAAGATAGGACTTGCTACATAGTCTAACAACTTAGCCTTTAGGCCCAAGGCCGATGCTTTGGTGACACGTCCTTCCCAAGTAGCAATATCGGTATCAGAGAGGTTCCAAGGCAGGTTGGGCTCAGCCACAGCCTCATCGATCAAGCCGACAGCAAAATCCACAGTCTCTTCAAGTGTGGCGCGTCCACTCTCCATCTGATCCTCGCCCTTAAAGGCGTGATCCACAATCGGGAGGGCACCAAAATGGCGTATTCCATCCAGATACTTCGAAGCAAGTATCACCTTTGCCTCAGCCTTAAAACGTGCTTTCTCGGCATCGGTCATGTCAGGCACCCGGTCCACATTATCTATCAGCAGTTCGCAGTCGCGCACACAGTTCCATATCGAACGTTTCGACTGGTTGCTCATGTTCTGGATACCACCTTGCGAAATAAAGGCAAAACGGCTCTGCACCCAACCAGGGTTAGCATTGGCAGCACTCAGATGGCCTGTATAGAATTCGCGGCCTACATCGTCCCAGCCTAACTCGGAGTGCATGATATCCGATAGCGCCTCCATCACACCGGCATTCAAACTATAGCAATTTTTAAAGGGGCAGTACAATCCCTCGTAGCACTGCCACAAAAGATATTCGGTATAGACCTTCTTCGAGAAAATCAGGTCCTGATTCACATCCTCGCCCTTGGCTTTATCAAGAAATGCATCGCCCACCTTCACATCGTCGACACACGATGTGCAAATCAGAGGCACAGCTGTGAGCAAGGCTGTAATGATATTTATATATAATTTTTTCATTGATTCAGAAATTTAGTTTTACACCTAAGTTATATACTCGCAGTATGGGGTACTTGATATACTGCAGATAGCCTCCACCCATGTTCTCAGGGTCATTGGCTTTGAAGGGCGAGAAAGTGAGCAGGTTGGTACCATTCAGATAGAACCTGGCACTGCTAAGACTTTTGAACCAACGCGGCTGGCGGATGGTATAGCCTATCTCCACATTCTTTAATCGCAGATACTTTGAATCGTAGTCCCATAAGTTTGAGAAACATTGGTTCTGCTTCTCGTTTACAAAGGTAACACGTGGCAGCTTGGCGTTTGTATTCTCGGCTGTCCAGGTGTTATCGGCCACCCACTGTAGCAACGAAGAGTGATACTGCTGCCCAAAGGGCTGACGGTAAACACCATCCAGGTTACGCGTAACATTGGTAGCACCCACCCATAGCATGGTGAAATCAAAGTTTTTATACTCCAGATTGGTGTTCAGAGAGAAAGTATAATCAGGACGATCGGTCGTGCCCAGGAACATCTGATCGTACTCTTCGGATATCGTGCCATCGCCATCGATATCCACATACACGGCATCGCCATCCTTCAGGTCGTTAACCAACTGTGTGGGCAGAGGTTGACCGTAGGTCTGCATGTATTGCTCCTCGGTGATGCCTTTTTGATAGAAATCGAAGAACAGATAGCCTTTGCGTTCGCCGATACTATGCCCGGTATAGTAGGTCCAGTCGGGCGACACCTCGGTATCCTCGGTCAGTCCCAACTGTTTACCCATATAACTGTCGGCCTTCACCAGCTTGTTGGCACGCTTAATCTCGGCCTGCTCAATAATCTTGTTCTTCGAATAAGCCATCGATGCCGAAATCTCCAGTCGAAGGTCGTCGCTCAGTTTGTCGGCATATTTCATAGTTATTTCATAACCATGATTTTTCACTCTACCATAGTTGATATACGATGGTCGCAGAGCGGTGGGTGCCTGAATCATCGTCTCATTATTGATGAGAATATCCTTACGATCCTCGTAGAAGTAATCAAAACCGATGCTGAAGCGATTATTCCAGAGTTTCATATCAAATGCATAGTTCTGCTTGATGGCCGTTTCCCAGGTCACATCGGGTGATGCCGACGAATACTCGCGAGCCACATTCAGGAATCGGGTATTGGTGGTACCGAAATTGTAGCCACCAAAATCGCCAGGATTGTTGTAATATCCCTCGGTAATCTTCCAAGCGGCAGGCAGATACAGGAATCGGTAGCCCTGACAGTTATCGTTACCTACAGTACCAACAGATGCACGCAACTTCAAGTATGATACGACAGGAAGAATGGGTTTCCAGAATTTTTCTTCCGACACGGTCCAACCTACCGAAGCTGAAGGGAACACGCCATAACGATTGCCTTTTGCAAAGTTTTCGGAGCCATTATATCCCATGTTCAAATCAAGCATATAACGGTGATTATAGTCGTAAGTGGCACGAGCCACCACTCCTACATAGCCTTTAGGTATCGAGATATACATACTGCTCTGACTATCCCAAGGATAGTACGACTTCGACTGGTTGTAAAGCAACAAGGCCGATACATTATGGAGTCCGAAACTGCGACTGTAATTAAAGCTGGTTTCGAAATACCAGTTGCGGTCGGGCCAGCTTGATTCGTCGTAACCCAGATTCCAATAGTCGCCCTTGCGCTGCAGCACAATGCTGCCATCCTCTTTCACAATAGGCATGAAACTGGCAGGCTGACCAGCTGTGCGGTTCTTACGATGATAGTAGGTAGAGTTATACGATCCCTTGATACGGAAATCAAGGCCACGCGTAAGGAATCCCATATCCAGTTTGTAAATCACATCGGCATTCAGCACATTGGTGGTTTGCTGCTGGTAGCCCTGCCCATAGAATGTGCTCAAGCCATCGTTTCCGCTCACAGCATCCTCTTCGGAGATATAGAGCGGATTCGTTTTAATCCACTTTCCATCCACAATACCTGCGCCCGAGAAAGGCTGGCAGTCCATCAGGGTATTAAACAGGTTCGACTCACCATTACCGATAGAACGCTTGTTCTCTACACGACCGCCGATATTGACCGACAGCTGATGCCATTTTCCGAGATTCAAATCAAGGTTGGCACGATAATTATAACGCTGATAAGAGAAATTCGACTTGGGGTCTTCGCCAAGTGTCTTAAACAATCCATCCTGATCGAGCATACCCAACGACACGAAGTAACGCGCCGTTTTATTGCCGCCCGACACACTCACATTATGCTGACTCTGCAAAGCCACATCGTTCATGGCATAATCAATCCAGTCGATGTTAGGATAAAGTAAAGGCTGATCCTGATTCTTGAAATGATTGATTACCTCGTCGCTGAAACGGGGGTTGCCACCATCGGTTATACGCCCGCGGTTAAAGGTTGTGGCGTAGGTGTAAGAGTCGGCAAACTTAATAAACTTGGTAACAGTCTGTAAGCCCCACGACGTAGAAGCCGAAATATGTGTTTTGCCTTCTTCGCCTCGTTTGGTAGTTACCAGAATCACGCCATTAGCGCCTCGCACACCATAAACGGCAGTAGCCGATGCATCCTTCAGAACGGTGATATCGGCCACCTCGTTAGGGTCGATTTGTGTAAAACTACGCTCCACCCCATCAACCAGTATCAGTGGATTCGAGCCGTTAAGCGAAGCTTGTCCACGAATAAAGATATTAGGATCGTCGGCACCAGGAGCACCCGAATATTGTACGGTTGACAAACCTGGCAACTTACCGGCAATGGCATTACCCAGCGAAGGCGTTGGCGATTTTAGCAAATCGTCGCCAGTAACGTTCACAATCGAACCGGTCACCGTCACTTTCTTCTGCTGGCCGTAACCAATAACCACAAGCTCTTCGACCACCTTCGAATCGGGTTCGAGCATAATTTTGGGGTTCGTGCCACCTGCCACACGTACCTCTTTACTAAGATAGCCCACAAACGAAACCACCAATGTCTTCTGTCCCGACAAATCGAGAACGAAGTTACCATCCATGTCGGTGATTGTTCCGTTGGAAGTACCTTTTACCAACACTGAGGCACCAATAAGTGCCTCGCCCGTCGATGCATCAGTAACAGTTCCCTTCACCTTATTAGTCTGTGCAAAGGAAACCATGGGCAGAATTGCGAACAATCCTGTAATGCACCACAAATAGAAACCGTTTTTAATTTTCATTAAGTTGTTATTAAATATTAGGAATATTAGTAATTTCGCTGGCAAAAGTAGTCATTCTGCGGGTTTTCGACAGACTCGTTTGGTTCGAACAACATCCCTTTTGTGCCGAGGAAACATTTGGGAAGTAAAATAACACAAACAGGAAGTTGCCTGTTCTTTTTTCGTTTCTCAACCGCAATTATTTGCCTAAACTTATCTCTCGAATCAGAAAAAAAAGTATCTTTGCAACAAATAAATAAAACAATCGAAATGAAGAAACTGATTCTTTTACTACTCATTGGTTTAATACAGCTACCTGCATTTGGCATCAACCAACTGATGTTTCATAAGATAGATGTAAGATCGGGGCTCTCCGACAATTACGTCAAAAGCATCATCCGGGATAAATACGGATTTATGTGGATGGCCACCAGCAATGGCATCGACAGATACGATGGCTACCAGCTTAAGAAATATACCGTAACCCAACTGGGCAGCTATAATAACGACACCAATTATATCATAGAGGATGCCGAAGGCACCATTTGGGTAAGAACGGTACAGAAACTATACACCTACGACAGGTGCTTAGACAAAATCGCCGATGATGCCACCCAAAAACTATCTGCACTTGGCATCAAAGAGCCTATCAAAGAGATTATGACCGATGATGCACAGAATTTGTGGACCATATCCACCAAATATCTGTATCGCTACGACTTCAAGAAACAAGAACTCACCACCATCCCACACCAGTTTGGCGATAACATTCTCAGCCTGACTGCCAGGGGAAACCAAGCCTATATCCTAACCAATGATGGCAGGTTTTATCAAGTCGATATCTTGCAGCATTGCCTGAATTACGTCAGTCAGATAAAACTATCCACCAACTTATGGCACCAAGTATATTTAGACTCCAGAGGCGCACTGTGGTTCTATACGGCCCATTCGGCTTCAGATGAACTACGCTGTTATATCAGCGCCACCAAAGAGTGGAAAGACATACCCTCGCTGCATCTGCTGAAAAACGTGATTCTTACCACACTCACCGACGACGAAAAAGGAAGGATATGGATAGGCACAGAAAATGAGGGCATCTATCTGCTAAATGCCCACAGCCAGGAATTACAACAGATAACACGCAACGAAGAATATCCGTTCACACTGCCAAGCAACCATATCAGTTGCTTTTATCGCGACGCCCAAAACCTGATGTGGATCGGAACCAGCAAACGCGGTGCGGCTTTTACCGACCTTTCGCCACATGTATTCGACTTAACCCCGCTAAAGAACAACGAGGATGTGAGTTGTGTGTCAGAAGACAAACAAGGTAATATCTGGGTGGGATTTGATGGCAACGGAATCGTATGCCTATCCCCCAACGGCACGAAGACCGTTTACAACAAGAAAAGCGCCCTGCTGGATAATAATCTGGTTACCTGCTCATTAATCGACCATAATGGCCATCTATGGGTAGGCACCTATGGCGACGGCGTGTTTTGCTTCGACGGTCACCGATTCGCCAAAAAGCAATATCACAACCAGATTAATAAACGCGCTGTGTATATGCGATGCATGGCCGAAGACGAACAGAACAATCTCTGGTTTGGCACCATCAACAATGGTTTGATTTGTCTCCGACAAGACGGGAGCGACAGCTGGATAACGATGAACAACTCTGACTTGAGAACCACCAGCATAACTGCGCTACACTGTGACAAAAAGCGCAAACTATACATTGGCACAAGCACAGGATTCTATATCTATCAAACCGACCTGCGAAAATTCTTAAAACCAACGCCCTGTATCCAGCAACTGACCAACGAATTTGTAACAACTCTTGACAAAGATAAACACGGTCTGGTGTGGATAGGTACACGCACCGGCATTCGCATCTACGACGAGAAAAATGACACGCTCTACTCACTCACCGAAAACGAAGGCTTATCCAACAACTACATCAGAGCCATCATCGCTGATAACAAACAAAACATCTGGGCAAGCACCGACCACGGACTAACTTATATCCGGACATCGAAAAAGGCAAACGCACCCTACGAATTTGTTTGCACGCCTTTTTACGACGAAGACGGACTTGAAAACGCCACATTTAATAATGATGCCACATGCCTGACCACCGACGGATGCTGCGTGATAGGTTATACCGATGGTTTACTGCGCATCGGCAGCCAGCAGCAAATCACCAACTATCTGCAGGCTCACATCGTGTTCACCAATCTGGCTGTAAATAATAAGAATATCGTTCCTGGCGACGAGAGTGGTATCCTTCAGCGCAATCTGCAGTTGCAGGAGTCCATCTGCCTGAACTACAGCCAAAACAGTTTTTCCATCGACGTTTCGGCCATGAATTACGGCAAAAAACACAAACTGCATTACATGTACCGACTGAAAGAGGTTGGCGGACCGTGGACACTGCTACCGGGCAATCGCATCAGCTTCAATGCCATCACTCCAGGCTCATACACCCTCGAGGTTTGCGCCTCAGATATGGGCGGCTGGACCAGCGAGCCATCTGTAATAAAAATTCGCATCCAACCACCATTCTGGAGGTCATGGTATGCCTATCTGCTGTACCTTTTACTCATCATGGCGGGCATCTATTTCTATATTCAGTGGCTCAAGCGCAAACATCAGGCCACTCTGGCTTTGCAAAAGCTGGAGATGGAACTCGAACAACAGCAGCAGATGGAGGATAAGAAAATGCAATTCTTCACCAACATCAGTCACGACCTGAAAACGCCCTTGTCGCTCATCATCACCCCACTTGAGAAATTACTCTCAGGCAATCTGGAGAAGAGTATCCGGGTTGAGCTCGACCTGGTTTGGCGAAACGCACGCATGCTGATGGACGAGGTTGTACAGCTGCTTGATATCCGCAAACTGGATGCTGGCAACGAAGAAATACACCCTGCACATGGCGACCTTATCATATTTGTACGCAAAATCTGCGAGCAATTCAGATTCTATGCCGAAAGCCGTGGCATTCAGATGAATTTCAAAATCAATGCCTCTCATCTTGAAATGGATTTCGATCAGGCCAAAATGCGACGCATCGTTATGAATCTGCTATCCAATGCCTTCAAATACAACACCACTAAGGGGCGTGTAGATATCCTCATCGAGCGCGATGGCCCTATGGCACGCATCGAAGTAGCCGACACCGGCATTGGCATCAAGGATAAAGACAAGCCTCATATCTTCGACCGGTTCTTTCAAGGCGATAACCACACCGACTACGTTGGCAGCGGCGTAGGATTACATATTGTGAAGGAATATGTAACCATGCATCACGGCCAAATACAGGTAGCCGACAACCACCCCAAAGGTTCGGTTTTTATCGTAACCATCCCCATCCAAACATCTCTGTCGGCATCTGGAACTGCCAGTGCTATCAGCAACGACAGCAACACCAAAAAGGCCATAGAAGACACAGGCCGCAAATCGGTTCTGGTAGTTGAAGACAACCACGATTTCTGCCAGTTCCTGGAACGATGCCTGACCGACCAGTACAACGTTTTCACAGCATCAAATGGCGTTGAAGCCCTACAGATACTGTCCGAAAACGACATTCATATTGTTATCAGCGATATCATGATGCCCGAAATGGATGGCTTGGAGCTTTGCCATCACATCAAAAACGACATCAACCTATCGCACATACCTGTCATTCTGCTCACTGCAAAATCAACCGAAGACAATATTATCACCGGGTTGAGAGATGGAGCCGACGACTATATCACCAAACCTTTCAATCTTAACATACTCAAGCTACGCATCGAGAAAATAATAAAATGGACCGACAATAATCATCGTGAATTTATCAAACGCGACATTGCGCCAAGTGAAATCACAGTCAGTTCGCTCGACGAGCAATTGATCACAAAAGCCATTCAGGTGGTTGAGGATAACATGAGCAATTCAGATTTCTCGGTTGAGGATTTCAGCGCTGCTGTAGGCATGACGCGCAGCCATCTATACAAGAAACTGATGGCCATAACCGGAAAGTCGCCGTTGGAATTCATTCGCATCATCCGAATCAAGCGAGGTCGTTCGCTATTGGAACAAGGACGTACAAACATCTCCGAAGTGGCCTACACGATAGGTTTCTCTCCCAAGCAGTTCAGCAAATACTTCAAAGAAGAATATGGCTATCTGCCGTCAGAATTCCTTCTCCGCCACAATTAATACCAAAACACCCCGCCTCAACAAATTGAAGCAGGGTGTTTTTTTATGCTTGAATAGTTAGCGATAGCCTCATGGCTAGGGATGTTATACACTTCGGGATGACTACTACTCTTTGTCATCTCACCTAGAGTGAAGTGATCACTCAACTTAGCTTCACTGTTTAATTGCATGATTGGATCCATTTTTTCTTTTCTTTTTGTTTACGTTAATCGGTGTACTATGGGGGAATGCCTCGCTGTAGGCGGCATCGAGAACTTTCAGATTTATTTTCCAAAAGCTGATGCCTGTACATACAGCTACAATAGCGCGCAGCAGTTCGCGGTGCTTGCGCGGATAGAGACTGGGCAGAGGCAACTCGTTCCAACCTTCCTGCTCGCACAGGTGGCATACCTCCCAAATCATATCATCGGTAGCCTCACCACCGAACCACAGCTTCAGTATGTTACGTATGCAGTAGCGTTTGCACTGCATGCCAAGCAGGCGCCTTGTGCGCTCCAGCCGTAGCCAGAGCTGCACAAAGCATTCGCGGGTATTATCTACTTGTATCATAGGTTGGCGTATTTTTGTTTAAACTGTTCGGTTTTACAATAGCGACGACTCACCTCGTCGTACACCAGATGACCGCGGGTTTGCCATTGGCGCAGGGCACTATCGCCATCGCCTTGCCTGCCTTGCTGCTGGCGCATCAGCATATACTGCTCGCGGGTAAACTCATCGGGCAGCAGGCGCAACAGGTTCTTGGGACCCGAGCGGCGCTGTATCTCTACTTCCTCACGCAACTCCTTCTCCAGCTGGTCGCCAAAGTACAGCATCTTGCACCACAGGTTGTACTGCTCGCTCCAACGCACAAAGTCGGCTATCGTCTTGTCCCATCTATAGCCGTGGGCCACATACAGCAGCATGCCTTTTAGCCACGAGATGACGTTGGCACGATACGACAGCACGCGATAGGCCTCGCTCTCGAACAGCTTGGCAGCCTCCTTGTTTTCTATACGGATGTCGAGCGAGAGTTTCTTGGCCTGCGGGCACTCGATGAGTCCGTTGGCAGCCTCCAACCGGTCGATATAGGGCTTCAGTTCGGCAGCAAACTGCTCGTCGTAGATGCCCTGTATGGGTGGCTCGTCGTCGTCATCATCGTTGCGAATGATGGTGGCCACATCCAGTCGGCCCACGGTACCATCGTTCACCATCTTATAGAAGAACTTTCGTGCGTTTGGTGGCGTGGTGCTGGCGTTAAAGTTCCATCTGAGCGGAGCAATACCACTCACGCTATCGGCACCCACACGCTCCTGACCAGCCAGCGAATTATCAAAGGCCTTACGTATCAGCAGCCCCACCTCATCTACCGAGTTTTTCGATGTCACCTTCTTCAGCGCCTCAACCTCATCTACAATGGTAAAAATGTAGCGCTGCCCGTTGTTGTGGGCATCCACTATGCGCTGGTTAAACACGGCATCGGTCAGGTTATCAATCAGCATCTGTATGCAGATATCAGCGGGGCGCGGGTCTTTTTTCTGCTTGCCGGTGGGGTTCTTGCGTTTCCACTCGGCCTCGCGCTCGCGGTTGGGCTGGTCGCGCTGCTTGATGTCCTCCATAATGTAATCGATGGGCTTTTTGATGGAGCCCTTACCGATGGATTGGCGACCTACGAGCAGATTCATAAACGTGGCCTCGTGCTCCACGTTGTCCCAATAGCGGAATTTCACACCGTGCAGATGGGCACCCAAGGCGGGGAATACGGCGCTGGCCACGGCTGGTTTGTAATACCACGGCACGTTTTTGGTTAGCAGTTTTATCAGCGGCGGTAGCTTTTTGGGCATGGGTGGCGGTGCGGTCATGGTGCCGCCACAGGCCTTGATGCCAGCCTGTGATTTCAGTGCTTGCAACACCTGTTTCAGTCGGTACGGCATACCCTTGCGCGGTTCTTTCAGGGCGTTCTCGATGGTTTTCCGATACTCGTCCATATCGTCCTGGGTGCAGGTGCCATCGGGTGCAGCCCAGTAGTTGGGTATCACCTGCATCAGCTGCTCCAGATCGTAACCGCAGATGCTGCGGATGGTAACGGCCAGCTCGAATGTGAGCGCATTCCTATCGCCCACCGTAGGCACCTTGCCGCCATTGTACAGCTCCCAATACTTGGCAATAATCTCGCTAAACGCCATGCCGTTGTACTTCGTGACTGTCGTGACTGGGGTAACCGATGTTTTCGAACTGTCACACTGTATCACTGTATCAACCTGTTCGGCCTCCTCAAACACCTCATCATCCAGGTAAATCAGTTCATTGCCCGATGTAGTAAAGAACACACGCGTAATATCCTTAGCCCCACTATCATAAGCCACAGATATCAACTCGCTCGCCCATTTCAGGTTCTCCTCCTGACTCAGTTCGGGCCTTCGCGCAAACACCAAGTGATAGCCACCGCCACGGGCACTCTCCTCCATCATCTTCAATCCCAGCTCATCTTTCTTAGCTAAGATGCGCTCGCGAACGGCAGGCATTTCATCGGCTGATAGGTGGTCGATATCCATACCCACGGTGGTGCTCATACGGGTGCTGCCTTTCAGGCTGCCATCATCGTTAGGCAAGCAGCTGTAGTTCATCTGTAGCAGTTTGTGTTTCAAAGTCTCCTCGCCTGCGCGTATGCGCTGCACCAGCTGCTGTTGTTCGCCACCATTACGATAGTCCAGATACTCCTTTCTATTTTGGACGGGGCGCATCATCTTCGCCCCATCCTTATAATAAATCATATGTACACTCATAATTAGAAATTAGGATAACCAAGTTTCGCGTTCAGGAATCTCACGCCATCAAGGGTCCAGGTCATATAAACCTTTACCTTCTTCACGCCCTTCAGACTATAGGATACGTGCGTGCGCAGGCGTGTAAGGTTGCGGTCGGCCAGATCGTCGCTGATGTTCCAGTGGCCATCGCGGCGGTACTGTATGCCCATATCGCGCAGAATGGCGTTAAAGTCGTAGGTAGTCATGTTAAACGTCTTAGCCACCTGGGTGGCGGTCAGCGTATCTTCGGCAGGCTCGTTCAGCAACTGCAAGGCGCGACCAACGATGGCATCTGCACGCTCTAAAATCTCCTTACCCGACAGATTACGACCATCAGCATCGTGGGTGGGAATGTAACCGCCCGTCTGTCGAATCTGCGGCAGCACCTCGGCCGTAACCCATCGCTTAAAAGCCTTGGCCTGTGGCAGTTTTGATGAGAGGATGAGTGCGTAAAGTCCGCTTTCGTTAATCACTATCATTTTCTGGGTTCCGCCAAGGGGGCCCTGAATCAGGGCGTCCTTTTTGTCCTCGTCGTCAACATGTACTGCTAATGCATTACGGCTTTTAGCATATCCCAATGCCTTGGCAACATCGCTGCCAACGAACATTATCTGGTTGTTAACTTGGCAAGTACGAATCTCGCCAAAAACTTCGCTTGTAAAAATTTGGATATTTGTTTCCATTGTTTGTTGAAAAATTAACGAGCTTAGGAAAAGCGAAGATTGTTTGAGCTCATTTCATCCGGATACTTCTCCGCTCGTCTTTCAACTCATGGGTTATACATTATTTATTTAGTTTTACGATATCAGTGCAAAGTATCTCTTGGAACACCTGTCCCTGATACTCGTGGGTAGAGAAACGAAGTGTGGCTGCCACCACATCACCTTCGTAGAACCTGCACGCCGCCAGATTGCCCAGCATAGCGCACACATACTCGTTTTCGAACTTCTTGCCTTGCAAGCGTCCTTCGGCCGAGCGACCACCACCCATCTCGCGCAGCACAATGTTGCACTTCTGGATAGTACCACTCTCGGCCTTAGCCGACTGTACGCCAAAGGCCTCGCCCTGGCGCACCACTTTTAAAATCTTTGTTTCCATAATTTGTACCAATATGTCAATGAACGTTTTGTCTTATCGACGCTGCAAAAGTATGGCAAATAATTCGATGAAAAAATGAAAGAAAGTTGCGTTCAACTTTCATTCACACGTAACATGTTGACACAAAACAAGTTGAGCCCTCATTTACGAGAGCCCAACTTTCATGATTCTTTCAGGAAACTATCCAAAAAAATGTTGTTTTAGGTATTTATCTACCGATTTCTTAATCTTATTTTCGGGCGATTCGCCCAGTTTCTGTCTCACAGGGTGATCGCCACCCTTACTTGGCTCCAGATATTGCGCCATATTCACCGTGTTGGCAGTGGGCACAAAAACGGTTGCAGCCATTTGGTGTATGATTTGTGCCACAAGATTGCGATTAAACGTTGTGTCTTGTTGCTTACCACTATCGTACACATGCGTTTTAACCTCTTCCAGTTCCAGAATCCCCATCCACAACTGGTCGTAACAATCAATATAGCTGTCGCGCACCATGGGCTTCAGCCTACCCACATAGTCCATAATTGCGTCTTTTGTATGATGGCTATTGCTGGTTGTCTTGTTGTTCGTCTGATTATTAGAATAACTTATGGTTGCTCCTTTCTCAAGTATAAGGTTTATCTGTGCGTGTTCCAGATTAGCTCCTTGTAGCAGCCCCGTCATCAGCTCCTTCTTCTCTTGGTTTGTCATAGTCGTCAGTGTTAGTGAAACAAATGTTGGTATCCTTCTCCAGAATAAAATTAAACTGATTATTCTGAACAATAAATAAAAGATTAACCTCTCGGTTCGCCAGCAAGCAAATTGGATTTTGTTCCAAAGTTTCAGTCTTAGTTGCCTGCTGGCATCGCGCTAACTTTAGCGCCCCAACTGCACGTAGCAGTAATGATAATAGTTTCTTCATATTTTTTGGTTTTAAGTATAAATTAATGCGTTCTTTTTATAGAATCGCGGTCACAAAGATAAAACAAAAAAGTCAGAACGCAGCATCTTTTTTAACTTTTTATTGCGTGTTTTTTGCCCAAGAACTTGGTGTTTCAGATTATTTGGTTATTTTATAAACAGCGATTGCTGCCAATGCAGCAACCGCCATTATTTAGTAGTTTATTTTCAACACAAACTTTTTTTTCATCAAAACGCCTCTCTACTAATCAATATACGATTTTGGGGCGGTTAATCGCTATTTAAAGAGGCTGAATTACCAATTATATCCTTCATCAAAGTATTGTAGATAATTTGCTGGTATTGTTTCTCGTATGGCTTTTACATCTTGGTAACCACCATAAATAAATCCATGGTCTGTCACTATATTCTCCACAAAATCATTACAGTTAATTCTGTAGCACATTGAATCTCCGCGTCCTTCACGGTATGCTATTTTTCCCCAATTACGAGGAACACGACTTGTATAAAAGCAAATACGTCCAGCATTTCCCCAAGAACCAGTGTCTTCGTTGTACTCGTATACTACTTTAATATCTGCATGAGCAAGATACCCCAGGAAACGATAATAATCCTCAGGTTTTGGGAAACGAAGCTGTCCCAATTTTCCAAAATAGCTGTGATACATATAGTTTTATTTAATTAGTTAAAAATATTATACCTTAGGTACATCTTCTGCAGCCATCCATATAACAGGCTCATTATCTTGTATATCGTACCTCATTGACTGACGTTCCACATATTCACGAGTTACTACATACCATTGTCGAGCACTCATTGAACCATATTCCTGACCGAAATCTTCTTGCAGTTTTCTACATAGCGTCAAAATGTCTATGCCGTTATTTTCATGCATCAGTTCGTCGGCACGTGACACCAAGCGTGGCGAATCAAACAATGAGGCAATAGTATACTCAAAGAGGCTCGGACTGTTCTCCAGAAAGTGAAGGAGATGCTCAATGTCGTATGGACGTATTTTCTTTTCGCCCTTAGAGTTGAATGTTATAAATTGTATCTGTCTTTCACTATCCGAATAAATAGAAGGGGCGACAAAAATACATTGAGCTTTTTGACGTTTCTGAAAATCAGTAAGATGTCGTTCAATCGGCCACACTTCCATCATGGTTTGCGTTCTTCCTAGAGCCATAGTTACCTCTACCAATACTCCATTCTGCTGTTCATAACATTCAATATCGCCTTTGTTGCCTCCCGCTGTTGATGTTGGCAATCCTTCGTCATCACAACTATAATTAGGAACTACCCGCACGTCTGGCATCTTACAACGGATAGCAAGCGCAGTTAGAAATTCCAATCGTGTAGGAGCTGCCAACAACTTCAATACGTTATCAGTACTGCTTTTCTTAGCTGCTAGGTTTGTAAGTTCTTTCTTAATGATAGACCAATTGTATACTCGTAGCCAGTTGTCTAGTAATTTCTCGCTGGCAGTTGCTGATGTAGAATGTGATGTTATCTGAATTAGATTCGTGTCCAATTCGGCCATATAATCAAAATATTCACGCTCATCATCGAAATGCTTATAATGTGAATAATGAGATAAGATGTAACTGACTTTCTCACTTTCGTTTTTATTGATATCAATAAAACGACCTGCACCGCGAAGCGAGAATAGTCCTGTCATTCGCATCTTGCGGATAAATTCATCAGGGTATTCATCAACAATTGATTTCACTTTAAAGTCTTTGAAACTACCCTCCATAATTTCTTTTATGCAAATGTCGCAAATAACTTCGTCGCTTGGGTCGTATCTATGTTCTTGTCTAAGTTTAACTATACGCTGATAGAGTTCTTCTGCATTATTATCTTTCCAGAAAATCAATAGCGGTAATTCACGCCTTGACATTCCGCATCCGTTCTGACGTGGGTCAGCATTCAGTTTCTGTATTGTCTCAAGCAAAAGAACCAGAGGAATGTTATCGTTCAAAACTCTGACAAATGGATTCCTGCGCTGTGACTTTGCCAATGCCTGCATGAAAACCTGTTGTTCATATTCGGGATGAGTTATCTCGCAGGATATAAAGCCAGAATCAGATTCGATTTCAACTTCAAAAGTTTTTAGAAGATGATGAGCTAATGGAGATATGATAATTGGTTCTTCTGGCCAGAAATATGCCAATCCGAGTTCCTTTGTCAAGTCGTAGATTGTCGCAAAGCGTGATGGCCAACCTTTTGCAAAGCCAGCTTCCTTGTGACTCTGAGGATTATTTCGGAGCATCATTGTTACTTCTTCATCAGTAAGCAAATACTCACTAAATTCTCCCTGGTCAGAAGATGCCCATTTTTCTTGAACAGAAAGCAACTTCTTCATGGGCCTGTATAATCCGTAACGTATCGTCTCACCACATATCATTGTGGCAAGTTCATCGTCAAGTATCTTTCCCTCAAACTTATTCAGCACATACAACATGAACTTCAATCTACCAGGATTACGCATCGTAGTAGTATAAAGCAGAGGTTTAAATTCAGGATTTGCTCTTCGTGCCATAGGCTTTAGTAATTAGTTACCAGCACCTCGTTGAACTGCTTGATGCTGTTATCGTTAAAACTTATGTAATTGCTATTTATAGGATGGCTGTTATATTGGTTAGACCATTCTAAAAAGAGAGTATTTGTGCGCCCGCGATAGTGGGTGACGTTAGAGATTGCGAAATGGATTCCACGAGCATTCATATCATCGAGCAATGCCAGCAGATCACGTTCCGTCTCATCGTTCCATAACTTATTGTATTCACTGAAGGTTATCAAATATGGAGGGTCGAGATAGACTAAATCATCCTCTTGATAGTTGATATTGTCCAAGAAGATTCTGAAATCCTCATTGTGCCATTCTACCCTTTTCGTTGCCATTACGCGGAAGTAATCTTCCAATGCGTCGTGGGTATTCTGATTGTAATCCACATTGCCAACCGGAAGATTGAAAAATCCCCTCTTATTGAATCTCAGCATACGATTGAAACCATAGATCAACAGCACGTAGAGTTGCATCAGGTTCTGTTGACCACCAGCTATAAAATCAGCTTTCAGTTGGTTGTAAGCTTCCTTATTATATTTCGCAAAATAAGTTTTGGGATGGGCTTTTTTCAACTCCATCGGAACGGGATTCTCATGAAATGAAAGCGATAATCCATATTGATTGACAATACGATAGATTTCTGCATAAAACTCTTGTTCTCTGCCCACATAGCCACAAAACATTCTGTGTAGTCCTATCACATAACTGTCAATATCGTTCAGTAGATACCCATCAGCACCGACATTCATCATCACCGATCCTCCACCAACAAACGGTTCTATAAGCCTGTTGATGTGGTCGGGGAAGTGAGTACGGATTTCGCGTATCAACTTATACTTATCACCCACGTAGAACATCGGGGAACGATAGATTCCGTTTCTCATTGTCAACTTCTGTTATGAATAAATACTCACGATGATCATCAAACTCTGTCTTACCCGAGTTGAATGCTTTGAACTCGTGATTGAACACCTGTGTTTTGCCACACTTATTAAGAACCTCTTCCAACTGTTCAAGTTTGATTTTGTTCTCTGAGGATGTACTCTTTGAGTGATATGTGTTATTATACGACACCACTAAATAACGGCTGTTAATATGACTTACCAAATCCGTAAATGCTTTGAATGCAGCATTACGGCAATAATCACTCATATTCTCCTCCTTGGGTTTTAGGGCTGTGCCGAACAGTTGCGGTTTCTTCCATTGCACCAAATTCTCGTAAACATGATAGAAGCGGCTATACTGACGTGAGTTGTAGGGAGGGTCGAGATACGTCAAGTCAACGTTAATGTTACGAGCCAATTGGTTTGCATCCTCCTGATGAATCTCCACACCATTGTACGACTCAGACTCTATCATTCGCATCTGAAATTGGTGGGCTGCTGGTGCCTTGCGATGATAAGCATCAAAGTGCCCCATCGTATTTGCATGTCGGTCTATGCTGTATATTAAAGAAGCCATCAATACGGAATACTCCTTATCTGTCAAGCCTTTCCGCATAATTTGTAATCGACCTCTAATGTAGCCCACAATCTTGGCAGTATCATGATAGAAATACTTACCGCCAAAGTTCTTTGAAAAATAGTTCTCACCAATCTTAGCAGGATTGATGTCATTAAACTCACTAATGATGGTTTGTACCCTTTCCTCACTCCATTCGCCAGGAGCAAAGAAAGCGCGATACATCACGTTGTTCGAGTGGAGAAAGTCATTTACTACCACTCGCTCATACGTTTGTAAAGCCCTATGAGCCACCACACCTGTTCCTGCAAAAATATCGCAGAAAGAGTGGATGTCATGGGTATGCTCGTTGATGAGGCCGAAAATCCAGTCCACCAACTTGGTTTTACAACCTATATAACGACGACTCTCCAAAGAGAATCGCCTCTGTTCTTGTGCTTTGTCCATAAACACCAATTATCGTTTATGGCCGTCGCATGGCTTATCGACCTTGTTTACGGGACAATCCTACATACCTACAGATACAGAGAAAGCGTGAACTATCGCGCTATATCTATATCTGGAGGCCGTAGGAAGCCCGTATAATGGAGATAAGCTCGAAGCTCACGCCAACGCATGAGCAAAAAGCCGTATCGTTACCATTATACAAATATCATGAAGAATTTCCTACGTTCCCAGATACTTTCGATAACCAGCTATTGCCGTATATTATTAACCAATAAGATCGCACCCGCACCTCCTCTGAGGCTCTGAGGCTGAGGGATATACATCCAGGCAGCCTTCTGCCGTAGCAGCGTCGTGTCACGACGATTAGCCGATACTTGATTGCAAAGGTACAAAAAGTTTCGAGAAAAACGTAATAACTAGGCTAAAAAATGCAATTTACAGCAAAAAAAGACGGAGAAATGATCACATTCTCCGTCTACTATAATTACGTTCACTAATGATTAAACTCAAACAGTTTTGTTTGCGCTTCTCTCTTCAAGCACACGTTGGCCTAATCCCGTCAGTAGCCATTCGCCATCCTTGCGGCCACCTTTTCGGGTTAGGATTCCACTTGCTTGCAGTTTCTCAATATCGCGTTTAATAGTTCTAATCACCACACCTGTCTTTTGTGACATTTCAGATATTGTTATTGATGCGTTTGTATCTATCGTGATTTGTTTTCCCGATATTGCTCTACGGTCCGCTC
Source organism: Xylanibacter ruminicola (assembly GCA_015060625.1). GTDB lineage: Bacteria > Bacteroidota > Bacteroidia > Bacteroidales > Bacteroidaceae > Prevotella > Prevotella ruminicola_D. The sequence continues at coordinate 140,345 of SUYC01000005.1, read as the reverse complement.
TCACTACGTGAGAATCTTAACAAATGAAATCAGTCTTCTTGTTCGTAATAATAAGAATAATCAATGCCCTTCATAAAGGTTTCACGGTCATTGATTTTATTGGTCATAGCCTGATAAAGCAGCTGCTTTATCTTAGAACTGTCGTTCTGACTCTCAATCATAGCGTCTAGGTATGCACGTTTACCTATCTTGCTCCAGTCTACGCACTGACCTAGACGCTTCTTGAAAATCAAATCAAGCCATATACGAGTAGAGCGACCATTGCCCTCCATAAACGGATGGGCCACATTCATCTCTACATATTTATCTACTATCTCGTCAAATGTTGTTTCTGGCATCTTCTCTATCGTTTCCAGGTTCTGATGTAAATATTCTGCAAGACAGAATATGGTATTACCTTTTGATATAGTTTTGTTGCGAATCTTACCAGCAAAGTCATATAGTCCACCGAACAGATATGCATGAATCTGCTGCAAGGTCTTAACCGTTCCCGGTTTCAAACTATCCAGCAGTCCACTCTCAAAGAGTGTATAAGCCTTCTTTTGGCTCTGACCGTCAATGGTAGTATCGCTATAAGTAAACCAATCCAGGAAAGCATTAGCGCGATTGTTTGGATAATATTTAGCTAACATCTTTACACACTCGCTATCCAACGCATCAGCAAGTCGTTGCTTACCATCAGGTGCCTCGAATTTGAAGTCGTGAGTGACACTCACGAGTTGAATTCCATCAGAAGCGAGCTTCTTTTTAAGCCATCGCCAATAGTTACCAGCCTTCACATAATCGGGTTCATCATTGATGGCACGCACAATATCAGTAGCCGAGAACCACCACTTAGAATTATCCTCGTCCCAAACGGCACGCACTTCGCGGTCGTTATAAAATCGTATTGACTTCTTGCTCATATATAAATCGTTGCAAAGATAACTAAAAATCGACAAAAATACAAATTATTGCCGATTTTTAGTTATCTTTTTTATAATGTTATTCATTTACGCTTTCAACTCGTGTATCACCTTATGCAAAGGATAATACAGGAGGGCATGGGTGACGTCGATGCCTTCGCGTTCCTCCAGCACCTTCCTGTACATGCGAATAAATGTTTCTATCGAATTGTGCACAGTGATACAGTGTGACAGTTAAAAAAACGAGGGCATGATGGTGCAAAAGTATATCTATATTATTATATATATAAATATATATAATAATATAGCAGTATATACAGCAAGGGGAGGGCGAGAATTTTAACTGTCACACTGTATTTTTGTGCGGATGATTCGTGAACCGCAATCAAAATATCGTACCTTTGCAGTGTTGAAATGAATGAGACAGATGGCGGCCGCGCGCGGAAAAATAATTTCCCACGTGCACTAAGAAATTCTCCCACACGAGGGCGCAAATCTACATCGGAGTTGAGACAAAAAAAGAGTAAAAAAGTAAAAATGTAAAAAATTTAACAACAACACAAAAACAAAATTAGCATTATGGCATTAAAAGTTAAAGCACAGGAAAAGTTGCAGAAGATTGGCAAGTATGAGGGCACTTATCGCTACATCATGATGCCGGAGTTGTACACCTCACTCTCTCAGGACAAGGTGATTAAGGAGGCTGCTCTTCGCAGCGGAGTTAGTAAAGGCATCATGCAGGCCTGCTGGGATGCTGCTGGCGAGGTGATCAAGGCGTGGGCCACCGAGGGCCACTCGGTTGCGCTGCCCGGACTGGGCACCATGCGATTCGGCTTGCGCGCCAAGAGCGTGGCCAAGGTGGATGAGGTGAAGGCGGGCCTCGTAACCAGTCGCCGCATCATCTTCACCCCCACAGTGGATCTGAAGGATGAGCTGGCCAACACCGCCATCCAGATTACCTGCTACGACCGCGACGGCAAGGAGGTGAAGCGCGTAACCAGCACCGACCCAGGCACGGTGGAGGAACCCGACAACGGCGACAGCACCGACCCCACCCCATCAGGCGGTAACGGCGGCAACACCGGAGGCGGTGGCTACGACGGCCCCAACGGCGACTAAGGGTTGGGGCTAAGGCCCCGCCCAATCTTAAAATGGAAAAATTGAAGAATTGAAAAATTGAAAAATTGAGTTATGAGTAAGAGAGAGACATTGAAGTTTATCGTGCAGATGATTGCCAGTATCGCAACTGCGATAGTAACGGCACTAGGCACGACATCGTGCATCGGGGCTTAGCCCCGAAGCGCCACGAGTTCTTGGACAAGCCAAGCGGCATAGCCGAGCGGTATGGGCGCTATGTAAAATAGCCAAGGACCTGCACTTGCGCGGCCCGCCTCGCATACTGCAGCAGGCTCTATTCCCCCCCCAGGTTTCAAATCGAAGCCTGGGGGATTTTTCACTTCTCTGTTCGGTTACGAAGCAGGCCATGAGGCCGTTGGTGATGGTGGGACGAATTATCTATCTTGTAGGTATTATCAGTACTGTTCTTCGTGGTCGTAGCGTGAGGGGATGTGGCGGATGAGCTTGTGGGCGGCAGCCTGGGCCATAGCCTCGTAGGCGCGCTCGCTGGGGTGCAGGTGGTCGCCACTGTCGAAACCTTCGGCAAAGGCCTTGGGATTGGTGGCGCAGCGCACGGCAGCATCGAAATCGATACAGCCATCGAAGATGGGTGAGGTGCGCAACCACTCATTAAACTGCTGGCGCATGGCGTCGCGCTTCTCGTTGTAGGTGCGCCATCCATAGATGGGCAGCAGCGTGCCGCTCCACACCTTGAGTCCCATTGCCTTGGCGGGTTCGACATAGATATGCTCTACCCCCTGCTGCATCTCCTCGACAGTGGGCAGGTCGCTCCACGGACGGAAGGGGTTGACATCTTCGCCCACAGGGTGGATGATATCGTTGATGCCGTGCTGGATAATCACATCGCTGGCTCCGGCCACACGCATCTCGATGGGGAATCGGGTGGCACCTTTCAAACCGTAAGCCTGATAGGTGATGCAGTCGTACTGGCGCAGAATACGGGTTCCACTGACGGCGCGACGGATAATCGACACATTGGTGCCAAAGGCCAACTGCGCCAGATAATCGGGCCACGACTGGGCGGTGATAGAATCGCCATAGCACACCACGGCATGATTATCAGCCGATGTGAGCACATCGATGGTGTTGAGGAAATAAAACCAGTTGGTGTGGCGCGTCAGGTCGAGAGGCAGCTCGTCGGCCTCGGCAAAGTCGCCATAGGCATAGAAGCCCTTCGACAGCGGACCGGTAATCAGTGTACCACTGTTCATCTGGGTGTAATCGGCCAGATACATGCTCACATCTACCGTATCGCCACGATGCACGGCATAGTTGATGGCATCGCTCTCGGTTTCCTTTCCAGGCTGCAGCGTCACGCTGGTGGCACCATCGAAGGTGATGGGCGTATGGCCTACAAACACCTTGGTCAGCTCTACAGGCTCGGTGCCTGTGAGATTGGAGAAACGGAAACGCAGCGCACTACCGGCAAACGGCATGCGGATGGGATAGCGCAACGTGAGATTCTTGGCATACACAGCCTCGCGGCGATCGGTAATCGAGGTGGCATTGCCCCAACAGGCCACCCATTTCATGTCTGTATTGTTCATCTCTGTATGATTTATATTTCTGGTGCAAAAATAGCAAAATTAGATTAGAATCAGCAATCTATACACACCATTTTAATAAGAATTGTGAGATTTTTAGCTATTCACAATGTTCTTGGCTATGCGCTTGGCCAGTGCCATGATGGTGAGCATGGGTGGCAGACCGAGCGACTGGGGCAGAATGGTGGCATCGCAAACGTAGAGGTTGTCGGGCAGTAGGGATGAGTGGAGCGAGGTGGCTTCGGCCTGGGTGAGTGGCAGCATGCCGCCTGGATGACCGGCATTGAGCGAGCCCAGGAAGATATCATCCGCCTTGGCACCCATACGCATCAGGATTTCACGGCAGTCGGCCACACCCTGCTGCAGTCGCTGGTGGTCGAGCGGGGTGAGCGTTTTGCGCATCTTGTTGTGATGCACGTCGCCCTGCTCTACATCGGCCAACTTAATCATCAGGCTCACCATGCCATCCATGGGTTGGCGCCACGAGCGGTTGAAGAAGAAGCTGAGCCAGTCCATATAGGGCGAGATGATATACTTTTCGCGATGACTGACGAAAGGCATGAGCAGCTGACGGTCCTGACGGGCCTTGGCCATCGGGGCAGCCACGCAGAGCACCGGATCGACAAACAGATGCGACTGACATTCGATGCCCGAAGCGCGCAGGATATCGGGGGTGCCATAGCCACCGGCAGCAACAATCACTACATCGGCCTGGAACTCCAGGTGCTGCAAGCCTTTAGTGGCATGCACCTTGCGCGCCACGCCATCCGAAATATCGATACGGGTGACCTTACAGCCGGTGACGATGCGGATGCCATCGAGCAATTCGCGCGTGTCCCATTTGGCACGCGTGGGACATCCGATGGAGCAATGACCGCACATTCGGCACTGCTTGGGGCGCAACAGTTTGGGCATCGGCTGCGGGTCGAATTCCAACTGCTGCATCACATCGAAAGTCTGCTTGGTAATAGGCGACCAGAAGCGCTGGTGATCGGTGGTGATGGGCAGTTCGCGCTGCAGCTCATCAAACTCATCGTCGAGGTTGATGCCGATGCGCTTCAGTCCCTCGTCGGCTCTCACGGCATTGCCGGTGGCCAGCGTAGTAGTACCTCCTACCCCACGGCCATACACCATCACCATTTCGGGGTGGCGGTCGATACGCATCGCGGGTAGCAGCAACTGTATCATGCGCTCATCGAAATAAACACCTGTGGGGCGCAGCAGCGCCAACTTGTCGAGTGGTACTGCCAGCGGCTTAAAGGCGCGTCCGGCTTCGAGCACAGTCACATCAAAATCGTTGGCCAGCATGCGTGCTGCCATAGCACCGCCAGCACCGCTTCCAATTACAATAGCTTTCTTCTTCATGGGCATATATCTTGTTTATGTGTGGTTTTGCGAAGTGAAGCCTCGCAACAGCTGCAACCTTCGGTGATGCGCTGTGCAAAGCTGAGATGGCATGCCGGTTGACGGGTGATGCCACGGATGATACCATCATCGAGCATCGAGGCGGCCCGACAGGCAGCAGGGGTGTAGCAGCTGCTGAAATAGCAGCGGTTGAAACACAATCGGTCGTCGGCTGTAAACGACACCTGGATGCCAATATTACGATACAGGGCCACCACGAGCCGCTGGGCTCGCGACCGACTGCCAATCCAAAACACGCGGCGCAGCAGGCGCCCCATCTTCAGTGCCTCGTTGTTCATGCGCTGCAACCGCACCTCGTCGGCACCATCATGCAGGTGCTGCGCAGTAAATGCAGCATAGAGGCGGAGTGCTTCGGCATTCGAGTGGGTCCACAGGCGCACAGGCCGCTCCCCCAAGGCACGAGCCGTGAGGTTCATCAGCAGTTGCAGCTGGATGCGACGGAAGAGCGGACTATGTATCATTTTCAACTATAAAGTTTGTCAATCTCCTGCGTGTAGTGTTCGAGCACCACGTTGCGCTTCACCTTCAGACTAGGTGTGAGCTCGCCACGACTGATGCTGAGCGGCGTTTGGATGACACAGAAACGCTTTACCTGCTCGGGATGTGACAACTGGGCATTCATGCGCTCGATGTCGGCAGTAAGGGTGTCAATCGTTCCATTGGTCCACAGTAGCGCCGTGCAATAAGGACGCTGTTCGCCCACCAGCACGGCCTGCTCAACACCGGGGATATCCATCAGGCGCTGCTCGATCTTGGTGCAGTTGATATTCTTGCCATACGACGTGATGAGCATATCCTTCTTTCGACCGCTGATAAACACATGGCCGTCGGCATCGATATGCCCCAGGTCGCCCGTATGCAGCACGCCATCCTTAAAGGTATCGGTAGCCAACTGATAGTAGCCCAGTGCCACCTGTGGTCCGCTCACGATGAGTTCGCCATCGGCAGCTGTGGTGATGGTGGTATCGGGCAGCGCTGTGCCAATGCTGGGGATGACATTCTGTCCCAGACGGTTGAGCGTGATGAGCGGAGCTTCGGTCTGACCGTAGGCATTATGAATCTCGATGCCCAGAGCGCGGAAGTGGTGCAACAGTTCTTCGCTGATAGGCGCCGAACCCACCAGCAGCTGCGAGCACTTGTTGAGTCCGGCCTTGCGCAGTACAGCACGACGCAACAGGCCCCCGGTCAGGTGTTTCATCCAGCCATCCTGCATCTTCAGGTATCGCTGACCGATGGGGTTCTGCTCAATCTGTTCCCACAGTTTCTCATAGAAACGGGGCACCGAGAAAAACACCGTGGGGCGCACCTGCGGCAATGCCTTGGCAAGCAACTGGAAATCGGTGAGATAGTAGATCTTGGCGCGGCACAACATGCAGTAAGGCGCATAGGCAGCCAGGATGCCTTCGACCACATGACTCATGGGCAGAAACGACAGATAGCGCATCTCGCTGTTACGATCGCGCCACGACAGCAGATTGGTGAGCACCTGGCCCAACCACTTCAGCTGACTGTAGTTGAACATCACGCCCTTGGGTTCGCCCGTGGTTCCCGATGTGTAACGGATGGTGGCAAGCTCGCTGCTGTAGGCCGCCGACGGTATCGCAGCCACTTCGCCCTGCAGGGGTTCGTTCCTCAATGGTCCGAAGGGAATCATCTGCACATTGGGCAGATGCGAATCGATCGTCTTCATCACGCGTTCATCGCCCACAAAAAAACAGCGGGCCCCACTCTTGCTGATAAGCAACTGAATCTCGTCGGCAGGTGTGGTGTAATAGATGGGCACGCTCACGGCTCCCAGCAGTCCGATGGCATTATCGATGGCAGCATGTTCGGCACAGTTGATGCCTGCAAGTGCCACCCTGTCACCCTGTTTCACACCCAGCGTCTGGAGTTTAGCCACGTAGCGCCCCACCATCTCATTCATCTGCTTGCCCGTGATGCATTCCATGCCCTGGGCACCGATATTATAATAGGTGATGGGATAATGGCGACTTTGACGACGCTTGACGGCCTGCTGGAACACGGTTTGATCCGACAGGCGCATGAAATTCTGCCGACAGGCATAGGCCAGCAACGCGGGCAGAAACGCATGCCAGTCGAGGGTGTAAGGTCCCGTCAACTCGTCGGTATTGGTGCGGTCGAACACATGATCGTCCACAAAATAAGGCATCAGGGCCGTCAGGTTCGACAACAGCGAACGGCGCTTGGCACCACTGCGCGAATTGTAGCGACGACCGATGGTGCGAAGTTGGGGCATGGGGATATACAACGGTTTGGGCACACTGATGCACAACTGCTCGCTGGCCCACGCTCTGACGGCATCAACCACCTCGCCCACCTGGGGCAGACTATCCTTAGGGGCGGTCAGATGGAAGGTGCGCCCCTCGGCTCTATCATCGAGCGTCAGTGTGGCCACCAGCCTGCCCACATAGTCGGCAGGTGCCACATTCACCGTTTGCTGGCGGCTACAGGGCATCACCAGCATCTTGCCTTGCAGAATGAGTTTCAAGGCAAAATAGATGGTATTGAAATTGCGCGTGCGGCCCGTACGACTATTGCCCACCACCATGCCTGGACGACAGATGGTGAAAGGCAGCGACGATGTGCGCACCACCGTTTCGGCCTGTGCCTTGCACGCCTCGTAGTTACTATAAAAGCTGGTGGGCAGAGGGGCTTCCTCCATGATGCGTCCGCTGTGAGTGCCTGCCACATAAGCCGTTGACACATGGGTGAAACGCTTGAGATGGGGCAAGGCCTGAGCAGCCATCACCACCTGGCGGGTGCCCTCGACATTGATGCGGCACAGCTCATCGTAGGATTTCTGTATGCCTGTTTCGGCAGCGCAATGTATCACATGAGTGACATCGGCAGGAATCACACCCTTGAGCGATGCTGTGATATCGCCCACCACAGGCAGCACACGCTCGCCCACGGCATGGGCCAGCACCTCATCATCCCACCAAAGGGCACGCAGTCGGTTGGCACCCTCGGCAGCCGCACTGGCTCGCACCAGCACATAAATCTTATCATCAGTTGTAGCTAACAGGTGCGACACAACCTCTGTGCCCAGCAAGCCTGTAGCACCTGTTACAAATATTGTTTGGTTAACCATGTTGTAAAGAATTGGCTCATCGCCATTGTCTTGTTCTTGTAATTGGCCAGTTGGCGTTCTATTTGCAGTTTGATGTCCTGCTGATGGTCGTCGGCCATTTTCAGCGAGCTTATGATGTGGCGCTCCAGGTCGGCATCGTCAGCATGGTGCAGATAATGCTCGTCCAGTCCTACCTCGCGCATCACCCCATTCAGGCGGGCATCGATAGATACGGCCACGATGGGACATGCCTGCTCCATACTGAGCACCGAGGCATGATAGCGCGACGTGAGCAGGATGCTGAGCTGGCGCAACAGTGCAGTCATCTGAAACACATTATAGGTTTTGGAGGTGCACACCACATGGGGCGCATCAACATGCTGCTCCAGCTGGTAGCACACACGCGCATCCAACTGCTCCATGCCCAGTATCACCACAAAAGCGCCATGCGCCTGGGCATACTGATTGGTGGCTGCTGTCATCGCCGAGAGATAGCGCTGAAACTGCTGGCGGCGCTCGCGCGTGTCGCTGAAAAAGTAGAACTTATCATACTGCTGCGAGAAATCGCGGGTAACAACGGCCTTCAGCCAGCGCCACAACGATGGGCGCACAGGCCAGCAATAAGGGTTCAGCGGCGCTACACCCATCAGGGGCTGCTTGCCGTCCCACCCTGCCTGCATCAGCTGCCGACGAGCCCACTGCTCGCCTTCGCTACTATCGAATGTCCAGGCTGTATCGGTACCCACATGACCTTTCAAACCAAGTGCCTGCAAGTTTTTCAGCGACTCGTCGGTGCGCACCATGAAATAGGTGTCACGGCACATATCACTACTCAACCTGGCCAGCCAACCACTCAGTTTGCCAACCTCCGATCCGTAGGCTATACAGGGCTTACCCTGGCGACGCATAATACCGGCTGCCTCGCAGTAGAACACACAGAGTGCCTCGGCAAAGGTAGGCGTCAGCGTCGAGCCCTCGCACAGGACGGCTACGTGATGGGTGCTGCAGGCCCGCAGCAACGAAAACAGAAAAAAGGTGGTGAAGTGCCACAGGCGCACTGCTGGGGTGAAATAACCGCTCACATTGTCGGTGTCGAGTGTCATCACCGTCAGCTCGCTCTTTCCGGCTCCCAACGCCTGCTCCAGCTGCTGGGTGAGTGCCACCACACGGGCATCGGCACCAGTGTTTCGGGCACCGTTGTAACCAACAAGCAGTATCTTCAGCGGCTGCCCCTTTTTGTAACTGGCAAACCGACATACCCCCAGGCGTGAAAGCGGCTTAACAAAGCCCGACATCCACACCACTATACGAACTATTAAGGCTAATATCTTATCCAATTATTTCTTTTTTAGTGCATCGATAATAGTGTCTAAATCTGATGCCAAACGCGCGTAATCTTCCAACTGCAGCGGACAGGCTTTCAACTCATCGCCCATACCGGCAGGGATAATCTCAAAAGCCTGCTCCTCCATGGCCTTACCTTTGGCGGTGAGCGACACAAACTGCTGGCGCTTGTCCTCCTTACCACGCTGGCGCTGAACAATACCCAACTTCTCCATGCGCTGCAGCAACGGTGTAACGGTATTTGTCTCTAACAGCAAGCGATGTGCAATGTCGTTCACGGGCTGACAGTCCTTCTCCCAAAGCACCATCAGCACCAGGTACTGAGGATAGGTAATACCCAGCTGATTCAGCATCGGCGTGTAAGCCTGGATGATCAATCGAGACGCACTATATAAGCGGAAACACACCTGATTATCGAGTCGTAATTCGTTATGCATTATTCATCTATCTATTAAGAAATTCCTATTCTAAAAAAAAATTAAGCCTCAGCCATACGTTTGCCAGCCTCGTAGGCTTTCTGCAGGTCGTTCTCCCAGTTGTCGTTACGCCACTGCAACTTACCCTCTTTCGAGAATCCGGCCAACTCGTAGTTGTCGTAGTTCTTCACCTGGCAGGTGTTGTAGGCCACCAACTTCTCGGGCTGACCTAATGCGGCAGCAATACACATCTCCTTAGAACCGTAACCCTGACTGTTGTTCTGCTCGGGTGTGCCGTTCATTGTTTCAACCAGCACCACAGGCATCTTCTTTGGAGCCGTCAGACTATAATCGTTGTACGAGAGCCAAGGAAACTCCAATCGCTCCAGGAAAGCATGCATCTCGGCAGTAACGCCACCAAAATAAATAGGCGATGCCAGCATCAGTCCGTCGGCTGTTGCAATCTCTTCCAGCACTGGGGTCAGTGCATCCTTAAACTTACAGATGTTACTAGCTTTGTTTTTCAGCTTGCAAGCCATACACGACATGCAACCCTTGAAATCCATTCCATAAAGGCGAACCACTTTCACCTCGGCACCAGCTGCACGAGCGCCCTCGGCAAATTTCTCACACATAGCGGCCGTATTCATGTTTTTACGTGGACCGCCGTCGATAACCATAATCTTCTTCATATCACAGTATATTAGACATTATATTTGTATTTGCGGTGCAAAGGTAAGCATAAAAAGAAATATCGCAAGCGATTAAGATGTTTTTTTATAAGTATTTAACTAACATCGCTTGCGATATACCATATCATCAGTCTGATTTCTCAGTTCAGCTCTCTTTCTGTCTCAAACTAATACAAGATGTTTCATGGGATGACCGCCCCATTGGCTATCATTCACATAGTGGAATCCAACCGAGGCGTATAATGCTTCACCCACGGGATTATCCTTATCTACCAAAAGCCCCACACATGGCAACCCCAAGCGGTTGGCCCGCTGCTTGGTTGCCATCAGCAGTTGTCGAGCAATACCCCGACGACGATATTCCGGGAGCACGGCTAGTGAATCAAGATACAGTTCGCCCGCCTGTGTCTCATCATCCATCCCCGAGTGATCCTTGCCCAGATACTCCTTGGCAGCCTCGATAAAGGCACGACGAAGCTCATGCAAGCACCCTCCATCATAACTGACAGAGGTGCCCACTACCCTATCCTCATCCATAGCCACCAGCGCATTCCGATAGCTATACTGCGAATCTTCACGCTCAACAAGCATCGTCATCATTTTCAGAAAGGCTGCCAGTAAGCGAGAGCGGTGCAAGCTTGCTTGCTCGGCCGAGCGTGAGCCGGCTCGACCGGCGGTCATATCCTCCTGTCCATGGCCTTCGCCACAGAAATACAGGCAACAGTCGGCCGTCATGGCCGTCATTATCAGGCGTGCAATCTCTTCAGCCTGACTTTTTGTAGCTTCTCGAATTTCAATCATCTCACTTCAAATTTTTGGCGAAAAACTCTGCCAACGTGTCCCAGGGAATCATATTCTTGGGTTGACCCTGACCTGCCTTTTCCTCGTAGCCGCCATCGTAGAGGTCACAATGGGTGGCATCGGGGATGATGAGCAGCTGCTTGTTTTCGGGGTTGGGATTTGGCTCGCCAACAAACTTATAACCATCGGCTTTGCCATCCACCATATAGTGATAGGCAGCCTCGCCAAAGTAGCGTGAGTGTGCATCGGCACCGTGCATCACAAGAACGGCAGAGCGGATTTCGTTGATGTAGTACAGGAAGCGGCTGTTGGCGTAGGCCTGTGTACCGATGACGCGCCAGCCGTCGTTAGAGTTGCCGGAGCGCTTGTGGTAGCCGCGTGGGGTCTTGTAATAGTCGTAGTAGTCGTGCACGAAGTTGGGTGCCTGTGGGGGCACGGTATCCAACACACCTCCAGCCATCGCGTTGGGATCGGTGAGGCGTTGCTTTGAAAGGTTTTCGCGGTTCCTATGACGCCACTGCTCGTTGTCGAAAGCATCGTTGTAGTCGTTGCCACTGACACGAGTCATATCATACATCGTAGAGGCTACAGTTGCCTTGATGCGAGTGTCAGCGGCGGCAGCATTCAGTGCGATGCCACCCCAACCGCAGATACCGATAATGCCAATACGTTCGGCATCCACATTGTCCTGTTTCGACAGGAAATCGACCGCAGCCATAAAGTCCTCGGTATTGATGTCGGGCGAAGCCGTTCGACGCGGTTCACCGCTGCTCTCACCCGTATATGAAGGGTCGAAAGCCAGCGCCACGAAACCACGCTCTGCCATCTTCATGGCATAGAGTCCACTGCACTGCTCCTTCACGGCACCAAAGGGACCAGAGACCGCAATGGCAGGCAACTTTTCACTTTTAACTTTTGACTTTTCACTCGCCGCAGGCGTATAGAGGTCTGCTGCTAGTGTTAGGCCATACTGTGTTTTAAACGTCACCTTGCGGTGGTTCACTTTCTCGCTCAGCGGGAACACCTTATCCCACTCCTGCGTCAATTCTAACTTCTGTTCCATATCGTTATTAATAGTTTGTTTGTTGTTACATGCTACGAGCATTCCGCCCAGCAGCATTGTGATGATTATTGTTCTCATAATATAACTTTTTTACCGTTCTTGATATAGATACCTTTTGAAGGGTTCTCCACTTTCACGCCATTCAGAGAATAATAATCTCCATTTTTCAAACGATTACCATTGACGCTCTTGATGGCGGTCGTACTTGAAGTAAGCGAAAGTGTCACACTGATGTTGCTTTCGCCTGCTTTGAGGAATGTGCGAAGCTCATTTTCTGACAGTCCGTCGATATGTCCTAAACGAGTATAGCTCCAAGAGTTTGACTCGTAGAAGATGCATATGTTGCTGCCGTTATAAAGAACGATGTCTCCGGGTTGGGCTGTCATCTGCTCGTTTTTCGTTGTCAGCGATTTGCCTAAAGAACCCCATATCTCAAAATCGTTGTCGTTGAGAGTCACTGTTATGGGTGCATTCTGAAGTGCAGCAACCAACTCGCGTGTGGCATCATTGTCCACAAGTGTCGCGCTTTGCGTTTGTCCATCGATAGTGATATAAATTTTATTCATAGTAGGTGTTTCTGCTTTCGCTTCGTTGTCTGCAGAACAGCTGCAGAACAGCATGCCGGCTAAAAATAATAAATACTTATGCATCATTTATCTTTGTTTTTTGAATATCAGTTTCATTGTCTCTGGGTCGAGTGGCTTCATGGTGGGCAGTTTGAGGTCTTTCACCATGTGGAGTGTGCCCTGCTTGTACTTCTGGAAGTGATCGGTCTTCAGGTGCTGCTGATAGGCTTCATCGGAGGCATAGATTTCGAGGATGCGAATCTGGCATGAGTCCTCAACACTCTGCATGGGATACAGGCAGATGACACCAGGCTCGCGCTCTATACTCAGGCGATCCACCTCGTTAGCAAAGGCGAGATATTCCTTCATATACTGCGGATAGACCTCAATCTCAGCAATGCGGACAATCATAGCGGCAGCCTCATTGGTCTGTCTCACCACCTCTGCAGACGAAGGTTGTGGAGCCGCCAATGTCAACACCGACGTCTCCACACCAGCCTCGTCCATCCATCTGAGATGATTCTTCACATTGTACTTTGGCAAGGGGAATCCCTCGTCCATCAGTCGTCCCTCGTTTTCAAGTGATGACACAAACTCAGGAGTGATGAGGTGTGAGTGCACATCAATCACACCCTGAGCGAAACCGTTTGCTGCTATCATAAGACTTAGCAATAATACTTTTCTCATTTCGACTGCAAAGGTACGAACAATATATAATATAGGTATTACACAAATTGGCTGATTATATACCAATTTCGCAGAAAGCGCTAAAAAAACATTAAATTTCTACCATTATTAGACTATTTTGCGTACCTTTGCCACCGACATGAAGAATATTCTGAAGGTTGAAACTCCTAACGACTACGCTCGTTTTGTGGATGCACCAGTGTTGCACCCATTAATTAGCATCATCCATTACGACGAGCTGGCACCCTTCCGTCACAGTCTGAACAACTATGGCGTGTATGGGCTGTTCATTCAGCGGCAGTTCCCCCGTAATCTCTCATACGGCATGCGGAAATGGCAGGTGAGCGATGGTTCTATCATTGCAGTGGAACCAGGACAGATCGGTGGACTGGAGGACAACGGCGAACGCATCTCGTTATGTGGTTGGGTGCTGCTGTGGTCGCCCGAACTGTTGAACGGCACTGAACTGGAACGCCAGATAGACCGCTATCAGTTCTTCTCGTATTTCTTTGATGGTTCGCTGCGCATGGAGCCCGACGAATGGCTCTGCATCACGCAGTTGGTGGCTCTGATGCGACAAGAGTTGCAGACGCACGAGGACTCACCGTCATTGAGAAATGTGCTGCTGGCTTATCTGCGCCTTATACTGGAATACTGCAACCGCATCTATCAGCGCCAGCTGTTCGAAAAGGACAAGGGAGAGACTGACCTGCTGAAGCGCTTTCACAACCTGCTACAAACCTATTTCCGCGAGAATCGTCAACTATCCCAGGGTTTGCCAACCGTCGCCTGGTGTGCCTCCGAACTGGCTTATTCGCCACGTTATTTTGGCGATATTGTCCACAAGGCAACTGGTGGCACAGCCATTGGTTACATCCACAATTACGTCATCAACCAGGCCAAGAGCCTGCTGATGAACGGCCACAACATCAGCGAGACCTCCCGCCTGCTCGGATTCGATTTCCCCCATCATTTTACCCGTCTCTTCAAGCGCATCGTCGGCATCACGCCCTCGGAGTTCTTGGGAAAGTAAATTTTCTACAGTGCATTGTAGGTGTCATCATCTACTGGCTCGCACCACTCGTTGCTGGCCCCTTCCTGAACATCCTTATGATACGTGAGATGCTGGAACCATGAATCTTTCTGTGCGCCGTGCCAATGTTTGACTTCTGCGGGTACGGCGATGACAGTGCCGGGAGTCATCTCAACGGGAGCCTTGCCCCATTCCTGATACCAGCCGCGCCCTGCAACGCAGATGAGCACTTGCACCTGCTTGTGGTGAATATGCCAGTTATTGCGGCAGCAAGGCTCGAAGGTGACGTTCATCACACCACCACCAACATCAGCCAGATAGCTCTGACCAATGAAATACTTTCCGTAAGGATTAGGCTCGCCCTTGGGCCACTTGGTGTTCAGGGTGTAACCTTCGTTGCAGAGCCAAGTGCAGAGTTCATCGACCAGTTCCTGACTATTGCCCATGTTCACGGCGCCCTGCTTGTGGGCAGCCAGTTGTGGAGCAACACCATCGAGACCGCTCAGGGCTGCTACGGTTACTATCTCGCGATCTGCAGCAGAGAGCTGGTCGCCAGCGAAGATGTCACCAAAGAGATGTGACTTTAAATAGTAGTCGTCCTGCGGACAGAACTCATAGTTAAAGGGCTTTCCTGAGAGTTGTGTCTGGTTTTTCACGCCCAGTTCGTAAGCCTTCTTAGCATCATCCCACTCTGCAGGACGCTTCCAAGGCTTGCCTTCTTGCCATTCCGGCTGCTTGTTGGCTTTGCCTTCGTCCAACACCTTGCTCAGCACGCCAAGTGCATTCAGCGAACGTGGAAAGCCGGTATAGGCATAGAGTTGCGAGAAGGCCTCCTTCAGTTCGTTGATGGTTACGCCCTTGTTGAGAGCCATACGCACGGTAGGCTCCAAACGATTCATATCACCCTGTGCCATGAGGCAGGCACATGCTGCCAATCCCTTTTAACGCTCAGTCAACGTCTGTGCATCTGCTGTTGCCATCATCATCATTGCGATTATAAATAAAGCGATTCGTTTCATGTTACATGCTCTCCTTCAGAATCTCCTTCACGTCCTCCTTCGTCAGATTCAGATAACCGGCGGGATAGCAGATGGTGCCCTCGGTGATGCCAGGAATCATATCTTCAGTGGCACCCAGCTCGCTGATGGTCAAGGGCAGACCTATCTCTTGCATCCAGGCTTTCAGGGCCTGCAGACCAGCTTCGGCTATCTGTTCGTCGGTCATTCCGTTGCTCTGGATATTCCACACGTTCTTGGCGAAGCGCACAAACTTAGACAGACCGTTCTGCATGGCGCGGCGATAGTAGGCCATTGAGACAGATGCCAGCGCATAGCCGTGGGGGGCATGTGTCCAAGCACCCACGCTGTGACCAATCATGTGAACCATCCAGTCCTGCTGCTTGCCCAGCCCGATAAGGGTGTTCAGTGCCCATGTGGCTGTCCACATGATGTTCGAGCGTGCCTCGTAGTCCTGAGGATTCTTTACAGCGATGCGGCTGCTGTGGATGACAGAACGCATCAGTCCTTCAGAGAGGTAGTCGCTGGTATTGTCATCGAAGTCCGAGAAGTACTGCTCCATGATGTGGTTCATAATGTCGTAGATACCCGCTTTCATCTGGTTCTCGGGTACGGTCATCGTGAACTTCGGATTGAGGATAGAGAACTTAGGCATCAGACGACTGTCGAACACATGCCCCACCTTGAAAGTATGCTCTGCATCTGTAATCACAGTGCCGGCGTTCATCTCAGAGCCTGTGCCAGCCATCGTCAGGATACAGCCCACAGGCAGCAGTCTCTGGTCCTTAGCGGGATTTTCCTGCTTCAGCCAGAACTTGTCCCAGTAGTCGCCTTCATAATAGACAGATGCAGCCACGGCCTTTGAGTAGTCGCAAACGCTGCCGCCGCCAAGGGCAAGGATCAAATCTACCTCGTTCTCGCGGGCAATCTTGACGCCCTCATGCAGTTTCTCTAAGGTTGGATTGGTCATCACGCCAGGGTTCTCAACAATGGTCTTGCCTGCCTCTTTGAGGATAGCCACCACCTGGTCGTAGATGCCGTTACGTTTTACACTGCCACTGCCGTAGTTGAGCAGCACCACTGGGCCGTAGCCCTTCAGTTCGTCCTTGAGGAAGTTCAAAGACTCATCACCAAAATACAGTTTGGTGGGGTTGTAATAAGAAAAGTTTCCTAACATAGTTGTTTTTTTTATTATCCGTAATTCTGAATTAAGTATTTCACAAACTGTGGGTCGCCGAAATCTCTGGTGCCTGCGTCGTGCTGGTTCATCTTAGCTATATGAGCCATCTCCTCGTCGCTCAGCGAGAAGTCGAAGATGTCGATGTTCTGCGCCATGCGCTCCTTATGGCTCGACTTTGGAATAGCCACGATGCCACGCTGGGTGAGCCAACGGAGAGCGACCTGAGCGGCAGTCTTATTATACTTGGCGCCGATAGTAGTCAGCAGTTCGTTCTTCACAATGCCGTCTGTTCCTTGTCCACCGAGTGGATACCATGCCATCATTTTAGTGCCAAACTCGCCAAGAATCGGCTCAATGCCCGTCTGCTGAGAAAGCGTGTTGCACTCCAGCTGGTTCACCATAGGCTTCAGCTCTACATAGTGGGCAAAGTCGAAGAAACGGCCTGCCTGAAAGTTGCTCACACCGATGGCACGAACCTTGCCTGCACGATAGGCTTTCTCCATCGCCCGCCATGAGCCGAACACGTCGCTGTAGGCCTGATGGATGAGTAACAAATCAATGTACTCCGTCTGCAACTTACGCAGACTCTCATCGATGCTCTTGGCAGCCTGTTCTTCACCAGCATTGGATATCCAGACCTTTGTTACAAGGAACAAATCTTCGCGCTTGATGCCACTCTTGCGCCAGGCATTGCCAACGCCCTCCTCATTCTGGTAGGCCTGTGCCGTATCAATCAGGCGATAGCCTACACTCAAAGCATCGCTCACACAACGCTCACACTCGTCAGGGCTTACGAGAAACACACCGTAGCCCAATGTCGGCATCTTGACACCGTTTGATAGTTTAATATACTCCATAATCTTCGTTATTAATATCCTAAACTATTAAGCCACTTCTCGACCTTTTTCTTTTCTGTGCGCACCTCGTGACCGTAGATGCTGAAGCCCTTGGTGACATTTGCCCCAGGGAATGATTCCTTCACATCCTCCACACAGTTGGCCAATCCAGAACCTTCGTGGGTGGTGAAAGGAATGACGGTCTTGCCCTTCAGGTCATTAACATGCTTCTTGAAGAAGGTAAACATTACTTGAGGATAAGTGCCCCACCATACGGGGCCACCGATAAACACAGTGTCGTATTTATTTAGGTCGATGTCGCCTTCATATTCAGGCAACTCACCGTTTTTAACTTCTTCCTTTGCCAGATTGATGAGCGGTGTATAAGCCATCCCGTCGTACTTGCGGGTAACGATTTCAAACTGCTCTGCACCTGTCACTTCTGTGATGTAGTCTGCCACAATCTTCGTGTTACCTACCTCAATGTTTCCTACTGAGTAGTTGTCTCCCGCATGTGAGAAGAATACTACCAAACTTTTACCATCCTTGTTCATAACTTTCTCCTGTTTTGCGCCACCGCTGCAAGCTGTGGAAATCAGCAATGCTATGGCGGCTGTGATGATACTTTTGATATTCATTTTAAATATACTTTTGAATTTGGATGCAAAGCTCGTGCAAGCCGAACGCAATGGAGCTCGCTCCAATTGCTGAGGCGCCGCCGAGTTTCGCGACCAGTTTCTAACTGGGCGCAAAGTTACGACGATTTCCTGATACTTTTGTTTCACAAATTACTTCACAATTTTCACTTTTTGCCTAAATCGTTCTTTTATATATAAAATAATGTGTAATTTTGCGCAGTAAAACTGCGCGAACTTGCTCATGCTCGGCAAAAAGCAAGCTTTCTGCGCTCGCTTAATCGCAATTTTGTCGGTCATGAAGGCAGATTTTCAATATTCCACAGACTTCTACGGGATGAATTCCTATGAGTTGAGTCACACCTGCATGCATATGCTTTGCTTGGCAGGCGAGGCAAGTTTTGTGTTCAACGAACATTGCTACCACATTGTCAAGAACGATTTGGTGGTGATACCTACACCTGATCGTATCAGCAATTTAGCGGCACATGAAGACTTGCAAGCAGTGTGGTTTGCTGCTGATTATCAGTTTCTGCAGAACCTGTTGCCGTCAAACAATTACAGCATCGGCGGCAGTATCTCACTGAATCAAAACCCCATCATCAAACTCTCAGACGAGCAGGCAAAGCATCTGTTGGCTGACTTTCATCGTCTGCGCGACCGCATGGACGACCGCCATCTGCAGTTCTATCGTGAACTGATGGGCAGTCTCTGCCTGACGATGATGTACGACATCTTCGAGGCCCACGCCCAGCGTGATGCAACAGACACACAGACAGACCGCACAGCCTACATCGTGAAACAAATGATGGCACTGCTGGCTACTGGCATTAGCCGAACGGAACGTGATGTGAGCTACTATGCCGAGCGTCTGAACGTATCGCCAAAATATCTTTCTGCCACCATCAAACGTGTGACAGGACACAGTGTCACCTCATACATCGACCGTCATACCATACCTATATTAAAAGACTATCTGAATGATGAACGCCTGTCACTCACTCAGATAGCCGATTTGATGAACTTCACGTCGCTCTCCTACTTCAGCCGCTACTGCACCAAGCATCTTGGCCAGTCGCCCAGCGAATACCGTCAGAGTCTTCAACCGAAATAGACCCAGTCCTCCTTGTCCACCCATTGCACCTTCCGTTCGTTCAACCCGATATAAGGGTCGTCGATAAGTCCCTGACGTAGCAAGTCGGTATGCACCACTCCAGAGTTCTTATTTCTGAGCATGAATCAATACTTCCTGTAGCACTATGCCAGGGTCGAGGAGATAGATACGTAACCGCTGATGACCAGTCTCTGAGACGGGGATGCTGCGCGAGGCATAGCCGCGAAGCACATTCCAGCGCCACTCGGCTGTGAAGTCGCCCTCGTGGATAGAGAAGATGGTAGGAGCAGAATCACCTAACTGAACGGCATAGCGGATGTCCCTGCCGTCATACACATGCAGCGTAGGCAGCGTACGGATTTCTATAGTGGCATCGCCGGCCTGCAAGTCGAGTTCATATTCTGTGTATGGAGCTGCCTTTATGTTCTCCTGCTGATACGACGGTGTGTCGAATGGCAGAACCAGTACGCCATCGGTATATCCCAAGCCTTCTATACGCTGGATACCTCCTTGTTTGTTCTGATAGTGCGAAGCAGGAATGCGCTGACGAGGCTCCTTGACGAACGGCGGATAGAGCCCGAGGAAAATCTGGTCGATGCGGGCATCTGCCTTCAGATCGGTGATGTAAAGATGATTCTCGCCCTTCTTGAGGTGTATCGTTCCTACACAACTCCACATCGGTCCTACGTAAGGCGCATGCCATACATTATTAATAGGTGTAGCTGAGGCCACAAAACTGTCATTCTCTGTTTTTACCTGGCAGAACTCGTTGTCCTTGGCTTCCTTGGAGAAATTGTGGATGGGTGTTAGCGCCTCTATCCATAAAGGCATCTCTACATCGGCATCACTATTAATGATGGCACCCTTGCTTGACAAAGTTTCGCTGACAGAGAGGAAACGTGCTTGAGGAGTGTTTTTCGCCTGCGTTATCAGTTCGGGTGTAGCCACAGGCTGCTCTATCTTCTCAGAGCGGAACCAATGGTAGGGTTGCCAGTTGAAGAATTGCTGCCATTTACCATCAAGGATATCCTCATTGTAATGACGCGTCAACTCATTGAGACTGTCGAACATCAGCTTCACTCTGTTGGCATCTGCCATCGCTCCGATACTATCGCCAGCTGTTGCTCTTACCATACTGCGACGCGCTAATAACTGGTACTCGTTGATTGTCGCAGCACCACAGACGGGATAGCAGACGAGTTCGAAGTAGGCATTCTTCAGTGATTCCGGGATGCGTGAAGCCAGTTCGGTAACATGTGCCTTCAGGGCGCGCCACTCCGCAATGCGCTGCTCAATCTGCTCTGCGCTGTAATCGACGAACCACACGTGTGCATCCTTTCCTGCCGCCTGCAAGCGATAGTAGTCAGCCTGAATGTCGGCAATCTCCTGCGCCACCTCGTTGCCGAAGGTCTTTGCGGCCCAATACTTGATATAGTTGTGAGCCTCGGAGGGCTTCCAGCGATTGATATCCCAAGCCAGATCCATCACAAACGAGATTTCCTTCTCGGCTGGTTTGATGTCTCCCACATTGAACACCCAGATCTTGCGGGCACCATAGGTATAGGCCTTGGTCAGTTCCGTGCTCAGAAAGGCTGTTGAGAGCGGACTGAGCCAAATCCAACTGGCGGGGTCGCCATGATAGGAGAGGTGGTAGTAGATGCCTGCGCCGCCCTTGCGCTTCATCTCTTCCGGATTGCATAGGTTTCGGCAGTTACCGTGCTTGTCGTCACTCCAGAGTAGTGTAACATCCTCTGGCACTTTCAGCCCATTATGATAGGCCTCAAGCACCTCTTCATAGGTGCAGAGCACCTGCGGAATCTCCTCGATAGGCTTCTTGATGTTGCGACGCAGCATATCCCGTTGGTCATCAATAGCCTGTTGCATCAGTGCTACGCGCTCGGCTGTAGTATTGGCACCTTCCATCGGGTAGTCGTGGATGCCGCGCAGACCGAGTGTATAGGTGTTCTCGTATCGTCCGTTGGTCTTGACACGCGTCTCCCAGTAGTTCTGCATCGTCTGGCGATTGGTAATGTAGTTGAAGTCACCGAGTGTACCAGGGTGTCTCTGCTCCACAGCTTTCCATTCACCTTCGTTGTTCCGCAGCATCTGCTCGCAGTGCGAAGATCCCATCACGATGGCATAGTCATCAGCCAGTCGTGCATTCTCTGGATCATCATTGAAAGCCTGGGTGCCTGGATGCATGGCAGGCCAGAGATAGTTGGCCTTCAGGCGCAGCAGCAGCTCAAAGACTCGCTTGTAGGTCTCAGGACCCACCTTGCCGTGTTTCTGTTCAGCCCATCGCGCCCAACCGCCAAAACGCTCGTCGTTGATGAAGATGCCTCGATACTGCACTGAAGGCTCCCCCTGAACACATGTGCCAGGCTCTACATATATTGCTTTTTTGTGTTGAGGGATCACGTCAGCCCACCAGTACCAGGGTGACACACCGATGGCCTCGCCCAGTGTTGTCAAGCCGAAAGCTGTTCCTCGCCGGTCGCTACCCGCAATGACAAGAAGTTGCCCTTGTCTGGGACGGTTGACGGTAGTGATGATATACGATTCCCATTTGCCTTTGATGGCTGACACATCGATAGCCTTCTGTCTGACCAACTCATCGATGATGCGGCTGTGGCCTACAGTGCCAACAACAACCGTTGCTCCATGAGGTAGTTTTTTGAGGGACGTTGCCGACACTATATTGGAACGGGCTGACGTAACCCGTTCCACATCGTCTGCCAGCATCTGGGCGGCAATGTTCACCACTTTATAATCTCCTGCATCGGTGCAAATCGTGGCCTCACCTAAGGGGAACCAATCGGTCTGGGCCTTTTCTGAAACTTTTGGAAAGTCTGCCACATTGTTACCACATATCGGCAGCATCACCAACAGACTACAAAAAAAACAGATTGCTTTCTTCATCTCTTTTTCCTGTGATGGCTTACCAGACTTGTCCGAGCATCATCAGTGGACCACAAGTAGTGGTAGGGAAGGCATAGATGTAATGGGCGAACTGATCGCGAGTCATCTTGTTGAAGATGACGAGTGAGAGAACATCTATCCATGCACCGGCATCCGAACCGATGGCGGCAGCACCCACAAGCAAGTCGCTCTCTTTGTCGAAGATAAATGCGATCTTGGCTTCTGCCTCATTGTGCGTATTAAATAGGAAGGCCTGTCCGTAAGGCACATCTGCCACGCGATACTTGTCTTCCTTGCGGGCTTCGTCGAGACTGATACCAACCTGAGCAATACGAGGAAAGGTGAACACGAGGTTTGGCACGGCAGGATAACAGATGGGGGCGGTGGTCTTGCCTAACAGCAGGTCGGCGATATACTGGCTCTCGAAAAAGGCCGTAGGTGTCAGTTTGGGGATGCGTTTATCGACGGCGTCTCCTGTGGCAAAGATGTTCTTAACTGAGGTACGCATATGGTCGTCCACCTTGATGCCTCGCGGACCGGCCTCGATGCCAAGAGCTTCGAGACCCATGTTCTCGTAGTTCACAGGGCGGCCCGTGGCTTGAAGCACATAGTCGGCCTCCACCTCAAATCCCTTCTGAGTCTTCACAAGCAGTCCTGTGGCGGTCTTCTCTATGGCGCAAACATCTTCACAGTATTTGAACTGAGCGCCCTTCTTCTCCATGCGGGCTACCACCTCATCGACATATTCTCTGGGATATGCTTTCAGGGTATGGTCACCGTGGTCGATGACGGTTACCTGTCGGCCCATGTCAATAGCCATCGAGGCAAACTCCATCGAAATGATACCGCCGCCGATGAACACGATGCGTTGGGGCATCTTTTCGAGGCTGAGCATGTCGCGACTGCCGCAGATATATTCCTTGCCGGGAATGTCGAGCTTGTCGTCACGCTGACCAGGGCCGAGGATAATGTACTCAGCAGTATATTCCTTGCCATCGACTACAACGGTATGGGCATCTTTCAGGCGGCCATGGCCTTGAATACAGGTGCAGCCGCTTTGCTCCATCATGGGCTTTGCCACAGCTTTGTAGGCATCGATGAAGGGAATTTTGTACTGCATCAGTTTCTCCCAGTTAATCTCAGGCACTTTGTCAAACACGCCCACCTTGAGATAGTTCTCCATAGCGGTGGTGAGCTCGAAGGGCCCGTCAAGCATGATCTTGGCGTTACAGCCGTAGTTGGTACAGGTTCCAAACCACAAGTCGCGCTCAACAGCTGCAACTTTTTTGCCAGCCTTGCCCAGAATACGGGCAGCAAGGTCACAGCCGTGACCACAGCCCACAAATATAGCGTAAAAATCGTAATTAGTCATCATCTTATATATAGGGTTAAAAAAGGGGCGGCAAGTATCGGTGTCTTTCAGCCCAAAGGCTCAGTCACCTTGCTTGCCGCCCGTTAAAGATTTGAATGTCCCCGTTAATCGGGGAAACGGCCTAAGCCCAAGGGGCGATGCCTTGAGATTATCAAGCTGGCTGCCATTTGCAGCGAACGGGCGACACAATAGCACCCTCCTTTTTCAACTCGGCAAAAGCCTTGTCAACCTCCTTGCGGTCAATACCTGTGATTTCCGCAATCTTACCAGCGTTGACGGGAGCACCGAACTCACGCATGGCCTGTAATACTTTCTCTTTCATGACTCGATAGTTGTTAGAATTTGATTGTTTCTACCAATTCCATCATCTTGAAGAAATCAGCCTTGGCATCCTTCAGATAATACATCACGCCGTTCTCGCCATTCTCACCGAGGGCAGGTTTCAGCACGGGCATCTTATCGACAAGTGCCTTGCCTACTTCCGGACGATTGTCCTCCACCAACACGCACTCGATGCGAAGCGTCTGGCCCTTGAAGGCGCAAATCTCCGCTTTCTGATTGGCAGCAATCTGACGTGTGGCATTAGTCTTGCCAAATGCCATGATATAGATTTTGTCCTCGAAATAGAGCATAGCTCCGTAGGGACGTACACGTGGCTGATCGCCTTCTACTGTTGCCAGATAGAATGTTCCTGCTTTCTCCAGGAAATCAAATACTTTCTTTGATGCTTCCATAATATGATGAATTTAAAAGTGTCGTAAGCGTCCTCGCATTTTACATCATTGCGGTGAGGAAATTCTCGTAGCCCAGTTTCTCGATGTAGTTCAGGTACTGTGCTTCCCAAGCCATGTGATCCTTCTCGCCGTCAATCCACTTCAGAATGAGTTTCTTTGTGGGATAGTCATCGTTGAAGGCCTCTGCCAGTTCGCTCAGTTGCTTGACGGCAGTGGGCTCGTAGTCAGACTCTATCTGCTGCTTGGGATCGTCGTAGAAGGGGAACTCCTGGGTCTTCATGGCCTCCTGCAAGTCAGCGGGCTTACAGCCGAGCTCTACAAGACGCTGCAGTACTTCCTCTGCCTCGTCCCACTCTTCCTCTGCCTCTTCCTTCCACTTGTCGGCCAACTTGTTCCAGCCCTGCAGACGGCAGTATGCCGAGAATGCGAAATGTTGCTTACTATTGCCAAACCATACAGCGCCTAACTGGGCGAACTGCTTCAATGCTTCTTCTTTTGTCATAATCTGTTTTATTTTAGGTGAATAATAATGTTTGATAGTCATTGGGGGCAAAGTTACATATAATTACTCATACCATTGTAAACCAAAACGGAAGAAAAATTGATTGAAACGGAAATAACTCGTATTTTTTTTGTATATTTGCACCCGCAAACCATCAATTGACTGCAATATGTTCAGATTGGAAGCCACCTGGATGTGGCAATACGGCCACGACACCATCCCTGACTGGGACGGGAAACTGCTGATTATCGATACCGATCCGCACAACTCCTTGGTAGAAACCAATGCGCTGCCGGGAACCATTGCCGCCTACGGCTACACCATCGTGCTGCATGGATGGATGACGATGCTATTCAATGGTCGCGAGGTTCACTTCACTAAAGATGACCTTATTATATATACCCCAGGGATGATGGTAAGCGTCATAGATATCTCCGATGACTATCGCGGCATCTGCCTTGTGGCCGACAAGGATTTTGCCTTCGAGTCGCCCACAATGCGCAACGCCATCCGTGCTGCCTACCTGCCTGCAGTAGAACTGAGTGAGCCGCGATTGACTCTTGCGGAAGAAGATAATCTCCACCTCATGGAACTGATGGGCATCATCCGCCGCTATCTCCTCTCTGCTGACCATCCCTTCCGCAGCGAGTGCCTTCGCACCACATACGGTCTCTTTCTGCTTGAACTGAATGCCATTCAGGAACGCACCATCCGCGAGCGCAGGTTTCCCAAGCGCATCGAGGAACTGTTTTTCGATTTCCTTCGTCTCGTGCCCATCCACTTCACTGAGCACCACGATGTAGCCTTCTATGCCTCAAGGCTTTGCATCACGCCGCGCTATCTCTCACAGATTGTCCGCGAGGTTTCAGGCCGTACCGTCGTTGACTATATCAATCAGATGCTCTTGATGGAAGCTTCCTACCTGCTTCTGCAGACCTCACTCCCCATCGTCCAGATAGCTTACCGCCTGCATTTCTCTGAGTCCGCATCCTTTACTCGTTTCTTCACAAGGATGAAGGGTAAAAATCCGAGAGAGTATAGGAAAGGAAGATAGGTTTTTCATCTTCATCATCCAAACTTTAGAAGATATATTCTGCTTCATCGGTCTGAGGAGCATCCGCTTCCATGAACATCACGAAATATACAGGCATATAAGTAATCTTACCGTCTTGATATACTTCACGCTCATTAGAAATGACAGTCGCAGCAAGCACATTGTACTCAGGAACCTTAAGGAGGTTATTGAGAAAACTCAACTTTATGATGGTCATGACTATCTCGGCCCGCTCGGCTATGCCGCTTGGCTCGTCCAAGAACGCAATGAGCTATACCGCAGCAAAGAACGAGGCTCTGTTCCTGAGCGACAAGATGGCTTATGAGTTGAACCTCACCGCTGCACGGTATGAGGCAGTCTACGAGATCAATCTCGACTACTTGATGAGTCTGAACGGACATGCTGATGTTTTCGGCATCTGGTGGGATCGCCGCAACGCTGACCGTCACATGCCAAAGCCAGCTGTGCATCATCCTGCACCAGCCATGCATCATAAGGCACCAGCACCGGCTCCGCACAACAGAAGGCACGATATGACAAATAACGACCGTCGTGGTTCAGAGCGTCACATAGCAATGAACACCAGTCGCGGAAACGGTGGTCACTTCAGCGGACGCAGATAATTTCCAGAAACTCTCTATATGCCTCGAAAGAGGATTTGCGAGGAGTCTCAGAAATGGGATTCCTCGCTTTGTTTATGGATTGACAGGTTCGAGATAACTCGCCTTATTTCTTCCAAGCATTTACAACTTCACCGATATACATAGAGTGGATACCTGCAGGGATTTCTCATACATTTTCTTGTGGGAAAGTCTATAATTCTAATTTCCAACCATTATCCCCGTGATAAATCATCTGGCGAGTCATACCGCCATCGATACAGATATTTTCGCCAGTAATGAAACCAGCCTTATAGGAACAGAGATAGAGTACCATATTAGCAATATCAAGCGGATTACCTACACGGCCAGCAGGCTGCTGAACAGCATCGGGACCTTCGTAGATGGTATAGGCTGTATCTATCCAACCTGGAGAGATGGAGTTAACACGGACACGTCCGGCAAGACTGACTGCCAGGGCATGCGTAAGGGCTGCAAGACCTCCCTTGGCAGCAGTGTAGCTCTCCGTCTGGGGTTGGCTCATGCGATCGCGAGAAGAAGAGATGTTAACGATAGCTGCTCCCTCTGCGAAATGTGGACCAAAGAGCTTAGTGAGGTAAAACGGGGCAGTAACACCTACATTCATGGCATACAGAAACTCCTCGTAACTGCATTCGTCGAGGCCTTTCATGATAGGCAGG
Source organism: Xylanibacter ruminicola (assembly GCA_015060625.1). Taxonomy (GTDB): domain Bacteria; phylum Bacteroidota; class Bacteroidia; order Bacteroidales; family Bacteroidaceae; genus Prevotella; species Prevotella ruminicola_D. The sequence continues at coordinate 112,979 of SUYC01000005.1, read as the reverse complement.
GCATTATTGATAAGGTAATCAATGTGACCATACTTCGCAATAACCTCCTGGGCAAATCGCTCCAAGATCTGCTTGTCGGCAATGTCGCCCACAAAATGGTCGCCTTCTTGCTTATCAATCACGCAAACCTGAGCACCAGCCTTCTGAAACTCCTCGACGATACAGCGGCCTATACCTTGAGCCCCGCCCGTCACTACGGCAACTTTATCCTTGAACATCATATTCTGTTTGAGAACCAACTTTTGTTAAATATCGCACAAATATAGTAAAAAGTCAGCAACAATTCGTATTTTTGCCAGCAGTTTTAAATGTATTTAGGCATTATGTGTATGATAGACCAGATTATTGATTTCAATAAGGAGTTTGTGGCTCAAAAAGGCTATGAAAAGTATCTGACAGACAAGTACCCCGATAAGAAACTGGCGGTACTTTCATGCATGGATACCCGACTGACAGAACTACTCCCTGCGGCTCTCGGTCTTAAAAATGGTGACGCAAAGATTATCAAGAACGCAGGAGGCCTGGTTATCTCAGCTTTCGACTCTGCCATGCGCAGTTTGATTGTTGCCATCTATGAACTGGGCGTGGAGGAAATCATGGTCGTGGCTCACTCGCATTGTGGAGCCTGCCATATGAGCTATGACCATTTCCATCACGAGATGATTGCCCGTGGTGTGACAGACGACACACTCGACACCATCCGCAAGTGTGGCATTGATCTCAACCAATGGTTGGAAGGATTTAAGGACACACCTACATCTGTTCGTAAGACAGTAGAAACCGTCAAGACTCATCCACTTGTACCAAAGGATATTGTAGTTCGTGGTTTTATCATTGATTCAGAAACAGGAGCATTGGAGGAGATACAATGAAGAAAAGGAAAATCAAGTATTCTGCTATATTTTCTCTTTGCTGGTTTGCCCTTTTAGTCTTGCTGGTTGATGGAATCATAAAATTCCAGACACTGGTAGATTATTTCGGGTCGTACGCATTGGTAGAGATTGCATTACTGCTATTAGTTATTCTGCCAACAATGGGCGTTTACGCATTTACAAAGGAAAAGCAGTAAAGTATTCTAATCTTGAGAGCAAAAACATGATATAACAGAGAGAATACATATCTTTGCGACATGATTATAAGAATATTTCGTATTCTGTGTTGTTGGTGCTGTAACATTTTTGTGGATTTGGAAGAAACTGTTTGATTGAGTATGATAACCATCGATACGATAAACATGTGCTCGCACCTGCAACGCAAGCTATTCGAAAAGGATGGTCAATATCATTCTCTATGGATAGCCATACAGGATGATTCAGAACTGACTGCCGTAGTCCGTTCTCGCCAGCTACATATTTATCGCAATGGCAAGAAAGTGCTTGTACTGGCAGGAAAGTCTGCACCAAAGATTATCAGAGAGGACCCGATTTGCAAGCTATTACAAATTGAGCGAATAAAGTGGATGGAGCAACGTTTTAATTATGCCTTGGCTGCCATCAAGGATGGGACTGTAGATTCTCTGAAGGCTATCAAAGATGATATTGCCGAACTCAGCAAATACTATGGTAGTGAGTTGTGGAAATTGGACTTTGCTGCTGATGAAGCAGGAAAACTTCCCCCAGACCTCAAACGCGGAGTTCTATCAGAAGACGGCATTTGGAACCTGCTCGCAGACTATCGTGATATTCAAAAGAAGAATAAATGAATAAAGACGAAAAAAGACTGTTACAAAGGAAACGTCTGATGGACAATAAAGTCTATCAGACAATGAACGATATCACTCGTTACATGGATCGCTATTATCTTGACGCCATCATTGGAATCATTCCTGGATGGGGCGATATGATAACCATATTATGCGTAGTACCTTTTATCTATTTCTCAACTCGTGTCATCAAAAGTATCCCCCTTACCCTTGCCATTATCAACAATGCACTCCGTGATGTGCTATTGGGTATGATACCATTCTTTATTGGCGACGTTATTGATGTATTCCACCGCGCTAACACTAAGAACATGGCGATGATTCAAGGATTTGTTGACGGCAACGTGACCGTAACAAAGGAGGTGAATCAAAAAGCTATACAATCAGCCGTTATACTAATCATCCTACTTATACTCATTGCTCTTATGATATGGGCTTTGGCAAGTTTTGGTAGTTATTTATATTCACTAATCAACTAATAGTCAAGCATTTAGAATTAAATTAAAATTTTACTCAGTGGTGTGAGTAATTTTACTCAGTGCAAATAAACTACACTTTTCAATGAGTTTTAGCACCCCAAAACTACACTTTTCAATAAAAATCCCCATACAAAATTACAAACAACCGAACCAAACTTTCACAAACGACCGAACAAAATCACCACAAACAACCGAAAAATCAAAAAAAATTTGGACAATTCAATATAAATCTGTAACTTTGCGCACAAAATCAACAACGAATAAAATGATGGATAGATACTCGTCATTTCGTTGACCCAAGCATTGGTACGGCATCATTAGGTTTAGGTCCAAAAGACCTGATAAACAATTTGGACTCATTTGGTCTTATCTTCGAAGATATGGCTGTACGCGACCTTCGTGTATTTGCTGAAGCACTTGATGGGAAGCTCTATCATTATCGCGACAGTTCAGGGCTTGAGTGCGACACCGTGTTGCATCGCCGCAACGGCACGTATGGACTGATAGAGGTAAAACTTGGCGGCGAAAAGCTGATAAACGATGGTGCTGATGCATTGAATACGCTTGCAAACACCATTGATACAACGAAAATGAAAAAGCCTTCATTTAAGATGGTTCTTACAGCAGTTGGGCCTTATGCATACCAAAGGCCAGACGGCATATTTGTGGTTCCCATTGGTTGCTTAAAAGATTAATATAAACAAGACAAACAAAAAATCCCCGCCAAGGTAAAACTTGACGGGGTTCTTTTTTATAGTGATTGAAGGGATTACTCCTCAACAGCAGCCTGCGCGGCGGCGAGGCGGGCGATGGGCACGCGGAATGGAGAACAAGATGCGTAGTTCATGCCAATCTTAGCGCAGAACTTCACAGAGCTGGGCTCACCACCATGCTCACCACAGATACCGCAACGCAGGTCAGGACGTACCTCACGACCTTCCTTCACAGCAAACTTGATGAGACGGCCAACACCCTTCTGGTCGAGTACCTGGAATGGGTCAACCTTCAGAATCTTCTTGTCGAGGTAAACAGGCAGGAACGATGCGATATCGTCGCGGCTGTAACCGAAGGTCATCTGAGTCAGGTCGTTAGTACCGAATGAGAAGTACTGAGCCTCCGCAGCAATCAGATCGGCTGTGAGGGCAGCACGTGGAATCTCAATCATTGTACCAATCTCGAACTCAACCTCGATACCATACTCAGCGAATACCTCCTTAGCGGCATACTGGATAACTTCCTTCTGCTGCTTGAGCTCGTTGATAGTACCAATCAGCGGAACCATAATCTCAGGCATTGGGTTCTTACCCTCCTTCTTCAACTCGCAAGCTGCAGAAAGGATAGCCTTGGTCTGCATAGCGGTAATCTCAGGGAATGTGATACCCAGACGGCAACCACGGTGACCCAGCATAGGATTGTTCTCAGCGAGTGAGTCAACACGGCGCTGGATTTCCTCCAAGCTTACGCCCATCTCCTTAGCCATGGTCTGCTGACCAGCCAGATCGTGGGGAACGAACTCGTGGAGAGGGGGATCGAGCAGACGGATGTTAACGGGCAGTCCGTCCATAGCCTCGAGGATACCCTTGAAGTCAGCCTTCTGGTAAGGCAGCAACTTAGCCAGAGCCTTCTCACGTCCGGCAACACTGTCGGCCAGAATCATCTCGCGCATAGCAACAATCTTCTGGTCCTCGAAGAACATGTGTTCGGTACGTGTCAGACCGATACCCTTAGCACCGAAAGCGCGAGCCACCTGTGCATCGTGTGGAGTATCAGCATTGGTACGAACCTGCAGCTTGGTGTACTTGTCGCACAGGTCCATCAGCTCCTTGAAGTCGCCCGAAAGCTCGGCAGCCTTTGTTGGAACCTCGCCAGCATATACCTGACCGGTTGTACCGTTCAGAGAGATGTAGTCACCCTCCTTATATGTTACGCCATCGATCTCAACAGTCTTATCCTTATAGCTTACGTTCAGAGCACCTACACCCGATACGCAGCACTTACCCATACCACGAGCCACAACGGCAGCGTGAGAGGTCATACCACCACGAGCGGTCAGAATACCCTCGGCAGCAGCCATACCAGCCAGGTCCTCAGGAGAGGTCTCGATACGAACGAGCACTACCTTGTGACCATTCTCGTGCCACTCCTTAGCATCGTCGGCATGGAATACAATCTGACCGCATGCAGCACCTGGAGAAGCAGGCAGACCCTGAGCGATAACCTTAGCCGAAGTCAAAGCCTTCTTATCGAATACTGGGTGCAGCAGCTCGTCGAGTTTCTGAGGCTCGCAGCGCTGGATAGCAGTCTTCTCATCAATCATACCCTCGTGCAGCAGGTCGATAGCAATCTTAACCATAGCAGCACCAGTACGCTTACCGTTACGTGTCTGCAGGAACCACAGCTTGCCCTCCTGTACGGTGAACTCCATATCCTGCATATCGTGATAGTGGTGCTCCAGCTTGTCCTGAATGCCATTCAGCTCGGCATAGATCTCAGGCATAGCCTCCTCCATCGAAGGATACTTGGCCACGCGCTCCTCCTCAGAGATACCAGCACGCTCAGCCCAGCGCTGTGAACCAATCTTGGTAATCTGCTGTGGGGTACGGATACCAGCCACAACGTCCTCACCCTGTGCGTTCACCAGATACTCACCGTTGAACAGGTTCTCACCATTAGCAGCATCACGGCTGAAGCAAACACCAGTAGCTGATGTGTCGCCCATATTACCGAATACCATGGCCATTACTGATACGGCAGTACCCCACTCGTCGGGGATTCCTTCCATCTTACGATACAGGATGGCACGCTCGTTCATCCAGCTGCGGAACACAGCGCAGATAGCACCCCAGAGCTGCTCGATAGGATCGTTGGGGAAGTCCTTACCGGTGCGCTCCTTGATGGCAGCCTTAAACAGCTTAACCAACTTCTTCAGGTCCTCTACTGAGAGGTCCTTATCGAGCACAACACCACTCTCCTTCTTAACCTTTTCGATAATCTCCTCGAATGGGTCGATATCAGTCTTATTCACGGGCTTCATCTCGAGCACAACATCGCCGTACATCTGTACGAAACGACGATAAGAGTCGTACACGAAGTGAGGATTATTAGTTTTCTTTGCCATACCCTCGGCCACCTCGTCGTTCAAACCAAGGTTCAGGATGGTGTCCATCATACCTGGCATAGAAGCACGGGCACCAGAACGAACAGATACCAGCAGAGGATTCTGAGCATCTCCGAACTTGCAGTTCATCAAATTTTCAATGTGCTTCACGGCAGCCATCACGTCATCGTTCAGCAGTTCCATAATCTTCTGCTGACCAACCTGATAGTACTCATTACAACAATCTGTGGTGATTGTAAAACCTGGAGGAACAGGCACACCAATGTGGTTCATCTCAGCAAGGTTAGCACCCTTACCGCCAAGCTCCTCACGCATCTTTGCGTTTCCTTCGGCCTTTCCATTTCCGAAGAGATAAACTCTTTTCTGACTCATACGTAATATTTATTATTTGTTGATGATAAATTATTTTTGATTAGATTTTGCAAAGATAATAGATTTAAATCAATTACACAAAAAAAAACGCCAAAAATTGCAAACTCGACCTTACATTTTTACTTTTTTAGCCTATAACGCATGAATAAATTTGGTTTTTCGCGCGATTTGCACTAACTTTGCACCCGAAAACAATAAAGATTATGGCAAGAAACAAAAAACCATTACCCCTCCTTGAGAGCGTGGTAATCGAAGCTGTGGCTGCCGAAGGCAAATGTTTATTCCACTGGAATGATATGGTGGTGTTTGTGCCCTTCTGTGTGCCAGGCGATGTGTGCGATATACAGATTCGCCGCAAGAAACACTCCTTTGCCGAGGGCGAGGTCGTAAGATTCATTAAATATAGTAATGTACGCGCGACCCCCTTCTGTGCCCATTTTGGCGTTTGTGGCGGTTGCAAATGGCAGAACCTGCCTTACGAAGAGCAGCTCAAGTTCAAGCAGCAGCAGGTGTACGACCAGCTGCACCGCATCGGTAAGATAGAGTTACCCGAGTTTATGCCTATCCTGGGCAGCGTTCACACTCAGGAATATCGCAACAAGCTTGACTTCGGATGCGCCAACAAGCGTTATCTGACTAAGGAACAGATTCAGACATTACCTAACGAAGAGAGCCAGAGTCTGAAGGATGTGCCTGCTATCGGATTCCATATCACAGGTGCTTTCGATAAGATTCTGCCTATCGAGAAATGCTGGTTGATGGACAACCTGCAGAACGAGATTCGCAACGAGGTGCGCGACTATGCGATAGCCAACGGCTTGTCATTCTTTGATCTGCGTGCTCAGACCGGACTGCTGCGCGACATCATCATCCGCAACAGCGCCAGTGGCGAGTGGATGGTGATAGTACAGTTCCACTATGATCGCACATCTGCCGAAGCTCTCGCCGAAAGCGAGGCTCAGGCTCAGCGTCTGTTGCAGCACATCGCCGACAAGTTCCCACAAATCAGTTCGCTGATGTATCTCGACAACCAGAAGTGCAACGATACCATCGGCGATCAGGACATTCTGGTATTCAAAGGCAACGATCATATCTATGAACTCATGGAGGATCTGAAGTTCAAGGTGGGTCCCAAGAGTTTTTATCAGACCAACACCGAGCAGGCCTACCACCTGTACTCGGTAGCCCGCAATTTTGCCGGTCTGACTGGTAACGAGTTGGTCTATGACCTCTATACCGGCACGGGTACCATTGCCAACTTTGTGGCACGCCAGGCTCGCCAGGTGATTGGTATCGAATATGTGCCCGAGGCTATCGAGGATGCCAAGATCAACTCCGAAGTAAACCACATCGACAACACCCTGTTCTATGCAGGCGACATGAAGGATATCCTCACCGACGAGTTCATTGCCGAGCATGGTCGCCCCGACGTGATCATCACCGACCCTCCACGTGCCGGCATGCATCCCGACGTGGTGAAAACTATTCTGAATGCAGCTCCCGGGCGTATCGTCTATGTATCTTGCAACCCAGCCACACAGGCTCGCGACTTGCAGGCTATGGATGCCTACTACAAAGTAGAAAAGGTACAGCCAGTTGACATGTTCCCCCACACGCCACACGTCGAAAATGTTGTTTTACTAACAAAGCGATAATATTTAAAAGTAACATTTGAGCAAAAAAATTTGGATGCAATCAAATTATTCCGTATATTTGCGCCATACTAATTTAAACTAAAAGAGATTATGAAGAAATTTACTTGTATTTTTGCACTGCTTATCGCATCGGTTTGCACTGCAAGCGCAGAAACAAGCACAGAAGTTGAAGAAACACAGGCTACTACCGAGAAAGCCACTATCGAGGTACCCGCATGGGTAAAGAATATCAAGTTCAGCGGTTACGGCATGCTGCAGTATCAGGGCGAAGATACCGAAGGTGCTCACACCAACTCATTCAATCTGCGTCTGGCCCGTTTCATCCTGGATGGTAAGATTGGCGATTTCGACTGGCGCGCCCAGATTCAGGGCACTAACGCTACAGGTCCTGGTCAGCCCACCGTACAGCTGGTCGATCTCTATGCCGAGTGGCGCAAGTATCCTGAGTTCAAGATTCGTGCTGGTCAGTTCAAGCGCGCCTTCACTTTCGAGAACCCAACAAACCCCATCACTCAGGGCTGGTATTCCTACGCCATGGTAGTCAACAACCTGTCGGCTTTTGGCGATCGCACAGGTGAGAAGTCTTCAGGTGGTCGTGATATTGGTATCCAGTTCTCTGGTGATCTGTTCCCCAATGCCAACGGCCGTCGCCTGTTCCACTACCAGATTGGTGTTTACAATGGTGAGGGTGTCAATTCTAAGGATCAGGACAACCGCAAGGATATTATCGGCGGTGTTTGGGTGATGCCCATCAAGGGCGTACGCATCGGTGCCTTCGGATGGACCGGTTCTCGTGGTGGTATGCTCGACCCTCTTACAGGCAAGACCATCAGCATCGAGAAAAACCGTTATGCCCTTTCAGCCGAATACGACAAGGATGAGTACACCTTCCGTGCTGAGTATATCCACAGCCAGGGTTGGGGTGCTGCCAAAGCCGGCAACAACATCCGCGAGATCGACTACAGCAAGGGCGACAAAGCCGATGGTTGGTATGCCTTCGGTATCGTACCTGTAGTAAAGGGTAAGCTGCACGCCAAAGCACGTTATCAGACCTATCGTGCACAGAAGGAATGGAGCACCTCAAAGAGCATGTACGAGGTTGGTTTGAACTACTACTTCACCAAGAACCTGCAGCTGAATGCAGAATATGGTTTGGTGAACGAGCGTTCGGCTCATAAGAATCACAACTTTGTGGATGTAGAGCTCGACTTCAGATTCTGAACCATATAAAGGCAGCTCGCCAATACCACCACAAGTTCCACTATCCAGTAGGCAATGCCATCAAGAAGGATGGTACAGGCATAGGCGAGAAATCCTAGAGAAAACAGAACAACAGCATATCGAGATACGGCTGCCGACATACGGTAGCCGTATTTTTTATAGGCATAGACATTAATCATGAGATAGTCGAACACATGCGCTAAGGTGATGGCGACACCAGTGCCAAGCAGCCCCCACAGCTGGTAGCCCAGCACCACCAGAACAACAAATACCAGAAAGTAAACCGTTTCGAGCATCAGATAGGTTACAGCCAGACCACGTGCTAAGGTGATATATGCCACAGGCATGGTGAGCACCTTGAAGAACATGGCCAGCGCAGCCACCTGAGCCATCGGCACCACTGGCAGAAACTCACTGGTGAGGAGCTGCGGAATGAGTATCGGCAAAAGTACTATCAGCACTGTGAGCATAGGTGCCACAATGAGCAGCGACACCTCCATCTGACGGTTCACCACCTGATTAGTAGCCAGCACATCATGATTCACTGACGAGAGGCGCGGATAATAATCACTCTCCATCGCCGAGAACACCATACCGGCATAAGTGATGGTGAGCATATAGCCGGCATTATAGAGTCCTAACATGTCGAGATTGCCCACCACATTCAGATACGACCTTACGAACATCTCGGCTCCACTGCCCACTATGCCAGCCAAAGTGAAAGCCACGCCAAGACGCACCATCTCCATACCTTCACCCAATACACCCTTGGCGCCACGCAACCGCCACGGAAACACACGCTGTGAGAACCACAGCGTGGCACACATAGTCACAAAGGCCATCAGCACGATGACCGGAACGATGCCCGTTTGATTGAACATATAATAAATAGGTATAGCTATAGCCAGCGATGCCAAGGCCGCCATTATCTGCACCACTGCCAACGCTCCCAGCTGTCGGGTACCTTTCAGGATGGCAGTCTCGCCACCGGTGATGGCCAGCATACCAATGGCAGGTGCCAGCAGCACAAAGTGCAATGTGTGATCACCCCACGAGAAAGTAGCGTGATTCAAAAAGGGGCCTAACACCACGCAAACCAGCATACCCAACAATGCGGTGAGCAAGCACCATCCTCGCACCACCTTCACATAGTGCACAGTCTGCACTTCATCGCCAGCGTCGTAGTATTCCGAAATATGACGTACGGCACTCGTCGCCACCCCCAAGTTGGTGGCTTGCGAGAGCAACTGTACAGTAGTATTAAAGAGCGACACCAGTCCCATGCCACCAGGCCCTAACAGCATGGCTACGAACTTGTTGCGCACAAGCCCCACCAACACATTCAGAACCTGCACGCCACCAAAAACGCCCGTGTATTTCAGCACATGACTATAGCTATCGTCGCGCTCTTTACTCATATTTCCATAAAAACAAACGCAAAAGTAAACAAAAAATTACATATCTACAAATTTTTTCGTATCTTTGCAGCCATCATGATAGTAAATCAACAGGAAACAACACCATTGGTGAGTTTCATCATCGCCTACTACGAGTTGCCCGCCAAGATGCTTTGTGAGTGCCTCGACAGCATTCTTGCGCTGTCGCTAAAACCAGAAGAACGACAGATTATCATCGTCGATGACGGCTCAGCTCACAGTCCACTGCCTGAGCTCGACGATTATGTAAACGACGTGCTGTTCTTGCGGCAGAAACACCAAGGACTGAGCGTGGCACGCAATACAGGCATCAGAATGGCAACAGGTCGCTATCTGCAATTTGTGGATGCTGACGACCAACTCATCAAGTCGGGCTATGACCATTGTCTGAACCTCATCCGACAGCACCATGATGCCGATATGGTGCTCTTCGAAATCGACGATGAGCCCCCTACCAGTGGAACCAGTTTTATGCGCCACCACAATATCCACGCTGCTGCTTGGAGCTATCTGGTGCGTCGTGCTACACTGAGCGATCTACGATTTACACCTGGCATCTTTCACGAAGACGAGCTTTTCACCCCGCAACTGCTGATACGCGCCGAGGTGGTGTATCCCACTAAAGCCAATGCATACTGCTACAACAAGCGTCCCAACTCCATCACTACAAGCATGGATGGCCCCCATGTAGAGAAACGACTGACAGATTTGCATCAGGTTATCCGCGAACTGAACCAACTGGCAGACCGCTTGCCCAAGAACGACCAGTTGGCCATGGAACGCCGAGTGGCTCAGCTTACGATGGACTACCTCTACAACACCATCATGCTATCCCGTTCACTGGCAGTCACCCGCCAGTGCATCACCCAGTTGCGCAGCGAAGGCCTGTTCCCCCTCCCCGACCGCAACTACACCACCAAATATCAGTGGTTCCGCCGCCTGTCGAACAGTAAATTAGGTTTGGCCACCCTTGTCAAGGTGCTGCCACTCATGAAGCGAGAAAGATGAGGATACTACTCTTTGAGGATTATAGCACACTGCACACCCTACTGGCAAAGGGTCTGCGCGAGTTAGGCCATCAAGTAACACTGGTGGGCAATGGCAATATGTTTCACGATCTGCCGCGCGACATCGATATACGGCGCAGCGATGGTCCTTTTTCCGGCATCCGCCACATGGCCAGAATGCTTAGTCTGCTGCCACGCTTCACAGGCTATGACATCGTGCAACTCATCAATCCCGACTGCTTCGGCCTAAAGGCAGAAAGAGAGTATTTCTTCTACGATTTTCTGCGCCGTCACAACCGCAAAATGGTGGTGGGGGCTTTTGGTTGCGACTGGTATTGGGTGGACGATGGCTTGCACCACAAGACCTTCAGATATGGCGATTTCTATATCGGCAACCAGATGCGCCATGACCCTGCTGCACAACAGTTTATCGATGAGTATGTTGACACGCCCAAGGGCGACTACTGTCGCTATGTGATGGAAGATGCCGACCGAATCCCCACCTGCCTCTACGAATACCAGGCTTGCTATGCCCATTATTTCCCCGAGAAGAGCGAATATATCCCGTTGCCCATAGAGATAGAGAACGACACCCCTACCCACCTGTTCAATGGTAAACGCCTACGTTTCTTCATCGGCATCGACAAGGCTCGCAGCCAGTACAAGGGCACCGACATCATGCTGAGCGCCCTGGAGCACATAGCCGCCAAGCATCCCGACTCCTGCGATATCATCAAAGTGGAGGACCTGCCCTATGCCGACTATCAGCAGTCTATGAATAGCAGCGACGTGATGCTCGACCAACTATACAGCTACACCCCTTCCATGAACTCGCTGCTGGCCATGAGCAAGGGCATCATCGTGGTGGGCGGTGGCGAGCCCGAACAATACGACCTGATTCATGAAACCAGTCTGCGCCCCATCATCAATGTTGAGCCCACCTATGAGAGTGTGTGCGCCCAGTTAGAGTGGCTGATAGCCCATCCTCAAAAAATCAACCAATTAAAGGCCGACAGCATCAGCTACGTCAAGAAACATCACGATTACAAACTGATTGCCCTCAGCTACGAGGCCATGTACCAGTCATTACTTCAGCAATCTGAGCGCCGATAACATTTGGCGCGAAACGCCTTTCCACCAATTCTGCCAGATGCCGCCCTTCCTCTTCTGTCACAGGTCGGCCGACGGCTTTCTGCATCTCCACCATCAAGGCTTCGGCATCGCCTACTGGAACATAACGATAACCACCGTCCAACTGCATACTCTTGGGCACCCCTTGGGTTGATATGGCAGGTATGCCAGTGCTCATTGCCTCGGCTATCACCAGTCCTTGCGACTCATTGCGAGTGGCCAGCACCAAGGCATCCGACTGATAGTACAGATGCCTCACCCCATCGGCATCCAGTGTGCCATGACACGTCACGTTGCCTTTCAGTCCATAGAATCTCATCAGCTTTCGGCAGTCCTTACTATCAGTACCACGTCCAGCGATATGCAATTCTGTTTCAGGACACACCTTTGCCAAAAGGGCAAAGGCCTTGAACAGCACGTCATAGCCTTTGCGATGGTTAAACACCGCAGGGCAACAGAAAGCGAAGCGCCGCCCATCCATGAGCCGACGTTTCTTGAATGCATAAAAGTCAGTGTCCACCACATTGCCAATGGTGATATGGCGAAAATCATGCCCAAAATAGTCAGCCAACTCAGCCACCAGCTCATCCGACACGGTAATCACCTGGGCAGCCTCATGATAAGCCTCTTTCAGCAGTGGCACCTGCCAGGCCGTCGAAGGTGCAGGCCCCAATTCGGGTTCCAGTATCAGTTTGGGCAGATGTTCGGTGATAACATATGGTATGCCATACTCCCTACTGATGAGCATGGCAGCATAGCCAGCCCATTTGGCACAGTGGGCATGCAGGATATCCGGTTTGCCATATTTAGCTACATAGTCGGCAAACATCGAGCGCACAATCCCTACCCAGTGCTTCACATTATGATGCACCATGCGAGGCCATCCACGCTGGTACGACTGATAGATGGTGATGCCCTCGCGCTCGTGCTCAAAACGACAAGAGGGAAGGACCAGAAAGTCCTTCCCTCCGATGGTAAATCCTAATAGCACATTACTCAGGATGCGAACCTCATGTCCCAAGGCCTTTAAGGCTTTGGCCTGTTCCAGACAGAACTCTCCACCATAAGGTGTGAAGAATGAGGGTATCTCGAGTATATGCATGGTGCTTTATGCCTCAGCAGGAGCCTCCTCAGTAGCGGGAGCCTCAGCAGCGGCAGCAGCAGCCTCGGCCTCAGCCTTAGCGGCAGCCTCAGCAGCCTTCTTATCAGCTACCTTCTTAGCGATGGCCTCATTAACGGCCTTCTCAGCCTTCAGGGCATTAGCAGCAGCGTCCTTCTTTGCCTTAGCCTCAGCCTCAGCGATCTTGTTCAGACCATTCTGCTTGTCAGCCTTCCAGGCATCGAACTTCTTCTGGCATGTAGCCTCGTCGAAAGCGCCCTTCTTTACGCCACCCTTCAGGTGCTTCATCAGGTAAACGCCCTCACGGCTCAGGATGTTACGTACAGTGTCAGTGGGCTGAGCACCAGTCTCTACCCAGTACAGTGCACGCTCGAAATTCAGGTCAACTGTGGCAGGATTGGTGTTAGGATTGTAAGTACCAATCTTTTCAGTGAAACGACCATCACGTGGTGCACGAGCGTCGGCGATTACGATGCTGTAGAAAGCATAACCTTTGCGACCACCGCGCTGCAATCTGATTTTTGTTGCCATTTTTTTAAATCTTTAATTTGTTATTAATAATTTGAATTTCATGCTCTTAACTCGTAAAAGCGGGTGCAAAGTTACTACTAATAATTGACAATTGACAATTGATAATTGAGAATTATTGTTTTTTTAACTATTTTTTGGTAGAAAAGCTGATATAGCTAACCGAAAATGCTTAATTTTGCAGGCAGAAATGAGTAAACAAGCATTATCCATACTAATTCCAACTTATAATACAGTTTGCGTTAAGCTGGTTCAGATTCTGTCGCAACAGGCTAATACTCTTAACGTTAACTACGAGATTATTGTATCCGATGATGCTTCGCCCAATGGCGACACCGTGACTGCCAACGAGGCCATCAACGCCATTCCCCACTGCACCTTCATAATTCGCCCCACCAATAGCGGCAGTGCTGCCAATCGCAACTACCTGGTCTCGGTGAGCCATCATCCATGGTTGCTGTTTCTCGATTGCGACATCACCATCACCAACCCGCAGTTTCTGCACACCTATTATATATATATGGAGCAGCAAGCAGAGGTTATCAACGGTGGAATAACCATAGCCGACATGCCTGAGCTGGCTCACAACCTGCGCTACAAGTATGAGAAAGCAGCCGAGCCAGATCATACTGCCGAGCGACGCCAGCAAAACAAGTATCAGTCGTTCCGCTCTACCAATTTTATGATTCGCCGCGAGGCCTTCGATCGGTGTCACTTCGACGAGCGATTCACCATGAGCGGCTATGAGGACGTACTGTTTGGCAAGCATCTCAAACAGCAGCACGTCTCCGCACTGCATATCGACAATCCAGTGGTGATGACTCAGTTTGAATCGAACGCCGACTACATAGCGAAGACCGAACGCCAGCTACGCACGCTGTATGAGTTTCGCAACGACCTGCACGGCTATTCGCGCCTGCTCACCTTTATCCAGGGCATCCACATCCCAGCCATTCTGTGGCTGTTTCGCCTTTGGCACCTGATGTTTGGAGCAACAGAAAGGCGGAACCTTTGTGGATCCCGCCCTCTTCTCTCTCTTTATCAATTATACCGTTTGGGGTATTATCTCAATCTACTCAAGAACCGAGAAGGTTAGTTTCTCGTAACCTTCAAAATCGTCAAACTGAATCTGGAAGTTGGCATACTGGTAGTTGTTACCACCTGTATTATGCGTATCTTTCAGCGAGTTGCTCTTGGCCAGTGTGTTCAGAATCTGATTGTAAACCACCTTATCGTTGTTGTCATCAGCAATCTGAATAGCCATAGATGTAACGATTCCACCAACTACCTTATAAGTATATTCACCTGCAGCATAGAGCTGGAACTCATCGGTTTCCAGAATAGTCTCCAATTCACCAACTTTCTCTACGAGTTCATCGTATGTCAGGTTTACATGTGTAATGGGCACGCGATTCTCGTCGAGCTTAATATAAGTGGTGTCACATTCGCTAGTGACTTGAGCTTCCTCTGCAAAGCTAACAACCGGCCCCATCATCAGAGCCAGCAGTAAAATTGTAACTTTTTCTCTCATCTTCATATCAATCCATCTTTGTTTCACGGTGCAAAGGTAATAATTTATAAGGTACGCTCCAAGCGATTTTGGCTAAAAATTCATAAAATAACCGCCTGTGGGCTTCTTTTTGACCGAAATCAAGCCACAGGCGGTTACACTTTGCTCTTAAAACGCTTAAAAAGCGCTCATTTTATTTTTTCACTGGTCGGATAGCGAATGTAAAGTCATAATTCTGATACTCCATCATATACTCTTTTCTGGGCCAAGCACCCCAAGAGTTCACGCATCCCAATCCCATCTGGCGCTGCTGGATATGCACCTGAGTCAGTGGGCGCTCAACCAGGTCACCAGAGTGACGTCCAATCTTCTTGTCCTTCACAGCGCCGTCGTCCAGATCCTCTGTCAGGAACTTCAGCGCGCTGGCCTCCATTGGTGCATTGCTGTAGAACTCCAGTCCGTTGCCCTCAGCATTCACTACGCGGAACCAACGCACATCAGTGTGGTTACCAGACTCCTGTGGACGGATGTAAGGGAAGTACTCGTTCGAAACCTTATTTTCGTACACGCCGATAAACTCGCTCGAATTGCGGTCGATATAGTTCTCCACCGGACCACGACCATAGTAGCAGATAGCATCAAACTCCTGAGGCATCTGCAGCTGCATGCCATAACGGAACATCGGAGCCACCTTGGCCTCCTTATCAGCAGCCAACTGCTGGCGAACAATCACCTCACCCTCGGCAGTCAGAGTATAGGTCATGGTCAGAGTAGCCTTCACATCAGGCATATCAAATACCGATGTCACGGTGTTGCCATCAACCTTGCAGTCCTTCAGTTTCATCTGTGGGTTCTTCCAAACACCAAAGCGGTTCTGCAGTCCAGCACCGTAGTCGTTATCTGTTGGTGCACGCCAGAACTCAGGAACGATGCTCTCACGATCCACCAGCATGGCCTTACCATCCACATCCAGATAGTCAATCCAACCACTCCACTTACCAATGGTCAGTGTCGTACCGGCAGCCTCCATCTTCACGTAGCTCTCGGTTTCTTCAGTTGACAGTTGACAGCGTACAGTTGACAGTTCGGGGAACTTATAGTTGTTCAAAGCAAACTGCTGGCGAGCCATCACCTGTCCCTTCTCTACCAGTGGCTCAGCCTCCTTGGTCTTGAACTGGAAGATCACAAAAATCTCCTGATCGCCATGGTGACCCAGCACACGCTCGATGGTCTTTTTCAGTGTCTCATCAGTAATCACCTTACGCTGCTGTGGAGCAATACCGCTCACATCAATCTTACCACCGTGTCCGAAGGTCATACCCTCAGGACGGTTACCATTGTGATGATGTGCGCCTGCGCCACCAACAAACCACTCCAGCTCCAGGTCGTCGAGTGTCTTAAAGAAATTCTCGTTGTAAACCTCAAAGCGTCCTTCCTTCAATCCCTTATCAGCAATCCATGCGTTCTGATAGTAGTAGCGCACCTCATAGGCATGAGGGTTCAGTCGGCGGTCGGGTGCGATGATACCATTACAGTTAAAGTTGTAGTCGCTGGCAGGATAGCGGCCATAGTCGCCACCGTAAGTAAATATCTCCTTACCAGTAATCTTACTCTTATCGCGCATACCCTGGTCCACGAAGTCCCAGATGTAACCACCCTGGTAGTGAGGCTCCTTGCGAATCAGGTCCCAGTACTCTTTGAATCCACCCATCGAGTTACCCATGGCGTGAGCATACTCACACTGAATCAGTGGTTTCTCAACCTTACCGCCAGTCACTTCACCCTTCGAGTATTTCTCGCTCCAGTTATAGTCGGCATACATGGGGCAGTAGATATCTGTAGCACCCTCGATGCCTGCACGCTCATACTGGCATGGACGCGTCTTATCGTATGCCTTCACCCAAGCGTAAGCCTTCTCAAAGTTGGCACCGTAGCCAGCCTCGTTACCCAAGCTCCACACAATAATGCTGGGGTGGTTCTTATAAGTAATCATGTTACCCTCCTGACGCTCAATGTGAGCCTTCTCAAAATCAGGACGGATAGCCAGTGTCTTCTCATTGTAACCCATACCATGGCTCTCCAGGTTGCTCTCAGCAGTCAGGTAGATACCATACTCATCGCACAAGTCATACCAACGTGGATCATCGGGATAGTGACAGGTACGCACAGCATTGATGTTCAGCTGCTTCATAATCTTGATATCCTGAATCATGCGATCCACGCTCACGATGTAGCCACCATCAGGATCCAGTTCGTGGCGGTCGGCACCCTTAATCAGGATAGCCTTACCGTTCACCAGCAACTGTCCGCCCTTAATCTCAATGTGGCGGAAACCAATCTTCTTCTTGATAACCTCAAGTGTCTTGTTGCCCTGCTTCAAATATATAAATAAGGTGTACAGGTTAGGCGTCTCAGCCGTCCAAGCCTTGGCATTTTGCACAGTGGCCTGCAGGCCCTCGGCCACCAAGTTGCCGGCAGCATCGAAGAGTTTAGCCTCTACAGTAGCCTTACCAGCCAGTTTCACATCCACGTTCAGCACACCGTTGCCCTGCACGTAGTCCTGACCGATGGTAATATCCTTGATGTGCACCTTAGGTGTAGCATAGAGATACACCTCGCGGGCAATACCTGTGAAACGCCAGAAATCCTGATCCTCCAGATAGCTACCGTCGCACCAACGCATAATCTGCATGGCAATCAGGTTCTTACCTGGCTTCAGATATTTGGTGATATTAAACTCGGCAGCTACTTTCGAGTCCTCCGAGTAGCCCACGTACTTACCGTTCACCCAAACAGCCAGGTTACTGGTAGCCGAACCTACATGGAAGAAAACCTCCTGACCTTTCCAGTTTGCAGGCAGGTCGAAAGTGCGACGATACGAACCGGTGTAGTTGTTCGTCTCGCCAATGTATGGAGGATTGTTCTTAAAGGTGGTACACCAGGCATAGCCCATATTCTTATAGGTCTTGTCGCCATAGCCCTCAATCTCAAACAAACCGGGAACAGGAAAATCCACCCATTTAGAGTCGTCGTACTTCAGGGCATAGAATCCCTTAGGCGCATCCTGATGGTTCTTTACGAAATTGAACTTCCACTTACCCTCCATCGACAGGTAGCGGTCGCTCTGCTTTTTGTCGCCCTTAGCTTTGTCCTCATTCTCGAAGGCAAAGAAGTGTGCCCTACGCGCTTCGCGGTTTTGTTGGTTCACACTGGCGTCTCTCCACACGGGTGTTTTCTGTGCACTCGCAACTGTGAATGCACCACACACACATAATAATACAAGTTTCCTAATCATATTGGTAGTTCATTAATGAATTTTTTGATAATCCGTGCAAAGATAGCAAGAATTCATCAAAACACCAAGCAAACTCCCGATTTTTTAACATCCTCTTACAGGTTCTGTATCACGCCCCTGCCTATCCCCGTTAGTTTTTCAAGTTGTCGTATCGATGCCCCTTTCTTTCTCAAGTCCGCCAGCGCCTTCAGTTGCTCTGCCCTTGTCAGGCCTAAAAACTCCATCATACAGGTGGTTTTAGTCATATCGTAGAGTATCGTCAACACCTGGTCGTCCTTGGGTCGTCGCATCTCCTCCGTCCGCGGTCCCAGACAGGCCGCCTGCCGGGGCACAGGTGCCGACAGCAGCCGCACCATTTCCTCTTTCGACAGTTGCTGATAGCCAGCAGGCACCTCGCAAATGCGCGGTAGTTCACTCTCCTCTCCGGCATACTCATGCCAACTGCTATACGGATAGTGCTCGGCATCCCACACCTTCATGCGCTCCGGCGACTGACTGACGTACCTCAGCACCGTGTTCCATCGCTCCTCATTCTCCACCGGTTCGCTTGCAAATCTCGCCCTGTAGATGGCGCCGTCGCGGTCGTATTTATCATTAAAGTAATGTGCGTAGGCCGCCGCAATGCGTCCCATCGTCACACTCACCGTGTCGGCCTCCTCCTTCAGCAGCAGGTGAAAGTGGTCCGGCAGCAAACAATACGCATACACCGTAAAGTAGCGCTCCTCACCATCCTTCGACTTTTGCAACCTCTCCAGTATCTCCACAAACGTCCGGTAGTCCTCATCATCTATGTAGATGTCACGGTGCCTCACACCCTGCATCAACACATGATACACCCCCGAACGTGCCCTCACTCTCGGTTTCCTAGCCATAAAAAAACTATTTTCAACTCTCTAGTGTAACGAGTGTAATGAGAAAATCAAACTTTCACTAAGGAAATACATTTGGTTGGAGGTGAATATATTTATATAGAGAAAGTTGTAAAAACTCGCTACACTCGTTACACTAGTAAGATACTTTTCCATAAATATTATTGCCTATGTTTTCCCCATTGAGGCACAAAAAGGAATGAACAAAACGCCCATACCCCTTTAACAATCTCCTTAATCATTTCTTCTCCACATTCAGTATCCCATCCACCTCATGCTCCACAAACGGTCCCTCCTTACATTCAAATATCACATTATCTGGCTCTATCGCCTCAATCGTATGCCACACCCCTTTCGGAATATTCACCCCATATCGGCCTTCTTCAGCACATAGCACCACGTCCTCGATAATCGAGCCATCATCCCTATGCGTAGTCACCCGCACCTTTCCACGGAGAATCACAAAGGTCTCATCCTTCGTGGGATGCTTGTGGATAGGCACTTCTGTTCCTGGCTCTACTGCATTCAGGAACCGATGGCACTTCTCATCGAGACTCTGATGAAAATTGTAGTTCATACGGAGTCTCGGTGAGGATTTCGCCCGCTCTGACACCTCGTCTAGGAGATTCTTGTCGATAACCATTTATTTACATTTTCTGATCCAGATTCTTCCCTTTCTCTTCATGCTCGAAATTCGGGATAAACTCCTTGATCGCCTCTACCACCTGAGCCTTGGTGAAGTTCTCTTTAGCAAAGATATCCTCCAGTTTATCAAAGAATCCATTCACCTCTGCCATTTCATGGCGAGTGGTCTGGCAGACCACGCCCAGAGCTGCGAAGCGCTGCATGTCAATCTTCTCACCAGGCACATAGAACTCCTCGTAAGCCTTTTCACCTGTCGTGTCCGAACCGAAGTACACCGTAGGATACTTGTTGTCATCCCATCCCAGTGCAGCAGCCTTGCGCTTGGCCTCATCATCCGAAGAGCAAGGATCTTTCTCCAGCCCATTAGCAGTCACGAACTTGTCGCAAATCGAAGAGAACGTCAACATCTGGTCTTCACCCAACTTCGGGAAGAACACCTCTCCCCCATTACCCAAGATACAAGCCAGCATACAAATCTGACCGCTTTCCTCAGGGCTAACGAAGTAACGCTTCACGTCACTTGGTGCAGCCAGCGGCTGCTTCTTCTGCAAGCGATGAATCCATCCGTCAGGCAGCGAACCGTTACTGAATGCCACATTCGCAAAGCGAGCTGTAGTCACCTTAAAATATTTATTATACGCCATCACCAAGTCCTCCATGATGCGCTTCGAGGCGCCCATGATGTTCACAGGGTTGGCTGCCTTATCCGTCGAAACGCAGAAGAAGTGCTTCGGTGGATATACCGTCAACAAATCCATCAGCTTCTTCGCCTTGATGTCATTGTTCTCTATCAACGCTTGTACGCTATAGCGGTCTTTCTCCGAACGCACATGCTTGTGTGCTGAGAAGTTCGCCACAATATCAAATCCCTTCTCCTCACGGAAGATGCGCTCAAAGATGGGGTCAGCAAAGTTCAGCGTGTAGCAGCGGAACTCATCAGGCACATACAGTCCGTTCGTTGAGCGCACATCGCGCACCAGCTCTGCCAACCCATTCTCGTTCAGGTCAACCACCACCACTGATGCCGGCTCAAACCGCAGCACCGCCTTGATGAAGCTGGAACCGATAGAGCCAGCACCACCAATCACACATACCTTCTTACCCTTAATCTCCAGAGTGAGCTTCTCAGCATTTGCCTCGATGTCACCCTTAAACATGCTCTCCAGTCTGTATGTGACCGAATCGCTTATAAACTTGTCTAAATTGAACATATTTTATTATTATTTATTCTCTTTATCGTTATTATTATACAGGAATCATACCTTATGCCCTGGGCAAACCACTTTTCCTTCAGCCAACTGCAGAATCCTTTCCACGCTCTCCGCCGCCCTCACTTTATCTCCGCCCTTGAAAGTCGTCACGACCTTAATTCCTGGAATATAAGCATCACCCGTAAACAGATAATCACCTACCTCGTAGGTCAAGCACGAAGGATTGTGTCCTGGTGTATGGTACACCTTAGCCTGCACACCGTCAAACAGTTCAATCATCGTCCCTTCATCACAAGTCACCACATTCTCCGATTCATATTCTATCGGATCATTGTGGTATTTCGAGTAATTCAGACGAATATCCGTCAATGCATTTTTCCCATACTCATTGGTATAAACCCGCAGTGATGGAAACTTCTCTGTCAATCGCGGCAATCCATATATATGGTCATAATGTACATGAGTCAACAGCACGCCTTTGATAATAAACGTGCCCCCCATTGATGACAGCATATCAACTATAGGGGGCACATCTCCACAATCAACCAGCCACACAGACGGATTCCCTTCCTGTGTCAAAAAATATGTTTTCGATGTAAAAACCGAGTTGACAACATGAACAAGTTTTACCATGCTACTTTAATACCCCTAGCATTTTCTTGGTTCCTAACAACGCATATCTGCAAAACAACCAAACATACGATTCTCCAGTATAGACAATCTGATGCTTCCAGCGGTTCTTCCAAAACGTTTTTGTTTCAAAAATGTAGTATCTTAAGCTAAACTTCTTGTATGGATCCTGTTCTGGCGGATTGATGATACTTAGCCATAGCTTCTCCGCTATTTCTTCATCGACAAGAAACACGGGACATTCTGCATACTCGACACCAAGTTTTGTTTTGAGCAGATACTGAATAAGTCCAGCAAACTCCGACATCTCCGACTTATCATATAGGTCTATCACCAATTGCCAGTCCACATCCGTAGCATGATGCTTCAAAAACAAAACCCAATCATAGAGCATTCTCAAAGGTATTGTTTCGCTTACGAAATGTGCCGACATATGGCGCATTAGGAAGAGAGCATTCATCGTTGGTGTCATCACATACGCATTAGTGACTTCGTCACCGAGAAAAGTTGCCCTCAGCGAATGCCCCTCTTTCTCAGACAACTCCTTCAACGCATCATCCAGCGCAATATCGCACCGATGGTTCACCCGCTCTACGAAGTCATAATGGTTCTCCAGCAGTATGCCGTTTAGCGTTGCTTGCGTATGATGATGGTAATAGCCCTCATTCTCTATTCCGTGCCGCTCCATTACCTCTAAACCCCGCTCCGACCAACCATAAAGATAATAGTCAATGTCACTGAATACCCGCCATTCTGGTTTGGAATAAAGCTGTGCCAATGAGGCCCCTTTCAAGAACATAATGTCTATACCTTCATTGGCAAACATCTTCGCCATGAATTGCATTGTTTTCAAACGCTCCTGATATTGTGCCGCATTCTGTTCTGCCGTCACAATCCATTCCACCAGCATCAGTCGTGACATTTCATCTTCGAAAGTCACCTCGGTCAAAAGAGGTGCAATGATAGGAAGTACCCCTTGCTCACTTGCGATTGTCAGCAACTTATTCCATTCTTTTGCAGACAAATCAGGCAGCGAAGTTGGTTCATTCCTTAGTAATACAGCATTACACAGTCTTATTATGGCATCAATAGCTTCCAACCTTTTCATAGCACAACTTAATGGCGTTTTTTCTTGTAATGGATTCTGGCCCTGATGGTATTTTGCCTATGCTTCTCCGCATGTGTGTTGTTGAATGGTATATAATAATGGATAAACTTTTCCTCAGTCTCTATGTGACCGATACATGTCTCCATCCAGTTGGAACCGTTGGTAATATAATCTCTCTTTATCTCCTCAAACTGTCGACCGTCATTACTCGTCCAAAAGCCGATTGTACCATAGCCGTCATTATCTATCTTGCCGCCACGTTTTATATTATCCGTATGGTAATAGTTTATCGGGTAGGCTATATACAAATCTTCCCTGTACTTATTCACATACGCGCAATAGATATCAAAATCCTCTGTCTTTGAATTGTTTTTGATGACAATAGGCAATTCCTGTGAAATTGTAGGTGGCTTCGTTTTCCCCATCTTAAAAGAAGCGTTCTCTCCTACTGGCAACTTATAATCTAATGTCGGAATCTCCAACAGGGAAACGGTTCGATAATTCTGATGAGAATGATGATATGTCCTCAATCGCCCCCTGGATTTATTCCAACTACGTAAATAGATCTTAAACGTATTGCTTGTGCTATCCCACATGATTTCATTTTGTGAGTCACAGTAAAACGGCACATGAAATTTATCGTATCGTTCAAAAGTGATGCCGTCGGTACTTTTGTATGCAACGACCTCCCGATGCGCCTTATTCTTCTTATCATACGTTCTATCTGACAACATCCAGTAGGTTCCATTGACATAATCCACTGACACACCTTCTATTCTGTTTGATATAATGTTATTGTCCTTGGAACCGTCATATTCAAAAAGGCAGATGTCTGGTTTATCCCAATGAATGCCATCTATTGATGTCGCTCTGCAATAGGTATGACGCGGAGTCGTTTTCAGATTAGAAGTTCTGTAGTACATTACATATCCACTATCTACAGTAAGAATAGTGGCAAAAGCCAGATGCGACTCCCAGCTTTTGTCACAAAAAAGCACATCGAACTCTTCATCAGGCTCGTTCAACAACAAATGGATTATCTCTTTATTAGACTGGCCATAGCCTACACTGCCATTCACAAAAAGAAATAGTATAGCAAGAAGCGCTTTCATATTAGTTGATTCCTGTAAACAACTCCATTGTAGCTGATTGACCCGACTCAGTGTTAACATCCGCCCTTCTCAGAACTTTCATAATAGTTATCCAAATAACCTTCATGTCAGTCCAAAGAGAAACATGGTCAACATACCACACATCCAATTTGAACTTTTCTGTCCAGCTTATGGTATTTCTGCCATGACACTGTGCCCAACCACTTATACCAGGACGGACTTCATGGCGACGAGCCTGCTCTTTTGAATAAAGGGGCAGATATTGTACTAACAGGGGACGAGGTCCAATAAGAGCCATGTCACCCTTCAACACGTTGATTAGTTGCGGTAATTCATCCAAAGATGAAGAGCGTACAAACTTTCCGACCTTTGTTAATCTTTGTGCATCAGGCAACAGTTGTCCGTCAGCTCCACGCTCATCCGTCATCGTCTTGAACTTAATCACTTTGAATATCTTAGCATCCCTACCTGGCCTTTCTTGAAAGAAAAAAGCCCCTGCTCCTTTATTTGCAAAGTGCAGCCATATCGTCACCACTAATAAGATAGGCGATATGACGATTAATGCTATCAACGAAATCCAGAAATCCAGAAACCGCTTAAAAAAGTGTTTATACATAACTCTACTATTTTTTACAATTAGGGTATTTTCACCATTTTCTTCCATTCGTAATTATCCGACTTAAATGTTTGGCTGATAAAGTTGCCCAAAACCTTTACTATATAAGCCACACCGACTATCAATACAAAACAAATAATGATATTCAGCGGGAATAGTCTAATCAGGCTTTTCCCTATAGGAAACAGATAATGTTGTGACAAGTAAATCTCAAAGCACAATGATGAGATGAAAAACACTACTGCATAAATGCCTTTCTTGCGGTAAAAAGATACTACTCTTTCATTTGAACAAATCCAGAACAACTCATATACTGCCAAGAACAGAATGGGAGCTATCACAATTTCATAATTGCATAGCATCATTTTTTTCTTCTCCAAGATTTGATATCCATAGAACAAGCCCATCAAAAGTATGAAGAATAAAAACGAAATCATCAGTTTGTGCTGAATGCCCTGACGATAATTCTTCGCTGTAATAGCACCTATTAACATTACACAAAAAAACAATGGCCAACGCAGATAGGTTCCGACCATGAAAACCGATACACTTTTGTCCCAAAAGAAAGCGAACCATATCAGACTTATTATGCCCACTGCAGTTATTACTCCCCACATCTTGTCCGAAAGGAAACGTTTTACGAACCAAAATGCGGCATAGAAAACCAATATGGCTTGTACAAACCAAGCATTTTCTGATAGGATTACAGATTTGAACGCTGGATTCTTACCGAAAGCCACGATGGATACAATAGCTATAGCAAACAACGTCGGGAAGATTCTGTTCACCCTCCTTTTATACCAATTGAAAAAATCACCACCTCGGCTTTGTATCAAAAGGAAGCCAGAACAAAAAAAGAAACATGAGTCTCCTAAAGCGCCACCTGTTGCTAATGCCTCAAATTTTGGCGGATACAGTCCATTCATGTGACTGTTTGTAATAAGAAGGGCTGCTAAGAATTTGAGAATATCTATGGCATCTATTCGTACCCCCCCCATCAATTGTATCTTGTTCATAATCATTTGCTTATATAATTATTACGCTCTTCGCAAAGCCCCGTTTCAACAGTTTATACCTTTTGTCCTGCCTCAATGATAATGCCTTTTTTAAGAACAACACCAGTTTTTACAATTTTAGCAGGGTTACCTGCCACGACACAATTTGGTGGAACATCTTTAGAAACTACCCCCCCCGCAGCTACTAAAGACGAATCACCAATGGTCACTCCGGGAAGAATTATTGATCTTGCACCTATGAGACAATCATTACCTATTGTTGTGTTCACTTTTAATCGTCGGCACATATCATGTGATAATATCATTGCCCCATTTGCGATAATCGTTCTATCCCCAATATGTATTCCACGAGGATTTATGGACTTATCAAGATGTGCTTTCCATGAAACCCACACGTCCTTTCCTATATCCATTTTATAAACACGACGCAGATACCATGGATAGAACCTTACAAGTTTCTTCCATAAATATGATCTCAAATTCATAATAAAAAATACGGTTAATAATCTGGAGTAATCAACTTAATAATATGAATCTTACTCTAAAGAGATATTTCATACTTCTTTAGGATTTCCTTGGCATTCTCGTATGAGGTAAATCCCAGAATATCCTCACCATCAAGCATGATGTCAAACTCATCCTCGACAGCACTTGTCAGACTAAGCTGATGAACGCTGTCCCATCCTTCAACACTTTTGTTATCAAAATCTGCATTCAGAGCAGACACTTCTACATTAAACACCTCTGCAAAGATGTTATTCAATTTTTCCAAATTTGTCATATTCTTTTTATTGATTAATTACTTTACCTGCTTCATTCCTTAGGATAGCATCCACGATTTGAACCTCAATATTCTTATGGAACAAATGTGTCTTTTCTTCTATAAATGATATGATCTCATCAGAAAGATCAGCCTTTGTAATCAGTACAATAAGCTTTTCGTCATCGCCCTTACAGTAACAGTCGATGTCGTATCTCTCTTTGATAAGACCTTCTATCTCGTCAAGTCCAATCCTGAGTCCGAAGATTTTCAGGAAGCGTTTCAGCCTGCCTACAATGTAATAGCACCCATCTGCATCTCGTTTTGCAAGATCACCTGTATGCATTACGCCATGGTTTTCATCACCTTTTTGCAAATCATCTATGCTATAGGCATATCCAAGGGTTACATTCTCGCCTCGATACACCATTTCGCCTTGTGCCACACCCTCGAAGGTTTCATTCCCGTCGTTATCAATGATAGACAACTGACCACCTGGCTCTGCCATACCGATACTACAGGTCTTAGTGAGTGCAAGCTCGGCAGGCAGGTATGCCATACGTGCAGTACATTCTGACTGACCATAGGTAGGAATAAACTGTTTTCCCTTCTCCTGCGCATATTTAGCAAGAGCCTGAAACATTTCCTCTGTCAGTTTTCCGCCACCTTGTGTAATAATCTTCAGATTCGGCAAGTCCATACGGGTGAAGCGCATCTTCATCAGGATCTCATAGCTGTAGGGAACACCTGTAAAGCTGGTTGCCTCCTTCAACATATCCCAGAAGCCTTTGTCGAGCAGCGACCTTCCTGAAAGAAGCAATGTCGCGCCTGCCAAAAGATGCGATGCTATCACGGAAAGGCCCATCGTATAGTGCATCGGCAGTATAGCCATAGCCTTCTCCGATGGTGTCAGACCAAACATCCTCAACACATTAAAGGCGTTTGCCTCAATATTGCGATATGAATGGCGAACCAATTTTGGACTACCTGTAGAGCCTGACGTAGGCAGTAATAGAGACAAATCTTCGTACATGGCCGCAGCAGGATTTCCAGTCTTTACTAATGTATAACCAAAATCAGAGAATATTGTCTCATACCCCATATCCTCCACCATTTCATTGGGCAACCAGAGATATTCAGGCTTATACATATCCCGCAAATTTTCATAGAGTCCTTTCTCTGTCTTAGCACTCAGAATCAACGGTACAATTCTGTTACTCAGTGCAGAGGTATATCCCAATAGCGAGCCTATTCTGTTTTCAGAAAGGATGAATATCAGCGCACGTATCGGCAGATATTCGTGGAACTTTTTGGAGAAGTCACAAATATCGCCGTAGGTAATAGACTGGCCACTATCATCAATGACAGCGACTGCAGTTTTGTCCTTTTTGTCTAAATCCAGAAACATACGCTTAATCCTCCTTGTTATAGAAAGCTAATTCTGGTACGATAAGATTCTCTGTCTTGAAAAGCATCGTACCCCATGTCAGACCAAGGCCAAAAGCGGAAGCCATCAGACTCAGTTTCTTACCCTTCAGGTCATCTGCAATCTCCGACACCATCAGCATAGGGATAGATGCCCCACCTAAGTTTGCAAAATTCTTGATGTTGGATGGTGTCTTAGCAAGGTCAAGACCAGATTTCTTCACCACCTTATCGACAATCAGTTTATTGGCCTGATGAATAAGGAAGTAATCTATATCCTTTTCCTTGTCGATACCATACTTCTCAAACAGAGCCTTAATAGACTTTGGTGGTCTGGAGATAGCAAAGGCAAACACGTCCATGCCCTGAATTAGCGAGTGTACCGGGGCACGAACCACTCCGTTGCCGAAGTCCTCATACTCAAAGGACTCTGGTGTCACCTGATGGCGGAAACCGCTGTGCGGTGTAATCAGAGCCTCAAAACCCTTACCATATGAGTTCATGTCAATGATAATGTCATCTGCACTCTCGTCATACTCCAAGGCTACAGCCGTACCGCAATCACCAAACAAGGGAAGTCTGCTTTTATCCTTTGGCGAACCCATCCTTGTGATAGTATCTCCTATCAGCAAAATAGCACGGTTCACGTCGCCTGTCTGCATCATCTTTCCTACTACACACACAGAATAGAGAAAACCGCAGCATCCCATAGGCAGATCGAAGGTCATACAGTCAGTACTCAGTCCAAGCCTATCCTGCAAGATGCATGAGGTTGGCGGAGTGCGATAATCTGCCGTAACAGACTCAAAAGAAAGAATACCAATACTCTCTCTCTCCCAGCCTAAGCCTTCAATCAGTTTGTCGGCCGCTAACTTACACAGGTCAGAAGCACATTCTCCATTCTGAGCCACATACCTATTTTCGATTCCTACAGTCTTGATGAATGTATCCGCATCTTCCTTACTGAAGAAGTCGTAATCGTATGTAGATACTTTTGTCTCAGGTACAGCGGCTGAAACACCCTTGATTTTTACGTTCTTAATTGTAAATAAAGCCATAACTATTGTTTTTTAGATGACAGCAGCACCATCCACACCCAACACCTGACCTGTCACGTAACATGACATATCGGAAGCCAGATAGAGTGCAGCATTGGCTATATCCTCTGGTTCTGCCAAGCGACCAAAGGGTATGTCATTGATTTTTTGACTAAATTTTTCTTTCAAGACGGCCTTAAACCTCTCTGTCCCAACCATACCAGGAGCAATTGCATTCACACGGATATGATTGTTGGCCAGCTCTTTCGCAGCCGACTTGGTAGCAGAGATGACCGCACCTTTCGTTGCTGCATACGACAATTGGCCAGCAGCGCCTTTTACTGCCACCATACTTGCCATGTTGATGATAGAACCTTCGTTTCGGCGTGTCATAATTCTCGCCACCATCTGCATTAGGTGTATCAATGCTACGACGTTCACTTCAATCATTTTGCGAAACTTGTCATAGTCTATCATGCTCATCATCTCGTATGAGATAAGTCCAGCGTTGTTGACGAGCACATCTATCTGACCATGTTCCTTCTTAATGGCCATCACAGCGTTCTTAACGGCTGCAAAGTCACAGATATCCAAAGTAATGCTATGCACAGAGGTGTTTTCCTCCGTCCATTTCAAATCATCTTCACGGACATCTGCAGCATAGACAATAGCACCTTCGCTGGCAAACTTCTCTGCGATAGCGCGACCTATGCCTCGGCCAGCTCCTGTCACGATAGCAATTTTATTTTCTAATAACATGTCTTTTTTTAATAAAGCGTTTTTCCACCGTCTATGATAAGAGAGTGACCTGTCATCCACGACGAAGCGTCAGACAGCAGATAAACCGCAGCCAGTGCGATGTCTCTTGGTTCACCATACCTTTTTAGCGGATAAGTCATAAGGTCCTTCGCCTTGTCTTCATCAGAGTAGATACCACCCTTCACCAGCCCAGTATTCACCATGCCTGGATTGATGCTGTTGCAACGCAGTTTAGGAGCCATCTCCAAGGCCACATTCTTGACAAACACCTGAAGAGCACCTTTCGATGCACCATACATAGCATTGCCAGGTGCAGTTGTATAGACGCCACCTATAGAAACGGTAAATACCAAAGAGCCGCCGTCATTGAACTTTTTCTTCTTCAGCAGTTTCTGGGTGAGACAGATTGGAGCCATTGCATTGATGGAAACAATTCGCTGCAAATCCTCTTTCTTGATAAATTTCACAGGAGCAGGCTTTGTGACACCTGCATTGCTCACCATGCCGTCCAAGGCTGGAAGAGCTGACACCAGCGAGTCAAGCTGCTCGTCATCGGTCAGATCTGCCACAATGCTTTTGTGGCCTTCACCTTCCAACAGGCTTATCGTTGCGTCAAGTCCTTCCTTTACAACATCCGTCAGGAAAAGTCTTGCTCCCATCTTGGCACACTCGATGGCCATGGCACGGCCAATGCCACCAGCAGCACCAGTAATCAGAATGCTCTTTCCTTCCAATGAGAATGGATTATACATCACTCTGCCTTACTCTTTACGGTGTTATACAAATCTTCAATAGTAACAGCCGCCTTCATTTCATTACCGCTAAGCATGACCCCATACTCTTCGTCAACCATCGAAATGATGGACAGTGCTATCAGCGATGAATACTCATCTAACTCATGAAAAACAGTTTCAGCTGTAAACTCACTTGCAGGCGTATCATCAAACTGCTCTGCGAAATTCTGGATAAAATCTTTCAATTCCATATTATTCTATTTTAAAATTAAAATTATATTTCTATTTTTTTTGCAGGATTCCCCATTACCGTAGTTCCCGCCTTTACCTTACGTATTACAAAACTCAATGCTCCGACATGGGCACTACTGCCTACTGTCACACCATGATTGATGACTGCTGACGTGTGGATATTCACTTCGTCTTCGATAACAATACCGCCCACACAAGTCACATGAGTGTCTATGCGATTCCAACTGCCTATTTTAGCATCATGTCCGATTACAGAATAAGCCTGTATCATATTGTAGTCACCCACCACGGCATCATTGCCTATGACGGAATAAGCGCCGATAAAGTTTCCTTTTCCAAGTTTGGCATTCTTATAGATTCGTGCTGTCTTATGAATCAGCTCTATAAACTCTCCTCCACGACTGATTATTTCTTCCATACACGGACGACGGGAAGCTCCCCCAATACTAGAGACAAACACGTCATTTTCTTGTGGAATATAGTCTTTGATGGTGCCTATAATTGGCGGATAATTAGGAAAACCATCCAAGGCATTTAGATTGTCATCTATGAATCCCTTAACAGTATAAGATTCTCCATAGCCAACACTTTCGAGTGCATTACTGTAGACGGTTCTGCCCATTCCGCCCGCACCAATAATAATCAGATTCTTCATTTGCTATTCTTGAAAATTACAGCATTTAATGCATTATAGATATTCTCAACAGACTCTTCGTGGGAATATCCCGTCAGTTCCTTATAGCCCTTATAGTTATACCCTGTATAGGACTTTTGGGCAAACGTATAGAGATAGGCGAGCACGGCCTGATTGTCAAACTTATAGTTCTGAATGAACTCATAGACGTGCTTCGCAGATTCATCGTCAGTGACTCTCATCACACCTTTCATACGTTCGTACCATGACATACCATAGACAATAACGGGTTTCCCTTTCACAGCAGCTTCCCACCCGGCAGTTCCCGCAACAGTTGCAACTGCCATCGCATTGGCCATGAGCGAGAAGGAGTCCATACTGAAATTTATCAGCTTGACCCTGGGGATTGCAGCCAAGTCATCATAGAATTCCTTGATTCTCTTTGTCTGACCTTGCATATGTGACATAAACTGGTGCGGATGCTCCTTCACGTAGATCATCACATTATCAGGCAGGCTTCTCAGAAGGGAAAGTATGCACAGATACTGGTTGGCAAACATGCCTGCATTGGGGCAGGTGTTTTCTTCGGGCTGATAGTGCAGGAAGAAAGCCACGTATGGTACATCAAGCGGTGCCTCTTCTGATATCGCGTTGTAATGATTAAACAGAGACTTCTTATATTTGTCTGCCCCTTTTCTCATTGAATACCATTCCCAGAGTGAGAAGTTCCATTCTTCTGGGCTTCGCTTCCCCTCTTTATAAATTGTATGTTTCTGCCCCTTAAGAATTTTGTCTTCGCCAATGAGAAGGTTGTGATCAGATATAAACCGACGCATAAGGAAGAAATAGTTTTTATTCTTGGAGTTCAGTTTATCAAAAGAGTTCATATAATAGGGTTTTGCATCCTTATAATCCTTATGAAGCCTATTATAATTATCTTGTATATCTCTTGGTAGCAATGTTACATCTATTTCCTTTCCCAAATTCTGGGCATAAGCTTCATCCATTATCTCACCTATGATGTTTGGTTTGCGGAAATCCTCCAGCATGAACATTCTTCCCACCATCTGAGTATACATAGAGGTAATATAAGGAATGCCTTTGTATTTGCACACAAGATAAAGAACATGGTCAAAAACTCTATGGGGATTATTGGATGCTATAACTATATCCGGTTTATACAATTTGAAAAAAGCCATCCATTTCCTAACCAATGACAGAAAAAAACGCTCACGTTCCATCATATTGAAACTCTTACGGTCATAATCCATTCTATCCATCATGGACAACGACTGTAACTCCTCATTGTAGAACTTTTTTAGGAAATCTATTTCTATCCCCTCTTCATGAGAAGCATTCTCAATCTCCCTAGGAAATACGCCGTGCCATGCATCATAATAACGCTGGTAAGTGATTTCTGGAAATTCTTTTTTTACCAGATTTTCCACGTCGCCATGTGTAGAATCCAAATCGCTAATCCAATATATTGGTTCTATACCTTTTTCCTTTTTCAGCCGTATAGCAACATCAATATAGGGATCTGCTATACAACATACATAAACTGCTCTCATTGTTATTATTTCGTTTTTGTTAATTTGTCATACATATCACAAAATTCTCTCATCATCCGTTCAAATGTGAATTCTCTTTCAAATTTAGCACGTGAATTGACTCCCATCTCTTCCCAATCGTATTTAGGAAGTTTCTTTAGCAGGTCTGACAATTGCTTCTCGTCAGGATCCAGCAGGAAACCGTTATACCCATTCTCGATACACTCAGGGATTCCTGCGATATTTGTTCCAATGACTGGCATACCAACACGCATAGCCTCCAGTATAGAAATCGGCAATCCCTCATTGCTGCTCATTAGTATATAGATATTGCTCTGGGCAAGGTACTTGTACACTTCCACATTTGGCACACTCCCACAGAACTTCACGTGTTCACCAAGATTATATTCTACAACAAGCTCTTCCAGAATCGGACGTTCAGGCCCTTCACCCACGAAGTCCACATGAATATCCTTCAGTACGTCCTGAGGCAAAGAATGCAACGTCTCAATA
The DNA here is from genome assembly GCA_015060625.1 of Xylanibacter ruminicola. Classification (GTDB taxonomy): domain Bacteria; phylum Bacteroidota; class Bacteroidia; order Bacteroidales; family Bacteroidaceae; genus Prevotella; species Prevotella ruminicola_D. The sequence goes on along the minus strand of SUYC01000005.1, from coordinate 79,534 downwards.
ATGAGCCTTTGTCCTTTTCTGTAGCTAACCGTACCGACAGTAACTAGGCGGTATTTAAACGGCGATTTATTGCTTTCTGTCTTGATACTCTTATAGACAGCCATCTGATCGACTCCTATATCATCGATACCGTTTCGGATTACAACAGTATCACCCTTTGAACGATTCGGATAACGTTCAAGGAAGTTCTTCTGTCCGATATTAGCTATAAAGGCCAAAAGATCTGCCTGTCGGATCATCGAATCTAACTGCGATTTCAATTTTTTGAAATATAGCGTTTTTGTCAGTAGCGGGAACGTACTTAGCTCCTGATCGTATGGGATACCATTACTGTGAAGAAACACTGCCGTTTTTGGAGCAGTATCTTTACGGTACATATAGTAGTGAGAGCCATCATAATGAGAGTGTAGCTCCACAATATCAGGCTTCCTGTCTAATGCAACGTAATACTTTATAAGCTCTTTCGTCTTTTTGTATTTCTTCCATATAATAATATCTGTCAGCAGCTTACTTTTCAATGCCATCTTTCTAATAAGCGATGACACCTTCATCCGCCATGTCACATTGGAAGATTGTGAACGGGCAACAGGAACCATTGAGATGTCCTCATAAGGGCCTCTCAATACAGAGTCGAAAGTAAACACACTAACTTTATAACCGCGGCTCTCGAAGTAATCCTTCTTAGAGAGTATTCTCTTCAAAGTACCCAATGGGCCACCAATATGGTTTATACCACTGGAGATGATGATATCAACTTGCTTCATAGCTTTTAATTAAATTTTTCTTCTTTTCCAATCTCAGAATTCCAAAAAGTATAACAATTAAGAGTTGTACGCGCATGTCATAATAAGACACATTACCTGTATCCAACACCAAAACCATTATTGTCATTATAAAAACGAATGACATCGCATTTGATTTTTTCTTTAACGATTCCCTTAATAAATAATAGACCCCTCTGTAATAAAGAAAAAAACCAACAACTCCAACATCAACTAAAAGCTCTACATAATTATTGTGTGCATACCAATGTTTTCCTCTAAACAGAGGATCTACATTGGATAACTCTTTGAAGCAATTTATTCCTACGCCAAGGATTGGATTATCTTGCCACCATTCTAAACCTTTTAAAGCTAAGAGCTGTCGCGAATTGTCTTCATAACCTGTTCCATTACCCGAAAGAACAGCAAACATATCTTCAGTTCGTTGGCCAATTGTTGTATAAAGAGCTTCAACGTTCATTATCAAATAATAACCGGCACCTACAAGAACTAAAAGTAACACTAATCCTAAAAGAAAATGTTTTTTAAATCTATTATATGAGAAATAGAAAATTGGGATTACCAGCATCAACAGAACTTTTCGAGAACCTGTTAACAACGCGGCAAAACCCATAAGTATAAAAGAAGAAATGAACAACGCTTTCCTGATTAATCCAACATTTTTTTTGTTAAAAAGAAAGAAACCTGCAAAAATAGAATAACTAAAGCACATTCCTATTGAGTTGACATTCCACGCCCTTTCTTCTGGATCATCATTTAAATCACTTCCAAATCGTTCACCCAATACAAATTCATCCATATTATTGGCCACATATGCAATCAAGATTAATCCACTAACAAAAACTGCAAAACAAATAGTATCTAGTTTTTGATAGCTGCTAAAGTATTTGATCGTAGCAAATGTCAACAGGTAGTATGGAATCAAATGAGAAAAAAATACAATAGCTGAGACCTTAACATTAGGGGACCATAAAAAAGAAAGAAGAAAGAGAACGTTAAATGACAGAATCCATCTATAATATTTTTTATCAAAATTTATATTTCCTGATAAAAGAAGATATATCAAGCAAAGTGCTGCCCCAATGAATTTAATATTGGTTATTACAGTCAGATATTGACTAATCAGCATTACAAAAAGCCCTGACAAATATACAAAGTCAGCTATACTAAACCTTTTCAGCGAAGCGTTCATATAGTATATTAGAGTTTATATTCTCATCTAAAATGATATTACAAAATTTCAATTTTGCCTTTAGCAAAACAAAGAGCCTCTGAAAAATTAATCAGAAATAGCCTTATATAACAACTTTAAAGAATTCTCCCTTATTTTTTCATATACGCCATTTTCAATCGCGTCATTTTGCAGCTCCATTGTACCACATAAATCTCTAAAATCTTTGAATAGGTGTTGAATCAAACCATATTGTAAAAGCAGCTCCTTTACCTTATTTTTATTTTCATCATAAACAGCAAATCTCTTTCCGAAAATAATAGAGAAAGCCGTCCCATGGAAAGTATCTGTCAACACATATTCTGCTTCCTTAAACCATGATATAAAATTGTATGGAGAGGCACTTAATATTTTATCACCCCAAGGCTTTCTCACACTAAATGTAACTATTTTTAGTTTGAAATTATCAGCAAACTGCTTTACATATTCTTTCTGAGAAACAGTCATTTCTCTAAAATAATAGAGCAACAGATATTTTTCTTTTGACACAGGACGTGCCATAATGTCATAATCTTCTTTATGAAGTAAAAGTGTGGGGTCACAAACTATTTCTGATTGCAAGCCGTATGCCTCATCTATAATTTCTTTTGTATGATAATCTCTGGCCAAGAAATGACAAATGTTTATCTTATCTTTAAAAGGTGTTATCGTGTTGACATATTCACCTAAACTAGTATTCGCTACAGAAATGGCGTAGGTAATCGCTTTAGATTGAGGGAAAGACAATCCATGATACTCTTCCGCCATAGCCCTATAAAATGATTTTTGATGATTCCATAGGGTATCACTACCAATAACAACAACTTCAGGAGTTGGATCTGTTGGAGAATTATATACATGCAGAAGTTTGTGGGCCTCTTTAAATTTCCCTCGTCTTGCAAGAAAATATGGAATGGCTTTGAAATCACCTTTATATATGTATTTTAAAACTGCATATACACGACTGTAATCTTTTCCGACCAATGGGCTTTCTAAATATGACACATTATGGCCTTGTTGTACCAATACTTGCCCCAAAGCATAAGCCTGGTAGAAACTACCGCAGTTATCATGATTATATACTGTAATAATTAAAATATTCATATATTTGAAATTACTTATGGATTTTACTCTGTACAAACGAAAAAATACTGTTTCTCTCTGTCTTATCTAATCCAATGATAAAAAAAGAAATAATAAGGCATGTTTCATATATTAGGATAAGAATCAGAAAATCTAAGAACGTCCCAGAATGAAAATGATGAAACCAGCCAGGAAGAAAGACAGAAAAAGCGCAAACCACTATTCCTTTGAAAACTGTTTCATAATTAAACCTCAGTACTGGAAAAGTGGGAATTAAGCGTTTTAATATCAACAAACGAGCATAAAATGCCAAAATGGCAATTATAAATGAAATAACATATACAACCGGAGGCTGAAATCCAAACTTTAAAAAGAAATAAGAAATTGGCACATTAAATATCAACATTAATCCTACAACTGACTGATATAATGCTACGCGACCTGTCGCATGGCAAGAAGTCATAATAGGATGTGCAATTCCTTCCACAAAACTTATTACCAACATCAATCGAGTGAAAATGACCACATATTCTGGCATCTGACCAAGCCAAAGATTGATAATGTATGGTGTATCTAATATCAATGGAACTGCAAGAGCCAGTAACAGAAAAGATGTTAGCTTCGTGCTTCGAATCACAAGCTTAAACATATTATCCAAGTCATTCTGAGCATAATATTTAATTATCTGTGGGCGAACAGCCATAAAGAAATTATTGCTAAACTGATTAACACCTGCATTCACTTGTGCTGATATTCCCCTTGATGCATTTACTGAAGGAGAAAAAAACATATTCAGTAAGATATTAAGACCTTGGGTCTTAACAACTGCAGCTGTTGCTCCAAATAGATTCCATCCTGAGTATGACAACAATTTCCTAAACAAACTCTTATCCCAATCAAATGAGTATCGACATTCTTTATAATGACACCAACAATAGATGCCATAACTTATAGTTATAGAGATGCTAACTATAAAGAGAAGCGCTGAATAAAAGCAAAGCTTGTCAAAGGAGAATAGGTTAAGCAGATATACCACTGCCAATTTTAGTAGGACATCAACAATACTGATATATGCAAACACATTCATGTCTTCATGTGCTATAATTGAAGAATTAAACGGTATGGTAAAAAGTGCAACTATACATGAAAGCACAGAAAACTGATAAGCATAATTTGCTGCAGTCAGTCTATCTGCCGGAATGACTAATTGGGTATTAAGAAACCAAAGGCCAATAGTTTCTGCCAAAATGACAATAAATATTGCAACTATCAGATAAATGTTAATTGACATCGAGAAAGTTCTCTTTAACCCTACTTCATCATTTCTTCCTAACTCAAATGCAAAAAAACGATTTGTCGCTGAAGTCATTGCGCCATTTAAGAGCCCCATCAATGCCACTACGCCACCGATTACATTATATATACCATAATCGGTAACTCCTAATACATTAAGGACAACCCTTGAAGTATAAAGAGACACCGAAATAATTAAGAACATGCGGAAATAAAGAAAAAACACGTTCTTAACTATTCTTTTGTTGTTTTTCCTTGCGTCGGCTTTCATCAATCCAATTTCTTTACGATCTTGTTGTATGACAAACGATGAGAAACAGGAGCTTTATATTCATCTTTAAAATTACCTATCGCTAGCAGACATATCATCTGTTCATCTTTACTTATGTTAAGTTTATCCCATATATTATACATCCACCTTGAAGGAGTTACTGGCCTTTGCACAAAACACGATGCTATTCCTTTCGCCTGAAGTGTCAATGTCAAATATGAGGCGAAAATCGTACCAGTCACTATCCATTGCAAGTTCTCAGACAAACGGTAGTCGGACATTCGACCCGTTATTAGCAAAAATTGTTCCGCATCATTTGCAAACCCTCCAATTCCCGATAAGTCACCTAATGCCTTTAAGGAATTCTTAGACAGTGTGTAACAACGATAACACTGACGGTTACACGCACTGGGACAACGCATTGCCAACTCTATTGCCTCATGCAAATTCTCCTGATCTATTGGGGTATGGGAAAATTCACGGACGCTATGGCGGTCGTTAAACAATTTCTCAAAACATTTTTGTTCCTCTTCCGAATAAATCGGTTTCTTTATTGTCAGTATTCCACCTGTTCCTGAAGTAGGTATAACCAGTTCACTCAGTTCATCGAATATCTTACGAACTATTTCCAAGTTCTCAGACGCAAGTTTTCTGCTATCATGATATTCAAGATATTGTTTGAGCGCTGACACGAACATTGTTGGCCTTTCACTATCACCTCCTAAAGCAAGGTATTTTTTTACATGCGAATAACCTTCTGTTATTTTCGCAAAGCCAAAAAAGGGTCTAATATCTTCTAAAGAAAGACCTTTTTCTAATGAATGTGTATACCTTATTATCTCACCCTCATGTCTACTTATTTCTTTGTCTTTATTATTAAGGATTGAATATGTCCTATATGCATTCAATGTTCCCCTAAGAATAAATCTAACTTTGTTAATTAATTCCATAAATAAACTGTTTATAAATATTAAACTGAAACAAAATATCTCACAAAAAGACACTCTGCGTTATACACCAATTATAAATGTTTCACCAAGTCTTTCGCCTTCTGGTATTCCTGAGGATTGCCTATATCTATCCAAGTACCATTCAGTGGATAACGAATAACGGTTTTTCCTTGAGATATGAGCTTTTCCACCAGATCTGTAGCATGGAACATGGTATCTTCAGGAATTTCATCGAGTGCGCGGCGCTTAATAAGATAGATGCCAGCATTGGCATAGTAGTTGTATTTGGGTTTTTCAATCAGTCCCTTGATATTACGTCCATCAAGATCAAAGATGCCATATGGAATAGCTACGTTGTAAGGGATAGCTGCCACAGACATTTCAGCATCGTGTTGCTGGTAGTGGAGGAAAAAGTCCTCATAGTCAATGTTCGTAAACACATCGCTGTTCATCACCAGTACAGTATCGTTATAGAACTCAGGAACGAAACGAATGCTGCCTATTGTACCAAGGAACTTTGGTTCGCGTACCGTATGTATCTGAACGCCATTTCTTGGTTCCTGATAATGTTCCTCTATCTGTTCCTTCAGATAGTTAACAGTCACACTAATGTGGTTAATACCGTATGAAATTAATCGATCCACATTATGGTCGATAATTGCCTTGTCACCAACAGGTAGCAATGGCTTTGGAGTCTTCTCGGTCAATGGACGCAAACGTTCTCCTTTACCGCCAGCCATCATTACAGCATCAACAGGCAGACGTGTCTTGAACTTCTCCAGATTAATAATGTCCACAATGTGGTGTTCCTCATCAAGGATAGGAACCAATTTCATCTTTATCTCTTTCTGCCGACGGATTTCAAGCACATCCGTTGCGTCATCAGCACGCATATAATTAAAATCTCGGTGCATTATCTGCTCGGCCTTGTCACTGACGGATGCGCCAGCAATTAAGGCACGACGCGAATCGCCATCGGTAAGCGTTCCCACCATGCGCTGTTCGCCATCCACCACAAAAAGCACCAATGGGTCTGGGGCTAGACTGTTGATACGTACAAGCGCATCAAGTAATGTTATATTCTGAGATATGATATGATTCTTCATTTCCATCCTATAGCCTTGTTAAACGTTTCTTTAAACGCTTCATTATTCTCAAACAGATACTTAGCTATAACCTGCATTAATTCATAATCTTCCTCTGAATCAATATCGAGAATACCGGTATCTGCCATTACCACAGCATCACATCCAGAGTTAAAGAAAGTAGCATGTTCCTTATTCCTTAAAGCGTCAGGTGAATAAGCATAGATAGAAGCGTTCATGTCATAGAATACAGGTGCTTCCTGACGAGTGGTGAAGTTGGAAGGAATGGCCTTACAGAAGAAACCGTTATCCTCTTTTACCATATTAAAATATGGATTTCTTCGGGATGGTGCTACACTGTAAACCACATCCACATCATTTCTCTGCTTCTTGCGGTCAATGGCATTCTTCACATCCTGAACGGTACGTAAAGGTGAAGTTATATCCAAATCAACCACCATATCAAACTTCTGAGCGAAAATCTCTTCTGCCTTGTTCAGAGAATCCAGAATTACAGCCACCTTGGGTACCTTATCTCCAGCCAGACTCTCTTCACGATGGATGATAGTTACAGGCACATCCTTTACACGTCTAACCAAATCTTTCAATGGCTCGCTATCAGTATTCAACACGATTTTGATATCATCCTCGCCTGCATATTTTTCCATATACAGAGCAATGTTGGCCATAGAATACCAAACTAGGGGTACATCCAGAAAGTCTCGGGCATTCTTGCCTTTTACTCCCTTGGAGCCCGCACGACCACATAATGTAAACAGAATGTTCATATTAGAATTCTCCTTTTGCTATTTTCAGCACCTGGTAAGCATGTTCAGGGTTGCTGTCGTTTATTGTTTTATTGTTTATTATCCCAAAGAAATGTGCAATCTCAGCCATCTGGAAGGCATTACGCTCACTTTCCAGCTTAATGGTTTCTCCTTTCTTCAAATAGCTTACTGTACCAGCTATCAAATCACAATGGATGGTGTCATCTGCCGTAAACAGATCAAGCGTACGTTGTGTTTGTCTTCCAAAGTAGTCCAAATGAAGTTCAAAGGTTGTCTTATCATTTTTGCCAATATAGATGGCCAAATCATCGCTATCAATTTCCAAATTGGAAACCTTGTTAATCATGGAGTGGCATTCCGCAGGCATCCCAAAGAGCCAAGTAAGATAATCCCATTCATGAATGAGATCAATACTTACTCCACCTCCCAAATTCTTATGAGCGCTATAGGTATTGCGATAGTCTTGTCCAGGTCTCCAGTCAGGCAAATAACTAGAAGACATAGCTCTGGCACAAATCACATTTTCAGGATTCACATGCTGCTTTACATATTGCAGAACGGCATTATAGTGAAGCGGACAGGCAACGTATGAAGGAATATCCTTGATGGTATCAAATATCTTCTCGTCAACCTTCGAACTGTCAAATACCGGCTTTTCTATGAAGAATGATTTGGTATGTGCAGCAAACCGCTCAACCGTTTCATAGTGCATTGATGTAGGATTGGTTACGAAAACCACATCATACTGGCGGTCTGCAGGTATCTCATCAGCATACAAGTAAGCGTTACTTACCAATGGCTGCAACTCATCTGCCAACGGTCTACCTAGAGAACTGCGGTATAAGTCCACCTCGCAACAATCACCCTGTGATGCCAAATAAGCATGCACATTCTTTAGGTGACGTGTTGCAATGGAGCCAAGTCCTACAAAAGCTATCTTATATTTCTTCATTATGCTTCAATCTGATCAATAACCTTCAGCAACTCAAAGTCCTTCTCAAAAGTCCAAGCTGGAACGGCCTTTGGGTTGGCAATCTGAGCCAAGAAAGCATTCAGTTCCTCGCGATAAGGATTTTCCGTAACAAATGCAGCATAACCTTCCACATGTTCTGAAGCATCATCAAACTGGATAGCCTGCATTTCCTTGGTCTCAACATTATACTCCTGCAAAGAGTCTGCTGTACCATTCCAAGACATCTGGAATGATTCACCATATACATCAATATGACGGATGGACTTACGAGTTACCACATCAGCAGCCAAAACTCCCTTGTTACCATTCTCATGTTCAATGGTAATCAAGTAGTTATCGTTGTAGTTAATGTTTAGCTGAGTGTTCTTGCTCTTTACCGCACTTACACTCTTGATAGGTCCAAAGGCAGTAACTATCCAAGGCAGGTCAATGGCCATAATCTCACGACAACCATTGGTTCTGGGATTACCAATAAAATAGTTATTGTAACTCTCCCATGGATGCCAGTCAGGCAGGTACTGACCAATATGATAGATATAGTTCAGAGGGCAGGTTGCCTTGTTTGCCTTCTCAATGATGGTCTGAGTCTCTTTACGATACAGGAACGTTGAAGAAAGGAACAGCACTTTCCCTTTTTCCTTGGCCAATGCCATATTCTCTGCATAGCCATCTGCCACCAGATTAATCTCTGTGAATACGTGGAGGTTGTTCTGCAAGCATTCTTTGATGATAGAAGAATGAGAAAGAGGAGATGTACTAATCACAGCAGCATCGGGTCGTTCTGCTGCAACAGCCTCAGCAATGCTAGCATAGCATTTCAGGCCAAACTTCTCCTTCACTTCCGCACAACGGCTCTCCTGGCTATCTATACCAAAGAGCTCTATATCTTGATTCTCACTCAGTAGGCGTATTCTGCGCTTACCCATTGAGCCGAGTCCAATAACTATTATTTTCATAAATCGTAGAAATGTTTCTGTTTTAATTCCTCCAAAGGATAGGTGCTAATCACCTTGAATATCTCTTCTGCTGTATTTGCTTTCTCGTAAGGATTATGCGTTTCTGCCGCTTTCTTTTTAAAAGCTGGTGACAAAATCACATCCAAACCTTTCAGGATAGACTCTTTATCAGTCTCACAGTTATAGACACTATCAGCAGCCATCCTACCCTTTTGGCGATCACCAATATTCAATGTGGGAATGCCAAAAGAAGGTACTTCCAGCAAACCACTGGAAGAATTGCCAACGACAGCTCCTGCATATTTCATCACAGAGAGATAACGCTTAATTCCAAGCGACTTATAAGCAATGGCTCTGTCTGAGTTGTTTGCCACAAATTCATTGATGGCATCCACAATAGCTTGAGAACCTGTATCAGAGTTGGGCATAGTAAAGAACACACGCAAATCCTTGCGCTCTTCTAACGCACCTAGAAACTCTTTGATGTCCTTTCCTGCGGTATGGTCACCCAAGGTCACTGGATGATAAGTCACCAAAATAGTGTTTTCATCCAACTTGAAGTTGACCGATTCCTCAACTTCTTCCTTACTCATCAGCGGGAACTTCTTGATATTCTCCACCCCAGGAGCTCCCACATAGAATACTCTATCAGGCTGCTCACCCAATTGAATCACACGGTTTCTATACTCTTCCGTAGAAGTGAAATGCAAGTGGCTCATCTTGGTAATGCTATGACGAATAGCATCATCGTAAGCCCCTTCTGTCACTTCACCGCCATGCAGATGAGCTATGGGAATACGCTCAATCAATGCAGCTGTTGCGGCAGCAAGTATCTCATAACGGTCACCAAGTACTACCACCAAATCCGGTTTCAACGTATTGTATGCTTCAGCAAATCCAGAAAGGGCTGTTGCCATTGACTTTACCGTTGTTACAGCATTGTCCTCAGCGTTCTGATCTATAATAGGGATCTTGCAGTCAATGGTAAAACCATCTTTCTCTATTTCTTGGTAAGTATTGCCATATTTTTGACTTAGGTGCATATTAGTAACAATGACCTGCAACTGCGTCTGGTCAGAATCCTTAATCATCCCCATCAGCCTGCTCAGCAAGCCATACTCTGCACGAGTACCTGTTACTACACAAATCTTTCTCATAGCTCAATCAACTCGTCTTCATTGAAATCTTTCTTGGCTTTCTGGCCAACTATCTCTTCCCAACGCATGGGAGAGATACCGCTACCAGGACGCTTTACAGTCAGGTTCTCTTCCGTAAAGGTTTCGCCAGCTTTGATATCGCAAGCAGCCACAATGCTCTTGCGGGCAATGGCGATATTTTTTCGTTCACTTTCACTCACGTGCTTAGTACCGTCGCCACCCACAGCCTTCTCAATGTTGCGGATGGCTGAGACCATCGCTTTCAATTCATCAGGTTCAAGGCTGGCTTTATGGTCAGGTCCTTCCATGTTACGGTCAAGGGTGAAATGCTTCTCAATGACAGTTGCACCTAAAGCTACAGCAGCAATGGGTACTTCAATACCTTTTGTATGGTCGCTATAACCCACCTCTACACCAAATTCTTCACGGAGTGCCTCCATTGCTTTAAGGTTTACATCCTCAAAAGGCGTAGGATACTCGGTATTGCAATGAAGCAGAATCAGGTTCTCCTTTGATAAACCATTCTTGTATAAAGCCTCTACAGCTGCACGAACATCAACCATATCACACATACCTGTACTGAGGATGGTCTTTTCATTATAGGCAGCCACACGCTTCAAGAAAGGATAGTTGGTTACTTCTCCTGAAGGAATCTTCCACAAGCCCAGATTCAATGAATGCAAATACTCAATGCTATCAAAGTCAAAGGCCGTAGAGAAGAACTTAATGCCTTTCTCTTTGCAGTAAGCAATCAATAACTCATGGTCTTCAGGTGAAAGCTCCAACTTCTTCAACATCTGGTACTGACTATCACCTTCTTTACCAATGTTCTTCTGCTGATATTCTGCCTGCTTTGCAGTCTTAGTGACAAGCTTTGCAGCCTTAAAGGTCTGGAATTTGATAAAGTCCACACCTGCTTCAACGGCTTTATCTACCAGCTGCTTTGCCAGCTCAATGGAACCATTATGGTTCACGCCAGCCTCTGCTATGATGATTGTATGTTTCATTTTGCCCTAATTTTTAGAATAGCAGGATTACCTGAGTAGATACCTTTTTCAGAAATTGTCTTTCTGACAAAAGAACCAGCTCCCACAATAATATCATCTCCAACAGAAATGCAGTTGGCGAGAACGGACTGACTTCCAATAAAGCAGCGTTCGCCGACCTTGCACTCGCCATTTACCATAGTTCCTGTAGAAATATGGCAGTGATTGCCAATAACTGCATCATGCTCAATGTTGGTTGCAGTATTCAATATGACATTCTTACCAACCCTAGCACCAGCATTCACAAATGCCTGATGGAGAACGACCGTACCTTCGCCTATTTCTGCATATTTAGAAACGTATGCAGTAGAAGCTATGATTGTAGCGAACTTTCCTCCAGCTTCCTTTACCTTATTGTATAGCTTGATACGAACTGCAGGATTCTTGATGAAACCAACAGTGATAACAAACTCTGCCTTATCAACGTAAGCAGGAATGTTTTCATCTGTGCCTATAATCTTGGTTGAGAGTACTTCCTTGCCAACATTCTCCGCTACATCCAGCACTCCAAAAATACTGTAACCCGCACTCTCAGCTGCATCCATAACGGACTTGCAGTGACCACCACCACCTATAAGGATTAGATTCTTCATATTATTTTGAAATCAATACTGCCATAGATGATGGCAAATAGGTTTCTATCTTAAATATTTTTACTGGTACATGCTTCAGTAATGATTCTACCATAAGAAAGCATACATTAGATATTGCTATTCTGATTTTATCTATGAATATACAAGCGAAAAACACTGCTAAGATAAATGCAACGAGAGCAACAACATGCAGAAAGGGAGGCTGTTCATATAAAGACTTAGTAAATGCATAATATCCTATTTGTTTGATGGTCGGATGCATGTGAATGAGATAGATTGCAAAACTTGATGCTGCACACCAGTTGATAAAGTTACTTTTGAACCTCAGTCGTGCAAAGAACATAAAAAGGGATACTGCCTGTAGTATAACCAACGGTGCCGCATAATTATAGCCAATGATACCAAAAGGCCATTTGAGAACGTTAGACTTCGTAAAATGCAACACGCAAAAGCAAAGGACATAGACGATAACAAATATCAAAACTGTCACTATCCAATATGCCTTTCCAGAAGGAAACTTCAGATCTGCTACATTCATTTTTCTCAACCATCGACCGACGAGGTAAACCAGTGCATAGGTAAACAGGTCGAAACGAGGAATACTCACGAAATTGATGACTATGAAAAATACAATAATGTATAGAAGCAACTCACGAGACGATGACCTATCTGCAAAAGCATTCAGCACAGGTGAACAGAAGTAAAGTAGGACAAACGTGATGGCAAAGCCCCACGATCTTGTAAACAGACATCCGAACCTGATGATGAATTCTTTTAAGCTCCAATCAACAATTCCAAGGCCGACTACAACGAGATAGAGCCCTACGCTATAGAAGAAAATCTGAAATATGAGATTGAAGAAACTGCGGAACTTCCACTTGATGCAAAAATAGCCTGAAATCAATATGAAACAGTCTACGGCACAGATAGAAGTGCTTTCCCTAAAGAAGTCAAGAGCCTGCCAAATACCACTGCCATAGTTAAATCCCCAAAAACTATGGAGATTAAGTACCATCAGCATGGAGAGCAGTCTTAAAGCCTCAAAGTTGGACTGCCTTTCAACCCTTAAATGGGGGGGGGATTTTTCTTATTCACAGCCAATTACAGCGTTTTTTATTCGTTAATCAAACTCTTGATAGCATCACAGATGAAATGCACGTCATCCTCTGTAACATATGGGCCTGCAGGTAAGCACATACCTATCTTGAACAGGTCTTCGCTGACACCATTTACATATGCAGGTGCATTCTTATAAACAGGCTGCTTATGCATAGGCTTCCAAAGTGGGCGGCTCTCAATATTCAGGGCATCCAAGCCCATACGCATGGCCTCCACATTATCATTAGGCTGACAGTCTGTTGTTGCTGAATCTGCAGCATGAATCACACCAGCAGCACCTCCTACGGCACCTGTAACAATCTGCTTATACGCATTCTCCTGCCCCTTAACCTTCACGTCAGGATTAATGGTCATGGTGCAAAGCCAGTAGTTAGAGTCGTACTCTCCTGTTTCAGGCTGGCTATGTACGGTAACACCCTTCACGTCCTTCAGCAGCTCTTCGTACATCTTCTGTACCTTCTTGTGATGGGCAATATGCTCATCTAATATGGTCATCTGACCACGACCAATACCTGCACAGATATTACTCATACGGTAGTTATAGCCAATCTTCTCGTGCTGGTAGTACGGATAGCTTTCACGGTACTGAGTGGCATACATCATAATCTCTCGCCACTCGTCCTCGTTCTCAGTAATCAATGCACCACCGCCAGAGGTAGTAATCATCTTGTTACCGTTAAAGCTTAATACACCATATTTACCAAATGTACCCAGCACCTGACCGTTGAACTTAGAGCCAAAGCCCTCAGCAGCATCCTCTACCACAGGAATGCCATACTTGTTGGCGATAGCCATAATCTGGTCAATCTTGTACGGCATACCGTAGAGTGCTACCGGCACGATAGCCTTGGGGTACTTACCTGTTTTCTCCTTACGGTCGATAATAGCCTTCTCCAACAACTCTGGATCCATGTTCCATGTCTCTTTCTCAGAATCAATGAAAACAGGCGTTGCACCAAGATATGTAATAGGGTGGCTAGATGCGCAGAACGTAAAGCTCTGTACCAGCACTTCATCACCAGGTCCTACACCACAGTTCAGCAATGCAAGATGCACAGCTGCTGTTCCAGCAGAGAGGGCTACCACCCTCTTATTTTGACCAACGAACTCTTCGAGGTCTTTCTCGAATCCATTTACATTAGGGCCAAGGGGCACAACCCAGTTGGTATCAAATGCTTCGTTTACAAACTTCTGCTCGTTGCCAGAAAGATGGCACAGGCATAGAAGGATTCTATCTTTTCTTCTTTCCATAATTTTGTTTATTATTTCTTATTCTACTAATTTACTTTGAAAAAGGGGCAGGATTACCAGGTTATTGAACCTTTATTTATGAGAAATCCTGATAAGAGTCTGCCCCCTTTAAAACGTTTTTATATACCTGCCATGTGGCAGTATATCATACAACTCTCACGAATGCACTTGGCGAACCAATAAGATTACGATGATGGTACAATCCCATGATAATAACCGGTTGAATTACATTCGACCTTTTCTCGCCATGCCATAGCCCAATCGTAAGGCATATCCCTATCCCTTACACCCCTCTTACTATAGCCCCACCTCTCTTTAGAGAGAGGATGGGGGCTATATAGAGAGGGGGTTAAGAAGGGATGAGGATATTTTCCTTATTGGTTTTCATCGAAAATCAAGTTGATTATTACTCAAAATCAAGTTACTTTTGCTCCAAAATCAATTTGATTTTTCATCGTAATCGAGAGGCCTCGAAGTGCGGTGAATTAATTCAAAAGGGGCAATGAATTAACTCATTAGACGTTTTGAATTAACTCACGGTATTTTGGGAGTTATATTTTTTGGAGGAACGGGGTCGGAATATAAGCGGTGGCACAGAAGCAATTGAGGGCGGTAAGAGCGACAAGCACTCGTTGCTGACCGCGGGCTCGGATGACTCGACCACGAACACCTTTGAACTGACCACAGATAACCTCGACTTCATCGTCGGTTTTGTAATGAAAGTCGCCTCCCTGGAGCATCAGCAGATTCTCGTCGTTCGAGCAGGTGGCACAAATAAAGTTGAGCATCTCGTGCTCAGGGATAGTAAGCGGCGGATTTCGCCAGTTTTCACCCTCGACAAAATGATTATAGTAGAAGCTAATAAATTCTGACAATTGCGGGGCTGGCGATGGCTCATCAGGATCGTTATTACGAACGAACATCATAGCTTGCTTGGGTGTGAGATAGGCAAACACGATATTGGCAATGAGGCATTGCAACACCTTTTTGGGGCGGCCCTTCACCTCGATATAGGTATAGCGTTTGGGAACGTAGGCATAGACATGGCTCTGGATGAGTAGCTGTTCGGCTAATATCTCACGACCATAGGAGGCACGGAGCACATACCAGCGCTTATCAGGGTCAGGAGCGTATTCTACCGACGCCCCTTTTTGTGCATCTATAGCTTCGGGGATGGCCATGGAGGTAAGTCCACAGCGGGTTATTGGTGATGTTGCCTTGTTAGCATTAATCAATGCATCCATATCGGCCTTCTGTTTTTATGCGCGCCAAAATCTTAGCGGCAAGACATAAAAAAAGCGTGGAATCGTGCTGTTGCCCGTCCCACTCTTCGAGGCTCTGGAATTGCCCATTGGAATTGAACAGACAACGTCAGAGCCCACGCCGATATGAATACAAGTCACCCTACCCCCACATTCAGAGGATTGGGGACGCGTATAAACACATCCCGAGAGCATCTACCGTTGCTATGTTCAAGATTCCAATTTTGAATTTTCCAGATTCCGAAGAGTCTCAAACGTAGCGCTTGTAAACGCCTTTAATATGTACGAAAACTCGCTACCCACCCTTCCACTTCTTGGCACGATTGCCTTGAATCCGGCGTGGACATGACGAGAATTCGGGGGCAAAGATACAACTTTTATCTGAAATAGCCAAATAAAATGCAAATTAACATCTAATTTTTGTTCATCTTCTTTTCAAAAAGCTTGCAAGTTTCAAAAATATATTCTATCTTTGCATGCGAATAATAGTATATACATTATGATTCTGACAGAATTTTCATATAGAGAATCTTCCGGTTGGCAACTGGAAAAGCTTACACTTCATCACCAGAACCTTATTGTTGGTATGAATTCTGTAGGTAAGTCAAGGACTTTAGAGGCCTTGGGTAATGTCATTCGCTTTATTAAGAACGACTCAGAATTGGCCAAAAAGGATTTCTCTTGTGTGCTTAGATTGTCAAATAGCCATCAGATTGAATATGCATTCGAGCTGTCTGACGGATTAATCAAGTCAGAAAGTCTCTTGATTGATGGACAGTCTAAGATTGTCAGAAATGCATCTACCGCCGAGATGTATGGTGAATCGGTAAATCCACCTGCAAACAAGCTGTTAATACAGGCTCGTAGAGATACCATGCGTTATCCAGAAATCGAGGAGATTATTTTATGGGCTGAGCATACTTCGCTTTATGTGTTTAGTAATATCACGGCTTCGTTAAAGTCGTTAAGTCCTTATATACTCTCTACCGAGCCTCTTATCCCTGAGATGTATGAGCAGATAAAGAATCAGCAAAACGTATTGATAGAGTATATTAAGGAGCTTGGCTACCAGATTGACAAGATTGAGGTAGTTGAGAATGCTTCTGGTGGTAAGTGGCTGTTGATATACGAAACAGGCATCGAGAAGCCGATGGAGTTCTACGAACTCTCAAACGGAATGTTCCGTGTGTTCAGTGTATTGCTCTATATGATATACAGCTCAACACTGAAGGGAGCCCGCTGCCTGATGATTGATGATATGGGCGAAGGTTTGGACTATCGCCGATCTACAAAGTTGGGTAAGATAGTGTTCTCCTATTGTAAGGCCAAGTCGATACAGCTGATAGTAACTTCGAATGATAGTTTCCTACTTGATACGGTTGATTTGGATTTGTGGAATATCCTTCAACGTACGGGTAGCGTGGTTACCAGTCTTAATAGCCAAACCCACCAGGAACTGTTTGCTAAGTTTGCTCGCACGGGTCTTAGCAATTATGATATCCTTTCTTCTAACTTTATCACCAATCATGTCAATACTCACAAAGGATGATTTCTCTAATCTAATGGCATCAGGCAAATGCAATTCCTTTGCAACATTTATGGGTAGCTTACTTAATTTGTAAGCCCAAATAGTGCTAGTGCTTTCTTGAGTTGTTCACCTTCTTTACAAAAAGAAGTGAACCAAAAACTTGCAAGTTTCAAAGATATATCCTATCTTTGCAGCAAAAATAGTAAAGTTATGGTTACAACTCCTAAGCGTATATCAGCTAAGAAATATTATGGCATCTGGGGTGATGATGGTATGACAGACGATGAGTTTGTTGGCGAGTTGAAATCACTCCGTAGTTTCAACCGCGACATTATTGAACATATCTAATACCATGCTAAAACACCGCGGGGTTATGCCGCGCGGCTGGGGGCGAGCAGCCCCAACTCAGCCGACTGCCCATCATCTTCCACCGTCACGGCCAGCACGTGGCATCCTTGATAGGTGTCGCCAACCGATGGGAAGTTCTGCGTATCACCACCACTGCCACCGTTGTTGTCGTTCCCCGACGTACTTTAACTAAGAATAAGAGTATGTAAGGTTTTATTGTTATCTATGATTAAGATTTTTACTCTACCTTTACATGTTGATGAGTGCGAATCTCAATTGTATTCGAACATATCAGGTTAACATGAAGCTGCTCTTTGTAAGTCAGAATACGTTCGGGTGATGGATAGAACTGGCTGAATGGTATCATTTCGTCATGCTCTGGAAGAGAAACAACCCATATATACCGGTAGTCGGACTCACCAAACAAGTGTTTTATATCTCTCAAATATAGAAAAGTGTCCTTTACCTGTGAAAGAGCTTTCTCAAAATTATCATTCACCGTTCTTGGATCTCCACCACAATATTTCAACTCTGCCAACACCAGCCACCCCTTCTTACGAGCCTTGTCTGAAACAAGCATACATTCACAATTCGAAACAAGTTCGTGATCATTGCCCCTAAAATAGCTCAAATTCTTCTCAAAGTTGACAGCCAATACAGGTATATGCTGTTTGTTTTCGAAATGAAGTGTTTTGATATCTGCAAACGGCATGTTTGACATTACAACACCCGTCTTTCCGCAAGTCGGATAACTCTCTGAATATCGCGTATAGTCTCCAATATAGAAGTCGGACTCAAATCGCTCAGTTTCTCTGAATATCTTTTCCATCTCAGATTTTAGTCCTTATACATCAGCAGATTATTAAAATCACGCATCACGTCGCCCATCACACTATTGAAGTAGTTCTGTCTTATCAGTCCATCTTTATCTTGTATAGTACTGTTGGCAGATTCCTCACCGTATGTTTTCATGCTTCCATTCTCTATTTCCCACACGCCCACATCGCCAGGAGCTATAACAACATCTAAACAATTTATGTTCAACTCTGCATTTTCTTCTTTAAGAATTTCTTCCCGGACAATATTTGCCAATAAGCAATTATTAAGAGCATAAAGTATATAGGGACTGTGTGTTGTTATTACAGCACGGTGTGCTTTGCCATGATTCAAACAACTTAGCAGATGATACATCAGTTGGCACTGCGTATTTGGGAACAGATTCTGCTCAGGTTCTTCAACGACAAACTGGGTATGAGTATATACTTTTCCCTGAAGAAATCCTTTTATGCGTTCTATCAGTTTCTGCTCCATTCCATCTTTGGCTTCACTCGACACACGCGAAAGAATCTCTCTCATCTGTTCGTTTTCTGCTGGCGAAAAAGGTTTGTTTTCTTCATAGATTGTTGATGACAGATAGCTCAGCAAAGCCATTAATGGCACAACTGACTGAAAACCGCTACTTGACTGGCTAAGCCTAACATTTTGTCCAGCCATAACCACAATGTCGCTATCAGTCTTAGAACTGTAATAATACTCTATACCCAACATTTCTATCTTCAGCGGCTGTTTTTCTGTATATGCCTTTTTAGCAACGAACCAGTCGTTCACAAAACTCTGAAGAGAATCATCTTGCTCCGCGTATTTTTGAAGATTAGGTACAACAGACACGAAATTTCTCTCAGCAGGAATATATATCACCTTAGGGTTGACACTTCTCTGAGCCTTATGGAAAATAAACTCATCTTGGCGAAAGTGAGATGTGGCAAAATCGTCAGATTTCCAATTGAGAGGGAATGGTTCAGGGAAATGATAGAAAAAGGCCACATCATCTCCAATGTATGCCAGTTCTGACTCATCCTGGAAATAGCCTTCCATTCTATGGAACTTCATCATTAATGACACAAGACCACCCGTCTCGGCTTTCATCGTAGCATCACTATCTTTCTCAAGCCAGGAACAAAAACTGATGATTTTAGCAAGAGTGCTCTTGCCACAACCTTGAGGTCCCATGAAGACATTGACCTTCCTTAGCTCAATATCCACATCCTTTATTGGTCCTACATTTCTAACTATAAGTCTTGCCATGTTCCTTGATTTATCAATCTATGAAACCTATTTTGGGTACAAAGATACGAAGAAAAAACGTAAAACGCGATATTTTACATAAAAACATAGCATCAGAATACGATATTTTACAAGAAATAACGTTTCAGAACGCGATATTTTACATAATAACGCCACAATTTTAAAAGTGTAGTTTATCGTTTGAAAAGTGTAGTTTTTAGCCACTTAACCCAATAATATTATTCCATCTTCAGTTACGTTTTCGCGGAAAGGACTGATAATACTGCTATCCCAATCACGTTTTGTATATAAGATCGCATTAATGCACTGATTATAGTCCCAACCCAATTCGCGTAATGGACAAGAATAATCATCAATATCCTGAGAGGTTATGTGATCTTTATCAAGCAGGATAAGCACATCCCAATCAGAATCTTCACGAGCATCACCACGTGCTCTTGAGCCAAAGAGAATAACTGTAGTACCCTTTGGCACAATCTGACTAGCCTTGTCTCTTATAGCATTCAAGATTTGATTATTAATCACGCTTACCCTCCATCTTATCAATAAAAATCTTATAAACTATCGGATAGGCTTCTGAGGGTGAGAATTTTATCTCAGGGCGGAGAAGCAGCGTTGTGTCCTCCAAGAACTCCGGATCTTGCATTTTCTCCTCCATATTATTCACAAACTGCTTGTACGACGGTGCCTTATCTACCACAAATTCCATATACTTCTTATAGCATAGCATAACCTTATCCACGTCCACATCATGCTTGGTCAATGCACAATAAAGGTCAAACAGGTCGCGTCCCTTCTTTCGTTGATAAAGCGCACGCAGTTTGGTTCCAAGTAATTCCTCGAAGTGATAGGTTGTCAATTCAGCCTTACCTGTAAACCACGAGTTCTTCATACTAAAAGGAACTTTAGTCAACCCCAGCACGTTAAAATGTTCAAAGCAGTTGATTTCAACCTTTAGTCGAATCTGAATCACAGGAGCTATCTCCGATTCAACCCTAAACAACATTGTATTGTTGTATCGTTTCTGCTTGGTCACTCTATCGGGTAGCCAACTGAGCACTTCTCCTAACCTATACATAATAGGTTTGATAGGACCAGGATTAATCTGCACAAGGTCGATATCCTCACTATAGCGAGGCTGCGGTGATAAGTAAAGCTTATGCAGGGCTGTGCCACCACGGAATGCTAATTGTGAAGCGAGAAATTCATCGCTAAAGATACTTATCAACGCACGGCAGATAATGAGATCTTGCTCCACCATATAAGGCTCTGTCCAAGGAGCCATTTCCTTCCATTCTTGGATAAAGTATTCTGGTATCATATTTCATCAGTTTCTATTTCTTGATTAACAATCACCTTCCATCGACTATCAATTACCATATCGTCTGTTTGAGTCTTCGACTGCTTCAGACGGATTTTCCGAAACAGTTTACTCTGCTTTTGTGCAAGCATCAGCAGACGATCGGCAAGTTCATGCTCTTCAATCAAATCAAGCAAATATCCCAGACGCTGAATAACGGGTGCATTAAAGAAAGTGAGAAGATCTGTGAAGGATTCGTCGAAATGCATGTTTTCTGATAGTTCTATCAGCACCTCTGTAACGCGATTAATACCACCAACCTTGTTCTCATTAAGCACCAAATCAAGGGCCGTTAACTCAGGCAACGAAACATTTATGAACCCCATTTGAGTCTTCACCTGCTTCACATACATCATAGGGAGAGGGTTGCGAAGTGTAAAATCAAGTCTTACTCCATTCTTTATTCCAGAGTGTATAGGTGCTCCGTTCACTGTAACCTGAAACGCCATTGCCCGCTGATGCCCCGCGCCGTTCAGCGCAGCAGCCGACAGCAGAGATACGTAATAATCCCTACCTAAAGACTTCATCAGATGGTCGATATAAAGCGATGGTGGCACATTTCCCTTCAACCGATACTCCGTAGGCACCACCACATAGAAATTCTGCCAAGGAGAAACAATCACACCCTTCTTACCTAACCTCGACAAAGCCGTATTCAGACTATCATCCGCCTGCGATAGCCCTTGTGCTAACACATCTTCCTTCGTAAAGATGTACCTGCCTCGAATCATTTGCTGGTCAACCCAGCTCTGTAAACTACCCGTTCGCATAACAATCTACTAACAGAAATAAACATTTAATGTTTAAATTCGCTTTTCGGCTGCAAATATAAACAATATAATTAAAAATACCAAGTCTTTAAGGGAAAAAGTTACTATTAGATGTAAAAATACCCAAAAGGACCGCGGGGTATGCCGCGCGGCTGGGGGCACGCACCCCCAAAAGAGCGAGGGCGGGTGGAGCGAGCTTTATGCGAGCGGGGTTATAATGCTGATGCGACTTTGTTGGTGAGTTCGATGAACTGGGGGATGGAGAGCTGCTCGGGGCGGCGGGTCATTATCTCATCGTCGAAGAAGCCTGCGGGGGCAGGATGATTGGCATCGAAAATCTGACGAAGAGAAACACGCAGCATCTTGCGACGCTGGTTGAAAGTGGTTTTTACCACGCGACGGAACAACTGTTCGTCGCAACCCAGATTGGTCACCTCGTTACGCGTCATGCGGATAACAGCACTCTGTACCTTGGGAGGCGGATTGAACACGCCTGGCTCGACAGTGAAGAGATACTCCACATTATACCAAGCCTGAATAAGCACCGACAAGACGCCATACTGTTTGTTGCCGGGCTGTGAGGCCATGCGAACTGCCACCTCGTGCTGAATCATACCGGTGCAACAGGGAATCAGATCCTTATTGTCGAGCATCTTGAAGAAAATCTGCGATGAGATATCGTAAGGATAGTTGCCGGTGAGCACAAACTGCTGACCATCAAACACCTCACGAAGATCCATCTTCAAGAAATCAGCAGAGATGATTTCTCGAGGAAGGAGAAGGGAGGAAGGAGGAAGGGGACTCGTAAATTCAGGGAAATGTTCCTGCAGATAGGCTACACTCTCGCGGTCGATTTCGACGACCTTGAAGGGACGGGGCTTCTCTACGAGATATTGAGTCATCACACCCATGCCAGGACCAACCTCCAGTACAGGAATGTCGGGACAGGCATCTACGGTATCGGCAATACGCTTGGCGATATTCAGGTCGGTCAGAAAGTGCTGACCGAGATTTTTCTTGGGTCGAACTTGTTTCATGGGGACAAAGGTACGAATAAGTGAGCGAAATACAAAATAAATCCGAATTTATTTTTATTTCCGAACGGAAGTACCTTCGGCGAAGCCAAAGCTACAAAAAAAATCGCAGATTAGAAAATCTGCGACCCCATTTTTCAATTTTTGTTCAATTACTTATTGTTGTCTACATTAACAGCAACGGTTACTACCAGTGATACAGCTAATGCGAAGGCAGCCATGGTCATTAATAAAAAACTTGTCTCTAAAGTTACCATAATTAATTCCTTTCTCTAATCTTTTATTTATTTGTTATCCTTAAAACCGCTGCAAAGGTACGACTGTTATCGCACACAGCCAAGAAAATAGTAGAAAAAAGCCAAAAAAGTGAGCTTTCTTTGACACGTATCAATTATTATTCGTACTTTGGCTTCGCCGAAGGTACTTCCACTCGGAAATAAAAATAAATAGGGATTTATTTTGTATTTCACTCGTTTATTCGTACCTTTGCCCCCATGGAATTAAAAAACATCATCAGTAGCGTTGCTAAAGTGGTACTGCCTTTTATACTTGGCGGTGCCATTTTGTGGTGGATGTATCGTGGTGAAGACTTTTCGACTATCAGTCGTGTGCTGACCGAAGAAATGAACTGGACTTGGATGTTGCTATCGTTTCCCTTTGGAATCCTGGCACAGATGTTTCGCGGTTGGCGATGGAAACAGACACTGGAGCCGATTCTTACGAGGAAGGAGGAAGGAGAAAGGAGGAAGGATGAAGCACCTGCAATTAATAGGGCCAGTACCTGCATACATGCAGTATTCATCAGCTATGCGGCCAGTTTGGTGATACCTCGTATCGGCGAGTTTTCGCGATGCGCCATCCTGAAGCGCTACGACGGCATATCATTCTCGAAAGCACTGGGAACAGTGGTTACAGAACGTGCTGTGGATACGCTGATAGTGATGATCTATTCGGGTATTATCCTGCTGGTTGAGATAAGCGTGTTTGGCACCTTCTTCCGCAAGACAGGTACATCGCTCGACAGAATATTAGGTGGTTTCTCGGTAATGGGTTGGGTGGTGACAGCCATCTGTGCAGTGGCTGTACTGATACTGCTGCATCTGTTGCTGAAAAACTTCTCTATATATAATAAGGTAAAGATGACGTTAGGTGGCATCTGGGAAGGTGTGCTCTCGCTCAAGGGGGTGCACAACCTGCCACTTTATCTGTTTTTCTCGATTGGCATCTGGGTGATGTATTTTCTGCATTACTACCTCACCTTCTTCTGCTTCGACTTTACTAAGGACTTAGGTATCGGCTGCGCATTGGTATCGTTTGTAGTGGCTAACTTTGCCGTTATCGTGCCTACGCCTAATGGTGCCGGGCCCTGGCATTTTGCCATCAAGACCATGCTGATTCTCTATGGTGTGGCTGATGAGCATGCCCTCTGGTTTGTGCTGATTGTTCATACTGTGCAGACCATGCTGGTGATTGCATTAGGAATCTATGCCTGGGCTGCCTTGATGTTTACGAAACGTTTTAACCCAAATAAACAAAAAAACTATGAGTGAAATTAAGAATCTGAACCCTGAGTGCATTTGGAAGAATTTCTATGCATTGACACAGGTTCCACGTCCTTCTGGACATTTGGAGAAAGTACAACAGTTTCTGCTTGATTTTGCCAAGCAGGCAGGTGTAGAGGCCTTTAAGGACCCTGCAGATAATATTGTGATGCGCAAGCCCGCTTCGCCTGGTATGGAGAAGAAAAAGGGCGTGATTCTGCAGGCACACATGGATATGGTACCACAGAAGACACCTGAGAGCACTCATAACTTTGAGACCGACCCTATTGAGCCATGGATTGATGGTGAGTGGGTAAAGGCTAAGGGCACTACCCTGGGTGCCGACAACGGCTTAGGCGTAGCAGCCATCATGGCTGTGATGGAGGATAAGACCTTGAAGCATGGTCCTATCGAGGCGCTGATTACTGCCGACGAGGAGACAGGTATGTTTGGTGCCAACGCTCTGCCTGCTGGCGAGCTGAATGGCGATATTCTGCTGAACCTCGACTCTGAGTGCTGGGGAAAGTTTGTGATTGGTAGCGCTGGTGGTATCGACGTAACTGCCACTCTGGACTATAAAGAGGTAGAGACCGAAGCCGACGATGCTGCTGTAAAGGTAACTGTCAAGGGCTTGCGTGGCGGACACTCTGGCCTGGAGATTCACGAGGGTCGCGGTAATGCCAACAAGCTGCTGGTTCGTATCGTTCGCGAGGCCATCGAAGAGTGCGAGGCTCGTCTGGCCAGTTGGCAGGGTGGCAACATGCGTAATGCCATCCCATTCAAGGCCGAGGCCGTGCTCACATTGCCCAAAGAGAATGTAGCTGCCCTGCAGGAGTTGGCTGCCGACTGGCAGGACGATTTCCAGGATGAGTACAAAGGTATCGAGAGCGGTATCGAGGTGCTCTGCGAGGAAGTGGAGACGCCAAAGATGGAGGTGCCTGTAGAGATTCAGGACAACCTGATTAATGCCATCTACGGCTGTCACGATGGTGTGATCCGCATGATTCCCAGCTATCCTAACGTGGTGGAGACATCAAGCAACCTGGCCATCATCAACATTGGCGAGGGTAAGGCTTCGCTGAAGATTCTGGCTCGTTCAAGTCGTGAGGATATGAAGGACTATATTGTAAAAACCTTGGAGAGCTGCTTTAACATGGCAGGTATGAAGGTGGAGACTGCTGGCAGCTACGGCGGCTGGGATCCCAACCCCGATAGCGAGATTCTGAACCTGCTCTGCAAAGAGTATAAGGCGCTGTTTGGTCAGGACGGTATTATCCAGGTTGACCATGCCGGTTTGGAGTGCTCTATCATCCTGGGCAAGTATCCACACCTGGATGTAGTGAGCTTCGGACCAACGATGAAGTCGCCTCACACCACTACCGAGCGTGCACTGATAGCAACCGTAGAGCCATTCTGGACGCTGCTGAAGCACACACTCGAGGTTATTCCTGAGAAGTAGTTTTTTGGCACGGATTACACGAATTAACACGGATTATTTTTATGCACAATCGAAAACTTTCGTGTAATTCGCGTAATTCGTGCCTTAAAAATTTGTTTTTTCAATTTTTCTTTTTACCTTTGCACCCGATATTATTAATTAAACAACAAAAATATGGACGATTACCCGGCGAATAGTTACAACTGTTAGGCTGGAGGGTGGCAGGCAAGACCGCTAATCCTCTTGCCGCTAGAACAATTATCAATTGTCAATTACCAATTGTCAATTAAATGTGAGGATTAGCAAAATGAAGACATTCTGGAATACCCAAGGCGGACTGAACCAGATCAATGACTGGCAGCCCAATTGCTGGATACAGGTGACATGCCCCACCGAAGAAGACCAGCGCGAACTCGAAGAGAAGTTTAATATTCCCGACTATTTCATGTCGGACATCAGCGATACCGATGAGCGTGCTCGTTATGAGTACGACGACGGTTGGATGCTGATTATTCTGCGTATCCCCTACGTCAAGGAGATACGTTCACGCACGCCATATACCACCGTGCCCTTGGGTATCATCCATAAACGTGATGTGACGATTACCGTTTGTTTTTACGAAACAAACATGATGATAGATTTCGTGAGTTTCCAGCAGAAACGTGGCGAAGGCTTTACCGACCATGTGGATATGATTTTCCGCTTGTTCCTTTCGAGTGCTGTTTGGTACCTGAAGCGCCTGAAGCAGATTTCGATGCTGATTGATAAGGCCAAACGCAACCTGGACAAGGAGGTGAACAACGAGAGTCTGATTGGTCTGAGCCGACTGCAAGACTCGCTCACTTACTTCCAGACTTCTATCCGTGGCAACGAAACCCTGTTGTCGAAACTGAAGTTCAAACTGCAGATTGACGAATTGGATGCCGACCTGATTGAGGACGTTACCATCGAGATGACACAGGCCCGCGAAACCACCATGATTTACTCGAACATTCTCGAGTCAACCATGGACACTTATCAAAGTATTATCAATAACAACATGAACACCGTGATGCGTACACTGACAACGGTAACCATCCTGATGATGATACCGACGCTGGTGACGTCGATGTTCGGTATGAACCTCATCAACGGCATGGAATCCAAACCATGGGGATTTATCTTGGCTGTCATCATTTCTGTCGCCATTTCGGCTATTGCATGGGGCATTTTCCGTCATAAACGACTAGTTTAGGCCTCAAAAACGCAAAAAAACGCAAAAAAATTAGGTTAATTAAATAATAATGTTTAATTTTGACCCCAAATGTTGATGATGCTAAGCATCATTTAGTAATAATTTAATAGTTAAATGATGGACTCTCAAGAGAAGACCCTCGAACTGGGTAAAAACGAAGAAGTAGTTAACGAAGAGGTTACCTCTCAAGTAGAAACAACTGAAAACTCAGAGCCAGCAGCTGAGCAGGCCGAGGAGCTGACACGTGTGGTTTACGAGACCAAAGCCGATGTGCTGCACCGCTTGCAGGACATTGCACATAGCGAGGAAGTTCCACAGAAGGACGAGATTGAGTATCTGAAATCGTCGTTCTACAAACTGCATGTGGCCGAGCGTGAGGCAAAACTCAAGGCTTATCTCGATGCCGGTGGCGATCCGGAGCAGTACCAGTACACGCCCGATGAACAGGAAGAGGCTTTCAAGGCTGAGATGGGCATCATCAAAGAAAAGCGCGCCAAGATTTTCAAGGAGCAGGAGGCTGAAAAGCAGGAGAACCTGACCAAGAAACTGGCTATCATCGACCGTATCAAGGCTATGGTAACCACCCCCGACGAGGCTAACAAGAACTACAAGGAGTTCAAGAGCCTGCAGGAGCAGTGGCGCGAAATTAAGAATGTGCCAGCTGATAAGGCCAACGAATTGTGGCGCAACTATCAGCTGTACGTAGAGCAGTTCTACGATATGCTGCGCCTGAACAGCGAAGCACGCGAGTATGACTTTAAGAAGAACCTGGAGCTGAAGACCGCCCTCTGCGAGGCTGCCGAGAAGCTGGCCGACGAGGAGGATGTGATCAGCGCTTTCCACCAGTTGCAGAAGCTGCATCAGGAGTATCGCGAAATCGGTCCTGTAGCCAAGGAGCAGCGCGAGGAAATCTGGAACCGCTTCAAGGCTGCATCGAGCGTTATCAACAAGCGCCACCAGCAGCACTTTGAGGGTGTGCGTGCCAAGGAGGAAGAAAACCTGGCCCGTAAGACCGTTCTCTGCGAGAAGGTAGAGGCTATTGCTGCCGAGGAAAACAAGGGCAGTGGCGACTGGGAGAAGCATACCAAGCAGATTATCGATATTCAGACTGAGTGGAAAACCATCGGTTTTGCACCTCAGAAGATGAACGTGAAGATATTTGAGCGTTTCCGCGCTGCCTGCGACGATTTCTTTGGTCGTAAGGCCGCCTACTTCAAGGGACTGAAAGAAACCTTCAAGGAGAACGCCGAGAAGAAACGTGCCCTGATTGAGAAGGCCAAGGAACTGCAGGCATCAACCGACTGGAAATCTACCAGCGACAAGTTCATTGCCCTGCAGAAGGAATGGAAAACCATTGGTATGGTGCCTAAGAAGTTGGGCGACCAGCTGTGGGAGGAGTTCCTGACAGCCTGCAACACCTTCTTCGAGGCCCGCAATGCCGCAGGTGCTGGTGCACGTGGTGAGGAGCGCGAGAACCTGGAGAAGAAGCAGGGTATCATCGAGCAGCTGAAGGCTTTGGCTACAGAGACTGGTGATGAGGTGGCCGAAAAGGTACAGAAGCTGGTAGATGAATACAACACCGTAGGTCATGTACCTTATAAAGAGAAGGACAAGCTCTACAAGGAGTATCACGCAGTGCTCGACAAGCTGTATAAGGATTTGAACATCAGCGTGGCTAAGCGCAAGCTGAACAACTTTAAGCAGAACCTGAAGAGCGTGGCTGAGCGTGGCGAGAATGCCCTCGACAACGAGCGCACACGCCTGTTCCGCCAGTACGAGAACCTGAAGTCGGAGATTCAGACCTACGAGAACAACCTCGGATTCCTGAATGCCAGCTCGAAGAAGGGTAACAGTCTGATTGACGAGATGAACCGCAAGGTGCAGAAGTTGAAGGACGATATGAACCTGATTCGCGAGAAGATTAAGGCTATTGATGCTGAAAACAAATAATGATTGCGAATTAAATACATAGATAGAAAAAAAGAGACCTGCTTAGCAGATCTCTTTTTTTTGTGGGTGCTGATGGATTCGAACCACCGAAGTCGAAAGACAGCAGATTTACAGTCTGCCCCATTTGGCCACTCTGGAAAACACCCATCGCTCAAATGCGGGTGCAAAGGTACTAAGATTTTTTGAGCTGTGCAAATTTTCGGGCAAGAAATTTGCGAAATAATGCACAATAAGCAGAAAAAACGGACAGTAATTGAAAATAAATGCTTATTTTTGCAGCGTAATAGATAAACAGATAATATGCGACACTTCCTATACCTTATATTATTATGCGCTACAGCATTATTATCGTGCGGCAGTCCTTCGTGCAACCGTGATTTCAATCCAAGCGCGATAGACAGTATTTTGAGTACGGTCCACGATACCGTAACGATATATCGTATGGTCGATAGCCTGAAGACGGAAGGCGTGATAGGCGATATTACTGGCGATTTCTATTTGGCCTGTGTTATGTATCATCATAATCCAAAACATGCTGTGACCATCATCGACTCTGCTTTGGCCTGCAAGCTGGAGACGGAGCAGGACCGGTTCTACCGTTTCATGGTTCAGGGGCTCAGTATCGAGGTGGACGTCGCCAACAAGCATTATGACTTAGCCCTGCGTAAGGGTCAGCGGCATATTAGCGACGCCGACAAGGATTACGTCAACAGCCATGAGATGCTGCTGTCGAGCTTTGTACAAACGCTCAGCAATATGGCCCAATGCAGCATCTTTCTGGAGCGTTATGACACGGCAGAGGAGTATCTGAAACGGGCAATCGACCTGATAGATGGCTACGTCTCCGACTCTGGGCACAGCAATGAGAGTTTGAAGACGTTGAAAACATATCGTCTGAAGACGGCTGTTGACGCGATGATTGCCTATTGTAATATGTTCCAGTATGAGCGCGGTGGGGCGTGGATGGTATATCTTGAACAGACCCTGAATGACTTGGCGAAGCATCCTGAGCAAATGGATGTGAATCATCCGTATATCCAGTTGCAGCTGTTAGCCATCAAACCCGTCTTGCTCGAAATGGAGGGTCGTCGTGATGAGGCAGCCAAGGCTTACGAGGAATATCAGAAGAATCCCCTTTACAAGACGCCAGTAGGACGGGCAAACGCGGTTCCCTATCTCAACAAGGCGCACCGTTTCGACGAGGCTGTGGCGAATTCCGAAGAGATAGAGCCGTTGCTGCACCGAAGGGGCATGCAGTACAACATTGAGAACCTGCAGGGGTTTGTGAAGATGAGGTTTGAAGCCTTCCTGGGTGCAGGCCAGCGCGATTCTGCCCTGGCTGTTGCAACCCGAATGATTGCTGCCCTCGATTCGGCCAAACTATGGGAACGCCGTGACAAGTCGATGGAACTGGCCGTTATCTACCAGACACACGAGAAGGAACTGGCCTTGGAGGAGTCGAGAGCCGAGACGCGCGTCCACCGCATCCTCCTCATCGGCACCATCCTCATCATTCTGCTTATCGCCTACCTGCTCCGTCGCTCGTATAAATATAATAAGGTGTTGACGGAAAAGAACCGTAAACTCTACGAGGAGATAGAGCAGCACCGACAGGAACAGCAGCAGGAGATGGCACAGTTGCAGGCCACTCCAGAGGCAGAGCTCACCACCGAGCAGCTGCTCTACCGACGCCTCTGCACGTTGATGGACGAGCAGCAACCCTATACCGACGAGAACCTGAACCGTGACACACTGGCCTCGCTACTCGGCACCAACGAGAAATACGTCGCGCAGGCCATCCGCGAATGCTCCCACGGCGAAACCGTCACCGACTTCATCAACCACTACCGTCTGGAGCATGTCGCCCGCCTGCTGAAGTCCACCGATGACCCCATTGCCATTATTGGCGAACTCTCAGGCATTCCCAGCCGTGCCACCCTCGCACGTCTTTTCCGTAATGCCTACGGCATGACACCCACCGAATACCGCAAGATATAGCCGCTTTTCCCCCGCTGTAACAAGGAAAAAGCATTTTTCCCAGATTTGAGACATATTTTCCCGCCAGTGAGACATCCGTTTTGCTGGCGGGTTGTAATTTTGCGGCGTGAAATCAAAACCGCAAAACGTATGGAAACATCTCTCATCCTAACCGTCGCCCTCGCTGCTGCCATCATCGTGATAGTGCTGGCATTGGTGGCCGTCATCGTCTTTCAGCGGTGGCGCATCAGTGACAACAATGCCCACCTCAAAGAGTTCATCGACGAGAACCTGGAGTTACGGCGAAAAATACGGCAAACAGGTATGTCTGTGGCGTTACTCTGCTTAACGGCAACGGCAATGGCACAGACACCCTCCGATATTTCATGGAGGTATTCTGACAGATTTCCAAAGTTACCGCCGTTAAGGGTAGAATTTGATTATGCCTTGTTCGCCCATTCCCAGCCGAATTGGCTACAGATGCCTCTGGGAAGTATCCAGAAAAAGGACACCGTCAGAATCCAATCTATTATGTTTCGTCATCAGGAACATCATTCGACGCCTCAATTTCATTTCAAGTCACGCCCCGATTACTCGAAGATGGTCGACAACTTGGGGGGCATCCGCGACTATATTGTAAGAAAAAGAAGATGGAATGAAGGACGTCCGCTCCAGCCACTGGCACCAAGGATGAGAAGATAAATAAGGAATTAATAATAAAAAAGCAAATACTAAATCGGTATGAACGCGAAATTCAAGATGCCCAAGTTCTTTGCAAAGCAAAGCGGCAGAGCCGAGCGTGGGCGCGACCTGACGGTAAAGGGATGGATGAAGGAACTGCTGATGACATTCCTCGGCACCACCATCTCTATCGTGCTGACGTTTGGCACGGCCCAGTATTTCGAACATAAGCAGAAGAACGCCGATGCCCGCCTTTTGGCAATGATGGTTATTCACGACATGGACAATACAGTGGGGCTGTTGCGAAGATTGGCTAAGGAGGATGTTGACGGAGAAAAGGATGCCCGTTATGTGCTGGACAATTTAGATAAGCTGGACTCCCTTGAGTATAACTTGTTGTCTAGAGCTATAAATTATATTATGAGTGGGGTCAGTTCGCAGCAGCAGTATCCGTTCGATGAGGCGAGCGAAAAGGTGTTCCTCAGCAGTCAGGACTCGTGGAAAAACATCGATAATCCCGCATTCATTGATGCCGTACAAGACTTTTACGTTTTTCGCCATAGTATATTTTACGCACTGAACAGTAGTTGGAGGTTTCGGAAGCCAATCAGCAACGAGGCGGAATATGAGACCATGTTGAAGTTCGGAGATAGTCGGCCTGATTATCAAGACCAGATAAAAGAATACATGCCTCGCAGGGAGGTTGTAGTATTCTTAGACGGGAAATCTCTCCGACAGCATTATCTCAACTTATGGGCCGAGGAATGTGAGATAAAAAGCAACTCCTGTAAATTTGCAATGGGCATCACCGACAAGGAACTTGACGAGTACGTCAAAACACGCCATGTGACGGGACAAAACGTGAAGGAACACGAATTGGTAGGACGATGGATGATTATAGATACAGCAAACAAAAAAGATTTTTTCGAATTTAAGGCTGATCATACATTCACATCCCAATACATTGGTTACGAAAGTGAACCCTATTTCAACGGCCGTCATGTCATGGTGAACACGAGGAAAGGCAGTTGGGAATTGCATTCAGACTCTTTGTTTGTGGTAATAAAGGAAGCGAAATACGAGACAGATGCCAGCAACGTTACCACCAAGCCCGGCATGGAGAAGCAAACAAATTACTTCGTGGAAGACTACAAGACTTGGGCAAAAGACGAAGAAAAGAAAGAGAATGAAAGATCGGGATATACCAAAAAATATGCTGTATCTATCGACAAATCAGGAACCAAGATAGAAATGGTGCAGGTGAAGACAGACAATGAAGGCAAAGTATATAACGAAAAATTTTATATGACAAAAGAATACGAAAACAGATAAAAATAGATATGAGAAAAATTCTAATGACGCTTGCAGCCGTCCTATGCTGCTGGGTGACAATTGTGGCAGAACCTGTTTCGCCCCAAGCCGCACGACAGGCTGCTGCCAAGTTCATGAACAAGAAAGGCATCGCCCTGAAAAGCGAGGCCATGCGGGCCAAGAGTCGCGCCATGGGCATCAGCATGGACAGTGGGGAGCAGACTGAGGCCAGCCCCTTCTACGTGTTCAACGCCACAGGTTCCAAAGGCTTCGTCGTAGTGAGCGGCGACGACTGCGTTGGCGACAACCTCGTGCTGGGCTACTCTGCACAAGGCACTTTCGACGCAGAGACCATCCCCGACAACCTACAGTGGTGGCTCGACGCGACGGCTAACCAGATCAGCTTGCTCAGTCGCCTCGGTGTGAAGGCCAGAAGCGTGGCGCTCCACGACGACATCGCCCCACTGATGACTACCCGCTGGGACCAAGAATTGCCTTATAATGCCTTCTGCCCCGTGACCGACGGTCAACTGTGCCTCACGGGCTGCATGGCTACAGCACTGGCTCAGGTGATGCGTTACCACCGCTGGCCGCAGGGACCGATAGGCGGCGACCTGCCTGCCTACACGATGGCCAACGGCCGCGTGATTGACGGTCTGCCAGTTACGGCATTCGACTGGGACAACATGTTGGACGAATATAGTTACTACAATGCTCAGAGAAACTATATACGTCTGGAGACCACCGAGCAGCAACAAGTGGCCGTGGCCACGCTGATGCGCTACTGCGGGCAGCTGATACAGATGAACTATACGCCGCAGCTCTCCCTCGGAAGCCTATACGACATAGACTTGCTGACCACTGTGTTCGGCTACGACCCCGGTGTTTATTGTGCCAGAGCCGAAGAGTACACCGTCAGCGACTGGGACGAACTGCTCTACAACGAGTTGAGCGAAGGACGGCCGCTGGTATATAGCGGACAGTCCACGGGCGGCGGACATGCTTTCGTTGTCGACGGCTATGAGGTGCAGGACGGCGAGGGCTACTACAACGTTAACTGGGGCTGGTCAGGCTTATGCAACGGTTTCTTTAAGATCACCCTGCTCAACCCCGACCAGTCAGGCTCGGGCGGTAGCACCACCAAGGATGGCTACAGCTATCGCCAGACGGCACTCATCGGACTGTGCCCGCAGAATGGCTCATCGGAAGGATACTCCCGCTACCTCAACAGTTTAGGAGTGAGCGGCGACGATGGAAATGGCAACCATGTATTCATGCTTACCAATCCGTCATACAGGCCTGGTGTATTCTCCGTTGCCCTTGCCGAACGGAATGCTGACGGAACACCTGACTACAGCCGTATCAGCGGTGAGACAGAGATTGAGATGAAAGGATACAACTATGGCAAGTACACATCTAACACTGATGGATTGTATGGGTTGTACATGTTTACAGTGCCTTCAGGCATGTTCGACGGCCTCGCTCCAGGCCAGCACGACCTGGTGTTTGTTAATCGTGAAAGGCTACGGGTAGGCGACGGTACGTCGGGAATGAGTGGCACCAGTGCCCCCTGGCGCACTCTCTTCGGCTCCAACTGCTACGTAAAGGTCAGCGTTGACGAGGAGGGTAAGGTGACGAAAAAGACATACTATCCGCAACAACCAAAGCTGACAGTCGCGGCCGATAACATCATCATCGACGGACTGAAGCAGCGCGGCATCAGCCAGAGCGTCACCGTCACCGTCCGGAACACCAGCAACGACAGCTTCGTGGGCGGTGCAGATTGCTTCGTCTATTACGTGGAGGATGGCGAACTGAAAGCCAATACCGGGTATTCCTCGACTGGACTCATGCTTGAGGCGGGCGATGCCGAGGACATCTACTTTAACTTCTCGGCACCGATGGCTGGCGAGTACGTGGTGCTGCTGACGACGACTGGCAACGGCAAGGACATCACCGGCAGCAAACTGGCCGACATCGCGCAGGCTCCGGGCTACATGGGGCACAAGAGCGTAACCTTCGACGAACTGGCCTTCGACTTATTGTCTGCAGAATACCATGAGCGTAACGACGAGGAAGGCAATCCCGCCTACTATCTCGACCTCACCGTGGGCAACGACACACCTCTGGACTACGATGCCGTGGTGCTGGCCAAAATCTATAGGCCCAACGCCGAAGGCGGCTACGACCTCAGCGAGTTCCCCGTCATCTACGAATTTCTACAGGTCAGCAGCAATATGCGGAAAGCCTTCTCCATCCGTCTGCCAGAAGCCTTGGAGCCGGGCGACTACGGCGTCGACCTCCTCATCGCCAACGACTTCCACAGCCTCATAGAGAAAGATTACTTCGTCTTCGCCGCCTTTCCTCTCACTGTCAGCAGCACCACTGGCATCGGGGATACAATGGCTACGGATGCCCAAAACGACACGTGGTACGACCTGAATGGCCGACCTCTGCCAGGCAAGCCCACGGCCCATGGCGTGTATATATATAAAGGTAAAAAGGTTGTGATCAAGTAAGATATTATTAACATATAAATTTTAAACTTAAATGAAAATGAGAAAGACTATTATGATGTTAGCAGCCATCCTTTGCTGCGCAATGATTTCAACAGTATTCACCGCCTGCGGAAGCGACGATGGCGATTCACCCGCAGACAACAGAGCAACGACTTACACCTTCAAACTGACGGTCAAAGCCGGAACAGGAGCAGATGACCAGCAGGACATCGTGAAGACAGTTGTAACTATGCCCAAAACCAATGGCGAGACCGAGACTCAGGAGTTTTCGGAGTTTATAGAAGAGATGTCTGTCCAGCCCGCCGTGAATTTCAATAATCTGCCTGGCGAGTGTTCTATTACCATCAGCGAGTCGCTTCTTCCCGATGCCGACATCACGCAGAAAGAAAAGTACGGCGTGGGCCTTCACTACAAACTGGAGGTGATCAGCTATGATGCCAATGGTAGAGTGATAGACTACAAGGTGAAAGAAGAGGATTCGCACATGATTGTGCCAGCAGCCAACCTCACCAAACTCTATCCCAAGAGCACCACACTGAAGTTTACGGTTGATAAGAGTGGAAAAATCACCCAGTAGATATGAACATATAAAAGCACAATCAGCTAAAAAAACAAGAATGGAGAGCTTGCAGCAGCAAACCCTCCATTGTTTTTGTTAGGCCAAAAGAAGCTGATTACTTCTTCTCAGCAGGTGTTTTAGCGGCGGGAGCCTGAGTAGCAGGAGCTGCAGGAGCAGCTGCGTCCTTCTGCTGACTAGCACCGAAACCAGGCAGGTTGTTAGGATTGGTAGCAGGAGCCTGATAGTTCTCCATAACAGAGGTGTCGCCACCAGCCTGAGGAGCTACATAAGCGCAACAAACACTAACGAACACCATAAAACCAGCGAGGAACCAAGTAGCCTTCTCGATAAAGTCGGTAGTTTTACGAACACCGCCAATCTGGTTATAACCTGAGAACTGAGAAGCCAAACCGCCTCCCTTTGACTCCTGGATGAGCACAATGCCAATCATAAGCAGTGCTGCAACCACAATGAGAATTACAAATAATGTGTACATTTTTTTATTTATTTTTTTTGTTACTATTTACTATTAATTTCTCTAAGAAACGTATCTGATCTGCAAAGTAAGCATTTTTTTTCGGAATTTGCAAACTTAATCGCTGAATAATTTCTAAAGCTTTCGAATATCTACCCTGTTTGATGTAAATTCGTGCCAAAGTTTCGGTAAAGTACTCACTTTCAACCCCATTTTCGCTCTCAACAGGCTCTGGTTGGGGCTCAGGATGATACTCGGGCACCTCACGCAACTGGAAGCCGCCTTTGTCATCATTTATGAACGAATCTATCAGGTCTTGACCAAACATTTTTGGCATCTCACCAGGCATCTCCTGACCACCATCCGGCTCCACATCCATCAGATAGGCCACGTAATCCACAGCCGCATCGGCTGGCGTAGGTTTACGCTTAGGTTTACGCGTATCCGTCTTGGATTCTTCAGGGATGCTATCCAAGAAGTTATCAATCAGCGAGATGGTACGGTCGGCAACAGGTTCGGCAGGCTGCTGAACAGGCTTGGCGGCGGGCTTAGCCACAGGATGATACTCGTAGTGGCGCCCCTCGATCATCTGGAACAGTACGCGCCTATCGGTGATATAGGCCGAAGCACGGCGCAGTTCTTCGTCGAATGTAGGATCGTGCAACAGATACAGATTCTGCAGCATGAGCAGGCGTGCCGTCTGGAAATAGGGATACAGAGCCAGCAACGAGCGCAGCTCATAGAGCGTCTCGCGGTCCATTTGTTCTGGATGCTTGATAAGTTCTGTAATCTCCATTACGCGTTTTTTAACTTTATATTACCAGTTGGCTACGGTACGGTTGAAGATCTGGTCGCAGAGGTCCTTGACCATGAGCGTTACCAGTTCCTCCTGCACGGCGTTCAGACTCTGTGTGGTCTCGTAACTCTGCGAGGCAGTAAACTGCTGCTCAAAATCTTCATTGTGGTTCTTATTATTCGTAAATCGTACGTTCACTGTCATGGTGAGCTCTGTCATAGCCGAATACCCCTCGGCACTCACGCTTTTGTTACGCTGCTCGTAGCGCACAATCTCACCCTCAATCTTCAGGTCGCCATTACGCTTAACCTGCTCCAGTCGGGTATGGTTGGCAAACTGATCTTTCAGCTGATTGTTGAACATGGGTCCCATAGGTCCCCACACATAGCTACTACGAATAGGGAATTCAGCAATCGTAATCGTCTTGGTTTGCGAATAGTCGATGCTGGCACCATTGAACTTATAGCTCACGGAGCAGCTTGTTACAACTGCAATGGCAGCAACAAACACGATTGTTTTTATCTTATTGATCCAAGCCATACTGTTTCAATCTGCGATAAAGGGTCCTGTCACTAATTCCCAACTCCTGGGCGGCTTTCTTACGATTGCCATGATTACGCTCCAGAGCCTTCTCGAGCATCTGCTTCCCCATATCGTTCAGGTTCAGGCTCTCAAGTTCCTTTTCTGGCTCGATATACTCTTCGGCAATGGCATCTTCGACTGTTGCCACGGGTGCTGGGTGCTGGGTGATAGGTGTTGGGAATGTGGTGGCTGGCATATGCTCAACCTGAGGTGCAACTGGCTTAGCTGTCTGCACATCGTCTAACTGCTTTTTCAGTGCACTCATCTCGCGACGCATATCGTTGACGTTGCCACGAAGTTCGAACAGGATCTTATACAGTATCTCACGCTCGTTTTCGAAGCTATGATCGCTACTACCCTCACGATGGATGGGAGCCAACTGTGTGGTTTCGTGATCCTGCGGGATGAACTGACTGAGCACCTGAGCGGTGATGGTACGTTCGGGCGAAAGCACACTGATTTGTTCGGTGATATTCTTCAGCTGGCGAACGTTGCCTGGCCACTTGTAATGCAGCAGTATCTGCTTAGCACCCTCGTCGAGCACCACGCGGTCCATCTTATATTTCTCGGCCATCTGTAAGGCAAACAACCGGAACAACAGGATGATATCCTCGCCACGCTCACGCAGAGGGGGCATCTGGATGGGAATCGAGTTGAGGCGGTAGTAGAGGTCTTCGCGGAAGCGACCCTCGCTGATGGCCTGACGGATATTCACATTGGTAGCAGCCACAATACGTACATCGGTTTTGCGAATCTCGGTACCGCCGACAGGGATATACTCTCCTGTTTCGAGCACACGCAGCAATCGCGCCTGAGTGGCCAAAGGCAACTCGCCTACCTCATCGAGGAAAAGCGTTCCCTTGTTAGCCACACCAAAGTAACCTGGTGAATCGTTGATGGCACCCGTATAAGAACCCTTTACATGTCCAAAGAGCTCTGAGTCGATGGTACCCTCGGGGATAGAGCCACAGTTGATGGCAAAATACTTTTCGCGACGGCGTGGTGAGTTGTCGTGAATCACCCTTGGAATGATTTCCTTACCCACTCCGCTCTCGCCTACAATCAACACACTAAGGTCAGTGGGCGCAACCTGTAAGGCTACGTCGAGTACGTGGTTCAATGCGTCGCAATTGCCAACGATATTGTACCGCTGTTTGATGTTTTGAAGTTCTGATGTCTTCATTGAGCTGACAAAATTACATATTTTTTCTGAAACATCTGCAATTTTGGCAGAATTTTAACGCTTATTACTTTTCTTTCTTGTCCAACTTGATTAAAAGCAGACCAATTGCCGTCCAAATAAGCTCACGCAAGCGTACCAGCAGCGCCACGAAGATACCAGCATTGGCTGTCATGCTCAGTCCCTCGGTACTCATCAGGAATCCACCCTCGCGACCACCCAGTTGCAGGGGCATAAAGAACAGCATATTGGCAAACAGCGTGGTGAATGCGTAGATGAGGATGCACTGTGGAATGGTTACCCCAGGCATGATTACCAGCAGGATAAAATAGATTTCGAACGTAGAGGCCAAACGGCACAACAGTTCGAGCACCACCGCCAACTTAAACGTACGTGGGTTCTGGTTGTG
The DNA here is from genome assembly GCA_015060625.1 of Xylanibacter ruminicola. GTDB lineage: Bacteria > Bacteroidota > Bacteroidia > Bacteroidales > Bacteroidaceae > Prevotella > Prevotella ruminicola_D. Next base: position 39,938 of record SUYC01000005.1, on the reverse strand, counting down.
CAGGGCAGCTATCTGCTCGTCCACCTCGGCCAATTTCTCATGGTTGCGCTCAATAAAGGGACCTGCCCACTTCTTCACCATCGGGAAATGACTCAGGATGTTCATACCCGTCATGGCGATGCCTCGCTTATAGCCACGCAGGAAGAACCAGATGGCCAACGAAGCCACACCTGCAATGATAGGCAGCAGGATGTAGGTCAGCGGCGTCATCTTCTGTGTAATAATATAAAGAGGTACGCTGAGCAACCAGAACCAGAAGTGACTATAGATATGGGTCATCACATACAGGATGACCGACGATGAGGCGCGCTGGGTGCCCAACTTTGGCGACAGCGACATGATGCGATAGGGCTCACCACCCATCAGTCCGCCAGGCGTGGCATAGTTGAGTGCAAAGGCCGAGATGGTAATCTTATACAGCCACCAGAAGCCTACCTTGCACTTACGGCACACGCCCTGCTCGTTACCGATGGTATTGATAATGAGATACCACGAAGCGGTGTTCATTATATAAAGAAAAGCCCATAGCACAAGTACAGCTACGAACCAATAGCCCGCATGCTGTATGCCCTGCCATGCCTGACGGAAGTCAAGCTGCGAGGCCATGATGATAAGCACCAAGATGCCAAATATAAAAAAACCGTTCTGGTATTTCTTATTCATTACAAGTGTTACTTAAAGATATCCTTGGCACGAGGCATCTGGAAACGTGCCTTGTCACCATCCTCACGCTTCTCGTGATACAGTTTTGGTAATGGATTAGCTAAAGGCTCATCATACTCAGCACGATAGCGATACATATCTACTGCAGTATAAATGGCGTGGCGCATCGAGTTCGCGTCGGCAATACCTTTTCCGGCTATCTCGAACTCAGGTCCGTGCTCGGCAGTGGTACAGATAGCTGTCATGCCAGCCTTGAATTTCACGCCATAATCGGCTGAGAGCGCATTGAATGGCAGTGTGCCCTGATCGTCGTACATGGCCAGTACACCGTCGAACTGCTCATACTGATTGCTGGCAAAGAACTCCTCGGCTGCATATGGTCCGAAGGCCATCATGTTCTGCTTCTCCAATTCGGCGATAGCGGGGGTAATGATCTGCTCCTCCTCGGTACCAGCCTGTGGATTCAGTGCCAGTACGGCTACACGAGGATTGTTTACACGAAAGTCGCGCTTCAGGCTCTTAAAGAAGATGGTTCCCTTCTCGACGATTTTCTCAACGCTGATATTCTGAGCCACCTCCTTGATAGGCAGATGGTTGGTAAGTAAACCGATACGAACACGGTCACCAATCAAGATAGTAAGCGGTTTCTCGTCGCGATTAGGGTTGGGGTTAGGCACCACAGGTCCTAACACCAGGACATCAAACAGATGATTCTGCATGTCCTCTTTGACGCGTTGCATCACAGCCTTGGCAGCCTTAGCCGACTCTTCAGTAGGTTGACCGAACTCCACCTTCAACTCCTCGTCGAAGGCAGCCAGCAGGTTCACACGCCCGTCTTTGGCCTCGGCAGCGTCGTTGATAATGCTATACTGAGTTTCTATGCCCATCGCCTTACGATGGAAGGCTGCGGCTTTTGGCGAGCCATAGATGATGGGTGTACACATATCAAGCATCATGGGGTCTTCGAATGCACGAAGAATCACCTCATAACCAATGCCGTTAGTATCGCCATGCGTGATGGCCACACGTATTTTCTTATTGTCCATATTTCATTTCTTCAATTTTTCAACTCTTCAATTTTTGCGGTAGATAACAGACCGCAAGCGGCAAAAATATCTTGACCACGGCTGGCGCGAATCGTGGTAAACACACCATGAGCCGTCAGATAGTCGCGCAGGGCTTCCATGCGCTTTTCATCGGCTCCGGGCAAATCCACACCAGGTATCTCGTGGAATCGGATCAGGTTGACACGACAGTCCAGTCCACGCACCAGCTTCACGATTTCGCGGGCATGCATGGTGGTGTCGTTCAGGCCTGCAAAGCAGATATACTCGAACGAGCAGCGGCGCTGGTGCGCAAAGTCGTACTGTTTCAGCAACTCCACCACCTCGGTAATCGACATCTGTTTCTCGGCAGGCATCAGCATCTGACGCTGTTCGGGCAGTGGCGAGTGCATCGAGATAGCCACGTGGCACTCACTCTCGTCGAGGAATCGCTTCAGCTTGTTTTTCACACCCACACTGGATACGGTGATGCGGCGCGGACTCCAGGCATAGCCCCAATCGGCCGTCAGCACCTGAGTGGCCTGCAGGATGGCGTCGAGGTTATCCATGGGCTCGCCCTGTCCCATAAACACAATATTGGTCAGTGTGTCGCGCTCTGGCAGCGCATATATCTGATTCAGGATATCAGCAGCCGTCAAACTGCCCTCGAAACCCTGTTTTCCTGTCTGACAGAACAAGCAATTCATCTTGCATCCCACCTGGCACGATACGCACAGTGTGGCGCGATCATGATCGGGAATATATACCGTTTCTACAAACTTACCACTACGGGTGGGAAACAGATATTTGATGGTACCATCTACCGAACGCTGGCAGTCGATAGGTGCCATGTAACCCACCTCGTACTGTTCGGCCAGTTTTTCACGGTTAGCCTTCGACAGATTGGTCATATCAGCAATGCTACCAACATGCTGCTGGTAGAGCCATTTGGCAATCTGAGCGGCCGTAAACTTGGGCATTCCCAAATCAGCCACCACCTGTTGCAATTCGCCAGGCTGCATACCTAATAATACCTTTTTTTCGTCGTACATCTTTACTTTTTGGGTGCAAAGTTAGAAAATTTTCTTGAATTATTTGGTTTTCTCGGAAAATATTACGAATTTTGCGCTTTATAAATCACTAATTACACGTAATGAGAGAAAAAATAGACTGTTTTTTGCCTTGCAACGACCTTGAGACAGCGCGCGATGTGATAGCGCAAATCAAGGGTAGCAAGACTATTCAACATATCTGCTTGCTGGTAAACCAACCTTTTGAGGCCGATGACGAGGCCCTGAACGACTGCGAGCAAATTGTAGTTAACGACCTGACGAGTAGTGCCACCCTATCAGCTATTGCCGAACATGCCAAGGCCGACTATGCCCTACTGCAGATTCGTCCACGACAGATTCAGATGGTCAAAGGCTCACTCGATCGCATGTTGCGTATTGCCTCTGATTCGGATGCAGCCATGATTTACGCCGACCACAACGACCTGATCGACGGCAAGTTGCAACCACACCCCGTGATCGACTATCAGATAGGTAGTATCCGCGACGATTTCGACCTGGGATCGCTCATCCTGGTAAAAACAAGTCTGCTGAACTGTTTTGCCACTCAGCTTCATGAGCATCCCTACCAGTATGCGGCTGTTTACGCCTTGCGCCTGTTCTTGAGTCGCAAGGGCCGTATCTTCCACATCAATGAAAAGCTTTATACCGAGCAGGAGACCGACACACGTGCGTCGGGCGAGAAGCAGTTCGACTATGTGAACCCACGCAATCGCGAGGTACAGATAGAGATGGAGCATGCTGCGACTGCTCACCTGGCTGCCATCGGTGCCAAGATCGATCCCTCGTTCTATCGTCGTCCCGACTTCAACGAGCAGGAGTTTGATGTAGAGGCATCGGTAGTGATTCCCGTTTATAATCGCGAGAAAACCATCTGCGATGCCGTGAACAGTGCCCTGAGTCAGAAGACGAAGTTCAAATATAATGTGATTGTGGTTGACAACCACTCTACCGATAAGACCACCGAACTGCTGCGTGGATTCCACGACGAGCGCCTGATTCATATCATCCCAGATCGTAACGACTTGGGCATTGGTGGCTGCTGGAATGTGGCTATCCACGACGACCGTTGCGGTCGCTTTGCTGTACAGTTGGATAGCGACGACCTGTACTCATCACCCAAGACGCTGCAGCAGATAGTAGATACCTTCTACAAGCAGCATGCAGCTATGGTGATTGGCTCGTATCGCATGTGCGACTTCGACCTGAACACGCTGCCACCAGGACTGATTGACCACGCCGAGTGGACGGATGAGAACGGACCTAACAATGCCCTGCGCATTAACGGTCTGGGGGCGCCACGCGCCTTTTTCACCCCACTGTTGCGCCAGATAGGATTCCCCAACACCTCGTATGGCGAAGACTATGCATTGGGACTTATCTTCTCGCGCCACTACCGTATCGGTCGCATCTTTACCGAACTTTATCTCTGTCGCCGCTGGGGTGGCAACAGCGATGCGGCTCTCTCTATCGATAAGGTGAATGCCAACAACCTGTATAAGGACCAGTTGCGCTCGTTAGAGATTATGGCGCGCCAGCAGATGCTGCAGGGTAAGCAGGAACTGCTGAACGACTCGCCACTGATGCGATTCTTTAACCGTCAGTTGGAGAAGTGGGACGATGCCCGTCGCCGCTATCAGGACCTGCGCAACGTAAAAACCCGCGAGCTGTCGGTAGGCACCTCGACCATGAAGGTGCAGTGGAACCCAGCCCGCATCGTATCAACAGGAGCCAAGATTGATAAGCAAACGCTGGCCGAGCGCCCGTGTTTCCTGTGCGAGCAGAATCGCCCCAAGGAACAGGTAAAGAAATCGATCGATGGACAATTTGAACTACTGGTTAACCCCTTCCCCATCCTGCCCATCCACTTTACCATTCCATCGGTGAAGCATGAGCCACAGCTCATCCTGAATGCCTATGGCGAGATTCATAAGTTGCTGGCCGAGTATCCACAGATGATGGTATTCTACAACGGACCAAAGTGTGGCGCTTCGGCTCCCGACCACGCTCATTTCCAGGGTGGTACATCGGGCGTATTACCCCTGCAGATGGCATGGGGGCGCCTGTCGCGCAGTTTGAAACCCATCGTTAATTTGAATAACGAAGAGAGCATCTCGCTCATCGAGGAGTATCCCTGCCCCGCCCTGCTCATCCATAGCAAGACACAGTATGGCGACGAGCAGTTGTTCCGTCGTTTGTACGAGTCGCTGCCCATCAAGGAGGGTGAACCCGAGCCTATGCTCAACATCGTGAGCTGGCGCCACGATACCGACTACTATTCGGTGGTATTCCCACGCGAAAAGCATCGTCCCGACTGCTATTACAAGGAGGGCTGCGAGCAGTATATCATATCACCAGGTGCCCTGGATATGGCTGGTTTCATTGTCACGCCACGCAAGGAGGATTTCGACCGTATCACCCCTGAGATAGCCTTAGGCATCCTGAACGAGGTGTCGCTGCAGCCCGCCGACCTACAGCAAATCATCGACCGTCTCAAATCCACCCAACTCTCAACTCTCAACTCTCAACTCTCAATGAAAAAAGAGCCCAACGTGACTGTTGGTATCGTGAGTGGCGAGAAGATTTCGTTCAGTCTGAACAAGCCTTACATGGCTAAGGGCGAGGTGATTACAGGCGATCAGGTGGTAGAGTTCAGCGATGGTGGCATCCTGTGGCGCGGCACCCAGTATCGTAACCTGACATTTACCCCACAAGCCGACGATGCCTCGTTCTCGCTCAACGATGTGACCATCGGCGTTAACTTCCATTGGGAGCGCAAGGAGACACAGACCTTTGAGGGAACCCTGCGCATTATGGTTGAGGCCGATAAGATTGTGGCTATCAACGAGTTGCCTGTGGAGAAATATCTTACCAGCGTGATATCGAGCGAGATGAGCAGCACCTCGAGTGTGGAGTTTCTCAAGGCCCACGCTGTGATTTCGCGTTCGTGGCTACTGGCTCAGATCGAGAAGCGCAAGCAGCACGAGAGCGGCGGCGACAATTTCTTCTCGTTCACCAAGAGCGACCAAGAATTTATCCGCTGGTACGACCGCGAAGACCATACCATCTTTGATGTGTGTGCCGACGACCACTGTCAGCGCTATCAGGGCATCACCCGCGCCAACAACACCCATGTGGAGGAGGCTATCAGTCAGACTCGCGGACAGGTGCTGATGTATGGCGATGAGATTTGCGATGCCCGTTTCTCAAAATGCTGTGGCGGACAAACCGAGGAATTCCAGTACTGCTGGGAGGACACACCCAAGCCTTATCTGGTGTCGTTCCACGATCCCTACTGCAACACCAGCGACAAGCACATCCTGAGTCAGGTACTTAACGATTTCGACCAGGAGACTCCCGACTTCTATCGTTGGACAGTTAGCTACACGCAAGAGGAACTCTCAGAATTGGTAAAGCGCAAGCTCAAGATTGACTTTGGCACCATTACCGACCTGATTCCTGTTGAACGTGGCAAGAGTGGCCGCATCTGGAAACTGAAGATTGTCGGCACCAAGAAAACCCTTACTATCGGTAAGGAGTTGGAAATCCGTCGTGCCCTGAGCGAGAGCCATCTCTACTCATCGGCCTTTGAAGTCGAGAAGACTGCCGACGGCTTCATCCTGCATGGCAAAGGTTGGGGCCATGGTGTGGGATTGTGCCAGATAGGTGCCGCCGTGATGGGCGAGCAGGGCCACACATACGATGATATCCTGTTATTCTACTACCGTAACGCAGAAATCAAGAAACTATATGAGTAAAACACGTAACCCGTGGGCATGGGTGCCCACACTCTATTTTGCCGAAGGCGTGCCTTATGTAGCAGTGATGACCATCTCGGTGATCATCTACAAGCGCCTTGGTTTGTCGAATACCGACATCACACTCTACACCTCGTGGCTCTATCTGCCTTGGGTTATCAAACCCCTTTGGAGCCCGTTTGTAGATATGTTAAGAACCAAACGCTGGTGGATTCTCAGCATGCAGATATTGATAGCAGCCGCCCTGGCAGGTGTGGCATTCACAATCCCGGGGCCGTTATGGCTGCAAGGCTCGCTCGGTTTCTTCTGGCTGTTGGCCTTTAGCAGTGCCACTCACGACATTGCTGCCGACGGATTCTATATGTTGGGACTTGAACAGCACGAGCAGGCCTATTTTGTAGGCATCCGCTCTACGTTCTATCGCATAGCTACCATCTTCTCATCCGGACTGCTGGTGGGCTTGGCAGGTGTACTGCAAGTGCTCACACGCAGTATTGCCTATGCCTGGAGTCTGGTGTTCTATCTCATTGCAGGCCTGTTTATCGCCCTATGGCTCTACCATAGCTGGGCACTCCCACGCCCCAGCGAAGACACCCATCGCATGCAGAAAACCGCAGCCGACATCATCAGTGAGTTCTGGAACACACTGGTGACATTCTTCCAGAAACCACAGGTGTGGGTGGGTATCTGCTTTATGCTGTTCTATCGCATGCCAGAGGGACTGCTGGCCAAGGTTTCGGCGCTGTTCTTAGTTGACAAAATAGCTAATGGTGGTCTGGGTCTGAGCGACGTAGAGTTTGGTATGGTTCAGGGCACCGTGGGTGTTATCGGTCTGACCTTAGGTGGTATCTTAGGTGGTATTGTTGCCAGTCGCGACGGTCTGAAGCGTTGGCTATGGCCGATGGTGATGGCTATTACCATCCCCGACTTGGTTTACGTCTATCTCTCGTGCAGTCTGCCATCGAGTCTGCTCATCATCAATATCTGTATCTTCCTGGAACAGTTTGGTTATGGTTTTGGTTTCTCAGCCTATATGCTATACCTTATTTATTATAGCCAAGGCGAGCACAAGACGGCTCACTATGCGCTGTGTACCGCTTTCATGGCCCTGTCGATGATGATTCCTGGCTTGTTTGCCGGTGCCCTGCAAGAGGCAGTGGGCTATCGTGCATTCTTCGTGATCGTCGTGGTTTGCTGCGTGATGACTTACATCGTAGCCAGCTTACTGAAGATCGATCCCGAGTTCGGAAAGAAAAAAGCAGACGAGTGATTGTTTTTGGGGCACGGATTAACGCGGCTTTAACAAATTAAAAACACGGCTTTAGCATTACAACTAAGGCCGTGTTCCTTTTTATAAAAAGAGCCGTGTTAATCCGTGCCTAAAAAAGAGAAAAAAATTAAATTCCGGCGCCGTCTTGGAAGGCGACATCCACAGCTTTGCTCTGCTGGATGCGCGAGTAAGGCGGCACACTGTGCGTTACCCAGATGTTACCACCAATCACTGAGTCGTGACCGATGGTGATACGACCTAAAATTGAGGCATTGGAATAAACCGTTACGTGGTCTTCCAAGATGGGGTGACGGGGGATGTTCAGCATGTTACCGTTCTCGTCGTACTTAAAACTCTTGGCACCCAGTGTTACGCCCTGATATAGCGTGACATGATTGCCGATGATAGCCGTTTCGCCGATAACCACACCCGTACCGTGGTCGATGGCAAAATACTCGCCAATCTGCGCACCTGGGTGGATGTCGATACCCGTTTTGCTGTGTGCCTGCTCGGTGATGATACGTGGAATGACAGGCACTTGCAGCTGGTGCAGCTTGTGGGCGATGCGGTAGTGCGTCATCGTGTTCATCGAGGGGTAGCAGAATATCACCTCACCAAAGTTAGGTGCAGCAGGGTCGTTATCAAACATCGCCTGTATGTCGGTATAAAGCAGTCGCTTCATCTCGGGCAGCTCATCAATAAATGCCAGCGCTTTCTGTTCGGCTATGGCATATACCTCGGCCTTGGTACTGTTGGCCTCGCAGTCCTCGCAGAACTGCAGTCCGTGAGCTATCTGCTTGGTGAGCAGCGTGGCCAGTTCCTCCATCCACACACCGATATGGTAGGCACGTATAGCCTCATCAGGCTGTCGCTTTTCAAAATAATCAGGAAAAATGATACTCTTAACCAGCGTTACAATACGCTTTACGCACTCTACCGAAGGGAGTGGTGCAATGGTGGCAGGCATCATACCCAGTTCGCGTTCTGATTGCTTCGACAACAGCGCCACATTCCTGCGCAAAGTCTCGTTTATCTTCGTCTTATCCATACTTACAACGTAATTGTTCGGTGGCAAAGGTACGAATAATTTTTTATTTACATATACTTTTTTTGTTATAAGTTTATAAATCAAAGGGGTAAGATGATGATAATTAAGAGGAATTAAGTATCTTTGCCCAAAAGTTTAGTATCACACGCGAATATAGATATGACTACATCATTAATCATCGGACTACTTATTCCGCTACTGGGCACCATGCTCGGTTCGGCCTTTGTATTTTTTATGAAAGGCGACATGTCGGTTCGGCTTCAGAAATCATTGTTAGGCTTTGCCTCGGGTGTGATGGTGGCTGCATCGGTATGGTCGCTGCTGATTCCGTCGATGGAGATGGTTGCAGATAGTGGCAAATGGAGTGTGGTGCCAGCTGCTGTAGGATTTTTGTTGGGTATCGGATTCTTGTTGCTGATTGATGAGTTAACACCTCACCTGCACATCGGTACCGACAAGCCCGAGGGTATGCGCTCGCATTTATCCAAGACGGCGATGCTGGCCCTGGCCGTTACCATCCACAACCTGCCCGAAGGCATGGCAGTGGGCGTGGTATTTGCCGGAGCCGATAGCAGTCTGTCGAACATCTCACTGACCAGTGCTCTGGCCGTAGCTGTGGGTATCGCCATCCAGAACGTGCCCGAGGGTGCCATCATCTCTATGCCTATGCGCGCAGCAGGCAATAGCAAGTGGCGATCGTTTTTTATCGGATCGCTAAGTGGAGCCGTTGAACCCATTGGAGCCATTGCGGTATTACTGCTGGCTTCGCTGCTGATGCCCGTGCTGCCCTACATGCTGGCCTTTGCTGCCGGCGCCATGTTTTATGTGGTGGTAGAGGAACTGATACCTGAAGCTTCGAGTGGTAAGCATTCCAATCTGAGTACCATCGGTTTTGCCATTGGTTTTGTGCTGATGATGGTGCTTGATGTGGTGATGGGATAAAACAAAATGGGGCGTGCGCTATCCGATGGACGTCTGACAGCCACCTCAGGCACGCAGGGCGCGCATGGCGTTAAGTACGGCCAATACCGTGACACCCACATCGGCAAACACAGCCATCCACATGGTAGCCACGCCAAAGGCTGCCAGTACCAATACGGCTAGTTTGATACCAATGGCCAGCCACACATTCTGACGTGCGATAGCCAGTGTACGTCGGGCTATGCGGATGGCAGTGGCTATCTTCGAGGGCTTATCATCCATCAGCACTACATCGGCAGCCTCGATGGCGGCATCGCTACCCAGTCCACCCATGGCTATACCGATATCGGCACGCGCCAGTACCGGCGCATCGTTGATGCCATCGCCTACGAAGGCGAGAGGAATTGTCAATTGAGAATTGACGGTTGACAATTGTTCCACTTTAGCGACTTTTTCGGCTGGCATCAACTCGGCATGGTATTCGGTCAGTCCCAGCTGCTTGGCCACGTTATCGGCCACCTCCTGGCGGTCACCAGTCAGCATCACCGTGCGACTGACACCCAACCGATGCAGTTCGGCAATAGCCTCAGCACTGTCGGCCTTGATCTGGTCGTTAATCACAATATGACCCGCATAGGTACCGTTTATGGCCACGTGGATAATCGTACCCGTATGGTGACAGTCGTGCCACTTGGCACCGATGGCATCCATCAGTTTGGTGTTACCTACAGCCACCTCGCGATCGCCCACCTTGGCTATGATGCCCTGTCCGGCCATCTCGCGCACATCGCTCACCTCGCAGCCATCCGTAGCCTCATCGGGGAATGCATCACGCAGGGCCGCACCAATGGGATGAGTAGAAAAGTGCTCCACATGAGCCGCCAGGTGCAGCAGCTGGTGATCGTCGATAGCATCCGGATGCACGGCCGTTACGGCAAATTTGCCGTGAGTGAGCGTACCCGTCTTGTCAAACACCACCGTACGCACCTTCGCCAGCACATCCATGTAGTTCGCACCCTTGATTAATATACCACGGCGCGAGGCACCGCCGATACCACCGAAGAATGTCAGCGGCACGCTGATTACCAGCGCACAGGGGCACGATACCACCAGGAACATCAGCGCTCTGTACAGCCAGGTGCTGAATGCCCCACCCAGCAGTGTAGGCACAACGGCCAGGGCGATGGCGGCAAACACCACGATAGGCGTGTAGATACGGGCAAAGCGGGTAATAAAGGTTTCGCTTTGCGACTTATGTTCGCCGGCATCCTCAACCAGCTTGATGATTTTCGATACCGTACTCTCACCGTAGGGCTTGGTCACACGTACACGCAGCACACCACTGAGGTTGACACAGCCAGAGATGACCTCGTCGCCCAAAGCCACATCGCGGGGGAGTGACTCGCCTGTCAGTGCCACCGTATTCAGCGCACTCGTACCGTCGATGATCACACCATCCAAAGGCACTCTCTCACCCGGCTTAATAATAATCGTATCACCCACCTTCACCTCGTCGGGCGCTACTGTCATCTCCTTACTCCTTCCTCCTTCGTCCTTACTCCACAGTGTGGCATAGTCGGGTTTTATCTCCATCAGGTGCGCAATGCTGTCGCGGCTCTTACCCTCAGCATAGCCCTCAAACAGCTCACCCACCTGGAAAAACAGCATCACAAACACCGCCTCGGGGAACTGTGTTTCGGCCCCTGGCAGGAAACCTATACACAAGGCGCCGATGGTAGCAATACTCATCAGGAAGTGCTCGTTAAACGGCTCGCCCTCCAGCAACCCCTCAGCCGCCTCCTTCAGTGTATCATGACCTATGATGATATAAGGTACGAGATAAACCAACAGCAACTGCCAAGTGGGCAATGCCATCAGGTGTTCTACTATGACTGCCCCTATCAGCAGTACAGCCGTAATCATTATCAACCTAAGCTGTTCACGAGTGTTATGCTCGTGGTGGTGCTCATGTTCATGCTCATGATGATGCTCGTGCTCATGATGCTCATCATGATGTGCATGTACACCGCAATATTCGCAATTCTTTTCCATATTCTTATTCCTTTTTATTGTTTCTGGGTGCAAAGGTACGCAGTATTCTCTGCAACCAAGTTGCAAACTTACGCATTGATAAAGTTTACCTTATTCCGATTATCTTTCGGTCTTACTGCAAAGTGTACCCAAACAGCACCATATCTATTACGTTCTATCAACAATTCGTCAAACTCCTGCTGCGACTCTTTGGCATAATTAATCAGGATGGCCGCATAAACTATCGCTTGTTCATAGCCCGAAGTACGTATATCCACCGCACACCCCGTTAAATGATTCGAGTTCGCTGCCCCTCCAACCTTCCTGTTAAGCTGAGGTGATCGATAACCAGAGTTGATGATGATAGGTTGGGAAGACCTTTCCCTTAATACCTCCAGCCATTGGCATAGCCTTTTCAGGTTTGCAATCGCCTCATGATTAGGAATGTTATACACCTCAGGATACTTACTCCTGGTGAACTCCCCGAGCAAGAAGTGCTCGGAGAGGTTTGCTTTACTGTTCAGCTGTACTATAGGTTCCATATTGTTTAATGTTTAATGTTCAATGTTTAATGTTTAATGTTTAATCTTCAAAATGAACCAATGAACTAATGTACCACTCTTAGAATACAAGCACGGCTTTTTTCTTGTAGCGATGCTTGCACGCACCATTCTCAACATATTCACCACACTTCACCACGGCGCCATCTTTTAGCAAACGCTTTACGCGAGTTCGAGCCGAACTAATGCAAAGGTGTAAGCTATTCGCCACATCGTCGATCGAGAATTCCTCAGGTAATCTATTAAAGTCCTCGATGGTTCGTTGCCGGTGGCGACGATTGGTTGATGCATCACGCAACTTGTCGTCGAAATACTTCTCAGCTAATGATCCGAAGTAGTGGCGCTGACAGGCAAACTGGATGTTTACTATTAACTCAGCCAACTGGTCGTCGATCTCGTCCGTCTCAAACTCACCACACCAGTAGTCTCCTTCTTGATGTAATTCGCCCCAGTGGCGCATCACGATAAAGGGTGCCGAGTAGTTAATGCCATGGTAGGCACAACGTTTCAACAGCATCTCATCGGCCTTGCTCTCATTGTCCTTGGCATCGGCCATGCGACGTGCTGTCCAATCGTACATCGTTCGAACAATGCGTTTAATGGATAGTTCGCCCTTGGTTTTATCCAGTTTCTTAGCCCATTCCAGCAGGCGGTTGTCGCTGTCCTCATCTACCTCCTCGTCCAAGTCCATCATTTCAAAATGCGTGCTGGGCAGAGGGATGCAGGTTAATCGGGTTGCCAATCCAGAACCGAAGTTCTGTTCGTTCACCTTCTTTTTGAGTGCGATGGGCGTACCGGTATATACGTAGTTCCAAGTCACGTTAAAATCCTGCATGATAGAATCCATATTCGAGTAAGCCTGTCCGTCTTCCTCATTGTGGAAAGCTTTCAGCTCCAGGTTCTGCTTATCAATCCAGCTGCCACCTTTCTGTACCGATAGTGTGTTGTCCAACTCGGTGTCAAACGTGAGCATGTGCAGCTGCATATCCGTGCCATCCACATTCTCCACAGCATTCACCATGTCTTGGATAAACTGGGCGTTCGATGTTCGCGAGGGGTGGACACGTACCACTACCTTAGGCTTCTTAGGCTTCTCCTTGTTAGCCCCCTTGGTTTTCATCTCCTCTCGATAGCGGTTGATGGTGTCCTTTCCTGCTTTATCGGCAGCCACAATGGGCGCAGCCAGGAACTCATACAAACGAGTAGCAAAGCTCTTACCACTGGCAGGATCGCCGATAATCAATGCCGATGCATTCAAGCGTCGCAGTTTTGAGGGACGATGATAAAAGCGGTATGTACAGCGTGTCATCAATGTCATCATCAATGCGCCTGATACTATCAAGGCAGCAGGATATTGGTTACGCTTCAATCCCTTGCAGGCATCCTGCAGCGCAGGATAATAAGGGAACAGCGCCTCAATCTTTTCACCCCAATCCCACAGCCATTGCTCAATCTCTTCCTCACCTATGGTGGCGGTGTCTGTCGTTTCGCCCTGCGTAATCTGTTTCCATGTTTGGCCGCACGCTTGGCAAATTGCCTCTTGCATAGCCTTTGAAGGGCATTGGGTAAGGTACTTCTTTTCGCGATCCGCCATGCGCTCTGCTGCCGATGCCACCGTCTGTGCCACATTCTCGTCGCGTTCCTCGATAATCTCCTGCACCCAGGGTTGACGTTCAAGTATCCGCTGCACCAGCTTTCGGTCGCCATCAAACAGCACCAGCAGGTCGCTTGCCAGTTTAAGACTCTCGTTGTGTCGGTTACTATCGGCTGCACAGGGCAGCTTTGCGCTATAGCGCTTATCAATAATACACTGTATATCATAATCTCGCCATTTAATTATATGGGGGCACGAATTACACGAATTTTCACGAATTTCGTTATTATTTAATTCGCGATAATTCGCGAAATTCGTGCCTTTATCATTCTCTCTCGTAGCCTGTGAGTGACCGTCTCGATATAGAGCAGTATATCGCTCACTAAATTCTTTGTTCTCATACGTAAACAGTTCTTTATCAATGTATAATATATCCGATTCCTTGCAGATGAACGACATGCGTGATGCGTCCTTGCAACTTTCGTCAACCTCAACACCCAGGATCTCAGCCATCCGGTGCTGGTTGTCGATGAGATTACCCCAATCCACTCGGGCTTTAAACACAATCTTCAAGCCCTTGCCACTGGGGGTGATATAGATGAGCAGAATACCAAGCTCAGCAGCTCGCTGCTTAAAGTCGGCAGCAGTAAACTCTTCACTCTTAACTCTTAACTCTTCACTTTCAAGGTGATCGATATCCATTACCACAAGTCCCGTTAACAGGGTGGCAGCCTGTTTGCGCCAGGCACCTGTTTTACCAGCCTTCGATGTGGTTTCATCAAACGTAGCCTGGAAGATAAACGCAGGCAGTTTACGCTTCAGACTGGCATCGCCCGTTTCTCTGAACTTATCAATGTTCTCGTTCCATTTTCCTGCCCTGACGAGCGCATAAAACTGCGCTTCGTCAACGGGCAAAGTAGGATTACTAAAATTCTTCTGATAACAAAAACTCATTATACCTCCTTTTTTATAAATTTCAACCAGATATTTGCGTTCTCCCCCACTTCATTCATAAGTGTTCTCTTGAAAACGTCAAATAACTCATCACTAAATCCACCTTGCTCTATATTGACATGGATTTCGGGAAAGAAGTCTGTCTCCATAATCATCTTAAGAGATATGCCCAGGTCTTCACCGAGATATGAGGTTTTAGAGCACAGATAGTTATCGAAGCCTTCACACGAATAATGATACTCAGTCGAATCATTGTTTTTCTTTTCGTAAAGATGGATACCTATAGTGATAGGCTCGTAAGGGCACGTAATATCCATACTCTTCAGGTCGTTCTTAATCTCCTTTGCGGCATCCTCATCATAAAAACCAAAGGTCATAAATCTAATCAGAAGCCAGAAAAGAGTCCTTGTACTTACCTGTTCACCTGTCATACCAAGGTAGGAAAACTTACTTTCACCATTAAAAACCTTAGGTTTGTCTAAATTGTTCCAGTTCACACTTTCAATACATAATCGTGTTAACTCCGTACCAGGACGAAGCATCAATACTTGATTTCCTACAGGTTTTAGAACGAAAGGTGTTCCAATCTCCGACTCATATACTACTACTAAATTCTTTTCCATATATTCCAATTTTTAAGTTAAACTCTATCAATTATCTCGTTCGTTACTATCGCCTCCTTGGCGTCTTTTGCATCGCGGTCAATAGCATTGGTGATACGTGCCACTCCCAGTACCTTAGGAATGTGTTCGTAGATATTGTAGAACAGGGGGCTCTCGGTCACTCTACCATAGTCGGTGCGACTTAACAGCGAATCCTTTCTAACCTTTACCCCAGGAGGGTTATTGGCCTTAATCGATATCATACCCAGCTTTTCGTCCCAAGCTATCACACACTGCAATTTCTTACCTGCCTTTATGGTCTTTACAACCTCGACAGCATTAATTATCCATACTAATTTTCGCATAATTCTTTTGTTTTTAGTGAGTCGTTGGGCCCATTGACTCGGTTAGTTACTAATCTATGATTATCTCTTTAGTTATGATGTGGCGTACTACACCTTGAGCACTTCCGGCTTTGCTCATACCGTAGCTTATCTGCCACTTGCTGCATTTAAAAGTCTGTTGTACTTTCAGTCCCATCAGCTTGCAGGTGCGCTCCCCTTCGTAGTCTATCTCCTTGTGGTCGCACGATGCACAGCAGCACTTAATTTCTATACCAAACAGGTTTCTCATTTTATATATTATTTTAGCAATCTTCAAACTCTTCTTCTTGTTCTCTCATAATACCATGTTCTACGGCAATCAGAGTGTAACAGCAGTCCAGTACATAGTCAGCCGATGGGCATCCCGTGGTACGTACCACATGTCCGAGTGCGAAAAACAAAATGTCTTCGGCCATCTCACGCTGCATCTCTCTACAGAATCCCAACAGCTGCCAACGCAGCATTTCCAGCAGTTCTGCACTCACCTCGTCCTCAACCTGGGCCATAATCTTTTCAGCACAACGGGCAATACCGAAGTCGCCGCTCAGATCCCTGCTAACCACATGGTCAACCTCTGCGTAGTGTTCTACATAAAGCATTCTTCTTTTCATTTCTACTCACTTTTTTAATTCTACATTTATAAACTAATTTTGCATCGTCGCGAGGAGGTTTATTTGAGCTTTCGCTCGAACCCGCTTTCGCTCGAAAAAGCTCGAATTACATTCGGCTCTTCACTCGCTTAATCGCGGATTTCCTTTTGACGATGCAAATGTAGGCATAAAAAATTGCGTCGAACGGCGTATCCGTCATATCAACTTTTTCCCGTCTTTTTTTCCACAAATTAGATTAATCTTCCACATTTTTTCCACAAATCCACTCTTTTATCACCTCCCAAAATGTATCGCAAAGTGTTCTATGTGGGTTATAGTCCATTTCGTAATACAACTCATCGTAATCCTCAATCTGAAAATCGCGACGCAGATTCTTAAACTCATTACCACTAATGGCAATCCTTGCAGGCCAGCCACTTGGTGTCGACTTCTTAGCCATACCTATAAAGTCGCATTGGGTAAGGCTGGCATCCAGCCGGTCGTGAATAACGAAATAGATGCCCTGCCATTGATTCTTAAATCGGAACAGCTTGGGATAGTTAGCACGCAATTCGCCAAGGCACGAACGCAACAGACTGGTACGCTCATCAGGCGTCATACAGCGATACTTCTTTCGAATTTGGTCTTCCACACTGCAGCGATACTTGGATGATGGACTAACCTTATCCTCGTCCATATTAGGCACAGGATATTTATGTACTTGATAATACTCACGTATCTCGTTAGCCTTATTAATAAGGTACACAAGGCCATGCGCACATCCATGCGCCAACAGCGAACACACGTAATGTTCGGCTAATGCGTAACTACCTGCACCCATAGCCATTTTTACCAACTGATCCTCGCGAATCCTTACACCATCATGCCAGATGTACTGAACTTCTTGTTCTTTTCTCATAATCTTTTTTAGAGTTATGAGTTCAGTCTTAGGCCTAATTCCTCCCTCAGAGTTAATAATATATTTAATTTTAGCGGGTGCAAATATATGTGTTTTTGAACATAAAAAAGAGACCAATTCCGAATTTCGGAAGTGGTCTCAAAATAAATTCTGAAAATTCGAAAAATTCCGAAAATTCTGAAAATTCCGAGTTCATTAGTCATGCAGTGAGTGTAAATTTCTCCAGTTGGCGACAGAGATTTAAGAAGTCGATATCATTATCGTATTTCTTATATTTAGCGCCACGATACGTACAATACGACGTACTGTCACGCCCTTTCCCACTACCGAATTCATCAACAAACACTTGGTACGGTATGGGTTCGTTCAGCATTTTCAGTTTTATAAGAGCTCGTTGCCCCATCATCACCGCCTGCGAACTCAGCTTTCCGTCGGTAAACTTATGCAGTATCTGCATCACGGCATCCACATCAGTGGCTATTATATAGTCGCGATACTTCTTTACCGATTCAATCTTCAGCTTCTTTATCTTCTTTACTTTCTTCATCTTCTGCTCCAAGAGTTTCTTACATGCGGGTGCTAATTCTTCAAAGCCCACTCCTAAAAAAGGGTTCTTGGTATCCTGATGTTTGCCATAGAGAAACGACTCAAAGCAGTTCCTTGCAACCATGTTCAACGCTTCATCGTAGTCCATATTCCAAGGTTCAAGATCCATCTTCACCCCCTTCTCCACCAGTATCTTGTTAAAGGCTCTTTTCACCACCTTCAACAGTGTGCGTGCATCCTTGAATGCCGGTTTATAGTCGAGCAAAGCCAGATATGGAAACTCAACCCTGTCGCTCACCTGGATACAAATCTGTGCATAGTCATCAGGTGTTGTATAACGACCCACGCTTATCATTATTTCACCCGCTTTGGGCACTATCGAGTATTTTCGTGTATATTTCTCGTTTGTTTCAGGATCTCTGAAATCAAAACGTTTTCTACGATAGTCGTTTTCAGTTACTTGTTCTACCAGTTTCAATAATTTTACACCTGCAGGTCCACCAAACAACGTACCCTCGGTGCTTAAGAGTTGGAGCTTGTACAACTTTAAGCTCCATTTTGTTTTCCTCATTTTGGTTTTCGTTTATATGATAGTATTTATTTAGTAAACTTCCTGACTCCCTTTCAGGTGCCACAAACATAACAAGGCGGTGCGGATTTTATTCTATTAGAAAGAAACAGAGCGTGGACAATTTTGATAAACGAAACATCGTTCCAGGGGCTACCACACCCTCGTAAAGATCCCGAATACCGCCAATGCCCACGCCCCAAGGGGTATGAGCTGACAGCCTTCGCTTTCTTTACGATTCTTTTGTGGTAGCTTTAGAACGATTCGAAAACTTTTAGGCTCTATTTCTTACCAATAAGAATTTCTGAGTGCAAAGATAATGCAAATCGAGTGAAATTCCAAAGGAAAACACGTTTTTCTTTGCATTTCCGAGATGAAGCTTATCTTCGAGCATTGCTCAAAGATAATGCAAATATCCTTTCCGCCCAAATATTAAACGGAAAATCTTATGTTATCATCATCTCTTTGCCCTCCTTTCTGTGTTTATGGTTCAACATGCTAACAACTATTTATTCCTTACGAGCCTTCATCCGCTCGTAATTATTAATCACCACTTTGAGCATATAGCCCACAAGTACGCCCAGGGTGAATATTAAAACACCCCAGGCGACTATATTCAATAATATAATATTATTATTTACTATCACAACATCAACTTTAGCTTAGCTTGTTTGCCAGGGACAATTATATAGTCCATAGAACTTGCGGAAGCAATCTGCTGAGCATACTCCTTCTTTGCAAGAACAACAGCATCATCAATCTTATTTTCTCCCTTTACCTCTATAATAATATAAGAGCCATCCTCTTTCTGTACCAAGAAGTCCGGGTAATAAGAGCGAACTGTATTTGATTCCGGATCAATATAATTGATAACAAATTCCGTCTGTCCAGCAGTAAGCATACCAGTAAACCATACTTTTGCCAAACGTTTGTCATTGATAAGGTTCCAAAACATATCGCTTTCAGGTCCTGAATCAAAGCAATAGTTGTCAACATTGAATGTCTTGTCGCGATATGGAGCATATTTATCATCATAATAAGATGCCAGCATGCCATCTTTATAAGATACATGATAACAATCCTCTCCTTTGATCTTTGGATCTTTGACGAGTTCAAGCGTTACCTTCTCTTCATTAGTATATTCTTTCACGTCGTAAATCTCCCTAAACAGTCTAGGAATAACTTCATCATAAAGCAGTTCATTATGCTCGTTTACACGCTGACATATACTATCGAGAGATTCAGTTAATGTAAGCATAATACGTTTTAACTCCAGAGGATTCATATTCAGATATCTTGCTATTTCACCTACCAAAGTAAATACAGAGAACTTCCGCTGTTCTTTGATATCTGATATATCTTTCCTTCCGCCAACTGTTTTACTCAAATCGTCAATGGTTCTTCTAGATACAGTCATCTTATATCTTTCTAAATCCACTTCTTCAAGTTTCAAGTCAACATGCTCAGCCAAATGTTTTCGATTCATTTGGTAGAGTTTCTTGATTTTCTTAACCTCTATCTTTACTGATGGTGGTATCATGCGGACTTCTGCAATATTCTTCTTATCACCAGCTCCTGACATATCATCGAGGGTGATATTGAAATTAGCCTGAAGTTCCTGATTAAGGATGTCCATATTCTCTTGTGAAAAGAACAGATAGGCAGTATGCTGATAATCACCAATCTGACGCAAACAGCGCATTGTTGCTTGCAGAACAAATACAGTAGAATTGGCACGCCTATACATCGCTACAGCAAAAAGTGAACGACAATTCCAACCTTCTTTACCTTTGCCTACAAGGATAATAAACTGTTTTTCTGAGCGAACCGTATCAAGATTATTAAATTCACGTAAATCATCGTTGGTGGTATATTTAGAATCACCAACATTAACAAGTATTCTTGATGTAGGAATGTTTAATCTTATAAGTTCATTCTCTATAGCAGGTCGCAATTCTTCAACAGCTTCTTCAATTGTTGAAGCAAAGAATGCCATCTTAGGCAACATACCTTCAACACGCTTCTCTCCACATTTTTCCCAGAAATCACCAATTGCCTTTCGGCAGAACACCTGCGTATTCTCTCTAATATTCTCCAGAGCATAAGGATCCACCTTCTTAAGATAAGAATGATCTATAGCATCACGTAGTCCGTACGAATAAACCACTTCTGGTAATAAGCGTTTTTTTACATAAGGCGTACCTGTATAGTTATAACAACCAACAACACGCGAACCTGCTAATTCAAGGTTAGCCGCCAATTCATTGATTGTCATTCGAAGACTCGTGGTTTTTGTTCCTATTAAATCTTCTTGCAGTTTAGTACCAAATACATGATGAGCTTCATCTACATAAATACCAAGTTGTTTTAAGCGTGACAACTTTGTAAAACGATGATTGTTAATGAGCTGTATTTCTTCTTCTACATCTTCAATACCAGCAGCCTCACCAAGCGAAGCCATTTTACTCTTTAGGGACAGCGCTGTATATTTACCTGTCTCCTCTCCGAAAAGTGACTGAGCAGCAGATTTCTTCTTATGTTCCTTCTTCAGAATAATCTTCTGAGAGTTAGAAATGATGATGTTATAATCAGACTTATCAATAGTGGATAGCTGAGAAGAATTATCATCCAAGAAATGAAATTTCAAATTAGCATCAAGCCATGAAAGATATTCTTGTGGAACGACTTTCTGCTTATCTAAATTCTGAACATCAGCAATCACACTCTCACGCACAGTTTTATCTGGCACAAAGATAATGGCATTATGGCAATATAGAGGATTGCGAGGATATTTGTTGGCCAACAAAAACTCATAGAAAATACTTGTAGCCATCAGAAGCGTCTTACCCAATCCCATTGTAAGAGAAAAAATGTAGTTAGGATATGTTTGCTCCATTGCCTTAATCTGAGCAAATATTTGAGCAAAATATCCTTTAGTCTCATCTTGATTGACCTCAGTCACATCGAAAAGTGAAAGCTGCCCCCCCTTCTCTATACCAGCATAAGCACGTCCTTCAAATTTACCTGTTTTGTTATACCATTGTTCAAATATCTCCCAAAGCTTTTGATTTTCGCAAAATTCTTTTAGGAACACATAGGTCTCAAGTGCTTCAAACTGAGGCACACGAAGATAAGCCTTTGAGTTCTCTTTAGGATTATTATAACTCAAGAACTTCTTAGAGAGGGGCTTGAACTCAGCATAGATGCGCTTATGCTCTGTCCGCAAGAAATATTGCAGATATTGATAGAACGGAAAATCTATCGTTGCTGTTGTGGACTTTTTTCTTGCCATATTATTCAGCATTAAGAGTTATTTCACACGACTCACTTAACAAGTCAGTTATCTTCACCTTGATAGTACCAGCATCAGCAGGAATTATATAGCTACCTTTTACTAATTCCTTACCTTCTGGAATATCAATTACTGTTGGTGAAAATACGGCGCCGTCGAAGTTGAAGTCAATCTTTATGCTATCAACCAATTCTCTCCATTCATCAACATTTGTTTTCTCTAACGAGAGCTTTTGTAAAAGATTCATAGGGTAGAATTCTCGAACGACAAGTCTATCACCCTCTATTTGTACATCAGCTTCAGAATCTCTTCGGAACTCTAAGTTTACCTTATCTCGCAGAATATCTACGACTTCTACATCGATATTATATCCTTCTTCCTTCATCTGAAGTTTTAGGTTTGCACCAAGATCAGGCTCGTGGCCCATACAAACCAAAGTTATGAGTTCTACAGGTTTGTTTGGTGTCTCTGCTTTTCGTTTGTCAAACTTATCACGTGGGAAACCCGTTATCAGTTCGTTTAAGTCAACTCTGGTAGCAATGCGATTGATAGGCATAATCTTAACCATACGCCCATCTTTCTCTCCATCATAGAGTCCATTATCTGGTAACGGCTGTAATTCAAGAGCTTCTATTAACAAGTCTTTTGCATGTATCGGATTACGAAATACGTCGTAGTTATTGACATTCCACACTTCAAAGCCTGTATAACGAGTTTCATCATGGAGGGTCTCATTTATATCTTTCGCAACTTTATTTAATCGTTTTACTGTTGTATCAATTGCTCCAAGATTAATGTCTGCACCTATAAATCTACGTCCGAGTTTCATAGCGACGGCTTGAGTAGTTCCACTTCCCATAAAACAATCGAATACCAAATCCCCAGGATTAGATGATACTGTCAATATTCTCTCTAACAAAGCTTCAGGCTTCTGAGTTGGATAATTAACTTCAGTTCTCTCTTTTGCAACCGGATTTATCATAGATATCTCCCACACATCAGGCATAGGAACACCTTTTGTCGGTACATCTGTTTGAACAGAACGTCTTACTCCATCTTCTCCGATAATACTAATCCACGATTTACCTTGAGCACTTGATTTCTCACTTTTAGGTATATAAAGTTGATTGTAAGTATGATCTGTTTTTGATTTCGTATAATACAATAAAGTGTCATGATTTGCTGCGTATGAAGAACCTGCAATATTCCATCTTCTATAATACCATACGACTTCATTTTTAAAATATTCATTACCAAAAACTTCATCCATGATAATTCTTAGATAATGAGATTTATGCCAATCACAATGAAGATAAATACTACCATTACTTGAAAGAAGTTCTCTGAGCATTATTAGCCTTTCATACATAAATTGCAAATACTCGTCATTACTCCAAATATCTGTATATTGTTTCTCTTCAAATGCAGTCTTGTCATTCTCAGCTTTCTTACCTCGTAGTTCTATTTTCTTTTTATAGTCAGCCTTAGAATCAAAAGGAGGGTCTATATATATTAAATCCACTTGGCCACGATATTTCTTCAACAAGTGACTCATTACCTGAAGATTATCACCCCAGAAAATTTTATTCATCCAACCATCAGTCTCTTCACCAAACGATTCTTTCAACTGTGCAGGATAGAATTGCGTAGATGTAAAAGGACGTTTGCCACGCCAATTCAGCATAGGCTGACCTTTTATTGGCTCAAACTTAAAGTCCTCTACTGACTCTATGTTTTGTTCTGCTTTCAAATTCAATTCACTCATATTTTATACTTTATGTTTAGCAATTAAAATTACAATAGAAACGAAGGTCGCAGTTAGAGCAATGCTTTTCATTGCGATGCACGCCTTCCATTGAGAAATCTTTCTTTTCTATTTTATGTACCACATCTTCGAAAGCTTCAATGGTATTTTCTATATTATGTTGCTGATAGCGGAAGGTAATACGAGGATTACCATTCTCTTCCTTTGGATAATAAAGGTGCATAGCACTTACTTTATACCCATAACGTTGCTCAATCAAATAAGCATATACTTCTAACTGGCGTCGATACTGATTCAAAATCTTGCGTTTATACTCGTCAGAGGTATTCACATCAGGTTTTTCTCCTGATTTAAAATCCACCAACTCTACGGTTCCATTTTCACCTTCCACAAGGTCTATCTTACCTTTCAGAATATAGTCTTCTTTCACCAGAGAGACATCGACTTCTGCTTCTTTGATTCTATGCCAAAGTCTTTCGTTCTGGTCCCTGTAGTTCAACACCTGATGAAGAATGGCTTTACGCTGAGCCTCTGCAACATAAGAATGCAACTGTTTTACAAGAAGTTGATAGTTGGTGTTAAACCACGATTCAATATTGGCATCTGTCAAGGTATCTACTTCACCACGAAGAACAGCCTTATGAATATCCTCGATAGTCTGGTGAAGTAACGAACCTCCTAATGTACCACCCTGACGTTCCTCTACAAATTGTAGTTCCTTATAGAATTTATACTGTCTGGGGCAATTTTCATAGAGCAATATATGAGAGGTAAAAGAATATTCATGTTTAATATTTATCGGCTTCACACTCGCCAAGTCTATCTTGTGCAAATCTATGCTTGAATCTCGCCACATTGGCAAATTGCGCCAATAACTTTCAAAATAAGCTGATGGCGTTTTACGTCCAGTAGAACTTTCGCATCCAGTTAGAAGAAGTAGATTCTGTGCTCTCGAAAATGCGGTATAATAGAGGCGTGCAAAATCGAAATATTTCGTTTGATCTAAGGGCTCATAAATGGGCTTGTGATAATACTCGCGCTGAAGGATTTCATCCAAGTCGGTATAACTCTTTGCAGGCACAGCATTCATACTACCAACAATAGTAATAGGAAACTCCAATCCCTTAGATTGGTGAATCGTCATAAATGACACACAGCCAGAAGGCAGCGTTTCATCAAAATCCTCAAACTCGCTTAATCCACCTTGCACCAAGAATCTTAGATAGTAATTAAAGAAATTCTTAAGTATCTTTTCTACATCCTTAGGCGTAAAAATGGTGATATTATGCAAATACTCAAATTTGGAAACCAAATTAGTTATCGTTCCAATATTATATGCCGCCCTTAAATCTGTTTTATTTGCTTCTAAATCTACATCCAGGAATCTTGCAAAGAAAGGGAACTGGAACATTTGATACAACAGAGACGTAAAGCCATAATTAGTGGCTTCCGTTAAAGGAGCATGCGCTTTTTGCATAGCTAAAACCCATCGTATCAACTCACGATTCTCTTTTGGCGATTTTTGCAACTCGGTAATAAAGTAGTCGCTCCATTGCATACATAAGCCTGCAGTGGTAGATCCGGCTTCAAATAACTCTTCCACTTGTGGGAAGATAGAAACCAAACATCCTAATATCAGTTTAACTTCTTCTCGCTCAAAGAACATGTCAGAACGAGGCGAGAAAACTTTAATCCCGTTTTCTTCCAGATAATCTGCTAATGCCTTAGGTTTATCTGATTTGACAGAACGGAAAAGGAAAGCTATTTGATTATAATCTGTGATAATGTGTTCCTTCTCCAAATAGCGAATAAATCGAAGCACTTCTGCATGATATTCGTCGGTATCATTCTCAGCAGAAAGGCGCATAACAGCAGGAGTATCAGGGAAGGTATCTTCTCTTGGTACAATCTCCTTATCAAAACGGAATTTTACACCATTGACTATCCATTGCTGATTCTTCATCCACCTATTATAGAAATTAATAATGTCTGGATGAGAACGATAGTTTGTTTGCAGGAAATAGGTTGTGCATTCACCTTTTGCAAAGTTCTTATCAAACTCTAATATGTTACGGATTGTAGCACCTCTAAACCTATAAAGACCTTGGTCATCATCACCAACAACACAAAGGTTATGGTTTTGAGAAGCAAGGAGCAACAAAATTTTCTCTTGTATGGTGTTGGTATCCTGATACTCATCCACCATAAAGTATTTTATCTTATCCTGTATCTTTCTTAGAACCTCGGGGTGCTCACTCAATAATAAATATGCTGATAACTGAATAGAAGAAAAGTCAAGTGCATTTTCTTCTTCTAAAATAGTTTCATATATCCTATAGCACTTGGCTAATCCACGTACAGAAGCATGGTCAGACTTCTCTAACCTTTCAACATCAAGAATCTCTTCCGATACAACATTTACTTTATCAGCAATAGATCTGGCTTTTACCCAATATGAAACACGATGATCTCCTATCAAGTCCTTAATTTCTTCAACAGCCATGAATTCCTTAATATGACGGAAAATGACAAATGTCTGTTCAAACTGATCGAAAAGCCGATAACTACGTTTCAATCGAGTGTATTCACGATTCTCTTCGAGAAAGCGCAAAAAAATGGAGTGTAATGTGCCTACATACATTTCGTTAAGATTCACTCCAACACCATCTTCAAGCAACTTATTAGATATACGTGTAACAAGCTCTTTTGCCGCCTTCTCAGTAAAAGTTCCCACCATGATAGCCTCTGGCTCAACCCCCTTCTTGACTAGATTTACTATCCTATCAACAAGTGTCTTGGTCTTACCTGATCCAGGACCTGCTATCACAAGAACTGGACCTTCTGTGTGATTAGCTATTTGCTGCTGAACATTATTAAATATCATACCACTTAGAAATTAATGATTATCTCCCCATCCCATGCAGTGTTGATGGTGATGTGGAAGTTGATGTTGGCGCCGAGGGCGGCGCTCTTGATGTTCTCGATAATTTCAGGCCAAAGCGGATCGGCTTGGGCTTGCGGATGATTTTGTGCGTAGGTTTCTACCTTGTAGGCAAAACGTTGAATGCTGTCGTTCGACTCACTACCAAGCGCACTCGATTCGGCATGGAGGTACTCCATCTCAGTAGTTGACTGGAGCGAATCCTTGCTGCAACCAACACCAACCAACAACATAAGACCAAACAGCAACACACAAAAAGCCCTGCCACAAGGAGCATAAGCTCGATGCAGCAGGGAGAATGAAAAAAAACTTTTAAAATTCGATTTCTTAACGCATGTTAAAATGGGGGGGGTGATTTTTTGAATCATCCTGAGCACTAATGCGTTATGTGTTGATGTCGTTATAGTCATTCTTTTGTTGATTGCTAATCTGCTTGCAAAGATAGCACAAATATTTGGAAGCACCAAAAGTTAAAACTGAAAAATGCCTAAAATATTTGGAGGACTGAGGAATACCCCCTATCTTTGCATTCAAAAAAATCAAGCATGGGAAATATCAAGATTGTAAAAGGTACATTTGAAACCCAACTGGCACTAGAGCATGCTGGCATAAAAGCGGGGTTCCCATCGCCTGCGGGTGACTATCAACACGAGACGCTTGACTTTAATCGTGACTTTATCCGACATCCCGAGGCTACATTCTATGGTGATGTGGAAGGAGACTCGATGAAGGATGCTGGCATATTTGATGGCGACAGAGTGATTATAGATAAAGCTGTGGAAGCTCACCATGGTAGTATTGTAGTAGCATTCTGGAATGGAGAGTTCACCATGAAATATCTGGATTTAACCCACAAGAAGGATGGTTATATAGAGCTAAAACCAGCTAATGCTGCCTACCCTACTTTTAAGGTTGAAGCTGGAGATAATTTTGAAGTTTGGGGTGTGGTGATTCATATGATAAGAACCTTTGAGAAACTATAATGTACGGTATCTGCGACTGTGATAATTGCTACGTTTCGTGCGAACGAGTGTTCCGACCAGACTTGGTTGGGAAACCCGTGGTAGTACTATCAAACAACGACGGATGCGTGGTGGCACGAAGCAATGAGGCTAAGGCTTTAGGTATCAAAGAGGGCACACCATACTTTAAGTTAGCAGAGGAATTCCCTGGGCAGAAGATAGCGGTATTCTCGTCGAACTATGAACTGTACGGCGAACTAACAAGTCGCGTAGTAAGCATCATCCGACATGAAACACCATCCTATTTCAGATACTCTATCGACGAGTGCTTTATGTATCTGGATGGTATTGACGAAAATAAACTGCAACCATGGGGTGAACATCTGTACAAAAGGATAAAACGCGAGGTGGGCATGCCCGTAAGCATAGGCATCGCACCTAACAAGACACTGGCTAAGATAGCATCGAAACTGGCCAAGAAATACGAGGCCTACAGGCATTGCTGCATGATTGACGATGACTACAAACGTATGAAAGCGTTGGAATGGTGCCCGATAGAAGATGTGTGGGGTATCGGAAGACGATATGCAGCAAAGTTGCAGGCACTGGGATGCAGAACAGCACTCGATTTTGCTAAGCACCATCCCGACTGGGTGCATCTTACTTTTAACAATATCAATATCATGCGTACCTGGCAGGAATTGAATGGTGAAGATGCTGTGCCTAACGAGGAGCTGGCAAAGAAAAAGAGTATCTGTACCAGCAGATCGTTTAACGGAATGATTAGCGACTACGAGACATTGCGAACCCATATAGCCAACTACGCCACAAGATGTGCCGAAAAGCTGAGACAACAGAAGACTGTGGCACAGATAGTTGGTGTGTTTGTGAATACTAATGCATTCAGAGAGGACCTGGCACAATACTGGAACTTTCAGGAGGTACGCTTGATTACACCAACCAACAGCACTATACCAATAGTACAGGCTGCCAGCGAAGTACTGCAGAAGATTTATATACAGGGCTATCAATACAAGAAAGCAGGTGTGATAGTGATGGGAATATCGGAAGACTCGCCTATCCAGCAGGATTTGTTTGATACGGATGCCGAGACGATACAGAAGATGCGAAGACTTGACGAGGTGGTGGATCGTATTAACCGCATGCATGGTTCGGAAACTGTTGTTATTGGAGCTCAACAATACACGCAAAAAAACGGAAAGGGAAAAGCAAACGTGTTTGCCAATGCCATTAAGCACGACCACAAAAGTCCCTGCTATACCACTCGCTGGAAAGATGTGATAAAGCTGAAGTAGCTATGCAGTAAGCACCAAAGTGGTCTGGTAATGGTACATTAGTTCATTAGTTCATTTCCAATCTGAAGAAATACAAGCAGGAGAACGAGAGAGGGTAACGGGAGGCGGAGACTATATTTATTCTATATTATATATTAAATTTATATATATTATAATATATATAAATTATATAAAGCAATAAGAGCCCACGGATGCACTACTAAACTTTACAAAATGAACTAATGAACTAATGTACCATTCCAGCCCGCAAGCAGGGCATTTTATGTAGTACGGCAGAATCTGGTGGATAGTTTACGAGTTTTCTGTAAATCCTGCCGAACTTTCTCTTAGATAGTAAAGTGGTATTATTAAGATAGTATATATAAGGCTCCTTATCTATCGTATTATTTCTTTACATTTTAACATTTCAAGAAAAATCAGAGAATAGACGAGAAAAAACTCTTTTTGCATCGATTTTTTTTGTACCTTTGCAGTGCAATTAGGAAATAATGCACTGCGAGTGAAGGCTGCGGCTCAGCATAGCTCGAGCGAGCTCGGCTCTGCATTCGCCTTGCACTTCCCTTGCATCGTCAAAAAGAAACAAAGTGCACACGTGGATTGAGACACACTAGAGATTAAGTAACATTAGTATTAACCATTCTTGGCGGAGCCAAGCGGCAAAGCCGAGCGAAAATCATTAAAATTAGAGTATGGCAAAGATTTTTTATGAGTTGCGACAGAACAAGAACAACAAGTCGCAGGTATTTGGCAAGTGGTTCGCCCACAGCAAGAGTATTGAAACCCTGAACACCCGCAAGCTGGCCAAGCACATCAGCGAGCACGGTAGCGTTTATACGCAGGATGTAGTATTTGGTGTGCTGGAGAAGTTCCGTAGCTGTCTGGTTGAGATGCTGCTGGAGAGCAAGCGAGTGAAGATCGACGGACTGGGTACCTTCTTCACTACCCTGGAGAATGAGCCCGGCGGTGCTCCCAAGAAGGAGGAGTTTAATGTGGGTAAGAACCTGAAAGCCCTGCACATCCGATTCATGCCTGAGCAGGAGCAGGAGATGAACATCTCAAGTCGTGAGTTCCTGAAGAAGGCCGAGTTTGTGAATGCCGAGAGTCTGCTGAGCGGCGATGGTGAGAAGACCACCAACGGCGGTGGTGGTAGCCAGGGCGGCAATACCGGTGGAAACACTGGCGGCGGTGGCTACGACGACGGGCCTAACGGCGACTAAGGGTTGGGGCGCAAGCCCCACCCTATCCATTAACCATTAACCATTGACCATTGAGTAATAACCTTTAAAGATTAACCATTATGACAAAGAAAGAGACATTAAAGTTTATCGTACAGATGATTGCAAGTATCGCAACTGCGATTGTAACAGCCCTTGGCGCGACATCGTGCATCGGGGCTTAGCCCCGAAGCGCCACAAGTTCTTGGACAAGCCAAGCGGCATAGCCGAGCGGCATGGGCACCATGTAGATAGCCAAGGACCTGCACTTGCGCGGCCCGCCACGCATACTGCAGCAGGCTCTATCCTATCACCCTCAGGTTTCAAATCGAAGCCTGGGGGATTTTTCTACAGTATAAATAATGTTAAAGCTTTCGAGGAATTGCATATCATTAAGAAATAATACTTATATTTGCACCGTAAAAAAGATTTTTAATGGTTAAAGGTTTATGGTTGATTAATTTAGTTTTTTAAGTTTATATGGGGAGCCAACAGTGATGTTCGCTTCCCGTTTTTTATATAATAAATACCAATAATCGGGCAAAGATGATGGAATTTGAAAGAAAAACATTATCTTTGAGCTTCGCTCTAAGATAGGCTGCATCTCGGAAATACAAAGAAAAAAACGTTTTTCTTTGGTATTTCACTCAATTTGCACTATCTTTGCAGGCAATTATGGACATTACAGAAAGATTTATAAACTATACCCAGTTTGACACGCAGTCGGCTGAGGATAGTGACACCGTACCGAGTACGGCGAAACAACTGGTGTTTGCCGAGTACTTGAAGAAAGAACTGGAACATGAGGGACTGAGTGATGTGGAGATGGACGACAAGGGTTACATCTATGCTACACTAAAGGCCAACACGAAAGATGAGATTCCTACCATCGGATTTATTTCGCACTATGATACCAGCCCCGACTGCTCGGGTGCTGATATCCACCCGCATATCGTACACAACTACGACGGCAGCGACATTTTGCTCTCCGAAGGCATCATGATGAGCCCCAAAAAATTCCCTGAGCTGTTGCAGCACGTGGGCGAAGACCTGATTGTGACCGACGGTACAACCCTGCTGGGTGCCGACGACAAAGCAGGCATTGCCGAGATAGTAGAGGCGATGTGCTACCTGCACGACCACAAGGAGATTAAGCACGGCAATATACGCGTGGCTTTTAACCCCGACGAGGAGATTGGCATGGGTGCTCACTACTTTGATGTAGAGAAATTCGGCTGCGAATGGGGCTACACCATGGATGGCGGCGACTTGGGCGAACTGGAGTTTGAGAACTTTAATGCTGCGAGCGCCAAGATATATATAAAAGGTGTAAGCGTGCATCCCGGTTATGCGAAAGACAAGATGGTGAATGCCAACTTGCTGGCCATGGAACTGGCTGCCATGCTGCCTGCCGACGAGCGCCCCGAGACAACCGAAGGCTATCAGGGATTCTATCACCTGCTGGGTGTGCAAGGATCGGTTGAGAAAGCACAGATGCACTATATCATCCGCGACCACGACCGTGAGCGTTTCGAAGAGCGTAAACGCACAATAGCCAACGTGGTGGCCACGATGAATGAGAAATACGGCGAGGGTACGGTAACGCTGGAGACACGCGACCAGTACTACAACATGAAGGAGAAGATCGACCCACAGATGCACGTGATAGACTTAGTGCTGCACGCCATGCAAGACTGCGGTGTGGCTCCGAAAGTGAAGCCTATACGTGGCGGTACGGATGGTGCACAACTGAGTTTCAAAGGTCTGCCCTGCCCCAACATCTTTGCTGGCGGCGTGAATTTCCACGGACCCTATGAGTTCGTGAGCATCCAGTCGATGGAAAAAGCCAAGAATGTCATTATCAAAATCTGCTCGCTTGTAGCCGATTTTAACCATTAAACAGGGCGTCGAGTGATTCCTGCTCGCCTACCACCCAGATAATATCACCTTCGCGGAACTTACGATTCGGACTATAGGGGGAAAGA
This sequence comes from Xylanibacter ruminicola, assembly GCA_015060625.1. GTDB lineage: Bacteria > Bacteroidota > Bacteroidia > Bacteroidales > Bacteroidaceae > Prevotella > Prevotella ruminicola_D. Next base: position 7,943 of record SUYC01000005.1, on the reverse strand, counting down.
CTTTCCTTTCCCTCTTCTAATCCAACCACCATACAACTATAGCGGTCGCGGATACGACTCTCAATCAGCGTTTTCCCAATAAACGGACTATCGGCGCCGATAATGAGCTGGCGCAGTTTCATCTCGCGCATCTCTACATCCACATCAACGCCCAGCACTTCGTTCTCGATAGCCTCGCGGAAAGCCGTAAACTGCTGGTCGCTACCGATGACCTGCAACACATCGCCTGGGAACAGGATGTTATAACCATCGGGGATATTGATACGTCGGCCTCCACGCAGAATACTGCTGACATGCACACCATACTTAGAACCCAGTTTGAGCTGTGCCAACGACTGTCCCATCCAAGCGGAGTTGAACGGTACCGTAAAATCGGCAATATGGATATCACGATCGAGCAACTTGCCTTCGTAAAGCGGACGTTTCTTACCATGCACCTGAGCTTCGATATCGCGCGAACGCAGGTTCTGGATAAACAGGCGTTCGAGCGTAATGCTACGACGCTTGGTGTGGCGCGAAAGGATGATGAGCACAATGACTACAAATCCGATGGTTATCATGAGTGCATTGGTGAAACGACTGAGGAAATTGCAGATGTAGAAGATAAAGCCGACGGCTATCAGGAAACGCACCAGGATAGTGAACAGCAACGGCAAACGGTTACGATTGCTCTCTGCCCACAAGGCTTTCCACTCCTCGCTATGATTCTTCTTCATCACCATCGCGCGCAGGAAAGGTGCGATGATGGCTACCGTGAGCACACCCGTAATGGCATTGGCATACCAATGGAGCTCCCAGCCGGGCAGCATTTTACGGGTAACGGGCAGCACAAAGGCAAACATCAGAGCGATAGAAGCCGACGAAAGGATGGAGTAAACAATGGTATTGATGGCCATCTGAGTGAGCAGACGCTTCCACTTGCTCTCCTCCTGACTATGCGTGTTACCCATGGCCAACTGATTAAGCGATTTGATCAGTTTGTTAGGCAGGCGCTTCTCTAAGTGATTATAGGCAGGCGTGGCCAGACGAATCATGTAAGGGGTGAGGAAAGTGGTAATCACAGATACGGCTACCACCACAGGATAAAGAAAATCGCCTATCACGCCCAGCGACAGACCTAACGAGGCAATGATGAACGAGAACTCACCAATCTGCGCCATCGAGAAGCCACAACGCATAGCCGACTTCAGCGACTGTCCTCCAAGCATGAACGAAATGGTGCCAAACACACTCTGACCAACAATAATGGTGAGCACCAAACAAAGGATAGGCACAGCATAATCGACCAGAATCTTTGGATCGACCAACATACCTACCGACACAAAGAACACGGCACCGAAGAGGTTCTTAACAGGCTCGACGAGTTTCTCGATACGCTCGGCCTCGATGGTCTCGGCCAGGATGCTACCCATGATAAAGGCACCGAAAGCTGAGCTGAAACCAACCTTGGTTGAGAACACCGCCATGGCACAACACAAGCCTAAGGCTACGATGAGCAGCACCTCGTTATTGATGAGTCGGCGCACGCGGCGCAAAAACAGCGGGATGGCAAAGATACCCACCACCAGCCATAGAATCAGGAAGAAAACGATACGGAGCACCGACTGCAAAAGCTGTCCGCCCCCCATCTCAGATCCGCTGGCCAAGGCACTCAGCATCACCATCATCACAATGGCCAGGATATCCTCGAGTATCAGCACACTCATCACCATGCCGGCAAACTGCTGCTGGCGTAGTCCGAGGTCGTCGAAAGCTTTATAGATAATCGTGGTACTCGACATGGCGAGCATACCACCCAGGAAGATGCAGTCCATCTTGCCCCAGTTAAAGAGATGCCCCACCACGATACCCAGCATCATCATACAGAAGATGATGGTGATGGCAGATATGACAGGCGAAGCACCCATCTTTAGAATCTTCTTAAACGAGAAATCCAATCCCAACGAGAACAGCAAAAACATCACACCGATATCTGCCCAGAGATGCACGTTGGTCATGTCGGCTGCCGATGGCGTGTACGGCATGTTCGGACTAACCAAGAAACCAGCCACGATGTAGCCCAGAACGAGGGGCTGTTTTAGGCGTTTAAATATCAGCGTAACCACACCAGCCACCATCAGAATGAGTGCCAGGTCGGCTATCATTGGGGGAAGTTCTGCCATAAACTATTAACTATCAACTATTAACTATCAACTGTCAACTATCTTAGTACCACTGCACGGCGTTAGAGTAACTTGAGCGCTTGTCGTACTTCAGCGCATCGGTAAGTGTTGAGGCGTTACAGCGGAATGAGAAGTTATAGCTTGTATAAGGGGCCAGCACTACCGAGCACGACATATTGAAGCAATGCAGGTCGCGGTTAAGTGAAGCCGTCGTCATTGAAATTTTTTTGTTATCGAAATCGTAACCCGACGAGAACGAAATGTTCCATCCGTCGCTAATGCGCAAGTTACCACTTACATTCAGGTTCTGTGTGAACTTATAAGGATAGCGCATGGTGTTGTAGTTGAACTTCGAGAGGGTCTGATCCTCACGCATTGTTACACCATAACCGATACTCAAGCTCCAAGGCATCTGGAAGGCCATGTAGCCATCCTCGTCGGTCTCGGCTTTCGAACCGCTACCTTTACGATTAGCCCCATGCTTGGCTTTCTCCATATCCTTATCAACGTTCGACTCTAATGTGGTGTCCCACTCCTCGTCTTCGTTCTCGTCGTTCTTACGTTCTTTCTTATCCACTTTCTCGCCACGTAAGCGCTTAAAGAAGTTGGCAATTTTCTCGTTGCTGATGGTATAAGAGAGGTTTTGCGAGATGCCCTGGAAACGTCCGAGTTTACCCATACCCCAATAAGTCTTGTGTTCAGATACACGTGGTACGGCACCCACGCTATCGGCCTCGTAAACATACGAAGCAAACACCGCGTTGAGGTTCAGGGTATAGTTCTTAGAGAGTTTGAGTCGCAAACTGGTTGACAGGTCGCTCCAAGGACGGATATCAGCAGCCATGTTATACGACATCGACATGCGGAACTCGTCGATGAGCGAGATTTTCTTAAAGCCGGTAGAGTCGTCGTCGCTCTTCACCTTCATTTCAAGGTTCTGCGAGAGGTCCATCGATATGCTACCTGTCTTACCCTTGCCAGGCACGCCGTAAGGACCAATCTGGTAAGGCGAGTACTCAACCATCGTCACCTTACCATCAGCATCGGTTTTCTGATAGTAATCATAATAGCCATAGCGCGACGCACTGAAGTCAGGGGCGTAGCTGAAGCTAACGGTTGGCGTGATCACGTGGCGGATAGCATTAATCTTATCGCCGAATATCTTGCGATTAGGTATCCACATACCATAAAGCTTGGTAGAGGCACCAATACTGAAGTTCCAGTTGTAAACGTTATAGAAGCCCGTGAGCGTATCGGTTACCTCGCGCTGTGTGGCTGCATTCCACTGCTTATGTACCTTACTGAAATAGGTACGGTCGATAAAGTTGAACGAGGGGTTCAGATTCAGATAGCCAAACAGGGTGAAATTACCGCTGATAGGTATGTTGTGCTGCATACCGTTCTTCCAGTCCTTGGTCAGCGACGAGTGCATCAGCTTATCCTCCTTGGTAGAAATCTCGTTCTTCATCTGACCGGTATATTGCATCGAGATTTTCTCGTACCAACGCTCATCTCCTGCCCTCTTTTTACGCTTAAAGGGATAGAAGCGTGCGATAGAGATATTCAGATCGGGGAGCGTGAGCGAGATGGTGCTATCACGCATGTTCTGGTTCAGGTTGGTAGTGGTGCTCAATGTCATGCCGATGCTCGAGAAAGTGGTGCTCCACGATACCGATGAGGTACGTGTTGACTGTGTGAGCGTCTGCGGGTTATACATGGATGTAAGGTTATTGCGTTCGTAGCTGCTTGTGGCAAAGTTAACATTAGCCGAGAGCTGCGAGAAAGGATTGGCTTTAGCATCCTGGCGATGGCTCCACACAACCTTAAAGCTGGTTTGCTTGGTGTAGTCGGGCATATTCTTTTCGCCGTTGATGGTGTTCTGATAGCTGGCCAGGAACGAGCCGCTGTAACGGTAACGCTTACGGTAGTTAGAGGCAGCCGAAAGACCCCATGAGCCTTTGGTGTATATCTCACCTATCAACTTCAGGTCCATCTTATCGTTGATGGCAAAATAATAACCACCATCGCGCAGATAGAAACCACGCTCGGTCTCATCGCCATAGGTAGGCATGATGAGTCCGCTGGAATAGCTCTTCGTGAATGGGAAGAATCCGTAAGGGATAGCCAATGGCAGTGGTACATCGGCCACCACGAGATAGGTAGGACCGAACACCACATCCTTGCCTGGGCGCACCTTGGCACGCGACATGGCCAGATAGAAATCGGGATGTGGATCGTCGCAAGTGGTGTAGCGACCATGGCGCAGGAACATCTCACCATCAGCACCACGCTTCGACAGTTCACTGGTGAGGAATCCTTCTTCCTGCTGCGTATATACGCTCGAAATCAAACCTTTCTTCGTTTTGAAGTTAAAGGCCATCGTATCGCTCTGGTACTCGTCGTTACCCATCTTGAAGATGGGGGTACCCACCAACTCGTTTTTGGTGGTGTCCATACTACCAGTGGCATGCACCAAACTGCTATCAAGACTCATATAAATCTTGTCGCTCTGCAGGTCCATATTCTGATACTTCACCTTCGAGTCGCCATAGAGGTGTGCCAAGCCCGAAGCAGCTTCGTAGGTAAGCGAATCCTCAGCCGAATACTCTACTGGCGAATCGATACCGTTTTTACGACGCTTATTGATACTATCCAGCGCCAATGAATCATCGATAGCCTTGTTGTGGCGATATATAGCAAGCTGAATGGAATCCATTGAGAGGGTATCGACAGCCGACGACAACTTAACACTATCCTTCTGGATAGTATCAGTAAGCACGCTATCGATAGGTTCAGAATTCTGCTGAACCCTAGTTACCATTTTCATTGGTACTTCCGCCATCACCAACAGGATAACGAAAGCAAACACAATCAATACCGATTTTCTTTTCACGGGTGCAAAATTACAATAAAAAAATGAATAGTGAATAGTGAATAGTGAATAGTTTTATGAATTTGTGTAATTTTTAACTTTTTTGCCGCCCTATTCACTTTTCACTCTTCACTATTCACTCAAACAAATCAACCCATTTCAAGAATTTCTGTACGCCTTCGGGACCGAATTTCTCTAAACTCTGGGCTGTTTCAACTACAGTCCGCACGTGGTCGATATGCGACTTCGAATAGAATTTATCAGCATAGCACACCACTTGTTCTTCGAGTGTTTCTGGCTCATAACTACGGTCGAGCGGCAATGGCAGTTGCTGGCGCTCTATCTGTGCACGGGTGAGACCTGTGCCGGTATGGCGCTCGCACACCAATACATGGCGCACGAATCCTTCGCTGCGCAGTATCTCGCCACCTATATAGCCATGACAGATATAGGGTTGGCTACCTACACACTGAATGCTGGGTGCATGACAGCGAAAAATTCCGATATCGTGCAGCATAGCTGCCTCTTCAAGAAACTGCTTATCCAGCGGCAACTCGGGATGCTTTTTAGCAATAAGCAAACACTTATCCGCCACCTGACGACTATGAACCAACAGGATATGCTTCAACTCATCATCCTCAGGATAATATTTATCAATAATCTTTTCGTAATCCATAGAAAATAAATGAGGCACGAATTACGCGAAATACACGAATTTTAAAATTTTCGTGTTAATTCGTGAAATTCGTGCCCTATTAAAATATTACACGTTTAAGCTTCGCGCTCGATCCAGGCGATGGTGTCGCCCTGACGAATATTCTGACCTGGCTTAACGCTGATATCTACCAGCTTACCACCCATAGCAGCAGGGATAGCTACAATCTCACCCCACTTGGTCTGCAGATAACAGAAGGTATCACCCTCCTTGTACTTCTGACCGATGAATGGCTCAACGCATGGTGCCAGAACACCTTCGCCACCGAAGCCCCACAACAGCTGACCAGCCAGAGGAGCCTTTACAGCGTCGGCCTTAGCGTGCTTGATAGCGTCGATCTCTTCCTGCGAAATCTTCTGACCACCACCCAACTTGGCATCCTTAGCCTTCTGGATGTCGGCCAGCAACTGCTTCTTAGCCTGACCGCTCTTGAATGGACGGTACTGCTCGGGGTGCATAGCCAACTCAAACAGCTCTTCGTCGTCCTGTCCGTAATCCCAACCGTTCTCGTCCATCTCCTTACGGAAGGTGTCGAGGGTATTCTCCAACAATGTGTGAGGATCGGCATCGGTAAACTTCAAGCCCTTCTTCTCGGCCAGTTCTACCAGCTCGGGAGCGATGGTTCCAGGCACCTTACCACTCTTACCCAGGATCATACCCCAGATGGCATCGTCCATCATCACGTAGCGACCCTTGCCCTGCTCCATGGTGAGGAGGTTCATGAGTGCGATGTTCTTTGTATATTGAGAGAATGGTGTTACCAATGGGGGATAACCAACGCGTGGCCATACATACTCAACCTCGTTGAACAGCTTAACTAGCATATCGTCCATGGTGAGTGCGCTCTCGCCCTTCTTCTCACGCTCCTTGTTGATCATCTTCTGGATAGGACCAAGGTCGGCCATCATCGAACCCATCATACCACCAGGCAGACCGCAACCAAGCAGCAGTGATGACATGTGCTTGTTGGCAGGGTTGATGAAGTAGCCCAACCAGTCGTCGATAAACTCCTGTGTGAGTGTGCGTGCCTGCATGTAGGCATTCATATCCAGATCGGCCACCTCGAAGCCCTCGTTCTTCAGCATAGAACGAACCGAGATGATATCTGGGTGAACCTTACCCCACGACAGTGGCTCGATAGCGGTATCGATAACATCGGCACCGTTGTTACAAACCTCGAGGATAGATGCCATAGACAGACCAGGACCAGAGTGACCATGGTACTGAATGATGATATCGGGGTGCTTGGTCTTGATGGCCTTGGTGAGCTTACCCAGCATAGCGGGCTGACCAATTCCGGCCATATCCTTCAGACAGATTTCCTCGGCACCAGCAGCGATCACCTCGTCGGCAATAGCAGCATAGTACTCAACGGTGTGAACAGGTGATGTGGTGATACACAGTGTGGCCTGAGGTGTCATACCACCCTCCTTAGCCCACTTGATACTTGGGATGATATTACGGGTATCGTTCAATCCGCAGAAGATACGAGTGATATCCACACCCTGAGCGTGCTTAACTTTGTACATCAGTGCACGAACATCGTCGGGCACAGGATACATGCGGAGTGCGTTCAAACCACGGTCCAACATGTGAGTTTTAATACCAACCTCGTTAAAGGGCTTACAGAAAGCACGAACAGCCAGGTTAGGGTTTTCGCCAGCCATCAGGTTTACCTGCTCAAAGGCACCACCATTGGTTTCTACTCGGGCGAAACAGCCCATATCGATAATGGCGGGGGCAATACGTTCCAGCTGATCTTTTCGAGGCTGAAACTTGCCTGAACTCTGCCACATGTCTCGGTAAACGAGACTGAATTGAATCTTCTTTTTTGCCATATTTTTTAAGCTAATTTTCAAAATTTGAATGCAAATATAGCACTTTTTCTGCACATAGCCGCAAATATCCTACAAATTTTATAATTTTTAGTAGATAACTACAGCCCCCTATTCTTAAGGCGTAGCCTTTCGAATCCTCCATCACCCCCTAGCCCCCTCTTCATAAGATGGGGTCTCGACCTATTCTCCAAACCTCTTTCCCAATCCCTGGGAACGAGGCTTAAAATTGATTACGAGGGGAAACCCTCTCCATCAAAGTTCTTGCGTCCCTTTGCCGCTACCGCTTCCTATGTTTTTATCCAAACATATTTAGTTAATATTCTCTAATTGAGCGGACATTTTCTGTTCGCTCTTTC
>SUYC01000022.1 GCA_015060625.1 Xylanibacter ruminicola | reverse complement strand
ATCTCTTCGGAAGTTGCTGACTGATTCCACTGAAAGAGCCACTTCCAAGTGTCATTTCATCATCGTGACACACATTCACGCTGCAAATATACGATTTTTTTCTTACTTTACAAGTGAAATGAACATAAAATTGAATGCACCACTACCGGTAGTACCAGCAGCATCGATGGTTTCGAGACCTGTGCCTTTGAACGAGAACAGCGTTTCGCCTTCGGCGCTCTTAGCGATGGTTATCTCCACGCTTCCACCGGTCAGATACTGCATTGTGCCGCCATTATCCAGATAGCTGGTGCCGCCTGCCATACCGTAATCGGGTACTGAGTAGCCGGCGCTTATCTGCATGGCATCATGCGCATCGCCAACGATGGTATAGGTACCAGCCAGACCGTCGGCCTGCTTGTTGTTGCCATTGATGGCATCGAACAGGGCTACCTGCTGACCGTTAGGATCTTTGACGGTAATGGTATATTTGGTAACGTCGGGATAAACGGTGTTCTGGAAGGTGGTCCAGTCCATGATGGCAACCTCGCTCGTTGCGATGGTCATGGTATAGCCGCTGGGCTCAGGATCATCCTCGCCAACGATGAAGGTCAGCTCGCCCTTGAAGTAAGGCTTGTACTGCTTGCCGTCGCTGGTCTTCACCAGTCCGCTGATAAAGTAGCAACCATTCACGGCGCTCACGTCGATGCTACCCTCGCTGATGGTTGCGCCATTGATGCTACCAGCGTAAGTGCCACCTGTAGTGAGGGTGGCTACAGGCTGATAGGTACCCTCGCCAAGAATCCACTCCTTACTGCCGAAGCTGAGTGTGAGGCTGTTGCCTGCAGCATCGGTAAACTGGGTGTTCAGCGCCTTGATGCCCTTACCCAACTTGGTGGTAGGCTGGACGCTGCCGTTATTGAAGGTGCAGAAGGTGATGTTGCTGAATTCACCGTTCAAGTCTTCGATGGAGTCGTTGCTGCAAGCCGTAAACCCAATCACCGCCAGCAACATGATGATATATCTAAAAGCTTTCATATTGTTTTTTTTTTAATTTTATTACCAACCTGTGTTTTGAGTCATATTTGGATTAAGTTCGATTTCCTTCAGAGGGATAGGTAGCAGCTTGTGCTTCTCCTGGAAACCATACTTGTCGTTCTTGAAGAGCCACTGTACACCCTCGGTACCGAAGGCTGGTATCTCTTTACCCTGCTGACCCAGTGCCGACTCTGCGTCGCCCCAGCGAACCAGATCCTGGAAACGTACGCTCTCGTTGCAGAGTTCCAGGCGCTTCTCGGTCTTGATGTCGTTCAGCGTTACGCTGGTCAGCGGTGTCTCCTTGGCACGTACACGAATCTGATTGATGTAGTCGAGCGCCTTACTGCTGTTGCCTGCCTGCAACTGAGCCTCGGCGGCCAACAGCAGAACCTCGGCGTAGCGCATAATCTTCAGATTGGTGAACTGAACACCCTGGAAGAATGACTGATCGACAACACAGTCCTCCTTCAGCGACTGGTTCTTCCACATAAAGTAACCCTCGCAGCCATATACCAAGGCACCCGTCTGGATGCTAACGCCAAAGTTCTTCAGCTGCTCGTAGGTCATCATGGTCTTGTTCAGACGGTAGCCGTTGGCACCTTCCCAAGCCACGAAGGCATCGTAGAGCGACTTGCGTGGGTTCATGAATCCATAGGTGCCCTGAGCAATCACGGCAGCTGCCTGTCCGCTGTAGTTCATCTTGTCGGTACGCCAGCCCTGCATCAGCAGACCCATGTCGAACTGGTTCCACATCTGCTCGGTATCGTTACGCTTCTGCAGTTCGAATACCGACTCGCAGTTGTTGTTGGCAGCTGCATGGAACTGCGCATCATATTCGCCCTGATAGAGAGCGTATTTGCCCGAGTTGATCACATTGTCGAGCATGGCGGCAGCCTCGCTGTTCTTACCTTCGAAGAGATAAGCTTTACCTAAGAATGCCTGAGCCGTCTCTTTGGTGATACGGATACCTCCCTCGGCATCGTTCACGTCGCTCTTTGAGGGCAGGGTGCCGCTGTTGATGGCTTCGTTCAGGTCGTTCTCGACGAGTGCCCACATATCAGCAGGAGTGCTGTTGCCTAAGCGATATTCGCCTGGTTCCAACAGGTGATCCACAACAGGGGCTGTGCCAAACAGGGTTACCAGTTCGAACGAAGCCCATGCACGAAACACCTTAGCCTCGTTGATGGCGCGTTTCATAATAGAGGTTTCTCCCTGTGTCTTGTCGATAATCAGGTTGGCTTTGTAGATGACGCCATAGAGACCCGAATAGAGGCTCTGGATCATGCCATGATCGGTGCCGAAGGTATATTCGTTGAGTTTCTCCATTTCGGCGTTGTCGCCACGCGAACCGCCACCTGTCCAGACATCGTCAGACAGACAGTTCTTGGTCATAAACCAATTGTAATGTAGGCTACGCATCTGCAGATAGAGCGAAGAGGTGGCCTGCATGGTGTTCTCGTCGTTGGTGTAGAAGTCTTCCATACTTCCCAGGTTGCCGTGTTTGGCAATGTCGAGCTCGCTGTCGCAGCTCACTACGAGGAAAGAGGAAAGAGGAAGGAGGAAGGAGAATACTCCTGCTACAACCATTTTATATATATTCTTTTTCATAATGATTTCAATTTTTCAATTCTTTAATTCTTTAACTCTCTTAGAATTCAATGTTCAGTCCCAGTACTACTTTCTTTGAGGTGGGGTAGCCACCCTTGTCGATACCCATACCCGAGGTAGAGTTGGTAGCAGCCTCAGGATCGAAGCCTGGATACTTAGAGAAGGTGAAGAAGTCGTCGAGCGAAGCGTAGATACGGGCATGGCTCAAGGCTACTTTATTAATGAGGTTCTTAGGCAGGGTGTAACCCAACTGAATCTGCTTGATCTTGAAGAAACTGCCATCGTAAACCAGCGCACTCGATGTGGCATACTTATCCATGTCGTTAGCGCCAGCACGGGGTACGGTGCCGTTAGGATTATCTACCGTCCAACGGTTGTCGTAGAACACTTCCTTCAAGCGGTTCGAAGCAGCGTAGTCGGGACGGTTGATACAGTTGAAGATCTTGTTACCGTGCGAACCGGTTCCGAATACGGTCAGGTCGATGCCCTTATAGGCCGCTGTGAGGGTGAGACCATAGGTGAAGTCGGGAATTGCGTCGCCGATGTAGGTCAGGTCGCCATCAGATACTTTTCCGTCGCCATCCAGATCCTCGAACAAAGGATTACCTGTTTCCTTGTCGATGCCGGCAAACTTATAGCCGCGGAAGTAGTAAACGGGATAGCCCTTCTCGAAGTAGGTGATGGTGTAAGTGTGGAAGTTGCTACCGCTCAGGCGGGTAATAGAGGGATCGATATAGGTCACCTTATTGCTCAGGGTGGAGAGGTTGGCACGGATGCTGTAGTTGAAGTCGCCGATATGGTCACGCCAGCCTAGCTCAAACTCAAAGCCCTTGTTTTCTACGTTACCGGCATTCATAGGCGAGGTGCTGCCACCGATGATAAGCGATGGTGTGGTACCCCATACCAGCAGGTCCTTAGTCTTCTTGATAAAGTAGTCGATGCCGAAGGTCATGCGACCGCCCATCAGGATACCGTCGAAACCAAAGTTCAACTGCTCTGAGGTTTCCCACTTCAGGTCATCGTTACCCATGGTTGATGGGGCTGCGGCCTGGGTGTAGTTGATACCTGAAGAGAATGGATAGAGTCCGCCCAGTGCCATATCCGTGCTGTAGCTGTAGCCGCCCAATGCCGAGAGACTACCGTTCTGACCCCAGCTGGCACGGAACTTCAAACTATCGAAAGCTTTTTTCAGTGGTGCAAAGAACTTCTCCTCGCTGATGGTCCAACCTACTGATACGGCTGGGAAGTAGCCCCAACGGGTTTTCTTTGAGAGCTTCGACAAGTCGGCAGCATCTGCGCGCAGCGAAGCCTGCAGCAGATAACGTCCCATGAAATCGTAAGACAGGCGACCGAAGTAGGAGTACTTGGTACTCTCGTTGGTTTCGCCGCTCACACCCTTGGTGGCCGATGCGTTGGCGTAGTTCAGATAGTAGAACAATGGGTCGTTCTTCTTCAAGGCATCTTCGCCATTGGCTGTCAGCGAACCGTTCACATTGTCGCTTGATGACTTCTGGAACGACATACCTACCATGGCTGTAACGGTATGACCACCAAACTGTTTCATATAGTTGGCAAAGTTCTCCCACTGATAGTAGATAGAGGTTGATGAACCTGCGCTGAAGTCGAGATAGTCGCGGCTCTGTACACCGTTACCATAGAATGGCAGACTGGTGCTGTTGCTACGGGTACCAGCCAGGCGATAACCGAAACGAGAGGTAACGGTGAGGCCTTTTAATGGTGTGAAATCACCATAGATAGAACCGTTGATATTGAATCCCTGGTTCTTCGACAGACCGTTGTCGCGCATAATCATGGGATGATACTGCTCACCGGCATAGAACTTAGATACGGCATAGTAGTTGCCATTCTCGTCCTGCAGCAGTTGCTTGCCGTTGGCCTGGGCATTTACCATCTGGTAAGGCAGGTTCTCGGCGGTGTAGGTGTCGGGAGTCAGTGGGTCGAGCATCAGAATGGATGTCAGTAGCGAGCCGTACTCGCTGTTGGTAGATACCGAGCGTACGTCGTATTTCTCAATCTGGTTGGTAGTACCCACCTTCAACCAGTCTTTAATCTTATATTCGACGTTGATGGTGGCTGTGAGTCGTTTGTACACATCAGCGTCGCCTTTAACGATACCATTATTATTAAGGTACGCGAGCGAGAGGAAATAGTTGCCGCGGTCGTTACCACCGGTAAACGAGAGGGCATGCTTCTGCATGTGACCATGATTGAAAGCCACATCGGTCCAGGCTGTGTTGGTCACACCGTCCCAGTTCTTCAGCATATAGTCCTTCGTAAAAATGTTTCCCTCGTCCATATACTGGATATACTGCTCGGCGTTCAGCATCTTGGGGATGCGGGCCAGACTTTCGTCGGTAAACATGAAGTCGTAGGTAATCTTACCCTGTCCAGGCTTACCTTTCTTAGTGGTGATAAGAACAACTCCGTTACCGGCCTCGGCTCCGTAGATAGCGGCCGAGGCTGCATCCTTCAGAATTTCCATCGAGGCGATGGTGCTGGGGTCGATACCACTGATATCACTCAGGCGCACACCATCGACAACGAACAGGGGCTCTGAGCTTGAATTAGAGGAATAACCGCGTACGCGAATGGTTGGTGATGAACCAGGAGCAGCGCTCGACTGGATAATCTGTACACCCGAGGTCTTACCCTGCAGGGCTTGTTGAGCGTTGGCAATGGTGCGGTTCTCCATATCTTCGGGTTTTACCTGAGAGATGGCACCTGTTACGCTACTCTTCTTTTGTACACCATAACCAACAACAACGACTTCGTCGAGTACCTTGTTGTCGGGTTTCAGGTTGATAGTCATGCCGTTCTTAGCGGCACCTTCAAAAGTCTGATAGCCGATGTAGGTCACCGTGAGGGTATGACCTGCTTGAATGTTTACCACGAAATTACCATCAAAATCGGTGATGGTGGCATTCTTGGGATTGTTCTTCTCGGCTACGGTTGCTCCGATGACTGGTTCGCCGTTCTCGTCGATTACATGGCCCTTCAGTCCTTGGGCGAAAGATGTTACTGACATCATCAGTGCCATCAACATCAGCATAATACTACTCTTCTTCATTGAGCTTTAGTTGTTTTGAGTTAATTGTTAGGAATATTATTTGGTTATGAAAATATCGGCTGCAAAGGTAAGGGGATTTATGTAATAGTGTTTTTTTATTCTGTTTTTCATTTTTTCCACTTGTTCAAATCTATATGGGGGTTGTTCAATTTGTTTAAAAGTTGTCGTGTATGTTCAAATTATGGTAATAAGCGCTTTATTATCAGGAGTTTTTCTTATCTTTGCAAGCAAATAATAACGTAATATGACTCATAGAAAACCTGTTTTTGCTGTATTATTCTGTGCCGTGTTGGCGCTGATGATGCTGGGTTGCCAGCGCCATGGAACCGGCGGGACATCGCTGGATAAGGATGAGGAGCATGATCTGGTGGTGGCCAATGAACTGTCGAACAGTCGTGTACAGTGTATCGCCGAAGATGCCGATGGCTACTTGTGGATTGGCACCTTCCGTGGCTTGAACCGTTACGATGGGCACGAATATCACCAGTATTTCTGTACCTTCGACTCCTTGGGGCTGCCCGATAACCAGATACAGAGTCTGCTTTGCGATCAGCAAGGTAGGCTTTGGGTGGCTACCGTAAATGGTGTGTGCCGTTATACCCGACAGGACAATTTTGAATCGATACCGATGCAAACGGGCAACCAAAATGCCCGTAAACTATTGATGGACAGTAAGGGCCGCATTTTTGTGTATAATGGTATGGAACTGCTGATGTACGACGAGCAGCATCATATCTTCCTGTCGAAGTTTAACAGAACGAAAACCAATCAGTCGTGGGGCGACTGCTTTATTGATGGCGCCGATAATATCCTGATGGTGAGCGCCGACAATCTGCTGGTCATCAATGGCGAGACGTTTAAACAGAAAGCCGAGGTGAAGGCCGGTCAGCAGTTGGGATCCTATTTCTTCGAACTGCTGCCCAACGGGTTGCTGTTGTGTTCGGGTAATGGCACGTTGGTGCTCTACGATACCAAGTCGCAGCAGATGATTCCGCTCAGTACCGAGATGCATGAGAGGCTAACAGCTCATAATAGTGTGCTGCAGGCTGCCTGTTTGCTGGATAATAATACCATCCTGCTCAGCACATCACGTAACGGACTCTTTGAATTGAATCTGCTCACTCATACGCTGAAAGGTCAGAACGAAGCCAATTTTTCGTTGCCTGTGCCAGATGCCTATGTCACTAAGATTTTCCAGGATTCCAGAAAGAACATCTGGTTGGGTACGTATGATAAGGGCCTTTTTGCCGACTACTATTATAAAGAGAAGTTCGGTGGTAGCGATAACTACTTGAATAGGGTGATTGAGAATTCGTCGGTATTGGCAGTTGCTATCGATAAACAGGCCAATCTGTGGATATCTACGCTGCTGAAGGGCGTGTTTGTGTATCATTCCACCACCCAGAAAGCTGAGCATATCGAGATTGCTGGTCTGCCGGCAGGCGAGAAGAAGAATGCGATTACCAATATCTTCTGCGATCGCGACGGGCTGCTTTGGCTTTCTACCACCAGTGGGGTGATGAAGTGCCAGTATGATGGCGCGAAACTGAATATTCTGAGTCAGTGGCAGCTGCCGCCAACTATGTGTTTTGAACAAACCGAGGATGGCACTGTCTGGGCAGCTACAAGCACTACCTATATCTTCGCCTTCAGACCAGGTAGCTCAGAGCCGGAGGCCAAGCAAGCCTTTAATGTTGACTTTACGTTTATCCCATCGCTGCTGAAATTAAAGGATGGCTCGATGCTGATATCAGCTTTCTATCAGCCCATCATGAAAATGAATCCTCAAACGGGGAAGCTGAGTGCGATGGATATTCCCAGTATGCAGCGTTGTATCCGTCGTAGTGTGTATATCCCTACCGATATGCTCCAGGATGCAAAAGGGAATATCTGGATAGGTACTGTGAGTAATGGACTGCTGTGCTATTATCCGCAAACCAACGAGGTGCGTCGTATTGCCGGCTTGTCTTGTTCCGATGTAGGCAGCATTGAGGAAGACCGACAGGGTAATCTGTGGATTAGTACCATGAAGGGCTTGAACCGTCTCGACCCCAAGACAGGCACGATGACTGCGCTCTATAAGGCCGACGGATTGGCTGGCGATGAGTTTGCCGATCGTGCCTCGTGCCAGTTGCCTAATGGTTGTCTGGTGTTCGGCAGTACTGATGGTATTACCATGTTTAATCCCGCTGATATCGATACGCTGAGGACGATTCCCCTGAAGTTCAGTCATCTGAAGATTCATAACCAGATGGTTCGTCCCACTAAGGGTGCCCCCATCGAGTCGATGCTCGATAACTGTAAGGAGATACGCTTGAAGCACAGTGAGAATAGTTTCAGCATCTCTTATACCGCCCTCGACTTTGGCGAATACGAGCGCGTACATTATTATTATAAGCTGGAAGGGTTCGACAACGACTGGATTGATGCAGGCAGCAGGCACGCCGCTGGCTATGCCAATCTGCCGTCGGGCCACTATACCTTCCGTGTTCGTATCACCGATAGTACCAGCGACGAGGCCAGCAGCGACGAACGCCGGATTAGTGTCGTGGTGGAGCCGGCACCGATGTTGTCATGGTGGGCTTGGCTGATCTATCTGGCACTGGGGGCGCTGTTGACTTGGTATCTCTACCGCAATGCCAAGCGTGTGGTGGCTGCCCGTCGTGCTGCCCGAAAGGCTGAGATGGAGAAGGAGCAGGAGTTGCGTACCAACCAGATGAACATGAGCTTCTTTGCGAATATCGCCCACGAATTCCGCACACCGTTAACGATGATTGCCGGTCCGGTGGGACAGTTGGCAAAGAGCGATCGTGTGGGCGACGAGGAACGCAGTCTGCTGAGCATTGCCCAGCGCAGCATCCAGCGCATGTTTAAACTGGTCAACCAGCTGATGGATTTTAATAAATTGGAAAACGATACCCTGCGACTGAGTGTGGAACAGCTTGATGTGGTGGAGCTGATGAACAATATCTGCGACACCTTCGAGTTTAATGCGAAGGAAAAGGGACTGACGCTGAGTCGCTTTGGTATGGAAGACCAGCTGATGGCCTGGACCGATGGCGATAAACTGGAAAAGATAGTGAGCAATCTGCTGTCGAATGCGTTGAAGTTTACCCCGCGTGGCGGTAGGATAGATGTACATCTGGATGTGGTGGATGATCAGGTGAAGGTGACCATCGCTGATACAGGTAAGGGCATCCCCGAGGAGCATAAAGAGAATATCTTTAAGCGATTCTACCAGTTGGATAACCAAACCAAGGCTATTGTAAACTACGGTACGGGCATCGGGCTGTATTATGCCCGCCGGTTGGCCGAACTGCATCATGGTACCTTGACAGCAGGCAACCGTACTGATGGCGAGGGAGCTGTGTTCACCTTGGTTTACCCTATGAACAAAGCGGCCTATACCGATGCTGAGCGCAGACCGCTGGAAGGAGATAATACGTTAGCAGTCGGCGCCCAGCTAACCACTACCACCTATCAGCCATCACCCATCACCTCGCATCAGAATGATGATGACCGTCCAACAATCCTTGTTGTTGACGATGATACCGAAATCGTCAACTATATGCGTATGCTGTTCTCACACGATTATCGTTTGATCACCTGTCTTGATGCTGATACGGCACTCGAAGAGATGAGAGCCGAAGAGCCTAATATCGTTCTGAGCGATGTGGCCATGCCAGGCAAGGATGGTTACCAGTTTTGTCAGGAAATCAAGCAAGATATTCAGTTGAGTCATATTCCTGTCATCCTTGTTACGGCCAAGGTTACAGCCGAGAATCAGGTTGAGGGCCTGAATGTAGGTGCTGATGCCTATGTGACTAAGCCCTTTGAGCCCGCTGTGCTCTCAGCACTCATCCAGTCGCAGCTGAAGAACCGTGATCGGGTGCGCAAATTGCTGACCAAGGCCACTACCACCGAGGATGAAGGCGTTGATAATGCACTCTCTGAGCAGGATAGACATTTTATGGATGAACTCTATAAACTGATGGAAGAAGAATTGTCGAACTCGGAACTTGATGTGACGCGTATCACCCAAATGCTCTTTATCTCACGAACCAAACTCTATTATAAGATTAAAGGTCTGACGGGTGAGACACCAAGTAATTTCTTCCGTACCTACAAGTTGAATCGTGCAGCAGAGTTGTTGAAAGGCGGCAAGCATACCGTGGCCGAGATTGCCGATATGACGGGCTTTAGTACCCAGAGCCACTTCTCGGTGGTGTTCAAAAAGCAGTTTGGCGTCACCCCTACCGAGTACAAAGGGTAGGGGGCTGTGCAATCGTTTGCAATAATGATGTGATGGGATTCTTTTTCTGATGCGAACAACGTATCAGAAAAATTCCTATCTTTGCAGCATGAGAATAAACTAAGAACAAAAATGAAACGGATTTTATTAGTAACCGCCATTCTAATGGCAAACGTTTTAACGATGAGTGCAGCAAAAAAACAGGTGATTGATCGTATTGAACCCACCGACTGGTATGTAGGATTGAAAAACCCACAAGTACAGCTGATGGTGTACGGACAGGGCATCCGCGATGTGGCCAGTGTCACCACCGATTATCCAGGGGTGATCATCGACAGTCTGGTGCGCCTTGATTCGCCCAACTACCTGTTGGTGTATATGAATCTGCGTGATGCACAGCCTGGCACGATGACGTTGAACTTTGGTAAGACCAAGGTGCAGTATCAGCTCAAACAGCGCGAGATGAGTGGCGATAAGCGTATGGGCTTTACCAATGCCGATGTGCTTTATATGTTGATGCCCGACCGTTTTGCACAGGGCGCCAATCATCCGAAACAGATAAAGGGAATGCGAAATTATGTTGAGGATCGCTCGAAACCCAGTCTGCGTCATGGTGGCGACTTGAACGGTATCCGCGAACACCTGGATTATTTTAAGGAACTGGGTGTGACAGCCCTTTGGTTCACACCGGTACTCGAGAACGATTCGCCCGACGGCAAGAATGGGTTCTCAACCTATCATGGCTATGCTACCACTAATTATTATAAGGTGGACCCCCGTTTCGGGTCCAATGCCGATTACAAGCGTCTTTGTGATGAGGCTCATCAAAAAGGTTTGAAGATTGTGATGGATATGATCTTTAATCACAGTGGTTTTGAGCATCCCTGGACCAAGGATATGCCCAGCAAGGACTGGTTGAACACGCCCGAATGGCTTACGGAGAAGAATTGCGGTCGCGACCCGATGACAGGCTTTACAGCCAATGCCGATGGCTCAGAGCCTGCTAAGAGTGCTTATCTCCAAACGAGCTATAAACTCACACCGGTGGTGGATCCTTATGCAGCAAAGATTGATGTGAAAGAAACGGTTGAAGGTTGGTTCGTGCCCTCAATGCCTGACCTGAATCAGCATAACCCCCATCTGATGCGTTATCTTATCCAGAATTCAATCTGGTGGATTGAGACGGTTGGCATCGATGGCATCCGCATGGATACCTATCCTTATGCCTATGCCGATGCAATGGCTCAATGGATGAAGGAACTCGACGACGAATATCCTAACTTTAATACCGTTGGTGAAACCTGGGTCACCGAGCCTGCCTATACCGCTGCCTGGCAGAAAGATTCCAAACTCTCAGAGAAGAATAGCTATCTGAAAACGGTGATGGATTTTAGTTTCTTTGATAAGTTGGGACAGGCAAAAAATGAAGAAACAGATGGTTGGTGGAAAGGTCTGAACCGTCTTTATAACTCGTTTGTTTACGATTATCTCTATCCCAACCCATCAAGTGTGATGGCTTTTATCGAGAATCACGATACCGATCGGTTTCTGGGGAACGGCAAGGACACCCTGGCTCTGAAGCAGGCGCTGGCATTGTTGCTCACCGTGAATCGTATCCCCCAACTGTATTATGGTACCGAAGTGCTGATGAATGGCACCAAGGAGAAGACAGATGGTGATGTGCGCAAGGACTTCCCCGGTGGATTCCCTGGCGATACCCATAACTGCTTTACCAAGGAAGGGCGTACACACAGCGAACAGGCCATGTTCACCTGGCTCTCTCGCTTGCTGCACTGGCGCCAGGGTAATGATGTGATTATCAAAGGCAAGCAGATTCAGTTCACCCCATTCCATGGCATCTATGTGATTGCCCGCCAGTATCAGGGTAAAACGGCACTCACCATCCTGAATGGTACATCGAAGCCTGCTACACTCGAGGTTGAGCGTTATGCCGAGGTCATCGGAAAAACATCAAAGGCTAAGGATATCCTGACGAATCGTTACTATGATTTGTCGAAGAATTTCGACCTGAAGCCACGTCAGTCGCTCATACTTGAATTTTAAATAAATAAAACAGAAAGGATTCCCTCCCGCCATGCAGGAGGGAATCCTTTTTGTTTAGCGCCTTTTGAAATTCCACTTAGAGTTGTCTGAGTTGAAATCATATTTAGCGAGTGTAGGTGTTGAGTCACCTGCAGAGTAGAGACACAACTCTTTGTTGATACCAGCCTGACCGGGGATGGCTTTAGGCATGATACGGTATGTACCATCTGTCAACTGCTCAATACGCCAGAGTTGTTCGTCGGCCCCTGTATAGGTAGGAACGGTAGTTACCTCCTTGTTGGCTGTAGCAGCGAGTGCACGGTCGGTACCTTCGATGGTGATCTTGAAATAAGGATTGCTCAGATAACCACCGGCAGAGTCAACGGGAGTGATGGTCCAGCGCTGGTGAGGACGGTTCATGTAGTCGCAGATACGAGCGGGGATGTCGCCCTTAGGCCAGTTTCCAATCACTTCGGCCAGCGTCTGGTTGGCAATTGGCTTCACTGGCTGCTCCATCTGGTTGCGGTTGAACCAGCCCTGGCGCTCCTGTTGCATACGAACAAAGTCAACGGTGAGCTCCAAAGCATAACCACGGCGCTCCGACTCAATCCAGAAGTTGCCGCCCTTGAAGTTTTCACCTGCCACAGGCCAACCGTTCTTCCATACGATAGGACGTACGGCTAATACCGAGCGACCGCTCTGCTCAAAGTCGGCCTCCCAGTGGAACGACATCACCTCAACACCCTCATCGACGATGAAACGTCCGAAGTGACCAGCACCGCAGGCACGGTCTTCGGCTGCTATCACCATCTTTCCTCCGCCATGATACATGTCACGACCTACATTGTCGAGATAAGGACCTTCTACGTTGCGAGAACGGCCCACTACAATATTATAGGTAGAGTTCACACCGTCGCAGCAAGTGCCGTGGGTCCCCAACAGATAGTACCAGCCATCGCGGTACATCAAGTCTGAAGCTTCGCAGTCGATAGCGATATCCTTCTCTTTGTTACCCTTCTTGCGGAAACCGGTTTTGGGGTCGAGCTCAATCAGTCGGATGGTGCCGAAATAGGTACCGTAGCTTACCCACAGGCGTCCTGTCGTGGGGTCTAACAGCAAACCAGGGTCGATGGCATCCTGATCTTCCATGCCGTCAGAGGCGCACACCTCAACAGCCTCGCTCCACTTGAAGTCGGGCGACTTGGGGTCGAGGGTTTTGTTCCACATGGTGAGGATACGACCAGCGTGTCCACCACCCAGGCCGCCACCTGTTGCACCATAGATACAGAGGTAACGGTCGCCAATCTTCAGCACGTCGGGGGCTGCGCCGCCACCAGGGCGCTCGGCACCACTATGCCAGCTCCAACCATCGTCGGTGATGATACCGCCACCACCGGTACCAAAGGTGTAGTATTTGCCATCGCACTCAGCCAGTGTCGAGGGGTCGTGAATATAAGGAGCGCCAATCTGCGCGTTAGCGGCTGCTGTTACAGCAAGTGCCGCCAGTATTGTATGAAGTCTTTTCATAATTATCAATTGTCAATTATCATTTATCATTTATTAACTACCTTGTAGTTAGTTACCGGATTACCTTTCTCGTCGAGGAAACGAACACAGAAGTCGCTCATGCCAGGACCGTTAATAACGGCTCCACGCAGAATGTTACGTCCCTTCTTCAGGGTGAGGCGAGCCGACATGGCGTCGTCCTTTACCATGCGGCGGTCGCCAGAGAGCAACAGAGCCTCCTCGCCATTGAGCCACCACATAGAGGCAGAGTTAGAACCTACTGCCAGACGTACATTTTCGATGTCCTCATCACAGTCGATGATGGTCACAGCCCAGAAGAGTACACCGTAAACCTGCTGGCCCCACTTCTCTGCAAAGCGGAACAGTTTAACGTTCATGTTCTCGCTGTCGAGTGCATGCCAGGTCAGGGTCTGCTTCACTGTTGTTACCTTGGGTTCGGCAGGTGCCTGCTGACCAAAGCCGCGACCGAAGCCGGGAGCTACTTCTACCTTCTTATATTCGGCCTTCACTTTCTGTCCATCCTTGGGAACGATGGTCTGCTGACCCTTGAAGTACTCGGTGTTAAAGTGCTCACGCAGATAAGAGTCGGTGAATACGGTATTGCCGCTGTTGGGCTTGTCGATAGGCTCCAGGAGGAACCAACGACGGATGAATCCCTCGGCATCGGGCTTAGCACTAGGCGTGGTCACTGCCGAGAAGTACTTAGGACGGTTCTTGAACTGAATCCAGTCAACACTCACGCCAGCATCGCCTTCACAGGTAATCACCAGGTCGGTAACACCCTTTGGCATGTACTCTAATGGGGCTGTGAGTGTGAGCCACTGGTTGCTGAAGTCGCGACGGAACATAGCTGGGGCACCAGCAGGACTCTCGGGTTTTACAGTCATCTCTATTTTAGCGATAATCTTGCCGTTGGCGGCCTTCTCACGAACATAGAGTGTGGTGTTGCCGGCAGCTTTGGCATTTATAATCAGGTAGCTTTCGGTCAGGCAGTCGAAGTTCACATCGTTATACTTGATCCAGCTGCCCTTGACAGGCAGTGTTGCCTGGTAGCTGCGGAAGGTATTAACCGTGTCTATGAGCGAGGTGGTAACATCCTTGCTGGCCTCGCTGTAGCGGTCGATCTCAATCTTCTCGGTAGCCTCGTTGATACCTACACCTCGCATGGTTGGCTTCACCTCCTGGATAGTGCCGTCGGGGTTGAAGTACAGCTTCTCGATACATACCGAACGGCGCTTGTCGTCGCGGGGCGAGAAGTCGTTGTGGTGATAGAATAGATACCACTGACCCTTGTAGTTGACGATGCTATGGTGATTGGTCCAGCAGCCGTTGGCATGCTCGGCCATAATCAAGCCTTTGTACTCGTAGGGGCCCATGGGGTTCTTACTCATGGCATAGCCCAGAACCTCGGTATTCTCTCTGACATAAGGATAGGTGAGATAATAGTTGCCGTTATACTCGAAAGCGAATGGACCTTCGGCCTGGCGGCTTGGCAGGCCTTTCAAACAGTTCACACCTTTCATCTCAAACTCGCGCTCGCCAAACTTCACCTTCTCTGTGGGGGTGTCGTCGGCCAGCTCCTTCATGTTGGGCTTGAGCTTGGCGCAGCGGCCTGCTCCCCAGAAAATGTAAGCATTACCATCCGAAGCCTGTAGCACACAGGGGTCGATACCGCTGATGCCCTTGATAGGCTCTGGCTCAGGAATGAATGGTCCCTCGGGACTGTCGGCTATGGCTACGCCTACACCAAATCCGAACCCCTTACCCTCGGCTGGGGCTGATGGGAAGTAGAAATAGTACTTGCCGTTGCGATAAACACAGTCGGGAGCCCACATCGAATACGAGTTGGGGCGCACCCAGGGCACTTTGTTCTGGGTGACAATCACACCGTGGTCTGTCCATTCGGTTAGATTTTCAGATGAGAACACGTGATAGTCTTCCATGCAGAACCAGTCCTGTCGCTGATCAGCGGGGGGCATGATGTCGTGCGATGGATAGAGATACACTTTGTTGTTGAATACGCGAGCCGTCGGGTCTGCCGAGAATTGGTCGCGGATTACCGGATTCTGTGCTAAGGATACCAGAGGCACAGTCATCAGTAAAGAAATACAAATTTTCTTCATTAGCAATGGTTTGTTATTTATTATAGATAATGTATAGTAATAATTGTCAGTCGTATCATCGGATGGTTTAATATTTGAGTCATTTTTGATGGAAACGTTTAATCCTTTATGACCTTTTTATATATAAATGTTACAAATGCAAAACAGATTGTAACATTCTCTTTAAAAAAGGTGCCGCATCTCGCGACGCAGCACCTTCGAAATACCAAAACAATGTGTCTAATACTAACTACTATATTTCATTTATTAAACAGCTAATTATTAGTTGTTAGCCCAACCACGTACCTGATGCATCTGATCGTTGATTTCGATAACGGTCTGTGGAATTGGCCAGTACTCATTCTTACCAGCTACGAACTCCAGCTTGATACCAGCATCTTTGAATGGATGATGAATCTTGTAGTAGAGCTTGTGAGGCTTGGTCTTTGGAGCAGAGCCATCAGAAGGATTCCAGTACTCATCCCACTGCAGAGGAATATTGTCGAGAACCTTGTCGTAGCACTGCTTAGCAATACCCCAACGTACGATGTCGAACCAACGGCAACCCTCGAACCAGAGCTCATACTGCTTCTCATCCTGAATGGTCTGCAAGTCAACTGATGAAGAGATGGTCTTTGAACCGGCGCGCTGCTGAATCTTATTCACATACTTCAGAGCCTCTGAACTGTTACCAGATGCCAAGCAAGCCTCGGCATAGAGCAGGTAAGCCTCGCCCAGACGTGCCAGACACAGATTGGTGTTGTTACAGTTGTCACCTACAGAGAGGTCAACATCCTTAGGATGACACATCATCTTCACCTCCATGACATCACTGCGAGAGAAAGAACCTGCACTCTTGGTGATACCGCGATTCTCGTCAAACTCCTTCTCGGCACGAGTTGAGAGTTTTCCGCCTGCTTCTACGTCGTCAGCCCATGGGCAGAGCTTAGCATCATAGAAGAACTCGTCAGAGGTGAGGAATGTAGCCTTACGACGATAGCTGTCGCCATCATTAGCAAGCATCTTGTGAGCGAAATCCTGGTTGATAGAGCCACCGCCCCAACCACCGGTTGCGCAGATTTGTGGATTCTTACCACCGCCTACGATATCGTCACCACGCCAGTTGAGTACGTTGGCAACCATCCAACGGCCGCGCTGAATGCTACCGCCCCATACACCACCGATAGCAGTGTTAGTGGTATAGTTGAACTCGAAGATCTTCTCCTCGCAACCGTCACCCTCGATGTGGAAGAGGTCGCGGAAACGCTCACCGGGAACCAGTGCATAGTTAGAAGACTCTACCAGTGGCTTCAGCAGACTGGCTGCCTTAGCGTTATCACCAGCGAACAGGGCAGATTTTCCACCTACGAACTGAGCAAATCCCTTTGTTACGCGCCAAGCACCTTCCTTGTCGGTCTGTCCCTTGCGCTCAGGCAGATCGTTTGCTGCTTCTTCGCATTCCTTGACACACCAGTCGAAAATCTCTTTCTGAGAAATGTCGTTAGATGGCTTGTCGGTAGTGATCAGGTGGTCAACCAATGGTGGCTGATAGTAAACCTGTGCAGCCAGCATGTGAGCCCATGCACGCATTACTCTTGCCTCGGCAACAGCCTGTTTCTTAGTAGGTGTGTCAGCGAGTTCGCCACCAAAGTAGTTGATAACCAGGTTGGCAGAGTAGATGGCCTTATAGATGTGGTTGTAAAGGGTGCTGACTGGACCGAAACTGGCATCGTAGCGGAATTCGTTCAACTCACGGAATCCAGTATGGTCGGCCATGTCGCCACCTGCTGCGAATACATCGTCAGATGCATAGTTGATACCTGTGATATAGGCACTCCAGATACCTTCATTACCTCCAATTTCTCCAATGTATGTTGCATACATGGCTGTCACGGCAGACTCTGCATCGGCATCTGTTTTATAGAAGTTACCTGTGCTGCTGGTTGCTTTCTGCTCAATTTCGAGCAAGTCCTGATCGCACGAAGTGCACATCATGCCGGCAGAAAGCAGAGCAACTGAAAATAATATCTTTTTCATATTTTATATTCGATTTTTATTGATTGGAATTAGAATGTAACACTTAAACCAAGAACCAGTTTGCGCATGTTAGGATAGTTACCCTTGTCAAGACCTGGGCAGTTGTACTCCTGTGTGCAAGTTTCTGGATCGAGACCAGGATACTTGGTGAATGTGAAGAAGTCGTCAAGAGATACATAAGCACGTACGTTCTGCATATAAACCTTCTTAGTCAGGTTCTGAGGCAGGGTGTAACCTAGCTGAATCTGCTTGAGCTTGAAGAATGAACCGTTATATACCATAGCTGATGACTGGTAGAACTTGGCAACACCGTAAACACTCTTTGCCTCGGGGAACTTCTTTGACTTGAAGTCATCATAAACACCCTTTGCGATGTTGTTGTAACCTGTACGATACAGACCATAGTAGATATCGTTACCGGCCTGTCCTGCACCGAATACGGTCAGGTCGAAGCCCTTATATTCTGCATTGAGGGTAAGACCGAATGTAACGTCGGGCAGACCAGAACCGATGTTGGTCATGTCACCTTCAGTTGGGTCGTTAGTCAGGCTACCATCCTTGGCATAGTACTGAGCTGTACCATCTGCAGCACGACCTGCATACTTATAACCACGCATGTACCATACTGGCTGACCCTGCTCGAAGTAGCAACGGATAGCACCAGGCGAAGCGCCTTCAACAGTGGCACCTCCGATACGCTCGATGGAAGGATCGAGGTAGGTAGCCTTGTTCTTCAGTGTAGCGAAATTACCAGAGATGCTGTATCTGAAGTCGCCGATGTTGTCCTTCCAAGTCAACTCAACTTCAAGACCGCTATTCTCAATCTCACCAGCGTTGATAGTCATGTCAGTGTAACCAGACTCAGGCATTACAGGAGCTTTAACGAGCAGGTCCTTAGTGGTCTTCTTATACCAGTCGATACCAAGAGACAGGCGATCGTTGAAGAAACGGAAGTCAGCACCGAGGTCGAACTGCTGTGACTTTTCCCATGTCAGGTCGGGGTTGGCAATACCATTAGGCATAGAGCCGTATGTAGCAGCGTTTGTAGCACCATACTGATACCACTGGCCATTCAGACCAATACCAGCTGTGTATGAATAGTTACCCAATACGTTGACGTTACCATTGGTACCCCAAGATGCGCGAATCTTACCGAATGACATGATGCTTGGATCAACATTGTCCTTAAAGAACTTCTCGTTAGAGAATGTCCAACCTGCTGAACCAGAGAAGAAGTAGCCCCAACGGTTATCCTTTGACAGTTTAGAAGAGTCGAATGCATCAGCACGGAAGTTGCCCTGCAAGCTGTAACGGTTGTCATAGCTATAGAGAATACGTCCAAAGTAAGAGAGTGCACGTGTCATGTTAGGCATACCGCTGAATCCCTTAACAGTATCATCGTTACCGTTTACACAGTTCAAATATCTGTAGTTAGGCTCATAAGCAGTCAGAATATCTGGACCAGAAGCATTGGCGCTAACACCGTTAGAGTTGTACTGGCGGAATGACATACCGGCCATGGCGCCTACATTGTGCTTACCGAAGTCCTGGTTGTAGTTGATGAAGTTTTCCCACTGGTACCAGGTGTTGTTGTTGCTTGCACCGTTGATGGTGTAGTTGTCACCCTTGGTCTGACCATTCAGGTAGTAAGGATACTGCCAGTCAGAGCTGTTGTTGAATGACAAACGATAACCTAAGCGAGAGGTGAAGGTAACCTGCTTGATAGGAGTGATGTTCATGAATACAGTACCATTCACGTTTACACCCTCGTTTCTGCCCTCGGCACGGTCGCGCTGTGAGAATGGGTTGGCACCTGCCAGACGTGTGTTGAAGTATGAAGTGGCATAGTAGCCATTCTCATCACCAAACAGAGTATATTTTGAGTTGCCAGCCTGAATTGCATCGTAATATGAAGCATATTCACCCAGCATCTGGTTGCGAGAAGTCCAATACATGGGAGTCAATGGGTCGATCAAAAGCAGCATTTCGAATGAAGAACCATAACCGTTCTCAGATACGCCGCGTGAAGACCACTTCTCGATAGCAGTGTTGGTGCCAATCTGCAACCAATCCTTAATCTTATAGTCGGCATTGATCTGAGCAGTCAAGCGCTCGTATCTATCCTTGTTGCCCTTTACGATACCGTCCTGATTCACATAGCTGGTGCTCAGGAAGTAAGAACCACGGTCGTTACCACCCTGGAAAGTCAGTGTGTGCTGCTGTGCCCATGTGTCCTCGAAATATTCCTTCATCCAATCAGTGTTGGTGTTGGGATCCCAACCATATTGTTTTATGGCATCTTGCATGTCCAAATCGAGCTGACGGAACTTCTGACCATCTTTCTCGACCTCACCTAACTGCATGTCCATCCAGTCCTTGAACTGACCTGCATTCAAGAGCTTACCAACGTGACCGAGGTTCTGGTTTGTGAACTTGACCTCGTAAGTGATTGAACCCTGCCCCTTGCTCTTGGCACCGCTCTTGGTGGTGATCAGAACAACACCGTTACCAGCCTCAGCACCGTAGATGGCAGCCGAAGCAGCGTCCTTCAGTACTTCCATTGACTCAATCATAGAGGGATCGAGGTACTGGATGCTTGATACCTGCAGACCATCGACGATCAGCAGAGGACCGATGTTGCTTGAGTTAGAAGAGTAACCACGTACGCGGATTGAAGCACCCTGACCAGGCTTACCTGAACTGTTCAGAATCTGTACACCAGCAGCCTTACCCTGCAGAGCAGCAGCTGCGTCGGTGGTTGAACGGTGCTTCAGGTCCTCGGCCTTTACTGATGCTACAGAACCGGTCAAGTCTGACTTCTTCTGTACACCGTAACCGATTACTACGATGTCGTTCAGGGTCTGTGCGTCTTCTTTAAGAGTAACAGAGAGATTGTTTTTGCCAGCTACCTTAATGCTTTCGGTAGTGTAGCCAATGTAACTGATAACCAGTGTGGCGTTGTTGTCGGCCTGGATACTGAAGTTACCATCGAAGTCTGTAATGACACCCGACTTTGAGCCTTGTACTTTTACACTAGCACCAATGATCGGGTCGCCAGATACATCTTTGACCGTTCCCTTGATCAAGCTCTGAGCCAGCGCTCCCAGAGGGAACAAACAGAGCAGGAACAGTGCCATTAACGGCTTTTGGATTGATTTAAAATTCCACATAATTAATTTAATTAGTTAGATAATTGAATATATTTATTTGGCTGAAATTCGCTATTGGCAACAAATTCGGTTGCAAATATATTATAATTTTAACGTATTTAGTTTATTTTTTGTAACATAGAGTTTGTGATAATGCCATTTTAGTCCAAAATGTAACACACGATAAAGTTCTAGTTACATTTTATAGGTATCATTGGATTAAACCTTTATTATTTTTAAACGCTTGGTTAACTGTTTTTCAAAGTTGACCATCGGTATTCGGGTGCTGCAAAGCACAAGCTTTATGTGGAGGTGGCAAAAAAAAGGTGTTGCGTCATGGCGGCGCAACACCTTATTTATATATTAGGATATTTCTGTAGCTTCGGCATCTTCGATGATCACATCAGGCTCGTCGTAGAATTCTGGCTCGCTGTAAACCTTCGGTTCTTCGAGTACCTGTGGCTCTATTGTTTGTTCAGTCGTTGTTGTTTGTTCAGTCGTTGTTGTTTGTTCAGTCGTTGTTGTTTGTTCAGTCGTTGTTGCTGGCTCGGGTGCTGTTGCTGGCTCGGGCTCTGACTGCTGTGGGGAATCGGAGGGAGTTGCTTCCGGCTCAGCCTCAGATTCTAAGTCCTCGTAGGTTTTCTGCTCCAGTCTGGTTGCTCCCTTGAAACGGATGGCCAACAGTGCCATATCGTCGCGTTGCTCGAAATCTCCGGCAAAGCGGTGTACGGCATCCAGCATATTCTCGATAAAAGGTTTTGGACGAGGATCCAGTTTCATGGCCTGCAATGCCGATCCTAACATACGTTTCTCGTTAAACACACGGTGCTCGGCATTCTTTACTTTGATGAGGCCTTCGGTATTCAGGAATATCATGGTGCCTGGTAGCATGGTTGTCTCCTGTCCCTCGAAGGGGTAGTTGAGCTTTTCGCCAATGACTATATTCTGTTCAACTGGCAGGTGGTGCAGTTCGTTGCTTACCAGCAGTGGTGCTGCATGACCAGCATTACAGAAATACAGTTTGCCGTTATGAATATCGAGCACACCAATAAACAGTCGTATATTGATGCTGTTATGATCCGTTTGAGCCAGAGCATTATTGATGGCCGACATGATTTTTTCTGGTTGCGACTCGAAGGTGGCTGCTGTACGGAACTGGGCCTTGACAATGGTCGTGAGCAGCGAAGCCTTGATACCTTCAGCTTCCGATTCGCCTACACAGAAGAACAGTTTTCCGTCGCGAACACAGTAATCCATCACGCCACCGCCTTCCATCTGCCCCATCTTAACGGCACTCCACAAGTCAAACGACTTGAATTTGGTCAGTTGTCGTGGCTCAATCACACGTTGTATATTCTGGGCGATACGGAATTCTGAGGCTTCGCGTTCCTTTACCACGGTGTCGGCCTCCATGCGGTCGAAGTCGTATTTCAGATCATCGTAGGCTGCCTGTAACTGTTTGGCGATACGATGGCGTATCACAACAAAGGCGATCAGGCAAAGCATGACGAAAGCAATAGCGAAGGCAATCATGAACTGGTACTTACGGTTCTTTTTGGCTTCCTGTTCAGCCAGCTTCTCTACATTCTTGACGATCACAGCCTGTTCTTCCTCTTCAATCTTATCCGATTTAGCCATGGCCTGACCTAATGCATTGCTGATATTCAGGGCTACCTGGATGGCGGAATCGCGCCGACCAGCCAACAGGTTGGCTCGATATTTCTTCAGTACCAGGTTCCGGATGTTCTCTAACGAGTAGTTCTGTGGTGTTTCGCCCATCATGTCGTCAAGACTGCTGTAGTGTTCGGCAGCCTCGTCCCAGCGGTTGGCGGCTGTCAGGTAGTCGTTGGCATCGATACGTCCTTTAGGGGTATTGCTATACTGGGTGCCCTGGAACTTCTCGTAGGCCTTGGCAGCTTCGTCGGTCTGACCTAATCCTTGTAGCGAGATGGCTTGGTAGATGTCGTAACGTGCCAGCTGTCGGTCGATAAAGTCGGCATCGGCATCTGGGCGTTGCTCGTACTCGCTCAGTATCTGTCCAAAGCGGGTGGTCCAGGTCAGCGCCTCCTGCCATTTCTTGGCAAAAATATAATTATAAGCGATATTGATGATACCTGTGATACCATCTTTATAAACCACGTCGTTGTGGTAAGTCTCGATATTCTCACGATGGCGCTGGTAGGCCTTGTTGAAACCAGCACTGTTGGCATCACTGGTACCTAACCCCTCCTGACAGCAACCTATATATATAAGTATGTTCAGGTAGTCGCTGGTACTATCGCAATGCAACTCCTCCAGTTTGTTGGCGGCAGGTACGGCCGTGTTCAGTCCTCCCTCATAGTCTTGTCTTACGGCCAGCATGTTTGCCAATCGACTGGCCGATTTGGCATAGTAAGCCATTTCGTCGCTGCTGGTTGAGTTCTCGGCGGCATCGAGCGATGCTTTCCAGTAGAACTCGGCCAGTCGCTGCCGTTTCATCTTGTCGCAGGCATAGCCTCGCCAATAGTATGCTTTGGTGGGAGAAATCTTGCCGTTCGTCTCTAAGCTGTCAACAACCTTCATCAGCTTGGGGTAGTTCTTGGTCTTCTGAGTCGACTCAATCAGTTTGTCGGCTTCGTTCATCTGTCCGCTCTGCTCTTCATGACTGCACGCTGCCAGCAACGCACCTGTCAGCATCAGCAGAAATATCCACATTTTTGTCTGTCTCATATATGGTTCCAAGTAATTGATGTTTCTGGTTGCAAAGATACAAAAGAATTTTAAATAAAATCAAAAACAACTCAAAAAAGTGCTTGTTGGGTGATGATGATACGCAAACAAAAGTAATTGTAACTCTCAGAAAAGGCCGTTACCTAAAAAGTGTGTAACTTTGCGCACAGAAATAATAACTTGCTAATTATTAAACTATACAACGATGTATCAATCAACTTTTAAAACAATCCTGTTGGCATCGGCATTACTCATTTTGCCCGCCAGCATGTCGGCCCAGAAACGTAAGGCCGCTCCTAAAAAGGCAGCTACCGAACAGGTAGGCAAACCTGATCCTAATTTCTACATTTTCCTTTGTTTCGGGCAGTCGAACATGGAAGGCAATGCCCGTCCTGAAGCACAGGACCTGACCAGTCCTGGTCCGCGTTTCCTCCTGATGCCCGCCGTTGATTTCCCAGAAAAGGGGCGTAAGATGGGTGAGTGGTGCGAGGCTTCGGCTCCACTCTGCCGTCCAAACACTGGTCTAACCCCCGCCGACTGGTTCGGGCGTACCCTGGTGGCTTCGCTGCCCGAGAATATTAAGATTGGTGTGATTCATGTGGCTATCGGTGGTATTGATATCAAGGGATTCCTGCCCGATAGTATCCAGAACTACCTGAAGGTAGCTCCCAATTGGATGAAGGGCATGCTGGCAGCCTATGATAATAATCCCTATGAGCGTTTGGTAACATTGGCAAAGAAAGCTCAGAAGGATGGTGTGATCAAGGGTATCCTGATGCACCAGGGCGAGACCAATACTGGCGACCCCAAGTGGGCAGGTATGGTTAAGCAGGTTTACGACAACCTGTGTGGCGACCTGAACCTGAAGCCTGAGGAGGTGAATCTCTATGCAGGAAATATTGTACAGGCCGATGGTAAGGGTGTATGTATCGGTTGTAAGAAGCAGATCGACGAGTTGCCACTCACCTTGCATACCTCGCAGGTGATCTCTTCGGATGGCTGTACCAATGGTCCCGACCGTCTGCACTTCGATGCCGCAGGCTATCGTGAGTTAGGTTGCCGTTATGGCGAAGCTGTGGCCCGTCACCTGGGTTATGAGCCCAAGCGCCCCTATATCGAGATGCCCAAGCAGATAGAGGTGCCTGCCGATGCTGTGATTGCCGAGACAACCGTTCCTGGTAACGAGTTCCCCAAGGTAGATAAGGCTGGTCGAGCTTATTTCCGTATCGCTGCCCCTGAGGCCCGTAAGGTGGTGCTCGACATCTGCAATAAGAAATACGACATGCAGCGTGATGGTAAGGGCAACTTCATGGCTGTTACCGACCCACTGCCCGTTGGTTTCCACTATTATTTCATGAATATCAATGGTGTGAACTTCATCGATCCTTCAACCGAGACCTTCTTCGGTTGCAACCGCGAGGCTGGAGGTATCGAGATTCCCGAGGGTACTGAGGGCGACTACTACCGTCCGCAGCAGGGTGTGCCCGCTGGTCAGGTTCGTAGCATCTATTACTATAGCAACGAGCAGCAGACCTGGCGCCATGCGATGGTATATACCCCAGCCGAGTACGAACTGGCCAAGAATGCCAAGAAACGTTATCCAGTGCTCTACCTGCAGCATGGTATGGGTGAGGACGAGACTGGCTGGAGCAAGCAGGGCCACATGCAGCACATCATGGACAACGCCATTGCCAAGGGCGAGGCTGTGCCAATGATCGTGGTGATGGAGAGTGGTGATATCAAGGCGCCATTTGGTGGCGGTAGCAATCAGGCTGGTCGCAGTGCCTATGGTGCTTCGTTCTATCCTGTACTGTTGAACGATCTGATTCCATATATCGACAATAACTTCCGTACCAAGAGCGATCGTGAGAACCGTGCTATGGCAGGTTTGTCATGGGGTGGTCATCAGACATTTGATGTGGTGCTCACCAATCTCGATAAGTTTGCATGGCTTGGAACTTTCAGCGGCGCTATCTTCGGTCTCGATGTCAAGACAGCCTATGATGGTGTGTTTGCCAAAGCCGACGAGTTCAACAAGAAGATACATTATATGTATATGAACTGGGGTGAGGAAGACTTCATCAAGAGCGGTGATATCGTGAAGCAGTTGCGCGAGTTGGGTATCAAGGTCGATTCAAACGAGTCGAAGGGTACTGCTCACGAGTGGCTTACCTGGCGACGTGGTCTCAACGAGTTTATCCCACATTTGTTTAAAAAATAGCCAATTATACTGAACCTAACATGGCGCCTCTCTCGAGTCACATCGAGAGGGGCGTTTTTTTATTTGTATTATGAAAAATACTGGTTTTAAATGGTTTTGGACAAAAATGGCAAAGGATAGGACACTTGTTTGTACGAAAAGGCAGATATTTGCAGCCGAGATTCCAAATTCACTAACTCGTTAGAAACGATACTATATAACTTATTACTTAATATTTTATTATTAACACATTAACTAATAAACATTATGTACAAACGCGAAAGAAAAGTTTCGAAGGCGATGTGTTCTTCGCTATTACTACTTTCTGCTGGAGCAATGACATTCGGTTTCCCAGTCAATGTCCTAGCTAACTCAGTTTCCAAACCGTTGACAGAGGTCACATCT
Source organism: Xylanibacter ruminicola (assembly GCA_015060625.1). Classification (GTDB taxonomy): domain Bacteria; phylum Bacteroidota; class Bacteroidia; order Bacteroidales; family Bacteroidaceae; genus Prevotella; species Prevotella ruminicola_D. The sequence continues at coordinate 30,938 of SUYC01000022.1, read as the reverse complement.
GTTCAACAGCAAAAGAAAGTCATCATTACGGTTGTCGATGACAAGAATGAACCGGTTGTTGGCGCCAGTATCATGATGGTCTCTTCTCAGACAGGTGCCATCACCGATGTTAACGGTCAGTGCGACATCAGTGCTGCTCAGGGCGACGAAATCAGAGTGTCGTCTATCGGCTATGTAACGCAAACCATTAAACTCGGTAAGGGTGCTTCGCAGAGAATTGTGCTCCTGGAGGACAAACAGCTTCTCGACGAGGTGGTGGTCGTAGGTTATGGTACGATGCGCAAGTCGGACCTGACCGGTTCTTCTTCTACCACCAAAGGTTCTGAAATTCTCAAGGTCCAGGGCTTCAATGCCTTGGAGGGTTTAAAAGGAAAGGCAGCAGGTGTTAACATCTTTAATAATACCGGTCAGCCTGGTGGTGAGATGCGTGTGATTATCCGTGGTATCTCTACGATCAACGCCTCTTCAAGTCCTTTGTATATTGTTGATGGTGTGGCCATGACTGATTTCCAGTTCCTGAATCCTAACGATATCGAGAGTATCGAGGTGCTGAAAGATGCCTCTTCGGCTGCTATCTATGGTGCACGTGGTGCCAATGGTGTGATTATGGTAACCACCAAGCGAGGCAATGCCGGTAAGGGCGTGCATGTCAAGTACGATGGTTCGTTGTCGGTTAGCAGCATGGCCCGTAAGATGGATGTTATGAATGCTTCTGAGTGGATGAGTGCTTTCAAGCAGGGACTTGAGAATGCCAACCAGTTCCAGGGGATGAATTTTGATACCGACCTGTCTAAGATATTCACCGATTCCCGTTATTTCGATAGTAATGGTAATCCGCTTTATGATACCGATTGGCAGGAGGAATGTTCGCGTGTAGCCGTGTCTCATAACCATGAGCTTAGCATCCAGCGCTCTGGCGACAATGGCTCTTCGGTGGGTGCATTCCTTAACTTCACCGATCAGCAGGGTGTACTTCGCAATACCTATTATAAGCGTGTCAATGCTAAACTGGCCTACGATGATAACCCTACCAAGTGGCTCTCTACAGGCATTAATCTGTTGGTCAACCACTCTTGGGGTAATCACACCTCTGATAATCCCTATGGACAGGGCGCTTTGCGTACGATGATTGAGCAGCTGCCTTGGTTGCCAGTACAGCTTAATGGCGAGTATATCCAGAATAATATGATTAATACCACTGGCATCCTGAAAGATAAGAATAATCCTAATAGTGGTTATCAGACCTTCTCGCCTGAGGGCGTTGCCAACCCAGTGGAACTGCTTGAGCGTGTACAGGTGATTCAGTATAAGACGCAGATCTTCGGTAATGCCGCGCTGACCTTCCACCTGGCTAAGGGCTTGGATTTGAGAACACAGTTGGGTATCGACTACCATAACAATCGCAGCAAAGGCTATACCCCCTTCCAGCCTCACCAGCTCATCGACCAGGGCGCCTCTCAGGGCTCGGCTTCTGCTGGTAATTCAAACTCTCTTTACTGGCAGGAAGAAACCTATCTTACTTATGTGAACGACTTCGGTAAGCATCGTATTAATGCCATGGCTGGTGCTTCTTGGCAGGCGCGTAAGTATGATTATTTCGGTGGTTCCGACAATACCTTCACCGACGACTATTATGGCTACTATAACCTGGGTTCAGGAACCCTGAAGCCATCTGTTGGTTCCGATTACGATAAGTGGGCGATGAACTCTTACTTCCTGCGCCTGGCTTATAACTACAACAATACCTATATGGCAACTGTAACCGGTCGTTATGATGGTTCTTCTAAGTTTGGTAAGAATAATAAGTATGCTTTCTTCCCATCAGTAGGTTTAGGATGGTTGGCTTCTAATGAGAGTTTCATGAAGGATATTGAAGCTATCAGCAAGTTAAAGCTGCACACCTCATTTGGTATGACCGGTAACTCTGAGATTGGTACCTACCGTTCTCTGGCCACTGTCAGTCTGTCAACCACAATCTTGGGTGGTAAGATGGTCACTGTTTCTTATCTTGATAATATGCCAAATGCCAATCTGAAGTGGGAGAAGACCGCCCAGTGGGATTTGGGCTTCGAACTGGGCTTGTTCAAGAACCGTTTGAATTTCGATATCTCTTACTATCACAAGTACACATCCGACTTGCTCTTGAACCGTCCTGTTCCTGAGTCAACAGGTTATTCTTCGATTATGGATAATATCGGTGCTGTTTCTAACCACGGTTTTGATATCCTGGTGACAGCCTATCCTATCCAGACCAAGGACTTCCAGTGGACTTCGACATTGAACCTGGGCTTTAATAAGAATAAGGTAGAGAAGCTGGACGAAGGTGCCTCTGTTGACCCAGTCAGTGGCAAGCGTCAGATTCTCACAGATGGATTTGTGGGCTACGATATGCTGATCCGCGAGGGCGAGGCTCTTTCTACCTTCTATGGTTACAAACGTGCCGGTATCTATGATGGTCATCCTGAGAACTGGGATGCCACTACGATGAATATTCCTTCTATTGTAGGTGAGAAAGTAACTTATAAGCAGCGTCAGATTCTGGGTAACGGTCTGCCTGACTGGACAGGTTCTTTCATCAACACCTTCAACTACAAGAATTTCGACCTGACATTGGATCTGCAGTTCTCTATGGGTGCTGATATCATGCAGGAGTATTACCACTCTACTTTGGCTCGTTTCCTCACCAATGGAATCGACCGTTTGTATGAGGAGGCATGGCATCCAACACTTAATCCAAATGGTGTTGAGCAGGCTTTGCGTTTGAATAACTTTGGTATGGGTGCCAACAACCAGGCCGACTCCGACTGGATTTGTGATGGTTCTTACCTGCGTTTCAATCTCTTGCAGTTGGGTTATACCTTCGACAGCGCTGCTTGCCGCAGTTTTGGTGTCACAGCCTTGCGTGTATATGCTAACCTGAATAACTTCTGGCTCCTCTGCTCTGATGATTATAAGGGTTATGATCCTGATAACTCAACACGTCTGGGCAGCAATAACTGGGGCGCAAACCGTCAGTTCTTCTCATATCCACGTCCAAAAACTTTCTCTTTTGGTGTTAATGTAACTTTCTAAATAACAATATTCTATCAGATTTATGAAAACGATAAAAAATATCATATATGGCGTGATGGCAGGTGTCACATTCGGTCTAACTTCTTGTGACGCGTTCTTGGAGGAAAAGCCATTGGATCAGAAATCTTCAAGCCAGTTCTGGCAGTCGAAGGAAGATGCGCAGACAGGTGTTGATGCCCTTTATTTCGGTGGCGTACCTTATTTGAATCAGAATGGTGGTGGTTGGCAGCCTAAAGCCACGATGTACGGTGGTATTATCTCAGGTTTGTTCTACGACGACCATGGCGACTCACAGTTGGCCGAAGCTGCGAAGGCATGTACCTATACCTTGGAGAAGTTCTCCAGTCCAGCCATGTCATTGTGGCATGAGTTCTACAAAGGTATCTCCCGTGCCAATTTCGTGTTGGCCAATGTGCCCAAGATGACCGATGTGCTCGACCAGGCTACAATCGACAACTATATGGCCGAAGGTAAATTCTTCCGTGCCTATGCTTATTTCTATTTGGTGAAAGAATTTGGCGATGTACCTTATGTGGATGAGCCATATACCTCTACTGATGGTATGTTCAAGGAGCGTACTCCAGCAGCCGAAGTCTATCAGCATGTCATCGACGATTTGACAGATATTACCACAGGCTCAGCACTGCCCAACAAGTCGTTCTACGACAACGGTTGCCGTGTAACCCGTGCGATGGCACAGACACTCTTGGCACAGGTATATCTCCAGCGTGCCGGCTTCCCCATGAATGGTGGTACAGAAGACTATAAGAAGGCAGCACAGATGGCCGAGATGGTGATTGATGGCGGTACTGCTGCCCTGGAACAGGCTAATGGCAGTTCCGACGATCTAAACTCGGCTTATAATGTGATTAAGACTTCGAAGACTTCCAAGGAGATTATCTTTGCTAAAGAGTACGACTATGCTAATAATAATATAGGTAATGGTTATGTTAATCTCAGTATTGGCTCTGATGCTACCACCTGGAAGGATGCTAATGGTAATCAGGTGTTCAGCATGAACGTACTGCATAAGGCCTACCATCCCTGCGACATGCTTTTCAAGAGCTATGCGCCCGAGGACATCCGTAGCCATGAGAAGCAGTTCTTCTTCAATACCTATACCGATAAGACTGGTGTGGAGCATACGCTCAACTATACCGGTATCTGGGCATGGTTTGATGAGGATGCCATCATCAAGAACCACGGTGGCGACTATAATATTCCTACCATGCGTTATGCCGAGGTGCTGCTGATAGCTGCCGAGGGTCATGCCCGTACAGGCAATACCGCCAAAGCACAGGAGTATCTGAATCAGGTTCGTAAGCGTGCTGGTCTGGCTGCTGAGACAGCCACTGGCGATGAGCTGGTTGCCGCCATCCTGACCGAGCGCCTGCATGAGTTCCCTGTAGAGTTCAAGGTGTGGGACGATATCCGTCGTACCCGTTTGTATCCCGAAGCTGCAGGCGATTATTCTGGCAAGCTCAATTGGGTGGCCCTTTCAAGTGCCAAGATTCAGAACAAGCCTGTTGATAACGTCAAGGTTGGTGCTATCCCTGAGTGGGTACTCCTCTGGCCTGTTCCTCAGGATGAAATCCAGCACAATCCTGCTCTGACACAGAATCCCGGTTGGGAGTAATAAAAAAAGCGATAGCCTATGCATTTATAGGCTATCGCTCTTTTTTTTGATCGTCTTAATTATTTCTGGATGGTCTTTAAAATATCCAATTTACCATCGTCGATCAGTTTGAGTATCAGTTCACCAAACAAGGTGTTCTGCCAAGCAAACCAGTGACGGGTATATTTCACAGCGTTATTCTTATTGAACGACTCGTGCATGAAGCCTGTGCCGGCATCGGTATCAACCAGCATCTGCAGGCACTGCTTAATCTCCTGGTCGTTGGTGCTGGTAAAGGCACGCATCATGATCGACATGGGCCATACCATATCGTAACCTACGTGAGGACCTCCGATACCCTCGCCAGCCTTACCGCGGAAGAAATAGGGGTTATCCTCGCTCCACACAAAGCGGCGGGTGTTCTGATAAATGGGGTCGTTCACATCCACATCACCCAGATAAGCCATAGCCAGCAGACTGGGCACGTTGGCATCGTCCATCAGATGCTGATTGCCAAAACCGTCCACCTCGAACGCATAGATCTTACCGTATTTAGGATGATTGTAGATAGCATACTTCTGCAGGGCGTCGCTCACCTCGTTGGCCAGGGCTGTGCATTCGTTGGCAGTCTTACTATCCTTGTTAACCTTGGTCAGAATATCAGCTGCCTTGCGCAGTGAGGTTATGGCAAAGAAGTTGGAGGGGATGAGGAAGGGGAACACCGTAGCATCGTCGCTGGGACGGAAGATAGAGGCTATCAGACCTACCGGCTTAACAGGGTTGCCATAACCGCCGTGACTCACCGTGTCGTACTGCTGGGCTGTGGTGCGCATAAAGCGGTAGGGACCGTGTCCCTCCTTGCGCTGCTGCTCACGGAAGGTCTTCAGAATCTTGCCGATGGCTTCCTGCCAGAGTTCGCCAAAGATACTGTCGTCGCCAGTCACCTGCCAGTAATGGTAGGCCAGTCGCAGAGGATAGCACAGCGAGTCGATCTCGTATTTGCGCTCATGCAGGTTGGGGTTCATCGTGGTGTGGTCGCTTTCCCACTCACTGCCTGTGGGACCCATGTTAAAGGCGTTGGCATAGGGGTCGATACAGATGCACTTCAGCTGGCGCAGGATGGTGCCTCTTACCATCTTGCGTATCTTCTTGTCTTTCTTGGCAAACTGTACGTATGGCCATACCTGGGCTCCCGAATCACGTAGCCACATGGCATGGATGTCGCCGGTATATACAAACGTGTCGTCATCGCCTTCGGCATCCGAGTAGTGCACGGTGGTGTCGAGCGTGTTGGGGAAACAGTTCTCAAACATCCATGCCAGGTAGGGAGCGTCCTTCAGCATTTTCTTTACCTCGGCAATCTTCTTCTCAATCGTGTCTGAGTAAAAAAGGCGCTCTTTGGCGTCGGGTCTGCGTGAAACCTTAGTGTTGTCTGCCGGAGTCGCAATCGTCTTGCTCCAGTCTTCAATCCCGTCGGCCATCACAGGGAATGATAACCCTGCCAACAGGATGGTGGTGAGTAGTGTTCGTTTGTTCATATGTTCTTGAAATTTATTATTTTAATTATTCGCTTGCAAAGATACTAATAATATCGCATAAACCAGTTAAACCGCCTGCCAAATCTGTTGTCAGGACAAAAAAAGCAGAAACGAGGACAACCGTTTGTGGCTTTCTCTCTACCTTTGCGACACGAAAATAATTAAAACCGATTACAGAGATGACAAGAACTCTAACATTGCTCTTTAGCCTGCTCATTTCAGGACAACTCGTGCAGGCTGAAAACTTAACCGGTAAGGTAAATCCTTTTATCGGAACAACAACTCTATGGACCCCAGCCGATCTGGGTTATACGCGCACAGAAACTAAACGTGCTTGGGGAGCTGAGTCATTTCCTGGCTCAGCCTTGCCCAATGCCATGGTACAGCTCACCCCTGTCACCATGTATCCCTCAGGCTCAGGCTATCAGTACGAGGACCATCAGATATATGGTTTCGCACACACCTGTAAGGGCCACTGGAATCTGCTCCACCTGCCCATCATGCCTGCTACCGGAAGGTTCTATCCTGATAATTTCTGCTCATGGTTCAGTCATGCCAACGAGTCGGCACATCCTGGTTATTATCAGGTATATCTCGACCGCTATCATGTGAATGCCGAGTTGACCTCAACCTTGCGTTGTGGTTTTCATCGCTACACGTTCCGTGCCGAGGATGAGAAACGCTTGATTGTGGATATCACCCGCAGCAACAATCGTCCCCGCAAGTGGCACATCGAAAAGTCGGGTGCCAACACGTTCCAGGGTTTTCAGGATGGCGAGGGGCGTATCTATTTCTACGCTGTCGCTAATCACGATGTCAGCGAGGTTAGCATCCAGAAGGATTTCCGTCATCAGATAGCAGTGGTTGATTTCGCTCATAATAAAGGTTCGCGTGCGTTGGAACTCAAGATTGGTTTCTCGTTTGTGAGCATTGCCAATGCCAAGCAGAACCTCGAGGCCGAGATGCTCGACAAGAGTTTTGAGCAGGTGCGCCAGGAGGCCGACAATATCTGGAACAAGCAGTTAGGTCATATCCAGGTAGAGGGCGGTACCGAAAAGCAGCAGACCATGTTCTACTCTACACTCTACCGTGCTTTTCTGTGGCCTGCCTTGCGCAGCGATGTGAATGGCGAGTACACCGATGAACAGGGCCGTGTTTGCAAAGCCGATTTCAGTTACTATACCAATCCTTCTTTCTGGGATACCTATCGTAACAAGCTCATTCTGTTGGGTATGATTACTCCTGATGTAGCTACTGATATCATCAAGTCGATTATCGATAAAGGTGAGAAGGCCGGTGGTTATATGCCCACCTTCTTCCATGGCGACCATGCCTCTACCTTCGTGGCAGGTTCGTGGCTGCGTGGCATCAAGGACTTCGACTTGCAGCGAGCCTATAAGCTCCTGCTCAAGAATGCTACCGTTCCCGGTCGTGGTGGTCGCCCTTGGTTGAAAGAATACCTGGAGCAGGGCTGGATAGCCGAGAAGGATACCACCAACGTGCCTACATGGAACGAGTATAAGGCTTCGGTAACCAAAACCCAGGAGTATGCCTACGATGATTATGCTACCGCTCTGATAGCCCGTGAGCTGAAAGATAAGAAAAACTACAAGTTGCTGATGCAGCACTCGCAGAACTACAAGAATCTGTTTGATGCGTCAACAGGCTTCTGGCGTGGCAGAATTGCCGATGGCTCTTGGATTAAGGATTTCGACCCCTGGTATCCCTATTACGCCTATATGTACCGTGAGGCCGATGCCTGGAATTCGCTGTTCTTTGCACCTCACGATCCCGAGGGTATGGTGGCACTCTATCCCTCAAAAAAGGCTGTTGAACAGAAACTCGACTCGCTGTTTACCCAGCCCAATCATGGCTACGAGGCGTGGAACCTGACAGGTTTCTTAGGAACCTACTGTCATGGCAACCAGCCCGGTCACAGCATTCCTTATACCTATTATTTTGCTGATAAGCAGGAAAAGGCCCAGGTGGTTATCGATTCGCTGCTGAACCATTATTATGGTATGGGCGAAGAGGGCTTGGCCTATGCAGGTATGGACGATGCCGGCGAGATGTCGTCGTGGTATGTGCTCAATGCCATCGGCATCTATACCTATTCGCCTGCCGACCCACAGTATATCGTGACCGTACCTTTATTTAATAAGGTGAACTTCACCCTCGGCACCACAGGCAACACGTTTACCATTCGTCGCGAGGGTACTGGTCGTAAAATCAGTAAGATTACAGTGGGTGGCAAACCGCTCAAGGGTTGGTTCGTGCCCCACAGTCAACTGGCAAAAGGGGCTGAGATGCTGATTAAAACAGAATAAATAATAAACTGTTCTATAACTAAAATTACATTCAATCTAAAGTTTTACTAAATGAAAAAAGGTAATTTCAACTATTCCAGATTCATCTGGCAAGGTTTTATGGGAGTGGCCCTATGCGTAGGTAGTCCGTCCGTTGCTCTTGCCAATGGTGTCTCGGTGGCTGCTACTAACAATGTACAGCAAACCACTGTCAGGGGCACAGTTGTTGATGCATCGGGAGAACCTATGATCGGTGTAACGGTCTCGGTAAAGGGGTCGTCCTCTGGTACCGTGACTGGTCTTGATGGTAGCTTCTCACTGAACTGCAAACCAACTGATGTCTTGGTATTCTCGTATGTAGGCTATATCAACCAAGAGCTGCGTGCCAATACCAACCTGAGCCGTATTGTGCTGAAAGAAGATAATGCTATCCTCGACGAGGTGGTGGTTATCGGTTATGGCACAACCACTCGTAAAAGTGCCGTAGGTGCTGTCGATCAGGTTCGCTCCGACCTGTTAGAGAACCGTCCTGTAGCCAATGTAACGCAGGCTTTGCAGGGTGCTGCACCAAACGTTATCATCCAGCGTAAGAACTACAACCCTAACGCTCAGAACAACAACTTTAATATTCGCGGTATCAGTACACTGAACGATAACAGTCCGCTGTTTGTCATCGATGGACTGGTTAGCGACTACGATAACTTCAACCGCTTGAACCCTAATGATATTGAGAATATCTCTATTCTGAAAGATGCCGGTACTGCCGCTATCTATGGTTCACGTTCAGCCAACGGTGTTGTGCTCGTTACTACCAAGAAAGGAAAGAACAACGAGCGCACCAGTATCCGCCTGAATGGTATGGTTGGTTGGGAGGATCCCCATATCCTGTTCACACCTGTTACCGGCTACCAGAATGCGGTGCTGCGTAACATGGCCGAGACCAATGTGGGTAATGCCCCCGTTTACAGTCAGGATCAGATTCTCGACTATTACGCCCATCAGAGTGAGGAGAGCTGGGCGCTGAACGAGATCTTCAAGACAGCCATGCAGCAGAACTACAATATCAGCATCAGCGGTGGTAGCGATAAGACCACTTATATGGTTTCTGCCGGCTATTTTGATCAGGGTAGCAACTATGTGAGCACCCAGAAGTTCGGTTTGCAGCGCTACAACTTCCGTACCAACCTGGTTACCGAGTTGGGTCGCTTGAAGCTGACTGCCACACTGGCCTACACCCGCACCGATAGCAAGAATACCAATGGTGGTAGTCTGGAGATTGATGCCAGTCGTGTGCCTAGTGCCTATATCTATAAGATGAAGTCGGCCGATGGTCGTTACCTGCTCAATGATGTGTGGGGTGAGTTCAACCCACTCGGTCAGCTCGAGTCGGGCGGTTTCGATAAGTACCGTACCAATGCCATCACCGCCAGTGTTACCGGTGAGCTCAAGATTATCGATGGCTTGAAGCTCCGTGGCGTGTTTGGTGCCGATGTGGTGGGTAACAACCGTTACTCGCGTAGCATGCCTTCTTATTATTATGCCGGCGAAGATGCTACCGAGCCCCGTCCACGTAAGGAGTCGGATTTCAGAACCAGCAACTGGAACGCCGACAACTACCGTCTGAACACTCAGATCCTGCTGGATTATAATAAGACCTTCGGCGTGCACACTATCAGTGGCCTGTTTGGTGCCACCAACGAGTCGTACACCTGGTATAACAACGAAATCTGGAAGAACTATGTTGATCCCGACTTGGGAACCTCTACCAGCATCACTACAGGTGAGGTAGGTAACATCGGTGGTGCTACCACCGTGGATAGTTCTGGTCAGACCAGCATTACCTCACTGCTGGGTCGTATCGGCTATAACTACAAGGAGCGTTATTATGCCGAGTTCGACTTCCGTTACGATGGCAGTTCAAAGTTCCATAAGGATTACCGCTGGGGTTTCTTCCCCTCGATGTCGTTAGGTTGGCGCATCAGCGAGGAGCCCTTTATGGAGAAATATCGCGAGAAGGTAGGCGACCTGAAGATCCGTGGTTCATACGGTATCCTGGGTAGTCAGGCAGTAGGCGACTACGATCGCTATACCCGCTATAGCGTTAGCTCTACCACCTATGCTTATAACAATCAGGCCGTAGCCGGTGCCGGGTTTAACCTCGGACTGAAGGACCTGACTTGGGAACGTACCAACACTTTCAATATAGGTTTCGATGCATCGTTCTTGCACAATGCACTGAACATCACATTTGATTACTACACCAAGCGCACCAAGGACATCCTGATGAAGCCCTTGCAGCCCAGTGTTTTCGGAACCACCATGCCAAGCACCAATATTGGTGAAATGTCGAACGACGGATGGGAACTCTCTATCAACTACCGCTTGAAGACCGGCGATATGAAGCATAACTTCTACTTCAATATCGGCGACTCGAAGAACAAGGTGACTAAATTCCCTGGTAACGAGCAGATTAGCGGTGTTGATGAGATCTATAAGATCATTCGCGTTGGTCAGCCCCTCAACTCCTACTATGCATGGCAGGTAGAGGGCTTGTTCCAGAGCTACGATGAGATTAAGAACTCAGCTCTGCCTCTTGGCGCAGAGGTAGCACCTGGCGACCTGAAGTTCAAGGATCAGAACGACGACGGTGTCATCGACTCTAACGACCGTGTCATCGTTGGTAACGCTTTCCCACGTTACACCTTCGGATTCACCTACCGCTTCGAGTGGAAGGGCTTCGATTTCAGTATGTTCTGGCAGGGTGTCGGCAAGCGCTCGCAGATGCTGCGTGGCGAATTGCTCGAGCCATACCACTCAAACTATTCTTACGTGATGTACAAACATCAGCTTGATTTCTGGACCCCAACTAACACAAGCGCTAAATATCCACGTCTGGCAGCACAGGGTTCGGCTTCGGATACCAACAACTGGGGCCGCCCGTCAGACATTTTCGTGCTCGACGCCAAGTATGCACGCTTAAAGAACCTCGCCATTGGTTACTCACTGCCTAAGAAGGTGATTGAGCCTCTGGGCCTGCAGAAACTCCGTGTATATGTGACCGGTCAGGATCTGTTGACACTTACCAAGAACTCGTTTATCGACCCAGAGTCGTCGGAGTTCGGTTCGAACATGAACTCTGGTGGTGGTAACAGTGGTCGTAACTATCCTATGCTGCAGTACTATGGCTTTGGTTTCGATGTAGAATTTTAATGATTAAGAATCTTATGAAAATGAAAATCAAGAAATATATCTATCTGTTTGCTGCTGTGAGCGGACTGACGCTTACTGCCTGCAACGGCATGGAGAATGCCCCTGGCAACCAGTTTACCGATGCTAACTTCTGGGATTCTCCCGACAGAGCGCAGTATGTGGTAAACATGGCCTATGCACAGATGTATAATGCCGGCAAGATGTGGCGCGACGAGTCGCTCAGCGATAACATGATCGATGGTCGTTCTACGACCGACCAGCGCCTGATGCGTATGGGACAGGCCACACCAAGCACTGGTATTTTTGCCAGCGAGTGGGCCGACCTGTATGGCGGCATCAAGACCTGTCATGTGTTCCTCGAGAATATCGATGCAATCACCAATCTCGATCCAGCCAAGAAGGCTCGTATGATTGCCGAGATACGCTTTGTTCGAGCTTATATCTACTTCCGTCTCACCAACTTCTATGGCGATATTCCTTTCTTTACCAAGGATATCACCGTGGATGAGTCGAACACCATCAGTCGTACCTCGCATGCCGAGGTGATGGCATTCATCCATCAAGAGCTGAACGATATCATCGGCGATCTGCCATCGCGCAACGACCTGCCTGAGAGCGAGAACGGTAAAATCACCAAGGGCGCTGTGGTTGCTCTGCAGGCACGTGCCTATCTGATGGATAGCGACTGGAGCAACGTGCAGAAGTACTGTGAGATGCTCATCAATCAGCCCGAGACCTACGGCTCGTATGCTCTGTTCCCCAGCTACCGTGGCCTGTTCGAGGAGGGTAATGAGTACAACCAGGAGGTGATTCTGGATCGTGCCTATGTTCGCAACCTGCTCACCTGGGGCGAGATTCTCGACATGGTTCCCCTGAGTAAGGGTGGCCGTGTGGCCGACCGCGTGCCACAGCAGTCGCTGGTGGATAGCTATCTTACCCTGACCGGTTATACCATCGATGAGGCTGGTACCGATTACGATGCTAACCATCCTTACGACAACCGCGACCCACGCCTTGCTGCTACCATCATCTATGATAACTACGATTGGAGCGCCAATGTGGGCGATGGTTCGAAGGACGAGGTGATTCATATCGATCCAGCTGGTGACAATACCGTCGATACCTATATCGGTACAGGCAGTAACACCACCGCTACCGGTTACTACACCCGTAAGTGGTTTGCCCCACAGGCCACTGGCGATATGAGCTCAGGACTGAACATTATCATGTTCCGTTATGCCGATATCCTGCTCATGTGGGCTGAGGCTAAGCTTGAGCAGAACCAGATGACTGCCGACGTATGGAACAGCACCGTGCGTGCCATCCGTCAGCGTGCAGGCTTTAAGACAGCCAAGGCTTTGAACTTCCCTGCCGATAAGTCGCAGGCCGAACTCCGTCAGATACTGCGCAATGAGCGCCGCTGCGAGCTGGCTCTCGAAGGACTGCGCTGGTACGACATCAAGCGTTGGAAGGCTGGTTCAGAGTATCTCACTCAGCCAGTACGTGGCGCCAGCTTTACCCACGACATCCCCTGGAAGTTCACGTTCGATGAGAACCGTGATTATCTGTGGGCTGTTCCTCAGAGTCAGATCGACCTCAATCCTAACTTAGGTCAGAATCCTGGCTATGGCAAGTAATCCATATCATCAATAAGTATTATTAAGTAAAAACCCAAAAAGAAACAATTAGCTATGAATAAGAATATTGTTAAGGCATTCGCGCTGTTAGGCGCCGTGCTCAGTATGTCAGCCTGCACCTCCGACATGGAGTTCAAGGACAGTCAGGTATCCGCCATCACCCAGCTCTACGAACCTGCCGATGGCAAGAGTGTAACCCTTCAGGCTTCGGCCACTGCCTCTACTTTCTTTGAGTGGGAGGCTGCCAAGGCCGAAGATAGTGGTTCGCCCCTCTACGAGGTTGTCTTCTACAAGGATGGCGAGAGCACACCTATCTATAAGGTGCTCTCTGATAAGAATGGTATGATGAACAGTGCCACCATCACTCACAAGACGCTGAACAAGGTAGCCGCAGCTGCCGGTTTCAAGAGTGGTGCCAGTGGCACAGTCAGCTGGTCGATCATTGCCTCACGTGGTTTGAATCAGGCCGAGGCTACAGTTAAGCACAAGCTGAACATCACCTCGCTCGAGGGCTTCGACGAAATTCCTTCTTCGCTCTTCATCATGGGCGAGGGTGCCGAGAACGGCTGTGCTTTCTCTTCGCCTGAGCAGGGTGTATATGAGATCTTCACCAAGCTCGAGGGTGGCAAGAGCTACCAGTTCTGCAGCAACAACAAGGGCGATGGCACTATCTACTCGCTCGATGGTTTGAAGTTGCGCGAGGGTGGTTCTACCGTGGCACCTGCTACAGGTATCTACCGTCTGGTACTCGATTTCAATGTGGCTTCGGCTACCATCCGCGAAATCAAGAGCCTCGGTTTGTTCTTCTGTCCTAACAACAATATCATGTTCGATCTTCCTTACGCTGGCAACGGCGAGTTCTCAGGTGTAGGTGTGGTAGCCTTCAAGCAGGAGGGCTGGGGCCGCGACGAGCGTTATAAGTTCCTGATGGAGTATGCCGACGGTACCAAGCAGTACTGGGGCACCAAGAATGGCACCGACTCACGCCCTGGTGGTCTGGCTATGGACGATCCTTACTATTATATTATGGAAACTGGCAACAACCAGTGGGACGACAAGTGGAAGTTTGATGGCGACTTCGATGGTGGCTCTGATGGTCCTCACCCCGGCGTCAAAACCCGCATCACTGTTCTCTTCCATGGTGCCAACTATACCCACCATGTTGAGTTGGCCGACTAACCTGTAAGTTTTAACTTATGCATAACATATTAAAAGTTTTCTTCGTACCGCTTCTCTGCAGCCTTGTGCTGCAGGGTTGCGGTTCTTCTTCATCCGAGGATGAACCAACGCCTGCGCCACAGCCTGAGCAGACGAATTGGAAACAGGTGGCCGAGCAGGCTACACAGGCTTTAGTAACTCACTTCTGGAACGGTCGCGAGGGCTATTTTAACTCGATGCCCGATGTGGCCGATATCCATCAGAATCAGTATTGGCCCCAGGCACATGCCATGGATGTGGTGATTGATGCCTATCTGCGTACAGGCAGTGCCGGCTATCGCGACCTGTTTGACAAGTGGCACGAGGGTATCAAGAAAAAGGCTGGCAACAGCTATTTCAATGATTTCTACGACGACGAGGAGTGGATTTGTTTGACGATGCTCCGCCTGTATGATTGCACCAAGGATCAGAAGTATCTGGATACCGCCCAGTTGCTGTGGGACGACATCCAGAATGCCTGGAACACCAAGTACTGTGGTGGCGGCATGGCTTGGCGCAAGAGTCAGCCCTGGAGCAAGAATGCCTGCAGCAATGGTCCTGCCGGCATCATCGCTGCTCGTATGTACAATATCCTTCACAAGGCATCTGATTTAGATCTGGCCAAGCGCATCTACAACTGGGAGCGCGACAACCTGTATGCCCCTGGCACGGGTGCTGTTTATGACAGCATGAACGGTCAGAGCGGCAATAGTGTTACCACTTGGGTGTTTACCTATAATCAGGGCACGTTTGTGGGTATGTGCTACGAGTTGTTCAAGATTACAGGTGAGACCCTGTATCTGCGCGATGCTGTGCGTGCTTCGTCTTACACCCTGTCGAGCCTGAGCGACCTCACCGAGAGTGTGCTCAAGGACGAGGGAACGGGTGATGGCGGCCTGTTCAAGGGCATTTTTGTGCGCTACTTCACTTTGCTCATTCAGGAGCCCCAGCTCGATGCAAGCGATAAGACCCGTTTTGTGGCTTATCTGAAGCACAATGCCGAGGTGCTGAAAGAAAAAGGTCTGCAA
Organism: Xylanibacter ruminicola; assembly: GCA_015060625.1. Lineage (GTDB taxonomy): Bacteria > Bacteroidota > Bacteroidia > Bacteroidales > Bacteroidaceae > Prevotella > Prevotella ruminicola_D. The sequence goes on along the minus strand of SUYC01000022.1, from coordinate 15,335 downwards.
ACCCAGTACCTGATTGGCAGCAACTGGGCTCGCAACACATCGGCCATCGATCTGGGTACCCACGTTAGTGGTTGTGTACTGCTCGAAGCTGTTGCTCTCGATACTCTTTAGGTGTCATACCAAAATGCTTTCGGAACTCAGTATAGAACTGTGAGCGCGTGTTGAAGCCCGTTTTATAGATGATTTCCTGAATAGTGGTATTAGTGGTGGTCAGCCATCTTGCGGCCACATTAATACGATAGGTCTTGATATAATCCTTAGGTGTCGGCATATTAGCATCACTGAACTTCCTATAGAGATTGCGCGGACTGATACTCATCAGTTCCGCCAATGTCTCTGGGGTTAATTCGGTGTCGGTCAGGTGCTCGTCGATCACCTTGGTCACCTCGTCGGCAAAACTCTGGTTCTCCTTACTAATCAGGTTGCCACCGGCATATACATAGGCCGATGCTGCCGAATTATAATATTCGCGCAGCACGTTGCGGTTCTCTAACAGACGTACCACGGTGGCCTGCAGCAGGTTGATGCTGAAGGGCTTGCTGATATACACGTCGGCACCACTGTCCAAGCCTTCGATACGTTCTTCTTCCGATGTTTTGGCCGATAGGATAATCAGCGGTATGTGCATGGTGTGCTTGTTGCGCTTTACCTGTTGTGTAAAGTCCAGTCCGTCGGTACCAGGCATCATGATATCGGTAATAATCAGGTCGGGGGTTTCTTCCTTCAGATAGGCCATGCCTTGTTCGGCATTCAGGGCAGTCAGCACCCGATAGTCCGACAGGCAGTCGGCCAGCAGGTCGAGCATCTCCTGGTTGTCGTCAATCGTCAGGATGGTAGGTGTTCTGTCACCGGCCATCTTGGGCAGTGGACGAGCTGGTTTGTTGGTGGTGCCCACAGTCTGCGGCACAACCAGCGTCGTGTCGTCGGTCTGTTTGGCCGATGTCACCACCTCGTCGCTCACCCCTTCGGGGAGTGGCTGTTCGGGCAGATACACATTAAACTGGGCATACTGTCCCACCTCGCTGTCAATCTCTATCCGTCCGCCCAGCAACTTGGTCAGATTATAGCAGATGGCCATGCCGATGCCGTTACGCGAAGTCTGACCGGCATTCGGACTCTCTTCTACGCTGTCGAACACGGTATAGTAGTCGAAAATGCGCTCTCTGTCCTCAGGTGCAATACCCCGTCCGGAGTTATATACCGAGAACAGCAGTCCGCTCGCCTGCTGGGTGAGTTTTACTTTGATGGTGCCTTGACGCTTGGTGTATTTAAAGGCGTTGGATATCAAGTTGCCCACAATGCTTCTCAGGGCCTTGTCGTCGGATGTCTGTATCAAGCCGGGTTCTATCTCCTGTTCGTAGCTGATGCCACTGCGTTCGGCCATCTCGGTAAAGGCATTGGTATAGTCGCCTACCACTGCCGATACATCCACGCGCCGCCAGCTGATTACGTGGTGGCCTGTGGTCACACGGCGCAGATCGATCACTTCTTGTATCAGACTATTCAGTCGGCCCAGGTTCTGCATCACCCTGCCGATGTATTTCCTCACAAACTCGTCGGCTTTGGTGTAAGACAATATACGCTCGCAGGGACCGTAAATCAGGGTCAGAGGCGTGTTCAGTTCGTGTACCACATTGGTCAGGAACTTCAGTTTCTCTTCATACAGTTCGTCTTGGTGCTGCTGCTCCAGTCGGGTCAGCTGCATCTGCTGGTGCAGTTTCTGGTCCTCATACCAGTGGCGCACATAGATGGCTATCAGGGCAATGGCTAGTAATATATAAATAAGGTATGCCCAGATGGTGCGGTAGTAAGGCGGTTGGATGTAGATGTGCAGCTGTGATACGGCTGTTTCCTTGCCATTCATCATGTTTCTGGCCTTGACATACAGCGTGTGACTGCCCTCAGCCATCTGGGTGAACGAGATGACGTTGCTCGAACCATTATCAATCCATTCGCCGTCATCGGTCAGTCGGTACAGATAGTGGTAGAAGGGCTCCTCCAGATAGTTAAAGGTGGCTACGCTCACGGCAAAGGTGTTCTGCCTGTGGTTGAGTGTCATGGTCAGGTTTTCGTGATCGCCTTGTATAAAGTCGTTGATATTCTGCAGCTTGCCTAAGATGTCGAGTGTGGTAAAGCTGATGCGCAATTCGTGTACCTGCTGCTTGACGGTGGTGTCGTTCACAATAGCCGTAAAGCCGTTGATACCGCCAAAAAACAGTTCGTTGCCATTGGCAAAGGCGGCGCCATCGCAGTATTCGGTTACATCCAGTCCACTGTTCATGCCATATACTTTCAGCACGGTGCCATTGGCCGACAGTTCTACCAGTCCGCCGTTGGTGGTGGCCCATATCTCGCCCGCTGTACCTTTGGTAAAAGCATGTATGGTGTTGTTAGGTAGTCCGTTGGCAGTGCTTAGTCGGCGACTCTTACCCTGTTTGTCGCGAATAAAGATACCCATGCCGGTGCCTATCCACAGGTTGTCGCCCACAGCCTGCAGGGCAAACACATCGTTGATGCTGGGATCTTTGGTGGTGTGGTTGGGTGCAACATGTTTCAGCTGCCCGTTCTCAAGGGTGAAGAGTCCTTTGCCTCGGTTGCCGAACCACCAGCGCCCCTGCTCATCGCAAGTCAGACAGAAGAAGTAGTTCGACGAGCCTTTGTCGCCATCCACCGTATAGCGTCGCATGTTGGTCAGTCGCGGCTGTCCGTTCTCAACGGTGATGCTGGCTTTGACGATTCCCGATCCCAAGGTGGCCATCCATAGCTCGTTGCCTTTCTCGCGGATGTCAATCACCTGTAGCAGTTGCAACTCGGCAGGTACAGGACGTATGGTTTTGGTAGTCTGCGAGTAATAGCAGATGCCATCGCCGCCACTGATCCAAAACCAGGGGTGCTGGCTTTTGGCCAGCTTGTAAACGACGTTGCTGGTTAGTTCGCTGTTCTGTTCTCTGTAAACGGTCTCGCCCAGTTGGCGTGGGTTCTGGTAGATGCTGAATGCTGGCACCTGTATCAGTCCGTCGCCTTTGGTACCTATCCATAAGTTGCCCTCGCCGTCCTTTAGCAGTGCACGGATGGGAAACGATTTGCCGGCACGTAGCGAGGTGCTTACAAACGAGCGTAATGTCAGTGGCTCGTCGCTGTACATCAGTACACCAGCACCGTCCGATCCTATCCATACGATATCGCCCAGTCGGTCCTTATGCATACAGAACACGCCTGTCTCTACGCCTAAGTCAATCACCTCGGCAGGTCGGCCTTTCGGGCGGTTCACTTTGATCACGCCACCCTCGCCAAAACCAATCATCAGCGATTCCTTGTATTGCAGTACCTCGTTGACGAAACCTCGCCGACTGATTTCGTCGGCCAGCGACATCTCGTGCCGCAGGGTGGGAGCCTCCAGCTGGTAGCTGTACAGCTGTCCGTCGCTGGTTACCAGATATTCTGTGTCGTCGTCGGGCATGCCTGTCACTAGATGTATGCGCTGTTCCACCTTGGCTTTGCCTATGGTGTAGTGGTGGTTGTTGGCACGTAGCTGATAGCTCACGATACCATCGCGGTTAAACAAATATAGTGCTTGGCTCGAAACGGCAAAGTCGCACACGTTGGCCAGTGTTACGCCTTTCAGGGGTAGGGTGTGCACACTGCCATCGCACTTGTCGATATAGTTCAGTTTACCGTCTGTCAGCAGGAATCCGTCGCCTTGTGGATTTTTGCGTATGCGTCTTAGTCCTTGAAACTGCGGGTAGTAGCGCACTTCCTGGCCTTTGGGTGTTACAATGTTCAGTCCGTAGTTGGTCAGCACCCAGGTGTTGTTATCGCCTACGTTCAGCACATGCTCTATCAGGTTACCGTAGAGTCGCAGTCCGGCATGCAAGGTGGCAGGGCGCACCTTACTGCCATCGTAGCAGTTCAGTCCGTCGATGGTACCAAACAGCATGGTGCCGTCGGGTTGCTGCTCAATACTGAGTATCGAACTGGCCGACAGTCCGTCGCCACTGGATATATGTCGGATGTTATAAGCCTGTACTTGCAGCACGAAAGCCGCGAAAGCAAGTAGTAATTTAATCTTCATGTTTTTAATTTTTCCTTTTCGTGCGCAAAAATACAAAAAAAAATTGTAACACCCGTTCTTTATGCCTTTTTTGTGACCAAAAAGTTATTCTTGCGCAATAGCCCTATGCTGTAGAGCTATTTTGGTGTCACCTCATGTATCCAGTCGCATTTCTTAACCCAGCGCCAGATGGTGGCTCGCGATAGGTTGGTGATATTTTGGATTTGTGGCTTCGATAATCCTATCTTTGCACCATCAATTATCGAAAATGAATTCCTGGGCATACAGCTGTCCGATAAGGCTACTTTTGTATATTCTTCTTTTACTGGCTATAAACTTTGTAGGTAGTCATCCCATTGGGTGGGGGATCCTTTCTGGCCGAACGATTTCTCGTATAGGCGTTCTCGGGTTGAACTGATTGCTTGCTTGCTTTTATTGAGTAAGTTTGCAACCTTTACGGGGGCAATGTCGATTTTCCTTAACAGGCAAATTTTGCGTTCAGTAGCGCTGATATCACATAGATTCTCCAACCTCTCTGTAAAACGTGGACAAACTGTATTGATGACCTGTTCTAATTCCTGCCAGTCTTTATCGGTAATGTTAGGAGCAAAGGTCATACTGTTATCTGCAAAGTTGTTGAACTTTTTACAAATATCACATTCTTGTATTTGTTTTTTTCTTTCTTCTGATAAGGCTTTCTCTTCCTGTGTTTGTTGCCATTTCTTTGCCTGTTCTAATATTTCAGATCTCAGACTTTTTGTATCTTTGTGTTTGGTGTAATACAAATATACAGCAATAAAAATAAACGCAAGCGTCAGGATGACGAAACAAGCTACTGTAAGATAAAAGTATATGCGTTGATTGCTTTCACGTAGCTCTGCATTCTCTTGTTCCTGTCGCTGATAATTGTATAGTGCATTTATCTTGGCAACGGTTTCTGTGTTTTTTGTTTCGTTGATAGAATCGTTAAGCTTCTTATATACCGTTAGATAATGCAATGCTTCTTTAGCTTGTCCTCGTTTGAGGGCAATTTCTGCCAAACGCTCATTAGCTGAGCAGCGGGCATATATTGTGCCGATTTTTAATAGCTGCTTAGAGTAATATTCGGCAGAATCAACCATACCAATAGTCATATAAATACTTGCAGCAGTCGCCAATACGCCGCTGCTGTCAGGGCCATATACACAGGTCAAAGCTTCGTTTATCTCTGCTTTCGCTTTTGGGTAATCCTGTAGTTTGCAATATAAACCTGCAAGGTTGCTTTTGTTGCCATAATATAAATAATCGATTTTTTTTGCTTTTGCCAATTGGATTGACTCCAAAAGTAATCTTCGTGCCTCATTATATTTTCCATGGTCACCCAGCTCCTTTCCCCAATCTCTCAGGCCATAAATCATACCGAGCGTATCTTTTTGGTTTTTACAGAACTGGTAGGATTGTTTGAATGCTGTAACGGCTTCTTCTGATAGGTCTTGGCACGAAAATACATAGCCTATCTGGCTATATATCACTCCTTCCAAATCAGGAGTATCGCAATGTGGTAAGGCTGCTACTGCCTTCTTGTAATAATGTAGTGACTTTGTGAAATCTCGACGCTCGTAGAAAACACGGCCGGCGTAATAATATGCCTCAGCTAATTTCAGTTTACTGCCTTGATGTTCATAATAGTCAACTAGCGAAAGTGCTAAAGAGTCAGATTCTGCAATAGGTTCATCGGCTTTATCTGCCGTTTTAATGCTTTGTAGCTTTTGATACATCTCTTTTTCAAGAGACGAATCTTCCCCCTGACACGAAAAAGTAATGGCCAGTATGGCTATGTACATAACGCACTTTAATAGATATGATCTCATAACAGTCTTTTTTCGCTTGCAAAGGTAATACTTTTATTTCAAAAATTCCCCATTTCATCGAATATTTTCACTTTGCGTACAGTACGCAAGAAAATGCGTACCAATTTGCGTACTAAAAAATTTGGTCGTTACTTTCATTTTTACTATTTTTGCACCCAAAAACGCAACAGATTGTTTATGAAAAGACTGTTCTTGTTATCAATAGTAACTTTTATTAGTTATCTGCCATACGCAAGTGTAACGGCAGCAACTAACAATTATAGCTTAGGAAATGACAAAGAGAATATCCAAATTCTACCAGAAGATGTTTCCGCAAGATTTCAGACCATCGAGATGGTAAATTCTGGACAATATGACATGATAATATGTAGCTACATTAAATAATAGTAATTAACTTTTAAATTAAAATTCGTTATGAAGAAATTTTTATTGATGCTTGCCATCATGGGAAGCGTAGTTACAACTGCTTCGGCTGAAAAGAAAGAGCAGCCCAAAGAAGAATATGTTTATACTTTTCGTGGGCATTGCGAAACTTTATCGATAACAAAGGTTTTTGATTATGAACTATCTGATGCGGAATATGCATATTATCAAGGGTTTTATGATGCGCAATGTGATAAAAACTGGCATTACTGTTAATTATTTGATTAATCGATTATGTAATAATTTTGTAATTCTATATTTATATGAAAAAAAAAGTCATTGTATTATTGCTAGGACTCGCAATAATGAATCTATGCTATTCAAAGAATTTTATGGATAAGATGATGTTTCGTTTCGTCTATGACGTACAGGCAAAGGCTTTCGAAAAGAGTACCCGGTTGAATTCTGATGAACATTGGTTGGATATTGGTGAAAATGGTATTAGCAAGTACTATAGTAGATGGAAGAATGATTATTGGCATATAAATGATAGTTTAAAAGCAATTGGCGGTGATTTTAACAGCATACAGCGCGTTGTTCGTGAAAAAGGGATAGAGTCATCACAATTCAACTACTATATCTACAAAAACTATCCTAGTCAGCGACATCAAACGGTGGATTACTATTCAATAGAATTATTCCAGTATCAAGAGCCCATGGGGCAGGACTGGGAACTGGCAGAAGGAGATACTACAATTTTGAACCATCCCTGCCATAAGGCTGTTTGCAATTATCACGGTAGAACATGGACAGCCTATTATGCCACAGATATCCCCATCTCTGATGGTCCATGGAAGCTCTGTGGCTTGCCAGGTCTCATATTGAGAGCTTACGATCACGATGGTGCTTTCATTATTAATTGTATCGGCATCCACCAGGAAGTTGGAGGTGAGATAACCATGCGTGATGCTAAGAAAAGGAAAATGAAGCCAGAACAAGCGCATAAATTGATAGAACTGATTGATAGCGATCCTGATGCATATATGGAATCGCAAGGTCACAAAAGCACGACTTATGATGAGAAGGGCAGACCAATGAAGATGCCTCAGATGCCCAAGCGTGCCTATTACGAAAGTTATTCCTCTGGAGATAGGAAATGAGATATACGCTGTTGACATTGATGGTATGGCTGACAGCTATGGTGGTCGGATTACGGACACCTTATTTATTTCATCTTGTTTCATGAAACACATTGAACCAAGAAAAATTTGGTTGTTTGTGTAGTTTTGCCTATCTTTGCCCCAGGAATTTTAAAACAAAAAGTAAAATGTGATGAATTATTGAAAGCTGGATTATTATGAAGCTGTTATTAATTGGATTAATTCTATTTTGCATCGGAAACAATGCTTTTGGTCAGAAAACAATCTCTAACCAAAAGGTATTGGATACGGTTTCTTATCGCTTTGTGTACGATGTTCAAGCTAGGGTTTTTGAGAATAGCAATCTAAGGAAATCTGATGAACATTGGTTGGATATTGGGGGAAAAGGTATCTGCTATTATTATAGCCATTGGCAAAGCCAGGCTATTCAACTAATGGATAGCATTCGTCGATATGGAGGTTCTGTTGGAGATTATGAGCGCGTGCTGCATGAAAAGGGTGTTGAACCCTCAAATTTCCTTTATTTCATATTCAAGAATTATCCACAGACCGGCCAACTAACTGTTGATTATCCTAATATGGAGTTGTTTCAATATCAGGAAACCATGGGGCAGAATTGGGAGTTGGTTGAAGGTGACACCATTATTTTGAATCATCCTTGTCAAAAGGCAGCCTGCAATTATCATGGCAGGACATGGACTGCTTTTTATGCCACAGATATCCCTATCTCTGATGGCCCTTGGAAGCTCTGTGGCCTGCCAGGTCTGATCCTTAGGGCTTACGACCATTCCGATTCGTTCATCTTCAATTGTGTTGGCATCTATCAGAATGTAGGTGGCGATATTGCGATGATGGACTCTAAAAGAAGAGTTTTGAAACCAGCTCAGGTTCATAAGTTGATAGAGCAAATATCTAACAATCCTGATGAATATATGAGGGCCAAGGGCAGATATAGTCAAGCTTATGATGAGAAGGGACGGCCTTTTGACTGGTCAAAAATCCCCAAGCGTGCCTATTACGAAAGTTATTCCTCTGGAGATAAGAAATGAGATATACGCTGTTGACATTGATGGTATGGCTGACAGCTATGGTGGTCGAGGCCCAAACATCTTTTTCGGGACGTGTTGTTGCTGAAGGTTCGAAAAAGGGGTTGGGCTGGGCCAGTGTAGTGGCCGAGGATGGTAACCATAAGCCCGTGGCATTTGCCAAAACTAAGGAGGATGGCACCTTTGAGCTGAAGGTTCAGGCAGGCAAGGAAACGGCATGGCTATCGTTCTCGTTGCTCAGCTATGCGAAAAAAACGATTGCTGTAGCTGATTATCGCAATGGTCAGACCGTAAAAATGCGCGAAGAGGCACTAATGCTGAAGGAGGTAAAAGCCACCTCGAAGCGATTGGTTCGACGTAGCGATACGTTGGTATATAGCGTGGCAGGATTCCGCCATAAGCAAGACAGATCGATAGCCGACGTCATTGCTAAAATGCCTGGGCTTGAAGTAAAGCAGGATGGCTCTATCCAGTATCAGGGCAAGCCCATCAACGAGTTTTATATTGGAGGCATGAACCTGATGGGCAACAACTACTCGCTGGCCAGCGAGAATATCAATGCCAACAAGGTGAAGAATGTAGAGGTTCTTACCAACCATCAGAAGGTGAAGGCCCTGCGTGGTGTGCAATTCTCCGACCAGGCTGCACTGAATCTTGTATTAGAAGAAGATGCCAAGAATACCTGGCTGGGATTGGTGGAGACAGGAGTGGGAACCACATTGCAGCAGAACGAGACCGACCGTCTGCTGCGCGACGGGCGCCTGATGGCCATGATGTTTGGAGGTAAGATGCAGAGCCTGTCGATGTATAAATGGAATAATACAGGTAAAAACATCAAACGAGAGATACGCGACCTGCAAAACACCATCGCCGACATCAGTAATGCCAAAAGTATGATTAATAGTGTTGGACTGAGTGCCCCTGGCCTGATGCATGAACGCTATACGATGAACGACTCCCGACTGCTGGCTACCAACTGGCTGCGTAAGGCTGGTAAGGATGCCACCATCAGGTTCCAGCTCAATGGCTTTATCGACAATACCGAGGGTAATCGCTACTCAGAAACCACCTACTCGGATGTGATGGGTGGTGCCATCATCACAGAGGAAGCCAATGGCGAGAATCGGCAGAGCCAATGGAAAGGTGAATTGAAATATGAGCGCAATGGAGAAAAACTGTTTGTTACAAATGTATTGAGCGGCTATATGGATTTCGACAAGAGTTGGGCTACGACATACACAAACGGTCAGGTTCTGCGACAAGAGGCAGCACCCAAAGAACGCTGGGTGGGCGACCATCTGGAAATCGTGAAGGCCTTGGGTAATGACCGTGTGCTGCGACTGAATGCCAGTGGCTTTATCGCCTATCTGCCTGGTATGCTGCTACTGGCCGACAGTACTAGCCAGAATATCGATCAGCATGCCACCCAATTGCGTGTAGGGGCCTCATTCCGCCATAAACTATTTGGTAAACTGTATGTTTCATATAAAACAGGTGTTGACTACGATGACGAGCGTTTCGCACTTAGTTGCCATCAACAGCCTACACAGCGCAACAGCTATCAACAGTTCAGCTGGTATCTGCAGCCATCATTAAATATCAAACGTAATGATCTGGAGCTTACGGCATCGCTGCCATTCAGATTAATCAATCGCCACTTTGGTAATGAGAACAACACTCAGGGCATACTAACGCCAACAATAAACATTCATTATCAGCTGCTTAGCGAACTGGCTGTTATTGCCAGCTATAACTACAACTGGCAGCCCGCCTCGTTAGAGGATATGACGGCAGTTCCTGTTTACAGCAGCTACCGAAGCTATAGTACAGGTATCGGCAGTCTCTATGCCCAAAATAGTCAGAATGGCAATCTGAAGTTTGAATACAGTAACCCAGTGATAGGTTTGTTTGGCCATATCCAGGCCACCTTGTTATATCAGAACAAACAGCCTCTTTACAACAGCCAGTTGGACGGCATTTTCTACCATAGTAGCCCTTCGGGCCAGTTCTGCGACAATACCACATGGATGCTTTCCGGCCGTCTCAGCAAATCACTCGGCACTATGAAATTTATTACAGCCATCGACGGTAATCTGTCGAGCCGACGCTCCACCACCATGATGAACGGGCTACTACTACCTTACCGTCTCGACAGCTATCACTGCGGCATCAGTTTCTCTCTGCGCCCAGCACCGACGCTATCTTTCGAGGAAGAGAGTCATTATCAGTACAGCTGTCAGAAATTCGCCAGCAGTCAGTTGTCGGATAGCCGTGCTTTGCGTTCGTTTACCCATACTTTGAAGAGCTACTACATGCCAGGTAACTGGCAGATAGAATGGACCAACGAGATGTATCATAGTAACGACCATTCCGTATCGTTCACCTATTTCTCTGACCTGCAGGTGTCATACCGCACCAAAAAGCATGAATTTGGTGTAAAGATAGGTAATATCTTCGGCAATAAGGATTACGAACGCAGATACATCTACACCAATTACACCAGTTACACGATGAACCGCTTGCGCCCAAGAGAAATCCTATTCAAAGCCAGTTTTGATCTGTAAATCATCAATGGTGGTAATTAATCCCTGCACTTTGCTTTACTTTTGGTGTCACCTCATGTATCCAATCGTATTTCTTAACCCAGCGCCAGATGGTGGCTCGCGATAGGTTGGTGATGTTCTGGATTTGAGGCATCGATAATCCTATCTTTGCACCATCAATTATCGAAAATGAATTCCTGGGCATACAGCTGTCCGATAAGGCTGCTTTTGTATATTCTTCTTTTACTGGCTATAAACTTTGTAGGTAGTCATCCCATTGGGTGGGGGATCCTTTCTGGCCGAACGATTTCTCGTATAGGCGTTCTCGGGTTGAACTGATTGCTTGCTTGCTTTTATTGAGTAAGTTTGCAACCTTTACGGGGGCAATGTCGATTTTCCTTAACAGGCAAATTTTGCGTTCAGTAGCGCTGATATCACATAGATTCTCCAACCTCTCTGTAAAACGTGGACAAACTGTATTGATGACCTGTTCTAATTCCTGCCAGTCTTTATCGGTAATGTTAGGAGCAAAGGTCATACTGTTATCTGCAAAGTTGTTGAACTTTTTACAAATATCACATTCTTGTATTTGTTTTTTTCTTTCTTCTGATAAGGCTTTCTCTTCCTGTGTTTGTTGCCATTTCTTTGCCTGTTCTAATATTTCAGATCTCAGACTTTTTGTATCTTTGTGTTTGGTGTAATACAAATATACAGCAATAAAAATAAACGCAAGCGTCAGGATGACGAAACAAGCTACTGTAAGATAAAAGTATATGCGTTGATTGCTTTCACGTAGCTCTGCATTCTCTTGTTCCTGTCGCTGATAATTGTATAGTGCATTTATCTTGGCAACGGTTTCTGTGTTTTTTGTTTCGTTGATAGAATCGTTAAGCTTCTTATATACCGTTAGATAATGCAATGCTTCTTTAGCTTGTCCTCGTTTGAGGGCAATTTCTGCCAAACGCTCATTAGCTGAGCAGCGGGCATATATTGTGCCGATTTTTAATAGCTGCTTAGAGTAATATTCGGCAGAATCAACCATACCAATAGTCATATAAATACTTGCAGCAGTCGCCAATACGCCGCTGCTGTCAGGGCCATATACACAGGTCAAAGCTTCGTTTATCTCTGCTTTCGCTTTTGGGTAATCCTGTAGTTTGCAATATAAACCTGCAAGGTTGCTTTTGTTGCCATAATATAAATAATCGATTTTTTTTGCTTTTGCCAATTGGATTGACTCCAAAAGTAATCTTCGTGCCTCATTATATTTTCCATGGTCACCCAGCTCCTTTCCCCAATCTCTCAGGCCATAAATCATACCGAGCGTATCTTTTTGGTTTTTACAGAACTGGTAGGATTGTTTGAATGCTGTAACGGCTTCTTCTGATAGGTCTTGGCACGAAAATACATAGCCTATCTGGCTATATATCACTCCTTCCAAATCAGGAGTATCGCAATGTGGTAAGGCTGCTACTGCCTTCTTGTAATAATGTAGTGACTTTGTGAAATCTCGACGCTCGTAGAAAACACGGCCGGCGTAATAATATGCCTCAGCTAATTTCAGTTTACTGCCTTGATGTTCATAATAGTCAACTAGCGAAAGTGCTAAAGAGTCAGATTCTGCAATAGGTTCATCGGCTTTATCTGCCGTTTTAATGCTTTGTAGCTTTTGATACATATCTTTTTCAAGGGAAGAATCCTCCCCCTGACACGAAAATGTAATGACCAATATGGTAACGAATATGATGCGTTTTAGCAAATCTAATCTCATAACAATATTTTTTCGCTTGCAAAGGTAATACTTTTATTTCAAAAATTCCCCATTTCATCGAAATTTAACGGTTTTGCGTACAGTACGCAGAAAATGCGTACTCATTTGCGTACTAAAAAGTTTGGTTATATGTCATGAGCGTGTTAATTTTGCACCATCAAATTTTAAAAATGATCAGTATGAATAAATTGATTCCTATTCTATTATTGGCTTTCATAAGTCAAATCTGTTATGCGGCTGGAGCGCCTGATAATTCTAATTCAGGTGTGGATGATAAAGATAATCATCCACATAAGGCTCCTCAAAAAGCATCAGCACCATTTATCTCTTATAATCAAGGAGTGTTGTCTATCTCAACCCATAATACATTGTATAATGCAGAGATAATAATTCGTGATATTAATGGTAATATCATATATGATGTTGTTGATACCATCTCAAATGGTTATGTCATACTCTTGCCTTCACATGTTTCTTCTCAGATACATAGTGTAGAATTGATTCACTCGTACAGTCATTATACGATTTCCGTAGACGAAAGTTTTAATTTAGGATAAATAATACTTATAAAATATTAGTTTGTTATATAGTCAATGTACAAAATGTTGAAAAAATTTTTTTCTCCGCTTATGGAGCCAATTGGGAATGATCGCTTGTTATTGGGGCTGTTGATTTTAATGAGCATTATTTCCATTTTCTCTTTTGTCCTGTTTAAGAATGTTGTGGTGATGGCTATTGTTATAATCTCATCATTTGCAATTTCTCTAATAATTTATTGTCTAATTAAAAAAATAAGAAAATGAAAAAAGTTAAAAAAGTTATGGCAGTATCTACATTATGCTTTGCCAGTTCATTTGTTATGAACACTTCAGCAGAATCGGCTACAAAGATTTATGCAGCTTGTGGTGCTGGTGCAAGAGGTTGGAAAGAAATCGCAGCAATTGCAACAGCGGAGATGGCAACTAGTGCTGGTGTGTATTATATGTTATTAGGAACAGGAGCTCCTGGAATAGCTGGTGTGGCATGTGGTTGTGTCGCAACCATGTAAAATAACATGAAGGTTGAGTCATTAATATTAAAGAGAAGCACTTATGTATACGTAGCATCTATTGTATACGTATGTGCTTTTTTCTTTTTCCTTAATCAAGGGATGTGGTCTGAATGTTATGAGACAAATGGTTTGTCATTAGAATCTAACATGAGTTTCTCTCTTCTGAAAGATGATTTGTCTGATTTTTCCTTAAAAAATATTTTTTTGACAAATGAAATTTATATTATTAAAAATTACTTAGGTATTATTTCTTTTGGAATATATCCCATTGTTATGTTAATATATAATGGGGGATTTTTCGGAATGTTTGTAAGTGCTACTATTCCAAATACTGGTACTACTTTTGTTGTCTTACATACTTTACCGCATAGCTTTGAGTTGGTTCCCGTCATTTTATCTTCGGCTGATTCTTTGTTTCTTGGTGTTCATCTTGCATGTAGAATGTTTGGTTTCCATCGTGGAGAGGTTTGTTATCTTAACTATATTAAGAATTTTCTATTGTACACCATAATAATTGCTATAGCAGCATTTTTTGAATCGTATATTTCACTGTAAAAATTTTAAAAATGAAATCAAGGTATAATTTCTTTCTCTCATGTTCAATAGTTTTACTGGTTTCCTTTCAGTATTTATTGTTGTCAATTTCATTTAATGAAATAACAGTTTCTATCTTTGGAAATAATCCATTTCTGACTTTCTTCAGTTTTATAAATGATGTTTTTTTGTTTGTATATCCGATATTAGTTTTTCTCTTTCTTTGTATTTCTATGCGGTTCATGTTTCAAATCTTTGATATCAAACATATTTCTACATACGCTACTATAACTATGGTTGGTTATTCCAATTTGCCTTTTTTGCTTGGTATGATTTTCTATAATGTATCTGTTTTGTTTTTTATGAAAGAATATCCTTCTTCGGTAGATGAAATAGAAAATATCCATTTTTTATTTGATCTCCAAATAAAGGATTTTGGACTGATTAATAAATTATGTTGGTTCCTGATGTATTATATGATTTTTGCATTCCTATATTTCAAACATAAGGTTCTTGCTCATCAGGCTTTGCTGTCTACTCTTGCTCCTACACTGTTATTTTTCTTGTTTAGTTATATGATAAAAATGTTTGGAAGCAATTAGTTGGATACACATATTATGAACCTCTTTTTTATTTCAGTACAAGTCTTTCTCCCAATTATGCCAATAACGATTAAAAAAATTATTATTGAATATATGTTATGGATTATTTTGTGTTTCTATACAACAATCTGGGGGGATTACTAAAACGAAATTCATTTGATATACTCCTAATTTTGCTAGGAAGGGTTTATTTTTACCTCATATACTCCATTGTCATCAGTTGTAATGACAAAAAAATTAGTTGATAAATTTGGAACTACTAAATATTTAGTATACATTTGCCGGCGGAATGTGTGTCACGATGATGAAATGACACTTGGAAGTGGCTCTTTCAGTGGAATCAGTCAGCAACTTCCGAAGAGAT
>SUYC01000021.1 GCA_015060625.1 Xylanibacter ruminicola | reverse complement strand
GTTAACTAATGTATTGATTATCAATTTGTTAGTTAAATAATATAACAAGAATTTACCACCCAAATTGACGCAGAACCTAATTTTTCCTTCTTACATTCCATTATTCTTGCGCAAAGATAGCTATTTTTCTGATTGCAGGTGGGTTTTTGCCTAAAAATTTTCGTTATTTCGGAATAATAGTCTATTTTTGCATCCTAAACGAACATATCATATGGCAAAAGAACAATCGGCAACCAAAGAACGGCAGCGCACTAACTTGCGCGAGCCGCGACGCTACAAAGTAACGATTTATAACGACGACTTTACTACGATGGAATTTGTGGTGAAGATACTAACACAAGTATTTTTTAAGAGCGAAACCGAGGCCGAGGCACTCATGCTGCAAGTACACCATAGCGATAAAGCCGTGGTGGGCATTTACAGCTACGATGTAGCCACATCGAAGGTACGCAAAGCTACTAACATGGCACGCGAAGAGGGATTTCCGCTCCGACTAACTGTTGAACCCGAAGAGTAACATATGGCAGAGATACACCAAACCCCACGCGCAGCCAAGATGCTGAGCGATACCATGAAGTGCTGCAAGGGCTACCGGCATGAGTTTGTAATGCCCGAGCACTTGCTGATGGTGATGATGGATGATAACGAGTTTTACAACACGATGGATACCTACTATTCAGCCGACCTGTTCCAGGATAGGATAGCCGAAAAGTTGGAAGATATAGAGCTTGTGCCCGAGAACATAGATTACGAGCCAGAAGCCTCGGTGCAGTTAGGACAACTGCTTGATTTTGCCTGCGCTCAAATCATCAACAGCAGCGCTACGGCACTCGACGTTCCACACCTAGTGATGGGCCTACTGAACCTACCTGAATCGTGGGCATGCTATCTGCTGAAAGATGCCTTAGGTGACAATGAAAGCAGTTTTATGAGCGACCTGATTAGTGCCTATGAGCTGATCGACCAATTTGGAACAGACGAGCAACAGAAGGGACAGGAAGCCTGGCGCCGACTGGTTACCTGCATGAACACCTGTTACAAGCAGCACAACCCTCTGATTGGTCGCGAACAGGAATTACAGCGCACCATCCAGGTGCTATGTCGCCGCGATAAAAATAATCCTCTACATGTGGGCGAACCAGGCGTAGGTAAAACAGCCTTAGTCTGGGGACTGGCACGCATGATTGAAGAGGATGACAACATGCCAGAACGCCTAAAAGGCAGCAAAATATACCAGATTGATTTGGGTACCCTGCTGGCCGGCACGCAGTATCGCGGCGACTTTGAGAACCGCATTAAACAAATCATGGAGGGCATACAGGCAGAAAGCGACAAAAACATCGTTTACATCGATGAGATACATACGTTGGTAGGCGCAGGTGCAACTGGCGAGGGCGCCATGGATGCATCGAACATGCTAAAACCATACTTGGAGGCAGGCGGCATCCGCTTTATAGGATCAACCACCTACGAAGAGTACAACCGCCACTTTTCCCGCTCAAAGGGTCTGGTACGCCGTTTCCAACAAATTGACATTCCTGAACCAACCCTGGAAGAAGCCAAGAACATTGTACGACAACTAAGTCCACAGTATGAAGCATTTCACCACGTGACATATGACGAAACTGCACTCGACTTTGCTGTTGACGCCAGCTACAAATATGTAAACGACCGCTTTCTACCTGATAAGGCTATCGATCTGATTGACGAAGCAGGAGCAGCCTTAGAAGTAAAAGGCAAGCAACAAAAGGTTTCTAATAAACAATCTGTATCAAACGTAACCAAGACAGATATTGCCGACGTACTAGCCAAAACCTGCAAGGTAGAGGCTATGGCAATAAATAACGACGATGATAACAGTCAACTTGAGACCCTGTCCCCAAGATTACTTCACAAGATTTACGGCCAAGACGAGGCTATCCGACAGGTAGTAGAAGCCGTTCAGATGTCGAAAGCAGGTCTGCTTGATGACAACAAGCCTTTAGCATCGTTGCTATTCGTAGGCCCTACAGGTGTGGGCAAAACCGAGGTGGCACGCGTACTGGCCAAAGAGTTAGGTATCACACTGCTGCGTTTCGACATGAGCGAATATACCGAAAAGCATACCGTAGCCAAACTGATAGGTTCGCCTGCAGGCTACGTGGGCTACGAAGACGGAGGACTTCTTACCGATGCCATCCGCAAGACCCCCAACTGCGTACTGCTACTCGACGAGATAGAAAAGGCTCATCAAGACATCTACAACATCCTACTACAGGTGATGGACTACGCCCGTCTGACTGATAACAAAGGGCGTAAGGCCGACTTCCGCAACGTCATACTCATCATGACCTCGAACGCAGGTGCCCAATACGCCACACAGGCCAATATAGGCTTCACTGGCAGCACATCGCGCGGCGAAGCCATGTTGAAACAAGTTAAGAAGATATTCAAGCCCGAGTTTATCAACCGTTTGTCAAGCACAGTCGTGTTTAACGATATGGACTATCAGATGGCCTCACTCATCCTCAAGAAAAAGTTAGGCGAGTTACAGGAAAAATTAACCGTCAAACAGGTAGAAATGACGCTGAGTGACGATGCATTCAAACTATTACTGGACGAGGGATATACCCGCGAGTATGGTGCCCGCGAGATGGACCGCGTAATTGCCCAGCGACTAAAACCACTACTCATGCGCGAAATATTGTTTGGTAGCATGAAACAAGGCGGACATATTATAATAGGTACACGCGATGGCAGTTTATCAATTGGATAACGAACTATGGTTTCCTGACCCACACCAGGGCGAAGAAGACGGTCTTGTGGCTGTAGGCGGCGATCTGTCTGTTGACAGACTACTACTTGCCTACAGCAATGGATTCTTTCCCTGGTTTGCCTATCGACACCAGCAGGAACCTTTGTGGTACTGTCCGCTACAACGCTTCGTTATCTTCCCTAACGAGGTACACGTAAGCCACTCCATGAAACAGCTTATCAAGAAAAACGATCTGCAGGTTACGTTCAATCAAGACTTTGAGGGTGTGATACAAGGCTGCGCAACTGCCCAGAACCGCAACAACAACGAAGGAGCATGGTTAGGACCGGAAATGATTGAGGCTTATACAGAAATGTATAGACAAGGTTTTGCTGCTAGCGTCGAGGTATGGCATAACGAAACCTTGGTGGGCGGTCTGTACGGCATCAATCTGGGTACATCCTTCTTTGGCGAGAGCATGTTCTCATTAGTACCCAACGCCTCAAAGTTGGCCCTGATCCATCTGGCACAAACATTGGAGGCATTGGGCGGAAAACTTATCGACTGCCAATTTGAAACACCTCACCTTAAGCGCATGGGAGGCCGTTTTATTCCCTACGAAGACTATATCAAACTTCTAAAATCGTGAAAAATTGTATGCCTCTGTAAACAAGTGTAAAAAACACCCGTTTTCGCACACAAAACGGCTGTGTTCGCACACAATAGCTTGATGTATATCAAAAGAAGTGCACTTTTTTGAGGAAAGTACACATTCTTTCTTGTATGGTTGCATAAATCATCGTACCTTTGCAGTGTCAAAAGACAAAAGTTCTTCAATAGAAGCATAGAAAATAATACAGAGGTATTAGTTAAGGTATATAAAGATTGATTGATTTAGGTTTTAGTTAGAGTTAATAGTTAGTTAGAATTTGGTTTTAGGTTTATTAGTTAAATTGGAGATAGGTATTTCTAAGGTGTTAGAAAGGATTTGTTAGTAAGGATAACAAAGACGCAGTGGTGACACTCCGTTTTTTCTCAGAAAAAGGTTTTTAGTTATTCATAGATTGTTGGTGCCGCCCTCGAGTCGTTGATGACCCTTGAGCGGCTTTTTTTTGCTATCTACTCATAAAACGAAAAAACAGAATCAAACTTGTTTAAGTTTCAATTTATCTACCCATCCTCCCTTGAACAATCGAACAAAGAAAATAACACCTCGGAAAGTAAGTTCGATGGCCATCGCTGTCCATACGCCCTTTAGGCCCCATTTAGGTGCCAACATGGCAGCCAACGACAAACGTACAGCCCACATCGATCCCAAACTCATCATAGCAGGTATAATAGTATCGCCAGCACCCACAAAAATACCATTAACAACAATAGCTGCTGCAAACATCGGTTCTGCCCACGCCTCGATACGCAGCACCTGAGCACCCAAAGTAATCACTTCGCTAACAGGCGACATAATAGCCATCAGCTGGGGCGCAAAAGTCCACATCAACACCCCCATCAACGTCATTACCGTAATACCAAGCCCTACCGACATATGGGCAAACGAACGAGTTAGTTGTTTCTGTCCAGCACCTATGCCCTGACCAACCAACGTAGTGGCAGCTTCAGCAATGCCAAAGCCAGGCATATAGCATAAACTTTCTACCGTGATAGCCAATGAGTGAGCTGCAATAGCAATCGTACCCAACGGTGCCACAATCAATGTGCTCACCATCTGAGCCGACCCCATCAATAAATGTTGCAGTCCCATGGGTGCACCTATTCTAAAGGCTGTTCCAATGGTGTCCGCTTTAGGTTTAAACGAACCTGGACGCCCTACCAATGAGAGCATTTTGGAACGCACCAGCAGAAAATACAGCATCAAACAGGCCGTAACAAGCATGGCTATACCTGTACCAATGGCAGCACCCATCACGCCCAGTCCCATCAAATATATAAATACGTAGTTAAAAACCACATCCATTACACACATACCGATATTCAACATCGAGGGAATCTTCATGTTCCCCGAACACTTGAGCATCGACCCAGCCAGGCCCTCCATTTGGAAAAAGATGCCACAGGCACCAAAAATGCCAAAATATAATGAAGCATCGCGGGCTATCTCTGCCGTTCCCCCCATCCAATAAGGCAAGTAAGGACTAATAGCTACCGATATGATAGAGATTAGCAGTGCCCAAACCATACAGCACACCAAAGCCTGTCGCAAAACACGACGGGCAGCCTCAAAATCGTTGGCACCGATAAAATGAGCCACTTGTACCGAGAAACCCATGTTAGCAGCAGATACTAATCCCCCCAGTAACCAACCCGTAGTTTCAACCAGTCCGATTGAAGCCGAAGCCTTAGCCCCTAGATGGCCAACCATCGAGGCATCGATAAAAAACATAATGGTAGCTGATATCTGCGCCAGGATCGAAGGAATACTTAGACTAACAATCAACCAAAGTTTTTCTCTTTGGCTCATCTCCCGTCCTTCACGTATATAAGAAAGGAGTTGTTCGCTGTTCTTTACCTTCTTCATGCGTAGTTATGACTATTTTAAAATAAAAAAGGATGTGACTGAAATCACATCCTAAATTTTCTGTGGGCGTTGACGGATTCGAACCGCCGACCCTCTGCTTGTAAGGCAGATGCTCTAAACCAGCTGAGCTAAACGCCCTCATTTCTTGTAAGCGGGTGCAAAGGTAAGAAGATTTTTTGAAACCGCCATACGTTTTGCCGAAAATCTTTCAGAATTTAACCTTTGTTCACGTTTTAACCCAATAAATGCTCGATATCACCCTGTGGAAGTATACAAAGTATAGCTTTTCCATCGGGGGTATAATTAACGTTCGAACATGAAAAAAGGTCGTTTATCATGCTATCCATCTCATCGTTTGTCAATATCTGACCATAAGGAATAGCAGCACTCTGAGCTAAGCGTAATGCCAACGCAGCTTGAATAGTATCTAACGAATCAGCTGCACCTGTTGATGACAACATATCGTGCAGCAGGTTCTGAGGATTGACACCTTCTAATCCAGCAGGAATACCATTCACGGCATAGGTATTACCACCAAGATCGCTGAGGTCAAAACCATAAGCGGTAAGTTCTGGCAAAAGCTGCTGCATAGTAATACCCTCAGAAGGTGAGAACGTCACTGTTTCGGGAAACAGCATTTTTTGTGTACTGATAACATGACCATCGTGTTGACTCAAATAACGATCATAGAGCACACGAATACTGGCACGATGCTGATCGATAATCATGAGTCCCGATTTTACAGCCGTCATCAGATATTTGCCCTTATACTGGTAGTGAGCGGGCGACTTCTCCGAAAGTATCTCGACTGCAGATTGAGGAGCAACAGCATTTTCATCGTCGAAGAATGATGGCTGCTGAACAGGCTCATCACGAAGCGCTCCCTGTTCCAAACCCTGATACAGATTCTCCCATTGATTGGGTACACTATTGGAACTACTACCCCCACTCTGCTTAAATGGATTATATTCAGGGTTATAATTTACTTTGGGCGCCGTAAAATTATTCTGGAAAGTGTTGCTGTTATTATCAAACAAAGGAATATCAGGCTGCCCTTGGGTATCAAAATCAATCGAAGGCACCTCACAATACTTGCCAATACCATCGCGAACTGCAGCCGACAGAATCTGCCAGATGGCCTGCTCATTCTCGAACTTTATCTCAGTCTTAGTAGGATGTATGTTCACATCTATCTCACCAGGCTCAACCTCTATATATAAGAAATAAGGTATAGCCATACCTTCCGGAACCAGTCGGTCGTAAGCTTTCATCACAGCCTTATGGAAATAAGGATGCTTCATAAAACGACCATTCACAAAGAAATAGTCACATCCCGTTTTCTTTCGGGCAGCCTCTGGTTTACCAACAAAACCAGACACAGTACACATGGCTGTATGCACCTCGACAGGAACCAAATCCTGATTATACTGTTTGCCAAACACATCGGCAATGCGTTGACGCAAAGAGCCGGCACGAAGGTTCAGCATCTCTACGCCATTATGATGCAGCGTAAAATGAATTTCAGGATAAACGAGTACAATACGTTCTAGAGCGGTTAGGATATTATTCAGCTCAGTAGCATTCGTTTTAAGGAACTTACGACGGGCTGGTACGTTGAAAAACAAGTTATCAACCTTGAAGTTACTGCCCACAGGACATGATACCGGTTCCTGACGTGTGACCTTCGAACCAGCTATTGACACTTTAGTACCAATCTCATCTTCCTGGCGGCGTGTTTGCAGTTCTACCTGCGCCACAGCAGCAATCGAGGCCAAAGCCTCACCACGGAATCCCATAGTACGCAAGGCAAACAAGTCATCGGCCTGAGCAATCTTTGAAGTAGCATGTCGCTCGAACGACAAACGGGCGTCAGTCTCACTCATGCCCTTACCATCATCGATAACCTGAATAGATGTACGTCCGGCATCCACCACAATCACATGAATGGTTTTGGCACCAGCATCAACGGAGTTCTCTACCAGCTCCTTGATAACCGAAGCAGGACGCTGTATGACTTCACCAGCTGCAATCTGGTTAGCAACACTATCGGGAAGAAGATGAATCAAATCCATTATATGTATCAGTTTTCAGCGTTTTTCTTTTCACGCCAGTTAAAGATATCGTAACGATCCGTAGGACGCACATAGTTATACCATGCGAAACCCGGCAGATGCTTTCGATCAATAGGTATCTGGTTTAGCGGATACATCGTACCACTGCTCTTGGGAGTCCACACCTTTTGCAGTTTACGGTCCTTCAAAAACATGCGCAGTTCAGATGTTTCCTGATAGTTATAGATAATCGCCACACTATCCCCCTCTTCAAAGTAATAGCCAATCAACACATTACCCTTAGCCTGGGTTTCGTGAATAGCACCATCAATAAAGTAAGCAAACATCTCTTTCGACGATACCTGATTATAAAGCGTTGTATCGCTCCGTAGCTGTTGTATTGAGAAACAATTGTCAATCACATGGGCATGATCAATGAGTGAATCCTTCATAAACACCTCTATTCGGTCGCCCACCAACTGCTGATTGTTGTTCCACACGATAGGATCATGATAGAGCGTCATACATGAGTCGAGCGAGTTATAGATCAGCGAGTCACAAACGGCCTGAACATCGTTACGAAAAGCACGCACATGATGGAAGGCAAATATTTTGCGATACACCGAATCGGTTTCGATGTTATAAGTAACGACCTTAAATGTATCAGCATGCATAAACAGCGAGTCACCCTGCGAGTAGTCGATGGCTACGGCACTATCCGTACACAGCGCAAAACCGGTATTCTCGTAGTACTCGCCATAGTTACCTGTAAGTTTATTCTTGTTTACAGAGTCCACATAAACCACATTGCGAAAAGCCTGGCTAAAACCCTGTTTGCTGTCATAGTACACACTGTCGCCCACCATCATCTTCCCCTGATTTGAGAGCACCGAGCGATTCATTAAGCGGGCACGATCGTTCTTGGTATCGTAATAGCCCTGCTCTGAATAGATATGGCTATCGCCCGAGGTGATGTTCGACGGACCTACAATATGTGCCATCGACAAGCGGGTATCGTAATAAAGTGTATCGGTAGTGAGGAAGAACTTAGGACTCTTCATCTTCACATCGTAATTGAATACCGACATCTTACTTTTGGTATTATACTCACCCCAATCGGATGTGAGCGTAGTCTTACCGTCAATCATCTTTCCACCTTCAAAGAAATAGGCGTTATCGTACAAACGGTCGTAATCCAGACTATCGGTATAAAGGGTGGTCTTCTTGTGCTTCAACACTACATTATAACGGGCACGAGCCATCTGTTCGTTACCATCGTAATAGGCATAGTCGCTCAACAGCGAAAGGGTATCACCTTGATACATCTTCACATGACCGAACGCCTCAAACGAATTACTGGCCTCATAGAAATAGGCACTATCACAATACAGTCGGACTCCTTGATGGGTAAAATGCACCTTACCGTTCAAGATGGTTGCATCGGGATTTTTCAGTTGATCGTAATGCAATACATCGGCATGCACCAGATACACACGTGTATCCTTAGCCTTTGCTGATCTACGTGCAGCCGGTCGCCGCCGCTGCTGCTTTTGCTGGGCAAAGGCAGAGGCAAAGCCAACCATCAGAACGATTGACAAGAAAAGGACAAAAGATTTTCTACTTAATCCAGCCTTCATATTCGAATTTACAATCCTTATAATCGTCGTTCAGTCGGGTATAGGTACTCTTAATCTTATCTACCACCCACTGATGAATACGATCCTCACGACGTTTGTTCAGCACCACGTCCTTCATAATTTGGAAATCCTCGGTAACCGAGGCCTTATGTCCATCGGTACGGCTCTTCAGTTTTGCAATCACGCAGACAGTTTTACCACGCTGGTTAATCATCTGGAAAGCATTCGAAATCTCGCCGACCTTCAGGGTATCAACAGCCTTGGCAATCTCAGCAGGAAGATCCTGCATACGGAATTTAGATGAAGTCTTACCTGTACGCATCTGGTCAGTGCTCAGCAGACCTTTGGCATTACGGGTATCCTTATCATCAGAAATCAACGAGGCTGCATCCTCAAAGCTAAACTTCTCGGCACGAATATCGCCAGCAATAGAATCCAAACGTCCAAGAGCACGGTCGACAGCATCCTGCGATACCACCGGCTTGCGCAGAATATGACGCACATTCACTTTGTCGCCACGCTTCTCAATCAGCTGGATAATATGGAAACCGAACTCCGACTCAACAATCTTCGACACCTTTTTGGGATCGGTAAGATTGAAAGCCACTGCAGCAAAGGCAGGATCGAGGGTTCCACGGCCCATCAGTCCAAGTTCACCACCACGACGGGCAGAACCAGGATCCTCTGAGTATAACTGAGCCAAGGTCTGGAATCGAGTCTCGCCTTTGTTCACGCGCTCAGTATAGTTACGCAACTCTTCCTTGACGCGGTTCAACTCTTCCTGTTCGATTTTAGGAGTAAGCTGCACAATCTGTACCTCAACCTCGGTGGGAACGAAAGGCAGACTATCCTGTGGCAAGCTACTAAAATAGCGACGCACCTCAGCGGGTGTTACGGCGATATCCTCAACTAGCTTCTGTTTCATTTTCTGAACCATCTGGCGATCCTTCATTTCCTCGCGCAAATCGGCACGTATCTGTGTCAGGTTCTGATGTTTATACTCCTCAAGACGCTCACGCGAACCATCTACCATTTCGAGCCAATAACTAATCTGCTGCTCTACCTCCTGAGCCACATCAGCATCGGTCACCTCGATACTATCGATCTGAGCCTGGTGTTTGAACAACTTCTGCACGGCAATCTGCTCGGGGATAGTACAGTCGGGGTTACCACTCCACTTCACGCCTTCCATAGCCGACTGCATGCGCAGCGCCTCAACATCCGAACGGAGGATAGCCTCATCACCAACTACCCATACCACCTCATCGATGACGGTACCAATCGAATCCTTCTTCTGGGCAGTAGCCATTAAAGGCATAGCCAGAAGCACCAGTGTCATTACTTTCTTTATAATACTCATAGATGTTTATTTACAGTTTTCAATACTTCTTGATTCACTTCAACCTGATAGCGCTGGCGCAAGGTTTCAACCCACTCCTGCTCCAGATAGTCCTGCAGATCATCCACCACCTGCTGGCGTACATCCTGATAGTTATCGGGACGTTCCAGTTTCTTACCCAACACCGCATCAATAGGATAATTGGCATCATATACTACAGCGGCAGCCTGCTTAAACACCATCTTGTCGATGGTTGGATTATCGCCAGGTTTGAATAACCCTTTCTCCACACGGATACGGATTACAGAGTCGGGGTTAAAAGTAGTACGCAAAGCCTCTGTCCACTGTTCAAATGGCAGATTCTTCACACACTTCTTCACAGCCTTTATATCTTTCTTGTCTTTAACGTGGTAGGCTATTCCACGGTAACGGGGCTCCTTCCATGTATAGTTTTTCTTGTGAGTATCAAACCAAGCCTTCAACGCAATCTCATCGTTCTGGGCTTTGCTCCACACCTCACGGTTGCTGATTTCGTAGAGTAGCAAACCATCGTGGTACTCCTTAAACAGATATTTCAGTTCACTGTTGGAAGCTGCCACCGAGTCAGCCTGCTGCTGCATCACATCACTGGTTTTCAACTTTCCAGCCGAAGCAGCAACCCGATTACGTAGTTTCATATCAGCAATCTCGTTGCGTATGCCATGACGCTCCAGCGATGCTACGATAGCCTGTTTCAACGAGTCGAAAGGTTCCAGTTGCTTACGCTCCTTCATCAGGATGATATGATAACCAACAGGACTTAGGAACGGCTGACTCAACTGACCAGGCGCCAACGAATAAGCCACATCTTCGAATTCCTTCAAGGTTTGCGAGGGTGCAATCCATTGCAAATCCCCCCCACGAGCGGCCGAACCTGTATCTTCAGACACCTTTTTAGCCAATTCTGCAAAGTCGGCACCAGCCTGTAAGGCTCGGTAAACAGAATCGATACGCTGATGTATCTTTTCCTGTTGCTGAACAGTGGCCTGAGTCGATAACTTCAGCAGGATATGTGCTGGACGCACCAGACCTTTCGAACCGATCATAGCCTGAGTGCGCTCATACATCTGTCGGGCCTGTTCAAGCACCTCGGCATCGTTTACCATCGCAGGACGTACCTGCTGGTCGCGATACATCTGGTACTCCTGACGGAACGACGACAGAGTATCAAGTTTTGCATCGAGGGCAGCAGCCACCTTCAGTTTATAATTAATAAATAAGGTGACATACTCATTCACCGACAGCTTGTCGGTAACCCCTTCGCCGTTGTTCTTATTGTACGAATACTCGAACTCCGAGCGAGAAACAGGAACACCGGCCACGGTCATTACAACCGGGTCGGCAGTCTGTGCCATTGTTTGCTGCGAAGTTATCGCAGCAAACAATGAAAGGGCTATGGTGAGTTGTCTCATCATTAATCGTTTGGACGACTGTAGTTAGGAGCCTCACTGGTGATAGTGATATCGTGTGGGTGCGACTCGTTTACACCAGCATTAGTAATACGGGTAAACTTGGCATCGTGCAGTTTCTCGATAGTCTGAGCACCGCAGTAACCCATTCCTGAACGCAAACCGCCAACCATCTGATAAATCACTTCCTGAACAGTTCCTTTGTAAGGTACACGACCAGCGATACCCTCGGGTACGAGTTTCTTAACATCCTTGGTATCGGCCTGGAAGTAGCGGTCCTTCGAACCATGTTCCATAGCCTCGAGTGATCCCATACCACGGTAGCTCTTAAACTTACGACCGTTATAGATAATTGTGTCGCCAGGGCTTTCCTCGGTACCAGCCACAAGCGAACCGATCATAACACTGCTACCACCGGCAGCCAGTGCCTTCACGATATCACCTGAGTAACGCAGACCGCCATCAGCAATCAGAGGTACGTTAGTTCCCTTCAAAGCGCTGTAAACATCGTAAACAGCACTCAACTGGGGCACACCAACACCGGCAACCACACGTGTGGTGCAGATAGAACCTGGACCGATACCAACCTTTACAGCGTCGGCACCATTATCAACCAGCATCTTAGCAGCAGCACCAGTAGCAATATTTCCAACCACGATATCGATATTGGGGAACGAAGCCTTAGCCTCGCGCAGCTTCTCGATAACACTCTTTGAGTGTCCGTGGGCTGTATCAATCACAATAGCATCAACACCAGCGTTTACCAATGCCTGCATACGATCGAGGGTATCAACGGTTACACCAACACCGGCTGCAACACGCAAACGTCCCTTATCATCCTTACAAGCCATGGGCTTATCCTTTGCCTTGGTGATATCCTTATAGGTAATCAAACCAATCAAACGGTTGTCTTTATCCACAACGGGCAACTTTTCGATCTTGTTCTCCTGCAGAATCTGTGCAGCAGCTGTCAGATCGGTCTGCTGATGAGTCGTTACCAGGTTCTCCTTCGACATAATTTCATCAACAGGACGGTCGAGGCGACGCTCAAAACGCAGGTCGCGGTTGGTTACGATACCCACCAAGCGACGGTCATCGTCAACCACTGGAATACCACCGATATGATATTCCGACATGATTTCGAGAGCCTGAGCCACAGTGCTTCCCAATGGAATCGTAATGGGGTCGTAGATCATACCGTTCTCGGCACGTTTTACAATCGCTACCTCACGTGCCTGATTGTCAATCGACATATTCTTGTGAATCACTCCGATACCTCCCTCACGAGCGATGGCTATAGCCATCTGACTCTCGGTTACCGTATCCATAGCTGCCGTTACAAAAGGAACGTTCAGCTCAATGTGCTTCGAGAAACGGGTTTTCAGCTCCACCGTCTTGGGCAGCACCTCTGAATAAGCGGGAATCAACAGGACGTCGTCAAATGTCAGGCCGTCCATCACAATCTTGTCTGCAATAAATGATGCCATAATCTTTTATCTCTTTTTAAATCTTCAAATCTTCAATTCTTAATTCGCCATCTCCGAAATGAACTTAATGCGTACCAGTCGGATCTCGTCTTCCGAGTAGTCTTCGCCAAGCTCTTCCTCAGCTACACTCAGCTTATCGGTTTCGCTTTCGGCAAAGTAATCGTAGATATCATCTACATGATCTTCATCCATTACCTCCTCCAGGAAGTAATCAATATCCAGCTTAGTACCGCTATACACAATAGCCTCAACCTCGTCGAGCAGTTCCTCGAACTCGATACCCTGTGCTTCAGCGATATCGTCGAGAGCTATCTGACGGTCGATACTCTGGATAATCTTAACTTTCAGCATTGACTTTTTAGCAACGGTACGCACGCGCATGTCAACCTGTCGTTCTATCTCATTCTCTTCGCAGTAAGCCTTAATCAGGTCAACAAACTCCTTTGCATAAGGCTGTTTCACCTTGCCTTCTCCCACACCCTGGATACACTTCAGTTCCTCAAGGGTGATAGGATAGTCGGTTGCCATCTGATCAATCGACACATCCTGGAAGATGACATAAGGCGGACGATTTAAGCGCTTCGACACCTTCTTACGAAGGTCGAGCAGCATCGCTGTCAGCACGGGATCGAGCGAGCTTATGCCCCCCTCCTGCTCGGCCGACTCATAATCGTCGTTAAACTCCGCATCCTTCACAATCATAAAAGAATGGGGTGCCTTCATAAACTTCTTACCAGCGGCTGTGAGTTTCAGCAGTCCGTAGTTCTCTACCTCTTTACGCAAGTAGCCGGCTATCAGCGCCTGACGGATTACTGGGTTCCAAATCTTCTCATCGTCATCGGCTCCTGCACCAAACAATTCCTGCTCCTCATGATGATGAGCCAGAATTTCTTCAGTAGGCTTGCCAACAATAAAATCAATCACATAGTCAGATCGGAAATTCTCCTTGATAACCTGAATAGTCTTCAACACGATAACCAACTGGTCCTGAGCCTCAATCTTAGTCTTGGGGTGCAGACAGTTGTCGCAGTTGCCACAGTTATCTTTCTCGTAGGTCTCGCCAAAGTAATGCAGCAGCATCTTTCGGCGACAAACCGACGTCTCGGCATAGGCAGCAGTCTCAGCCAACAACTGGCGACCGATATCTTGTTCGGCCACAGGTTTTCCCTCCATGAACTTATCAAGTTTCTGCAGGTCCTTATATGAGTAGAAGGCCAAACAGATACCTTCGCCACCATCACGCCCTGCACGTCCTGTTTCCTGATAGTAACCCTCTAACGACTTCGGGATGTCGTAGTGAATCACAAAGCGCACATCAGGCTTGTCGATTCCCATACCAAAGGCGATGGTTGCCACAATCACATCGATATTTTCCATCAGGAACTCATCCTGAGTATTCGAACGGGTGTTCGAGTCAAGTCCGGCATGATAGGCAGCAGCCTTAATGCCATTCACACGCAGGATCTCGGCCAGCTCCTCTACCTTCTTTCTCGACAGGCAATAGATAATGCCGCTTTTTCCCGGATGCTGTTTAATGAACTTGATGATATCCTTATCTACATTCGCAGTCTTTGGACGTACCTCGTAATACAGGTTCGGGCGATTAAACGAACTCTTGAATTCGGCAGCATCCACAATACCAAGATTCTTCTTGATATCTGTACGAACCTTATCGGTAGCAGTTGCCGTGAGTGCGATGATAGGTGCCTTACCTATCTCATTGACAATTGGACGGATTTTACGATACTCCGGACGGAAATCGTGACCCCATTCTGAAATACAGTGAGCCTCATCGATGGCATAGAATGATATCTTTACCGAACGCAGGAACTCTACGTTTTCATCTTTTGTCAACGACTCTGGGGCAACATATAACAGTTTGGTTCTACCTTCCAACACATCTGTTTTCACCTGGTCGATCGCAGCTTTGTTCAGCGACGAGTTCAGGTAGTGTGCAGTACCCTCAGTCTCACTCATACTAGTAATGACATCCACCTGGTTCTTCATCAGCGCAATCAGCGGCGAGATCACGATGGCTGTACCCTCCATCAATAGCGAGGGCAACTGGTAGCACAGTGATTTTCCACCGCCTGTTGGCATCAGTACGAAGGTATCGTTACCATCCATCAGGTTCTGGATAATACGCTCCTGATCGCCTTTGAATGTATCGAATCCAAAATATTTCTTCAGGGCTGCTGTGAGATTCATCTTTTCGCTCATATATTATAGTCAGTTAGGCTTCCAACTTCTGGAGGTATGATTTATCCAGCTGCTTACTAACGTAATCAGCCGTCACATTGAATTTCTTAGTTTTCTTCGAGGGCAGGTCGTACATGGCATCCATCATCACACTCTCAACAATCGAGCGCAATCCGCGAGCACCAAGTTTGTACTCCACAGCTTTGTCAACCAATGTGTCGAGTGCCTCCTGATCGAAGGTCAGCGCCACGCCATCCATCTCAAACAGTTTTTTGTATTGGCGGATGATAGAGTTTTTAGGTTCAGTCAGAATACGCTCCAAAGCCTGACGATCCAGCGGGTTCAGGTGTGTAAGCACTGGCAAACGACCGATAATCTCAGGAATCAGTCCGAACGACTTCAGATCCTGAGGTACGATGTACTTCATCAAATCGTTCTTATCAATCTTTCTGACGTTGGTTACCGAGTTATAACCTACCACATGGGTGTTCATACGCTGGGCAATCTTACGCTCAATACCATCAAAGGCACCGCCACAAATAAACAGGATATTACGGGTATCAACATGGATATAGTCCTGATCGGGATGTTTACGTCCGCCCTTAGGTGGAACATTCACCATCGTACCCTCTAATAATTTCAACAAACCCTGCTGTACACCTTCGCCACTCACATCGCGGGTGATAGAGGGGTTGTCACTCTTTCGTGCAATCTTATCAATCTCGTCGATAAACACGATGCCACGCTGAGCAGCCTCAACATCATAATCGGCAACCTGCAACAGACGAGACAGAATGCTTTCCACATCCTCACCTACATAACCAGCTTCGGTGAACACCGTTGCATCTACGATGGTAAAGGGCACATCAAGCAATTTGGCAATGGTACGTGCCAGCAAGGTTTTACCCGTACCAGTACTACCCACCATAATAATATTACTCTTCTCGATTTCTACGCCATCATCATCTACAGGCTGCTGCAAACGCTTGTAGTGATTATATACAGCCACAGCCAAATAGCGCTTAGCATCGTCCTGGCCAATCACATACTGATCGAGATATTCTTTAATTTCCTTAGGCTTGGGCACCTTCAGAGTGCCGGTGGTCTCAGCCGCCTTTCCTTTTTTCTTAGCAGCAGGAGCTTCTCGCAGGTTATCACTCACAATCTGATAAGCCTGCTCCACGCAACTCTCACAAATCTGACCATTAAGGCCAGATATCAACAGTTTTACCTCGTTCTCACCTCTTCCACAGAAACTACATACTTTCTTCATCGGCATTACTTCTTCCGGGTCAGCACCTCGTCAATCATTCCGTAAGCCTTTGCTTCCTCGGCCGTCATCCAGTAGTTACGGTCTGAGTCGGCATAAACCTTATCGTATGGTGTATGCGAATGTTCCGAGATAATGGTATATAACTCTTTCTTGAACTTTAATATCTCCTTGGCCTCAATCTCTATATCCGAAGCCTGACCCTGCACGCCACCTAATGGCTGGTGAATCATCACACGGCTGTGTGGCAGAGCTGAGCGCTTACCCTCAGCACCAGCTACAAGCAGAACAGCGCCCATCGATGCAGCCATACCTGTACAGATAGTAGCCACGTCGCTGGTGATAAACTGCATGGTATCATAAATGCCAAGACCGGCAGTTACGCTACCACCAGGTGAGTTGATATAAATAGAGATATCCTTACCAGGGTCGGTTGAATCCAGGAACAGCAGCTGTGCCTGCAATGTGTTGGCGGTATAATCATCTATCTGCGTACCAAGGAAAATGATACGGTCCATCATCAAGCGTGAGAACACATCCATCTGAGTCACGTTCAACTGACGCTCCTCAAGGATATAGGGATTCATGTACTGGTTCTGGGCCTTGATTACGTCATCGACCACCAGACCATTCATTCCTAAATGCTGTACAGCATACTTTCTGAAATCATTATTCATACTATCAATTCCTTTCTTTTTTATATAGAGAAAAGGTTATCGACCTTCCTCATCTTGCGTTTGGGACACAAAGATAATACAAAAAGTCGATAACCCTCGTATTTTAGGGGTTATTTTTTCCTAAAAAAGCTTATTTTTCTGTCATAAGCTTATTAAACTCCTCAAATGTGACCTCTTTTGCATTCAGCTTAACCACATTTTTGAGAGCTTCAGTAAGCTTAACATCAACGGCACGATCAACGAAGTTGTCGATATTCTCACGTTTCTTGAGCTGCTCGTTGGCATAGTTTTCCAGAACATCATCCGGAACATTGCTCATACCGTACTGAGCGAACTGGGCACGCATAGCCTCTTTGGCAACGTTTTTGATATCAGCCTCTTCAACCTTGATATTCTGAGCGGCTACCAGCTGCTCTTTAATCAGATGCCAAGCCAGTTCCTTAATGCTACCCTCGAAGTTCTTCTCAACAAAGTCAGCGCCCTTATCCTGATTATTCTGCAGCATCACACGCTTCAGCAGAGCCTCAGGGAACTCCAGCTTACCAACCTTCTTCTCCATGTGCTTACGAACATCGAGCAGGAACTTGTAATCACTGTTCTGCTGCAGCTGTGGAGCAATGCTCTCAGCAATCTTAGCACGGAAAGCCTTCTCGTCCTTCACCTCACCCTCACCGAATACACGGTCGAAGAGTTTCTGGTCAACCTCAGCAGGTTGGAAGTGGCGAATCTCAGTAATCTGGAAGCTGAAGTCAGCATTCAGATCCTTAACCTCCTCCTTCTTAACCTTCAGCAGAGCAGCAACCTCAGCATCGTTGTCGGGGTAAGCCTTCTTGGGGTTGAAGGTAATGATGTCACCAGCCTTTGCACCGTCGAAGAGTTTCTTCTGGTCCTCAGCCTTGATATAAGCAGGCATAACCATAGCAGCCTCGGTAGTGATACCACCTTCCTTGGTGTTACCATTCTCGTCAAGCTCACGCATGTCACCAGTCAGAGTATCGTTACCGCTGAACACCTCAGCCTTTACGAACTCACCAGCCTGAGAGG
Organism: Xylanibacter ruminicola; assembly: GCA_015060625.1. GTDB lineage: Bacteria > Bacteroidota > Bacteroidia > Bacteroidales > Bacteroidaceae > Prevotella > Prevotella ruminicola_D. The sequence goes on along the minus strand of SUYC01000021.1, from coordinate 40,586 downwards.
CATACATCTGTACCTGCTCATCGAGCATCTTATCATCAACCTTGATAGTGTAATAGTCAATCTTATCTCTGCCAGTCAGCTCAGCCTTGAACTCGGGAGCAACGGCAATGTCGAACACAAATGTCAGATCATCAGCATTCTCGAAATCCTGAGGAACCTGCTTCTCCTGATTTGGAAGGGGCTCACCCAGCATCTGGATTTTGTTCTCACGAACATACTCATACAGTTTCTCGCCCAGCAGCTTGTTAACCTCATCAACCTTCACTGCTGTACCATACTGCTTCTTAATCAGTCCCATGGGAACCATACCTGGACGGAATCCAGGAACCTGTGCTTTCTTACGATAATTTTTCAGCTGCTTCTCTACTGCATCCTGATAATCTGCCTTCTCAACGGTCATAGTCAATAGACCATTGATTTTGTCGGCGCACTCAAACGAAATTTTCATCTTTTTATGTACTTATTTATAATATATATTCAAATATTGGGGTGCAAAAGTACAAAAAAACGGCGTAATCAACGCCGATTTTTCATTTTTTAACTTTTAGCCGATTGTTCTTTGGCACTGCGTTCCATCTCTATCTGCTGAAAATTCTTTTTCCTCAGCTCGAACGATTCTGTTAGGTATTTTTCACGCACGACCTGATTAGCTGCCAACTCTTCTGGCGTTCCCTGGAACAGGATTCTTCCCTCGAACAGAAGATAAGCACGGTCGGTGATAGCCAATGTCTCATCCACATTATGGTCGGTAATCAGAATACCGATGTTCAGATATTTCAGCTTATACACAATCTGTTGGATATCCTCTACAGCGATAGGATCGACACCTGCGAAAGGCTCATCAAGCATAATAAATTTCGGCTCGATGGCCAGACAACGTGCAATCTCGGTACGTCGGCGCTCACCTCCCGACAGACGATCGCCCAAATTCTTACGAACCTTTTCCAGACGGAATTCCCTGATGAGTTCTTCCAGTTTATTCAACTGGTAATCACGCGGTTTACCTGTCATTTCCAATACCGAGAGGATATTATCCTCAACCGTCATTTTTCGGAACACGCTTGCCTCCTGAGCCAGATAGCCGATACCAGCACGAGCACGTTTGTAAACAGGAAATTTGGTAACATCCTCCTCACCCAGATAAATATGACCATCATTAGGCACAATCAATCCCGTAGTCATATAGAACGAGGTTGTTTTTCCGGCACCGTTAGGTCCCAGCAGTCCCACAATCTCACCCTGCTTCACATCGAAGCTCACATCATTAACCACCGTTCGCTTACCATAGCGTTTCACGAGGCCTTCTGTTCGTAATACTATACGCTCTTCTTCCATAATCGGCTGCAAAGTTACAAAAAATAAGGCACGGATTACACGGATTACACGGATTTTTTGAAATTTTTATTATTAATCTGTGTTAATCCGTGTAATCCGTGCCAAAAAAATAACTACCTTTGCACCCAAATAAAATAGTTCGTGGGCAATGTTATTACATAAATGGCTGACCACCTTTGGTCGATATCTAATGCTGATGGGGCGTGTTTTCTCACGCCCTGAGCGAATGAGAATGTTTCTGAAGCAATACATTACCGAGATGACACAATTGGGCATCAACTCTATCGGTATCGTACTCATCATCTCGTTTTTCATCGGAGCCGTCATCTGCATCCAGATGAAGTTAAACATCCAGAGTCCTTGGATGCCACGTTGGGTAGCAGGCTACACCACACGTGAGATTCTACTGTTGGAGTTTTCAAGTTCTATCATGTGCTTAATTCTGGCAGGTAAAGTCGGTTCAAACATCGCTTCAGAGTTGGGCACTATGCGTGTTACCCAGCAGATAGACGCCCTTGAAATTATGGGCATCAACTCTGCCTGCTACCTCATCCTACCCAAGATCATCGGTCTGCTCACCATCATGCCCTTTCTGGTCATTTTCTCATCGGCCACGGGCATTATAGGCGCTTACGGCACAGCCTATTTAGGACATATCATCGCACCCGACGACCTGACGGCCGGCTTACAACATGCATTCATCCCTTGGTTTGTATGGATGAGTATCATTAAAAGTCAGTTTTTCGCCTTCATCATCTCCAGTGTTCCCGCCTTCTGCGGCTACACAGTCGAAGGCGGCAGCGTAAACGTAGGAAAAGCATCAACCGATGCTGTTGTCACCTCGAGCGTTCTTATTCTTTTTTCAGATGTTTTCTTAACCCAGCTACTGTCATGATCGAAGTCAAGCACCTATATAAGAGTTTCGAGGACAAAGATGTCCTGAAAGATATCAATACCGTATTCGAAGACGGCAAGACAAATCTCATCATTGGCCAGAGTGGTTCCGGCAAGACGGTATTGATGAAAAATCTTGTCGGACTTCTCGAACCGACCAGTGGCGAGATTCTGTACGACGGTCGTAATTTTGTAAGCATGAGCAAACACGAAAAGGTAATGATGCGCCGCGAGATGGGTATGATATTCCAAAGCGCCGCTCTCTTCGATTCGATGACCGTACTCGAGAACGTCATGTTTCCACTCGACATGTTTTCGTCGATGACTCTGCGCGAGCGCATGCGTCGAGCCCAAGAATGCCTGGACCGTGTAAATCTCACGGGAGCCGACGAAAAATTCCCCGGCGAGATATCAGGTGGCATGCAGAAACGTGTAGCTATCGCCCGCGCTATCGCCCTCAACCCCAAGTATCTGTTTTGCGATGAGCCCAACTCGGGTCTCGACCCCAAAACCTCACTTGTCATCGACGAATTATTGCACTCCATCACCCAGGAGTATAATATGACCACCATCATCAACACTCACGACATGAATTCGGTAATGGGCATAGGCGAAAATATTATTTTTATTTACGAAGGGAGCAAGGAATGGCAAGGTATAAGCAGTCAGGTAATGGGTGCCGACAATCCCCGTCTCACCGACTTCATCTTTGCCAGTGATTTGCTCAAGAACATGCGAAGGATCGTTATCGACAATGGCCTCTCATTGTAGATATTCCAAGAAAAACCTTATTAATAAATAAATTTTTCTTAAAAGGTTTGTTCGAATCAGATTTTTTACTTACTTTTGCACCATTAATTCGAATTATAACATCCAATTTTAGCATTTTTACATGAAAAAAGAAATTAAGATTAAGAATCAGGTTGGCGAATTAGAGAAAGTAAATGCCTTCATCGAAGAGATTGGAGAGGAACTTCAGCTCGACATGGAGCTACTGATGAACCTGAACCTGGTAATGGAAGAAATGGTATCTAACGTTATCTTCTACGCTTATCCAGAAGGGAAAACTGCCGACATTGAACTGACTGCTGAGTGCGCTGGCCACACTCTTACATTTGTACTTAGTGACAAAGGCCGCGAGTTTGATCCTACCATGAAGGAGGACATCGACACTACTACTGATCCAGCCGACCGCGAGCTGGGTGGTTTGGGCATCTACATTGTTAAGAACATTATGAACGAAGTTACTTATCAACGTCTGGAGGGCAAGAACCTGCTCACCATGAAAAAAGATTTAGCTGATTAATTACAAAACAATTAGATAACACATATTATGACACAGATTATCAAAGAAGGTGGAAAAACCATTATTAAAACAGGTTCAAGAATCGACACTATGAACGCCAACCAGTTCGAGCAGGATATCCAGCCCGCCTTAAAAGAGGGAGGTGTTGACCTCGAAATGGACTGCACAGAACTCACCTATATGGCCAGTTCTGGTTTGCGTATCATCCAGAAGACCATGCGCACCGTTACTCAGCTGAAGGGTCAGTTCAAGATCACCAACGTGTCACCCGAAATCTACAAGATTCTGGCTATGACCGGATTCACCAAGTTTATGAAGGTAGAACAGAAAAAAGCATAGCATATGATCTGGCTGGTTGTCTCACTTGTTATTATACTCCTCATCGTCTGCGTTGTTTTGCAGATGAAAATCAAGCACAGTCGTGAGCAGGAGGCCGAGGGCAAGCAGTTGCTCGAGGACTACCAGAAGCGTGTCAACGAGATGGAGAAGTTGCTCAAGGACTACCGTTCCCTCGAGCAGAACTTCGACAACGTTGGTCAGGGTTATGAAGAAGCCCTGATGGCTTTCGATAAGATGGAAGAGGAGAAGCAGAAAGTATTGAAGGTAAAAGAAGCCATCGAGAAGCAGTCTAACGAGTTGATGGCTGCTAAGCAGAAACTTGAGGAGACCATGCTCAAGAAGAAGAACATGATTGAGCAATATGCCGAGGGTATCAAACAGAAGTTAGACTACACCCATCCTAATGCTGGCAACATCGCTCTGACAGCCAATCAGATACTCAATGTTATCGACATCGAGATGGAGCAGCCCATACAGTGCGAGGATAACGTGATGGCTCAGGATATCGCCGCAATGGCCATCCAGGAGTCAGGCATCCAGACCTACCAGAAGGCCGAGTTCAAGTGCCAGATGGTAGAGGAGGCTCAAGCCACCATGGTATTCACCAACAGCAAGCACGCTGTGCGCGCATTGGTAGCACTACTCGACAATGCCATGAAGTTCACCGCCCAAGGCGAGATTTTGCTGCTCATCAACGTAACAGATTCAAATCTGGAGTTCTGCGTTGAAGATACTGGCACAGGCGTTCTTTCCGACTACGCCGAGAAGATTTTCGAGCCATACGTTAAGCTCAACGATTTCTTCGAGGGTTATGGCATCGGTCTAACTGTAGCACGTAGCATCGCCCGCCGTCTTGGTGGCGATATACGCCTCGACACCGATTTCCATGGCGGTTCACGCTTTGTATTCTCACTGCCCATCTAACAGATAAGAATATCATTACAACATGGGAGCCAACGAATCATCCGTTAGCTCCCATATTTTTTATCGCCTTTTAAAGGTTATTTCCTGATAAACCCCTTGTTGCACCTGTTTGCGCAGCAGCATCAGCCGTTGGGTTAGCGTAACCACCTCACAAGCGGTTCGACCGTCGATATTCAATCGTCGCCCATCAAAAGTGTAGCCAGCAGTGGTACAGACTGCAGCATTTACCTGCTGGTACTCGGTGATGGTGCGGGCTGTTATTACCCAATAGCCACCTGCAGGACCTGGCAGACCGTAACCTTCGTTATCAGCATAGAACTGCTCGCTGATGGCATCCCACGTTCCAATCAAATCTGCATCATTTTCATGGTTACCATCATAATCCACACTACATGCCACCATGCCGAAAGCGAATAATACGACCATCGTAGTGGCCTTCAAATACATCAAGCGTTTTGTCATAGGTCAAATTGTTTTTAGGTTCTCTGTAGTATCTTCCTGCCGCAAATATAAACAATAATTATCAAACCTGCAAGCTTTTGGCGATATTTTTTCAGTGGCGCAAGAGCACACAAAAAAACACTTGGCTCAACGGATTCGTTGAACCAAGTGATTTACTATTCGAATCGGGCGATTACATCTATCAGCCCGAATATAGGGTTACATCCTTAGAAGTTCCACTTAACTGCGAGAGTTGGGTTAATAAAGAACTTTTTATCGTTATAGGTGTTATAAACAAAGTTGTTGCTAACCTCAACCTCGGTACCTATACTGAAATGCTCGGTGGCATTGTACCACAACTGTGGCTCGGTGAGCAGAACCAACTGACCATGCCCATTAGCCTTTTCGCCTCGCCAGAAATCAATAAAACCAGAGAAACGGCATTTGTTGTCAGCAAAGTTCAAGCCCCACACACCAGTAAGCTGGACTGAGTTATAGGCGTGGGTATTCTCGTAGCTCTTAAAGTAGCGTTTGTACATCAACTGTACCGAGTAGGTCTTTGAGAAATCGGCATTATGACCATTCCATGCAGCACCAATCAGTCCTGCCTGCTGGAACGAACCGAAACGATTCAGTCCGCCATCATACTCCACATGGGCAGCAAAGCCCTTCTTACCTATATTAAACTCACGAGAGATTTCACCATAAGCACCCTCGGTGAACTTACGACTAAAATCGATATCCACAAAGTAGAACCACGAACCCCACTGGTCGGCCTTAAACTGCTCGAGCGTCATGGTAACCTTCTGACGACCAGCTTCCTCATCAGAGTAGAAATTACGACCAAAATCATAATGCAACTGCACATTCTGTGCACAAACGCTCATTGCTGCTACAGCCATCAACGCTAAACAAAAAATCTTTTTCATATTATAACATATATATATAAGTTATCAAATCACACATACTTATCTGTGTTTTATGCACTCAATCATCAGCCGAGCCGCATTCTCGGGTGCTTTCGCGTCGCCCAAAGCGCGTTTCACCTCTTGATAGCCTTCGAGCATACGATCGCGCTCTGTTCCAGAGAGGATTTTCGCAAGCTCACTACGAATACGACCTACCGAAAAATCTTCGAGCAATTCCTTCACTACTTCACGACCAGCCACAAGGTTTACAAGCGAAACATATTTTACTTTTAGCAAATGGTGGCGCAAGAATCCCAAAACAGCAGGCATGGGGATTTTATAACACACCACTTGCGGCACACCAAACAAGCAGGTTTCGAGTGTTGCGGTACCGCTGGTTACCAAAGCTGCATAGGACTTTGCAAGCAAAGCATAGGTCTGTCCAAACACAATTTCCGACTGTGAAGACCGCATAAATTGCTGATAGTACGAAGGTTCAATACCGGGAGCACCAGCCACCACAATTTGGTAATCATTTTCATAAGATTTCACAGCCTCCAGCATGGCAGGTAAGTTATCCTTTATCTCCTGTTTTCTCGACCCAGCCAACAAGGCGATGACAGGCTTTCCATCCAAGCTTCCCAAGGCAGGACTTGGAGCTGCCAGAAACTCTTTCACCTCTGCAGCTGTTGGATTACCAACATAATGGATAGGATAGTGATGCTTCTTCTCAAAGAATTCCACCTCGAAAGGCAGAATCGAGAAAAGCTGATCGACATCGCGTTTGATATTTTTGATACGGTACTCTTTCCACGCCCATATCTTGGGAGATATATAATAATATACCGGAATATTTGTATGACTTTTTACAAACTCTGCGATCTTCAAATTAAAGCCAGGATAATCCACCAGAATCAAACAGTCGGGATGCCAATCCACCACATCCTGCTTACACATCCTCATATTGCGGAGTATGGTTCGCAGGTGCAGCAGCACAGGAATAAAGCCCATATAGGCCAATTCCTTATAATGGCGAACACGGGTGCCACCAACGGCTGCCATCAGGTCGCCACCAAAGAAACGGAAATCAGCCTCATCGTCAATATCTTTCAATGCCCGCATCAGATGTGAAGCATGCAAATCGCCCGAGGCCTCGCCAACTATCAGATAGTACTTCATAGGTTCCAGCCTTTTATGAGATCCATGGCCTGATAGGCCGTCACATCTATCTGGGTTGGCGTAATGGCAATAAAACCATGGTGCAGCGCCCAGTTATCGGTATCCTCGGCATCAGGTTCGTCATTACGGTAGTGACCTATCATCCACCAGTAGTCGTAGCCACGTGAATGATGATGCATCTCGGTTTCGTTATACCACGTACCAAATGCCATACGACACACCTTTACCCCCTGATATTTCTCGACCAGAGGAAAGTTCACATTCAAACACACGCCTTTGGGCAGGCCCTCACAGAGCACCTTTTTGGTAATTTCACGAACATAAGGTCGCAAGGGTTCAAAATCGGCGTCAGGATGCTGATTGCAAAGCGAGAAAGCCACCGAAGGGATATACTTCAGACAGCCCTCGATGGTTACCCCCATCGTTCCACTATAGTGAGTATTTACCGATGCATTATCGCCATGATTAATACCACCAATCACCATATCGGGTTGGCGGTTACAGATATTTGCCAGAGCCATCTTTACGCAATCAACGGGGGTACCATTACAACTCCACACCTCTACTCCCTGCTCTTTTCGCTGCAGATTCAGGCGCAAGGGGATACCAGCCGAAAAGGCACACGAGTAGCCACTACGGGCATCGTCGGGTGCACAAACAATGATATCAGCCATATCCCTCAGCATGTCTATCAGAGAATTAATACCTTTTGCCTGATAGCCATCATCGTTCGAAATGAGCAATAAAGGTCGTTTAATTTCCATAAAATAATAATAATTTGGCTGCAAAGTTACAAAAATCTCTTAATTCATAATGATTAATTCTCAATTTTTTAGTAACTTTGTGGCCAAATTTCTTATTTTTATCAAGATTAAGTAAAAATCAAATGGGAAAGATTATTGCTTTAGCAAACCAAAAAGGCGGTGTAGGCAAAACCACCACTACCATTAACTTGGCTGCATCGCTGGCCACGTTGGAGAAAACGATATTGGTTGTCGATGCCGACCCTCAGGCCAACGCATCGAGTGGATTAGGTGTGGACATCAAGGATGTGGAATGCTCGTTATACGAGTGCATCATCAACAAAACCGATGTACGTGATGCCATCTACACCACCGATATCGACGGATTGGATATCATCCCCAGCCATATCGACCTGGTTGGTGCCGAGATTGAAATGCTGAACCTGAACGATCGCGAGAAAGTGATTAAGAACATGCTTGAGCCTATTCGTCATGAGTACGACTTTATCCTCATCGACTGTTCGCCGTCATTGGGTCTCATCACCGTTAACTCACTCACAGCAGCCGACTCGGTGATTATCCCTGTACAGTGCGAATACTTTGCCCTGGAGGGTATCAGTAAACTGCTGAACACCATCAAGATCATCAAGAATAAATTGAACCCAACGCTCGAGATAGAAGGCTTTTTGCTGACGATGTACGATAGTCGTCTGCGCCTGGCCAACCAGATTTACGACGAGGTGAAGCGCCACTTCCAGGAGCTGGTGTTCAAAACCGTTATTCAGCGTAACGTTAAATTAAGCGAGGCACCCAGTCATGGTCTGCCCGTAATCCTCTATGATGCCGACTCAACAGGTGCCAAAAACCACCTGGCGCTGGCTCAGGAAATCATCTTTAAGAACAAAAAATAACTATGGCAGTAAGAAAGAAATACGACCACAACGTATTGGGTCGCGGACTCGACAACATCGGCACCGGCAGAGGCATGGGGCTCGATGCACTTATAAACACTAACGACATCAATACCAAAGGTACATCAAACCTGAACGAGATAGCCATCGATTTGATTGAACCAAACCCAGACCAGCCACGACATGAGTTCGACGAGAACGCACTCAACGAGTTGGCAGCCAGCATCCGTGAGATTGGCATCATCACCCCCATCACTGTTCGTGAGATGCCATCGGGACACTATCAGATTATTGCCGGTGAGCGCCGTTGGCGTGCATCACAGTTGGCAGGATTAACAGCTATCCCTGCTTATATCAAGACCACCGACGATAAGCTGACCATGGAGATGGCACTGGTTGAGAATATTCAGCGTGAGGATTTGAACGCCATCGAAATAGCCTTGGCTTACCAGCGCCTGTCGGAATCAACGGGCATGACGCAGGAGCGCATGTCGGAACGACTCGGCAAGAGCCGCACATCGATTACCAACTATATGCGCTTGCTCAAGCTGCCTGCACAGATACAGATGGCACTGAAGAACCGCGATATCGACATGGGGCATGCCCGTGCACTGCTCTCACTCGACAGTCCTTCAGCACAACTCAAGCTGTTTAAGGATATTCACCGCAACGGTTACTCGGTTCGTAAGGTAGAGGAGATGGTACAGATGGTGAAGAACGGCGACACCCTGCAGAACGCCCGCAAGACCGTGGCTCCCAACCAGCTGCCACTGGAATACAGTATTCTCAGAGACCGTCTGTCGGATTTGTTTAAGGTAAAAGTACAGATGACCTGCTCAGCCCAGTCGAAGGGGCGTATCAGCATTTCATTTGCCAACGAGGATGAGTTGGAGTATATCATGAATGTCTTCGACAAACTGAAGAAGAAGTAAAACAAGGAAATGAAGAATAGATGTAAGCTGTTGATAACGGGCATGCTACTGGCCACAGGTTTCGGAACCGTCCGAGCTCAAGAGGAAGTGGTATTGGAGCACGACTCGTTGTCGAAAGCCATCAATAACGAGGTGTCGCTGTTGGTCGATTCGACTCGCATCCCCACCAAGCCTCTCAAGGACATGAGCACCTGGCGCCCTGACCCTAAACGCGCATTGTGGCTGGCTCTGGTAATACCTGGCGGCGGACAGATATACAACCGCAAGTACTGGAAACTACCGTTGGTTTACGGCGGTTTTGTGGGTTGTCTGTACGCCATGAACTGGAATAACACCATGTATAAGGACTACTCACAGGCCTATATCGATATCATGGACAACGACCCTGGCACACAGAGTTACAATCAGTTCTTGCACAACGGCGCCAAAATCGAAGGACAGGAAGAGCGATACAAGAAACTCTTCAAGCAGCGTAAGGATCGCTACCGTCGTTGGCGCGATATGAGTTTCTTTGTACTGGTAGGCGTCTATGCTCTTTCAGTCATCGACGCTTACGTGGATGCTGAGCTGTCGGTGTTCGATATCAGTAAAGATCTGAGTCTGAGCATCGAGCCCACCATTCTCGACACCCACACCTCACGCAACCCGCTCAATACCGGAGCTGTTGGGGTGCAATGTAACATCAAATTTTAATGGAATATGATAGTAAAGAGTTATATAAAGATTTTAAGTTTTGCGGTACTGCTCTTTAGCAGCGCACCGCTGTCGGCACAGACTGTTTTAGACGATCCCGAAGAGGAGGAAGAAGAAGAGGTTGACAGCCTGTTCGCCCCCATCGAGGATGAGATTTCAGTAAGAGACATGCAGGGCAACGAGGAGCTCATCGAGTTTCCCGAGGCCATGACATTCAACCTCGACAGTCTGCTCGAGCTCTACATGACCAAGACTTATCTGAGCAAGGGCGATTGCGAGATGAAGGATGAGAACCCCACCTACACACCAGAGGAGTATATTGAACGACTTCGCCGTATGCCTACTGTCATGGAGATGGCCTACAACGATATCGTACAGCGCTTCATCGACCGTTACATGGGTCGCCTGCGCCATTCGGTCAGTCTGATGTTGGGTGCAGCTAATTTCTACATTCCCATCTTCGAAGAGGCCCTCGATGCTTATCAGGTTCCTCTTGAACTCAAGTATCTGCCTGTTATCGAGAGTGCCCTGAACCCCAAGGCCGTATCTCGTGTTGGCGCCACTGGCTTATGGCAGTTCATGTTAACGACCGGCAAACAATACGGCCTGGAAGTAAACTCACTGGTGGATGAGCGCCGAGATCCCGTCAAGGCATCGTATGCTGCCGCCCGCTACCTGCGCGACCTGTATCGTGTGTTTGGCGACTGGAATCTGGTGATTGCCGCTTATAACTGCGGGCCTGGCAACATCAACAAGGCCATCCACCGTGCCGGAGGCGAGAAGGACTACTGGCAGCTATACCCTTATCTGCCTGCTGAAACACGTGGTTATGTGCCAGCTTTCATCGCAGCCAACTACGCCATGAATTATTATTGCGAGCATAACATCTGCCCCATGAACACCCGTCTGCCTCTGCAGACTGACACAGTAGTGGTGGATCGCGATGTGCACCTGCAGCAGGTGGCCGCCGTGCTCGATCTGGATATCGAGATGCTACGTTCGTTAAACCCCGAATATCGTCGCGACATTGTGCCTGGTGCCAACAAGAAGCATGCCATCCGCCTGCCTATGGCCGATGCCATCCGCTTTATCGACCTGCAGGACAGCATCTATAGCTATCATACCGACGAGTTGCTCACCAAGCGTGCTGTGGCCGAGGTTAACGACGACCAGCCCACCTACCGCAGCAAGAAGAGCAGCCGACGCGGTCGCAGTAGTCGCGCCAGTCGCAATTCACGCCGTGGCGGTTCCAGCGTCACCATCCGCCCTGGTCAGACACTGGGCGAGATAGCCCGTCGTAATGGCACTACCGTTGCAAAACTGAAAAGACTCAACGGTCTCCGTGGCAATAATATCCGAGCTGGTAAGAAGCTCCGAGTAAGATAAAGCAGATTTGACGTTTATAAATGAAGTAAAAGAGGTATGACAGAAGAAAGGCAATTAACCCAAGAAGAAAAAGATGATCAGATGATCAACGAGGCGTTTCAGCAATTGTTGAACGATTATATTTCGTCACGTCATCGCAAAAAAGTCGACCTCATCACAAAGGCCTTTAACTTTGCACGTCAAGCCCACAAGGGTGTTCGCCGCCTGTCGGGCGAGCCGTATATCATGCACCCCATCGCTGTGGCACAGATAGCCTGTAGCGAGGTGGGCCTAGGTTCTACCAGTATCTGTGCAGCCCTGTTGCACGATGTGGTAGAAGACACCGACTATACCGTGGAAGATATCGAAAACATTTTTGGCGCCAAGATAGCCCAGATTGTTGATGGCTTGACCAAGATCAGTGGTGGTATTTTTGGTGAGCAGGCTTCGGCACAGGCCGAGAACTTCAAGAAGCTTCTTCTCACCATGAGCGATGATATCCGTGTGATTATCATCAAAATCTGCGACCGTTTGCACAACATGCGCACCCTCGACAGTCAACCGGCCAACAAACAGTACAAGATTGCAGGCGAGACACTCTATATCTATGCACCGCTGGCCAACCGTTTGGGCCTGAATAAGATTAAGAGCGAACTGGAGAACCTGAGTTTCAAGTTTGAGCATCCTGATGCATATGCCAAGATTGAAGCAAAACTGAAACAGACGCGCGAGGACCGCGATGAGCTGTTCTCACAGTTCACGTCACCCATCGAGTCGGCCCTGAAACAGATGGGCATCAAATACGAGATTAAGGAGCGTGTAAAAACACCTTATTCTATATGGAACAAGATGCAGAACAAGCACGTAAGCTTCGAGGAGATCTACGATATCCTGGCTGTGCGCATCATTTTTACACCTAACAACCGCGACGACGAGGTCAACGAGTGCTTCAAGATTTACGTGGCTATCTCCAAGATCTACAAATCGCACCCCGACCGTTTGCGCGACTGGCTCAGTCAGCCTAAAGCCAACGGTTATCAGGCCCTGCACGTCACACTGATGTCGAAAACCGGCCAGTGGATTGAAGTGCAGATACGCTCCGACCGTATGGACGAGATAGCCGAGCAGGGCTTTGCTGCCCATTGGAAATATAAAGACGGTGTTGGCGAGGAATACACCGAGGACGAGAACGAGTTGAACGAGTGGTTGCGCACTATCAAGGAGATATTGGACGACCCACAACCCGATGCTATGGACTTCCTCGACACCATCAAGTTGAACTTGTTTGCCAGCGAGATTTTTGTCTTCACCCCCAAAGGTGAGATCCGCACCCTGCCAGCAGGCTGTACGGCACTCGACTTTGCATTCTCTATCCACACCTTCTTAGGCAGTCATTGTATTGGCGCCAAGGTTAACCACAAGCTGGTGCCCCTAAGCTACAAACTGCAGAGTGGCGACCAGGTAGAGATTCTCACCTCTAAGTCACAGCATGTCAACCCCGCATGGATCAACTTTGTATCTACCGCCAAGGCTAAAGCCAAGATTCAGGCCATTCTGCGCCGCGACAACCGCGAGGTACAGCGCGAGGGCGAGGATATCCTCACAGCCTTCCTGAAGAAGAATGGTTTCGAGCCTACTGTAGCCCTGGCCGACAAACTGGCCGAATATCACGAGTACAACAAGCGCCCAGAGTTCTTCCAAGCCTTAGGCGAAAAGATTGTGCTTTTAGGCGAGAAGGATGTGGATGAACTGAACGGCAAGAACAAGGAAACCGACAGCAATTCTGGTTGGCGTAAGTTTGTGCCTTTTGTGGGCAAGAAGAAAAAAGAGGAGCACAGCCGTCATGAGCTGTTTGTGGTGCCCGAGAAGTTCAACCGCAAGAAACCGGTATATATCTCTGAAGAGAACTACAACCAGTTTAAGTTCATGGGTTGTTGTCACCCCATCCCAGGCGACGATGCTTTAGGCTATATCAACAATAAGAACCAGATAGAGATTCACAAGCGTGCCTGTCCGGTAGCAGACAAGCTCAAGACCAGCTACGGCAATCGTATTCTCGACATCAAGTGGGACATGCATAAGAAGCTCTACTTCGATGCTACCATCCGCATCAGCGGTATCGACCGTTTGGGCATGTTGAGCGAGATGACGCAGGTTATCTCATCCGAGATGAATGTCAATATCCACAAGATTCTCATTACCTGCGAAGAAGGCATCTTCGAAGGCACCATCGAAATGCGCGTTCACGACCGCGACAACGTACGAGCCATCATAGAGAATCTTAAAAAGATTCAGGATATCAAGGAAATAAGCGAAATAATGTAAATAAACAAACAATGAGAAAACTACTACTATTACTGGCCTTCATGACCACTGCTCAAGTTGGCTTGGCAGCCAGCAAATACGACAATCCCGATACCATTGTGGTTGCCCGCGACGGTACGGGCCAGTTCCGCACGGTGGATGAAGCCATCGAGGTTTGTCGTGCGTTCATGGATTACCATAAGGTAATTTTTGTAAAAAACGGCACATACAAAGAGAAACTGATTATCCCTTCATGGTTGCAGAACATCGAAATTTGTGGTGAGGATGCCGAGAAAACCATCATCACCTACGACGACCATGCCAATATCGCCCGTCCCGAAACAGGCAAAGCCATGGGTACGTTCCGCACTTACACCCTGAAGATTGAAGGTAACGATATCACCCTGAAGAATATCACCATCGAGAACAATTCGGCCCGTTTAGGTCAGGCTGTAGCACTGCATACCGAGGGCGATCGTCTGGTTTTCATTGGCTGTCGATTCATCGGTCATCAGGATACCGTTTACACTGGTGTGGCTGGCACGCGCCTCTACTTTAAGGACTGTTTCATCTGTGGCACCACCGATTTTATCTTTGGTCCTTCTACCGCCTGGTTCGAAGGGTGCACCATCGAGAGTCGTATCAACTCATATGTCACAGCAGCCTCAACACCGCAGACTCAGCCTTACGGTTACATCTTCAACAACTGCCGTCTGATTGCAACACCCGATGCCAACAAAGTTTATTTAGGTCGCCCTTGGCGCGACTACGGCTACACACTCTTTATGAATTGCGAGTTGGGTAGTCATATCCGTCCAGAAGGTTGGCACAACTGGGAGAAACATCGCGAGCAGACTGCCCGTTATCTGGAATATAACAACCGGGGTGCCGGTGCTAACACCAGTCAGCGCGTAGCCTGGAGCCGTCAGCTCACCAAGAAAGAGGCTGCTAAGATTACACCCAAAGAAGTATTTAACAGAAACGACGGTTGGGTCCCAAGGTTATAACCAACACCAAACAACTCAACACCCAACACTCACTCATTATTATAATAAGGTATATTTATGAAAAAACTACTCTTATCATTTTTAACTGCAACACTGTCTATTGCGGCTATCGCTCAGGAGCGCCCGCTCTGGATGCGCTACTGCACCATTTCGCCCGACGGACAGACGATTGCATTTTCATACAAGGGCGATCTGTTTACTGTGCCTGTTACTGGTGGCACAGCCAAACAACTTACCACCAACCCAGCTTACGACTACTGCCCCGTGTGGAGCCCCGACGGTAGCAAGCTGGCCTTCGCTTCCGACCGCGAAGATGGTATCAACGTATGGATAATGCCCAGCAAAGGTGGACAGCCACAACAGATTACCAGCAGTAGTCATTTTAAGAACCTCATGACATTTACCGACAACGACCACCTGCTGTTCAGCATGGCCGACATGCCTACACGACAGAGCATCATCCCAAGTCTTGGCAAATTTCCACAGGTTTACGAGGTGAGCGTTAAGGGCGGTCGTCCTCATCTGTTTTCGGGTCTGATGATGGCTGATATCAACATCAACCGTAAAACGGGCGATGTGCTCTATCACGACATCAAAGGCAGCGAGGATATGTATCGCAAGCACCACAAGTCGGCTATCTGCCGCGACATCTGGATGCTGTCGAAAGGTAAATACACCAAACTTACCGATTTTGCTGGCGAAGACCGCACACCCGTTTGGACTGCCGACGGCAAGGGCTACTATTACCTGAGCGAACAGGACGGAACCTTTAACATATGGTATCGTAGTCTGGATGGCAAACAAAATCAGCAGATTACCCATCACAAGACCAATCCTGTACGCTTTCTCAGCGCTGCTGCCAATGGCACCTTGTGCTATGGCTACGATGGAGAGATTTACACCGTTCGTCAGGGCAGTCAGCCTCAGCGTGTAAATATCAGCATTGTCAGCGACAATAGCGACCGTGATCTCATCCGTGAAGTGCTTACCAAGGGTGCTACCGAGGTTGTGGCATCACCCAGCGGCAAAGAGGTGGCTTTTGTGATTCACGGCGAGGTATATGTAACTGCAACCGATTACAAGACCACCCGTCGCATCACCGACACCCCCGAACTGGAGCGCAACCTGTGTTTCTCACCCGATGGCCGTTCGCTGGCCTACGCCTCTGAGCGTAATGGTTGCTGGAATATCTATCAGACAACTATCAAAAACAAGGACGAAAAGCAGTTTACCTATGCTACCGACCTGACCGAGGAGCAGCTCACCAAGCAAAACCACACCTCGTTCTATCCACGTTATAGTCCCGACGGTAAAGAGCTGGCTTTCTTCGAGGATCGCGGCACCATCCGTATCATCAATTTGGCCACAAAGAAAATCCGTACCGTCATGGATGGCAAGAACCTCTTCTCATATTCTGATGGCGACATCGACTTTGAGTGGAGCCCCGACAGCCGTTGGCTGCTGGCCACCTACTACGGCGATGGCGGCTACCACCACGATGATATTGCGCTGATTGATGCCTCGGGTAAACAGAAACCCTATAATCTGACCAATAGTTCTTACTACGACATGAACCCTCACTGGGTTCTCGGTGGAAAGGCCATGCTGTTCACAAGCAACCGCAGAGGCTTCAAGAACCACGGCGGACACGGATGGCAGAACGACTATTTCCTGATGTTCTTTGATATCGATGCCTACGAACGTTTCCAGATGTCGAAGGAGGAGAAGGCCATCTACGACGAGGCTCACAAGCCTGCCAAAAAAGAAAACACGGCTACCGATAGTAAGGACAAGAAAACTGCCGTTGAGCCTCTGACGTTCGATCTGGAGAATGCTCGCGACCGTATTGTACGCCTCACCTCCCACTCTACCCGTTTGGGCGATGCCTACCTCACACCCAAGGGCGACACGCTGTATTACCAGGCCGCCTACGAGGATGGCTACGACCTGTGGAAGTACGACTTATTGGAAGACAAGAGCGAACTATTGGTTCGCGGTGTAGGCAACAACCGTTTCTCTGCCGACAAGAAAGGTAAAAACCTATTCTTTATGAATAAGGGTTCGCTGCGCCGTATCGACATCGCGAAAGGCAGCCGTAAGGCTATTGATTTCGAAGCCGACTTCAACAACCGTCCGTTTGAAGAGCGCCAGCATCTGTTCGAGCATATCTGGCGTCAGGTTGACGATAAGTTCTATCGCGACGACCTGCATGGCGTGGATTGGGCTGGCTATAAGAAAATCTACGAAAAGTTCCTGCCTCACATCAACAATACATACGATTTTCGCGATATGCTGGCCGAGATGCTTGGCGAACTGAACGCCTCGCATACTGGTGCCCGCTACCAAACGCCTGTTGAGTTCCGCACAGCCTCGTTGGGCTTATTCTTCGACGACAGCTACAAAGGCGACGGACTGAAGATTGCCGAGATTCCGAAGGGATCGCCTTTAGCCATCCGTCACACCGGCGTAAAGGCAGGCGACATTATCGAGGCCATCGACGGCACACCTATCAAGAAGGGCGACGATTACTATCCCTTGCTGGCCGGCAAGACTGGCAAACTGATACGCCTCACCATCAACGGCCGTCAGGTAAATGTCAAGGGCATCTCGCTCACGGCTTATAACAACCTGCTCTACGACCGCTGGGTAGAGCGCAACCGCAAACTGGTTGATAGTCTGTCACACGGCCGTTTGGCTTATGTACACATCTCGTCGATGAACGGCGATAAATTCCGTAAGCTGTACGAGGAACTACTGAACGAGACCAACCGCGGGCGCGATGCCGTGATAGTAGATGAGCGCCATAATGGCGGTGGCTATCTGCACGACGATCTTTGCCATCTGCTCAATGGCCGTCAGCACTCACACTTCATGGCTCATGGCAAATACTTAGGTATCGAGCCAGCAGACCAGTGGAACAAGCCATCGTGCGTTGTCCTGTGCGAAGACGACTATAGCAATGCCTGCGGATTCCCCCGTCAGTATCAGGACATGAAGATTGGTAAGTTGATTGGTGCGCCTGTAGCCGGAACATCCACCAGTGTTTGGTGGGAGACGCTTGTCAACGGCGTAGTATTCGGTATTCCACAGGTAGGCCGTATCGATGTGCGTGGCGACTATGGTGAGAACACCCCACTGCAGCCCGACATCGAGGTTTACAACACACCCGAGGATTACCTTAACGGTCACGACCGTCAGTTAGAGCGTGCCGTACAGGAGATGCTCAAGGAAGGCGCTGCCTTCAAGGAAAAGACGAAGAACGATTTTGGAGGTCACAAACGATAAACAATAAGCCCCGCCGGTTGGCGGGGCTATTTTTATTTAAAGAACTTCAAGATGTTTTTTTAGTATTTGCAAGTCTTCACGCAACTCAATCAGAGTCTGCAGAGCATCGGCTGTTTTCTGCACGCCTTGTCGGTTTTTAGTCAACATCTCACGTGCCGAAGCAATCTTAAATCCACGCACTTTCACTAGATTATGTATCAGGCGGATTTGCTCCAGATCCTTCTCCTGATACTGACGTATTTTCGCAGTCCCCGAAGTCTTTGGTTTCAGGAAAGGAAATTCTGTTTCCCAGTAGCGCAACGTACTCTCGTTCAGTTCGAACATCTCGGCCACCTCCTTAATGGAGTAGTACGTTTTCAGCCTCCTATTCAAATTCAGTGCCATAATTACTACTATTTTGCTGCAAAGGTAAACTTTTTAACCGAAATCTCAAAACTTTTACGAAAAAAATGTGTAACTTTGCAGCCAAATTTATAAATGGTAAATAGTATATTGTCAAATAGAAAACAAGATGATGACAGCAAATGAGATTCGCGACTCATTCAAGAAGTTTTTCGAGTCGAAGCAGCACGCTATCGTACCATCAGCCCCTATGGTGATCAAGGACGATCCCACCCTGATGTTTACGAACGCAGGTATGAACCAATGGAAAGATATCATTCTGGGCACACGCGATCCAGAGCCACGCCGTCGAGCGGATACACAGAAGTGCCTGCGCGTATCAGGAAAGCACAACGACCTTGAAGAGGTGGGCCACGACACTTATCACCACACCATGTTCGAGATGCTGGGTAACTGGAGCTTTGGCGACTACTTTAAGGAGGGCGCCATCGACATGGCATGGGAATATCTGGTTGACGTATTGAAGCTGAACCCCGAGGATCTCTATGTAACCGTATTCGAGGGTTCGCCCGAGGAGAACATCCCTCGCGACGACGAGGCTGCCAAGTACTGGGCTAAGCACGTACCCGAGGATCACATCATCAATGGTAACAAGCACGATAACTTCTGGGAGATGGGCGATACAGGTCCTTGCGGTCCTTGCTCCGAGATCCACGTAGATAGCCGCACCCCTGAGCAGAAGGCTGCCAGCGGCAAGACCGGTCGCGAACTGGTAAACCAGGATGACCCACAGGTCATTGAAATCTGGAACATCGTATTCATGCAGTTCAACCGCAAGGCCGATGGTTCACTCGAGCCTCTGTCAATGAACGTCATCGATACCGGTATGGGCTTCGAGCGTCTGGTCCGCATGATGCAGGGCAAGCACTCTAATTATGATACCGACGTATTCCAGCCCATCATCAAGGCCGAGCAGCAAATCACCGGCCTGAAATACCTCACCTTTGAGGAAGAAACTAGCCAAGCAAGTAATCCTAGCCAGGCTAGTGCGGCTAGTGCGGCTAGTCAAACTAGCATCAACGTGGCCATGCGCGTTTGCGCCGACCACTTGCGTGCCGTTGCATTCTCAATCGCCGACGGTCAGCTGCCTTCTAACGCCAAGGCAGGTTATGTCATCCGTCGTATCCTGCGCCGCGCCGTACGTTACGCTTATACATTCTTGAACCAGAAAGATGGTTTCCTGTATAAGCTCGTTCCAACACTCGTAGCCGAGATGGGCGGTGCCTTCCCCGAATTGGAGGCTCAGCAGCAGCTCATTACCAAGGTCATCAAGGAAGAGGAAGAGTCGTTCCTCCGTACCCTCGAAAAGGGTATCGGCATGCTGAACGATGCTATGAATACCCTCAAGGCTGAGGGCAAGACCGAGTTGGATGGTGTACAGGCTTTCCGTTTGTTCGACACTTACGGCTTCCCACTCGACCTCACCGAGCTTATCTGCCGCGAAAACGGCTTCACCGTTAATGAGGAGCAGTTCAATGTTGAGATGCAGAAGCAGAAGGACCGTGCCCGTAATGCCGCTGCCGTTGAGAACAGCGACTGGGTAGAAGTAACTAGCGATACTAGTCAGGCTAGTTCTACTAGAGAGCAAGCCTTTGTAGGCTACGACTATACCGAATACGAGTGCCATATCATCCGCTACCGTAAGGTCACTCAGAAAAAGAATGAGTTCTATGAGTTGGTACTCGATAACACCCCATTCTATGGTGAGATGGGTGGACAGGTTGGTGATTGCGGTGTACTCGTTAACGAGGCTGAGACCATCAACATCATCGACACCAAACGCGAGAATGGCCAGAGCGTTCACATCGTAAAGCAGTTGCCCAAGGATCCTGCAGCCCAGTTCATGGCTTGCGTGGATACCGACAAGC
Source organism: Xylanibacter ruminicola (assembly GCA_015060625.1). GTDB lineage: Bacteria > Bacteroidota > Bacteroidia > Bacteroidales > Bacteroidaceae > Prevotella > Prevotella ruminicola_D. The sequence continues at coordinate 19,750 of SUYC01000021.1, read as the reverse complement.
GCAACGCTTCGGCCGCAAACCATACCGCTACTCACCTGCTCGACTATGCCTTGAAGCAGATTCTGGGCGACCACGTAGAGCAGAAGGGTTCGTTTGTAAGCCCCGACACCCTGCGTTTCGACTTCTCACATTTCGAGAAGGTTACCGATGAGCAGTTGCGTGAAGTTGAGCGCATGGTAAACGATATGATCCGTCAGGACATCCATATCGACGAGCACCGCGACGTACCTTTCGACGAGGCAAAGAAATTAGGTGCTATCGCCCTGTTCGGTGAGAAGTACGGCGATAAGGTGCGTGTAGTTCGCTTCGGTCCTTCATGCGAGTTCTGCGGTGGTATCCACGCTTCAAGCACCGGACGTATCGGTTTCTTCAAGATTATCTCAGAGAGCAGCGTAGCTGCCGGCATCCGTCGTATCGAAGCCAAGACAGGTCAGGAGTGCGAGGAGCTCATCTACCAGACCGAAGATATGCTGAAGGCTGTCAAGGCTTTCTTCAACAACGCTAAGGATCTGCAGGGTGTTATCCGTAAGTATATCGAAGAGCACGACTCGATGAAGAAAGAGATCGAATCATTCCAGGCACAGGCTGTAGAGCGCGCTGCCAAGCAGTTGGTAGAGAAAGCACGCGAGGTTAACGGCGTCAAGGTTGTTTCGGCCGTTCTGCCTATGAATCCTGCTGCTGCCAAGGATCTGGCCTTTAAGATTCGTGCAGCTGTCGAGGGTTCACTGCTGTGTGTATTGGGCACCCACGATAACAACAAACCACAGCTTAGCATCATGATGAGCGACGATATGGTTAGCGACCACGGACTGAATGCCGGTCAGATGGTTCGCGAGGCCGCCAAGCTCATCCAGGGTGGTGGTGGCGGTCAGCCTCACTTTGCCCAGGCTGGTGGTAAGAACGCCGATGGACTCAGCGCCGCCGTTGACAAAGTGCTCGAGCTGGCAAAGCTTTAATATCATCTAGCAGGGCTAGGCACAGCTAGCCAACCTAGTATGACTAGCCCTGCTATATTTTAAAAAAAAATCCTAGTTAGGCTAGCTCGGCTAGTTTGGCTAGTTCAGCCAGCTCCCCAAGAAAAAAAACAAAGTTTTTTTGTTTTTTCCATTTTTTTTTGTAACTTTGCAGGCAAACTGGAAACCCCCAAAAGATAATGGACGACGAAATAAAAGAAGTACAACAGTCGGAACAGCACTCCGATTATAAACCAAGCAACCGCTTTGATGCCGCAGCGGTCCACCATCTTAGCGGCATGTATCAAAACTGGTTTCTGGATTACGCCAGCTACGTAATCCTGGAGCGAGCCGTGCCCCATCTGGGCGACGGACTGAAGCCCGTACAGCGCCGTATCCTGCACTCGATGAAACGCATGGACGATGGTCGCTACAACAAGGTTGCCAACATTGTGGGTCATACCATGCAGTTCCACCCTCACGGCGACGCCTCTATCGGCGACGCCCTGGTGCAGTTGGGACAGAAAGATCTGCTCATCGACACACAGGGTAACTGGGGAAACATTCTCACGGGTTCATCAGCCGCTGCTCCACGATATATCGAGGCACGTCTGAGTAAGTTCGCCCTCGACACGGTATTCAACCCCAAGACCACTGAGTGGAAGATGTCGTACGACGGCAGAAACAAGGAGCCTATCACACTCCCCGTGAAATTTCCATTGCTATTGGCACAGGGTGCCGAGGGTATCGCCGTAGGATTAAGTTCTAAAATCCTGCCTCATAACTTCTGCGAGATCTGCGATGCAGCCATCAGCTACCTGCACCAGCAGCCATTCACACTCTACCCCGATTTCCCCACCAGCGGTAGCATCGACGTCTCAAAATATAACGACGGTCAGCGTGGCGGCGTCGTAAAGGTACGCGCCAAAATCGAGAAGATCGATCAGAAAACACTGGTCATCCGCGAGATACCATTCTCCAAAACTTCCGAAACCTTACAGGACTCTATCGTCAAGGCTATCGAAAAGGGGAAAATCAAGGCACGTAAGGTAGAAGACCTGACAGCTGCCGAGGTTGAGATTCAGGTTCATCTGGCACCAGGCGTATCAAGCGACAAGACTATCGACGCCCTGTATGCCTTCACCGACTGCGAAGTGAGCATCTCACCTAACTGCTGCGTCATCGAGGATAACAAACCACAGTTCCTCACAGTGAGCGATGTACTGCGCCACTCGGTTGATCGCACCAAGGATCTCATCCGTCAGGAGCTCGAAATCCGCAAGGGCGAGCTGTTAGAACAGTTGCACTTCCAAAGTCTGGAACGCATCTTCATCGAGGAGCGCATCTATAAAGACAAGAAATTTGAACAGGCACCTAACGTAGATGCCGTCTGCGAACATATCGACGAACGACTCACACCTTACTACCCGCAGTTTATTCGCGAGGTAACCAAGGATGACATCCTGAAGCTGCTCGAAATTAAGATGCAGCGCATCCTGAAATTCAATAAGGACAAGGCCGACGAGCTCATGGCACGTCTGAAGGCTGAGATTGAGGATATCGACCGCGATCTGGCTAACTTGACAGAGGTTACAGCCAACTGGTTCCAGTTCCTGAAGGACAAGTACGGCAAGGATCATCCACGTTTGACCGAGATTCGCAATTTCGACACCATCGACTCAGCCAAGGTGGCCGAGGCCAACCAGAAATTATACATCAACCGCAACGATGGCTTTATCGGAACCGGTCTGAAGAAAGACGAGTTTGTGTGCAACTGTTCCGACCTCGACGATGTTATTATTTTTTATAAAGATGGTAAGTACAAGATTGTACGTGTAGCCGACAAGCTGTTCGTGGGTAAGAACATTCTGTATGTCAACGTGTTCAAGAAGAACGATCAGCGAACTATATATAATGTTGTTTATCGTGATGGTAAGAAAGGTGCCTGCTATATCAAGCGCTTTAACGTGACCAGCATGACCCGTGACAAGGAGTACGACCTGACACAGGGTACCGACGGCAGTCGTGTGATGTACTTCACTGCCAACCCCAACGGCGAGGCCGAGGTGATCAAAGTAACCCTCGACCCCTCACAGAACATCAAACGCGTGTTCCTTATAAAAGATTTTTCAGACATTATCATCAAGGGCCGTGCCTCAAAGGGTAATCTGCTCACCAAATATCAGGTAACCCGTATCGGTCTGAAGAGTCATGGCCACTCTACCCTGGGTGGTCGCAAAGTTTGGTTCGACCCCGACGTAAACCGTTTGAACTACGACGACCACGGACAGATGTTAGGCGAGTTCTTCGACGACGATCAGATACTGGTCATCCTCTCTAACGGCGACTACTATCTCACCAACTTCGATTTGAACAATCACTACGAGTCGAACATCCTGCGCATTGAGAAATACGATGCCGACAAAGTGTGGACGGCAGTACTTTACGATGCCGACAACCAAGGCTATCCCTATCTGAAACGCTTCCAGATGGATGCCACCAAGAAAAAGCAAAACTGGCTTTCGGACAATCCAGCATCACAGTTCCTGTTGCTCACCGACACACCATATCCCCACCTGCTGGTAACCTATGGTGGTGCCGATGCCTTCCGTGGCAGCGAAGAGATAGATGCCGAGCAGTTTATCGCAGTGAAAGGCTACAAGGCCAAGGGTAAGCGCCTGACCACCTATGCCCTGGAAAGCATCGAGGAGCAGGATCCCCAGCTAGACCCTAGAAATACTAGCCAGACTAGTCCAACTACCTCGGATAGCGACCCTAACCCCTCGGCCGATTCGGCCGAGGAACAAGAAGACCTCGACCCCGATGCCGGCAAAAGCGAACAGCAGATACGCGACGAACTCACCGGACAGCTAAACCTGTTTGATAATGAGGATTTTAAATAGCATATTGTTTGTTTTGTGCTTTGCTGCAACCGCAGCAAATGCACAAAACAAATCACACCTGATAGGTTTTGGTCCCACGCGTGTTCTCGATACCTATCTAACCCCCGAGAACTTCAGTGGCACGGGCTTTACCTATCTGTACATTAAAGAACAAAACGACTCCACCCGTCACTGGACCAGTACCTACCAGCACGAGGTAGATATCTCGAACACTCACGACCGGAGCGATAATATCAACGACCTGGAGATAACCTATAATCTCTACTGGGCTCGCTACTACAATTTCCATCCTGTACTTAATGGACTGAAACTGCAGGCTGGTGTAGCCACCAACCTCTGTGTAGGTGCCATCTACAACATGACCAGCAGCAACAATCCCGCCCAAGCTCGTGCCGCACTCAACATCATGCCGAGTGCCACCGCCACGTACAACTTCCACATCAGTCACCAGCGTTTTACCGCCCGATACGAGCTCAACCTGCCGTTGGTAGGCGTGATGTTCAGTCCTAACTACGGACAGAGCTACTACGAAATCTTTTCACTGGGCAACTACGACCATAACATCGTGCCCACCACTCTTATCTCAGCTCCAACCATCCGCCAGCTCGCTGCCATCGACTGGCATTACTCTAAAAAATGGGCGCTTCGACTGGCTTATCTCGGTAACTACCAGCAGGCCGCAGTAAATAACCTCAAGCAGCACACCTACACCCATCGCGTGCTGCTTGGAATAACCCGCAGATTATGAAAAAGCTAGAAAGGCTAGCCAGGCGAATCAGCCTGGCGCTGCTAGGACTACTAGCCTTAACCTCCTGCGTCTCGCAGGAGGAACGCCCCAACACCCCGCAGGGCAACTTCGAGGCCCTATGGCAGATTATCGATGAGCACTACTGCTTTTTCGACTACAAAGATATCGACTGGGACCAGGTTTACCTCACCTATCGAGCACGCATAAATGAAAAAATGAACCGCGAGCAGCTGTTCGAGGTGCTCACCGACATGCTTTCCGAACTGCGCGACGGCCATGTCAACCTCTACACCGCTTTCGATAACGGTCGTTACTGGCACTGGCACGAGGACTTCCCCACCAACTTCAGCGACACCCTACAGCGCCGCTACTTAGGTACCGACTACCGCATCGCCGGCGGACTGCGCTACCGCATCCTCGACGATAACATCGGCTATGTCTATTACGGCAGTTTTTCGAGTGGCATCGGCGAAGGGAACCTCGACGAGGTGATCCAACACCTGATGTTCTGCCAGGGCATGATACTTGACATCCGTAGCAATGGTGGCGGCGACCTGACCAATGCCGAGAAACTGGCAGCCCGATTCTGCAACGAGAAAACGCTGGTGGGCTATATCCAGCATAAAACAGGTAAAGGTCATAACGACTTCTCGGCCCCAGAACCACAATATATCGAACCCAGCAGCAACCTGCGCTGGCAGAAAAAAGTGGTTCTGCTCACCAACCGAGGTGTGTATAGTGCCGCCAATGAGTTTACCACCTATATGAAACGCATGCCACAGGTAACGGTGGTGGGCGATCAAACCGGCGGTGGCAGCGGACTCCCCTTCACCGCCAGTCTGCCCAACGGATGGACGGTGCGCTTCTCCGCCTGTCCCTCTTACGATGCCAACCACAATCAGACCGAGTTTGGAATCGAGCCCGACTACCATGTAGCACTGACCAACGACGACTTTCTGCGCGGCAAAGATACTATCATAGAGTTCGCGCGTACCTTATTAAATAAGAAAGAGACAAAAGATGATACAAATTTATAAAAAAAACTGAAAATTCTCATAATCCGTAGGTTAAATCAAAAAAAAGCATTACCTTTGTACCCGATTCTGCGCCTGTGGCGGAATTGGTAGACGCGCTAGACTTAGGATCTAGTGTTTACGACGTGCAGGTTCGAGTCCTGTCAGGCGCACAACATTTAAAATAACGTAAAAAGCAACTATAAATGGGAAAATATAACATATTGCAGGTATTTAAGCAGAAATTTGCGGTTTTTTGAAAAAAAAAACCAATATTTCTTGCAAGTTTCAAATATATTTTCTACTTTTGTCACCGATTTATATAAATTAACTATCGATATTATTGTTTTATTTATTTGTTTAATTATAATTTTTAAGTTCAATGAAAAAGAAAATTATCAATGGTATTCTGATGGTAGCCCTCGTTGGTGCTACATCAACATCATTCGTTTCTTGTAAGGACACAAGCGAAGATGTAAAGACAGACTTGATGGCACAGGTAAATGCCGTTAAGGCTAACCTCGAGCCACGCGTACAGCAGGCAGAGACCGACATCGATGCACTCGAGGGTCGTATGTCAACCGCAGAGGGCGACATCACAACTTTGAAGGGTGACGTAACTGGTCTGAAGAACGACGTTACAAGCCTGAAGAACCGTGTATCTACTCTGGAGCAGGAGAAGGATAGCCTGGCTCAGGTAACAAAGACCATCGAGGGTCAGCTCACACAGGTTGAGTCTAAGATCAACACTATCGTTGAGTCACTCAAGAACATGGTTACCAGCGTAACTGTTAACGCTACATCTACAAGCATTCTCTACAATAGCAAGCTGTTCCCAGGTCTGAACCTTCAGTTCCTCGGCACTGCTATGGGTAAGGCTACCACAACTGGTAAGTTCCCATCAACAACCACAATGGCTAATCACGGCACAAAGCTTGAGGCTGCTGATTTCGCTGGTGTTGAGCAGTACAGCTGGAGCAACGGTGACATCCTGCCAAAGGCTAACGAGGAGACTGAGCTGGCCGACGCTGGTACAGTTTGGTTCACTCTGAACCCATCTAACGTTGACGTTAAGAACCTGAAGGCTCTGCGCTTGGTTGACAGCCAGGGTAACGCTAGCTTCGTAACAATCAAGAAGAACGACGTTGTTAAGGACGAGGAGACTGTTCTTTCTTGGGGTATTACACGTGCCGACGAGTTCAAGCCCGTTCTGTGGAAGGCTCAGGCTGGTATCGACCTCGAGGCTACAGACCTCGCTACAATCGCTCCTGCCGAGATTATCGACTACAAGGGTGTTGCTGCTGACGTTCGCGCTCTGGTTAGTCAGGCTAAGGCCGCTGCAGAGGCTGCAAACAGAAACAACTACGACGAGCTGGCTAAGGCTACTACAAAGGGCCTGCTGAAGGGTTCTGCTCAGATTGTAGCTTCTCTGCTGCAGTCAAAGATTCCTTCTCTGCCCGCTCTGGCTCTCGAGGCTCAATGGGAGGATACAGTAGGTGTTCGTAGCGTACTGTCTGACTACTCTATCGCTGCTACAGCTTACAAGCCACTGTCATTCGACTTCGGTAAGGACCTCGTTGACGGCCGTCAGGTTAGCCTCGAAAAGATCGATCGCCTCGTTGCTCGCGTTCTGAACAAGATCGCTAACAAGGTTAACAGCATTGGTATCAACAATATCACTATTGCTAACATCAATCTGACAGCTGCTGAGCTGGCTAAGTTCAACAAGTCAACTGTTATCGCAGTTTGGGAGTCTACAACTCCTGGTGATTTTGTAGTTACTACAAACGCAACTACAGCTCCTGATGCAACTCACACAACTCTCAAGACTACTACTACAGTTAATGCTGACATGACAGCTGCTGTTAACGACCTGCTCACAGAGGTTAACGCTTCTCTGAACGGTGCTAACGCTGACATCACATCTATCATCAACGAGATCAAGAGCCTGCAGGCTAACGTTACAAGCTACGCTGATCGTGCAAAGAACTTCGAGGAGCGCGTAAGCGACTTCTTGGAGCGTGAGATCAACCGTGTTATCACAAAGGTTGCTAACGATGGTCTGACACGTATTCTCGAGCCAGTTATCCTGTTCCAGGCTGGTGAGAACTACAACGTAACTCGCTTCTTCGATGGTCAGATTATTCCTGCTGGTAAGATAACTCTCGTTCCTACCACAGTAACCAACGAGCTCTTCGCTCCTGCATTCAAGAAGTACGTTGCTGTTAAGGCTGCCGACGGTTCATTCGCTGTTCAGAAGCTGATGACTAAGGGTGACAAGGACTTCAAGAAGATTGAGGCTAACCTGAAGGCTGGTGAGTACACTGTTATCTACAGCGCTCTCGACTTCTATGGCAACCAGGTATCTAAGAAGTACAACGTAACTGTGAAGTAATTAACATTCGCGAATTAAATAATTAGTAAACAGAATATGAAAATGAAGAAAACAATATTGTCTTGCCTGATGCTGTTGGCTGGTATTTCAGCAAATGCACAGGAGCAGAAGGGCACGACTGAATACGTCTTCGAGCCACACTGGTATGTACAGGTTCAGCCTCTGGGCGCTCAGTACACACTCGGTGAGGTAAGCTTCGGCGATCTGCTGTCATACAACGTACAGGCAACTGTAGGCCGTCAGTTCTCAAAGCTGTGGGGTGCCCGCTTGGCCGTTAACGCTTGGCAGAGCAAGGCTGGTAGCAAGTTCGATATTTCTAACAAGGAATTCAAGTGGAAGTGGAACTATGTAGCTCCTACAATCGACGCTACATTCAACGTTTCTAACGCACTGTTCGGTTTCAATCCTAACCGTGTATTCAACCTGAGCGCTTTCGCTGGTTTGGGTCTGAACATCGGTTTCTCTAACAGCGAGGCTGCTACAGCCGATCAGGGTATCCGTGCTATGGGTACTGTAGGAAATTACAGCACCAACCAGGGTCTCGACTACCTCTGGGACGGCACAAAGGTTCGTCTGATGGGTCAGTTCGGTCTGATGGGTGACTTCAAGGTAAGCGACAAGGTTAGCATCGGTCTCGAGCTGAGCGCTAACACTCTTAACGACAAGTACAACTCAAAGAAGGCTAAGAACTGGGATTGGTACTTCAACGCCCTCGCTGGTGTGAAGATTGCCCTCGGTAACACCTACTCTACACGTTTCATCCCTGCTCCAGAGCCAGAGATCCGCTACGTAGAGAAGATTGTTGAGAAGGTCGTTGAGGTTCCTGCTAAGGTTGAGGAGCCAAAGGCTAACACAGAGGCTCTCCGTCGCGATATCTTCTTCGCTATCGGTAAGACTGTTATCCGCAAGAGCGAGCAGCAGAAGGTTAACGAGGTAGTAGAGTACCTGAACGCTAACCCAGAGGCTAAGGTGAACGTAACTGGTTATGCTGACGCTGGTACAGGTAGCGATCGCATCAACGACCGTCTGGCCGCTGGCCGTGCCGACGCTGTTGTAAAGGCTCTGAAGAAGGCTGGCATCGCTGCAAGCCGCATCAGCTACGACAGCAAGGGTGCTCGTGTTCAGCCATTCGCTGACAACGACAGCAACCGTGTTTCTATCGTAATCGCAGAGTAATCTAAAGATTAAGATAAAAATGATGAGCCCAGTCCCATTTGGGGCTGGGCTTTTTCTTGAAAACTAATAAAGGATAACCCGATGAAAAGAATAGTTCTAATCACTCTCGTAAGCATCCTTACTGTAGTACAAGCTAGCGCACAGTTAGCCAACGGTTACTATCGTATCCAAAACAATATCAGTACTCACTACATTACCATTAGAGACGACAAAGTAGGTGAAATAGATTATTCAAGCACAAACGTTGACTTGAGTAACATCCAAACATGGCGTGGATTTGATTATGTAAAGAGCAATCCAGGATCTGTTATCTATGTAGAACAGCATGGTACAGAATACGATCTGAAGACACAGGGCACAGGTATATACGAGATAACAGGCAACAGGAGATATCTGGGGTTACGTGCACAAACCGACGGTACTTATATTATGTATATATCCTATAACGGTATGGAATATCGCTTATTCGGCAGTACTGAAGACCAGGACGAAGGCTACGTGTCGCATAAGAAAACAGGAGCAAATTATGAACACTGGAAATTCATCCCTGTTGATACAGAGAATAACTATATCGGTCTGCAGCCCACCGTACAGGTTGGCGACAGCTATTACGGCACCCTGTATGCCAGCTATCCCTTTAAGGCAGCATCAAGCGGCATGAAGTTCTATTATATCGACGCTGTAGCAGAAGGCATGTGCCAACTGCAGGAGATTACCACTGAGGTCATTCCTGCTGCAACTCCTTTGGTATTTATGTGCAGCAGCAATGATCCCGCCAACAACAAAGTGATTCCTGTAGCCGACGAAACAACGGCTCCTACCAGCAATTTGCTAGGCGGCACTTACTTTGCCCGCACCAGCGGCCACAAAATAAACGTTCGTTACGACGAGGCCAACATGCGTGTATTAGGCAAGAACGAAGCTGGCGAGCTGGCATTTATCAAGGCTACCAAAGAAAATCTCACCAGCAGCCACTATATCCCTGCTAACACCTGTTGGCTGAACATCCCCAGCGAGTTCACAGGCGAATTTAAGGCTTTAAGCAGCAGTGAATACACAGGCATCCGCAACATTAATGCAGATACCAAGAACAATAAAGCCGACGGCACCATCTACACCCTCACCGGCACCAAGGCCAATGCCAAGGCTCTCCGCCCCGGTATCTATATCAAGAATGGGCAAAAGGTTGTGATTAAGTGAGCGCAGATAAAAGCTTGCTTGATATTTATCCCTTATAAACGTCGCCAAAAAACAAATTTGGCGGCGTTTAATATTAATTAACCAATAAAAAAAACAAGCAAACAGATTTTTACTTATATTTGCAAAAAGAAAATCTAAAAACATTATTATTAACCCTCTAAAACAATAGGCTTATGAAAAAACTATTTTTGTTTGCAGCCCTCATCATGACAGGCTTTGCATTCTACTCGTGTGAAGACGTAGTAGATAACCCTGCACAAGATCCCGCTCAGTCGTGGAAATACTCAGTAAGCGTTAAATTTGCAGATTTCAACTTTAACGGTGCAGTTGATGAGAACAGCGTACCTTATACTTATAAGGCACCTACGACCCTCTATGTGCTTAACGAGGAGAATACCCTCATGGGAACCATCACAACTGATGCAGCACCTGCTATCGGTGACTATGGTACCTATGCAGGCACCATCACAGGTTCTATTGGCAACAACCTGATTATTACCACCAAGATTGGCAACGATCTGGCCAAGCAGGACGGAACCTTAGCATCAGCCATCAAAAATGGTATCGTTCAAACAGCCGAAGTTCCCATTAAGGTTTATAATGCCAACTCAGGCAAAATCACGACAGCCGCTGCCAAGTTGGAAAACAATACAGCTATTGCCCATGCAGCATCAGGGCAGCTTAAAGGCGGTGACAAGGTTGCGGTTGTAGCTGACGATCAAGCATTCGAATGGACAGTTTATGAAGAGTTCGATCCAAACGAATCTGCAGATTTGTATATTGCCATCCCAACAAATACAAATCCAGAGGCAGAATATACCATTTCTTCAGATAGCAAGGATGGATTTAGCCGTGGTGCCTCTATCAAATTAGCAGATTGGCCCTCATTAGTAACAGGACAAGTATCAACATGGAAATGGCTTACTTTGAATAATACAGGTGTTGATTTGACCATATGGGATGCATACGAGCGAGAAACAAATGAAGTTACAGGAACAACATACTTTTATCAGTGGATTAATGACGACAAGTCATTTATTATCAAACAGTCTGGTGAAAAGGCCGTAAATACGAATGTAGAACTTCGCGGAAATTACAATGCAGACGTAGCTGTTACGCTTAACAATATTAGACTAGAGAAAAACAATTCTTTCCAAATCTACAACGGTGCTAATTTCGCCATCACACTCATTGGAGAGAATAAATTTGAGATACTGACTTTGAATAGCCCATTCACCAAGAAAGGTGATGGAACCTGGACGTTCAACCAGTTGAATATTGGTGGAGGAAATCACTGGGATGGCACAAAAGATATTCCTTTTGCAGCAGAATACACCATTAATGAAGATATCGACCTGAAGCATCTCTCTTCATCATTTGGGGCAAAACTTACCATTGCAGATGGAAAGAAAGTCAATGTTATCAACGAAGAAGGCTTAGCTGTTTCTATCTATAAAGCAACGCTCAACATCGGAAAAGGTGCTATTCTGAAAGCAGAGAGTAAGGCAAAGGAAACATCAGTAATCAATTTAGAAGGAGCCGAATTAAATGTTGGAGAGAACGCAGAAGTTAGTGCTCAGGGTGCAAAAGCAGGTACAGCGTTAAATCTCTATAATTATAATTACAGTGAAAACAAAATTAAGAGTGCCTTGAATATTGGCAAGAATGCAAAAGTAAATCTTGTAGGTGGCCCAGAGGGTATATTAGGAACAGGAATGTACATTCAAAATAGTTACAATGCCACAACTGATATTACGCTGGACGAAGGCGCCACACTCACTGCAATAGGAGTAGATAAATTTGGTATCTATTGCTACAGCTACAATGACAACACTTATTCTGGATCAATCAATTTCAATATTGCTAAAAATGCTAAGATAACAGCAAAAGATATTGAAGGAGGTATTGGTTTCCAAGCTCAAGGTAGCGATATCAAACTTAACATTGATGGCGAAGGCACATTCGAAGCCATATCTGATAGTGGCTTCGGTATGAGTCTTAACGGTTGGAACAACTCTCCATCCATCAATTTCAAGGGGGGCAATATCTCTGCAACCAGCGGAGCTGACAAGCCTGCCATTGAAAGTTATATGACACTCACCATCGATCCAAAGATTAAGAGCTTCAAGGCTACTAAGGGCGCGAATGCTACACTCTACATCTCACAGTACGGCAACGAGGCAAATCTCGAGAATCTCGTAGCCGATAAAGACAAGTTCAACGACGCTATAGCTGATGGTACACGTACCATCACTCCAAAGCCCGCTGAATAATAGGAATAACAGATTCTATACAATAAGAATCTCACATAACGCAATCAGGGCAGCCTTTATAGGGCTGCCCTGATTTTTATTTGTTATTTGAGTATTTTGAAAAGTACTTAGGAAACAATTGCAAAGTACTTAGATTGCAATTGAAAAGTACTTAGAGAAAAATAGACTTAGAAAATAGTCTTGGTGAAACGTACTTGGAGCACGGGATAGACCTTGATGCCTCCAAGGAAATCTACCCAGTCGCCTACCTTACCTGTGATATTCTCTACATCATGCGTCAGGTTGGTGCCATCGTGGGTAATCAGGCTTGGGGTGCCGCCCCAGAACATCATACCGGCATCGAAAGATACCTGCCAGTCGTCACGACTCTTCATCAGCTTGCCACCATAACCAAAACCAAGATAGGGCTTAAAGCTGTTGCTCTTGGCACGAACCTTTACCATACCACTCTCAGCCTCTGCCTCCATGATATAAGGCTCGCCTGTGCCCTTCTCATCGCCTACATGGAATCCCATGCGACCATAGTTGATAATCTTCTGACGATAGGCTTCATTCAAGTATATAGTCATACCTGGGTTCTGAGATGTGCCATCACCATCGATATCAATAAGAGGATCGTCGTTTACGCATTTCTCATAGATCTGATTATACATGCTCACAGCCAACAGCGAACTCATGGCAGAAGTAGAGTTCTCGGCATAAGCGAACTGCGAGGGGCCCCAGTAGAAACCGCCAGTCACATGCCAGTGCTTATTCTTAAAGGGGAACACATCCACCAAAAACTTAAAATTGTTGACGGTGGGCTTGCCAACCATCTCAACCTCATCTTGCACCTTAAAGCCGGTAAGGTCTGTAAGCATCTTAGACAAGCGGTCGAACCTTGTTTCTATACGGTTGCCATTGGCATCATAGGCCACAGCAGGCTGTCCGCCCACCTCTACAGGGAAGTAGATACTCTTTTTAAAGCGGGGCATATACTCATAACCTAAACGCAACTGCACGTTATCGTAGATGCGTGAGGCTACGTCAATACCAATACCAGTAGTACCGGCCGTAAGCGACACATCGAGATTTTGGAATACGCCATTTTCCTTCATCCGCTGCGATACATCCTGCGCATGCGCCAGGGTTACGCTCACAGCTGCTGTTACTGCTAAAACAATCTTTTTCATTTTGATGGTTATTTGTTATTTCATAATTATTTCATTCTCCACCGCCCGTTGTGTTCCACCATCGGCACCACTACCTCTTCGGTGGTGCTATCGCCGTAGCAGAGCATCAGCAGCACATTGGTATAGTCAGCCAAGCTATCGGTATAAGCACGCGACACGCTCACCTCTTGAATGCCCTTGCGGGCTTCGAGCTGCTGGGCCACAAACTGCTTATAGCCCTCGATGAGCTGCAAGCGATAATCGGCAGGCAGCGAGTCGGCCATCAGACGGCCCTCGACAAACTGCTCGTACTCGCCAGCTACCAGATGCTGATAATAGCCTTTGGCAGCCAAGCCGGCCAACTCCTCTCTCGTGGGGGTGCTGCTGCAGGCAGCAACCAGCAGGGCGATTATTACTAGCGGGGCTAGCCTTCCAAGGGGGGCTAGGCTGGCCGGCCGAATCGGCCGGAAGAAGCGTGCTATTATCCTCATTATTTCTGGCGGATAAACACGTTGATGGGGCTACCGGTGAGCTCCCAGTTCTCACGAATCTTATTCTCCAAGAAACGCTTATAAGGTTCCTTTACGTACTGTGGCAGGTTGGCATAGAACACGAAGGTTGGAATCTGCGTGTCGGGCACCTGAGCCACATACTTAATCTTAATGTACTTACCCTTTACTGATGGTGGTGGGAAGGCCTCGATGAGTGGCAGCATCACCTCGTTCAGTTTCGAAGTACCAATCTTCGCCTTACGGTTCAGATAAACCTGCTTGGCAGTCTCCAACACCTTAAAGATACGTTGTTTGGTAAGTGCCGAAGCAAAGATGATGGGGAAATCAACAAACGGTGCCATACGCTTACGGATAGCATTCTCGAAGGTCTTAATCACCTCTTGTGACTTATCCTCGACCAGATCCCACTTGTTAACGACCACCACCAGCGATTTATTATTCTTTTGAATCAGCTGGAAGATGTTCATATCCTGTGCCTCGATACCACGGGTAGCATCAAGCATCAGCACACACACATCGCTATTCTCGATGGCACGGATAGAGCGCATCACCGAATAGAATTCCAGATCCTCGGTTACCTTATTCTTACGACGGATACCAGCGGTATCTACCAGATAGAAATCGAAACCGAACTTATCATAACGGGTGTAGATACTATCGCGTGTGGTACCAGCGATATCGGTTACAATGTTACGATCCTCACCGATAAAGGCATTGATGATGCTCGACTTACCAGCATTAGGACGACCAACAACGGCAAAACGGGGAATGCCATCCTCCAAGTCGTCCTTGGGCTTCTCAGGCAGAATCTCAAGCACCTTGTCGAGCAGATCGCCAGTGCCACTACCTGTGGCAGCTGAGATGGGATAAGGATCGCCAAGACCCAGTTTATAAAACTCGTATTGGTCGTATAAGTCCTTACCATCATCGGCTTTGTTGGCCACCAGAATAACGGGCAGTTTCGCGCGGCGCAGGATCTGCGCTACATCCATATCCCATCCAGTGACACCATTATTAATATCGCAGAGGAAGAGTACGAGATCGGCTTCTTCGGTGGCAATAATCACCTGCTTGCGAATCTCCTCTTCGAAAACATCGTCGCTGTTGACGACCCAGCCGCCAGTATCGACAACTGAGAACTCGCGACCGTTCCATTCGCACTTGCCATACTGGCGATCGCGAGTGGTTCCAGCCTCGTTGCTGACAATCGCATGGCGCGTTTTTGTCAGGCGGTTGAACAGTGTAGATTTACCCACATTAGGGCGTCCTACGATTGCTACTAAATTTCCCATACTATATTTATTTTGGCACGGATTACACGGATTAACACGGAAGAACCTACTCGGGGTTGTACCCGAAGTGATTCAATTCTTTTTCTGATGAACGCCAGTCCTTATCAACCTTTACGAAGATTTCGAGGAAGATGGGCTTGGCGAAGAACTTTTCGAGCGATTTGCGGGCCTCGGTGCTGACCTTTTTGAGGGCTACACCCTGGTGACCGATGATGATACCCTTCTGTGAGTCGCGCTCCACATAAATGATGGCATTGATGTGGATATGCTTGTCATCCTCTTTAAATCGCTCCACAGCTACCTCTACACTATAAGGTATCTCTTTATCATAGTAGAGGAGTATCTTTTCGCGGATAATCTCCGACACGAAGAATCGTGCGGGCTTATCTGTTAACTGATCCTTATCAAAATAAGCGGGGCTCTCGGGCAGGAGCTCCTGAATACGCTTGAGCAGCATATCTACGCCAAACTTATTCTTGGCAGAGATGGGCAGGATTTCTGCCTTGGGCAGCAAAGCATGCCAGCGCTCGACGATAGTAGATAGTCTAGCCTGGCTAGTATTACGAGTTGGGCTAGGATGGCTAGCAGGGCTTGGCTGGTTTGCCAGCTCATCGATCTTGTTGATGAGCAGAATTACTGGCAGGTTAAGCTTCTGCACTTTCTCAAGGAAGTCCATGTTCTTTTCGGGGTTCTCTACCACGTCGGTCACGTAGAGCAGCACATCCGCATCCTGGAGGGCCGACTCGGAGAACGCTAACATCGACTCCTGTAATTTGTAATTAGGCTTCAGCACACCTGGTGTATCCGAGAATACAATCTGCATCTCGGGTGTATTCACGATACCCATGATACGATGACGGGTTGTCTGAGCCTTAAATGTGGCAATAGAAATACGCTCACCAACCAGCTGGTTCATGAGCGTACTTTTGCCTACGTTGGGATTTCCAACAATATTAACGAATCCTGCTTTATGCATTATTCACTATTCATTATTCACTATTCACTACTTATCGCCATCATAGGCCCACTTGTAATAAGAAGCTCCATGAACGAATCCAGCACCAAAGGCGGTGAGGATCAAGTTGTCGCCCTTCTTCAACTTATTCTCATATTCCCAGATAGCCAATGGTATCGTAGCAGCACTCGTGTTTCCGTAGCGTTCGATGTTAACCATCACCTGATCCATCGGCAACTCCAGACGCTTAGCCACAGCCTCGATGATACGCATGTTGGCCTGATGAGGAACCACCCACTGGATGTTGTCCTTATTCAAACCGTTGCGCTCGGCAATGATAGCGCAGTCGTTGCTCATGTTCGTCACTGCATAACGGAACACAGTACGCCCCTCCTGATAGAGGTAGTGCAGACGATGATCGACAGTGAAATGCGACGCTGGGCAAACGGAACCTCCGGCCTTCAGGTGCAGGAACGGCAGTCCCTTACCATCTGTGCGGAAATAAGAGTCCATCACTCCGATATTCTGTTCTTCGGTAGCCTCGATCAGAACGGCAGCAGCACCATCTCCGAAGAGAGGACAAGTCTGACGATCCTTATAGTCAACCACCGACGACATCTTATCGGCACCTATCACGATGATTTTCTTGTAGCGTCCGCTCTGAATCATCGTAGCTGCTACGTCGAGTGTGTAGAGGAATCCACAGCATGCGCCCCAGAAATCGAATGCGAAAGCATTCTTCAGTCCAAGTTTTCCCAGCACGATAGAAGCTGTGGAAGGGAACTTATAATCAGCCGTCGAAGTGGTAACGATGAGAGCGTCGATAGAGTCGGGATCGACTCCGGTCTTATGCATCAGCTGCTTGGCAGCCTTACGGGCCATGTAGCTGGTGCCGAGACCTTCCTCCGTAAGAATGTGACGCTCCTTGATACCAACTCGCGTCATAATCCACTCATCATTGGTATCGACCATACGTGACAACTCATCGTTGTTCAGGATATAGTCGGGCACGTAGCCACCTACACCAGTGATTATCGCATTGATTTTATCCATTACTCAGCTCGCTTTCCTCGATCTTGATAGCTACCTTGCCACGATAGTAACCGCAGGTGGGGCATACAGTATGATAAACATAATATGCACCACAGTTAGGACATACTGCCAGTGTGGGAGCTACTGCCTTGTCATGAGTACGACGCTTAAGTGTACGAGTCTTTGACTGTCTTCTTTTAGGATGTGCCATAATTCTATTACTTTTTAAATTTTTAAACTTTTAAATTCTTCAATTTTTCCCAGCGGGGGTCGATGGGCTGGTCGGACTCCTCATCGCTGCTTCGGTCAGCTGACAGCTCTTCCAGAGCTTTCGTCATGGCAGGGTTGCACTTGCCAGGTGCATGCACATGCCTGATGGGTATTACCAACGCCACAAACTCATAGATGATCCACGAGGTGTCGAGTATTCCTTCGTCCTCAGGCACAACGATGATATCATCTTCCTCTGAGTATTGGCTACCGAGCTTTACAATCAAACGGTTGTCGGTTTCTACCGGCTGTTCCATATCGTCCAAGCATCGGTCGCACTGTACAATAACGGTGCCTTCGGTATGAAACAGGAGTTCGAAAAAGCCGGTTGCCTTGCGTATAGACACCGACACGTGCAAAGAGCCCCTCTTCACTTCAGCACCATCCAAAGCTGCGAAGTAAGTATCGTCTAAGTCGAAAGCCAAGGTTGTATCCTCGCTTACCAAACTCTTCATATCTATCTTCAACTGCTCCAGACTATTCATTATTATACACTTTTAAACGCAATAATGCGCTATACGGGCTGCAAAGTTACAACTTTTTTTTCAATGAAAGCACGCTTATTTTATTTTTTTATCATTTTAGTGCAAATTCCTTAGTTATCAGGCCATTATATTACACAAAACAAGGGCTATTTGTGCAATTCGACACGAAAAGTGGTACCTTTTCCGAGCTCTGACGACTTTACAAAAATTTTACCTTTATGATAATCCTCAACGATGCGACGCGCTAACGAGAGGCCCAATCCCCAACCACGTTGCTTGGTGGTGAAACCTGGAGTAAAAACATGGTTGATATCCTTTTTACGAATACCCTTACCAGTATCGGAAACCTCAATAGCAACCCGATGGTCGTCGTCAATCAGTTGAATCATAATCTTACCTGCACCTTCCATCGCATCTACCGCATTCTTACAGAGGTTCTCAATCACCCACTCAAAAAGCGAGGCGTTCATATTAACAATCACGTCGTGATGAGGCAGTTGGGTAGTAATTTCAACCTTATTTGAAGTACGACGTTGCATATAATCCACCACATGTTCTATCACAGCATTCATAGAGCCAGGCACAGGCTCAGGAAGGGATCCAATCTTAGAGAATCGCTCAGCTATCCGCTCCAGGCGTTTCACATCCTTATCCATCTCTGGTATCAAATCGTCGTCGGGGTGGTTCTCTTTTAAGATTTCAACCCAAGCCATCAAACTGGAGATAGGCGTACCTAATTGATGAGCCGTTTCTTTAGAGAGACCAACCCACACCTTATTCTGTTCGGCTTTTTTGGAAGAAAGTAAGGCGAAGATAGCTACAACCACAAAAATCATGACCACGCCTAACTGCCAATAAGGATATTGCGAAAGACGTTTGAGCAATACCGACTCATCGTAACACACAATCTGGCTACCCACTACAATGGTATCGCCTGCCTTCATCATACGCTGCGCTATCATGTCAAGCTGCAAGGTATCGTCGATATTACGGTAATCGTCAATCTCTCCTTTGTCGTTCAACACGATAACAGGAATAGTCGTGTTTCCCTGCATCACATCAAGCACTAACGAAAGATCAGTATTCTCATCGGCATGGTTCAAAGCATGTAAAGCCTGAGCCCACACTTCCATCTTTTTACGTTCTTCGTTAGAAAGGTCTTTAACCAGGAAATGCGATACTAACAAAGAGGTAACAGCTATCATCACAGCTGCTATTACCAGAATAATCTTGGTTTGTCTAATTCTGTCTGTCCATTGCATACACATATATAAACGAAAAAGCCCCGAGAATATTGTATTCTCGAGGCTCTTCTTTAAAAAAGACGGCGGCTTCCTACTCTCCCGCATTGCATTGCAGTACCATCGGCGCAGGTGGGCTTAACTTCTCTGT
>SUYC01000020.1 GCA_015060625.1 Xylanibacter ruminicola | reverse complement strand
CGAACAGAGAAGTTAAGCCCACCTGCGCCGATGGTACTGCAATGCAATGCGGGAGAGTAGGAAGCCGCCGTCTTTTTGAAATAGGAATCACTTTCGAGTGGTTCCTATTTTTTTGTATCAATAAATCTTGGATTATTATTCGCATTATAAAAAATAGTTGTATCTTTGCAGTGATGAATCCATTAAGAGGTTTTCTGGTTTGGTTAGGGCGTATTCACAGGTGCCGAGGCTTTGGTATACAGTCGCCTACTGATTACTCGTTTGTACGCTATGTTATAAACGAGCATTGGCCTTATTACGCCTATGAGCAGCTCAAAGTCGATGATTGGCTTACTTCTAAACTGGGGCGCCTTTATTTCCGTTTATCTAATTGGCGACAACCTTCAGCGATGGTACCTGATGATTACCAGCGTTATTGGCAGGCGGGATGCCATCATACGGTCTTTACACCTATTATAAATAAGGTGGAATTGGCTAGAGTAACAATCGAAGACCGAACAACTTGGGATGCCCTCATACAGAAATGCAACCAACAATCTGTGATAGTGGTTGAGGGTATCTGGCGTGATTGGGAACGTTGGCACGAGATGGTAGTCGACTCAAGAACAGTAATCACTTACGACCTGTATTATTGTGGTATCGTATTCTTTGATAGAACAAGATATAAACGTAACTATAAAATTAACTTCTAACCGATTAATTTATGAAGATAACTAAAGTCTATACCCGACAAGGCGATAGGGGGAAAACATCGCTTGTAGGCGGTCAGCGTGTTTCGAAGGCCAGTGAGCGTCTTGAGGCTTATGGCACAGTAGATGAATTGAGTAGTCATTTGGGACTATTGGCATCGTTCTTACCTGATGGTGACGATAAGACGATGATTATTCGCGTTCAGAGCTGTTTATTTAATGTGTGTACCAATTTAGCCACCGATCAGGAACAAACTGTCCTGTCGCCCTCTGCTCATCTGCCTGAAGGCGAGATAGAGCTGTTAGAAGAGCAGGTAGATAAAATCATGAATCTATTGCCAGAGAAACAAGGTTTTATTTTGCCTGGAGGTACCAGAGAGGCAGCTCAGGCTCATGTTTGTCGTACTGTGTGCCGACGTGCCGAACGCCGCATCGTTGCGCTTTCAGAATTGTCACAAATAAGCCCTGAAATCTTGCAATATGTGAACAGATTAAGCGATTACCTGTTTGTTTTGGCAAAAAAAATAAATTTTAACGCAAATCGTAGTGAAATAGTATGGCAAAATGTTGGTAGATAGAAATTAATTGATTACTTTTGCGCCCGAATAAAAATTAAATCAGTTAAACTAACGAATTTGTATTATGTATTGGACACTTGAATTAGCTTCAAAATTAGAAGATGCACCTTGGCCAGCAACCAAGGATGAACTTATAGACTATGCCATCCGTTCGGGAGCTCCACTCGAAGTATTGGAGAACCTGCAGGAGATTGAGGATGAAGGTGAGGTGTACGAGAGTATCGAGGATATCTGGCCCGACTATCCTACTAAAGAAGATTTCTTGTTCAACGAGGATGAGTATTAAGGAAATAAGCGAAGTAACTTGTATGCTACTTCGCTTTTTTTCATAATTTCAAATAACTCTTTAACGATTCAACATACTCCTCGAAAGCTTTCATACCAATAGGAGTGATACGGCAGAGGGTGCATGGCTTCTTGCCTTTGAAGATCTTCTCTACCTCTATGTAGCCGCTGCTGAGAGCTTGTCTATCTGCACACTCAAGTTACCCGCTGTAGCTCCCGTTTGCTCCTTGATATATGGGAACTCGGCCTCGCTGGTGCTGATGAGTAGCGACATCACTGCCAGTCGCAATTCGGAGTGCAAGAGTGGATCTAATGGCTGAAACGGCATAGGCTACTTTTTGTTTCGAACGAGCATCCAGCCAGGGAGCGTCAGGCCGATGAAGGTGAAAACTGCCATCATAAGGTTAGGGATGATTACATATAGAGCGCCCATGTTGGTGTTGGCGGCAAGTGTCTCAGTAACACAGAATGCCTGCCAGAAGTATCCACCCAAACCTCCAATAATGCCGCACCATACCATCCATTTACTCTTTAGTCTGTAGCCATTGATGGCCCAGATAAATATAGGTATCAGCATGTAAAGCAGATAGAATACCCGGCTTTTAGTGAGAAGATGGCCAACAGCTACAACGGTAGCCACGCCAACGATGCAAAGACCAGAGATGAGGAGCGTGGTACCAGCATCTGCGGATACCGCCTTGCGGCTTCGCTCAATAGATTCCCTAATGAACTCCAGACTGCGTTCGGCAGTCATGTTATTCTTTTCTTCCATTGTTGTTTCATTTTTTAATGATGTTCTACTTTTGGTTTACTACTCTCTGGCCTTGTCTGTGCTCCTGCAGAAAGCACATCAAAGGCCAATTGTGTCCGGTTCACGGTGCACATATAGAGAAGTTTATATTATAAACCAAATTATATCGTAAATATTTTGTTTTAAAAGCTAATATTTAACATTTAGTAAGAGATAGTGTAGATGTAATAGGGTGATATCTTCTCTCAGAAGCATGTTGATGCTTGAAACCAGTATTGCAGGGTCTCTCGGTAAAAAATCCATTTCACAAATTCTATTAAAATACACTGCAAAGGTACTCTTTTTTACTTTATTATTCGTATCTTTGTGCCCATGTTTACCATATTTTAAGAAGAATGATAGAAATTGGTCTTAAGCATACTAGTGAACTGATTGTAGACGATGATGTGACCGCTATTCAGATGGGGTCTGGAGATATGCTGAAATACAGAAAGATTGTAAGGTTTGCACATCAATGAAAGGTACAGTAGTTGACATATCTGGGAGGGAATGCCGTCTATACAAAGATTCCAATGCAGAATTCTTGTTGGTTCAGCCTATAGACGGACATGACTTGGAGGTATTGGATCAGGAAGTAGAGATAATAAAAAAACTATCCGAAAAGCCATTCTCCTTTGTTGCGTTTATGATAAAGGACTGGAATAAGGAACTCACACCTTGGCCAGCACCTCCGGTATTCGGTAAGATTCCTTTTGGCAATGGGGCTACTGATACCTTGAATTATATCGTAAGCCAACTGTTGCCTTTTGTTCAAGAGGAAATACCTCATGTAATACTTGGCGGTTATTCCCTGGCTGGACTATTCGCACTATGGGCATCCTATCAGACAGACAAGTTTGAGGGGATAGTTGCTGCTTCTCCATCGGTCTGGTTCCCCAATTGGATTGAATATGCTACAGATAACAAACCTTTTGCTAAATCCATACACCTCAGTCTTGGGGATAAGGAAGAAAAGACAAAGAATCCCGTGATGGCCAAAGTAGGTAATGCGATCCGCAAGCAGAACAATCTATTAACAAAGCAGATTGACAACACAATACTAGAATGGAATCCTGGCAACCATTTCATCGATTCAGAAAAGAGAACGGCAAAAGGTTTTGCATGGGTAATGAATAAATGATGATAGATGGCACTACCGAAGTTTATAATAACAATGGATGGCTACTTTCGCCTTGGCATGGTTAATCAGCATAAAGACCTGTTGAAGCCAGGTGATTCCTGTTTAGGTGGTGGCTACTATCATTTCGATTATACATCGAATAGAATCGTTCTTGACCGTTCTTCCTATGACTTCGGTAAGCCCAAGTGGTATTTGTTGGAAGTTCTGAAAGTTCCATCAGTGTATCGTGGCCTGCGACTGGTTTACTTCTATGATGATGACCGTGAGTTTGATGTCAGTCAGGAACTGCAAATAGAATACTATGACTGACTATGAATCTATATGGCGTACACAAGACGAAATCAGAACAGTGGTGAACGCCGTTCTGGGTGAGTGTATCTGGAATCTCAGCTATAGTGATCGTCGAAGTGCCATTGAATTGGAACTGACTATCACGCTTGATGACGACGCCATCGGCAGTCTATGTTGCCAGTTCTCCATCACTGCTGACTACGACGGAGTAGGTATGAAAGGTTCTAAGTTTGCGTTCTATCTTTGATACTCTTCTGTGAATAGAAGTAGGAGTCTTAAAAAATGTAAACCGCCTTTTCGGCACTTATATTTGATTATAATTTTAACAGGGGTATACCCCTGTGTATATTTACATAAATTATATATTTAAATAACTGATATACAAGCAGTTAAGAGTTGTTAGAGCGTTGCATTTTTCTGCTCTGAAAATTTGGTTTGACTACAAAATCGTTCTATCTTTGCACTCGATAATCAAAAGCTCGAATGTATGGAAAAGTATCTATTAGACCCCAAAGCTCCAGGAGCATTTTCTTCTGATGTGATGCACAAAGTAGTCTTAAACGGCATTGATTTCGAACTCCCAGATGATATTTGGGATGCCATTGACGATGCGTTTGGCAATTATTGGAATGTTGAAGTTGGTTATGGCGGCTGGCCAGATTTCAATTCTGCCGTCAGATCTATCTCTAATTGGTTGCAAAAGGAACATATTATCTTTCCATTAGATAAGATTGCAACCATCGTGAATGTTATGTTTGACTGGATTGAACAAATTCCAGGAGCGACTCTTGATGATAGCGAAGTGGTTGTCCCCCATAGCTACGAAGAGACTGAGCGACTCCGTCAGGAGATTAAGAAACAGGAACGTATTCTTAAAGATCTATTGCCAAACTTGTCTGGTATTCCAGTCGATAACTTTAATGATACCATGACTAATTTCGTGTATATCTCCGATAAATTGAAAGAGTTCTATCCCAGAACCTATGCACGGCTTACCAAACTATTCAATGAGATGGATATTGAATGGGGTGAGATCGAGGGTACGAAAGATATTTGGATTCGTGATTATATGCCCATTCAGATATCTGATGACCGCTTCATCGTTTACAATTACAATCCAGACTACCTGAAAGACTCTGGAGATGATTATCTCACGGATTCACGTTCCATAGCCGATGGGATCCTTAATCATAGCAATAAAAGCCAATATGATATAACGCTTGATGGCGGAAACGTTGTTACGTGTGCAGGACATTTGGTGCTTACAGACAAGGTGTTCCAAGAAAACGGAAAGGAGAAATATGACCCAGATTATTCTGATTACATAAGTCACGTTCTTGATTCTAGGGTTATTTTCCTGCCTTGGCATTGTGATAATTCAAAGGATCCTAATGCTGATGTTTATGGACATGCAGACGGTCTTGTTCATTGGGCTGGCGATAACAGAGTCTTAATGTCCAATCATCGAGATTATTATCCTGAAGAAGCAGATGAAATCAGATACCGCTTGGAGGCTATAGGATTCGAGGTGATAGAAATGCTTTTTGACGTACCAAATCCAAATAGGGACTACAATTGGGCCTATATCAACTATCTTCAAGTTGGAAGTAAGATTATCGTGCCAACTTTTGGAATACCTGAAGACAAGCAAGCCTTAAAGTATATTCGCGATGCTAATCCGGGATGTGCCGTGCGAGGTCTCCGAATGAGAGATATAGCTAAAAATGGTGGCGCACTACATTGCATCACTTGGAATATAAAGAAAACTCAAAAATAAGCATGATTCGGAAAATTCTTTAACAATCGAATTATATGAAATCAAAAGAAAGAAAACGAAATACTCCAATAGCCACGTTGATAAAGAACTACATAAACAAGAAAAGTGGCAAAGTCCCTGAGTCCCGTAAAGAAATTCAGAGACGCTTTGACTATCTGGACTGGAAGGATCAGAAGAAGATCATGCAAGCTTTCCTTGAATCGGGTAAGACTGATAGGCTATGGGCATACACTAAACTTCTTGATAACTGGGATAAATCATTTGAGCCCAGGATAAAAGAGTTATGGGAACAGTCACATGAAGGAATAATCTCTTGGGTAGTAATAAATTACTTCCCTTCAAAATTCCTATTTCAAAATATCGATAAGTTTACCGATGATAGAGATTATTATTTTATTTGTTTGAGACTAGCAGAAGATAAGAGCTATATTATTGACAGGAGCAAGCTGTCAATTACAGACTATCTTTCTGTGCTCTATCATACTGATAGACCATTATCAGATGATGAAGCCCGTGATTTGCTTTATAAAACAGTCCACGATGTCTGTACTGAGGACGGCGATTATCCCCAACTATCGAGGTATGCATATGCTGGTAAAGATTTTATTATTGGTCCTATACTTTTTCAAGACGTTAATCTGGCTGTCTATTATTTAAGAAAGATGGATTTGACAGATGTCGTGCATCAATTTGAAATATGGAACGAAGGAGTACAAAGAGCTGTATTCAACAGTCCAGAGTTCAAGAAGATTGTAAACACAGATATGATTGAATATGAGATAGAAGAAGCAAAAGCTAAAGTTGCTAAGAAGTATGCATATCTCGCTTTGGATGACAAATACAAGACTGAGGCTTTTTGCATCGACAATGCTCTAACCCCACATGAACGGTTCAAAGAGAATGCAAGTAGTGAAGAAGAAATTACTTGGAATATCAAAAAATCAGCATTACCCTTCGAACCAGAGGCAAAAGACACGATTTTGCCATTTTAATATCGCTTTATCACAAAATAATAGTATATTTGCAGCATGAAGTATAGATTGGTTATTATATTACTGATGTTTATGTTTGTGGGGAGTGCTGGAAATACCCAAACTTTCCGCGATAACTACAACATGCTACTTGGCAATGTCGAATCCGATGGCACGATCCGCAATGCCAATAACATGCGCCTTGGCAAGATCTACGATGATGGAACCATCAGGGATAACAACAATCGTAAAGTTGGTTCTATCGAGAAGGATGGGACAATCAGAAACAATAATAACGTACGACTTGGTACAGTTAGTTCTGGTGGTGTAGTACGCGACAACAATAATATGCGTCTTGGTACTATCAGCTCTGATGGCACTGTGCAGAATAACAATAATTTGAGAATAGGAACAGCCAGTGGAATTGACACTAGATATGCGGCAGTGTTGTTCTTCTTCAATCTTTTATAATACATTTTTTTTGAATTATGGCTGCAATAGATTATCAAACAAAGGATTTGCAGAGCTTGTTGAGGTACTTAAATGCAGAATCAACACAAACTGAAATCAAAAAAGTATTTAGTGTTATTGCAAATAAGCTCTTTCATAATTATCATATAGTAAAAGGAGATAATACATATGGGTTTTTAGAAATTGAGTTCTATTTTTATTCACCAAATCATAGAGACCTAATTACATATCCGCGTAATGGTAGAAAGCCTGGTATGTGGTTCTTCCATATGAGTGGAGTTGATATTACATTTGGCTCAGATGATAAAGAAGATAATCAGCCATTAATGTATGGTGGGATATTAATACGCAGTATTTTTAAAACATCAGGAGATAAAAAATACATTTGCGGTCCAATGAAATGTGTTGATGAATTGTTTGATTATATTTATGCCTTAAATAACGATATAAGCAGAGCAGATATTCCATACATAGAAGAGAATGAAGAAAAAGAAAATATATCTGTCGGCTCTTGTTGTAGATATATACCATTACTCTTTTTGAAAGAAGCAGAAAGATCAAAAAAAATACATTCGAAATTTGAAGAGTTGAAGAAAAGAAGAAAAGAAGATTGGAAAAATGTTCCTGAACTTATAGAAGACTTGAATAAAAACGAATATTCAGAAAAGGATTTCGAGTCGTTTTTAGAACTACCATATAGATTTTATCGTAACGACTTTATCGAGTGGTTGAATGGGTATAATGCAAAAATCAAAAACTCATGAAGTATCTTAGATTATTGGGCTTATTACTATTTTGTGTATTCATTACATCATGCCAACAGAATGTATCAGGAACTTACAAGTCCATAAAGACGTCTGACAGTTCGGAAAGTGATGAGATTTCTATTGATTGGGAAGGAAAGACCTTTGAAAGGTCATTGTATGGACACGCGAACGAGTTATATACCGATGAGACCAAAAGGCCAAATCGGCATGCAAGAATTGAATACGACTATCGAGTTTATGTAAAAGGAAAACTCGAAAAGCATGGAAATAAATATATTGGTAATGATTTGGAAACTGGTATTGAAATCGACAAAGACAAATTTCAGATTAGCCGTGCGTTCCTAGAGCCACTGCCAAATAAATCAAAAGATGAGATAATAGATTTAGTCAAGGTAACTTTTAACGATGTCAAACATCAATATTATGATAATATATCCGTCCAGTTTGTCATCGAGGGTAATAAACTAATTCTAGTAGGTGGTAATGAGGTGGACGACTATTTCATAAAATTGGTCGAATAATTTGATATATTCCTATGACAGACAGACTATACGCAAAATATATGTGGCTGATTTCCACAATCTATGATGCTGGCAAGATTTCGTTTGAGGATATTGCCCGCAAATGGGACGAAGCGTATATCAATGATCTGCACCAGCCTTTGAAATTGCGAACTTTCCATAATCATCGAAATGCGATACTGATGCAGTTTGGGGTTGTGATAGAGTGCCAGAGGGGTTCTAACCTATATTATATAGGTAACCTTGATGCGCTGGAGAATGATTCTATCAACCAATGGTTGCTCGATTCTTTTGCTGTTAGCAACCTTTTGATGGATAATCGAAATATAAGTGAAAGAATAATGCTGGAGGATGTGCCATCTGGAAGGTACTATCTCGAAATCATAACGACTGCGATGCGTGATAATCGCCAAATAGTGATAGATTATGAGGATTTCTTTGGCAATACCATTCAGGGACTAAAGGTTAATCCTTATTTCATTAGATTGTTCAAACGTCGTTGGTATGTGATGGCACTTGTATTGCCAGGAAAAGAGATTCACCGTTTGGGACTTGATCGTATCAAGCACATAGAAGTTTTGGATTCCAAGTTTAACTACCCCAAAGATTTCTCGCCCCAAGATTATTACACAGATTATTATGGTGTGTTCCACGATGAGAAGCCTATGACTATACGATTGAAGGCCTATCGTGAGAAACCAAACTATCTGCGTTCACTTCCTTTGCATCATAGCCAGCGTGAGATAGAGTCAAATGCAGATTATACTATTTTCGAGTATAAGATAGCACCAACCTACGATTTTATTCAGGAGATTCTGAGTCATGGTAACCAACTGGAAGTGCTCTCACCAGACTCTTTCCGTCATCAAATCAAGACTATTATTCAAGAAATGCACAATTTCTATAAATAATTTCTTCTGATATGCAATCATGTTGCATATTCGTGCTATAACTTTGCGCAAAAAATGAAAGAGTTATGGCAAATCATGATGAACTTAAAAGATTGGGTGAAAGGTTCCCCAATAAGAATGTTGGTTATGGCAATCCTAATGCGAAAATTCTGGTTGTCACGCAAAAAGAAAGAAACAAGGATGTAGATTTCAAGTATCTAAAAAGACTATTTGGAGATTTCCCTGGTCCGAAAGGTAAGTACATGGATGTTCTCACTTATTGCTATTACGTGGTGTATGACGAAGAATTGCTGAAGGATACCTTTTTTGAGCGTTTTTCAGTTATTCAATATGTGTTCCCTGTTGGAAGCCATTTGCAGGAACATGACCCAGCCAAGTTGTTTGGAATGAAATGGATTTCTGAATGTACTGTTGAGGATAATTTGCAGCGAATGTTTGTAGCACAAGCTTTTTCACAGGACACAATGATTGAAAGAGTGATGCTCTGCACCTACCCATTAGATATAGTTTCTAGAGCTGTATTCTGTAGCAATAAATTGCTATTGAATTGGTTCTTGCGTGATATGGTACTTATTTTTTGAAAAATGATTTGTTATGTCTAAAATAATCACTATATTTGCAAGCGAATGTACAAATAACATGAAATATCCAAAAGAGTTTGAGAGCCTGATTAATGAGGCAAAAAACAATTATGCAGGTGAATTTATTGGTGTTGGTAACCCTGCATCGAATATCTTGATTATTGGGAAAGAGCCTGCTATTCCTGAAGAAAAGAAAGAACAAAGGCTGCAAGAAATCATAAACAATTATGAACAATGGGAAGTCAATCTTCGAAACGGCGTTGGAATTGATAAAGTATTGTCAATGGATGAAATAGGTTATGAATATAGCCCTCTATACCCGTATAAAGGCCAAAAATTCTTGGTATATAAAGAAAAAATAGTAGATGGCAAAATCATCCCAATTCGAGGAGAAGGCGGAACTTCTAAAACATGGTATCAGTACCAAAAAATATGGGATATAATACGCTATGGTAAAGTAAATATCCATTCTAAAATTATAAACTATCATGAGCATTGTTTTTCAACTGAGCTTAGTACAGCAAATGAGAAATATAGTTTTCTTGTTGCCCATGAGGATCGCTTAAACTCTATTACAAAGAGAAAGGGTTTGCTGTGTCATCCATTTTATCAGAGATTTCCAATTGTTATTTTGGCAGTAGGGCATTATCCTAGAGAACACGGCATTGATATACAAGCCCTTTTCCATACACGATGGAACCAACGGACATGTGTGGTAGGAAAAAACTGGTATAATATTCACTATTCTGCAACAAACACTCCTAAGCTTTTGATACATACTAATCAATTATCAATGGTTTCAAATGAATTAATAAAAGAAATTGCTGATAGATGTATTGATTTCAAAGAAAAAAATGGAATTATATTTTAATTATGATACAGCAAAAATTTAACTCAAGGACGAACACTTTGAAAACTATCTGCTGAAAGCTGAGGAACTATTTGCAGGAGAAGTGAAACATGCAGAACCCAGAGAGAATCCACCTATAGGAAAGCACATCGATTGTTTAATCGCTAAATAAAACTAAAACTTTAGAGAAGTGTGAGTCGTTCAGATGGAAAATGATTAATTTTGCATCACCAAGAAATATATTGATTGATAAAAATAACGATATTATGGCATTATTCGATCAGATTAGCGAGGACATCAAGTCTGCGATGAAGGCTCGCGACAAGGTGCGCCTGGAGACGCTCCGCAACATTAAGAAAGTGTTCCTGGAAGCAAAGACTGCTCCTGGAGCCAACGACACATTGACTGATGCTGATGCATTGAAGATTATCTCAAAACTTGCCAAGCAGGGCAAGGAAACGGCGATGACTTACACACAAGCAGGACGTCAGGACTTGGCTGATGCTGAATTGGCACAGGTAGAAGTATTGGAGAGTTATCTGCCGAAACAACTTTCCCAAGAGGAGATTGAGGCAGAGGTGAAGAAGATTATTGCTGAAGTGGGAGCCACAAGCATGAAGGAGATGGGAAAGGTAATGGGCACAGCCAGCAAGCAGTTGGCAGGAAAGGCTGATGGACGAGTCATCTCTGAGATTGTAAAGAAACTCCTGGCATAAGCTTTGATTCTATGTCTGGAATTAGTGGCACAATAATGACACAGGATACCGTAACTCGCTGGTACTCAGTATGAGCTTTAAACTTCAACGAGGATGAGTATTAATTGGTTAAAACGACGAAACTCTAACCTTAGACGTCTATTTTAATGAGCAACATGACATAATCTATGTGATTTGTCATGTTGCTCATTTTATATTTCTGTTATACACACACGTTGTTTGTGAATTGTTAACTGCTTGATAATCAGGGTGTATTTTCTGTAATACTGCTTATACAGCCTTATACAAATCTTTTTTATTAGCGGATAATGGATATAAGAGGTTAACTTTGCACCGCAAATCAATCAAAGCTAACAAATTAACAATTTAACAAAAAAAAATGAAGAAACAACTAACCAAAATTTGTCACTCCTGGTTGCCTGCCAGTTCTGTGATGCTCTGCAGCCTGACGATGCTGATGGCTGCACCGTTGTTGCCTTCGGCTCCAGTTGCTATGGCGCAAGGCGTACAGACCACTCAGGTGACAGGTCTTGTTACTGATAAGCAGAAAGAACCGCTTATCGGTGTAACCGTTACATTGGTAGGTACGGAAACCCGTGCTATTACCGATGCCGATGGTATGTTCCGTATTAACGTGCCCGCTAAGAGTGGTACCACGTTAGAGTTTAATTACATTGGTTTTGCCAGCAAACAGGTCAAGGTGAACGGTTCGCGCCTGCTGAATGTGATGCTGGAGGAAGAAACCAACGAGTTTACTGAAGTGGTGGTTACCGGTTATTCCAGTCAGAAGAAAGCATCTATCATTGGTGCTATCGAGACGATCAAACCTGCTGAACTGCAGTTCGGTTCTACGCGTACCTTATCTAATAATCTGGCTGGTAAGCTGAGTGGTGTTATTGGTATTCAACGCTCAGGTGAGCCTGGCTATGATGACTCAAACTTCTGGATTCGAGGTATCTCTACCTTCTCTGGTAGCAACAACCCATTGATTTTGGTTGATGGTGTGGAGCGCGACTTGGATAACGTAGATGTTGCTGAAATTGAGTCGTTTTCTATATTGAAAGATGCTTCGGCGTCGGCCATGTATGGTGTCCGAGGTGCTAACGGCGTGATCGTGATTACCACCAAGCGTGGTAAGATAGGAGCACCTCAGGTGAGTTTCCATGTGGAACACGCTATCAATCAGCCCACTCAGTTGCCAAAGTTCCTGAATGCGCCCGACTATATGTCGCTGCTCAACGAGTTGGCTGCTCAGGACAGGGTGGCTCAGCCTTTTACACAGCAGCAGATTGACCGTACCCGCTCTGGCTATGATCCCGACCTTTATCCTGATGTGAACTGGGTTGATGCCATTACAAAGGATTATGCCTATACTACTCGTGGTAATCTGGAGGTAAGCGGTGGATCAGACTTCCTGCGCTACTCGATTGTGACCTCATATTTTAAGGAGACAGGTTTGTTGGAACAGGACAAGAGTCTGGTTTTCGATAATGCAACTAACAACCAGCAGTATAACCTGCGCACCAACATTGATATGGACGTGACCAAGACCACCATGCTCCGTGTGAATATCGGTGGTTATCTGAACCGATTCAAGAAGCAGCGTTGCAATACCAATGATGCGTTTGGTGAGGCTTTCCGTACCTTGCCTTTCGTGCATCCAGCCCGTTATAGTGATGGTGCTATCCCTGTGATTTCGTATCGTGCTAACCCCTGGCGTACGGTCACTCAGCAAGGTTACGACTTCATTACTTCAAGTAAAATTCAGACTCTGTTCAGTGTTGAGCAGGATTTGAAGATGATTCTGCCAGGATTGAAGGCTAAGGGTCTGTTTAGTTTCGACCGCTGGAACCGTAGCCGTCGTAGTCGTACGGCTAAACCAAGTACCGTATTCCCCGCTACTGGACGTGATGAAGAGGGTAACCTGATTTACTCGCAGCATGAAGCTGGCGATGAATCGCTGGGCAACGAGCAGGGCAATGAATATGGTAATACCCGCGTGTATTTCGAGACCGACCTGATGTATAACCATCGTTTTGGTAAAACCGATGTGGATGCCATGTTGCTCTACAATCAGCAGGCCTATGATGATGGTAGCATCCAGGACTATCGCAAGCAGGGTATCGCTGGTCGCCTGTCGGCCACCTATGACAACCGCTATGTGGCTGAGTTCAACTTCGGTTACAACGGTTCTGAGAACTTTGCCAAGGGTAAGCGTTTTGGTTTCTTCCCCTCTTTTGCTATCGGATGGTTGCTCAGTGAGGAGCACTTTATGGAGAAACTGAAACCTATCTTCCATAAGATCAAGTTCCGTGCCAGCATTGGTCAGGCCGGTGATGATAATATTGGTGGTCGCCGTTTTGCCTATCTGGGCACACTTTTCACCAACGAGGAGGGCTATATTTGGGGAACCAATGGTCAGAAGAACTATGATCGCGATGGTGTCAAGGGTATCACCGAAGGTGAGATTGGTGTTGATAACCTGACTTGGGAGACCGTGACCAAGAAGAACCTTGGTATCGAGGTCGGTTTGTGGAATATGCTCGACCTGAATGTGGATATCTTCAGTGAGAAGCGTAAGAATATCTTTATGGAGCGTAGCATCATTCCCACTCAGACCGGTTTCGTGAAGGCTCCTTGGGCCAACTTCGGTCAGGTGTCTAACAAAGGTTTAGAGGTGACACTCAATTTCCACAAGCAGTGGAACAAGGACCTGTTCACTTCGGCCTATGGTAACTTTACTTATGCCAAGAACCGTGTAGATGAGAAAGACGAGCCCGAAGCATTGAAGGGAACCCATCGTTCGGCTACAGGTCGTTCAATGAACGAGTTGTGGGGATTGGTTGCTGAGCGCTTATTCACCTACGACGACTTTAATGCCGACGGAACCTTAAAGGATGGTATTCCTACACAGGATGGTGTGGGTGCTGCCATTCTGCATCCTGGCGACATTAAGTATGTAGATGTGGATGGTGATGGTGCTATTACCGAGGCCGACGAAGGTTACATTGGTGGTACTGAAGACCCACGCATCGTGTATGGTTTCGGTGGTGTGATTAGCTACAAGAACTTCGATTTCAATTTCTTCTTCCAAGGCACAGGTGATATGTATCGTGTGATTGGTAATCAGCCTTACTTCCTGCCTGGTGGTGGTACTACTACGGAGGGTAACGCCTACAGTTATAATCTCGACGATCGCTGGACAGAGACCAATCAGGATCCATATGCCTTCTGGCCCCGTCTGACCTATGGTCCTAACGTGAACAACTACCGTCGTTCTACCTGGTGGAAGAAAGATATGAGCTTCCTGCGTTGTAAGACTCTTGAGGTTGGTTATACCTTGCCCAAGTCTTGGTTGCAGAGTTTCTATGTGAAGAGTTGTCGTGTGTATGTCAGTGGCAATAACCTGTTCTGCCTCTCGTCGTTCAAGCTGTGGGATCCTGAATTGGGTACCAATGATGGTTTGAAATATCCAATGAACCGATCTGTGATGTTCGGTATCGACATTAACTTTTAGTTTATCGTATTATTGTTATGAAGAAGAAACTTCTATATATTTTCTGTGCGCTTAGCGCCATCAGCGGCTCGTTAGTGTCGTGCTCCGACTATCTCGACAAGGAGCCTGATACCGAGCTGACCACCGATATGGTGTTCGAGAACCGTGAAAAGGTCTATCAATGGTTGGCCTATGTCTATAATGTGATTCATACTCCTGACAAGTGGGAGCTGAAGACCGATGGTTATGAGGTGTTCGCCGATGATATGACTCCTTCAAAGCGTTGGCAGCAGTGGGATTGGAGTAAAGTTATCCCAAAGATTTTCGGCCAGTGGACCATTAACTCACAGTGGGATGCCAATTACTGGATGATGATGCCCCGTTATATCCGTCATGGCTACATCTTTAATAATATGGTAAAGGCGATGCCCGATCACGACCTGCCACAGTCGGAGGTAGATAACATGAAGAACGAGGTGAAGTTCCTTACTGCTTATGGTTGGTGGCAGTTGGCCGAGAACTATGGTGGTATCCCCTTCAAGCCCGATTATATTGCACCCACCGATTTTGATCTGGCTGATCTTATGGTTGGACAGTCTAAGTTCGATGATGTGGTTGACTACTGCGATAAGCAGATGCTGGAGGCTGCTATGGCACTGCCTGCTGTATATGACGATCCTTCGAAATATGGTCGTATCAACCGCATCATGGCGCTCACCGTTCGTTCGCGCATGTTGCTCTTTGCCGCCAGTCCGCTGGTGAACGGTAACCCTTGGTACAAGGATTATGTGAATAACGAGGGTGAGCAGATTTTTAATCCTACCTACGATCCACAGAAATGGGTGCGTGCTGTAGAAGCTTTGAAACTCTGTATCGACGAGGCTGAGAAAGCCGGCTATGCCCTTTATACCGAGCAAGGACCTAATGGTGAGATCGACCCCTTCATGAGTACCTATAACGTGCACATCAAGCGTTGGAGCGAGGGTAACCACGAGATTACCTTCCCTGTAACTAAGAATAACAGTTATAATTTCTTCCTGGTTAAGGTGAGTGTACGTGAGTATGGTGGTGGTTGTGGTCTGGGTGTTTACCAGGGGCTGGTTGATGCCTTCTTCACCAAGAACGGTCTGCCCATCACCGATCCTAACTCAGGTTATGTAGAGGACGGCATGTCAACCACTATTGACGACCGTTCTGACATCACCAACTGGGAGTATGGTACAGGTAAGCCCGGACAGGTCACCGACCGTGGTACCTATAATATGTACTGCAACCGCGAGCCCCGTTTCTACAATGCCGTATCGTTCCACGGTGCTTGGTTGGCTGTTGGCAATCGTAAATACGATTTCTTCTATAATGGTCGCGACAATATCCAGTCGTCGTCACCCCACGATGCCCCACAAAACGGCTATCTGGCTCGTAAGGGTTTGAATGTGCTCGATAATAACCTTACAGGCTCCATCACCCCACGTCAGGGCTTCACCTATCGTCTGGCCTTCACCTATCTCGACTATGCCGAGGCTGTGAACGAGTGCTACGACAACAGCTCTTCGCGCCAGGAGGCTCTGAAGTATCTGAACCGTATCCGTGAGCGTGCCGGTGTGCGCCAATACACCACTGCCGACGTGAGCCCGATGGACGAGAAGTTCATCCATGTGGATGACACCCAGGCCGAGCTGCGCCGTGTGATACGTGCCGAGCGCCGTGTGGAGCTGTGCTGCGAGAACAACCGCTGGTATGATATCCGTCGCTGGAAGGAGGCAGAGAACCTGCCCGAGATGTGTGGCGACGACTATGGTATGAACTTCCAGGGTAGCACTCCTGAGGAATTCTTCAAGCGCACTGTGTTCCAGACCCGTATTTGGAAGCGCCAGTACTACTGGATGCCTATCTATATCGACGAGTACGAGAAGAACCCCAACTTGCGCGAGGCCCCATTCTGGGTAAACGAAAATGGTAATTAAGCTATAAATGAATACGATTATGAAGAAATATGCAATGATATTCAGTGCCTTGTGCACAGGACTGCTGTTCACATCGTGCAACAAGGACCCAGAGTATTTCACGCTGGAGGAGAACCCCGACGAGATGCACGTGAAGAGCTCGGTTGAGGAGATTACCCTCAGCAAGAGTGCTGCCGACCAGACGGCCGTCACCTTCAGTTGGGATGCGGCTACGAATGCCGACCCTGCTACCGAGGGCATCAGCTATAAGTTATGCCTCTATCCCACCGGTCAGAAGGACAGCCACTCCGACTATAAGGAGTTGGGTACTAACCTGACTTATTCGATGACCCACGACGAACTGAACACGATGCTGAGCCAGTGGGCGCTGCCTGGTCAGGCCGTGAAGGTAACCGCTCAGTTGCTGGCTGTCTTCAAAAACGAGCAGCACTATATCAAGCCTGAACTCTCAACTGTTGAGTTCACAGCTACAGGCTACGAGAAATACTCACCCTACCTGTACATGCAGATTACCACCGATGATGGTAAGAAGAGTACCCAGCGTCTGGATCAGCGCCAGTTGGGTACTGGCATCTACGAGGCTACGTTGAACATGAGTGCCTGCAAGTTCCACTTCACCACCACACCAGAGGCTTATCCTGCCTATGGTATGGCTGAAGGTGAGCAGTTAGAGTACTATACAGACGGTGACGTGCGCGATTTCCGTTTCGATGGCAATGGCAAACGTACGGTTATCGTGGATACCAACGTCGGCTTCAACGACTGTCGTGTACTTGACATCGTTCAGTTGCCCACACCAGGACAGATCTGGATTTGTGGTAACGGCTGTTCGGTAGGTTGGAATACAAACACCTCTAACGGCCGACTGGAGATGGTAGGTAGCGCACGCGAACCCTACTATTATGCCTGGACTGGCGATTTCAATGCTGGTGGTGAGTTTAAAATTGGTGTTGGTAATGGCTGGGGCGATCCTTTCTTCTTTGCGCCCGACTATAATGCCGACCCCGTGAGTAATCATCGTCTGTCACCCTTCCGTTATCAGGACAACGGTGGCGACGTGAAGTGGGTGCCCTCAGTAAGCGGTCGCTACACGTTGACACTATGTTTGCTGGCCACAGATATGTGGACCAAGTTCGAACCTGCTGATTGATAGAGTAAAGTAGTAAAGTGATATTTCGGCCAACGGGCAGTTGGTAGCTCTTTGAGAGTTATTAATTGCCTGTTGGTTTTTTGTGGAGTTAATTATTGTTATAATTTGAATTGAGATGGTGCGTGGTTGGTTTTTTATCTTTAACTTTGGCTGCGATTAACGAAGACTCCGACTAAAATGATGATGAGAAAACCTATACTAATTAGTTTCATGGCGTTTTTTATGTTGCCTGTCATGGCTGCATTAGATAAGCATACTGCCGGTTGGCTAGATAAACTGGATGCCAGTCTGGCTAAGCATGCCTATTATGAAAAACAGCGTACCGACCGTATTGAAAGTCTGAAGGAAGGCATGGCTAAAGCCAAAGCCGAAGGTCGAGAATTTTCCCAGATGTACGCCTTGTATAACGAATACAAAAGCTACCGTTACGACTCAGCCCGTCATTATTCTTATGCTTGTTTGGAATTAGCCAATCGCCTGCATCATCCGCAGTATATTGCCCAATCGCAAGAGGCCATTGCCTTTTCGCTGATCTCGGCAGGTATCCTGAGTGAGGCACATGATATCCTTCAGTCGATGGATCGTAGTGCCCTGAGCGGAAAATTGCTCGAGGATTATTTTGAGATTAACAGTTTGCTGTGGCGCAGCATGGCCGATTATATCAAGGAAGAGCCCTTTTATACCAAGTATATCAACAGGAGTAATGGCTATCTCGACTCTCTCAAGCAGATTGTACCGCCTAACTCCTGTATGTGGTGGTCGGTGACGGGTACGCGTCAGTTGCGTGAGCACGAGCACCAGAAAGCGCTTGAGTCGTTGCAGCACGTACTTGATGGCTGTGGTGACGACTTGCACATACGTGCCAAGGCAATGGCCGAGATGGCATGGGCTCATCTGTTGTTGGAGCACGAGGATAAAGCCATCGCTTATTTCGCTCAGTCGGCTATGGCCGATAACGAGACAGCTACCCGTGAGATTACCGCCCTCTATCATTTGGCCCGTCTGGTTTTTAAGGAGGGTGAGCATGACCGTGCCAGTGTGTATGTGCATCAGGCGTTAGAAGATGTGAATTTTTATGGCACCCGTCTGCGCAAGGTGGAAATCAACGATATCCTGCCTATCATCGAGCAAGATCGCTATAACAGCATGCGTGGTCAGCGCAATTGGCTTTTTGTGGCCACAGGATTATTCATCATTCTGTTAGTGGGCTGCCTGTTGGGCTTCCGTACCATCCGTCGTAAGAATCGTAAGCTGTTGGAGGCCCGCGAGACGATAGCCGAACAGTTGGAACAACTCAAGCACACCAATCTTCAGTTGCAGGAGGATGATAAGATTAAAAATGCCTATATTGGTAGGTCGTTTTATACCAATGCCGAATTTATTGCCAAGTTAGAGAAACTCTATCTGGCTATTGACCGTAAGATAGCCGCACGCCAGTATGAGGACTTGCGCTCGATGATGAAACTCTCGACGCTGAATACGGAGCGCGCGAATATGTACGAGGCTTTCGACCAGACATTCTTGAAACTGTTCCCCGACTTTGTGGAGCGCTATAATGCGCTGTTCGAGGAGAAGGATCGTAAGCTGCCAGATAACGATCAGTCGCTGACATCCGAGATGCGTATCTTTGCCCTGATTCGATTAGGTATCAACGATAGCGAGCGCATCGCTAAGTTCCTGGACTACTCGGTACATACGGTGAATACGTATAAAACTCGAATAAAGAACCGATCGACGGTTGACAACGAGCAGTTTGAGCACCTGATTATGGAAATATAGGTGGCTCGCTGCTCAATATTTCTGTTATACAAACAACTAACTCGACTTAAGTGAACTTGCTGATTATCAGTGCCATCTTTGTTATACGACTGATTATTCGTTATACATTTACTTGCTTTCTTTTGTATGTTAGCTATTTGTAGTACTTTTGTGCATGAAATAACAAAACGTGATATTAAAAAATGAAACGAATTCTAACTTTATTATTCATCTGTCTGAGTTTGAACACCGCATGGGCACAGGAGTTGAATCCAGTGGCTCACCCCGATGCTGTGGTACGTTCAGGCAAGGCGCGTTTTACTGTATTAACGCCCGAAATGATCCGTATTCAGTACAGCGATCGCTCGTTGTTCGAAGATCGTGCAACGTTTGCTATCGTAAACCGTCGTTTACCCGTTCCTGCCTTTACGGCTGTAGAGAAGGATGGTTATCTTGAAATCAAGACATCGGCCCTGACACTTAAATATAAGATAGGTGGCGTGATTGATGGTCGCAAGCCATCGGCCGAGGTGCTCAACATCTCGATGCAGCTTAACGGTCGCCCCGTGTTGTGGTATCCTGGTAAGGACGATGCGATGAACCTGAAGGGTACAACTCGCACCCTCGACGGACAGATTGGTGATAACAAGCGCCAGGAACTGGAGAATGGTTTGTTGTCGCGTGCCGGTTGGAGCATTATCGACGAGTCGCCATTGGCCCGTCGTGGCGATGGCTCAACCACATTCGCATTCGACAAGCAGGTGGATGGTATCGACTGGGTGGCCGAGCCTGTGGATAAGCAGGCCATCGATTGGTACTTCCTGGGTTATGGCCATCAGTATAAGAAAGCTTTAGGCGATTTCATCAAGGTGGCTGGTCGCCAGCCCATGCCGCCACTCTACGTGCTGGGTTACTGGTACAGCAAATACCAGCGTTACACCTCGGATGAGTTTATGGAGATTGTGAACGATGTGAAGCGCTTCAACATCCCCATGGATGTGATGATTTTTGATATGGACTGGCACACACAGGGTTGGACCGGTTGGACTTGGGACCGCACAGCTATTCCCGATCCTGAGGGGCTGATCGACTGGATGCACCAGCATGGTTTGAAGGTGTCGCTGAATCTGCACCCAGCCGATGGTGTTGACGATGATGAGGACTTCTTCAACGATCTGCGCGAGGACATGGGACTGGATAAGCAAACCAAGCGTGTGCCCTGGAACCTGAGCGATGGTCGTTTCTATCATAACATGTTCAAGCACATTATCCGAGCTCGCGAGCGTCAGGGCGTAGATTTCTGGTGGCTCGACTGGCAGCAGAACCTCACCAGTAAGTATGTTGACGGACTGGGCGAGACCTTCTGGTGCAACCATGTGTTCTATAACGATATGCGACTGAATCGTCCCAACCATCGTCCGCTGATTTTCCATCGTTGGGGCGGACTGGGCAGCCACCGTTACCCGATTGGTTTCTCTGGCGACTCGTTCACAACTTATGGCACCCTGGCTTGGCAGCCTTACTTTACTGCCACAGCCTCGAATGTAGGCTTTGGCTACTGGGGCCACGACTTGGGCGGACACCAGCAGACTGGTGGCAACGATCCTGAGATTTACCTCCGCTGGATGCAGTATGGTGTGTTCACACCTATCTTCCGCACCCATGCTACCAACTGGGAGGGTATCGAGCGTCGCATCTGGAAATATCCTAACTTCCCCTCGTTGCTTGAGACCGTAAAACTGCGCTATGCGCTGATGCCTTACATCTATACCGCTGCGCGTCAGGCCTACGATACAGGTGTTAGTCTGTGCCGTCCGCTCTACTACGAGTGGCCCGAGGTTAATAATGCTTATCTGTTTGAGGACGAGTATATGTTTGGCGATGATATCCTGGTGGCACCTGTTGTTACCAAGCCCGAGAGCGATGGCATGACAGCCCGTCGTACTTGGCTGCCCGAGGGGCGTTGGTTTGATGTGTGCCGCAATAAGGTGGTTGAGGGCAACCGCACCTTTACCGACCGCTATGCCATGGAGGAAATTCCTTACTTCTTCCGTGCTGGTAGTGTGATTGTGAACAACCCACCGATGATGAATCTCAACACACGTCCTGACCGTCTGATACTGAAGGTGGTGCCTGGTGGCAACGGACAGACCAAGCTTTACGAGGACGAGGGCGATACCGAGGGCTATAAGCAGGGTGCTTATACCACTACTACCATCAGTCACGAAGGTAACACGCTCACCATTCTTCCCCGTGAGGGAAAATTTGCGGGCATGCCTGAGAGCCGTTCCTACACCGTAGAGTTCCTGGCAGTTAACCGTCCAAAAGCCGTGGTTATCGATGGTCGCCAGTTGACCGATGGTAGCTGGAACTATGATCAGCAGCGCCGTTTGCTCACCGTTAATGTGGCTCGTACAGCGTGTGATAAGAAAACAGTG
The DNA here is from genome assembly GCA_015060625.1 of Xylanibacter ruminicola. Taxonomy (GTDB): domain Bacteria; phylum Bacteroidota; class Bacteroidia; order Bacteroidales; family Bacteroidaceae; genus Prevotella; species Prevotella ruminicola_D. The sequence continues at coordinate 38,999 of SUYC01000020.1, read as the reverse complement.
GTAACTATTAAATAATGTAAGCGTGATGAAAAGATTATATATGATGATGGCTGCACTGGTGGTGTGTATCACCTTGAGTGCCCAGCAGTATCAGGAACTGTGGATTATCGGAACCGCTGTGCCTGGTGGTGCCCAGAAACTTACCAAGGTAAGTGATAACGATTTTAAGTATGCTGGCCGCTTGAAGGCAGGCGAACTGCGCGTTGCCACAGCCAAGAAGGCAGGTAAGCGTACGACCTATCTGGTGGCCGACGCCCCCGATGCCAATATCGTGAACAAGGGAATCGGCTACACTGTTACAACTGATGCCAAGCAGGCAGCCTGGCAGGTGGTGGTGACCGAAGATCGCTACCGTTTTCATATCGATACCGAGAAGAAACAACTGCGTGGCGAATTGTTCCAGCCTTGGGGCGAACTGTTCCTGGCTGGCGGTGCTACTGAGGTAGGTTGGAAAGCCGATGGTAAGATGCTGCTGATGAAGCAGAATCTGAATAATCCCTGTATTTGGACTTGGGAGGGCGAGTTGAAACGCCACCCCGAAGTTGAAGAACCTGGCAGCTTTAAGTTTCTGGGACAGGATCGTTATCATCCTAAATCCATCCACCCTTATGCCGCTGATACCGACATCCTGAAGGATAAGCGTTTCCATACTGGTGGTGCTGATACTAAATGGACGCTGAGTTGCGATGGTCGCTACCGCATAACAGTAGATTTGTTTAACGAAACCATCGAAGCTGTTTTATTAAAGTAATATAGTGATTGAGTTAATTAATTAGTTGTTAGTAAAAATGACTGAAAGAATCAGTATTTTCCTTAGTAGTCTGGCCATCGCATCCGTTGCGATGGCTCAGTCTGCTTTTATGACCACCGATAGTGTGGCTGTTTTCTATCCTGCCCATTACGATGCCAAGCAGCATCAGCCTTCGCCCATCTTCGAGCAAGAGCCGGCAGCTGTTAATCCACTCACAGCCCAGTGGCCTCTGCGTGTGGCTTTCAGTGAGCAGAACGGGCATAGTATTGCCACCATCCGTGTGGCCGACGATGTGGATTTCTATGGCACGGGCGAGGTCACAGGGCCTCTGCGCCGTAATGGTCGTACCATTGAACTGTGGAATGTAGATACCCCTGCCTACGGCATGGATGGCGGTACGCACCTGTACCAGAGTCACCCTTGGGTGATGGGGCTGCGTAAGGATGGTACAGCCTTTGGTATCATTGCCGACAATACCTGGCGACAGAAGATAACCACCGCCGACCACGAGGTGATATTCGATAGTGAGGGCCCTGCTTTCCGCGTATTCGTTATCGAGCGCCAGAGTCCTCAGGCTCTGATGCAGGCACTGGTCAGCCTCACAGGCACCATGTCGCTACCTCCATTGTGGTCGTTAGGCTACCAGCAGTGCAAGTTCAGTTACTATCCTGATACCCAGGTGATGGAGGTGGCCGACAAACTGCGTAGCAATCGCATTCCATCCGATGTGATTTGGATGGACATCGATTATATGGATGGCTATCGCATATTTACCTTTGACCCCAAAGGGTTCAGCAATCCTAAGAAATTGAACGACTATCTGCATCAGCACCATTTCAAGAGTGTGTATATGATCGACCCAGGTGTGAAGGCCGAAGAGGGGTACTTTGTAGATGATCAGGGTACCGCTGGCGATTATTGGGTGAAGACCAGCGACGGCAACCCCTTTGTAGGCGAGGTATGGCCCGGTGCCGTACACTTCCCCGACTTTACCCGTCCTGAGGTGCGCACTTGGTGGGCTACCCTCTATAAGGACTTTATGGCTCAAGGGGTGGATGGTGTTTGGAACGATATGAACGAGCCTGCCTCGTTCGGACTGCCTGAGACAACCATGCCTCGCGACAACCAACATCTGAATGGCGATGGCGGTATCCCTGGTCCGCACTTGCGTTTCCACAATGTGTTTGGCATGAATATGGTGCGCGCCAGCCGTCAGGGACTGCTGCTCGCCAATCCGCAGAAGCGTCCGTTCATCCTGTCGCGCTCTAACTTCCTTGGCGGTCATCGCTATGCTGCCACATGGACTGGTGATAACCTCTCTTCGCCCGACCATATGAAACTCAGCGTGCCTATGACCCTTACCCTCGGACTGAGCGGTCAGCCTTTCAATGGTCCTGATATCGGCGGCTTTTGCGAGAACTCCAATGCCGAACTGCTGGCACAGTGGACAGCTGTAGGCGTGTATTTCCCCTTTGTGCGCAACCACAATACCAAGGGGACGGTGGATCAGGAACCATGGGCTTTCGAGGGTAAGGTGCTTGATGTGTGCCGTACGGCCATCAACCGTCGTTACATGCTCATGCCTTATATCTACACCTGTTTCCGCGAGGCCAGTGTGGATGGCATGCCTGTGATGCGCCCGCTGTTTATGAGCAATCCTAAGGATCTGAGTCTGCGTAGCGAGGATCGTGCCTTCCTGTTGGGACCCGACCTGATGGTTCGCCCCCAGTGGGCAGCCGAGGTGGCTCAGCCCGATGGTGGCAGTTGGCAGCCTTTCACGCTCGAAGACCATACCGATAGCTATCAGGCCGAGTTGCGCCAGCGCCCTGGCTCTATCATTCCTCTGGCCAATCTGGCACAGAGCACAGCCGATATGCGTACCGACTCGCTTACCTTGCTGGTGTGTGTCGATGCCAACGGTCAGGCTCAAGGTCAGTTGTATGAGGATGCCGGCGATGGTTTCGACTACAAGAAAGGGGCTTATCGCCTGACTGAACTGAAAGCTGTGAAGCAGAAAAAGCTGCTGAAGGTGATTCTGACGCAGAAGGACGGACAGTTGGCTCCCATCCAACGCCGTGTGCGTATTGGATACGTAAAAGGTGGAAAAGTGAAGTACAGCGCCTGGAAAAATGGCAATGAATTGACTTTTTCTGTCAAATAACGACAAAAATTGCAGAAATGAGGACTCAAGATCGGGCAGAAATGGCTACTTTTGCGGCACCAACCCATTAATAAACATTCTATGATTAAGAAAAATTCTAAAAAAATTTTATCGGTGGCTGTGGCTGCGCTGCTCTCGTCGGGAGCTATGGCGCAGACCGAGAAGAAAGCCTACATGGTAGCCGATGCCCATCTTGACACCCAGTGGAACTGGGACGTGCAAACCACTATTCGCGATTACGTGAAGAGTACCATCGACCAGAACTTGATGCTTTTGAAAAAGTATCCAAGTTACATCTTTAATTTTGAGGGTGCTGTGAAGTACAGCTGGATGAAGGAGTACTATCCGATGCAGTTTGCCGAGTTGAAACACTATGTGGCCAATGGCCGCTGGCACCTGACCGGTAGCGGCTGGGATGCTAACGAGGTGATTATCTGCTCGCCCGAATCGTGGTTGCGTAACATCTTGCTGGGTCAGACGTTCTACCGTCAGGAGTTCAATACAGAGAGCACCGATGTGTTCTTGCCCGACTGCTTTGGCTTTGGTTACACGCTGCCTACACTGGCAGCTCACTGCGGCTTGATTGGTTTCTCGTCGCAGAAACTGGTGTGGCGTACCAATCCCTTCTACGAGGGTGGCAAGCGTTATCCTTACACCATTGGCCTGTGGCAGGGTATCGACGGTAGCCGTATCATGATGACCCACGGCTTCAACTACAGTCAGCGTTACAACGACGAAGACCTGTCGCAGAACCAACAGTTGCTGCGCGAGATAGGTGAGAGTCCGCTTGGTCAGGCCTATCATTACTATGGTACTGGCGATATCGGTGGTTCGCCCACCATCGCCTCAGTGCGTGCTATCGAGAAAGGTATCAAAGGTAGCGGTCCGATTAAGATCGTGAGTGCTACCAGCGATCAGATTTACAAAGATTATCTGCCTTACGACAAGCACCCTGAACTGCCAGTATTCAACGGTGAGTTGCCTATGGACGTTCATGGCAACGGCTGCTATACTTCGCAGGCTGCCATGAAACTGTATAACCGTCAGAACGAACACCTGGGTGATGCGGCTGAACGTACAGCAGTGATGGCCGACTGGCTGGGCGCTGCCAGCTATCCGGCTGATGTGATGACCGATACGTGGAAGCGCGTCATCTGGCATCAGTTCCACGATGACCTGACTGGTACCAGCATTCCCCGTGCCTACGAGTTCTCGTGGAACGACGAGCTGCTGGCACTCAAGAAGTTCTCTGATGTGCTGACACACAGCGTTTCTGGCATCGCCCGTCAGATGGATACACGTGTTTCTGGTCAGCCTGTTGTGGTTTATAACAATGAGACGACACCCGTCCGTGCCATCGCACAGGTGGAACTGAATGATAACCGCGACTACCGTGTTACCGATGCCAATGGTCGTCGTGTAGCTTCGCAGGTTATTGAGCGTGGTGGTAAGCGTGTACTGCTGTTTGATGCCGATGTGCCTGCCACTGGTATGGCTGTTTATGGCATCAAGGCTGCTGGCAAAAAGCAGTTGGCTGTTGCCCAGAATGGTCGCACCATTGAGTCGTCGCGCTATCAGCTCACTGTCGATGAGTTCGGCGATATCGTATCATTGATAGATAAAAAGCATAACCGCCAGTTGGTGGCCAACGGTAAGAGTATGCGCCTGGTGGTGTTTGACGACTGCCGTTCAGAGAGATGGCCTGCTTGGGAAATCCTAAAGCGTACACTCGACAAGGCTCCACTGCCTGTTCACGATGGTGTACAGATCTCTGTTGAGCCAGGCACTCTGCGCCAGACACTGGTGATTAAGAAAAAATATGGCGAGAGCGACATCATCCAGCGCATCCATCTCTACGAGGGTGCACAGGCTGATCGTATCGATTTCGAGAACGAGGTGGATTGGCGTTCGCTTAATGCCTTGCTCAAGGCCGAGTTCCCACTCAGCGTGGCTAATGCCGAGGCTACCTACGATATCGGTCTGGGTAGTGTGCGCCGTGGAAACAACCGCGATAACAGCTTCGAGGTGTATGCCCACGAGTGGACCGACCTGACCGACCGCAAGGGCGACTATGGTGTGACATTGCTCAACGATTCGCGCTACGGTTGGGATAAACCCGCCGACAACACCCTGCGCCTGTCGCTGCTCTATTCGCCAAAGCCCGGTCGTAGCTATGCTTATCAGGCCCGTCAGGATTTCGGTCATCATGTGTTCACTTATAGTCTGGTAGGTCATCAGGGTGAGCTTGATGCTGTTGAGGCTGTTCGCCAGGCCGACCGTCTCAACAGTCCGCTTCGTACTTTCCATGCCGACCGCCATGCAGGTCAGTTAGGCCGTCAGTTCTCGTTTGTCAGCTCTGATAATGAGAATGTGGTGGTGCGTGCCTTGAAGCGTGCCGAGGTGAGCAATGAGTATGTGATTCGTGTGTATGAGATGAGTGGTAAGGGAGCTCAGCAGGCTCGTATCAGCTTTCCTGCTGCTATTGTGAAGGCTGTTGAGGCCGATGGTACTGAACGCACCTTGACCGATGCCAAGACCGATGGCACCCAGCTGCTGGTAGATATCAAGCCCTACAGCGTCAAGACCTATAAGGTTCAGCTGGCAGGTCAGAAGTCTGCCGCAGTCGATGCTCAGTCGGTGGCACTCGATTTCGACCGCCACTGTTTCAGCTTCAACGAGTTCCGCACCTCGGGTAACTTCGAGGGTGGTAACAGCTATGCAGCCGAACTGCTGCCCGACGAAGGTATCACCGTGGGCGATATCCCCTTCACCTTTGGCGAGAAAGATGCTGCCAATGGCTTGACCTGCAAGGGCCAGACCCTGCAGTTGCCAGCCGATAAGGACTATCGCCATCTGTACCTGCTGGTAGCTTCGGACAACGACGACCGTCAGGCCACCTTCACCGTTGCTGGCAAACAGCAAACCGTAGGTGTGCCCTACTACACAGGCTTTATTGGCCAGTGGGGACACGATGGTCAGACCGTTGGTTATCTCAAGGATGCCGAGGTGGCATGGGTGGGCAGTCACCGCCACTCAGGAGCCGGCGACGAGCCTTATGAGTTCACCTATATGTTCCGTGTACGCATCGATCTGCCTAAGGGCGTTCGCGAGGTTCAGTTGCCCGCTGACGAGCATGTGGTAGTGTTTGCTGCTACTGTGGCCAATGATGCCAACGATGGCACTGCTGCAGCCCCATTGTTCCAAACATCTATCCTGCCCAATGCACAAACCACAGCTGCTGCTGCCCAGCCCCAGGTGAACTTGTTGCGCGATGCTAAGGTTATTGCCACCTCAGGCGAGGTGAATAATAGCGAAAGCGCAGCCATGCTGATGGATGGCGACCCTGATACCAAGTGGTGCGATGCCCAGGCTGCCCCCAACTTTGTGGCTTTCGACTTGGGTGAGCAGAAGACTGTTAGCCGTTGGCGCCTGTTAAGTGCTGCTACCGAGCAGTCGGCCTACATCACCCGTACCTGTCTGCTGCAAGGTCGCAACAGCAATAGTGAGGAGTGGCGCACCCTTGATATGTTCGATGGCAATCGTAACAACTACACCGACCGCTCGTTCACGCCCACTGCGGTTCGTTACCTGCGTCTCTACGTGATAAACCCCACGCAGGATAAGGCCTCTGCCGCCCGCATCTACGAGTTAGAGGTTTACTAAATACAAAATAGAGAGAGTTGAAAAATCGACTCTCTCTATTTTTTTTATGGCAATACTTATACTATTATTTCTTGTTTTGCAGGTCGGCTATGCGGGTGAGTTTGAAGTCCATGGCCGAGAAGTATTTGGCGCGGCAGGGCTCGCCGGTAAACGCTTGGTATGACGACATGCCGTAGCCTATGGAACCACTGTTCACTACGATGCTGTCGATGGTGATCGGATACCAGCCCATGCCTTCTACCGAGTCGGGTTTTACAGGGATAGGGCGTAGTATCTTCTCGCTGCTATTGGCATAAACAAAGGTGCCTGGGCCCTCGGCGCGGGCATAGCAGGTAAGCTGGTAGATGCCTGGCTCAACTTTCTCACGTCGCTCTACTTGGAACTCTTCCTTGCAGTGAGCGTTATACACATCCAAAAAACGCACATCATTGCTGCCCAGATAGTCGTCGCCGCACCAGGTGTAATGGTTGCAGTTTTGTGCCTTAATTAGCTGCCAGTCGCCTCGGCGCAGGAAATCGGCATCTTCCTCATTCATTTTTACCCCCTGATAGGTGGTGGTAGAATTGATTTGGTAACGCTCCTGGTAATATTCATTCTGATAATTGGCAATGGTAATGCCTAAGGGTACTGCGATGCATATGGCGATAAGCCAAAGCACGATGTTTACGATGCGCTGAACGATACCCATAGGACGGATTTTCCCGGCCAGCGAAAGCACCATGTGGATAATGGCATAGATGGGCAGAAGCAATACCAGGAACAGGGCGATTACAAAGATGATGAGCATCTTGGGATTGCTAATCCATGCTCCTTCGAGTCCCATAGCTCCGAGGCTGAACGGTAGGGTACTGTTTAGTGGCAGAACCATCGCACAAACCGTGGCAATGAGCACACCAAAGAATCCGAACGACAGGGCGATGCACACGATGATGGAGATGATGACAGAAAAAGCAGTCACTATCTTCAAGAAGATGGTGAACAACAGCCGTATAACGCTGGGTGACTGTACGGGCTGTTTTTCTTTTTCTACTACTACGTCGGCCAGGTTTTGTGGCGTTACGTCCTTGCCTTCCATTTGCAGCAACTGTTCGGGAGTCTTGGCTTCGGGGATGATGAGTGCCATGACGATATACATCGGGATTCCTACACCATAGCATAAAGTAAACAAAACAGCCAGGAAACGCCAGATGACAGGGTCGGTATTGGTATATTCTGCCAACCCCGACATTACACCTGCCAGCATTTTATCCTTGGGGTTGCGATACAGTTTCTTACCTGCTACCCGGGCGCGTACATTCTCATAAATCTTCTGGCCAGCCGAACGGGCTTGCTCCTCCCAGTTGGTTCCGTTACTTTCTTGTTGCTTCTCACCCTCCTCGCCGGTTAGCTCTTCGGGCTTACCGATACGGGTGATAATCTCCTTCACATGCTCGATGGTGATGGCTTCGATGCCTTGTTGGCGGAGCTCATCGAACAGTTCGGCGATGCGGGCCTCGATGTCATCTACAATCTCATCGCCACCTTCTTGCTTGCCAAACGATGAACGGAGCGAGTTAATGTACTGCTGAAGCAGTTCGTAGGCATCCTCGTCTATCTGAAACAGGCGCCCACACAGGTTGATGGTAATATTCTTTTTCATAACTTCAATTCTTCAATTTTTCAATTCTTCAATTCTTCAATCTTTCAATTTTTGAATTCTTCAATCTTTTGCCTCCAATAATTTAGGTGTGACATTTTTTAGATAGTAAATGGTGTTTGAGAGTTCCTGCCAGGCTGTATCCAGCCCTTCGAGGAATTTGTGACCCTCGGGACTCAAGGCGTAATACTTGCGTGGCGGACCTTGTGTTGACTCCTGCCATTCGTACTGTAACAAACCGTCGTTCTTCAGTCGGGTTAGCAGTGGGTAGAGTGTGCCCTCAACCACCAGTAGCTCGGCATTTTTTAGTTGTTGGATAATGTCGCTGGCATACGACGGGCGATGCTCCAGGAGTAGCAGAACGCAGTACTCCAGCATACCTTTACGCATTTGCGACTTTGCATTTTCGATGTTCATATCTTTACCGTTTTAAAAGATTTCTGCGGCAAAGATAAGCAAAAACTTAGTACCTTGTATTACAAAGTACCAAGTTTTTGCAAGGAATTATATCTATTTAACAATTAGGCTGTTAACTTTAGCCCCTTTATTTGGTGAGCAGGCGCATCCAGTAGCCACCCAATACCGAGCGAGCCTTAAAGCCAATCATCAGTCCGGTCTTGGTGTCGTGCCAGTCGCTGGTAGGAACGCGCGAGCCTGTTTCGTTCATATATTTATAAATAGGTGAAACAAACTGCAGGAAGGTGTCCTTATCATTGGCCATGGCGGCACTCCACATAATCCAGTCGGTCTTGGTGTAGTCCTTACGGATGTCGAGAGGCAGACCGTACTGGTTCTGTTGCTTCAGATAGTAGCTCACCTCGCGCTGCATCACCTCGGAGCCAAACAAGTTGGTGTTCCACAACTTGTCCCAAATCATATTGTACTTCTGGCTCCATGTGTTCTGACGGTCGAAAGCCAGTTTGTAGTGGTCACCCTCGCGTGCGTCGGCCTCCCATTTCTTGGCCATCTGGCGTGCACGGTTCATGTAGCGGTCGGCAGTAGCGGCATCGCCTTTCATACGGGCCATGATAGCATAGCCGGCTATACCCATGATGGCTTTAACCGAGAGGTTGCAGTTGTGGGGCCAGTGACCAGCAAAGTCGTCGGTACACAACTGGTTCGAGGGGTCCTGTCCGTTCTCTACCAGATAGTCGGTCCATTGAGTCATGATGTCCCAGTAGGGTTTCACGTATTCGATGTTACCATCCTGCAGGCACAGCTGGGCTGCCAGTGTGAGCATGTTACCAGCCTCTTCGAGTGGCATGTCGCCACCATATACCTGACCGTTGGCGATGGGGTAGGTACCCAGGTCGTGAGCAGCAAAAGGCTTGGTCCAGCGCCCAGAGCGACTGTACTCAAAAATACTGGTCATCATGGCCTTCTGCAGGTCGGTATTATACTTGAGGAATAGTGGAGCCTCAGGATAAGTCAAATCGACGGTGTTGACGCAGCCATTCGAGTTGTTCTCCTTCGAGAAATACAGCAGATGTCCCTCGCTGTCCTCAAAGAGTTTATGGGCAGCCAGTACGTGGCGGTAAACACCCGAGAGGATTTCGGCATACTGCACATTTCCCACGCTCAGGGCGTCATCGTAAATCTGCTTGTCCTGCTGGCGGCAGCGCTGCATGATATCCAGGTAGTTACGGCTCAGTTTGTCGAAGGCATCAAAGATGCTCACCTTGCCGCCGTGGGCCCAGTAGGCCTTGTAGCGCTGGTACATATATTCGATGTCCTGTACCTCGTCGTAGCCAATGAGGGCGAACGACGACTGTGGCTGTTGGTCAACCTTACCAAAGTTGTGTACGTAGGCCAGGACAGGGGTGTCGGTCTGTTTGTAGGCGCGTACCTGCTGCTGTCCGGCAGTCAGCTGTCCGTTGGCAGTAAAGCCGGCCATGATGTTGTTGTAGCTGTCGAGGGCTACGCGACCATTGGCCTCAGAGAGATAGAGATAGCCCCAGTCGATGCCGATACCATCGCCCTTCTTGGCCAGGATAGGCTGGTCGATGGTGCCCGACTTCAGGTACTTGGTGCCTTGGGCGCTTACTACTGTCGATTCTGTGGGTTGGTGAGGCTTGTTGGTGGCAATGAGCGGACTGGCCATGAGCATGAACTGCACATCGTGTTTCTTACGGTCGTTGCTCTTTACCTGGTACGATACGTACGAAACGGGGATGGAGAGCAGGTCGAGATCATTGATGAGCATGGGCGAAGTGAACACCACGTCGAGTGTCACAGGGCCACAACCAAAAGTGTAGTAGGTCTGCGTGGCCATCACGTCCACCCCTTGCTGCTGGGCTGTTTTCACGCTCTTGTTCTCTATACCAACGTTGGCATAAAGACCGAAGTCGGCATAAGCGCCGCCGCCATTGTTGTACACATGTAGCGCCATTACGTTGCGGCCCTCGTGCAGCAGCTGCTTCTGCTCGGCCGAGAGGCGTACCGACTCGTTGAATACGGCATCCATACGTCCTGTAGCCACTTGTGTACCGTTGATGTAGAGCTCGCAGGCATCATCATGCGAATAGAGAGCGTACAGATCGCCTTTCAAATCGTCGGCAGTCAGGTTCACCTCGCGTCGGATGTAGATGTGACTGTGCTCCTTGCTCCACCCCGTGCGGATATTGTCGCCAGCATTACCAAACGCAGCGCGACCTTTCTGCCAGCCATCGGCTTTGAAATCTGGCTTCTGCCAACCATCAGTCTGTTTAGTCTCTGTGTACTGACCCTCCCAAGCAGCCTCGTCGCTCATCGGGGCGATGGCTTTCAGCACTTTGTGCTCTTTGTCGCCCATAAAGCGGTAGGTAGTGCCATCCACGCGCAACAATCCTTCAAGCGGCTTCTCGTCGTTGGTCCAAAGTCGGGTGCTACCCTCGGTCAGTTGGTCGTAGGGCGACCAGATCGAGAAATAGGGGTCGTTAACTACGATGGGTACTGCAGGAAGTCGGAGTGCTGTTTGTTTGTAAGGCTTAAACAACTCAGCCTGTGCGAAAACACTGGTTACAGCCAGTGCCATACCTAATAAGGTAGTTAGTTTCTTTTGCATAATAAGTTTTAAATTTTTGTGTTAAATACAATAAGTTGGTTGCAAAAGTACGGCTTTTCCTTTAATTACGAGGTTAATTATCGGTTATTTAACGCTTAAAAATGTTAACTCCCGTTATTTATTGGTGGGGACACAATAAATAACTGAAGGAAACGTTTTATATGATGTGAAACGTTTCCTTTTTATAGTTGCGTGTGTATGGGTGGCGGCCAAGGTTGCTGCGCAATACGATGCCTCCTTTGCTCATTATTGGGCCATGGAGCCGTCGTTTAACCCTGCGGCTGTGGGTAAGGAGGCAAAGTTGAATGTGACAGGCGCCTATGCCCTGCAGATGGCTGGGTTTGAGCACAACCCTAAAACCATGTATGCTGCGGCTGATATGCAGTTGTATGGTCTGGGCGTCTATCATGGTGTGGGTGTGCAATTGCTGAATGATGATATCGGTCTGTTTTCGCACAAACGTCTGGCTGTGCAGTATGCTTACCAACGGCGTGTGCTGAAGGGTAAGCTGAGCTTAGGTGTGCAGTTGGGTATGCTGGGCGAGACCTTCGATGGTAGCAAGGCCGAAATGCCCGAGGATGGTGCCGACCCTGTACTGTCCACCTCGTTGATCAATGGTTCGGGGCTCGATGTGGCGGCTGGTATCTACTACCAGGCGCGCTCGTGGTACGCTGGCGCATCGGTTCTGCATCTTAACAATCCAGTGGTTACACTGGGTGAAACCAGTGAATTGAGCATTGATGCTACATATTATTTTACTGCTGGATACAATATTCAGCTTAATCATCCGTTTTTTAAAATACAGACCTCTGTGTTGGGACGTACCGATGGGGTGGCCTGGCGAGCCGACGTATCAGGGCGCATCAGGTACGAACACGATAAGAAAATGATGTACGCAGGCTTGTCGTACAGTCCTACCAACTCAGTGACGGTGCTGGTTGGTGGCAGATGGCACGGCATCCACCTGGGCTATAGCTACGAATGCTACACCAGCGCCATCAATATGGGCAACGGTAGTCATGAGCTGTTTGTGGGCTACCAAACGGAGTTGAATCTGTATAAAAAAGGCAGGAATCTGCATAAGAGCGTGAGACTGCTTTAAAAATTGAAGAATTGAAAAATTGAAGATATATGAAAAAGCTGATAGGATTATGTGTTGTGGCGATGATGCTGCTGACCAGTTGTTTTGGTGGCAAGCTGATGAACGCCACTGGCGGAGAGGTGACAGGTACAGGGGGTAGGGCTTTTACAGAGCCTACTCCTTACGGCATGGTGCTCGTGAAGCGCGGTCATGTGAAGATGGGAATCGAGAACCAAGATTCGCTATGGGGAAAGAAAACCCCTGTGCGCGATATCTCGGTGGATGGATTCTGGATGGACGAGACCGAGGTGACCAACTCGAAGTATCGCCAGTTTGTGAACTACGTGCGTGACTCGATTCTGCGTGAACGTCTGTCGGAGATAGACGAGACTTACAAGACGGTAAAGACCGACCGTGAGGGTAACGAGATTTCGACCGTACTGAATTGGAAGAAACCACTGCCACGCCGCCCCAGCGAAGATGAGCAGGAGATTATCGATGCCATGTACGTGACCAATCCCGTGACAGGTGAAAAAATGCTGGATTTCCGTCAGCTTAACTATCGCTACGAGGTGTACGACTATACCGCTGCAGCCTTGCGACGCAACCGACTGAATCCGCAGGAGCGTAACTTGAATACCGACCTGACTGTGGATCCCGATGAACAGGTGTGGATATCGAAGGATACGGCCTACGTGGATGACGAGGGACGCATTGTGCGTGAAAGCGTCAACCGTCCCCTTTCTGGGCCATGGGACTTCCTGAATACCTATATTGTGAACGTGTTTCCTGACACAACCTGTTGGGTGAACGATTTTCCCAATGCCGACAACGAGATGTATCTGCGCTACTACTTCTCTAATCCCGCCTATAACGACTATCCTGTGGTGGGTGTTACCTGGGAGCAGGCCAACGCCTATTGTGCCTGGCGAACAGAGTATCTGCTGAAGGGCCTGGGGCCTGCCGCCCGTTATGTGCAGCGCTACCGACTGCCAACCGAGGCTGAGTGGGAGTATGCAGCCCGTGGCAAGGATCAGAACGAGTTCCCGTGGGAGAACGAGGATGTGGCCAGCGGCAAGGGTTGCTATTATGCTAACTTTAAACCCGACAACGGCAATTATACCAAGGATGGTAACCTGATAACCAGTCGCGTGGGTATCTATTCGGCCAACTCGAACGGTCTCTATGATATGGCGGGTAATGTGGCTGAGTGGACCAGCACTATCTATACCGAAGCCGGTGTTGAGGCCATGAACGATATCAACCCCACACTGAAGTACAATGCTGCTCAGGAAGATCCCTATCGCCTGAAGCGTAAGAGTGTGCGTGGTGGCTCGTGGAAGGATCCTGAGTCGTATATCCGCTCGGCCTGGCGCACGGCTGAGTATCAGAACCAACCCCGTTCGTACATCGGATTCCGCTGTGTGCGCAGTCTGGCCAACTCAACCAGCGAACGCACTAAAGTGGTGAAGGGTAAAAAGATAAAAAAGTAAAAAAATAAAAAGGTAAGATATGACTATTTATAGCAAATACAACGTTATCTACCGCTTGCAAAAGTGGATGGATAGTGTGCCAGGACAAACATTCCTGAACTACGCCTATAGCTGGGGTGCAGCCATCGTTATCTTAGGTACATTGTTTAAACTCACCCACCTGAAGGGAGCCGACTTTTTCCTGTTCTTAGGTATGGGCACCGAAGTGTTCGTGTTCTTTATCTCGGCTTTCGACCGTCCGTTTGATAAGACTACCGATGGTATGGAACTGGATACCCACGTACGTGTGGATGGCGAGATGAATGGTCGTGGCAGCTATGAGGCACCTGTAGTCCAGTCGGCAGCAGCGGCTCCTGCTCCCGCAGCAGCTCCTGTCGTCAGCATGCCGACTGTGCCGCCAGAGTTTGACGCTGCCACTGCAAACTACGTGGAGGAGTTGGAGCGCTTGAACCGCACCATCACCAGCATCAGTAAGATGTATGAGATGCAACTCAAGAGTGCCAGCGCTCAGATTGGTACTATCGATGATATCAATGATCAGACCAAGAAGATGGCTGCACAGATAGCAGAACTGAATAAGATTTATAGCCGTATGATTGAAGCAATGACGGCTAAGATGAACGCATAACGACTATGGCAATCAAGAAAAGACCCGTTTCTCCACGTCAGCGGATGATCAATCTGATGTACGTTGTTCTGATGGCGATGTTGGCACTGAACGTCTCTAACGAGGTGCTCAACGGTTTCTCGATTGTGGAGGAAAGTCTGAACCGCACTACAGGTAACTCTACCAAAGAGAACCTGGCCATCTACGAAACTTTTGAACAGCAGTTGAAGGCTAATCCGCAGAAGACCCGCGAGTGGTACGACAAAGCTCAGCAGGTGCGACAGATGAGCGACTCGCTCTATCAGCTGGCTGCCAGTCTGAAGCAGGCTATCGTGGTAGAGGCTGATGGCAAGGATGGTGATGTAACCAATATCCGCAATAAGGAGGATCAAGAGCCTGCCAATTATGTGATGCTCTCGCCTACCAACGGTCAGGGCCAGAAACTCTACAAGGCTATCAACAGCTTCCGTGAGCGTATGCTGACGATGGTGACCGATGAGAAACAACGACAGATCATTGCCAGCAACCTGACAACACAGGTGCCCAAACGTGCCATGGGAAAGAACTGGGCCGAATATATGTTCGAGTCGATGCCCGCTGCGGCTGCTGTTACGCTGCTGTCGAAACTGCAGAGTGATGTGCGCTATGCCGAAGGCGAAGTGCTGCACACCCTGGTGCAGAACATCGATGTGAAGGACGTGCGCGTGAATCTGCTCGACGCTTTTGTTATCCCCAGCTCGAAGACCATCGTGCGGGGCGATCGCTTCTCGGCTCGTATCGTGATGGCTGCTGTTGATACCACTCAGGTGCCCGATATCTATATCGGCGGTCAGAAGGTAAACCTGCATAACGGACTGTACGAAACCGTGTGTGGCAGAACGGGCGACTTTACGTTGAAAGGTTATATGGAAATGGTGAATGGCCATGGCGACCGCATACGCCGTGAGTTTGCACAGGACTACACCGTGGTTGAACCCAGCGCTACCGTATCGGCCGACCTTATGAACATGCTCTATGCCGGCTATGCCAACCCCATCAGCATCAGTGTGCCCGGCGTGCCACTGAATAAGATTCAGGCGTCGATGACTAATGGTACGTTGCAGTCGGTTGGTCCTGGCAAATATGTTGCACGTCCAGCAAAGATCGGGCAGAACGCTGTGATTACCGTTACCAGCACCAATACCGGTCATGCCCAGCAGATGGGACAGTACACCTTCCGCGTCAGAAAACTGCCCGATCCTACACCATATGTCTCAATGAAGGACGAGCATGGCAATCCCACACGCTACAAGGGTGGTGCACTCTCTAAGGGACAGCTGGTGGCTGTTGAGCATCTGGGTGCAGCCATCGATGATGGCATACTGGATATCGCCTTCCGTGTGCAGAGTTTCGAGACGGTATTCTTCGATAATATGGGAAATGCCGTGCCGATGTCATCGGATGGCGCTCATTTCTCGGCGCGACAGAAGGATACCTTCCGCAAACTGTCCCGCAACCGTCGCTTCTACATCTCAAGGGTGACGGTGGTTGGTCCCGACGGTATGACCCGTACCTTGACAAACCCGATGGAAGTCATTGTGAAATAAATCCAAGAATAGTGAAAAGTTAATAGATAATCATATGAAGACAATGAAGCGAACAATAGGCTGTGTAAGCGGCTGGTATGTATGGCGAATAGCATTGGCGCTATTCACTGTCCTCTATCCACTGTCCACTGTTTCTGCCCAGCCCCCGCAGCGACGTGCAGAACAGCAGGCTCAGCAGCAAGCGCAGCAGCGTAATCCATCGGCAGCCATGTCGATGCGTGCACAGATCTCATTCCCCACTGCTGTGGAAATGCCCGAAGAGGTGGTGTGGCGCCGCGATATCTATCGTGAGATTTCGTTGGAAGACGATGCCAATGGCGGACTCTACTATCCTGTGGAGCCTCAGGGCAAACAGTTGAACTTGTTTACCTATATCTTTAAATTGGCACTTAACGGCTATATCCCCGTGTATGAGTATCCTACCGATGGCAGCGATGTGTTTTCCGATGCCACCAAGGCTGATATGAAGGCGCTGCTGGATAACTACCATATTTTTTACGAGGAGAAGGATGGCAAGATACGTGTGGACAATAGCGATATCCCTTCGGCGATGGTCAAGAAGTATTACCTGAAGGAGAGTGCTTATTACGACCAGGCTAACTCGTCGTTTCACATCAAGGTGCAGGCCTTGTGCCCCATCATGATGGACGAGTTTGGTGGAGAGGCTACACAGTACCCCCTGTTCTGGGTGAAATACAGCGATTTGGAACCCTACCTGAACCGTCAGACGGTGATGGCCAGCAGTATGAACAATGCGGCTACGGTATCAATGGACGATTTCTTTACGCTCAATATGTATCGTGGAAAAATCTACAAGACCAACAATGCGCAGGGCAAAACACTGTTGCAGTTGTGTGGTGGCGATGAGGCTAAGATGACTGCCGAACAGAAGCGTATCGAAGCAGAATTGGAGGGCTTTAAGAAAACCATTTTTGGCGATCCTGCCAAGCGCGACTCGCTGGATAGCATCGCTGCACTGAGAGACACTAAGGTAGGCAAGAAAGTGAAGGCTGCCAAGAATAAACCCGCTGCCACCAAAGGGGTGAAAGTGGCTAGACAGAAAGCTCCGAAAGCCGAAAAATCAGCGGGCAGTAGCAATAGCAGTGCACGCATATCGGTGCGACGACAGCGTCATTAACACCACAAGATACAAGGGAATAATCGAAAAAAAAACGGTTATTCCCTTTTCGATTCCAACTTTTTTCGTAACTTTGCGCCGTGGAATGATTCATTAACATTAATAATTGGTATAAGTTATGAAGAAATTTTTTACTTTGGTAGTGCTGCTGGCAACCATCACTGTTGCACAGGCACAGGTGAAGTTTGGTGTTAAGGGTGGTCTTAACCTAACTAATATGAAGTTTGACAATTCGGTCGTTGACAAGTCGAATCAGACAGGTTTCTTTATCGGTCCGACTCTTAATTTTACGCTCCCAGTAGTAGGTCTTGGCATTGATGCATCGGCTTTGTACGATCAGCGTTCGGCTAAGATCGAAGGTTCTGAGGATAAGCTGAAGCAGCAGTCGATCCAGATCCCCATCAACCTGCGTTATGGCTTCGGTCTGGGTAACACCGCCAGCCTCTATATCTTTGCTGGTCCTCAGTTCGGCTTTAATATTGGTGACAAGTCTGCCAATATCGTTGATAATGCCCTGGAGTGGCGTTTGAAGGATTCAAATCTGAGTGCTAACGTGGGTGTAGGTTTGATGCTGTTGAATCATCTGCAGGTATCGGCCAACTATAACATTGCGCTTGGAACAACTGGTGAAACAAACGTTCTCAGTTCGACTACATCAACTGTTGCTAATCTTGTTACTGGCAAAACCAAGGCAAATGCTTGGCAGCTTTCGGTTGCTTACTTCTTCTAAGGGGTGAGTTACGCAGATATCATACTGCCCGTTCCGCTGACGGGCCTTTTTACCTACGCCGTGCCGGATGGCATGAGCGTAGGTATTGGTATGCGCGTACTGGTAACCTTCGGGCGCAGCAAAACCTATTTGGGTATTGTGGCCCGACTGCACCATGAAAAACCGAAAGATTATCAGGTGAAGCCCATTAGTCAGGTGATGGATGCTACACCTATCATTACCGATAATCAGCTGAAACTGTGGCAGTGGATAGCCGACTACTATATGTCGCCCATTGGCGAGGTGTATAAGGCTGCACTTCCATCAGGTCTGAAAGCCGAGGATGGCTATCGTCCACGTACTGAACTCTATATCCAACTGTCGCACAAGTTCCGTAGCGAGCAGGCACTGCATGTAGCTATCGATATGCTGCAGCGGGCCCCCAAACAGCTGAAGGCTTTCCTGGATTATCTGGAGCTCTCGGGGTGGGATCAGATGGGACAGACAAACGAGCTGTTCGAGATTACCCGCGACGAGCTGATTAACCAGGGGCATACCCTGCAATCGGTCAATGCCTTAGTGCAGCGTGGCGTGTTGGAGACCTATGATAAAGAGGTGGGCCGACTGAACTTTGGTGGCGATCCGCACCCTGAACTCATCAAACCCCTGAGCGAGGTGCAGCAAGAGGCATTCAACCAGATACAGTTCTCGTTCCTGCAGAAGAACGTGACGTTGCTGCATGGCGTCACCTCTAGTGGTAAGACCGAGATCTATATCCATATGATACAGCAGGCTTTGGACAAGCATCAGCAGGTGCTCTATCTGTTGCCCGAGATAGCCCTTACTGTGCAGATGATGCAACGCCTCCAGCGTGTGTTTGGCAATCGACTGGGTATCTATCACAGTAAATATTCTGATGCCGAACGTGTGGAAATCTGGCAGAAGCAGTTGTCCGGGCATCCCTATGATGTGATTTTGGGAGCCCGTAGCGCTGTGCTGCTGCCCTTCCAGAACTTAGGACTGATTATTGTGGACGAGGAGCATGTTACCTCTTATAAACAGCAAGATCCAGCCCCCCGTTATCATGCCCGTTCGGCAGCTATCATGCTGGCACAGATGTATGGCGCCAAGACGCTTCTGGGAACAGCCACACCATCGCTCGAAACCTATCATAATGCCAAAACAGGCAAGTACGGTCTGGTAGAGCTCTTCCAGCGTTACAAAGGTATTCAACTGCCAGAAATACAGGTAGTGGATATCAAGGACCTGCAGCACCGCAAGATGATGAACGGTCCGTTTTCGCCCTTGCTGTTGGCGAAGACTCGCGAGGCGTTGGAACGAGGTGAGCAGGTTATCTACTTCCAGAATCGGCGTGGTTATGCGCCGATGATTGAGTGCAAACAGTGTGGCTGGGTGCCTCATTGCCAGCATTGCGACGTGTCGCTGACGCTGCACCGCAACATGAATCAGCTAACGTGCCACTACTGTGGCTACACCTATCAGGTGCCTACAGAATGTCCGGCCTGTGGCGGGCACGATCTGATAACCAGAGGGTATGGTACTGAGAAAATCGAGGACCAGCTTCGTGATATCTTTCCTGAAGCCCGTATCGCCCGTATGGATCTTGATACCACCCGTACCCGCAATGCTTATGAGCGAATCATCAGCGATTTCTCGGCAGGGCGCACCAATCTGTTGATTGGAACCCAGATGATATCCAAAGGATTGGATTTCGACAAGGTGTCGGTGGTGGGCATCCTGAATGCTGATAATATGCTGAACTATCCTGATTTCCGTGCTTACGAGCAGGCTTATATGATGATGGCTCAGGTGGCGGGACGAGCTGGACGTAAAGGCAAACAGGGCTTAGTGATCCTACAAACAAAATCGCCCACGCTACCCGTTATCCAGCAGGTCGTGCAGAATGATTATACCGGACTATACCGTTCGTTGATAGCCGAACGCCAGCATTTTCATTATCCACCTTATTACCGCCTGATTTATGTTTATCTGAAACACCGTTCGGATGCTGTGGTTGAGTCGGCAAGTATCGAGATGGGCAGTAGGTTGCGCCAATGGTTTGCA
Organism: Xylanibacter ruminicola; assembly: GCA_015060625.1. Lineage (GTDB taxonomy): Bacteria > Bacteroidota > Bacteroidia > Bacteroidales > Bacteroidaceae > Prevotella > Prevotella ruminicola_D. The sequence continues at coordinate 19,046 of SUYC01000020.1, read as the reverse complement.
GCCCGTGTGTTAGGGCCCGACAAACCAGCTATTGCCAAAGTAAAATCACTCTCTATCCGTAAGCTGGTGCTTAAGTTAGAGCCAGGCATCGGTATGGCCGATGTGCGTAAATATTTAGCGCTTGCCCAGCAGCAGATGCTACAAGACAAGCGCTATTCGTCGCTCCAGATCTACTTCGATGTAGATCCGCAATAATCGTTCTTTTTAGAGATTCAGCTCACAGCCGATACCCAGTACGCGGTTGGTACGGGTGAACGAGTCGCTCATGCCAGAGAGTGGGGGATAGTCGTAACGATTGTAATCGTCGTAGTTGGTCTGGAAATAAGCTGCCTTCAAGGTTACCTTGTCGCTGGCCTTGTAGTTGAAACCAAGTCCGAAGCTGTAGCTGTTGGTCACAAACGACATATCGTTCATGTAGTCATCAGTAAGACCGTAACGTGTTACCTGACCTCCTGCTGAGATGGTGAGTTTGTCGCTCAGATCCCATTCTACACCTGCCAGATACTCGTTTGAGTCGTGGTCGAGCAGTTTCTGGGCATTGTTATACCATGAAGCGTCTTTGTCGAAATAATGGTGATAGCCTAAGTTAATACGGATATCCTCAACAGGGCTCCACATGGCACCTACTGTCAGCAGAGCAGGAACATCTTCATTCACCTCTTCGCCATCGCGGAACTTGTTGACTGCAGCAATCTCGCTGGCTTCATTCACCGTTGATTCGTTTTTCATGCGAATCTGTGTCTTGAACTCGTATTTGGCAGCAAAGTTGAAATTGCCAAACTTATAGTCAACGCTGACGATAGGAGCTATGCCTACACTTGACTGGTTGCAAAGCAGATTCACACCCTCGGTATATTTCGATAGGGTGGTCAACTGACCTGAGCTCTGCTGAAGCTGTGACAAACCAGCTGTCAGCGATGCCTGTGCCTGCTTGAGCTGATCGGTCATCATGCCTGCCTGTTCAACCTTGCTGAGCAGTGCCAAGTGCTGCTGAGCCACAGCGGCATTCTGTTGTGCCTGAGCAGGAACATTGGGCAGGAAATTGCTGAAATCAACATAGCCGCCCTGTGTGCCTACCATGATGTTGCTGATTTTTGCCTTATAAGTGGCTGTGCCATAGAGTACGCGCAAACCTCCGTAAACAGCGAGGTTCTTATTAATCTTATAGGCCGTACCCAACTGGAAACCGAAGTAATACTGGCGTCCCTGCATATAGCCGTTCATATCATAGCCATTCACACCATAGGTGTTGATAGCGTTGGGGGCTGCCTGTCCCATCATGGCATAGAGGGGAGTGAGCTGTGAGGTGAGACCATTGAGCTGAGTGGCCATGCCATCAAGCGTCATGAAACTGCTGGCGATGTTACCAACTACGCTCTCGAACGAACCCAGACCGTCCTGGAACTCACAGGCACCGCCGCCCCCAGGAACCGAGAAGTTGAACTGCACACTCCAGTCGCCCTTGTTGTAGGCTGCCTGGATTGAGGGCAGGAAGGGGGCGTCGGCCACACCTTCGAAAGTCTTGGTGGTCTGACCTCCGTTCTTTCTTCCTAATGCAAAGAATGGACTGGTACTCTCGATAGTACGGGTTTGATGGGCATACTGCCAGTTGAAACCGAGGTGGAAACCTTCGGGCAGGAAAGCGACACCTGCCGGGTTGCTGTAAACTCCATCAAGACCGATGGCTGCATCTCGCGCAGGATTGCGCAAAAAGTCGATACTCTGATTGGTGTTGGTTAAGATGCCACCAGCTGTGGCTGTTGTTGTGGCTGCTGTCAGCATCAGGCTGGCCAGCACGACGTTCATCTTTTTCATCATTTAAACATTTTTTTTCAAAATCGGCTGCAAAGGTATAGTGAATGTTTTAAAATCTTATGTTTACGCACACAAAGTTAACGTTGTTTAACGAAAATTGCACACAAACCTGCACAAATGTGCAAAAGTGTGCAGGTTTTTGCACACTTTTGGGTGTTTTTGTGCATAAATGGGGTTACTTCTTCAGTTCAGGATAGCTCAGTCGGGTGTGATAGATGGTTTTTAGTTTCTCTATCAGCACCGTCTTTGCATAGGCGATATCACGGAAGGTGATGGGGCACTCCTTAAAATATCCATCGGCCACCTGGGCGTCAATCAGCTTGTTGACCAGTTCGCGAATCGACTTTTCGGTGTAGTCGGGCAGAGAGCGCGAGGCTGCCTCTACGGTATCGGCCATCATCAGGATGGCCTGCTCCTTGGTAAACGGATTAGGACCAGGATAGGTAAACAGCAGGTCGTCCACATCGTCGTTGGGGTGTGCGTTCTTATATTGTACGTAGAAATACTTGGTCTTACCCAGTCCGTGGTGGGTGGTAATAAATTCTTTGATAACGTCGGGCAGGTTGTACTTGTCGGCCAGTTTGGTACCTTCGGTTACATGACTGATAATCATCTGGGCGCTGTCGATCGGACTCATCTTCTCGTGTGGATTCACACCAGACTGATTCTCTGTGAAATAGATAGGATTAACAATCTTACCAATATCATGATACAGCGCACCTGTACGTACCAGTTGACTCTTGGCGCCGATTTTGTTAGCAATCTCGGCAGCCAGATTACCCACCTGGATAGAGTGCTGGAAGGTGCCTGGGGCCACCTCGCTCATCTTGCGCAGTACGGCCTTGTTCATATCCGATAGCTCAATCAGCGTAATGTTGGATGTAAAACCGAATGCTTTCTCGATAACATAGAGCAAGGGGTATGAGCAGAATAGTAGTACACCGTTGATAATTAGGTAGTTGTATTCGCTATAACTGATTTTTGATATGTCGTTGATGCGAATCCAGTCGAGTGCCAGGTTGGTCAGGATGCCTGCAACCGTAACCGATACGGCAGTCCAGAACAGCTGCGAGCGACTGGATAGTTCGCGCAGCGAGAAGATAGCCACGAGTCCTGACACCAGTTCAACGGCCACGAATTCCAGCGGGTACTGCAGGAAGCAGGCGCAGGTGAGCACCATGGTGGCATGAGCCATGAAGGCTGTTCGCGAATCCATAAACACACGGATGAAGATAGGCACCATGGCAAACGGAACGATGTAAACGTGCAGCACACTATGTTCTACCATCGCTGATGCAATAATCGTAAACAGCACAATGAGGGCATACAGCATGGTGGTTGAACGCACTTTCTCAAAGTAATCTTTTCTGAACAGTGTGAGGAAAATCGTGAAGCAGGTAATCAGGATGGCTGTATATAGCAGCTGTCCCATGATGTTCAGGCGGATTTTCTCCTGATCCACATTCTGTCGCTCCATCTCTTTCTGGAACGACAACAGTTTGTTGTAGGTCTTACCATCTACAATATCGCCACGGTCGATAATCTTCTCGCCTCGCTGAACCAGTCCGCTGGCCAGAGGGATGCTGTTTCGCAGATCGTTCAAGCTGGCTTCGCTTCGTTCTTTGTCGTAGGTGAGGTTGGGAGTGATATAATCGTTGAGATTACATTTCTGGAGCACTTCGCGATGCTTGGCCAGGGTCTGGTCCTGAAACAGTTGCTCGTAGGCTGAAACCACCGAATAAACCCGGCTGATTTGTTGGCTGGTGGCATTCTTGCCACTAACGATACGTACAAAACGTGAGGTGTCCTTACTGATTTTGGCATAGTCGGAATTGCTCATGATGCCCTGTTCGTACAGACGATGCAGGCGGTTGGCAATGATGCTGATGTAATCGTTGTGCAAGCCAGGAATACCATTTGAGTAGTCTTTTGAGAATTGGCGTACCTGTTTGCCCACGATTTCGCTGTTCATGATGTAATACGGCTCGTATTGTTTCATGATGCTGTCGCGCTCAGCCCTTATCGCTTCATCGCTCTTATAGATAGGAAAGTCGAACGGCGCTTTCAGGTCGGTATATATCCAAGGGCGGCCCTTTTCAATCTTGAAATTGTGCTGACTGCTGCGTGGCATCATCCACACGATGATGGCAACAGTGATGATTATCAGACCCAAACGGATGAGAAAATCACGCCATGTTAGGTCGTTTTTGATGTTAAAACTACTCATAATGAATGATTTTGCTGCAAAGATAGCTATTTTTCTTAATTCTTAATTATTAATTCTTAATTATTTTGTAACTTTGCACACAAATTTTAATTGATTATGTCAGAAAGAAGAGTAAGAGTACGTTTTGCACCCAGTCCAACGGGTGCTTTGCACATTGGTGGTGTGCGCACAGCATTGTATAACTACCTGTTTGCCAAGCAGCATGGTGGCGATCTGGTTTTCCGTATCGAGGATACCGATAGTAACCGTTTCGTACCTGGTGCCGAGGAGTATATCATCGAGTCGTTTAAGTGGCTCGGTATCAAGTTTGATGAAGGTGTTAGCTTTGGTGGCGACAAAGGTCCTTATCGCCAGAGCGAACGTCGTGATATTTATAAGAAATACGTTAAGCAGCTGCTCGATGCCGACAAGGCATATATTGCTTTCGATACCCCAGAGGAGTTGGAGGCTAAGCGTGCTGAGATTCAGAACTTCCAGTACGACTGTCATACCCGTAGTCAGATGCGTAACTCGTTGACGATGCCTAAGGAAGAGGTTGAAAAACTGATTGCCGAGGGTAAGCAGTATGTAGTTCGCTTCAAGGTTGAGGCTGGTCAGGAGATTCTTGTCAACGACCTTATCCGTGGTGAGGTGCGTGTAAAGAGTGATATCTGCGACGATAAGGTGCTTTATAAGAGTGCTGACGAGTTGCCTACCTATCATCTGGCTAATATTGTGGACGACCACCTGATGGAGATCTCTCACGTTATTCGTGGTGAGGAGTGGTTGCCTTCTGCACCTCTGCATGTGATGTTGTATCGTGCTTTTGGTTGGGAGGATACCATGCCTCAGTTTGCTCACCTGCCATTGCTGCTTAAGCCCGATGGTAAGGGAAAACTGTCGAAGCGTGATGGCGATCGTCTGGGATTCCCTGTATTCCCATTGCTGTGGAAGGATCCTAAGAGTGGCGAGACCTCTCGTGGCTATCGTGAGGATGGCTATTTCCCCGAGGCTGTCATCAACTTCCTGGCTTTGCTGGGTTGGAACCCTGGTACTGAGCAGGAAATCTTCTCGCTCGACGAGTTGGTACCTCTGTTCGATATCTCTAAGTGCTCAAAGGCTGGTGCCAAGTTTGCTTTCGAAAAGGCTGTTTGGTTCAACCACGAGTATATCCTCAAGAAGAGCAACGAGGAGATTGCTGCTCTCTTCGAGCCTATCGTGAAGGAACATTGTCCTAATGAAACGTCAGAGCGCATTCTGAAAGTGACTGCGATGATGAAGGATCGTGTATCGTTTGTTCACGAGTTGTGGCCACTCTGCTCGTTCTTCTTCGTGGCTCCTACGGCCTATGATGAGAAGACAGCCAAGAAGCGTTGGAAGGAAGATAGTGCTCAGGTGATGACCGAACTGATTGGTGTGTTGGAGGGTATCGACGACTTCTCACTCGAGAATCAGGAGCAGATTGTTCACGCTTGGGTTGAGCAGAAAGAGTATAAACTGGGTAATGTGATGAATGCATGGCGCCTCACTCTCGTTGGCGAGGGTAAGGGTCCTGGCATGTTTGATATCTCTGCCTTCCTGGGTAAGGAAGAGACGATTGCCAGAATGAAGCGTGCTATCGAAGTATTAGGCTGATGTATAATCTCGTAATATATATGTATCTTCTTGGAGTGGCTATTTATAGCTGCTTCAATGAGAAGGTACGTAAAATGTGGCGTGGTGAACGTGAGGCATTTAAGATTCTGCGCGAAAAGGTAGATCCTAATGCCAAGTACGTGTGGTTCCATGCTGCTTCGTTGGGAGAGTTCGAACAGGGACGCCCCCTGATGGAGCAGTTGCGTAAGGAGCATCCTGAGTACAAGATTCTGCTGACTTTCTTCTCGCCCTCAGGTTATGAGGTGCGCAAGAACTATGAGGGAGCCGACATCATCACCTATCTGCCACTCGACACAATTACTAACGCTCGCCGATTCCTGCGCACGGTCAGACCGGTGATGGCTTTCTTTATCAAATACGAGTTCTGGTATAACTACCTGCATATCCTGAAGCATCGTGGTGTACCTGTCTATAGCGTGTCGAGCATCTTCCGTCCTGAGCAGGTGTTCTTCAAGTGGTATGGTCGCCAGTATGGGCGTGTGCTTAACTGTTTCACGCATTTCTTTGTGCAGAATGAGATGAGCAGGGAACTGCTGGCTAAGATTGGTATCACCAATACAACTGTGGTGGGTGATACCCGTTTCGACCGTGTCTTGCAGATCAAGGAGGCAGCCAAGCAGTTGCCTATTGTGGAGGCTTTCGTAAAGGATGCCCCACAGGTATTCGTGGCTGGCTCTTCATGGCCTCCCGATGAAGAGATTTTTATAAAGTATTTTAATAAGCACAAGAACTGGAAACTGATTATCGCCCCTCACGTAATTGGCGAGGATCATTTGCAACAGATAGAGAAACTGCTCGAAGGCCGCAAGGTGGTTCGCTATACCGAGGCCGAGTCTCAACTCTCAACTCTCTGTTCTCAACTCTCAAATGCCGACGTGCTGATCATCAACTGCTTCGGATTGTTGTCGAGCATCTATCACTATGGCCATGTGGCCTATGTGGGTGGAGGTTTCGGTGTTGGTATCCATAATCTGTTGGAAGCTGCTGTTTGGGATGTGCCCGTTTTCTTTGGTCCAAACAATCAGAAGTTCCAGGAGGCTCAGGGATTGAAGACCAGTGGTGGTCTGGAGATTCATAACTACGAGGAGTTTGCTGCTCAGATGGATCGTTTGGCTTCTGATGCTGTCTATCTGCAGGAGCAGGGCCAAAAGGCTGGTCATTTTGTAAAGGGCCAGTCGGGTGCCACGCAGAAGGTGCTCTCGTCTGTCGCTCTGTAATTTTTTTGTAAAGCATGAAAACTATGTGGATGATACTATTCCTGTTATTACCATTCTTGGCTATCGGCTATCTGGCTTGGCACATCTGGGTGATGCTGCCTGTGCAGGCTTGGCTCAAGTCGCTTATTATCGCTATAGGCGTACTGAGTTTTGTGATGCTATTCTTGAATTTCCGTCGTGCCTTTGATAGCTTGCCTTTATGGACGGCTCGCTGGGCTTACGAGATTGGTACATCCTCATTGATGGTGTTGCTTTATCTGGTGATGATTTTCCTGATACTCGACTTGGGCCGGTTGGTTCGTCTGGTACCCAAATCATTCCTCTATCATAATGGCTACACTGCCATTGGCATCTTGGTGCTGATGCTGGGTGTGTTTGTATATGGCAATCTGCATTATCATCATAAGGAGCGTGTTGCCCTCGACTTGAAGTCGGCAAAACCACTCGCTAAGGAATATAAGATTGTGATGGCGAGCGATTTGCATATCGGCTATCACAATCCCCGCAAGGAGCTGGCGCGCTGGGTGGATATGATGAATGCTGAGAATCCCGACTTTATCCTGATTGCTGGTGATATCATCGATGGCAGCATGCGTCCGGTTATCGAGGAGCAGATGGCCGAGGAGTTCCGTCGCTTGCAGGCACCTGTCTATGCCTGCTTGGGCAATCATGAGTTTTATGCTGGTGTGCCCGAGGCACAGCAGTTTTATAAGGATGCCGGTATCCACTTGTTGGTAGATGAGGCAGCCGTTATCGATAGCAGTATTGTGATTATTGGTCGCGACGATCGTACCAACATGCGTCGCAAACCTATCAAAGAACTAATAACCAACACCCGTCACCTATCCCCCAACACCCAACACTACACCATCGTGCTCGATCACCAGCCTTACAATCTGGACCGTGCCGAGGCGGCAGGTGTTGACTTTCAGTTAAGTGGCCACACTCATCGTGGACAGGTATGGCCCATCTCTTGGATTACCGATCGTATCTACGAATGCTCGTGGGGTAGCCATCAGCGTGGCAACACCCAATACTATGTCTCATCGGGCATAGGCATCTGGGGTGGCAAGTTCCGCATTGGTACCCAGAGTGAATATGTGGTGGCTACGTTGAGGTAGATACTTAAAATTTTGTAGGTTCTGTTTCACCCTCCTCCAGATAGAATTTGGAGTAGGCCACATAGTGTTTGGCATTATCGGTTTGGCCTGGGCGTACGGGCTTGATATATTTGGCAGGCACGCCTCCCCAAATCTCGCCAGCAGGAATATTGGTGTTCTGCAGTACCAGGGCACCAGCAGCCACGATGGCTCCTTCGCCTATCTCGCAACCGTCGAGCAGGGTAGAACCCATACCAATCAAGGCATTGTCGTGGATGGTGCAGGCATGCACGGTGACGTTATGCCCGATGGTGACATAGTTGCCAATATGCGTGGGCCCCGTCTCGTGGGTCACGTGTACACAACTGCCATCCTGGATATTGGTACAGTTGCCGATGGTGATAGGAGCCACATCGCCGCGCACCACCGCATTAAACCACACCGAGCATTCATCGCCCATCGTTACATCGCCTACTATCGTAGCGTTCTCGCTAAAATAACAGTCCTTGCCCCACTTGGGTGCCAGACCTCTATAACTCTTAATCAATGCCATATCTGGTTGCAAAGATAAACATTATTTTTTAGAAACGGTAATTTTTACCTCTAAAACATGTTCTATCATCTCGATGGTCTGTTCCAGATTGTCAGAGTCGAAGTCGGCTGTCAAGTGCTTGTCGGTCTTGTCGGCAGTCAGGGTCACCTGATAATGATCACCTAATGTCTTCAGCACCTCAGGCAGCGGTGTGTTGTCGAAGTGGAAGTGTTGTGGTGCCCGTGCAACCGTGGTGGTGGCAGCAGGCTGCTCGCCCTTGACAGGCTCCTCGGCGGGTGAAAGGAAGCCGGTGGTAAAGGCAGCATAAGCCCCAGCCAGTAGCAGGAGCGTGAACGAGGCGGCCACAGCCACCTTGCGCCATAAAGGAATCACCTTTGCTGGCGCTACCTTACGCAGTGCTTTCTGTGTGTCGAATTTGCCGTGCTGATAGTGGTGCAGCACGAATTCGAGTGATTTGTCTTTGATCTCTTTCATAGGTTTATTCATATGTCTTGGTTATCCATGTAGTCTCCGTTGTATGGTATCCTCCCATGATGCCTACACCATTGACGATGTTCGAAGGTGTGGGTCTGAGAATCGAGAATCCTCCTTGTGCCCATTCGTTGTTTTCTGCATCGTTGAGTGCTTTCGCGTATCGGTAAAGTTCGGGCGAGATGTGGTATAACTGCACTTGCAAGCGCGTCATGAATTGATATTTCCCCAGCCAGTAGTTTTTGGGGATGTTCAGGTGCAGGGTATATGTCTGACCGTTGATGGTGGCATCGCTGAAGATGTAGAACTGTCTGAAGAATCTGTTGTTGAAGCCGAAGTTTTCTTCGAACTCGCTCAGTGGGTTCAGTAGTGGCTCGTCATCTACGCTGATGGTGGGGTAGCTATAGACAGAATCCTGCAGCTCCACATGCCATTCGGCGTTAGGATACATCTCCTTGTAGCGCAGATAGTTGGCGTAGGTACCTCTTGAATCCCCCAGTGACCATTGTGTTTGGTAGTGGTCGATATGGCCGTTCTCATCATAAACGGGATCGGCCACCCCATATACCAAGCCTTTGTAATTGATGGCGCGCACCCTCACCGCATAGAAGTCGGTGGTGGCTTCCGGGTCGCTAAAGGTGGCAGTCAACTGGTCGTAGGTAGCGAATCTGTCTAAGTCGTGATTATAGGTGGTGATCTTCTTCAGACCTTCTAACCTGATAGGGATAGCGTTGGGAACGGTGGCTTCGGATGTCACCCTCTCAAAACCGTTGGCTGATACCTCGATTGTTACCTTGTCGCCCACCTTCTGGGGGCTGCATGTATAGTATAGTCCCGGTTCCTTCTCGCAAACCTCGCGTGGCTGTTCGTTCACCTGATATATAATAGAGGCATTGCCAATACTAAAATCCTGATGCACCGTGGATTGCTTGTCCACGGGGATCGTGCGTGAGACCCATATCCAGGTGGTGTCGGCTGTCGAGGGGTAGCAGCTGACGCTCAGTTTCCTGGACTTATCTATCTGTGACATGTCAAATTCATCCCTACAGGCCTGGAACGACAGTGTGATGAGTACTGCTACAAGAGATGTGATGATATGATTCTGTTTCATGCTTACTTAGAATTTGATGGTGTAACTGAATGATGGGACGATGGGGATATAACCTTTCGATTTGATACGGAGAGAACCGTCGTTTTTCACCTCGGACTCTGTCCACATGGTGTTGAAGTGACTGTAGGCGTTGTAGAGCGACAGATTCCAGATGCGCTGGTGACCGTGCTTTGTGGTGTGATAGAAGTTGAATCCCATGTCGAGACGGTGGTAAAGTGGTAGCGAGGCGTTGTTGGGGTGTTCATAGATGAATCCCTGGGCCGGGCAATCACCATCGCCTGAGAACATGGTCTGCGTGCCTGGTGTCTTGATGACAGGCAGGGGCGCCAGTTCAGCGTATTGGGTAGGCACGGTTATCTTGTTGCCGCTATGCAGTGTCCAAGCGGCATACATCTCTGTCTTCTTGCTGAGCTTGAATCGTCCTGTCAGGTTCAGCTTATGCCGGTTGTCAAACTTGTCGTAGTACCAGTCAGGATAGAAGTTATCAAACTTCCGCTTATTCCATGATAACGTGTAGGCAGCGCTGAGTTGTATTTTCGGGGTGCGATAGTTGATATCGGCCTCGAAACCATAGAATCTTCCTTTGCCGTCGATCACCTCCGTCTCCCATGATACGGCTGGAGGCTGCAGACCGGTCCAACTCGAGTATTGCAGCAGGTGGTTGGTCGTCTTGTAATAGCCTTCGACCGAGGCTGTCCATCTCTTTCCCATCTGGGCATAGAGACCAATGGCCCATTGGTTTGAGCGCATGGGATGGAGCCTGGCAGTAGTAGGCACCCAGTAGTCGGTTGGCATCTCTAAGAATGAGTTGGTGATTTTGTGCACATACTGCGTCATCATGGTGTAGCTGCACTTGGCCGAGAGTGATGGGGTGATCTGATATTTTACAGCTACACGTGGGTCGATGTTCAGGAATATCTTACCTGGTGTGATGAATGCCGACAGGTTCATTCCGCCGTTCAGACTCCAGCGCTGGTTGAGCGTCACCTGATCCTCGGCATAGAGATTTAACTCATGCGAGGTGTGATGGTTGCTACTGTGCTTGCTGATGGTGTCGTTCTCTTCCACTCCCGCATTATAATTGACCAAGCTCTTGGTCTGCGGACGGAACAGGTGGAGCGTATAGTTGATGCCCAAGCGGATGTGATGACGGGGCGAAGGACGGAAGTCGACCTCGGCGCGATAACCTATATCATCGATGGTAGAACGTGTTTCCGTCTCATGATGGGTCTTCTCTATAGGATCTGTGCTGCTGGAGGCATAACGATAGTCGTCGCGCCGCAGGATGTTGGCTCTGTTGTGGGTATAGATAGCCGTCAGGTTGGTCATGATCTGGTGTGATGGCTGGTAGTTCCAGTTCAGGGCAGCGTTCAGATTACCCCATCTCAATCGGTTCTTGGTTTGCTCAAAGTCCGTACCGCCATCGTGCATTTCCCAGTCTGCCTTGTAGTCAGTACTGAGGGCATCACGCCCGGAATACAGGCTCAGACTCAACCGTGAGCGTTCGTTGACGATGTGGGTGAGTTTGGCGTTCAGGTCGTGGAAGTTGTAGTTGACACCTATTTTTTCTTCTTTCGAGATCCTTCTTTGCAAGAAGAAGGCCGGTTCCGACAGCAAGTCGAACCACGAGCGGCGCAGTCCGATGTTCAGTGAGGTCTTGTTCCTCTTCAGTGGACCGTCGAACTGTACGCCGCCATCTAATAATCCTATGCGATACGAGCCATGCCATTCCTGCATGTTGCCATCATTGGTGCGTACATCGACCACCGATGAGAGTCGGCCGCCGAATCGGGCAGGGAAACCGCTTTTATAGAAATCAACGTTCTTCACCATGTCGGCATTAAACGATGAGAACAGCCCCATCGAGTGGTTAATCTGATAGAGTGGAGAGCCGTCGAGCAGGAAGAGGTTCTCATCGTTATTACCGCCATGCACATAGAGGCCAGATGCCAGTTCTACACCTTCCTGCACACCGCTGATGCGCTGGATGGTCTTCACCACATCGGGCGAGGAGAAGAGTGAGAACTCTGTTTTGATGTCAGTCTGCGACAGCGAGCGCTTGCCCATTTGTGTGCCAAGCACCTGACTGTTCAGGTCGCCAGTCACAACCACCTCGCTCAGTCGCATGTTCTCATGAAGCGTAAAATCTATGGTGTGGCTCTTATAGAGTACTGTCTTCACGGTTTGCTCCGTATAGCCGATATAGGAGATGCGCAACAGATGCTCGCCCTCGGGCAGGGTGAGCGAGTAGTAGCCATACTCGTTGGTGGTGGTACCTTGGTGGGTGGTCAGGTCGTAAACGGTAGCGTTGATGAGTGTCTCGCCGATAGAGTCTCTGACATGGCCGCTCAGCGTGAAATGTCTGCTGGTGGCCTTGGTTGTCTCCTTAAACAGCATCACATACTTGTTGTTCTTCTGGTAGCTGATGCCTGAACCTTCGAATAGAGTCTTAAGCGCTTTCGACAGGGTGAGCCCTTTCAGTTCGGGGCCGTGGTAGGGCTGACCGACGTTCAGACTCGCATCGTACACAAAGTTCACCCCAGCCGTCTGGTGCAAGCGTTCCATCTGCTGCTTGATGCTGGAAGTGGCGCTTTGTGCGCCTGCTGTCAATGCTGTGATGAACAGCATGAGTGTCATGATTAACTTTTTCATTTGGATTCTTGTTTTTCTGCTATAACGGCGAAAAGTTGATATCCCCCCATGTGAAGCTTGTTAAACAAAGTTAAGAAGATAGAAGTAGTCGGCCGACTTCTTGCGCAGTTGTCTGATGGCTTTGCTGATCTGGTGTTCTACGGTTTTCTCGCTAATGCCGAGCTCTTGGGCTATCTCATGATAGGTCATCCCGTCGCGCTTGGCCATCAGGAATATCATGCGGCAACGTTCTGGCAGTGCGTCGATGGCTGTCCATAGTTCAGCTTCATGTAGGCTTCGCTCAGCTGCTTCTTCATCGGTGATGGTGCCTTCGAGGTCGGTGGGTGTGATGTCGGTTTTTAAGGGGTTCCCCTTGCGGATATGGTCTATGCAGGCATTCCTGACGGTGGCATAGAGATAAGCCTTATCAATGCCGGCAGTAGGCTTCTCTATCAGTTTCACAAAACATTCCTGCACCAAGTCCTCCACCACGTCGGCATCGCCAACATAGTGTAGTGCGTAGAGACATAATGGTTTATAGTAGTAAAGAAAAAGTTGCTCGATATCCATGAAAACACACAAAAAAAAAGGAGCAGCATGGTGCGCCATACTGCTCCTTCTATGAAAAATTAATTAGAGGTTTGCATTGTCCTTACCCCAATCCTCAACGGCAGGGATGATGCCCAGAGAGATGATCTCGTCGCGCATCTTCTGCAGGTGCTCGTAAGAAGCCTGCAATGCAGCCATCTCCTCAGCTGTGCCCTCGGGCTCAGTGAAATGAACACCGTCCTTGTCGATAACGGTAGGCATAGCCATCATCACGTTCTTGAAGCCGTAAGCGTTTACATAGCAACCAGCAGGCCACTTGAAAGGCTCACCACCCATAGCACCCTCGATCATCTTTACAGCCTGATAAGCGGGGCTCTGGAATGAAGAACGGCCACGGAGCTTGATGATGTTGCTACCACCCTGAGTTGTCATGTGCTTGATCTCTGCCCAACGCTCCTCAGAGAGTGAAAGCTCAGAGAGAGGCTTGCCGTCGATGAGAGCCTTGCTGGCGAATACTGCCATCTGCTCACCGTGACCACCGTAAGTGTAAGCGTTAGTAACCTTGTCCTGCTGTACGCCGAACTCCTGAGCCAGCTGCTGCTGCAGACGGGTAGAGTCGAGAGCGGCCAGTGATGTCAGCTGGTTGGGCTTCAAACCTGAGTGAATCAGAGCTGTCAGAGCTGTTACGTCAGCGGGGTTGAAGATAACTACAACGTGCTTAACGTCTGGGCAGTACTTCTTGATGTTCTCACCAAACTCAGCAGCAATCTTGCAGTTACCCTTCAGCAGGTCCTCACGGGTCATACCCTCCTTACGTGGAGCACCACCTGAAGAGATGATGTACTTAGCGCCTGTGAAAGCCTCCTTAGGATCTACAGTATAAGAGATGTTAGCACCAGGGAAAGCGCAGTGGCACATCTCGTCGTAAACGCCATGAACACCTGGCTCATAGATATCATACAAACAAATGTTGGGAGTCAAGCCCAGCATCAGTACACTCTGTACCATGTTAGAACCGATCATACCACCGGCACCAACAATCACCAATTTCTCGTTAGTTAAAAAAGCCATAATTGTATTTTTTTTATTGTTATTTTTAAAGTGCTGCAAAGTTACGAAAAAAGACTCATATAAAGCGTTTTTTTATTATTAATCTGTGTTAATCGTGTGATTTTCTGCCAGTTATTTCGTACCTTTGTAATCTCGAAATTACAAAACACGATGATGATGAATGTGAATCAACGAATTGAAGCTCTTCGCGAGGTAATGAAACGTGAACATCTCGCTGCGTTTATCTTTCCAAGTACCGACCCTCATCAGGGCGAATACGTGCCCGATCATTGGAAAGGGCGCGAGTTTATCAGTGGTTTTAACGGCTCGGCTGGTACGGCTGTTGTCACGCTGACGTCGGCGGCGCTGTGGACCGATTCGCGCTACTTTATTGCTGCCGAGGAGCAGTTGCGTGGTACCGAGTTCCAGCTGATGAAACTGAAGATGCCCGGAACGCCTACCATCGCTGAGTGGATAGGCAAGGAGTGTGCAGCAGGGGCCGAAGTGGCACTCGATGGCTGGTGCTCGTCGGTGAATGCTGTGAAGGAGCTGATAGCCGATCTGCGTCAGCAGGGTGGCATCACGCTGCGTACTAATCTCGATCCGTTGGCACAGATCTGGACTGATCGCCCTGTTATCCCAGAGCATGTTGTCGAGATTTTTCCATTGCAATATGCTGGTGAGAGCTGTCATGAAAAGATAGCCCGTATCCGTCAGGCGCTGCGCCAGAAGCATGCCGATGGTATGCTGATGTCGGCTCTCGACGATATCGCCTGGACACTGAATCTGCGAGGCACCGATGTGCATTGCAATCCCGTGTTTGTCGCTTATCTGCTTATTTCATCCAAAGCTGTAACCTTATATATAAATAAGGTGAAGCTTACCCCCGAGGTTGAGGCTTATCTTAAAGCCGAAGGGGTAGGGGTGGCACCTTACGAGGCAGTGGCAAAAGGTCTGAAGGATTATTTTGAGTATAACATCCTGCTCGATCCTGATGAGGTTAACTATACGCTTTATAAACAGGTCACCCGTGAGATAGTGGAGGTGGAATCGCCAGTCAAGCGCATGAAAACCGTGAAGAATGCCACAGAGATTGAAGGCTTTAAATCGGCCATGCTCAAAGATGGTATTGCGATGGTGAAATTTCTGTCGTGGTTGAAACCTGCTGTTGAGGCCGGAGGACAGACGGAAATCTCTATCGACAAGAAACTGACCTCGCTCCGTGCTGAGCAACCGCTTTATCGCGACATCTCTTTCGATACTATCGCTGGCTATCAGGCACATGGTGCCATCGTGCATTACGAGGCTACACCTGAGACCGATATCCCCTTGAAGCCCGAAGGCTTCCTCTTGCTGGATAGCGGTGCCCAGTATCTGGATGGCACTACCGACATCACCCGTACCATCGCCCTTGGTCCGCTCACCGAGGAGCAGAAACGAATCTATACATTGGTGCTTAAAGGTCATATCCAGATAGAATTATGTAAGTTCCCCAGTGGAGCCAGTGGTACACAGATTGACATCCTGGCGCGTGAAGCAATGTGGCGCGAGGGATTGAACTATCTGCATGGCACAGGTCACGGCGTGGGTACGTATCTGAATGTGCACGAAGGTCCTCATCAGTTCCGTATGGAGTGGAAACCCGCCCCGCTGGTTGCTGGCATG
Organism: Xylanibacter ruminicola; assembly: GCA_015060625.1. Taxonomy (GTDB): domain Bacteria; phylum Bacteroidota; class Bacteroidia; order Bacteroidales; family Bacteroidaceae; genus Prevotella; species Prevotella ruminicola_D. The sequence goes on along the minus strand of SUYC01000020.1, from coordinate 3,022 downwards.
ACCATCACCGACGAGCCTGGCATCTACCTTGAGGGTAAGTTTGGTGTGCGTATCGAAAACACCCTGCTGATAACCCCCTACAAGCAGACCCAGTTTGGCGAGTTCTTGCAGTTTGAGAGTCTCACCCTCTGTCCCATCGACACCACGCCGATTGTCAAAGAGATGCTCTTGGATGAAGAAATCGCCTGGCTCAACCACTATCACCAGTGCGTGTTCGACGTCCTCTCGCCCCATCTCAATAAAGAGGAAGCAGTTTGGTTAAAACAAGCCTGCCAGCCCATTTGATTACTTTACTCAATCACTGCGAGGTGCCGCTTTTTTATAAAAAAATAAGGTGGATTGTTGGTAAAATACAATAAAATGTGTACCTTTGCAGCAGATACTAAAAAGCTAAAGTATATGCCTAGAAAAGAAAGTGGAATGTGGTATGAGGTTCATCGAACCCCAGTAAAGGGCGAAGATGGACAAAACATAGTATATGTCCGCCCAAAAAGCGGGATGAAGTTGAATATGAAGCAGCTCGAGGACTACTGCGAGCGGATGAACTACCTGCGGTATGGCGAACTGAGTAGGGTGATGGATGCTTTTGTGCGTGTGGCGGGTAGATTCCTGGCCGAGGGCTATCGCATTGATACGCCGATAGGTTCGTTTGCACCAAAGTTGTCGCTGGCCAAACAGTTGACTGATGCCGACCAGGTGAAAGATCGCGATGTAAGGCTTGAGGGCGTGGAGTATAACCCTGGCAAGTTTTGGGAAAGGGAGATTCTGAAGTGGCTCGACGGATTTCGTCGCTATCATAACCCTGACACCAAGGAGATACTGGCCGATAAGGATAAACTGGAACAGACGATGCGTGACTGTTTGCAGCGTAACGGCTATATTACTGCTGGCATGTTTGCACACATTACAGGGCTTACTATCTATTCGGCCCGTAAACAACTGCAGGAGTGGACCAAGGGCGACAATCCTAAACTGCTGATGACACCACGTGGCAAGGAGCACATCTATACAGAGATATAAGTAGATGACGATGGTGTTGGAGTGCGATTGAAATCGGGTATAGTCGAATAGTTGTTTGCGTATAGGCGCACAATCGTTTGAGTATAGGCAAACGATATTCAGATAGGCATTTTGTACCTGTTTACCTTAGGTTTTGTACCTGCTAGGCTTAGGGATTGCACCTTCATCTATGGGTATTCGCAACTGCACTACTTTACGGTATAATGGTCACATGGTCACAGCTGTGACCATGTGACCGATAACCATCATTTACCGTTGGGTTAAAGAAGGTAAAATTGTGAAGATCGACACCAACCTCTGGCAGAAATGCTAGAGGTATGGTGTTGAAAATCAAGGAATTTACGGATTATTTGATAAAAAACGTTGAAAAACTTGGTCGTTTTGTAAAAATGTTGTAACTTTGCACCCGCTTTTCGAGCTCGTGTGCCCGAGAGCATTAAGTTTAACATAAAATAATTAAAAGCAAAACAAATGATTATTGTACCAGTAAAGGAAGGCGAGAACATTGAGAAGGCTCTCAAGAAGTTCAAGAGAAAGTTCGAGAAGACAGGTGTTGTAAAGGAGCTGCGTCGTCGTCAGCAGTTTGACAAGCCATCTGTACTGAAGCGCCTGAAGATGGAGCACGCTGTATATGTTCAGCAGCTTCGCGCTAACGAGGAATAAAAAAAGTTCCCCGAAAATTTGGTAGTTTCGAGAAATTTCCGTAAATTCGTACCCAAATACTAAAGGTTGCGATTTTATGATGATTAACCAGTTTCTGGACTACCTGCGCTATGAGCGGAATACATCTTCGCTGACGGTGCAGACATACGAGGAAAGTCTTAGGGATTTTGAATCGTATGTGACTTTTAGGGATAAAGAACTCTCTTTAAGTTCGGTAGATACCGATCTGATCCGTGACTGGATGGAGAGTTTGATGGATAAAGGAAACTCTGCGTCAACAATTAACAAAAAGTTGAGTGCATTGCGTTCCTTTTACCGCTTTGCCCTGAAGAGACAACTGGTTAAGACCGATCCAGCGCATGCTGTGATAGGTCCAAAAAAATCAAAGCCGCTGCCGCAGTTTCTCCGCGAGGGAGAAATGGATCGTCTGATAGATGTTGTGGAGTGGGATAGCTCTTTTAATAATGTACGTGCGCGTACCATATTATTACTATTCTACGAAGCCGGATTACGACGTGCGGAACTCGTAGGTCTGAATGATAAAGACATAGACTACGAGGCGGCGCAACTGAAGGTGACGGGTAAAAGAAACAAGCAGCGCATAGTGCCCTTTGGGGCTGAGCTGGCCGAAGCGCTTAAGCAGTATCAGACTGCTCGCGATCATCAATTCGGCGAAACCGGCGGCGCGCTTTTTCTGGGTGACAAAGGGCTGCGTATTACCGATAGTCAGGTTTATCAGATCGTGAAGAAGTATCTTTCGCTGGTGACCTCGCTAAAAAAGCGTTCGCCACATGTGCTTAGGCACACGTTTGCCACTGCCATGCTGAACAACGGTGCAGGTTTGGAAACGATCAAGAGTTTGTTAGGACATGCCAGTGTTAGTACAACCGAGATTTATACCCACACCACGTTCGAGCAACTAAAGCGAATTTACAAAGAGGCTCATCCAAGAGCCTGATCCTTTTTATTAATAACCTAAAAAAAATAGGAGGTAATTATGGAGATTAAGATTAAGTCGATTCACTTCGACGCTACCGAGCAGTTAGAGGCGTTCATCGAAAAGAAGGTCGCCAAGTTAGAAAAATCGTTTGAGGATATACAGAAAGTAGAGGTGCAACTTAAAGTAGTCAAGCCAGCCACCGCTCTAAATAAGGAAACAAGTCTTGAGGTTTTCGTTCCAGGAAATACCCTTTTCGTGGATAAGACTTGTGACACTTTTGAGGAAGGAATCGACCTTTGTGTGGATTCAATGAGGGCTCAATTGACGAAATTCAAGGAAAAATTGAGAAATAGATAAAAAAAACTCGAAAAAGTTTTGGTAATTCAAAAATAAGTCGTA
>SUYC01000019.1 GCA_015060625.1 Xylanibacter ruminicola | reverse complement strand
GATTAAGGTATCAAACAAGCATTCAACCTATGGCAGGGTTAAGGTAAAATCCATTCAACTTTTTCTAGGGTAGTACAAACCGGTGGTCATAGTGGTCAAGGTCAAAGTGGTCATTTTCGATTTCGGGATGTGGTTATTTGCTCACTATATATAAATAAAATATTTATATTATAGTGGGGGGAATTTGACAGTTGATTTTCGATTTTGACCATAATGACTTTGACAATCGTGACCGCGGCACTGAAAAAAAATCCGAGAAAACGAAAAATAATTGGTCGAATCGTTCGTGAACCGCAATCAAAATACCATACATTTGCATCGTCAAAACAAAGATAGGAATAATGCCCGCGCGCAAGGAAAAAGATTCTCCCACGTGCACCAGGAAAATCTCCCACACGAGGGCGCAAATCTACATCGGAGTTGAGACAAAAAAGAGTAAAAAAGTAAAAAGGTAAAAAATTTAACAACAACAAACTAAAAATTAAAGATTATGGCACTGAAAGTTAAAGCACAGGAAAAGTTGCAGAAGATTGGCCATCAATCAATCAATGTGATTGGTGGACGTTTTTATGATAATCTGTAAGCAAAATAAAAGCGTTTACTTTCAGGTTGATAGTTAGAGCCAAAATGAAGATTTAAAATCAGGGTTTAATATTGACTGAAAAAGGGAAAATGTTTACCTTTGCAGTCCATAAAATAGATTGGTTTTATGGAAACAAAGTACATATTCGTAACAGGAGGTGTGGTTTCTTCGCTTGGAAAGGGAATCATATCAGCCAGCATTGGCAAATTGCTGCAGGCACGCGGCTACAAAGTTACTATCCAGAAGTTCGACCCGTATATCAACATCGATCCGGGCACACTGAACCCCTACGAGCACGGCGAATGCTACGTGACAGCCGACGGCTTCGAAACCGACCTCGACCTGGGACACTACGAACGATTTACAGGCATACACACAACACGAAACAACTCTATAACAACCGGCCGCATCTACAAGACGGTGATAGATCGCGAGCGTCACGGCGACTACCTGGGCAAAACGATTCAGGTAGTGCCACACATTACCGACGAGATTAAGCACCGCATGCTGCGCGAAAGGCCACGGGTAGGCGGCGGAACGCCGGGAATGGGGCTTGACGAGGGCTTCGATTTCATCATTACCGAGGTGGGTGGCACCATCGGCGACATCGAGAGCGCACCCTTTATGGAGGCCATCCGACAGTTGCGCTACCAGCTGGGCCGCAATGCCGTATGCGTACACCTCACGTACGTACCTTACTTAAAAGCCGCCGACGAGCTGAAAACCAAACCCACCCAGCACAGCGTGAAAGAGTTGCAAGGCATGGGAATTCAGCCCGACATACTGGTGCTGCGCACCGAGCGACATCTCGACGACACCATGCGCATGAAGGTGGCCTCGTTCTGCAACGTCGATTTGGAGTGCGTGGTGCAGAGCGAGGATCTGCCCAGCATCTACGAGGTGCCCGTAAACATGCAGCACCAGGGACTCGACGCTGCCATCATGCGCAAGATTGGCATCCCCGTGGGCGAAACACCTGCCATGAAACCCTGGCGCGATTTTCTCGACAAGCAGCGCAACGCCACCCGCGAGGTGCACATCGGACTGGTGGGCAAATACGACCTGCAGGATGCCTATAAGAGCATTCGCGAGAGCCTGAACCTGGCAGGTATCTACAACGATGTGAAAGCCCGTCTGCACTTTGTGAACAGCGAAGAAATCACCAAACAGAACGTGGCCGAGAAGCTGAAAGGACTGGCTGGCGTGGTGATTTGTCCGGGCTTCGGCAGTCGCGGTATCGAGGGTAAGATTATCGCCGCCGAATACACCCGCACCAACGACATCCCCACCTTCGGCATCTGTCTGGGCATGCAGATGATGGTGATTGAGTTTGCCCGCAATGTGCTGGGCTATACCGATGCCAACAGCATGGAGTTTGCCACCAACACCCAACACCCATCACCCACCACCCAACACCCAGTCATCGACATGATGGAAGAGCAGAAAACCATCACCGAGATGGGCGGCACCATGCGACTGGGCGCCTACGAGTGCGAACTGGTTAAGGGCAGCCGTGCCTACGAGGCTTACGGCGGAGAGACGCTGATAAAAGAGCGCCACCGCCACCGCTACGAGTTTAACAACCAATATCAGAAGCAATACGAGGCTGCCGGCATGAAGTGCGTGGGCATCAACCCCGATGCCAATCTGGTGGAGATTGTTGAGATACCCGAGAAGCGCTGGTATATCGGAACCCAGTTCCACCCCGAATACTCATCTACAGTGCTCAATCCCCACCCGCTCTTTATGAGTTTCATTGGAGAATGTAAAAATTGAAGAATTGAAAAATTGAAAATTGATGGAGCAATTAAAGCACGAATGCGGCGTGGCGATGATTCGCCTACTGAAACCACTTGATTACTACGAGAAGAAATACGGCACCTGGGCCTACGGTTTTAACAAGCTGTACCTGATGATGGAGAAACAGCACAACCGCGGACAGGAGGGCGCTGGTATTGCCAGCGTGAACCTGACGAACAAGCCCGGCACCGAATATATGTTTCGCGAAAAGGCAGAAGGCAAGAATGCCATCACCGAGATTTTCAGTCGCGTCACCGAAGAGATGAAGGGCGAGCTGCTGATGGGCCATCTGCGTTACTCGACCACCGGCAAGAGCGGACTGACATTCGTACACCCCTTTCTGCGACGCAATAACTGGCGCGCCAAAAATCTGTGTTTGTGCGGCAACTTTAACATGACCAATATCGACGAGGTTTTCCAATTCCTCACCGCACAAGGGCAGAGCCCTCGCATCTACGGCGACTCGTACATCACACTCGAGCTGATGGGCCACCGCCTGGATCGCGAGGTTGAGCGCCTCTATCAAGAGGCCACCGCACAGGGCCTGACCGGCACCGACATCACCAGCTACATCGACGACCACATCCAGATGGCCAACGTGCTGCGCACCACCATGCAGCACTACGACGGCGGTTACGTGATGTGCGGACTGACCGGTAGCGGCGAGATGTTCGCGGTGCGCGACCCCTGGGGCATCCGACCTGCCTTTTACTATCGCGACAACGAAATCATAGCACTGGCCAGCGAGCGCCCCGTGCTACAAACCACATTTGATATCGACAGTACCGACGTGCACGAACTGCTGCCAGGTCAGGCACTGATAGTACACAAAAACGGCGAAAGCCAACTGGAGCAGATTATGCCTGCCCAGAAGCTGAGCGCCTGCTCGTTCGAGCGCATCTATTTCAGTCGCGGGTCCGACTGCGACATCTACCAGGAGCGCAAACGTTTGGGCGAACAGCTCACGCAACCCATCTTAAAGGCCATCGACGGCGATGTATCCCATTCAGTTTTTTCCTACATCCCTAACACCGCCGAGGTGGCCTTTTATGGGATGACAGACGGATTCAGAAAGATGCACGGCGACGTGCGCACCGAAAAGGTGGTGTGGAAGGATATCAAACTGCGCACCTTTATCACCGACAACAGCGAGCGTAACGACCTGGCTGCCCATGTTTACGACATCAGCTATGGCAGTCTGCAGGCAGGCGTTGACAACCTGGTGATTATCGACGACAGTATCGTGCGTGGCACCACGCTCAAAGAGAGTATCTTTAAGATTCTGGACCGCTTGCACCCCAAGAAGATTGTGATGGTATCAAGCTCGCCACAGATTCGCTACCCCGATTACTACGGCATCGACATGGCCCGACTGGAGGAGTTTTGTGCCTTCCGTGCCACCATGGCGCTGATAGAGGAACGCGGCATGTGGCAACTGGTGAACGACACCTACCTGGCCTGCAAAGCCGAACTGGCGAAGGAGCGAGAGCAGAGCGATGCTTGCATCGGCTATGCCGAGCGAGGAGACAGAAGACGAAGTCAACTGGAGAAGCCCAAGGAGCAAATGAAGAACTGCGTGCGCGCCATTTACGAACCGTTTACGGTAGATGAGATAAACAAAAAAATTGTTGAGATGTTGCGACCAACCGACATGCAGGCACCTATCGAACTGGTATTCCAGAGTATCGAGGGCCTGCACAAGGCTTGTCCTAATCATCCGGGCGACTGGTACTTTACCGGCCACTACCCCACCCCAGGTGGCGTAAAGCTGGTCAACCAGGCATTTATTAATTATGTGGATAAAACAACAAAAAAGTAGGTCGAGATGACCTACTTTTTTGTCGTTCCTTACTTCTTCAACCACGTTTCGATGCGATGCAGAGCTTCGTCGGTTTGTTCGTGACTGCCGAAGGCCGTGAAGCGAACATACCCCTCGCCGGCAGGACCAAAGCCCACACCTGGCGTGCACACCACATGGGCGCCGTAGAGCATCTCTTCGAAGAACTTCCACGATCCCGAAATACCCGGTGTCTTGGCCCAGATATAAGGGGCATTCTCGCCACCGTAGCACTCAAATCCCAAGCCGCGCAAGGTGGTGAGCATCTTCTTGGCATTAGTCATATAGTAATCAATCGTCTCTTTAATCTGCTGTTTTCCCTCAGGCGTATAGATAGCCTCGGCGGCGCGCTGCGAGATATAGCTGGTGCCATTGAACTTGGTGCACTGGCGGCGGTTCCACAGTGGGTTTAGCGGTATGCGCTTGCCATCCAGCGTAGCAGCTGTCACCTCTTTAGGCACGATGGTGTAGCCACAGCGAATGCCCGTAAAGCCAGCCGTTTTTGAGTAGGAATGGAACTCGATGGCACATTTGCGCGCACCACGAATCTCGTAGATAGAGTGCGGAATCTCGTCGTCCTGAATATAAGCCTGATAGGCAGCATCGTAGAAGATAAGCGTATCGTTCTTCAGCGCGTAGTTAACCCACTTGCGCAATTCGGCCTTCGAAATCACCGTGCCCGTGGGGTTGTTGGGATAACACAGATAAATCACATCCACACGGCGGTCGGGCAACTGAGGCACAAAACCGTTCTCGGCATTACATGGCATATACAACACATTAGACCAACGGCCATCCTCTTGCACACCGGCACGCCCAATCATCACGTTCGAATCGATATACACCGGATAGATGGGATCGGTGACGCCAATGGAATTGTCCCAGCGCACCAGCTCCTGAATGTTACCCGTATCACTCTTGGCACCATCGTTCACAAACACCTCGTCGCGATCCAGATGGATGCCACGCGGCAGGAAATCGTTCTTCAAGATAGCATCACGCAAGAAATCGTAGCCCTGTTCGGGTCCGTAGCCCCTGAATCCCTGACGAGTGGCCATCTCGTCGGCAGCCTTATGGATGGCCTCGATAACAGCAGGTGCCAGTGGTTGCGTAACATCGCCTATACCCAGCGAAATAACATCCACTTTGGGATGCATCGCCTTAAAGGCGTTTACCTTTTTTGCAATGTCGGCGAACAGATAATTGTTCGGCAGTTTCAAGAAGTGGTCGTTTACTAATGCCATAAAATATAAACCATTTTAATTACGGATGCAAAGGTACTACAAAATGGTGGAAAAATCATCAAGCACTTAGCATAATCATCTAAGAATTATACAAAAGTAACAATTCGTAAGTATTAAGTATTATTTTACTTACGATTTAAAAGTAAAATTCTGTTATCGCTAACAAAAGGATAATTTAGCCAAACCTTTTATAACAAAATGAAACCAAAATCACTTGTTTTACTTACAAAATGTATTAACTTTGCACCCAAGAAACAACAAAATGTCATCAATTTAGTGTTTTATATTATAAATAGGTAAAAAGTTTAAGAGGTATGAAAAAGATTGAAGCGATTATCCGAAAGACGAAGTTCGAGGAGGTGAAAGCTGCTTTGCTATCATCCGACATCGACTGGTTTGAGTACCACGACGTTCACGGCATCGGTCAGAGCCGCCAGGAGCGTATCTACCGTGGTGTGCAGTACAGTACCGACGTGATTGAGCGTGTGGCCATCACCATTGTATGCCGCGACATGTTTCTCGATCCAACGGTGCAAGTGATTCTGAAAGTGGCTCATACTGGCGAAATTGGGGATGGGCGCATCTTTGTGAGCGACGTGATCGACACATGGAGCATCCGTACCGGCGAGAACGGCGACACCGTGCTGAGAGACAAGAAATAAAGGAAAAAAGGAAAAAGGTAAAAAGGTAAAAAAGTAAAAGGATTATGAACGAAATAGGAATTTCACTCGATACCGTATGGATGTTGTTGGCTGCGATGCTGGTGTTCTGGATGCAGCCGGGTTTTGCACTGTGTGAAGCGGGATTTACTCGCAGTAAGAACACAGCCAACATTCTGATGAAAAACTTTGTAGATTTTATGTTCGGCTCGTTGCTGTTCTTCTTCCTGGGCTTCGGATTTATGTTTGGCGACGACGTGCTGGGCGGATTCATCGGTATGCCCAACTGGGGCGACCTGAGTTTCTACAAGAGCGACCTGCCTGTTGAGGGCTTCTTGATTTTCGAAACGGTGTTCTGCGCCACCAGTGCCACCATCGTGAGCGGTGCTATGGCCGAACGCACCAAGTTTTCGATGTATCTGGTTTATAGTGCTGTTATCTCGCTGATCATCTACCCTGTCGAGGGTCACTGGACCTGGGGTGGCGGCTGGCTTTGCAACGATGCTGCCGACAGCTTTATGATGACTACCTTTGGCGATGTGTTCCACGATTTTGCTGGTTCAGCTATCGTACACAGTGTAGGTGGCGTGCTGGCTCTGATTGGTGCCATCGCACTGGGTCCCCGTGTGGGCAAGTATGGCGAGGATGGTAAGAGCCGCGCTATTCCCGGTCACAACCTGGCCATGGCTGCTCTGGGCGTGTTCATCCTCTGGTTGGGATGGTTCGGATTCAACCCAGGCTCACAGTTGGCTGCCAGCGGCGAGGTGAACCGCATTGCCATCAGCCACGTGTTCCTCACCACCAATCTGGCAGCAGTAGCTGGTGGAACAGCTACCATGTTCCTTACCTATATCAAATACGGCAAGCCATCATTGTCACTCACACTGAATGGTATTCTAGCTGGTCTTGTGGGCATCACCGCCGGTTGCGACCTCGTATCACCCTTCGGCGCAGTAGTTATCGGACTGGTTTGCGGTATCGTACTGGTTTATGCCATCGAGTTTATCGACCATCGCCTGCATATCGACGACCCCGTTGGTGCTTCATCGGTACACGGTGTGTGCGGTATTCTGGGAACCCTGATGACCGGTCTGCTCTCTACCTCTAACGGTGCTTTCTATGGTCATGGTTTCGGATTCTTTGGCGCTGAGCTATTCGGCATCCTGGTCATCGACCTCTGGGCTGCCGGTTGCGGTGTAGTACTGTTCTACAGCATCAAGAAGCTGCACGGACTGCGTGTAAGTAAGCGCATCGAGGAAGAGGGATTGGATATCTACGAGCATGGCGAAATGTGCTATAACTAAATAAGAACGGATTATGAAAAAGATTGTTTTGATGGCGATGATGTTCGCCGCAGGGATTGGTGCTACGGCACAAAATGAGAAAGTAGAAACAACTGTTTCGGCAGATGTAGTAAGTTCATATATCTGGCGTGGCCAGGACTGCGGTAGTGCAGCCATCCAGCCCACACTCGGCATAGGCTACAAAGGCCTGTCGCTCACGGCATGGGGCAGCAACCCGCTGGTTGACACCGGCGATGCCAAAGAGTTCGACCTGACGCTGGCCTACACCACAGGCGGATTCAATATCGGTATCACCGACTACTGGTTTAACACGCCCGAGGCCCGCTATTTCCTCTACGATGCCCACCAGACCAGCCATGTGTTTGAGGCCAATGTGGGTTATGACTTCGGGGCTGCCAGCATCCAGTGGTTCACCAACTTCGCCGGCAATGACGGATTGAACAAAGACGGCAAACGGGCTTACAGTTCTTATCTGGAGTTAAACGTGCCTTTCAAGTTGGCTACTGCCGAATGGACAGCCACAGCGGGTGCTGTGCCCTATGCCACCGACTATTATGGCGTTGATGGGTTCGCAGTCACCAATCTGGCACTGAAGGCTACCAAGGACATCAAGATTACCGACTCGTTCAGTATCCCTGTGTTCGCCCAGATAGCTGCTAACCCCTGTTCTCAGAAAGCATACTTCGTATTCGGATTTACAATTCAATAAAATTATAATTATGTGTGGAATCGTTGGAATTTTCAATGTAAAGGAGCAAACGTCTGCGCTACGTGAAAAGGCGCTGAAAATGAGTCAGAAGATACGTCATCGCGGTCCCGACTGGAGCGGCATCTACTGTGGCGGATCGGCTATTTTAGCCCATGAACGATTGAGTATTGTTGACCCCGAATCGGGCGGTCAGCCCCTGTACACTCCCGACCGCAAACAGGTGCTGGCAGTCAACGGTGAAATCTACAACCATCAGGAGATACGTCGCCGTTATGCCGGGAAATATGAATTTCAGACGGGTAGCGACTGTGAGGTAATCCTGGCACTCTATCGAGAAAAAGGTATCGACTTTCTCGAGGACCTGAACGGTATCTTTGCCTTCGCCCTTTACGACGAGGAAACCAACGAATATCTGATTGCCCGCGATCCCATTGGCGTTATCCCACTTTACATCGGCTACGATGCCGATGGCACGGTATATGTAGCTTCGGAACTGAAAGCCCTCGAAGGACAGTGCGAGCGCTACGAGCCTTTTCTGCCCGGCCACTACGTGCATGGCTTCAACTCTTCAACTCTTAAACCCTACAACTTAAAAAGGTACTACCAGCGCGACTGGATGGAGTATGATGCAGTGAAAGACAACACTGCCAGCGTACAGGCTATCCACGATGCACTCGAAGCTGCTGTCAAACGCCAGCTGATGAGCGATGTGCCCTACGGGGTGCTGCTTTCAGGCGGACTCGACTCATCAGTCATCTCGGCCATCGCCGAGAAGTTCTCTGAGCACCGTATCGAGGATGACTCAAAGACCAAGGCCTACTGGCCCCGTCTGCACTCGTTTGCCGTCGGACTGAAAGGTGCCCCCGATCTGGCCAAGGCCAAGATGGTGGCCGACCATATCGGTACTGTCCACCACGAAATCAACTACACCATCCAGGAGGGGCTCGATGCCATCCGCGATGTCATCTACTTTATCGAGACCTACGACGTGACCACCGTTCGCGCCTCTACGCCCATGTATCTGTTGGCGCGCGTCATCAAGTCGATGGGTATCAAGATGGTGCTCAGTGGCGAGGGTGCCGACGAGATTTTCGGTGGCTACCTCTACTTCCACAAAGCGCCATCGGCCAAAGACTTTCACGAAGAGACGGTACGCAAACTCTCTAAATTATATCTCTATGACTGTCTGCGTGCCAACAAGAGTTTGAGCGCCTGGGGTGTTGAGGGGCGCGTGCCTTTCCTCGACAAGGAGTTTCTGGATGTGGCCATGCGCACCAACCCCGAAGCCAAGATGTGTCCGGGCAAGACAATGGAGAAGAAAATTGTGCGCGAAGCCTTTGCCGACATGCTGCCCGAGGCCGTGGCTTGGCGACAGAAAGAGCAGTTCAGCGATGGTGTAGGCTACTCATGGATCGACACGCTGAAAGCTGTGACTGCAGCAGCCGTGAGCGACGAGCAGATGGCGCATGCCGCCGAGCGATTCCCCATCAACCCACCCAAAAACAAAGAGGAGTACTACTACCGCTCTATCTTTGCCGAACATTTCCCCAGCGACTCAGCAGCCCTCAGCGTGCCCAGCGAGGCATCAGTAGCTTGCTCCACTGCCAAAGCCCTGGAATGGGACGAAGCCTTTAAGAATATGAACGACCCCTCTGGCCGAGCGGTCAAAGGGGTCCACGAAAAAGCTTATTAAGGCGATTACAACGTTACTTCAGGTACCACCTGACCATCGAGCAGGTTAATCACACGCTGGGCATAACCGGCATCGCGTTCCGAGTGGGTTACCATCACGACGGTGGTACCCTCTTGGTTCAGTTGGGTGAGCAACTGCATCACCTCCAGACCATTCTTCGAGTCAAGGTTACCAGTGGGCTCGTCAGCAAGAATCAGTTTGGGGTTCATCACCACGGCACGAGCAATGGCCACACGCTGCTGCTGACCGCCAGAAAGCTGCTGGGGGAAATGGTGGGCACGATGACTGATGGCCATGCGGCGCAGCACCTCATCCACACGCTCCTTGCGCTCCTTCTTGGGCACACCCAGATAAGTCAAAGGCAACTCTACATTCTCTTCCACATTCAATTCATCAATCAGGTTAAAGCTCTGGAATACAAAGCCAATCTGACCTTTACGCACCTTGGTGCGCTGACTCTCCTTGAGTGAGCCCACATCCTGACCATCCAACAGATACTGACCACTGGTGGGATTATCCAGCAATCCCAGGATATTGAGCAAGGTTGACTTACCACAGCCCGATGGCCCCATGATGGCCACGAACTCACCTTTCTTCACTTCGAGCGATACACCGCCCAATGCCACGGTCTCCACCTCTTCGGTGCGGAACACTTTCTGAATGTTTTCAAGTTTAATCATAATACTATACTGTTTTAAATTTACTATTCGTTTTTGAGATAATCGACAGGATTGCTACTGGCCACACGATAGCAGCCAATGCAAACCACCGAGAGGATAACCAGCACTACTGCCAGGGCACAAAGACCGAAGAGCACTGGCGACAAGGCAGCCTTTTCGCTGAATTGCTCCAGCCACAGGCGCGATACATACCAGCCACCGACGGCACCGAGAACCACGGCTGGCAGCGCCAGGCGCAGAATGTCGGTGATAAACAGCTGCAGCACATCGATGATATGGGCGCCGTTCACCTTGCGGATGGCTATCTCCTTCTGTCGGCGAGCCATCTCACCTGCCAGATAGCCAATCAGTCCTATCAGGGCAATAATGAGTGCTACCAAGCCACCAATCATCACCGTACTGCGGAAACGATGGGCATCGGTATAGAGGTCGGTAATCATCTGGTTATAGGGAACGATTTCAATGTCGGGATTATCAGTCACTATCTCCCTGAGCTTCTTGTTGGCAGCCTCCAGTCCATCCATCGAACGGAAGCGGATATTGAAATGGTGCATCTGCTCAGGACGGCGGCTATAGAAGCACACACAGGGGCGCGTATCTTGATCGGAAATGCTGCCCACACGGACATCCTCAAACACACCCACGATGGTGTGAGGACCATCGAACGAGGTACAGATAATCTGTTTACCCAAAGCCTGATCCCAGCCTGCCAACTGCTTCATCTTCACTTCGAACTGGCGACTCACCATCACCTCGCGCAGCGTGTCGGTCTGCTCGGTAAAGGTACGACCGGCAATCACTGGAATGCGCATCACATCGAAGAAGTTATCGCCCACGTAGAACCAGTCAGAGATATTCATATACTCACGGTCATCGCCAGGCAGGAAGATATTGTCACCACTCTGATATTTGGTCAAATCAGCACATGACATCGTGATACCCTCAACCGATGACAGCTTGCTCAACTCATCATAAGCCAGCTGGCGCTGCTCTTTCGAGACACCAGCTATATCTACCATGCCCAGATTGGTATAATCGTAGCCAGTATTATCGTTCACCATCAACTGGTACTGTCGGCCTACCACCATCAGCAACACGATGAGGAAGGTGGCCGAAGCAAACTGCAAGCCCAACAGCAGGAGTTTCCACAGGCGATGCGTGTGGCTGTAGTTCTTGAAGGCAGCCGTCACAGGGATATGGGTGTAGATCCATCCAGGCACCAAACCCGTAACCACCAGTACCACCAGACAAGTGAGTGAGATAAGGAGCACATTACTACCCAACTGCAATAATACCGTGAGCGGTGCACCGACCAGCTCTTCGATGGTATCTTTAAATACAATCAGCAGCAGGGCTGCGAGCACCAACGACAGTAGCAGGTGGGCAAGACTCTCCACCAGCACCTTCAGATAGATATGATGCACCTCGGCACCATAGCAACGGTGCACAGCCATCTCGCGAGCGCGGCGACTAATGCCACCAATCACCAACAGCAGATAGTTCATCACAGCACTACCAATGAGCACGGCTGCCAGAATGGAGAGAATCCACGTCATGCGGCGCGTGGCATCATCATTCGTATGATGGTCGCTCAAGGAACCAATAGAAAAGCCGAGATCCACGCCAGCCTTCTTCAGTTCTTCCTGAGGCAGATTTTCTTTCTGCATCTTCTCTATCTGTGGTTTCAAGTCGTCAGGACTTACGCCCTCAGCCAGACGCACATAGCCAAAGTAGCGATCGTTACCCAGCCAGTTCTCACGTCCGTCCCACATCACATGCGTGATACTGGACATCGATACCAGCACCTCCAAGTCGTGCAGACGAGAGTTGAGAGGCACATCCTCATACACACCGCCAACGGTGAGTGCCCAACTGCCACGCTTGTTATAGTAAACCTTCTGACCTACGATGCTAAAGGGATTGGCACTTCCTGTCAGTTTCTCGGCCAGTGAGAGGGGAATCATACAACAGTCCACCCGACTGAGTGTTTTCTTCGCATTGCCAGCCAGCACACGGAAAGGAAACACATCGAAGAAACAGCTATCCACCAGGGCAAAATTGGTACGCACGCGCTTGTCATCATCAGTCACAATCGGCATATCCAAAGAGAAAGTCGTGTAGCGTGTGGCGGCCTCCACCTGCGGACAGTAGCGCTTCAAGGCAGGTGCCACAGCACCGGGCGTCTGCGAATAGTGCAGGTATTCACCATCGCGAATCACGTCTTCATAGGCGATGAAGATACGGTCGCTCGATGGGAAGAAACGATCCCACGACTGTTCGAAGCCAGCCTTACCAATTAATACGATACCCGTAGCCAGACCAACAGCCAGACAGAGAATCTTGATCCAGTTGTGCTGTCCACGCTGATTGAGAGATTTTAAAACGTTCATATTTGCAATTTTATTCTGTCTTAATGTTATTAATCGGATTCTCAGAAGCAGCGCGCCAGCTCTGGATGATGACGGTGAGCACGGAAATGATGAAGCAGGTAAACCCGGCAACAGCGAAGATCCAGGGGCTGAGCGCGATGCGATAACTGAAGTTTGAGAGCCAGTCGCGCATGAAGTACCAAGAAACAGGCACAGCAATGACAAACGAAATCAGCATAGGAATCGAGAACGTGCGGAGCATCAGCAGCAGCACCTCGCCCGATGTCGAGCCCATCACCTTGCGGATGGCTATTTCCTTCTGTCGCTGACGGATAAAGAAGAGCGACATGCCGATATATCCCAATATAGAGATGACGATGGCGATGATGGTGAAGAGTGAGATAATCTTCAGCGTGTTGCGCTGGTCAGCGAAGGTGTCAGCAATACTCTCCTCCAGCGACTGCACATACCATTCCATATCGGCCTCGGGCACACCTTGTTCCTTCAGCATGGCTGTGAAAGTCGCCTTGGCCTGTTTGTCGCCATTTGTCTTCACCAAGTACGAAGGATAATTGAACGAATCCTTGAATTGGATGACAAAAGGCTCGACACCTTGCAACACATTGATACGATGGATATCGTTAAGCACACCAGCGATAGGTTTATTCCAAACAGTTTGTGTGGTGGTGTCGGTATATTCCATCTGGCGCATGGTCTCCTCCGTCAGATAGTAGCCGTCGCTGGTTTGTCCATAGTCTTTCTTTTTCTTAAACCCATAAAGGTTGTAGGCCGTTTTGTCAAGGTCTAATAAGTAGAGAATCACCAATTTATCGTTACGCGTAACACTCTGCATACTGCAGCTACCTGTCGCCAACGAGGTTTTCTCGAACATACCTATTTTCTCTACAAAAGGCATCTTCTCCAAGAGGCTTCTCACCGTCTGGTGTTTCCCGTCGGGAGCGTTGATAACAAACAGGTTCTCTGTGTTGTAGCCCAGCGGTGCATGAATCAGATGATTCAGTTGCAACCAGATAACGAGGGCCGAGGTAAGCATCACCATGGTCACCACATTCTGCAGAATGATAAAAATCTTGCCCAGCACCATCTTGGAGCGGTAACGGAAACTGCCCTTCACGATGTCGATTGGCTGAAAGCGCGAGAGCTGCCACGAAGGCATGACGCCCGAGATGATACCCACCAACAGGATGAAAGCGATGCTGACACTGACGGTACCCAGACTGATATCGCCATAGAGGTCGATCTTGCCCTTAAACAAATCTACAGCCTCATTCTGGAAGGCAAAGGCCAGCGCCAGACCAACGGCAAACGAGATAGCAACCATCAGGGTTGATTCGGCTATCAGCTTCAGCGAGATATCGTTCTGACTGCTACCAAACAGCTTTCGGGTGGCCATCTCCTTGGCACGGAAGCCAGTGTTGGCAACCGTCAGGTTGATGTAGTTGCTGATGGCAAAGAAGAGGATGGCCAGCACGGCAGCCAACAGGATGCGAAGTCGCGACTTATCGCCTTTCTGCATACCGGCTCCACTATTCTGTGGCGCAAACATCAGGTCTTTGAGCGGCGTAAAGGTCAGGCCGTTGGCCTCCCACTTACCATAGTAATTCTTGCTCAGATAATCGGTGATGACAGCTTTCTTACTATCGAGACTGGTGCCTGGGTGCAGCATGAAGAATACCTTACTAACACCATTGGGGCCATAGGCCGCTGTGTAATTCTCGAGCTGATAGCCCATCACCTGCGGATAGCGCTGCATGCTCACGATAATCTGCGTTTCGTTGGGCAGTACGGTATGGTCGAAGTCCTTGGCTATCGCACTAACGGTATATACCAGCGTACTGTCGTAAGGGTCGTCATGCCCAATACGCACATGGCGTTCGCCAGTAATCTGAATCGACTCACCCATAGGGTTCTTATCGCCAAACAAGCGCTTGGCCAGTCGCTCCGTGATCACACATTTATCGGGCTTATCAAGCGCGGTACGCCTGTTGCCCTGCGTGAGCTCATAGTCGAAGAAACCGAAGAAAGTAGAATCGGCCAGCAAGATGGTACTCTGGTCGTCGCCATCTTCCACCACTCTCTCGCCATATTTTATCTTTCCACTCTGACTCATCACGCAGCACGTCTGCTCCACCTCAGGACACATCGCTTTGATATCGGTGGCTGCCTGAGGCCACATAAAGAAATTATCCTGACTACCTATCAGAACGATTCGTTCGGCATGCTTGTGCCACGAGTCGATCGTAAACTGGCGCCACGTATAGTCGCCCATCAGGATGATGAACATCAGCGACACCACCAAACCCGCTATATTAATTAAGGTATATAGCTTGTTGCGCAACAGGAAACGGAAAAAACTCTTCATATCATTATTCAATTTATGATTTCTGATGCAAAAATACATCTAAAAAACGAATCCGCCAAGGCTTTTCACCCTGGCGGAAGCGGATTGTCTAATAATTAGACACCCCGGTGTATGATTCCTTTACACCATTGGCTCGTTGGTGCTATTTCCCCTTAGAGATACCGCCTACGACATCGCTGTTGTCGATGGTGGTCTCAGTCTTCTTCACGCTGGCTTTCAACTTGCCAAAACGATAGGAAACAGAGAAGTTGAGCATGCTACCACGAGTGGCCGTATCTTGATACCCCTGCATGTCGCCCTGATAAATGCAAGTGACAAAATGACGATATTTGCGGAAGAGGTCGTTGGCGCTGACGCGAATAGTCAGTCGGTCCTCGCGGAGGAACGAGCGTTGCAGCGAAAAGCCATAACGATTCCAAGAGCGCGAGTAGCTATACACATTATTGACCGAATGGCCCATCTCACCATAGACATAAGCTGTGAAGCGCAATTTCCAGGGCAGCAACTGACTGCCGTTCAGATAATAGAAACCAGAGTAACCCTTCTGCCTGAGACCGATGCTGGGGTTCTCTATCTCGTCATCCCACAGGTTGAAATTGGCTGAAAGGACAGTACCGCTGAAAGGTTTCCACTGTACATAGCCTTCCAACTGCCAACGCTTCAACTTCTCGATATTTCCGTAGGTCTGATAGCGCACATCATCTTGGGCATATACCCATTGACCGATGCCATCACTGTAATACTTGAAAGCTGGTGCTAACTGCAATGTCAGCCATTGACTGATGTACGAATAGACCAGGTGGACGGTCTGATTCCTGCTGCTACTCAGTCCTGCGTTTCCAAACTGCACTTGCGTGGGCGACTGGATGACAGCAGGATTGAGATAGGAGATGCCAGGGCGGTTGATGCTGGTGACATAGCCCAACTTCAGCGAATGGGCATCACTGAGCTGACACTTCACGCTCAGCTGCGGCACCCAGTCGTTCAGATGCCTGCCAAAGCTCTCAGCCGAGCCATCAGGATAGGTACCCTTCATGTAGCTATGCTCGAAGCGCAGGCCAGCACGGGCAGACCATTTTCCTAATCGCAGGATATAGTCGGCATAGGCTGCAGTCACCTGGGTGGTATGTTCAAACTCACTATCAAAGTTGGGATAAGAGGTAGCTGCAAAGAAACGCTGCAAAGTACGACTGTCATTGGCACGATAGATGTATTTGGCACCCAACTGCAGTTTGTGCCCCTCAGTTATCGGGCGCAACCAGTCGGCCTGGAAAGTATGCTCCGTAAAGCGCTCTCGCAGGTTTTCCAGTTTCCCCGTATAGTCGAATGGTGCCTGCTGCAGGTCGGTATAGCTATTTTCCTGCTCTGTGCGCTGGCGCGTCAGGGCGAGCATGTAAGAGAGAGTGAGAAGCTCGCCCTTGCGCCGCGTCTTATGCTGATAGTCAAGTCGTCCGTTCCATGAGTGATGACTATAGCCAGGCATCCAGTATTTGTTGCGATAGCTATAGAGCAGCTGGTTGTCGGGCGCATACATCTGCGTCAGTCCACCTCCTTTCACATTCAGATTGTAGAAGTAGCCACCCAATGAGGCCGAGAGTAGGTTCAGCGAGTCAATGTCGTAGCTGGCATCAATATCGGCATAATGGACATAGCCGGGATTGGAGCCTTCAATCACAGCCTTCATCCTATTGCCCGAAGCAACATAGGTGCGCTCCACCTCACTTTTGCTTTCCGTTTCCTTGCTCGACATGCCACCATAGCCATAATCCATCGAGACAATGGCCTTACCCATCTGTGTGGTGAGATAAGCACCCAGATTAGGATGCTGTAAGGTAGTATAGGAAGCGGTGGCTGAGCCTGTGATGCCATCCAGACTCTTGCCATCCATCATCACGATATTGAGGATGGCATCTACCCCCTCTGCGTCTTCGCGAGCACCAGGATCAGTGATAACCTCTATGCGCTTCACCATCGAGGCAGGCATCGCCTTCAGTATCTCCTTTGCATTTTTCGACATACTGGGGTCGTAACGCCCGTTCTTATAGATTTTGAAACTGCTGTTACCCTTCACTTTAATATTATCCTCACCATCAACCGTCACCATGGGCACCCTGCGCAGCATGTCCATCACAGTCTGAGTCTTCGACTCCTCATCAGCCTGCACGTCGTAGGCGATGCGGTCGATATCCTGCTTTATGAGTTGGCGCTGGGCCTTAATTACGACACCGTCCAACTCCTTGTTCCATGTGATGGAATCGCTGGCTACTGAGGTTGAATCCTGCTGGGCCATAGTTACATTTGGGCACAGAAACAGCAGGAATGTAAAAATTGCGTTTACATTCTTCATATCGAAAATTAAAGAGAGAGAGAACTATTATTTTAGTTTCTTGATACTCATTTCGAAGATGTTCTGAATGAGTTCATCTTTTGCTGCAGCCTTGAGTTTTGTCAGTTCGTTGATGACGAGTTTCTTCTCCTCGGGCTCGAGCATGGCCGATTTCTTGCAGAGGCTGTAGATAGAGGTGGCGTAATGTGTGGCTGTAGCGCCATCAGGGTTCTTCAGAAACAGTCGCTTATAGTTATTGAACTCGCTGAGCCATGACTCAGGGGTTTTCTCGCGATTAAATAATAATGAATCGGTACTATAATTAAGTACGCTACTGAAAATATTATCCAACATCCCAGAAGGTTTATCTACACTGACATCTTTGCCATTAACAATTATGCGATTTATCTTACTCTTCTTTTTGTCTTTGCTGTTATCGCGTGCTTCTGGACGCAGGGCATATGTGACAGCCAGGCGAACATGAGTTTTCTTCGACTTCTCGACCCACTCCAAAGCGTAGGCATAGCGATAACGATGATCAGGATCGTCCTTATCGGCAAAGCAGGCGTAGATATAGTCGGAACCCTTCATAGTACCGATAGACACAGACGGGTGTTTGCCATCGCCAACAGAGAGACTTACAGAGGGAAAACCTAAGGACTCAAAAAGACTTGAAAAAGGTTCTACTTCAGTATCTTCACCACCCTTTTCGCGAATACCAGAGTTGATAGAATAAGCATCCTTCTTATCTTTTTCAAAGGCCTTACGCACATCATCAAGGCGCTCGAGAGCAGACTTGGAACTAATGGTAAAGTCGTAAACATCAGCCATAGCCGTCATACGACCAGTTTCTGGGTCGCGATCAAGCACGTGACTTGCCCTGTTATCTGTGATCTTTTCATTCAGCAGTGCATCAAATGCTTTCTTGATATTCTGCTGCGCCATCATCGTTGAAGACATGGCCAACAACATGGCTGCGAGGATTAAGTTTCTACTCTTCATATGCAATTAAATTTTCTTGTTCGTTAATATATACTATGGTACCATCTTCTTGCATGACTGGGACGTAGCCGTAAGCTGCCATCTGGGCATTAAAGATTTCCATCTTTGCCTTGACTTGCTCGACTTGGGCCGTGGCCTCCACCATCCGAGTCTTAGCCTGCTCGGCTTCCGCCATCAGTACATAAGCCTTATCGATATCGTGGATAGTAGGCTCGGACTTACGCAGACTGCGTTTCTTTGTCTTTTTTACAGGCTGCTGTGGGGTTCCTACAGGCATGACGGGGTGAGCAGCTACTGTATCAATACGCGCTTCCGACTGGACATCAGCCTGGGATGCCTGCTTGGCTGTGGTATCAGCCTGTGCCGTGAGCGGTGCAGCGGGCACAAGCTCTGTCTGGCGTGGTGGAACAGCCAGATACAGCACGCCTGCAACAACAGCTGCAGCAGCGATGCTCCATACTCCCCAACGACGACGGGCCTTTGGCTGGGGCTTCATGGCCTCAATCTCCTGGAACATCTGCTGATAGCAGAGCCACTCCTCAGGGATGTTATCGCCCTGAAAGTACTGGGCAAGGATGGCCTCCTCGTCGAGTGTTGAAGTGCCGTCCATATACTTCTGGAGCAACTTCTCGATAACCTCTTTAGTGTACTGTATCATTGTTTGTTTCGCTGTTTTATTTCTTCTAATAATGTTCGTCGGGCCCTTGCCAGCAAAGTGCTCACCGATGTGGGTTCGATGCCTAATAATTGGGCTATCTCCTCGTGACTGCGACGCTCCACTTGTCGCATATATAATAAGGTGCGCTGGGTGGTGGGCAACTGCTGGACTTTGGTTGTCAACCATGCTTCGTCTTCTCTCATCTCCAACTCGTCGTGCGGATTGGTGTTCAGACTGACGGTGATGGTCTCGTCCAGCGCTTCCATAGGTTTTCGTCGCTGATGGTTGCGCAGCATATGCCGGGCCATGAGGACGACGATAGCCTCTATCGAACGATACTGTTCCAGTTCGTCGTGCATCTGCCACAGGCGGAGCATCACATCCTGGGCGATGTCTTCAGCTTCGTCTTGGCCCGCTCCGCAGCTGATACTTACGCTCAGCGCCTTCTGTCGCCACGAGCGGGCTTGGTGTTCAAATGCTATTCTGTCCATCTATTAATTCTGCTGTACAACTATAAGACACAAAAACATGCCAAAGTCAAACTTATTTTAACGCTACTTAACTCTTTCACCATACTTTCCAGTTATCTATTTCTGTCATGAGGCGTTTGAGGGATGGTTGGCAGACTTCGGGATAAGTGAGCGACTGCACAAACCAGAGTTTGCGATGTTTCACAAATTTGGCATGAAAGCAACGGGCCGTTAATCTGCCTTTATCATCAAGGATATGTCCCGAGAGGATGAAACAGTCACGCCCTTTTTGCTTGGATGTGGCATGGAGCGCTGAGGTATATTTGCGCATAGCCTGCTCGATGGTGAGATTTTCAGGATTCTGTTCCACGAACACCGTCTGCACTATCTCAATACTATCTTGCCAGAAACTGAAGCGGCAGCAACCTTTATCCATTAAGGAGTCGGGGGTCTGTTCAAAAAACGACGGATAGCGCACCATATAGTCGTAATCGTCATCATGATACGCCTTCATCCTGGTCAGACTCATCGCACGTTCCAACTTCTGCGACAACGGCGAGTTGTCTTCTTTCTCATAAACCGACACCCACACCATGACTGTGATGAAAACCAACATAGAAAGAAACAGAAATCTCCTCATACTTGCTTTTTTTCGTGCAAAGGTATGAAGAGATTCCTGTTTTAACGAATTATCTGCCTGACATTTGTCTGACAATTAGCTGACATACGGCTAACTACTTGGTTCTCAATTCATAAGCACGACCTCTGTCTGACTCTATTTTCAAGTCGGAATATTCCTCGATGATGGGTTTCAGGCGACGGATCAGCGTGTAGAGCGTGTCGTTGGCATCGTCTTTCTTGGGCCAGAGGGCATCGCAGATCTCTGTTTTGGAGAGCTGATGCGACTCGCTGCGGAAGAACATCTCCATGAGTTGCTGCTGCATGGGCGTGAGTTTCACCTGTTGCCCCTTCGCATCGTAGAAGCGACCTTCAGCCTCAGCATAAGTCAAACCACCATACGCAACAAGATTGACCTGTTTGCGATAATGCCAGAAGCAGTAGAGGCCCCAGAGCAAAGCCACAGTCCATAAGACGGAGGCCGGACGCTGGTCGGACATCGCAAAGATGGTGGCGGCAGAGCACTTAGGCTCGCAGCGCAGACCATCCTGTCGGGTGGTGACAGCCAGCACGGCATTGCCACGCAACTCGTCCAACTTGAGATAGCTGTTAAACACGCGGATAGTATCGGTGCTGATGACATCGCTCTGCTGCTGGGCCAGCGCTTTGGTCAGCTCAAGCCATATCCTCGGCCACAACTCTTTCCGTAGCCCGATAACTCCTGAAACTCGTCAGCCCTGATGCTACTATCAGGGCCAACAGTATTACGACGGCATATTTCTGTTTCATCATCATGTAGTGATCAATTCCGCCACAAAGATAAACAATCTTTCTGAAATCCATCCGCTTCCAACCATCATCTTATCATTTTTTAAACAACAAGCACACTTCGCAGTTATTTCTGTGTCAGATAATGATCCATGTTCATCGTATGACTCGCCACAGATGCCTGCCACTCCAGTTGCAAGTCGTTCTTGTGGCGACTGTAGCAAGCCACACTGGCAATACTCTCATCGGGCAACAGGGTATAGGTGATCTGTCCTACAGGCATATCAAACTGCGCCTTCTTCTTGTTCCAGCGACTATAGGTAGCGATATACAATCCGCCATCCAACGAGTAGTTGTGGCGACCCGCACACAGCCACTGGTTCTTATTCCATACGAACTTAGTACGACTGGTGAGCGTACCATCGGCAGCATAGGTGTACTGGTAGCGATGTACGGGCTTCAGGGTAAAGTTACCCTTGCGTAGAGTCTTCTCCTGATATACCACCATCGTAGCAATGTTTCCATCAGCGTCACGATCAGCGTTATACACGAACTCTGCATCGGTAGCTTGAGAGACTGTGTTGTAAACCTTATCCACAGTTGCAGATGTCATCACTTGTGCATTTGAGGTCAGAGCCATCAGACACATCATCGAGCTAATCATAAACTTTTTCATAATCGTACTTTTTTAAATTGTTATTACTTTGTTTTTTTATTTTCACATTGCAAAGTTACGATCATTTTATATTTAATGCAAGCTTTTTGGAGTGCCCCAAGGCCGTTCGTCTAATCTTTATACACACCTTCGTATAATTCTTAGACACTTCACCATATCAGAACTGATAGCCAACGGATATTTCGGCAGAAATGTTTTTAGGATGCCCTCCGAACAGGGCTGCCGACACGATGTTAGCAACGGTGCTGCCTATAAAACCGCCATCACCGAGTTTGGTAAGTCCTACTGTTACATTATAGCCGATAATGAAATGACGATAGCTCAAGTCGATACCACCAATGGCTCCAAAATCCCAGCGGTTGAACTTTGGATATTCTACACTGTGATTCCCCTCATCATAGGCACCATGATAAAAATCAAAAGCCTCGCTGAAATGATTGGTGTCGAAAGTCTCGTCATGGTCGGTATCCAGAATTTCCATCCTCGTCTTCGCACTCAGACCGTAAGCCACGTACGCACCAGTTCTGAACGTGAGATGCCATTCCTTTCCTAAATTCAGGCGAGCCGCCATCTGCAGGGGCAACTGCAGATAGTTGAGACGCGTGCTGTATTTGGCCGCCATAATCTGTTCATTACCATAATAGCCATCAAACGTCCATCCTTTCTGAGCAAACTGGAGGGCAGGCTGAAAACGCCACACCCCATTCTTCGACAGTCCGATGTCAGCACCACCACCAATGTGAAAGCCTACACGGTCATCGATATTCGACACACCGCCAAGCAATGTTGAATAACCGATGCCACCTCTTGCCTGCCAATGGACATCCTGTGCGTTGGCAGCAAGAGGCAGAACAGCCAGTACCACGCCCAACAATACTTTGAGTAATCTATTCATATTTTTACATTTTATATTGATAATTCCACCAATAGAAACGCCCCATGAAGAAAAATCCTGCATGGGGCCACGTTAAATATCCTAAATCTGTTATTCGGTTTTGATACTCTCAACAGGGTTGGTACGCACAGCCTTCATAATCTGAATGCTTACAGAAAGGACAGCCACCAAAAGGGAGAAAGCACAAGTGGCGACGAATATCCATGGACTGAGACTGATGCGATAGCTGAAGTTAGAGAGCCAATCGTTCATCACATACCACGACAGGGGGATGGCCATCACAAACGATACCAGCAACGGCACACAGAAGGTGCGCAGCATCAGCATCATCACCTCGCTTGAGGTGCTACCCATAATCTTACGAATACCTATTTCCTTCTGTCGCTGACGGATGAAAAAGAGCGACATGCCGATAAAGCCCAAGACAGACACCACGATGGCAATGAGCGTAAAGAGCGTGATGAGCTTCAGCGTATGTTGTTGATCCTTGAATGTCTCAGCAATGCTTTCCTCAATACTCTGCACTCTATCTTCTGCAGATTCATTCAGTTTTTTCATCATCTCATCAAAGGCAGCCTTTGCCTGCTTATCACCATTTGTTTTTACCAGAAACATTGGGAACTCTTTGTCCTTCTGTACTCGGATAGCAAATGGTTGTATAGGCGAAAGAACATTGACAGAATGGAACTCTTCGAGTACTCCAGTAACAGGTTCTTTTCCCCCATCATACCAACCTAATTCTCGGGCATCGATTTTATTGTCTAACTGCCGTAATGCCTCTTCATTCAGATAAATACCGTCATTACTGGTTCCATGATTATTCTTGATTTGCAGTCCCAACAATTCGAAAGTAGTCTTGTCCATATCCGTCTCAAACATAGATACAAACTTGTCGTCACGGACAATGATATAAACACCTGTATTAAACTGAGTGAATGTGCACCCGTTAAAGGTTCCTATTCTCTCTACAAAAGGCATCTTCTCCAGTTTACTTCTGACCACCTGCTCCTTCCCTTCGGGACTGATGATGTAGAAGAGATGTTCTGTGTTAAAACCAAGGGGAGCATGGATAAGATGGTGCAACTGAAGCCAGATAACCAAACTGGCAGTAAGCATCGTAACGGTAATGACATTCTGCAGAATGATGAACACCTTGCCCAGCACCATCTTGGAACGGAAACGGAAATTACCTTTCACGATATCGATGGGCTGATAGCGGGTCATCTGCCATGAGGGCAAAAGACCTGAAACAATACCAACCAGGAAGATACCTCCAAGACAGAGGCTCACACTCACAATATTGATATCATCTGTGATGGCTATCTTACCTTTAAACAGACTGATGGCATCATCCTGGAAGCACAGCGCCAAAGCCAATCCAATGGCAAAAGAAAGGGCTACCATCAACGTTGATTCGGCTATCAGTTTCCACGCGATCATACGTTGACTACTACCGAAGAGCCGTCGGGTAGCCATTTCTTTGGATCGGAATCCCGTATTGGCTACGGTCAGATTAATATAGTTGGTGACAGCAAAGAAGAGGAGAGCAAGCACTGCTGCAATCAAGATACGCAGGCGTGTCTTGTCGCCTTTCTGCAGTCCCTTTCCATTATTCTGAGGCGCAAACATCACATCTTTGAGCGGCGTTACACTCACTTTATACGCTGCGAAAGGGAGGAAATAATTATTAGCGATATAGTCATCAATGGTTTTCTTCTTGCTGTCGAGTGTCATCTCAGGACGGAGCATGAAGAATACCTTGCAGGCACCCGCATTACTGAATGCATAGGAGTAGCTAGGAAACTCTGCACCCAGCATCTGCGGATAGCGTTTCATATTAGCGATGATCTGCGTCTCGTTAGGCAGTACTGTATGGTCGAAGTCCTTGGCAACGGCACTGACAGTATATACCAACGTGCTGTCGTAAACGGTATTGCCAGGCTCCACATCATACTCTCCTACAATCTGTACTGATTCGCCAATAGGATTCTTATCTCCAAACAGTCGGTGAGCCAGTCGTTCTGTGATGACACATTTATCTGGGGAGTTTAAGGCTGTTTGACGACTTCCTGTCTCCAACTCAAAGTCGAAGAACTGGAAAAAAGTGGAGTCTGCCACCATGATGATGCCATTTTCGTTTTCGCCGTCCTTCACCTCCTGCCGACCATACTTAATTTTTCCCCTCACACTCATCACACAGCATTTCTGCTCTATCTCAGGACACATCTCCTTAATCCTATCTCCAGCCTGAGGCCACATGGAGAAACTTGTCTGGTCCCCCATCAGATAGATACGGTCGGCATGCTGGTGCCAACTGTCGATAGTGTACTGGCGCCAGGTGTAATCACCCAGCAGGATGATAAACATTAACGACACTACAAGCCCTACCACATTAATTAATGTGTAGAGCTTGTTGCGCGATAGGAAGCGGAAATAACTTTTCATGCGGTTTTATGGGTTATTCGTTTTTAATACTGTTGACAGGGTTCTCGGTGGCGGCGCGCCAGCTCTGGATGGCGGCGGTGAGCACATTCACCACCAGTACGATGAGTAGCGAGAGCAACAGCGGCATGAACTGCATCTCTACATGCAAGCCTGAGATACTGCCTGCGGCAGGTGCCAGCCAGTAAGCCAACGGGATGGCGATAACAGCTGCTACCAGCGACTGAACGACCACCGTGCGCAGTAGTCGGAGGGTGATGCTGCTGAGTTCGGCACCAAACACGCGGCGCACAGCTATCTCACGGCGACGCTGACTCACAAAGTAGCTGTTCATAGCCATCAGTCCGAGGATGGCAATCAGCATGGCTACAAATGTAAACACGGTGAGCACACTCAGGAATCGCTCGTAATCCTCGTACCACTCCTGATGTTTCTGTTCAAGCGAGTGAGCATCTGACGCTTCATGACCAGTGAGTTCCTGGAACAACGTCTTCATTTTCCGCTCCACTTTTTCACGCTCACCATGATACTTCACAATCGCCATACGGGGCGAACCATATTGTCGCTGAGCAAAACTGGTGGTGTCGTTAAGATATTCATTGGTCTTCAATATCACGATGGGCGTGGGATGCTTCTCCTCGTTCATCACAGTCTGATAGATAATATCGGGATAAACAGCCGAAATAGTCATATTCATATGGCCTTTGGTGTTCACAATCTCTCGGGCATCATCACTCTTACCAAACTGGCGCAGCAGCTGATGGTTCACACCTGCTCCCCTATCCGTATAGGTCTTCTCGGGATGGATGTTCAGGATGTTGAAGAAACAGCTGTCGCCCATTAGGTAGCGCATGCTTACCACCGTACCGTCGTCGGCCTGGGTGGTGTTGTTCTCCAGAAAATCGAGCGGTGTACCATAGCCAAAGCCTACAGCATCTACCTCAGGCAGTTGCAACAGCTGTTGGCGATAGGTCTGGCGCTGTGTCTGACTCAAGTTATTGATTCCCCAGGTTTCCAGGATATTCTCGTAATCGTAGCCCAGAGGCTGCTGCATCTTCTGACGGATATCGCTGCTGAGCAACAAGGTGACAGTCAGCATCACGATGGCAAACACAGCCTGAATCACCATCAGCACATGACTCCAGCGCTGACGCACACGGCGACGGAAAGTGCCGCGAACGATATCGATGGGCTGATAGCCGCTAAGTATCGAGGCGGGCACAAAACCAGCCAGTGCTCCCACCAGCACAATCATCACCACAAAACCAATGATGGTAACAATACCAGTATCCTTGAGCAGATCTATCTGACAAGCAGCCATCTCGACAGCCTTGTCCTGCAGGGCAAGGGCAACCAGATAGGCCACAGCAAAGGCGATGGCGGTAAAGAAGATGCTCTCACCTATCAACTTGAGGAACACCTGCAGGCGCGACAGACCTAACAATCGACGGGTGGCCATCTCCTTCGAGCGCTCTGTGGTGAGCGACACACTCAGGTTGACATAATTAAAAATGGCAAACACCAGCACCAACAGGGCTATCACCACATAAAGGTGCGCCATATCGCGATTGCCATGCTCAAGGTCGCCCGACTGGAAGCTACAGCTCTTGGCATCGTAATACAGGTCGGTCAGCGATGTAAGAACGACCTTCTTGACAGCCTCCATGCGATAGAGCCAGAAGAAGGTTTTCATGTAGTCGCGCATCGCGTCGGCCTTGCTGCGCAGGTCGCAACCCTCTTTCTCCATCAGGAACAATACCGTACTGCCGGCATTGTTCATCTCCTCGGTATAAGCCGAATAGTTAAAGTACTTATGACTCTCAAGGTTTACCACGCACTCATGACTGCTGGGGATGACAGAGCGGTCGAAATCGTCCATCACACCGCTGATGGTATAGGTAACATGCCCGTCGGGATCGTTCTTATCACCCAGCACCACCTCCTTACCTACCGCATCGCCATCGGGCCAATAGCGCTCGGCAAAACTCTTGCTCACCACCATCTGGTTGGGTGCCTGCAACACCTGATGCTTGTCGCCAGTCAACAGCTGGTAGTCGAAGAACTCAAAGAAATTGGGTGCCACCACCAGGATTTTGGTTTGAACCTCCATGCCACGGATATCGAAGGAGGCATCATAACCAGAGACAGAGCACCAGCCCTCGATTTCAGGGAAACGGTCCTGCAATTTCTGTCCCACACGGAAGTGCGACATAGTGAACTCCTCGTTGCCAATGGCAAAGATGCGCTCGCCACGGGTCTGGTAGTTCTCTACTGATGTCTGACGGTAGATCAAATCGCCCAACAGCAGCAGGAAGGCCATCGAGAGGCACAAGCCTACGATATTAATGATGGTAAAGAGTCTATGGCGACTCAGAAACTTAAAATAGCTTTTCATATCTTCTTATTTCAATACCAATACTTCGTTGTCTTTGAAAGCTTCGTAACCACTGGTCACCACGCGCTCGCCTGGTTCCAGACCTTCGAGAATCTCGTAGTGCTGAGGGTTCTGGCGACCGACACGAATCTGACGGCGATAAGCTTTCGAGCCACTCTTGTCGAGTACGAATATCCACTGACCACCGGTGGTCTGGAAGAAGGTGCCACGAGGAATGATGATGGCCTGCTCAGGCTGCCCCAACTCAAGGTCGATATAATAGGTCTGACCAGAACGGATATTCTCCGGACGCGCACCTTTGAAGATGAAATCGCAGCGGAACTTGCCATCGCGCACCTCAGGATAAACCTTGCGCACCTGCAACTGGTACTGCTTGTCGCCACGGGTAAAGGTAGCGGTAAGACCTGGACGAACGCGGTCGATATAATGCTCGTCGATGCTGGCCTGCACCTTGTAATCCGAGAGGTCGTTCAGCTGACCAATCTTCTGTCCAGGCTGGATGCTCTGCCCCAGTTCTACATCGAGCAGTCCCAACTCGCCGTCGATGGCTGAACGGATTTCCAGCTTATCCTTACGCTGGCGCACCAGCACAACATTCTTGCGCATGTTCTGCAGATTGTCCTCCATCTGGTCCATCTGCACAGTGCGATAGATAGAGTCCTGCTTCAGGCGCTTAGTGATGAGCGAGCGCTTCTTGGCAGAGAGCTGGTAATCCTCCTGCGACTTGATGTAATCCTCCTTACTGATCAGCTTTTCCTGATACAGACGCTTGTTCTGATCGTAGGTGCGCTGTTTGCGATGGGTATCCATATCCAGCTGAGCCTGCTCGGTCTGGTTGTTCAGTCGGTCCTGTTGCATGGCCACCTGGGTGTTACGCAGCAGGTTCTGCTTCTCGGCCAACTCAGCCTCAGCATTCAGGATCTGCAGGTCGAGGTTCGAGTTGCTCAGACGCACAATCACATCACCCTTATGCACCATCGTGCCTTCCTCAACTACCTTCTCCATCACGATACCACCTTCTTCGGGCGATATCTGAACGATCTGGATGGGCAGCACCTGACCGTTGGTTCGCACATAGTCCTTAAACTCGGCACGCTGCACGTCGTTGATGGTTATCTCGTCTCTGCTCACCTTCAGCGTCGAGGCATGGTTGCCAAAAATCAGCCAAACCAGCATTACTAACAACAAACTACCGCCTGCGGCGTATGGCCAATACTTCTTAAGTTGCTGACTCTTCGTTTTTTCGATTACTCTGTCCATATTCGTAATTTGATAATTGACAATTGATAATGATTACTCCCAAATACACTCGCCACGGTAGTAGCGAACGAGTTTCTGCTTTACCTCCGCCATCAGCTGACATTGCAGCAGGGTGGCTTTCGAGTTGAGCAACTGTGCCGATGTGGTGTGCAGATCGATAGCTGTCGAGAGGCCCTCTTCAAACTGGCGACGGGTGAGCTGATAGCTCAGCGAGTCGGCCTGCACCTTCTTCTGCATCTGGATGGTCTGCTTCTGATAGCCCAGCCAGTCGTTCCAAGCCTCGGTGCTCAGTTTGGTCAGTTCCAACTGCTTCTGGTCGTAAGCCTCCTGAGCTATACGGTAGTTGTTCTTGGCCTTGCGGATGCTGGTAAGGGTTTGCAAACGGTTGAACAGGGGGATGTTGAGTGATACACCCAGATACTCACCCATATTGTTCTTCATCTGGTTGCGGAAAGTCTCTGCGGCATCGTTATGCAACGTTTTGTAATAAGTGGTGCTCAAGCCCGCGCTTAGAGAGAGTGATGGATAAAGAGAAGCGCGAGCCTGATGCCACTCATGTTTCGATGCCTGCATGCGATAGCGGGCCACCTGTAGTTCGGGGTGATTAGTGATGGGGGTTGGGTGTTGGAAAGCACTATCAGTCATCACCAATCCACCATCACCTACCACCTTAATGCTATCACCCAACGGATAGTTCATCGCCTTTTTCAGTTCTAATATGGCCGAGGCATAAAGGTTCTGCTGGCGAGTCAGTTCGTAGTCGGCTTCAGCCTTCTGCGATTCCACCTGAGCCACATCAGCAGCACTCTTTCGCCCCACCTCCTCAAGCACTCTCACCTGCTTGAGCAACAACAACGTTTCTGCCACTTTCTCGTTAGCCATTTTTACGAGTCCATCGTAATAAGCCACATTGGTATAGGCCTGCAACACGTCGAGAGCTGTCAGATCCTGGCGCTGGCGCAGACTGGCACGCCCCATCAGTTCGCTGGCCTTGGCTGCCTTGAGAGCATGCAACCGGCTGAAGCCATCGAAGATGGGCAACGACGCCGACAGCTGATAGCCATTATAAAAGGTACTCACATCGGTATAACCATTGGTCTCCGGGTCGATAGCGCGACCAAAGTTGTACTGTGCACCAACATAGCCATCAACCGCGGGCAGGAACTGACCGATGGCATCTGTCTTTGATGCCTGATAGTTGTCGAGTTCCAACTCAGCCTGCTTCACCTCGTGGTTATGCTGCACCGCATACTGCATGCACTGCTGCATGTTGAAACTCTGTGCCAGAACCGGATTCAAACACAGAGATACAGAGATACAGAGGATTATCGACTTTTTCATATCATGTTCGTTTTAATTTTGTTGCAAAGATAGGGTAATATCTATTACCAACCAAGCAAAAAGTGGTATCTGAGCGCGGATTGTCTAAAATTTATACACCTTCTTGTATGAGATTTAGACAGAAAGTCGTATCTTTGCACCAAAATTACAAATTATGAATAAATACGGAACCATACTCATCGTAGATGATAACGCAGCCATCCTTACTGCCATGCGCTATCTGCTTGACGGCACCTTCGAACAGGTGCTGACAACCACTAACCCCGACGACATTCTGAAATTGATGGCGCAGCAAACCATCGATATCGTAGTGCTCGACATGAATTTCACGCTTGGCGTGAACAACGGTAACGAGGGCCTGTTCTGGCTGCGCACCATCCGCAAGCAGCACCCACAAACACCCGTCGTACTGCTTACGGCCTATGCTGATATCAATCTGGCCGTGAAGGGACTGAAGAATGGCGCCGCCGACTTCATCACCAAACCTTGGGACAACGACGAACTGCTGCGCAAACTGAAGGATGTGCTCGACATGCAGAACGAAATCGTGAGTCTCGACGAAGTGGAGCAGGAACATATCCGTCGCACCATCGACCACTGTCATGGCAATCTCACCCAAGCCGCCCAACTGCTTGGCATCACCCGACAGACGCTCTACAACAAAATGAAGCGACTGAGCTAACTGAGAATTGAGAGGTATGATTACTTGGGGTATTATAATAGGTGTATTGATTCTGATGGCGGGGATGGGCGTTTGGAACCATCAGCGCAAACTGAAGTTGCGTGCCCACTTGATGAAGGAGGCTATCCGCAATCAGGACTTCTCGTTCCGTCTGCCCATCAACGATCTGCTGCCTGGCGAGCGTGCCATGCAGGAGGCGCTCAACGAGTTGGGCGAGAACATCCGACAGCAGATGAACAAGAACGAGGTTGAATCGTGGGAACGACTCACCCGTGTGCTCACCCACGAGATGATGAACGCTACTGCGCCCATCACCAGCATCAGTCAGGTATTACTGAGCCGACCGGATGTCAAAGGCACACCACTCGAAGATGGTATCAAGGCTATCTTCGACACCTCGCGCCACCTGAGCGATTTCGTTACCAACTACCGCAAGATGTCGGAACTCGAAAAGCCCGTTCTTGCCGAAGTGGCCCTATTCCCTATGCTCGACGAACTGCAGAAGACTTATCAGCAGCTGGCTTGGACCACCAACGTGCCCGCCGATGCCACCGTACATGCCGATAAAGGCATGCTGCGCCAAATACTGATGAACCTGATTAAGAACGCCATCGAGGCCGAGGCCACCAAGATCATGATTGAAACCACCAACACCCATCACCCATCACCCCATCCCCAACACCCATCACCCATCACCCTACTTATCGGCAACGATGGCACACCTATCCCTGCCGAGAACCGTCAGTCGCTGTTTGTGCCGTTCTTTACCACCAAGCGCACGGGTAGCGGCATCGGCTTGTCGTTAAGCCGACGGATGATGATACAACAAGGTGGTATGTTGGAGTTGGCCGAGAAGAATCTGCCTGGTTGTCATGTCACGTTTGTGCTCTCCTCCATCTGAGTAGTGGGCCAATTCACCAAGAACAGTTTTTCGGTGGCACGCGTAAAAGCCGTGTAAAGCCAGTGGATATAGTCGGGCGACAACATGTCGTCGGTCATATAGCCTTGGTCCAGATACACATGTGCCCACTGTCCGCCCTGTGCCTTATGACAGGTCACGGCATAAGCAAATTTTATCTGCAGGGCATTAAAGTACTTATCTTTCTTCAATTGTTTGATGCGGTCGGCCTTCAGGGGGATATCGGCATAATCCTCCATCACGGCATTGTAGAGTTGCTCCTGCTGCTCGCGCGACAAGGCAGGCGCCTCGGTAGTGAGCGAGTCGAGAATAACGGTAGCCGTCAGTTCATAGTTATCATAATCAGGCAGCTCCATCGTTACCTCAGCAAATCGGAAACCATAAAGTTCATGCACATGGCGCACACGGCGCACCACTGCCACATCGCCGTTGGCCAGGAACTCCAGGCCGCCGTTCTCCTTCGTCTTCTCCCCCGACTCCTTACCCCAGTAATAATTGTTCTTCACAATCATCAACTGGTCGCCACGACAGAGTTCATCTTCGCGGTCGAGCACCATATTGCGGATGCCCTGATTATAG
This sequence comes from Xylanibacter ruminicola, assembly GCA_015060625.1. GTDB lineage: Bacteria > Bacteroidota > Bacteroidia > Bacteroidales > Bacteroidaceae > Prevotella > Prevotella ruminicola_D. Next base: position 28,959 of record SUYC01000019.1, on the reverse strand, counting down.
ATGTTAGCCCGCTTGTTACTACGGGTAATCACTATCGTTTCGTCCATTCCCGCCCTACTATAGCTGGTGGCCAACGAATCAATCAGTTCATCACCAGGCACACGCACGATATCAGCAAAGCCCTGGAACCGGATTTTGGGCAGGACCCAATCGTCAATCAGCGTTCTGATGCGAGTAGCATTCCACAAAACACCAGAATCTTCGCTCTGACGCAGCACCTGATTCAGGTCGCATTCGTACACCTTCATACCGTAGGCCCGCAGCACATCGCTCATCAACGCCGGACTCTCATCTTCGCCCACAGGTGGCAACTGAGCCTTATCGCCCACCAGCACCATGCGACAGTTCTGACCGCTATACACAAACTGCATCAGGTCGTCGAGCAGGCAACCGCTACCAAACGCGCTCTCGCCATAGCCTTGGTTGGCAATCATCGAGGCCTCATCAATCATAAACAAGGTATCGCGGTTATTGTTATAGTTCAGATTAAAGGCACTGATATCCCCAGCACTCTTCTGACGATAAATTCGCCGGTGGATGGTGTAAGCCGGATGCCCAGCGTTGAGAGCAAACACCTTTGCCGCACGCCCTGTCGGCGCCAGCAGAATCATTTTCTGTTTCAGCATGGTCATCGCCCTGACGATGGCACCAGCCAGAGTGGTCTTACCCGTACCAGCCGAGCCACGCAGAATCATCACCACACGCTCATCACGGTCGGCCATAAAGAGCGAGAACACGTCGATGGCATGTTCCTGCTCAGCCGTAGGCACCATGCCCATAGCCTCCCTGATACGGATTTTAAACTCGTCGCTAATCATTTCGGCCACAAAGGTACTAAAAATTAAACATTAAACATTAAACATTAAAAAAAAAGTAGTAACTTTGCAGCCAGATATGCATATCAACAATAAATTAGTGAATATTGTGCTGGCTGTGATAGCTGCGTGCTTGCTTGCGCTGTGCGTGGCCAGTGTGATGAACGTGAAGTAGATGGACGCAAAGACAACAATCATACGCATAGGGCGCAACACGCTCTCATTCACGTCACTCGATGTAAGCAACACCGAACACCCCATCGACTATCGTCCGTACGTGGTTCGTGGCGGTATCTCGATGTCGGCCAACCTGCGCGAGGCTTTCAAGACTGGCGACTATGTAGATGAAGATACTGCCAAGGTTTTTATCATGGTAGATACTCCTTCGTTGCTGGTACCCATCGAACAGTTCGACGAGAACGATATGGAAGCCCTCTTCTCGTTCTCATATCCCCCCGGTCAGGAAAAGCGCGTGATGCTTTATAACGTGCTGCCCGACCTGAAGGCCGTTTGCCTCTTCGCCATCAACAAGAATCTGGATACGGTTATCAAGGACCGCTTTGAGAGTGGCTATAACTTTGTGCATGCCCTGACACCAGTCTGGCGCCAGCTGCATCAGCGCAGCTTTACAGGTCATCGCAACAAGTTGTATGGCTACTTCAACAGCAAGAAGCTGCACATCTTCAGTTTCCAGCAGAACCGCTTTAAGTTCTGCAACACGTTTGATGCCGCTCATGCACACGATGCCCTTTACTATCTGATGTATGTGTGGAAGCAACTGCGCCTGGAACCTGAGCACGACGAACTGCATATCTTAGGCAACATTCCCGAAGAAGCGTGGCTGCTGCAGGAGTTGAAGCAATTCCTGCACCATGCCTACATGATTAACGCAACGGCAGAATTCCCCGATTCGCCAGCCACCAGCATCAAGGGCATGCCTTACGATTTAGTAACCTTTATATCACGCGGACGATGAGAATTATTACAGGCATCTATAAGGGGCGACATTTTGATATCCCCCGCTCGTTCAAGGCACGACCTACTACCGATTTTGCCAAGGAGAACATTTTTAATGTACTGAACAGCTATATCGATTTCGAAGGCATCAAAGCCCTCGACTTGTTTTCGGGTACTGGCAGTATCTCGCTCGAACTCCTTTCGCGTGGTTGCGAACAGGTGGTAAGCATTGAGATGGACCGCGACCACCACAAGTTTATTTGCGACTGCGTCAAAAAGCTAAACCCCGACACCCAACAACCAACACCCAAAATCCTGCCACTACGTGGCGACGTGTTCCGCTATATCAAATCGTGCAAGCAACAGTTCGACTTTATCTTTGCCGATCCTCCTTACGCCCTCAAGGAACTGCCCACCATTCCGGGACTGATTTTTGAAAAGAACCTGCTGAAAGATGGCGGCATTCTGGTGTTCGAACATGGTAAGGATAACGACTTTTCGGATGCCCCACATTTTGTAGAGCATCGCTGTTATGGCAGCGTAAACTTTTCGATTTTCAGAAAAGAGGCGACAGCATCCTTGTAACACTCTCCCACAGGCGTATCAGGAAATTGTTACGCATGCGTTTCTTCAAGTCCTTCAGCAGCACACTCTGCTCAAGGTCTCGTAAGAATACGGTTTTCATTCGCATGGTCACACCTTCGTCGAAAAAGAAGATGTTGGCCTCGAAGTTATTTTCGAAACTACGGAAGTCGAAATTGGTCGAGCCACAGGTGGTGATGGCATCATCGCACACCAACATTTTAGAGTGCAGGAATCCGGCTTCGTACAAAGCCACCTGCACGCCAGCCTCGAGCACCTCGCGCAGATAACTTCTACTAGCCCACTCCACAAACTTGGCATCGCTACGGCGCGGACAGATCACACGCACATCCACCCCACCCAAAGCAGCCGTCTTCAGGGCAAACAGCACCGAGTCGTTAGGCAGAAAGTAAGGTGTTTCGAGATACAGATAGCGCTTAGCACCTAAGATAATACGCACATAGCCTTGCATGATTTCGGGATAAGGCGTGGTCGGACCGCTGGTAACCACTTGCGCCAAACAGTTGTTGCTGATATCCTCGCATCGCGGATAGTACTTTTTATCCGACAGCAAGGTTCGATCCACAAAATACCAATCTACCAGGAATGCTCGTTGTAAAGCATGCACGCCACCACCCGAGATCCTCAGCATGGTATCGCGCCAAGGCTGATTGCCCGAACCCTTCACATAGCGCTGAGCAATATTCATACCGCCGATATAACCCACCAAACCATCTATCACCACTATCTTACGGTGGTTGCGGTAGTTCACCTTACTGGTAAACGACGGGAATCGCACAGGCATGAACGAGCGCACCTCGATGCCAGCCTCACGCATGCGCTCAAAAAAGCGGTGATGCACATTCCAACACCCCACATCATCGTAAATCACCTTCACCTCAACACCCTCGTGGGCCTTGTCTATCAAAGCATCTGCAATCAGCATACCCAGGGCATCGTCGGCAAAAATATACATATCCAGATGGATGTGGTTCTTGGCCTTGCCGATATCCTCCATCAGCTCGGCTATAAACTGATAGCCATCGGTACAGATATCCACCAGGTTATCCTTAAAGGGCAGCGACAGATTCTGGTTTACAAACAAATCAATCAATGGTTTGTGGCGCTCGGGCAGTCGCAGATTCTGCTGCTCGGCAAACTCCAGCATCGAGCGTTTGGTCAATTGGTTCATCGTGCGTTCGCTCACGTAGCGCTCCTTACGATGATTGATGCCGAAAAACAAATAAAAGACGATGCCCACCACTGGCACGAAATAAATCACCAGCGCCCAAGCCATCGTCTTAGCAGGTTGACGGTTGTCCATAATCACGTGTACCACCGCCATGATAGCAATGATCTGGTACACTATGAATATGATATTCAGCCAACTCATCGTCCTAGTTTCTTTGCCAACTCTTTGTAGATCTGGTCTATACGTTGGTATTCAGCCAACGAAGCCATCACATCGCCTTCGCCTTTCTTGATAGAGGCGAGCAACTCCTTCACCTTGACACCTAAGCAGTAATAGCGGTAATCAAGCACCACGTGTTCCACATGCTGTCGGAGTCCGCCCTCACGTTCTTTCATCTGGAATCCCTTACCAAGCTGATAGGGATCGACAGCCATATTGGCCGCTATCGAACTGATCTCGAAATCGGTATGGCGCGTCAGGTATTCCTCGGCCTTGAAGCCCTCCTCGCCGCAATGCGCCACCACCTCTTGCAGTATCTTGTTGTAAACAGGACGACTGAAACTCAAGTCATCCTCGCCCATATCATAGGCAATGAACTGCGCCACCGACAGGTTGATGGTCTGCCCATCCTCGGTTTCCAGGTTCTCGTAGATAATCTTCTCGCCATCACGAACGATGGTTTTTAACAGCAGGTCCTCCACCTGCCTAATCTGGTCATCGATAGTATGCAACCCGATTGCCATGGGTTTGCCTTGGGCTTCACGCTCCTGCTGGATAGCGTTCTGAACTTGTTCACGGCTGTGCTCTTTCTCTTTCTCCTCACGATCCCGATTGATCATGATGTTCATCGAGTCATACAAAGTCTCAGCCTTGATGCCGAGTCGATGCGACAGCTGAGTGAGATACTCATCACGCAACAGGTTATCATCCACCACCGAGATACTCTTCACGATACCGCCAATAGCCTCAGAGCGCTTCACGGGGTCGTTCACGTTCTCCACCGTCAGTTTGGTTTTGAACGAGATAAAGTCCTCAGCATGTTCCTCGATATAAGCCTTGAACTCAGTAGCAGAATGCTTTCGTGCAAAGGAGTCAGGGTCGTCGCCATCAGGCAATAACAGCACCTTCACCTTCATGCCCTCGGCCAACAGCATATCTGTTCCTCGCATGGCGGCATGGATACCAGCCTCATCGCCATCGTACAAGAGGATGATGTTAGGCGTGAATCGTCGCAGGAGTTTGATTTGATGCTTGGAGAGCGCTGTACCTGAGTTGGCCACCACATTCTCCAGTCCGCACTGGTGCATGGCAATCACGTCGGTATAGCCCTCCACCATATACACACAGTCTTCCTTGGCAATGGCTTTCTTACCTTGATACAAGCCATACAGCTCGCGCTCCTTGTGATAAATCTCCGAGTCGGGCGAGTTCACGTACTTCTGTTGCACACCCTTGGTACGGGCATCCAACAGTCGTCCGCCAAAAGCCACCACTTTTCCACTCACGTTAAACCAGGGGAAGATAACACGCCCGGCATAACGATCGTAAACACCCTTTTCGCCTTTGATGCACAAGCCCGTCTTAATCAGGAACTCCTCCTGATAGCCTGCTTTTTTGGCGGCAAGTGCCAAAGCATCGCGTTTGTTCAAGGCAAATCCCAGGTTGAACTTCTCGACGATATCATCGCGGATACCACGACTGCGGAAATACTGACGGCCCACAGCCACACCGTCGGGGTCGTTGTTCAGTATATCCTTAAAATAGTTCATGGCCCACTCGTTGACAATGAACATCGACTCGCGGTCGCTCTGTTCACGTTTCTCCTCGTCGGTCAGTTCCTTTTCCTGAATTTCGATATTGTATTTCTTGGCCAGCCAGCGCAGCGCCTCGGGATAGGTTATCTGCTCATGCTTCATCAGGAAGTTGATGGCTGTTCCACCTTCACCACACGAGAAACATTTGCATATCTGCTTGGTTGGCGACACCATGAACGAAGGTGTCTTATCGTCGTGGAACGGGCACAGTCCTTTGTAGTTAACGCCCGATTTTCGCAGCGTTACAAACTCGCCCACCACATCAACAATATTCGTGGCATCGAGAATTTTCTCAATGGTTTGTCTGTCTATCATCTCCCTCCTACTTATCGTAAGCGTGAACAGGATAATCGGTAGTGTAATGCAGTCCTCGACACTCCTTACGCTCCAAAGCCCAACGGGTAATCAGATAACCCACGTTGATCATATTGCGCAGTTCGCAGATATCCTTCGAAGCTTTTACACGCTTAAACAGGCGCTCGGTCTCCTCGTAAAGCATATCCAGACGGTCCCACGCACGATGCAGTCGCAGATCGCTACGCACAATACCTACGTAGTTCGACATAATCAGGTTAACCTCCTTCACACTCTGGGTAATGAGCACCTTCTCCTCGTTGGTCAGCGTTCCTTCGTCGTTCCACTCAGGCACCTTCTCGTTAAAGTCGTAGAAATCCACATGCTCCAACGAGTGCTTAGCGGCTGTCTCAGCATAAACCACAGCCTCAATCAGCGAGTTACTGGCCAGTCGGTTACCACCATGCAAACCGGTGCACGAGCACTCGCCAAGGGCATAAAGCTGCTCAATACTGGTTTGTCCGTTCAGATCCACCTTGATACCACCGCACATGTAGTGGGCAGCTGGACGAACGGGGATATAATCGGTGGTGATATCGATACCCATCGACAGGCATTTCTGATAGATATTGGGGAAGTGCTTGCGCGTTTCGGCTGGGTCCTTATGGGTAACATCCAGACAAACGTGGTCCAGACCGTGAATCTTCATCTCCTTATCGATAGCACGTGCCACGATATCACGTGGTGCCAGCGAGAGTCGCTCATCGTACTTCTCCATGAAGGTCTCGCCATTGGGCAGTTTCAATATGCCACCATAGCCACGCATAGCCTCGGTAATCAGGAAGGCAGGATGCGTTTCGTTGGGATTATGCAGCACCGTGGGGTGGAACTGCACAAACTCCATATCGGCCACTGTACCCTTGGCACGATACACCATAGCGATACCGTCGCCAGTTGCAATCACCGGGTTCGATGTGGTCAGATACACAGCACCACAACCACCCGTGCACATCACAGTCATCTTAGCCAGATAGGTATCCACCTTCTGGGTATCAGGGTTCAGCACGTAGGCACCATAGCAGTTGATGTATGGCGAACGGCGTGTAATCCTGGCACCTAAGTGGTGCTGGGTAATAATCTCCACCGCAAAGTGGTTCTCCTTAATATCGATATTCGGATTGTTGCGCACAGCCTCCATCAGTCCGCGCTGTATCTCGGCACCCGTATCATCTTTGTGATGCAGGATACGGAACTCAGAGTGTCCGCCTTCGCGATGCAAGTCAAAATTGCCATCGTGGTTCTTATCAAAATTCACGCCCCAGTTAACCAGTTCCTTAATCTGTTCTGGCGCCATTCTTACCACTTGTTCTACAGCCTTGGGGTCGCTGATATAGTCGCCCGCAATCATCGTGTCTTCAATGTGTTTCTCGAAGTTATCCAGTTCGAGATTGGTGACTGATGCCACGCCACCCTGTGCAAACGATGTGTTGGCCTCGTCGAGCGAGGTTTTGCATATCATACACACCTTACCTTTGTTGGCGCGAGCCACCTTCAATGCGTAGCTCATACCGGCCACGCCAGCTCCTATCACCAGGAAATCATATTTGTAAACCATACGCTGATGTTATTTTATCACTAATCTGCTGCAAAATTACTTATTTTTTCCAATAATCTTTGCATCTTAGCGTTTTTTTTGTATCTTTGCACCAAATAGGACACCAAACTCATTACAACAATGAAACAACTAGCGCTTATAATCATGCTAATGGTTCCAATGGTAGTCATGGCACAACAGACAACCGTTGGCGGAACTGTTATTGACGAGAAGTCGGGGCGTCCGTTGCCTCAGGTAAGTGTTTCAGCAGGCCGCATCTCTGTGGTCACAAACGAGGATGGTGCCTTCCTTCTAAAACTGGGCAATATGCCCGAAAACATCATGGTGTCGCACTTAGGTTACAAAACCAGAAAGGTGGCGTTGCACGCAGGCAGGACCGAGAATCTGAAGATCAGACTCCAGCCCACCACCATCCAACTGCGCGAGGTGGTGATACATACGGGGAATCCACGCGAAATGGTTGAAACGGCCATCAAGAAGATTCCTGAGAACTACAGTCGCCAACCCGAACTGCTCAAGGCGTTCTATCGAGAAACAGCCATGAAGCGCAAGCACTTTATCTACGTAGCCGAGGGTGTAGAGAACATGTACAAGACCAGCTATACACGTGGCATTGGTCGCGACAGAGTGGCTATCATCAAAGGTCGCCGGTTGCTCAGTCAGAAACAAGGCGACACCCTGGGATTAAAGGTGATGGGCGGACCAGTACTGCCTGTACAACTTGATGTGGTTAAGAACACCGAGATACTGCTGAACCAGGAGGAGATGGATGCCTACAGTTATAGCTGGGGCAACCCCGAATATATTAACGACCGGCTGCAGATGGTGGTACTGATGGAGCCGCTCTTCCCCAAGGAGTACGCGCTGTATCACGGCAAACTGTATATCGACAACGAGCGCCTGGCCTTCACCCGCATCGAGCTCAGTCTCGACATGAGCGACAAGGAAAAAGCCACCCGCACCATGTTGGTGCGCAAGCCGTTTGGTGTAAAGTTCAAACCACGCGAGCTGTCGTGTGTCGTCGATTATCGCTATACCGACGGGGTCACCCGCATCAGCTATCTACGCAACACCTTCAAGTTCAACTGCGACTGGAAGAAGCGCCTGTTCAGCACCTCGTTCACTGCCACGTGCGAGATGGCTGTCACCGATAGTCAGTCGGAAGGTGTAGAGCCCATCGTCAGTCGGAACTCATTCGACTCGCGCGACTCGTACTACGACAAAGTAGAATACTTTATGGACCCAGAATATTGGGAGCATTACAATATTATTGAACCATCAGAATCGCTGGATAAAGCGATACGCAAATTGGTATCAACATACCAACGCAATTGATTAGGTAAAAAATTAAAATGAAGAAGAATTTAAGGAATTGGTTACTCTCTTTTATATTAACAGGCACGATAGGCAGTTTGCAGGCGCAAACGGTTGACACACTCGTTGTAGATACATGTGCCGTAGATACCATCGTGGAACTGCCATGGCCGCAAAACCTACAGGCCCGTTTAGACACACTTACCAGCGACAGCATGTTCGACTATACCCAACTGGGGCTGATGGTGTACGACATCACTGCCGACTCAACGCTCTACACCTATGGTGCCAAACAAATACTGCGCCCAGCCTCTACCATGAAGCTGCTCACAGCCGTTACCGCACTCGACCAGCTGGGTGCCAACTACAAGTTCAGCACCTCACTTTACTACACTGGCGAGGTGGAGGACAGCGTACTGGTTGGCGACCTGTATTGTGTTGGCGGTATGGACCCGCTGTTCGACCAAACCGACATGGCATATTTCTCGGCCAGTGTGAAGGCATTAGGCATCCACACATTGAAAGGCCGAATTGTGGCTGTTACCAATTTTAAGGAGCCCGAGCTGCTTGGCGAAGGCTGGTGCTGGGACGATGATAACCCATCGCTCACCCCGTTGCTTATCAATGGGAAGGATGATTTCATCAACCATCTGATTCAACAGCTTGGTAAGGACAGTATCGCCACCGAAGGTCCTATAGAGTTTACTGCCCTGCCCAAGGATGCCACCCTGCTCTGCCAGCGCAGCCATGCCATACAGGATGTGCTCATACCCATGATGAAGGATAGTAATAACCTCTATGCCGAATCGATGTTTTATCAGATAGGTGCCGCCACAGGTGCCCATCCAGCCAAGGCATCGCACACCCGCAACGCCATCAAGCGCACCCTGCACAAGGCAGGCATCACCGGCTCGCATTATAAGATAGCCGATGGTAGCGGACTCTCGCTTTACAACTACGTAACCGCCGAGTTGCTTACCAAACTGCTGGTGTATGCCTATCACAAACCAAGCATCTATCGCGAACTGTATGTGTCGCTCCCCGTGGCAGGCGAGGATGGCACACTGAAAAAACGCATGAAAGACAGCCCTGCCCAAATCAGCGTACGTGCCAAAACAGGTACCCTTACCGGTATATCATCACTGGCAGGCTATGCCGTAGCCGTTAACAACCACGTGCTGGCATTTGCGATGATTAACCAAGGTGTTATGAAGAACGACCAAGGTCGAAACTTTCAGGATAAAGTTTGCACGGCACTGTGCATGTAACTTTTAGAATTGAAAAGTTGAAGAATTGAAGAATTGAAGAATTGAAGAATATATAATTTATCATGAAGAAGGAACAGATATTAGTTAGAATTACAGGTCAGGATCGCCCAGGCCTTACCGCCTCAGTCATGGGCATCCTCGCAAAATACGATGCACAGATTCTCGACATCGGCCAGGCCGATATTCACTCTACCCTGTCGTTGGGTATCCTCATCCGTATGGACGAGATCAACTCTGGTCAGGTGATGAAAGAGTTGCTGTTTAAGGCCACCGAGCTGGGGGTGCAGATAGGTTTCTCGCCCATTGGCGACGACGAGTACGAAGACTGGGTAGGTCATCAGGGTAAGAACCGTTACATCCTTACCGTGATGGGACGCCAGTTAGAGGCTCGCCAGATTGAGGCTGCCACTGCGGTGATTGCCGAACAGGGACTGAATATCGACTCCATCATCCGTCTCACCGGACGTAAGAGCATCAAGAATCCCGCCAAGCACACCCGTGCCTGTATCGAGTTCTCGCTGCGTGGCGAACCTGCCGACCGTCAGGAGATGCAGTCGAAGTTGATGAAACTGTCGAGCGAGATGGAGATCGACTTCTCGTTCCAGCTCGACGACATGTTCCGCCGCATGCGCCGACTGATCTGTTTCGATATGGACTCAACACTGATTCAAACCGAGTGTATCGACGAACTGGCTGAGCGCAACGGTGTTGGTGCCCAGGTACGTGCCATCACCGAGAGTGCCATGCGTGGTGAGATCGACTTTAAGGAGAGCTTTACCCGCCGCGTCAGTCTGCTCAAGGGACTCGATGTGAGCGTGATGCAGGAGATAGCCGAAAAACTGCCTATCACCGAGGGTGTTGATCGTCTGATGACCACCCTGAAGCGTTATGGTTACAAGATTGCCATCCTGAGTGGTGGATTCACCTATTTCGGTGAGTACTTGCAGCGCCGTTATGGCATCGACTATGTCTATGCCAACGAGTTGGAGATTGGCCCCGACGGGAAGCTTACCGGTCGTTATGTGGGCGAAATCGTTGATGGGCATCGCAAGGCCGAACTGCTGAAGCTGATAGCTCAGGTTGAGAAGGTGAACCTGGCTCAGACCATTGCTGTGGGCGATGGTGCCAACGACCTGCCCATGATTAGCGAGGCCGGTTTGGGTATTGCCTTCCATGCCAAGCCCCGTGTGGTAGCCAATGCCGAACAGAGCATTAACACCATCGGACTGGATGGCGTTCTCTACTTCTTAGGATTCAAAGACAGTTATCTGGGCGATCAAGGTATGATGTAATGGAGTTTGCAAGCGTCATATTGAAGTGGTATAAGGAGTATGGTCGTGATTTGCCCTGGCGGCAGACTCACGATCCATACGCCATATGGCTCTCCGAAATCATTCTACAGCAAACACAGGTAAAGCAGGGCTGGGACTACTGGACCCGCTTCATGCACCGTTGGCCCACTGTAGAGGCGCTTGCTGCAGCTACCGAAGACGAGGTGCTACGCGAGTGGCAGGGACTGGGCTACTATAGTCGTGCCCGCAACCTGCACTTTGCTGCCAAGCAGATAGTTAGTTTGGGGCATTTTCCTGATACGCTCGAGGATATCAAGAAGCTGAAAGGAGTTGGCGATTACACCGCTGCAGCCATCGCCAGTTTTGCCTTTGGTATCCCTGCCGCTGTGGTCGACGGCAACGTATATCGTGTCCTCGCCCGACATTTCGGAATCGATATCCCCATCAACACCACCGAAGGCAAGAAGCTTTTCGCCACCATGGCTCAGGAGATCCTCCCTTCTTCCTCCTCGCAATATAATCAAGCCATCATGGACTTCGGTGCCATCCAATGCACCCCAGCCTCGCCCAACTGCATGTACTGCCCTCTGATAGAATCCTGCGAGGCTTTCCGCAGTGGAAAAGTAAACCAGCTCCCAGTAAAGCTCAAAACGCTCAAGGTAACCGAACGGCACCTTACCTATATATATGTGCGCTGCAATGGTTACACCGCCATCCATCGCCGTGGCGCAGGTGATATCTGGCAAGGTCTGTGGGAACCCTGGCTCAACAATGAGATACCAGCAGGCGCCGTGCTACTGAAGCAACACGTGAAGCACGTGCTCACCCATCGGGTGCTCTATGCCGACTTTTATCTATGGGAAGTGACAGAGCGCCCCCAGCTACCAGACGATTACATCTGGATAAAAGAATCGGAGCTCGACGATTATGCCAAGCCCCGACTGATTGAAAAATATCTCATTCCCCTCCTTTAGAATTCACCTTTAAGTAATTCGCAAATAGCCGTGCGGCGCTTTCTACTTTAGCGGCGCACGGACGTTTTTTGTAGTATTCAGCTGTACGCTCCGAGGCCACATAACTGCTGTGTGCCTTCTCAAAACCCTTCAGGCCCAATATCTCTGCACAGATCAGACTGCCATTCTCTGCTTTCGACTGCGCCAGTAAGTCCTGCACCACCTTGTAGCAAGCACTCTTGCCTTCTCGGTCGCCACCTTCGGTCTGTCCACAGTCCAGTCCCACCAGCATCACAATCCCCGACACGGCACCGCACATCATCCTCATGCGCCCCACACCGCCACCAAAACCAGCGGCTATCTTCTTGGCCAACGTGTCATCAAGCCCATACAAGTCGGCAAAGGCTGCCACCACACTCTGGCAACAGCCATATCCCGCCATAAAATTCTCCACCGCGCGCTCCACGCGCTCATCCAATTCTTTATCTGTCATCATCTTCTAATTCTATAACATCCTCTTATCCATAACTATTTTTCTGACTGCAAATTTATAAAGATTATTTCAACTTTGCAAATAATTGTGGAAAAAGTGACTTAGAGCACGAAAATGGATAGGATTTAACGTGTGTAAGCCTTGATTTATCACTTTTCGGAGCATTTTTTTTATTTTTTTTTCTAAATTGGCTTGTCATTTCGGAAATTTAATTAACTTTGGAGCGAATTCCCGCGTTTTCCTCTGGATGACGAAACGCAAAAAGATTCGATATGAGCACATTGTCTAATGTGGAAACTGGACGAGGCCAGGCAAATCCTCCAAGTGTCAGGTTTGCCCCTGATACCATCCCCGAAGCAGTAAGTGCACTTACCGGGGTGTCGGTAGAATATGTGCCTGCACCAGACAAGCGCTGGTATGTGTTCCGAGCTTCATACGGCAGAGAAAACAAAGCATTTGATTATATCGTAGCCGACGGCACATTTGTCTATATCGCTAAGCGTTACACTCACAAGTCGGTAAATGGTAAACAAAAGAAGGTTCTGGAGACGTTGATCCCGAACCTTCTTTTCGTATATTCCACTGAGGAAAAGGTTGAGGAGTATGTTAAGAACACACCAGCCCTGTCCTTTCTTACTTATTATTATAATCATTTTGAGTTGGACAAAGGCCAGAAGAATCCTCCGCTGACTATCTCCCGCAAGGAAATGGAGAACTTCATCATTGCCACCTGCAACCAGAGTGAGCATCTGAAGCTTGTCACCGAATCGCAGTGCCATTTCAAGGGCGGCGAGACGGTGATGGTCATCGACGGCATGTTCAAGGGAGTCGAGGGGAGGGTGGCCCGTGTGTCTGGCCAGCAGCGGGTGGTTATCTCTTTGACCGACGTCGGACTCATTTCAACCGCATATATACCAACCGCCTTTCTGAGAATGAAGAATGAAAAGTGAAAAATTTACTACCGCAACAGGTAATTTAACTGTTACATCACCGTTGCTGCCCGACCTCGAAGAGTTTCACGGACTGCTGAAAGAGATATGGAACAGCCGGTGGGTCACCAATATGGGCCAGTTTCACAAACAGCTGGAACGTTCGTTGGCCGAGTATCTGAAAGTGCCCTATATCAGTTTGTTCACCAACGGAACCCTGCCGCTACTGACGGCCCTGCAGGCGCTACGTATCAAGGGCGAGGTGATTACCACACCCTACAGCTTTGTTGCCACCACCCATGCCATCTGGTGGAACGGCTGTACGCCGGTGTTTGTCGATATCGAGGAAGACACCTGCGGCATCGACCCAGACAAAATTGAAGCCGCCATTACGCCTCGGACCACAGCCATCATGCCTGTGCATTGCTATGGCCATCCGGTGAAGATGAAGCGCATACAAGAGATTGCTGACCATTACGGTTTGAAAGTCATCTATGATGCCGCCCATGCTTTTGGAGTAGAGATGGATGGAGAGAGTGTCTTGAACGCGGGCGATATGAGCACACTTTCATTTCATGCCACCAAGGTGTATAACACGCTGGAGGGAGGTGCATTGATAGTGCATGATGAGGAAACCAAGCGGCACATCGACCACCTGAAGAACTTCGGCTTTGCTGGAGAGACAGAAGTGGTGGCTCCTGGCATCAACAGCAAGATGGACGAAGTGCGAGCAGCCTACGGGCTGCTTAACCTGAAGCAGGTGGATGGCGCCATCGAAGCCCGCCGCAGGGTGGCACAGCGGTATCGCGAAGCACTGCGGGACATTCCTGGCATCCGTTTCTTTGACGATATGCCCGATGTCCGCCACAACTACAGCTATTTCCCCATCTTTGTCAGTGCCAAGGAATACGGCATGACACGCGACGAGCTCTATTTCAAGTTGCAAGAGCGGGGCATCTTCGGCAGACGGTACTTCTATCCGCTCATCAGCACCTTCAACACATACCGCAATCTGCCATCCGCAGCCCCTGCTAACCTGCCCGTAGCCACAAGGATTGCCGACGAGGTCATCTGCTTGCCCATGCACCACGCGCTGAGTGAGTATGATATTGAAAGAGTTGTGAGTGTAGTGAAAAATCCCAAAAAGTAAAAGACAATAAAGAAACGCATTATGCTTTTCAATTCTCTTGAGTTTCTTATTTTCCTGCCTATAGTATTCCTACTCTATTGGTTCGTTTTTCGTGGACGACGATGGCAAAACCTATTGGTAGTCGTTGCGAGCTACGTATTTTATGGTTGGTGGGACTGGCGTTTCCTACTGCTGATAGCCTTGACTTCGCTTTGTAGCTATGGAAGTGGCAGGTTTTTGGAGCACTATGAGGGTCAACGACGGAAACAACAGTTGATAAGCGCACTAAACATCGTGCTGAACCTCGGCATTCTCGGCTTTTTCAAGTACTACAACTTTTTCGTTGAGAACCTGGATGCGCTATTCGGAACTATAGGATGGCATTTAGACTGGGTGACGATGAACATCATTCTGCCCGTCGGCATCAGTTTCTATACCTTTCAAGCACTTAGTTATACGATTGATGTCTATAAGAAAAAGTTGCCGGCTACCCATGACATAGTAGAGTTCTTTGCTTATATCAGTTTCTTCCCGCAGTTGGTGGCAGGACCTATTGAACGGGCAACGAATCTGCTGCCCCAGTTTCAGCGGCAACGCCACTTCGACTATGCCAAGGCCGTGGATGGCATGAGGCAGATGCTTTGGGGATTCCTGAAGAAAATGGTCGTTGCCGATAATTGCGCAACAGTAGTCAACGACTATTATCCGCAATATTCAGAACTTCCAGGAATAACGCTTCTCCTTCTTGGCATTCTGTTTACAATTCAGGTCTACTGCGACTTTTCTGGCTATTCGGACATTGCCATCGGTTGTGCGCGGTTGTTCGGCTTCAATCTGATGCGCAACTTCAACATCCCCTTCTTCTCGCGAAGCGTGCCTGAGTTCTGGCGACATTGGCATATTTCGCTGACCACCTGGTTTCGTGACTACGTTTTTTTCCCTCTCGGTGGCAGCCGGTGCAGCCAATGGAAAACCGTCCGTAACGTATATATCGTCTGGTGCATCAGCGGCCTGTGGCATGGCGCCAACTGGACCTTTGTCTGCTGGGGACTTATCCATGCCACTCTGCTTGTTATCTACACACTGTTAGGCATCAATACCAAATATAAGAATACAGTGGCATACGACCGCTATCTGCCAAGCATCAAAGAAACATTGCAAATGGTATTGACATTCCTCCTTTTTGCCATGAGCATGATCGTCTTCCGTGCCGAAAACATGGGGCAGGCAGTTGACTATCTGACGGCCATGGTAACCAATAAGTTTTTTGATGCGACAATGCTTCAGGGGAAACAACCTTTGTGCTTCGCCCTGTTGCTTCTTAGCGTAGAATGGCTGCAAAGAGACAAACTACACGCATTGCAGTTCACGGACATAAAACCTTTCAAATACAGATTTGTCCGTTGGAGTGTATATTACGTCATTCTATTGGTCATATTCAAATACGCCGGTTCAAGCCAAACATTTGTATATTTTCAATTCTGAATAGCGATGAAAAAATTCCTCACATATTGCGCTATTTTTTGCTTGCCTGTCCTGATTTGTGCTTTTCTCGCAGAGTATCTGACAAGACAAGTCCCCAATCCATACAAATACAAATATGAGTGGATGCAAAAACATGCAGAAGACGTTGAAATCCTGGTCTTGGGCAGCTCACAAACATTTTATGGCGTTCGACCAGAATTGTTTGAAGGCAAAGTGTTTAATCTAGCCAATGTCAGTCAAGGAAACAAGCAGAACCTCTTCTTGCTGAAATATTGGGCTGACAGATATAAACAGTTAAAAACGGTCATCATCCCCATATCTCTATATACTTGGTTTACGCCTGGATTGGAACAAGGTGTAGAATCGTATCGTTGCAGATATTATAGAATTTACATGGATTGTGACCTGTATTCCGATTGGTCGCTCAACAATCTGGAATTGTCTGATAGGCGGACGGCATTAGGGAAATTGGAAAAATACTTTTCTGGCGACAGTTCTCTTGGCTGTGACAAGTATGGATGGGGCAACATATACAAACTGTCGGAGAAGAATATGGGGAAATGGGATGATGAGACTGAAGTTGAGACTGCCGTCAAAATGAACACAGCCGGAAACTGGGATTATATAGAGCCGAACTACAACCTACTGAAAGAGATAGCAGAATTCTGCCAAAGCTGGAACATCGAACTGATTCTTGTTACCCCTCCCTGCTGGACTTCATATAATAAAAAATGTGATAGCAAACAACTAGCAAAAATGTATGAGCTGACACACAAATTCCAACAGGAATACCATCTGACATATCTGGATTACCTGAAAGACCCGCGCTTTGACGCTGATGACTTCTATGACTGCAACCATTTGTCGGATGTTGGAGCCATCAAGTTTACAAAGATACTTATTGGGGATATATAAAACAATATGCAAATCGAAAGAGGAAATACAGCAAATTCTTAACGAATACGATATATTGTAATGAAGAGTGATGAACTAAAAGGTAAACGGCTTGCTGTATTCGGTGCCAATAATGTGGTGGACGAAGTCACTGATTTTGCTCACCGACACGGCATTGTCTTGATTTCTGTAGGCAACGTGCCGGAGGCTCCGATTCATCAGGTCTCCGATGAACAATACTATATGGACTGCACCGACGAGGCCGCGATGCTAAGGTTCTTCAAGGAGAAACACATCGACGGTCTGTTGTCGTGCTCTGGCGAGATGGTCATCCGCAAGACGGTAGGATTCATCGGCAAGACGGGATTTCACTATTATGCCACACCCGAACAGTGGGATGTGCTGATGAACAAGAAGCATTTCAAGGAGGCATGTCTTCGCTACGGCATGCCTGCCATACCCGCCTTTCGCTTAGAGGATACAGCCATTCCTTACCCCGTCATCGTGAAGCCTGTAGATAATGGCGGCTCATTCGGCATTACTGTCTGTCATAGCCGGACAGAGATGGAAGAGGCCATCGCCAAAGCCATCCGGCACTCTACTGTGGGCGAATACCTCTGCGAGAAGTTCATTGAGGGGCCTTATTTCCAGTTTGAGATATGGCGGCAAAACGGGAAGTCGTATTTCCCTTACACTAAGGGACGTGTGTTCTACGATGCCATCGGCACCTCTCCACAACAGCCGTTCTTAGACCTTTATCCTTCGCCTGAGGCTGATATCATCAGCAGGCTTTATGAACCCATGTCGCATCTGTTCGACGACCTTGGCATCGACAATGGCTCTTGTATGTTTCAGGGCATCATCTGTGATGGTGTGCCTTATATCATGGACACTGCTTTCCGCCTGAGCGGGGGCATGGACTTTCGTGTGGTTCACGAGGACAAGGGCATCGACCTTGTTGCCTGCTATATGCAACATGCGCTGACGGGGCAGTTCGGCGACGACTTCTCAGCACTTTCAGAGCCTCTTCACAGTCGGTATGCCACCATCTGCATCGGCCTGAAGAATGGTCATATCACCCGCATCAAGGGAATAGACGACGTGAGGCAACTACCCTTTGTCTATAGCCTGTACCAATATTATTATGAGGGAGATACCATGCAGTACTCCGGCCTCTTCCTGCAAGTGCTGTGTCGCATCTTTGTGCGAGCCAACAGCCGGCAGGAACTTCAATCGAACATCAACACCATTCTCGGCCTCATTGAAGTGGAAGGAACTGATGGAAACTCCTTACTACGTAATTACCCAAACAAATATTAAAAAAACTTATGATTCTTGAGACCCTTCGGGAACAAGCCAGCAAAGCTGGAGCAGACGGAAAGCGATACATCGCCATCATGCAGCCGTACTTCTTCCCTTACATCGGCTATTGGCAGCTCATCCATGCTGCCGACTTGTTTGTGGTTGGCGACAGTGTTCACTATATCAAGCATGGCTGGATTAACCGTAACCGTATCTTGGGCGAGGGTGGGCAGCCTCAGTACTTCGGCATTGAAGTGAGCCATGCCTCCTGCAACCGACTCATCAGCGAGACGAAACGCGTGGTCAGCCGCAAACAGGCAGAATACCTCTGTCGGGTGCTGAAGTTCTACTATGGCAAAGCACCACACTACAACGAAGTGATGGAAGTCATCAAGCCTATATTGTTGAACGAAGAACCCGACCTGACGCGCTATCTCGTCAGCAGCTTGCGGACCGTGGCTGACTATCTCGGCATCACGACGGAGTTCCGTATGCTCTCGGAGGTGTCAGACCGCTGGGAGTACAGAGCGCCCGAGATTATCAGTCGCACGTGCGAGCACTTCGGTTTCACCGACTATATCAACCCCTCCGGTGCCGGCATGGGCTATTACGACAAGGATGCTTTCCGCGAGATGGGCATCAACCTCCAGTTCCTGCGGCGCAACGAGGACATCCGCTACAAACAATTTGGTGGCGAGTTCGTTCCCGACCTGAGCATCATCGACCTGATGATGTTCTGCTCACGCGATGAGCTCCACGACATTCTGAATCGTTATCATTTCTTATGATCAAATGTCAGAATCGCTGAAACAGAAAACGGTGAAGGGCCTGGGCTGGTCGGCACTGGACAATGCTGCCCGCTATGGCATGCAGTTCGTCATCGGCATTGTGCTGGCGCGTCTGCTGTCGCCCGACGACTACGGTCTGTTAGGACTGGTGGGCATCGTCACCGTTGTCTGTACGGCATTGGTCAATGGCGGTTTTACTACAGCACTGATACGCAAGAAGGATGCCACCGAGGAGGACTATAACACCGCCTTCATCTGCAACCTCTTGATGAGCCTGCTGCTCTATACGGTGATATTCCTCTGTGCCCCGTTGATTGCCGACTTCTTCGGGCGCGTCGAGTTGACGGCTTTGGTGCGGGTATCGTCGTTAGGTCTGATTATCGGTGCCTTAGGCATGGTGCAGCAGACACGCCTGACCAAGCGCATCGACTTCAAGACGCAAACGAAGATTACGATTGCGGCCACTGCTTTGAGCGGCATCGTTGGAATAGGCATGGCACTGACGGGCTTTGGCGTATGGGCACTGGTAGCCCAGCAGCTCACTTCACAGGTCGTGACCACCGTGCTGTTGTATATATATAATAGGTGGATGCCCAGAATGCGCTTCTCTATGGAAAGTTTTCACGATTTGTTCGGATTCGGCTGGAAGATGATGTTGAGCGGAGTGCTTGATTCGGTGTGGAAAGAGTCGTACCAAATGGTCGTGGGCAAGGTTTACACGCCGGGAGCACTGGGACAATACACCCGTGCCAAACAGTTCTCCTCGCTGTTTTCGAGCAACCTGACCGCTGTCATCCAGCGTGTCACCTATCCCGTACTCAGCAATATCCAGGACGACAGGCAGCGTATGGTCTCTGCTTATCGGCGCATTATCAGGGTCACGATGTTTGTCACTGCAACGGGCATGTTTTTCCTTGCAGCCATTTCGGAACCGATGCTCTATTGTCTGATAGGCCCCAAGTGGCATGAGGCTTCGACCTACCTCCCGCTGATTTGTCTGAACAGTACGCTTTATCCGCTCCATGCCATCAACCTGAACATGCTGCAGGTGCAAGGACGCAGCGACCTGTTCCTCGGTCTGGAAATCGTCAAGAAACTGATTGGCCTTATTCCTCTTGCCGCATGCGTCTTTTGGGGCATCATGCCCATGCTCTATGTGAATCTTGCCGTTGGAGTAGTGGCTTATTTCCTTAATTCGCATTATTCAGGCCGCCTGATAGGCTATAGTTCGTGGATGCAGGTAAAAGACATAGCCCCTTCTTGTCTGGTTGCCACCATTGTAGCCGTCAGCGTATTTTTCGTCAAGTATCTTCCTGTAAGCTATTGGGTGATATTGCCGTTGCAGATAATCATGGGGACCGCCGTCTTCATGGTGTTATGCCAGCTGACAAGAAACCCGGAATATATGGAGATGAAAACTATGCTTGCGCCATATCTGAGGAAAGTGAACAGTGAAAAGTGAAAAGTGAAAAGTGAAAAGTTGAAACCGCATGGAAGAAAAACAATATAGATGGATGGTCTGCACAAGGTGTGTCACTTTCAATCAGGCACCCTATATCGTGGATGCCATGAATGGCTTCACAATGCAGCAGACCACATTTCCATTTGTCTGCACAATTATTGACGATGCCAGTACCGATGGTGAGCTGGAAGTCATCCGCCAATATCTGCAGGAACATTTCGACTTGGAAGACAAGTTTGTGGCACTTAACGAAGAAACAGACGACTATGTGCTTTGTTACGCCCGGCATAAGGAAAACAGAAATTGCCACTTTGCTGTGCTGTGGTTGAAATACAACCACTACAGCAGGCATAAGTCGATCATGCCGTATATTGCAGCATGGAAGGAAAACTCGAAATACTATGCCATATGCGAGGGTGATGATTATTGGACGAGTTCCCAAAAACTGCAGCGGCAGGTTCTTTTCCTTGAGCAGAATGACGATTATGTCATGTCGTACTCGCAAGCTGCGGTTCGCAGCGGCGACGACATGGTGGGGCTCAGAAAGTTCAAGACATGCGACTTCGAGTCGATTGTCTGTTTCAATGGAATAACGACCTTAACCGTTTTATTCAGGGAGGAACTGAGGGAACGGTATAACGATGAGGTTGTCCCGATAGCCCCCGGTGGTTGGCTGATGGGCGACTATCCTATATGGCTCTATCTGAGTCTGAAGGGCAAAATCCATTATATCGCAGAACCCTTGGGCGTGTATCGGCTGCAGTCTGAAAGTGCTTCTCATAGCGCAGATTTGCAAAAATCGTTGGACTTTGCTGATAATGTCTGCCAAGTAAGACTGTTTTTCATGGACTATGCGGAAAGAATAACGGGAGTTCGAAATGCGAAGTTGAGAAAGAAGGTAGCGGTCGAGAATATGAAAAGAATGTTGTCGGTCTATTATTCCTTTAATGATTTTGCAGGCGCAAAGAATTATTTGAAAGGAAATAGGAAAAAACTTTCATTCTTGTCTTTTTTTATATTGAAACTGAAAGTCATTAAGGAAAGTTATATTGCTGGATGGAAAAACGTATATCGATAATATTTGAATCGGATATTTATGCCCAGTACGGTGTATTCAACTCCGTACGCAATCGGGTTTTGTATTTAAGTAAAATATCAGATTACGTCATAGATGTTTATATCGTTACAAAATACCTTCCATGGTATCTGCGCTTATTACGCAATATTAATAAACAGGACAGGAAAAAAGAAATCATTCTTGATGGAATAACTTATCACATATTGTGGTATCGCAAATCCATATTGGAACATATCATAACAGAATGGTTTAGATTGCCTCCCTATTTTCTGAATCGGTTTATATGTAGAATGGCAAAGGAAATGCGCAACTATGATTTCCTGTCTGTCCATTCTGGTTTAGCCGGCAAAATAGCACAAAAAACAAAGGAACTCTATCATATACCATATTGTATAACTTGGCATGGCTCAGACATACACACGCATCCATTCCAAAGCAAGTTGGCTTTTGCGCAAACAAAGTTATTGCTTAATAATGCATACTGCAATTTTTTTGTGTCACAGGCATTATGTGACAAAGCCACAACGATAACAGACAGTTTTCGGAGTGAAATACTGTATAATGGGATTAATAGTAAATTCTGTTGCTATAGTGTTGAAGAAAAGAAAAAACTAAGAAAAACAAAAGGTGTGCCTGACGGGAAAAAAGTAGTTGCCTTTTGTGGTGCATTGTTAGATGTAAAGAATCCACTATCATTGCCACCTATTTTCAAGTCTGTGATGGATAATAGGGAAAACAATTTGATTTTTTGGATAATAGGTGATGGCCCTTTAAAACCACAAGTGGAGAGTGAGGCGGAATCCCTTCATCTGCCATGCGTTTTTTGGGGTAACCTCCCTGCAGAAGAAATGCCTGTAATGATGAATTGTATCGACGTTTTAGTACTTCCAAGCAAAAAAGAGGGGTTGCCTCTCGTAGTGATAGAGGCATTGGCTTGTGGCTCAAATGCTGTTGGTAGTAATGTTGGGGGGATAAAAGAAGCGGCAGGTGAAGACAATGTATTTGATTTGGATGATAGTTTTGTTAGTCAAATATCAACTCGTATAAATTATTTGCTTCATCATACTGTTGAACAGCCTTTAAATAAAGTGTTTGACTGGAAAAAAACAGCAAGCAAAGAAAAAAGTGTTTATGATGCCATTTAGAATGACAAAGGTGGTCAGATACATATTGCTAATTATATGCTTGTTGATATATATTTATAACATCCAACTGCAAGCAATACCTATTGCTGCGAAGACATTGTTAGCTGTTCCTGGGTTTATTTATTTCCTTACAGACAAAAAAAGCAAGGTAACATACCAGAAGTTGCAAAAGTACATTAAACTATTTGGCGTCGCACTTCTACTTTTTTTATGGGGTCTTTTCACAATGGCCATTAACGGGTCAGACGAAATGCTTTATCTCGCATATATCAAGAATTTCCTCTTGTGGTTTTTTGAAGTTTATTTTCTTTGCCATTTAGCCAAAAGCATAGTAAGCTCTTTCCTTGACCTGTGTAAAATCATCACAATAGTGG
This sequence comes from Xylanibacter ruminicola, assembly GCA_015060625.1. Lineage (GTDB taxonomy): Bacteria > Bacteroidota > Bacteroidia > Bacteroidales > Bacteroidaceae > Prevotella > Prevotella ruminicola_D. The sequence goes on along the minus strand of SUYC01000019.1, from coordinate 5,784 downwards.
TTGCATTTGAAAGTTTATTAGCTCTCTGTTTGAAGTTTAATCCTTCATTTGCTGAGATAGTTAGTAATATAGTAGAAATGAAAGTGTATCAAGTTAGTTTCGATAATTATATCGATACAAGTGATTTGACGGACTTTTCACGAATCATCGGTTTTGGTAATGCCGTATACTTTGGTGTTTTGACATCTTGCACGCTTGGTTTGATTTCGGGTGCATACGTATTATATCACAGCAAAAGTATTTTTATTTATATCGTTTGCTATATTATCATATCAATTGTTTCTATTATGACAGCACGCATTGCGGTCGTTCCCGTTGTACTCGGATTGGCTCTGGTATTGTTTTATCATGCGAAAGAACGTAATGGCCATGTCATCAGAACAACCATTTTGATTTCATTGAGCGCATTTGTAACAATTCACCTTGCTCTGACATTTTTACCAGACAACATGCTTGAATGGCAGATGGAATTATTTGGAAATATGACTAAAAATTCAGAATCAGAGCATTGGCAAAAATGGCTAATAAATACGAAATTTGAGGATAAAACATTATTTATAGGAGATGCTCATTATAAGGTGGGTGATTTCGCATACTATAAAAATGTTGATATTGGCTTCTATAGGCAAATTTTCTACTCTGGGTTAATCGGACTAAGCATCATTCTCTATTATAATATAATGATACTGAAATACATTAAAAAGAGTGATATCTCAGACAAAAGCCTTGGCCCATACGTTGCGGTACTCTTTATTTGTTACTTGATATCCATGTTTAAAGGTGATATTAATTATGTGGAGCTGTATTTGCTGGTCTTAATGATGTTTGATTTTTCTATTAAAAAGAATGTTCTTACAAAATGAAACTATTGATCGTTTGTGTGAACTATAATTCATACGGGGAACTATGCAACTATCTTCAGTCGGTTGACAAATCTGCATCAAATGTAGAGGGTGATTTACAACTGGATGTAATAATAGCAGATAATTCTTCCTCAAAAGAGGTCGTTGATTGTGGCGCATATAAAGCTATACAGGTAAAACAGGTCGAGCTGCAAAACCTTGGATATTTAGGTGGAGCTCAGGCTATCATTAACAATCTTGAAGATGTCAGTCAATACGACTATATAATCATTTCTAATGTGGATTTACAGTTTGAAGATGAAACCATCAAACAGCTGAAAGACTTTAAAGCAGGAGACGACGTAGCATGGGTTGCTCCGAGTATTTATTCCGAAAAGTTCAAAAGAAATCTTAATCCGAGTATTATAAATAGATATAAACGGTGGAAATTAACTTTGCTGAAGCTAACGTACAATAGCTTATTCTATAGTATTTATACAAAGTATTACTATGCCAACAAAGGGAAGAATGTGGTGTACCCAATGATGGATATTTATGCAGGTCATGGCTCCATTATTATACTCACCACCAACTTCTTTAGAATCTATCCAAAGATAGATTATCCAATATTCCTTTATGGTGAAGAGATATATCTTGCAGAACTCATCAGAAGAAAGCAAATGAGGGTAGTGTACGCTCCTTCGGTTGAAATAAAAACGACAGGAGGGGTTTCTACATCTAAGATGCCGTCAGACTCTTACTTTAAGTTCAATAAGGCAGCAATCAATTTCATATTGAAAACCTTTTATTAATGGACAATAATAATTTGGTGTCAATCATTATGCCTTCATATCAATGTGGGCGTTTTATAGAAGAGAGTATAAGGTCAGTACGGGCCCAGACGTATCCGTATTGGGAGCTGATAATAGTCGATGATTGTTCAGACGATAGTACCGTTGAGATTGTTTCGGAAGCAAAAAAACATGATAACAGAATATGTTTCATTCGGAATGGTTCCAACCTTGGAGCTGCAGTTTCCCGTAATTTGGCAATAAGAAAAGCAAAAGGGCGTTGGATTGCTTTTCTTGACAGTGATGATTTGTGGGAACCGACAAAATTAGAAAAACAAATCAAGTTTATGGTAGAGAATGGATATGTTTTCTCTTATCATGAATATGTTGAGATAGACCTACATGGTAATGAACTTGGCATCCATGTAAGCGGGAAAAAACACGTGAAGAAGTTTGATGTCTTTGCGTGTTGCTGGCCAGGATGTCTCTCTGTAATGTATGACGCTTCGGCAGTTGGTCTTATTCAAATAAAAGATATTAAGAGAAATAATGATACGGCATTGTGGCTGAAAGTGATCCGTAGGGCTGATTGTTATCTGCTGCCAGAGATTCTTGGTAAATATCGTAGACGTGATGGCAGTATTACCCCAAAAAGGTTATGGGATCGCATTCTGGCCCACTATCCGTTGTTCCGTGTTGCAGAGGAAATGAATCCTATCTCGGCAATATTCTGGGTGATTATTAATATGTTTGGGAATGCATATAAGAAGATGAAGTATGTTAAACAATATGAGGTGAAAGGCCCCTATCGCGTATAATGGAAATGATAAGCATCATCATACCTTGCTATAACCAGGCCGAATTTTTGCCTGAAACGTTGAAATATGTTCAAAGCCAGACCTATGCCGACTTCGAGTGCATCATTGTCGATGATGGTTCCACAGACAACTCGGCAGAAATAGTCCATTCATTTATGGTCAATGACCCTCGCTTTTGCCTGGTTTCAAAACAGAATGGAGGAACGGCCACGGCACGGAATGTCGGCCTAAAGGCTGCATCTGGCGACTATGTGATTTTCCTCGATGCCGATGACTTCCTGCATCCAGAGGCATTGGCCAGGCAATTGGAGCATGCGACGAAGCGTCAGTTGGACGTCTCGCTCATGGAGTGGAGTTACTTTGTCGAGAGGGAGAACCGCGAGATTGTCTTTATGAAGCATACGCCCATTAAGACGCGCATCTTCGTTTCGCTTCATGTCTCAATGCTGACGCGCTGGGGCTTAGATTTTACTTATCCGCCACACGCCATAATGTATCGTATGGATTTCTTGCGTTCGCTCGGATTGACCTTTTCCGAGAAAATCCGTTACCGCGAAGATTGGGATTTCCTGCTTGACGTGAGCGGTATCCACGGTGTGCGTGTGGCTCAATTGCGCGATTATGAAGGTGCCTACTATCGGCAGAACCCGAAAGGAAAGACCAGCTCGGGCAGCAAGATGTCGAAAGGCAATTTCATCTATCTCCAATATAAGTGCCGAGAGGTGGGGTTTGCCGATTTCCTCCTGCTTTCCTACAGGTTGTCAAGTGAAATGGTCTTGTTGGTGGGACGAATGGTGAAGTTCCGTGACTATACGATGCTGTCACACCTCGGCATCCTATTCAGACATTGGCGTTCGGTTCTGATGCTTTTTGGAGGCATCTGTTTTCTGCCTTTAGCTGTTTTGCATGTGGCAGTACGTTCTGTGTGGGAATATAGCGCATGATTATTAAATTAAGATAAAAGAAACGTAATATGACAAAAATGAAATCGATGAAAATTCCTTTCTCACCTCCTGATATGAGTGAGGAAGAGGCAAAAGAAGTAAGAGAGGCTATACTGTCTGGATGGATTACGACAGGGCCACGAACCAAGAAACTGGAGGCGCAGATATCAAAATATGTGGGGACGGTCAAGACTGTTTGCCTGAACTCGGCAACAGCAGCCATGGAGATGGTGCTCCATTTGCTGAATGTGCAGCCAGAAGACGAAGTAATCGTTCCGGCATACACCTATACGGCTACGGCCTCAGTTACACAGCATGTGGGTTGCCGGTTAGTCATGGTGGATAGCCAGAAGGACAATGTTGAGATGGACTATGAGCAGTTGGAGCAGGCTATCACGGAGAAAACCAAGGTAATCATGCCAGTAGATATTGCAGGCATCGTGGCTGACTATGACAGGGTGTATGAGATTGTGGAGCGGAAGAAGAGCCTGTTCAAACCTGCCAATGCGCTGCAGGCGAAGATAGGCAGGATTGTTGTGACGTCTGATTGTGCCCATTCATTTGGTGCTGTACGAAAAGGGAAGAAGACTGGCGCCATCACAGATTTCAGTGCATTCAGTTTCCATGCGGTGAAAAACTTTACTACTGCTGAAGGGGGCGCCCTGACGTGGCAGCTGCCATTTGGGGAATTAAGAGTTAAGAATGAAGAATTAAGAAATTACATGCCCCATGTGCCTTATGTCGAAGGTGAAACCTGGAATGAACTGCTGTATCGTATATCACAGTTGTTCAGCCTGCATGGACAGAACAAGGATGCCCTGGCCAAAACAAAGGGTGGTATGTGGGAATACGACATTATCGGTCCTTGGTATAAGTGCAACATGACCGACATCATGGCATCTCTCGGTTTGGTGCAACTGCAGCGTTATCCCAAGATGCTGGAGAGAAGGCAGGAGATCGTAGCTCGCTACAATGCCGCACTCAACGGTCTGAATGTGGTATTGCTGAATCATAAGGATGCAGAGCATTGTAGTTCGCATCACTTGTATATGGTTCGCCTGCCGGGAAAAAGTCGCGAGGAGGTGAACCGGGTGATGGAGCAGATGGCAGAACGAGGCATTGCCACGAATGTACATTTCAAACCACTGCCGATGATGACGGCATACAAGGCACTGGGCTTTAATATTGTTGATTATCCGAATGCGTACCATCTGTTTGAAAATGAGATAACACTGCCATTGTACACCCGTCTTACCGATGAGGAAGTGGACTATGTGATAAATAACTTCGTAGAGATCATCAAGAATTTGTGAAAAGATTATTCGATATAGTCGCAAGCGGACTTGGACTCATTCTGCTAAGTCCCCTCTTTTTGGTTCTTGCCATTTGGATCAAGACAGATTCAAAGGGACCGGTGTTTTATCGCCAGGTACGTGTAGGAAGGTACAACAGGGATTTCCGTATCTTTAAGTTCCGCTCCATGCGAGCCGGTTCTGATACGGGAAGCCTTATTACGATTGGTGGCCGCGACCCTCGCATAACCCGTTCCGGTTACTTTATCCGCAAGTTCAAGTTCGATGAACTGCCTCAGCTCATCAATGTATTGGTGGGCGATATGAGCCTGGTTGGGCCGAGACCGGAGGTTCGCCACTATGTGAATTTCTGGACTCCCGAACAAATGCACGTGCTGGATGTCCGGCCTGGTATCACAGATCCTGCATCTATTAAATTTCTTAACGAGAATGAATTATTGGAAAAGGCTGAAGATCCGGAAAAATACTATATTGAGGTCATCATGCAGGAGAAGATAAGGCTGTATTTGGAATATGTCGAGAAGCATAACTTCTTTTATGACCTGGCGTTAATATTTAAAACCTTTGGGGTAATCGTGAAAGAAAAATTATTCAGCGGCTCCTCTATGCAAAATTAGAGGATTTCACAAATTATGGATAAGATAAACTTGAATGATAAGACCTTATTCCAAAATCCCCAATTTTGCATATCTATTTTATTCCAAAATCCCCAATTTTTACCAATATAGCCTTCAGCAAGAACGGAACAGCGGTTTCTTTTGCTTCGTTTCTACAGCTTCGGCGGGAAGATGATGGTGAGTATGTGGGGAATGAAAAATCAAACTAACCAGATTCTTTGTCAGGTTGTCTAACAGAAATTTAACCTCCTTTTTCATAACTTCTTTAACTTAGATATTGCCTTCTCAGTGCCAAAGAAATACTGGCGGTTTAGTTTCTTATATCATATAGGTAACTCTATTTTGAACTTGTTTACTCATAGAACCATTTTAGCATTTTGATTGTAAACGACCATTTTAGCGTAAGGTCATTCAAAATATAATATGTACTTTTGCCTCCGTTTAATTTTTCAAGATTAT
>SUYC01000004.1 GCA_015060625.1 Xylanibacter ruminicola | reverse complement strand
TCCAAACTGAAAATTTTTAAAATAGTCATTCTCGTAACTTGTTGAAAAACAGGGGTACGCTAGAATGGTGGTTTACAGCTGAGTCGGGGGATGCGTCGTTTCTGGAGGTCGAGGTCACTGGCGGCGGTAGTTGCCGACGACCTTGTAGATCTCTACGATGATGTCCTTGGGGATGCTGGATTCTACAGGAGTGCCATCGACCATCTGAGTGAAGTTGATGCTTTGCTCGTCTGGCTGAGTGACAGATACCTTACGGAGTACTTTATACTCGCTGGTAACGACGACGCAGATGAAATCACCGGGAATGTACGTTTTCCACGTTGCGAGTTTCTTCAGTGCGATGACATCACATGGCATGATGATTGGTGCAAGTGATTTGTCATTGTTGATACACATGAAATCGAAATCTCCTGCCATAGGTAAATATATTGGTATTACGCAACCTGAAACACCGGGACAGGTACTGAAGTGTAGAAATCAATATTTATCAAATACTAAGGCAGTCTAGACAACTATCAGGGCGCAGTTATATATCATATCATAATGCGTGGTATAGTTGCTGATAAAAGAGAAGAATAGTGCAACGAATAGCAGTGCTTTCTAGTAGTTGCCAGATATTATTAAATTAGAGAGATGACAATTTTAATCCCAATGCGTCTCATGTGCATAACACATATAACGCACAGGATCAGCCCAACAAAGAGCCCGATACCGAGCCGCAAGAATGATTTATTATACGCATCAGTTCAAGAAGGACATGCATAAGTGCGCGAAGAGGGGGCTTTATGTTAGACTTTGTTCCAACGGGCACGATGATTAGAGAAATAAAATAATTAGCCGCAGATAGAGTTTGTATATAATGGCAAGGTGATAATGAAAAAAGCAGGGAGTCTGACTCTCTGCCTTTTAATATTAAAAGATTCTTATTCTTACCAAAGAGCAATTTTCCCTATTGTGCCTCCTAGGTCAAGTGTTGCGGTAGTCACACCGAGGGCCTGGAAGACACGGCTTATAGTAGGAATACTGATGCTGTAGCCCTTTTCTAATCGAGAAATTTGTGCTCTTTGCACACCTATTCGCTGACCCAGCTGTTCTTGCGTGAGATTCTGTTCCAAACGGGCTTTTTTGATAGCTTCTCCTAACTCATAGGCGTGTACGGAAGAGGCAACGCTCCTCTCAAACTCGTCACGGCGGGGAGTGCCAACTTTGCCGAAATGCTTGTCAAGCACTTCTTCTGAACTGTACAACTTGAATTTTCCTACCTGTTCCATATCTCTTATTTTTTAGCGTTAAAATATTCTTGTCTGATTCAAAGAAAGAGCTTCCTCCAAATATGCTACTTTCGGGTTGTTTTTTGCCATTTTGTTTTTATTTCGTCGGTGCAAAGGTAATAATTTGTTTCGAAATTACGAAACATTTCGTTGTATTTTTGCTTTTTTTCCATAAAAGTGCTTTCCAACGTGCCTTATTAACTCAACACATAGATGTCAGCATTCTCTATTTTCAGATAGCTATTCAATACATCTATAAGATAGTCTGAATGATGTTTTTTTATAAGTTTTTGTGTTAAAATTTGGCTGGGAAAAACTATTTTACTATCTTTGCCAGCGGAAAAGGGATAATTGGAATCCTAAAACACCCTGAGTACGCAATATGCAAAACGTTGATATGATGGAAAAATACCAGTATCATATTTTTAGCCCGTATAGGGTTTGCCCTCTTGGGGCGCACGTGGATCACCAGCATGGACTGGTGACGGGCTTTGCCATCAACAAAGGTGTGGACCTGTGGTTTGATGTTCGTGAAGATAGCCTTGTTAAATTGTCCTCACGGACATTTGAGGGTGATGTGGAGTTTCATGTCAATGCGCCAACACAGGTGAAAGTGCGGCACTGGGGGGACTATGCGCGAGGCGCAAAGTATGCGCTCCAGAAGCGCTTTGAGCTGAAGCGGGGCATCACGGGCGTGATTCAGGGAAGTCTGCCTGTGGGGGGCTTGTCTTCATCGGCAGCTGTGCTGATAGCGTATGTCATGGCTTTTGCCAAGGCGAATGACATTACCTTGAAACCGTTTGAGGTGGTGAAGATTGCATCGGAGGCAGAGCGTGAGTACATCGGACTGAATAATGGCCTGCTGGATCAGGCTTGTATCGCCCTTGGTAAGAAGGACGGGCTGCTGTTCCTGGATTGTGACAGCAATGACTGGCGCATCATCAAGCGCAATGCTGATATGCCGGAGTTTGAGATTGGCATCTTCTTCTCAGGACTGACTCGCTCCTTGGTGAACTCGGACTATAACCTGCGTGTGTATGAGTGTAAGACGGCGGCTTGGAATATGCTGGCTTATACTGACCAACCGCTGAAGGCGTTTGATAAGACGTTCTTGCGGGATATTCCAAAGGCTACTTTTGAGAAAACGCGGATTGCGATGCCTGCCAGGTTCGCTCGTCGCGCAGAGCACTTCTATAGTGAATACCGTCGTGTGCGTCAGGGCGTGACGGCATGGGAAACGGGGAATCTGAAGCTCTTTGGTAAGTTGAGCTTTGACTCGTGTGAGAGCAGCATCCATAATTATGAATGTGGTTCACCTGAACTGATTGCCATCTATGAGATTATGCGGCAGTTGCCGGGAGTGTATGGTGGTCGTTTCTCGGGTGCAGGATTCAAAGGGGCATGTATCGCACTTGTTGATCCAGCCTATAAGGCGGAGATTCAGAAGGCGCTCACAGAGAAGTATTTGGAGCAGTTCCCTGAATATGAAAAAACATTCCAAGTGTTTTGGGTGAAGCCCGATGATGGGGCAAGATTTGTTGAAGATTGACAGTTATGAAGAATATAGTTATTGCAGCAGGATATGCCACGAGGTTAGGAGAGTTGACTAAGAACTTCCCAAAACCATTGCTGAAGATTGGAGAGAATACCATCTTGGGGAGGATGCTGGATGATATTGACAGAATTCCTGAGATAGATGAACATATCGTTATTACCAACCATAAGTTTGCGGGGATATTTGAGAAGTGGGCTGAGGAGCAGCACTACTCGAAGCCTATCACGATTGTGGATGATGGAACAGAGACTAATGACACTCGCCTAGGAGCTGTATGCGATTTGTTGTTTGCAATGGATAAACTCCACATCGATGATGACTTGTTGGTTGTAGCAGCAGACAACCTGTTGTTTTTCTCATTCCAGGAGTTTGTGGATTTTGCTAAAGAAAAGCAGACGAGTTGTATCATGTGCCATGAGCAGCCTTCGATTGAGAAACTGCAAAGGACAGGTGTGGTAGAATTGGATGTCAACAACAAAGTTTTAGGCATGGAGGAGAAACCACAGGTGCCCAAGAGTCATTGGGCTGTGCCTCCATTCTATATCTATCTGAAGAAAGACCTCGACTTGGTACGTCATTCTGTAGAGAATGGCTGTGGCAAGGATGCACCGGGGAATCTCGCGCACTATATGGTAGAGCATACCACGATGCATGCTTGGCCCATGAGTGCAGGGCGATTTGACATTGGGTCAATCGACACCTACGAAGAGGCCAAACGGAAGTTTGGATGATTTATTCATTTTCTCGCTCGCTCCGAGAAAACGAACCAAAAGAGGGGCGCTACCTCCAAGGCCCCCTTCAAAGGGGGATGCAACCGCTCCTCCTGTCGCTCTTTCACTAAGGTAAGCTCGACCCATCAAAGGGTCGGCTTGAGTTATTAAAAGATAATTTATAAAATAAAAACTTATTATACAATGAAAATTGCAGTTGCAGGAACAGGTTACGTAGGCATGAGTATAGCAACACTGCTTGCTCAGCATAATCACGTAACGGCAGTTGACGTGATACCTGAGAAGGTGGAGAAAATCAACAAAAAGATTTCGCCTATTCAGGATGAGTATATTGAGAAGTATTTGGCAGAGAAGGAGCTTGACTTGACGGCAACGCTGGATGGTAAGGCTGCCTATAAGGATGCTGACTATGTTGTGATAGCAGCTCCGACGAACTATGACCCGCAGAAGAATTTCTTTGATACGCATCATATCGAGGATGTGATTGACCTCGTGCTGAGTGTGAATCCGGATGCAGTGATGGTCATTAAAAGTACTATCCCTGTCGGGTATTGCCGTTCTCTGTATGTAAAGTACGCGCTGAAGTTTTTGACTGATCCAGCGTTGAATGGGGAAGACTCGACCTCTGGTCGCTTGCTACCGAAGGGACGCAAGAAGTTTAACTTGCTATTCTCACCAGAGTTCCTTCGTGAGAGCAAGGCGTTGTATGACAATCTCTATCCCTCTCGCATCATCGTAGGCTATCCGAAGATATTGCCTGCCGATAGAAACAGAAAGTGGGACGAGGAGAATGCTGCCATTACAGCTATCGGTAATCCAGAGGCAGAGGAGAAGGCAAAGACCTTTGCCGGTCTGCTGCAGGAAGGTGCTATCAAGGAGAATATCGATACGCTGTTTATGGGAATGACGGAGGCTGAGGCTGTGAAATTGTTTGCCAATACCTATTTGGCTTTGCGTGTATCATACTTTAATGAGCTGGATACCTATGCAGAGGTGAAAGGATTGGATAGTCAAGCAATCATTTCGGGCGTAGGTCTGGATCCGCGTATTGGCACACACTATAATAATCCTTCGTTTGGTTATGGTGGTTATTGTCTGCCTAAGGACACCAAACAGTTGTTGGCTAACTATGCGGATGTGCCTCAGAACATGATGACGGCCATCGTGGAAAGTAATAGAACCCGTAAGGACTTTATTGCTGATGAGGTGCTGCGCAAGGCGGGTTACTATACGGCCAACAGTGACTGGAACGAGAGCGCAGAGAAGGATGTGACTATAGGTGTGTTCCGTCTGACGATGAAATCGAATTCAGATAATTTCCGTCAAAGTGCCATCCAAGGCATCATGAAGCGTGTGAAGGCCAAGGGCGCTAATATCATCATCTATGAGCCTACGCTGAAGGATGGCGAGACGTTCTTTGGTTCTCGTGTTGTGAATAACTTGGAAGAGTTTAAGAAGCAGAGTGATGCCATTATTGCTAATCGTTACGACGAGGCTCTGGATGATGTTCAGGAGAAGGTATATACAAGAGACATTTTTAAGAGAGATTAGAATATGAAGACAATATTAGTTACAGGAAGTGCTGGATTTATTGGAAGTAATCTGGTGTTGCGTCTTCTTAAGGAGATGCAGGAAGGAACAATTGTGGGACTGGATAATATGAATGATTACTATGATCCGACACTGAAGGAGTATAGACTCGCAGAAATCGCCAAAGTTGCAGAAAAGTCGGATGTTAAGTATGAGTTTGTGAAGGGTGACTTGGCTGACAAGGCACTGATTGACGGACTGTTCGAGAAGTACCACTTTGACGTAGTAGTGAACCTTGCTGCACAGGCAGGTGTACGCTATAGCATCACCAATCCTGATGCCTATATTCAGAGCAATATGATAGGCTTCTATAACATCTTAGAGGCTTGTAGGCATTATCCCGTAGAGCATTTGGTATATGCTTCATCATCGAGCGTGTATGGTGGCAACAAGAAGGTGCCATTCAGTACAGACGACAGGGTGGATAATCCTGTATCGCTATATGCAGCTACGAAGAAGAGCAACGAGCTGTTTGCCCACTGTTATTCAAAGTTGTACGACATCCCTACAACGGGTTTGCGCTTCTTTACTGTTTATGGTCCTGCTGGTCGTCCTGATATGGCATACTTCGGCTTCACCAATAAATTGCTGAAGGGCGAAACCATTCAGATATTTAACTACGGTAACTGCCGTCGTGACTTCACCTATGTCGATGACATCGTAGAGGGTGTGTATCGTGTGATGCAGAAGGCTCCCGAGCGCAAGAAGGGTGAAGATGGCCTGCCCATCCCACCATACGCAGTATATAACATCGGTGGTGGCCAGCCAGAGAACCTGCTTGACTTCGTGAACATCTTGCAAGAGGAACTAGTTCGTGCCGGTGTCCTTCCCGCTGATTTCGACTTCGATGCCCACAAAGAATTGGTTGCAATGCAACCCGGCGACGTCCCCACCACCTACGCCGATGCCACAGCCCTTGAACGTGACTTCGGATTCACCCCCAAAATCACATTAAGAGAGGGATTGAGGAAGTTTGCGGAGTGGTACGCATCCTTTTATATGTCAAAGGACTAAGGTCAAATGAAACACCGGGACAATCCTGTTTCGCGGAAAAAGGAATTGAGCCACAAGCATTTTTGCTTGCGGCTCATTTTTTTTTAAAAAAGTTTTCTTAAATCTCTTGGTGGATAGAAATTAATTCGTATATTTGCAACCGAAACCAATAAATGGAAACGATATGGGAAAGTTTGAATTAATGGCGCTGCCGTATGCGCCTGAGGCCTTGGAGCCGGTGATCATGGTACCGATTGCAGCGCTAGCATGGTACCGATTACAGTGTTACACTTGGTACCGATACAGCGATATCAGCAAATGAGAGGTTCTTCCCTGCAATTGACACCGCAATTGCGCTGAATGAGTTGAATTATAAGTAAAGTTGTGATGACACAAGACGAACGTTGGTTGACAAGATACAATGAGGTGGTTGATTACATAGATAGCAACCACCGCAATCCATCCCGCCATCGGATTGAAGATCATGATATGCTCAACTGGATTAAGGCGAATCGTAAGGCGATGAATGCTGGGAAGATGAAGGCTGAGCGAGTTGAAATGTTTAGAAGACTCTTGTTGCTAATGGAAGAGTATAAACGTAAGAATCAATATGAATAAAAAACAATGTTGAATTATTAACCGTTGTTAAAAATAGGTGCGTTGTAACTACTTTTTTATTTAAAACTATACCAAAATCAAATTAAAGTTGTATTTTTGCAGAAAATCTACAAAATTAAAGGTGTAATGGTACTTAAAATCGAATTTGAGAACTTCTTCTCTATCAGGGACAGAATCAGGATTGACTTTAGGGCTGCAAGCATTAATACTGCACTTGCTCGAGAACTGAGCCACAATGTTATGGAGTGGAAAGGCGTGCCTGTGCTTAAATCGATTGGGCTGTTTGGTCCTAATGCTTCAGGTAAGTCAAATATCCTGAAAGCTATCACTTTTTGCTGTAGAATGATTCTTGAGTCGCACCTACATAATGAGGGAGTGACCTTTAATTTCGAGCCATTTAAGTTTGATGGATGGCAGAATAAACCAAGTAGATTCTTGATTGATTTTGTTTGTGAGGATGTGGAATACGAATATTCCTTTGAACTTACTCGCGAGCGTATTCTTAGTGAAAGTCTGTATTATTATCCTGTTGGTAGGAGGGCAAAAGTTTTTGTTCGTGACGCCGAGGGGAAATATAGCTTTGGTACCGGCGTAATGGTAAAGCCTTCGGATGTTGCCACTAATACTAGCGTGAAGAATCTTTTCCTTAGTCGTGCCAGTTCTATGAATCGTGAGATTGCTCAAAAGCTTTATCGCTATTTCATGAATCAGTTCCTTCTTGGACTTGTGAATGTAAATGATATGATGATGCTGGATAGCTTTAATACTTACAAAAAGGTTATCCTTAAGGCTCTGGAGATAAGCGATACAGATATTACTGATATAGAGGCAAGAAAGGAACAGGTACCTGCCCCTGTAGCTATTCCTGGGCAACCAGAGATGTCGTATAAGTTAGTGGATGTACTTAGATTTAAGACATTCCACCGCAATCAGAAGGATGTTATGTTCGACATGGATATGGAAGAATCTAATGGTACACGAAAGTTGTTCCAGATTCTTATCCGTTTGCTGGATGTTGTGAAGAATAAGAAAGGCATTATCATGGACGAGTTTGATATGGGACTTCATACTCGCCTTGCTGATTTTATCCTGGATTTGATTCACGCTTCCGAAAGTAGTCAATTACTGTTTACCTCGCACAATACGAACCTAATTGATGTAAGGAGGTTGAGACGTGACCAGATTGTGTTTGTGAATAAGACTGAAGAGGGAGCGACTGATGTATATTCACTATACGACTTTAAGGATTTTCGCGAGAATATGGATGCCGAAAAGGGCTATTTGCAGGGACGCTTTGATGCTGTACCATATGTAGATTCATCGGTTTCTAGTATCAAACAATTATTGGAAGGTTGACTATGGCAAGCAAAAGAGAACCATCTCCATCCATGCGGATGCGCAAAATTGCTCTTGTAATCTGCGAGGGCGAAACAGAAGAACGCTATATCAACCTCCTGAAGAAGTGGTATAAGTCGCCAATTAGAATCGTGTCGCATATTGAAGGAACTAAAATTACGCAGTCTCTTGTAGACAATCGCACTAGGGAACTCAAGCTCTCAAAATATGATAAGGTACACACGTTCCTGATGTATGACATGGATGTACCATCTATTAATGAGAAACTATTGGCATGCAAAGCAGAGATGCTGCTTAGTAATCCTTGTTTCGAGATATGGATACTGCTTCATGCAAAAGATCAAAAGAGTGCTATTTCGACAGATGCGCTCATTAAAGAACTTAAGAAGAGTGCGACTGTTTGGAGGAGTTATTCTAAGACAAACTTTGCTGATACGCAAGAAGCTTTTTTGAAGAGCAATATTGATACAGCAACTGCAAGGGCGAAGAATCTTAAGGAACTGCAGAATCCATCCTCGGGGGTGTATAAATTAATAGAGTTGTTGAAAAAGGATGAGTCAAAATACCAAGGGACAGGTGCAAAAAACGGTCGATAATCACCCACCCAAAACGGGGATATCCGTTCACTTTTCTGACTCGTTCATCCTAATGGCGCTGTAAATTTAATCATTTTTCTGTGAAACACCAGGACAGGTACCTGTTTCGTAAATGAATAATGGGAAATATGAGCTGCAGGCAGAAATGCTTGCGGCTCAATTTTTTTATAAGTTTTCTTAAATCTCTTGGTGGATAGAAATTAATTCGTATATTTGCAACCGAAACCAATAAATGGAAACGATATGGGAAAGTTTGAATTAATGGCGCTGCCGTATGCGCCTGAGGGCCTGGAGCCGGTGATTAGTCGCGAAACGATTGCTTTTCATCACGGGAAGCACTTGGCGGCTTATGTGAATAACCTGAATGGTTTGCTGGAAGGAAATCCGATGGCCGACCTGGCATTAGAAGAAATCGTTTGTCAGGCAACGGGTGGTATCCTTAACAATGCTGGGCAGATTCTGAATCATGAGTTGTACTTCGGGCAGTTTGCTGCGCCAAAGGCTGACAATCAGCCTGTCGGAAAGGTGGCAGAGGCAATCGTGCGTGACTTTGGTTCGTTTGAGGCTTTCAAGGAGGCATTCCAGAAAGCTGGGGCTACGTTGTTTGGTTCTGGATGGGTGTGGCTCTCTGCTGATAAAGACGGTAAGTTGGTTATCACGCAGGAAACGAATGCGGCCAACCCTGTGCAGAAGGGCTTGAAGCCGTTGCTTACTTTCGATGTCTGGGAGCATGCCTACTATCTCGATTATCAGAACCGTCGGCCAGATCATCTCGCTGCCTTGTGGCAGATTATTGACTGGCAGGTTATTGATAAACGCTATGAATAGACCCCCCGGGAAACCCCGGGACAGGTTCCTGTTCCACGAAATTAAGTGTGATGAAGGACTACCCAGATAGGATGACAGCGGAAGAGGCGAGGGTGTTTGGTGAGAATGTGCTGAACATCGTTGTGCAGATTCCTCATGGTCAGGTGACGACGTACGGATATATTGCCGCATTGGCTGGATGGCCGAGTCATTCAAGGATGGTGGGGAGAACGCTGAGATATACACCTGGGGCGGAGAAACTGCCTTGTTATCGGGTCGTGAACAAAGTCGGTCGTACGGCTCCAGGGTGGAGTCAGCAACGCGCGCTGTTAGAAGCAGAGGGCGTTGTCTTCAAAAGTAACGGCCATGTGGATATGCAGAGGCACCTTTGGAAGCCCTCGTTTTGGGGGATTGGTGGAAAAGTGTAATGATTGAGCAAAAAAAAGTATTGCAGTTTAAGAAAGATGTCGTAACTTTGCAGCCGTAAACTTAAAATTAAATAAACGACAATCGATAATTAAAAAATGAAAAGACTGCTTACTTTCTTTTTTTGTGTGGCGACTGCGGTGATGCTGCAGGCACAGATTCGTGGAAATAGTGTGGTGGTGACCGTTGAACCTGACCATGCTGACTGGCGATACAACACAGGCGAAAAGGTGAACTTTACTGTAGAGGTGCGCCAGGAGGGAACATTACTTAAAAACGTTGCTATAGATTATGCGATGGGACCTGAGATGTATCAGGACATTCGCAAAAGCGTGACCCTGAAAGACGGTAGTCTGAAACTGCAGGGTACGATGGCGAAGCCGGGATTCTACCGACTGGATGTGACTGCCCATGTGAATGGCAAGGATTACCGCGGGGCATGCGGCGCTGCGTTTAGTCCGGAGAAACTGCAACCATCGACCGTGATGCCACAGGATTTTGAGCAGTACTGGCAGCAGTCGATTGCGGCAGCCCGAAAAACCGACCTGAACCCTACCAAGCGTTTGCTGCCTGAGCGTTGTACGAAGGACGTAAACGTATATGAAGTAAGCTTTAACAACGAACGCTGGGGCTCGCGTACCTATGGTATATTATGCGTGCCCGTGCGCGAGGGAAAATATCCCGCCTTGTTGCGTGTGCCCGGTGCTGGTGTGCGTCCCTATGGGGGGGATGTATATACGGCTTCGCAAAGGGTGATTACCCTGGAGATTGGTATCCATGGTATTCCTGTGACGATGGAGCAGGGGGTGTATGACAACCTGGGAAACGGTGCGTTGCAGGGCTACTGGGAGTTTAATATGGACAATCGCGACAAGCACTACTACCACCATGTGATCGTGGGCTGTATCCGTGCGATGGATTATATCGAACAGTACACACCCTGGGACGGACAGAAGGCGGGCGTGACGGGATCGAGTCAGGGTGGATTCCTGACACTGGTGACGGCCGGACTGGATAAACGTATCACCTGCTATGCACCTGTGCATGCTGCGCTTTGCGATCATACTAACTCGCTGAATGGGGCTGCCTGTGGATGGCCGCACTACTTCTATCATAATGGACAAAAGACCATTGATAATCAGAAGATAGAGACTTCGAGATATTATGATGGCGTGAATTTTGCGCGACTGATTGATAAAGGGCAGAAGGGTTGGTTCTCGTTTGGCTATAACGACGACGTGGTGCCTCCTACCAGTGCCTGGGCTACCTATAATAGTGTGAAGGGACCGAAGGAGATAAAGCCTTATCAGGCAACATGGCACTTCTGGCATCAGGAGCAATGGGACACTTGGGAGGCTTGGTTGCTGAAAGAGTTGAAACAGACGACAGCGACGCAGTTGGCCGACAGACTGACGAGTCTGCAACAGAAAGGTTACATGGCCGGGCATCAGGACGATCCGTTCTACGGTATCGGTTGGGCCTACGAGGATGGTAAGAGCGACGTGAAACTGACCGTGGGCGACTATCCTGCTGTGATGGGCTTTGAACTGGGCGGCATAGAGATGGGGGATGAGAAGAACCTGGACAGCGTGCCCTTTACCCGCATACACGATGAACTGCTGGCCCATGTGAAGCGTGGGGGCGTGGTGACTATCAGTTGGCATCCACGTAACCCGCTGACGGGCGGAACGGCCTGGGATGTGACCAGCAACAAGGTGGTGAAGAGTATCCTGCCTGGTGGCGTGAAGGCAGACCTGTTTAAAGTGTGGATGGCCCGCTTGGCCGACTTCCTCGAAAGTCTGAAGGATGAAGCCGGACAGCCAGTGCCCATCATCTTCCGTCCCTGGCATGAGAACAACGGCTCGTGGTTCTGGTGGGGACAGAAACTGTGCAGCGACAGCGAATTCAAGGCGCTTTGGAACCTGCTACAGGATGAAATGAACGCGCGTGGATTCAGTAACCTGTTGTGGAGCTACTCGCCCAACCTGGATGGTGGCTGGACGCTGGAGCGCTTTATGCAGCGCTACCCGGGTAACGACCGCGTGACGCTGATAGGTGAGGATGCCTACCAGTGGGGTTCGGAGCAGGATTTTATCAAGGCCGTGAACAGCGACCTGACATTCCTGACACAGTTTGCCAAGAATAACGGTAAACTGTTGGCGATGACGGAGTGTGGCTTTAAGAATATCCCTGACGCCACCTGGTTCAGCAGAGTGCTGAAACCACAGATGGATAAATATCCCATCAGCTATTTTCTGTTGTGGCGCAACTACGAGAAGGAGTGGTTCGGACCAGTGCCGGGCACACCCTGTGGGGATGACTACCGCAAAGCGTTTAAGGAGGCCAAGAACGTGATGTTTTTGGGAAAAATAAAAAAATAAAAGAATAAAAAAATAAAATATGAGCGAGTTTGAACAGAAGGTAGCGGCTCTGAGAAAACATCATGAGGAGCTGCTTGCGAAAAAGAACGAACCCCTGGAGTGGGGAAATGGTATTTACGAGAAGTACAAGAATCCGGTGGTGACAGCAGAACATGTGCCCCTGGAGTGGAAGTACGACTTTGATGAGCACGACAACCCTTACCTGATGCAGCGTATTATGTGTAATGCCACGTTGAACGCAGGTGCCATTAAATGGCAGGGGAAATACTGTCTGGTTGTGCGTGTTGAGGGGGCTGACCGCAAGAGTTACTTTGCCGTGGCTGAGAGTCCGAATGGTATCGACAATTTCCGTTTCTGGGATGAGCCTATCACCATGCCGGATGATGTGGTGCCTGCTACCAATGTTTATGATATGCGACTGACACAGCATGAGGATGGCTGGATATACGGCGTGTTCTGTGCTGAGCGTCACGACGACTCGCAGCCTGGCGACCTGAGTGCTGCCACAGCCACAGCTGGCATCGCCCGTACGAAGGACTTGAAAACCTGGTACCGACTGCCCGACCTGAAAACCAAGAGTCAGCAGCGTAATGTGGTGCTGCACCCGGAGTTTGTAGATGGGCAATACGCTTTCTACACCCGTCCGCAGGATGGTTTTATTGATACTGGTAGCGGCGGTGGTATCGGCTGGGCGCTGGTGGACGACATCACGCACGCTGAGATTAAGGAAGAGACGATTATCTACGAGCGCAAATACCACACCATCACCGAAGTGAAGAACGGTGAGGGTCCGCACCCCATCAAAACAGCGAAGGGCTGGTTGCACATGGCGCATGGTGTGCGTGCCACTGCCGACGGTCTGCGCTACGTGCTGTATATGTATATGACTGCCCTCGACGACCCCACAAAGGTAATCGCACGTCCTGGTGGCTATTTCCTGGTGCCTGAGGGTAACGAATATTATGGCGACGTGATGAACGTGGCTTTTGCGAATGGTTGGATTGCCGATGAGGATGGTAAGGTGTTTATCTACTATGCCTCGGCCGACACGCGTATGCACGTGGCTACATCGACCATCGATAAACTGATCGATTACTGTATGAACACGCCGGAAGACGGTTACTATACAGCGGCTTCTGTTGTGACAATCAAGAAACTGATTGCGAAGAACAGAAACATTCTTGCGTCCCTTCGGTAGCAAGCGATCAAAGATCGAGCGAAAGATTAAATATTAAACATTAAAGATTATATGGCAACGTTAAAGGAGAAAATAGGTTACGCTTTAGGCGATGCGGCTGCTGGTGGTATCACATGGAAAATCATGTCGATAGCTTTCCCGCTGTTTTTTACAAATGTGTTTGGACTGACGTTTGCTGATGCAGCGACACTGATGCTGATAGCACGTATGTTTGATGTGGTGACCGACCCGCTGATGGGCTCGCTCGCCGACCGTACACAGAGCAAATGGGGCACCTATCGCCCCTGGCTGATATTTGGCGCTATCCCCTTCGGACTGGTGTTTGCCCTGCTGCTCTATACGCCTGACTTCGGACTGACGGGCAAGCGCATCTGGGCTTACAGTCTGTATCTGCTGATGATGGCGATGTACACCGCTGTGAACGTGCCTTATGGCTCGCTGCTGGGTGTGATGACGGATGACGACAACGAGAAGAACCAGTTCTCGAGTTTCCGTATGGTGGGTGCCTATGCCATGGGATTTGTGACCCTGCTGTCGTTCCCTTACTTGCAGCGACTGGTGGGTGGCACCGAGCAGCACCAGTATGCGGTGCTGGGTGCTTTCTTTGGTGTGCTGGCAGCTGCCGGAACGCTGGCCTGCGGTTTCCTGACCAAGGAGCGTCTGAAGCCGGTACGCGCCGAGAAATTCTCGTTTAAGCAGTTCGGCGACTTGTTTAAGAACAAACCCTGGATTATCCTGACACTGATTGGTATTTGTACAAACTTTTTTAACGGATTCCGCTACGCTGTGGCTGGCTATCTGTTGGAATACTGTCTGCATGGGGATGTGACGGTGAGTGGACTGATTATCAACTACACCGTGTTTATGACCTTTGGCGAGCTGACTTGTATGATTTTTGGTGGTGTGTCGCCAAAGTTCACCCAACTGATAGGCTCGAAGCGTAATGCCTTTATGGCGGCTGCGCTGATTTGTGTAGTTTTTTCGGTGGTTTTCTTCTTTGTGCCCATGGATCCCGCCTATATCTGGGTGATGGTGGCACTGGTGGTGCTGACATCGGTGGGCATCGGCTTGTATTCGCCCCTGCTGTGGAGTATGTATGCCGATGTGGCCGACTATGCTACGGAGAAAAACGGTACGTCATCGACTGGCTTGATCTTCTCGTCGGGAACCATGGCGCAGAAGTTCGGTACGGCCATCTCGGGCTCGTTGGTAGCCCTCTTCTTAGGTCTGGCTGGTGCCAGTATGATTACCGATGAGATGGGTAACACCATGGTTGATCCTGCCTCGATTACCAGTTCGGTACTCTCGATGGTATGGAGTCTGTTCTCGCTGTTCCCTGCTATCATCGCAGGATTGATTATTGTACTGACTTGGATTTATCCGATTAAGAAATGAACGGACGTGTTGATATAATGAAGCGCGAGATGCAGGACGTGCTGGAGAATAACATCCTGCGTTTCTGGCTCGACCAGATGATGGACTATGAGCATGGGGGCTTTTACGGGCGCATGACCCATGACGGCGAACTGCACCCCGAGGCTGAGAAGGGGGCAATCCTGAATGCCCGTATCCTCTGGGCGTTCTCGGCGGCTTTCCGAGTGCTGAAACATCCGGAATATCTGGAAGCGGCTACCAGAGCCAAGGACTATATCATTGAGCATTTTATCGATCAGGAGTATGGAGGCGTGTACTGGAGCGTGGACTGCGAGGGGAACCCGCTGGACACCAAGAAGCAGTTTTATGCCATCGGCTTTATGATTTACGGACTGACGGAATATGCCCGAGCAACGGGCGACAGAGAGGCGCTGGACTATGCGCTGGACCTGTATGACTGTATCGAGGAACATGCCTTCGACAGGGAACATAACGGCTATATCGAGGCCTGCACGCGTGAGTGGGGTAGGATAGAGGATATGCGCCTGTCGGATCTGGACGCCAACTACCCCAAATCGCAGAACACCCACTTGCATATTATCGAGCCTTATACCAACCTGCTGAGATGTCTGAAAGAGGCGCAAGCGCAGGCGTCGTGTGACTATGTGTCGGCCATCGGCTCTGTGCTGCCTGTGGGAATCAGTGTGCCGCCACAGACCATCAGCGAGGTGGAAGGGGCGCTGAGAAACTTGGTAGATATCTTTACAGAGAAGATACTGAACAAGGAGACCAACCACCTGGACCTGTTCTTTGGAATGGACTGGACGCGTGGGGCCGGGCACCTGGAGAGTTACGGTCATGATATCGAGTGTTCGTGGCTGTTGCATGAGGCGGCTCTGGTGCTGGGTGACCAGCAGGTGCTGAACAAGGTGGAACCTATTGTACAAGCGGTTGCACAGGCATCGGCGAAAGGGTTGCGCCCCGACGGTTCGCTGATACACGAGGCCAATCTGGATACAGGCTATGTGGATGATGATCTGCACTGGTGGGTACAGGCCGAGAACGTGGTGGGCTGGTATAATATCTGGCAGCATTTCGGCGATGAAGAGGCCCTGAATCGTGCTGAAAAATGCTGGCATTATATCAAAAAACAGCTGATAGATTACGAAAATGGTGAGTGGTACTGGAGCAGGCATGCCAACGGGTTGCTGAACACAAAAGACGACAAAGCCGGTTTCTGGAAATGTCCGTATCACAATTCGCGCATGTGTCTAGAAATCATAGAGAGATAAAAAAATCCGCCAGAGAATTTGGAACTTTGGCGGATTTTTCTTACCTTTGCAACCAATTATGAAAAGATTGATACTATTCGTTGCATTGGCGTTGTGCTATGTTGTTGACAGTCAGGCGCAAACGCAGTTTAACGAGCGCCCTAAGCTCGTGGTAGGAATCGTAGTAGATCAGATGCGTTGGGATTATCTCGGCAGATATTACAACCAGTATCAGGAAAATGGACTGAAACGACTCATCAATCAAGGATACTCGTGTGATAACTGCCTGATTAATTATCTGCCCACTGTAACTGCCATCGGACATACCAGTGCTTACACGGGAACAACACCTGCTTTTCATGGTATTTGTGGTAACGCTTTTTACAAGAACGGCGTGAAGATTGAAAGTTGCGAGGATCACGACGTGAAGACCGTTGGCTCGGACAAGGTGAAGGCTTCGTCGCCTGTCAACCTGTTGGCCACGACCATTGGCGACCAGTTGCGCCTGCATACCGACTTCAAGTCGAAGGTGATTGGCGTGAGCTACAAAGACCGCGCTGCCATTCTGCCTGCCGGACGAAGTGCCAATGCTGCCTACTGGATTGATACCAAGGCCGGACAGTTTATCAGCAGTACCTGGTATATGCAGGAACTGCCTAAATGGGCTAAGGAGTATAACGCCCAGCTGAAGAAAAACAAGGAACTGCAGAAGGTAGGTAAGAACGTCGGACTGTATCCATTGTGTGGTCATATCACTGCTGATATGGCCATTGCTGCTTTAAAAGGCGAACAGCTTGGTAAGGGCGAAGAGACGGATATGCTGTGTGTCAGCTTCTCGCAGACAGATGTGATCGGACATGAGTTCGGCACGCGTGGAGAGCATACCGACGAGGCTTACCTGGAGCTGGATAAGGATATCGCCAAACTGCTGAAGGCTTTCGACGAACAGGTGGGCGAGGGTAACTACCTGGTATTCCTGACTGCCGACCATGGCGCTGCCCATAACTTTAAGTTCATGGAAGACCACCGTTTGGGCGGAGGTCCGTTTATGTTCGACGAGATGTATAGTGGAGAGG
This sequence comes from Xylanibacter ruminicola, assembly GCA_015060625.1. Taxonomy (GTDB): domain Bacteria; phylum Bacteroidota; class Bacteroidia; order Bacteroidales; family Bacteroidaceae; genus Prevotella; species Prevotella ruminicola_D. The sequence goes on along the minus strand of SUYC01000004.1, from coordinate 251,409 downwards.
CCGCCAAGCGCTTGCAGGAGCGACTGCACCTGACCAAGAATATCATCAAAGACTGTCTGGACTACCGTCTAGTGCTGGACAAGGAGGCTATCCGTGAGCAGGGGCTCGACGAGGAGAAAGTGCGCGAGGTGGTGGTAGAGGAGTTGCTGAAGACACCACATGTTGCTTTCGCCTTTGATTTCAAGAAGGCTGCCACAGCTCCCGTGCCTGAGATGTTGAAAGAGCGTGCCCTGAAGGGGTATCACCACGATCGTTCGGGTGATATCATCTTTATGCTGGAGCCAGGCTGGTACGGATTTGGCAAGGGCTCGTCGCCTATCGGTACCACTCATGGCGAGTGGAATCCCTACGATGCCCATATCCCCCTGCTGTTCTACGGTTGGCAGGTGAAGCATGGGGCCACCAGTCGCGAAGTGCATATTACCGATATAGCACCTACCGTGTGCCAGAAGCTGCACATACAGCAGCCAAACGCGTGTGTGGGTGAACCTATTACAGAGGTGATAGGCCAGTAACTACTTGAGAAAAATGATTAAAACATTAATATAAAATTATAGTTAGCTTTTTATGAACTTTACTTTGTTAATTACCGTCTTGGTGACGGCTATTACATTGGTGGTAGCGGCTTACGTGATGGCCAAGCTGTTGGGACCAAGGTCCTACGCGAAGGTCAAGGGTGAGCCGTATGAGAGCGGTATTCCTACCCGCGGCAGCTCATGGTTGCCTGTTTCGGTAGGTTTCTATCTCTTTGCCATCTTGTTCCTCATGTTTGATGTGGAAACGGTGTTTCTGTATCCATGGGCTGTGGTAGTGAAGGAGTTCGGCGCAATGGCTCTGCTTAGCATCGGCTTCTTCTTAGTAGTTCTGGTATTAGGCTTGGCTTATGCCTGGCGGAAAGGAGATCTCGAATGGAAGTAAGAAAGCCCCACATCAAGAGCATTCCTTACGAGGAGTGGAACGACAACGAGTCGTTGGAGAAGATTATCGACGAGCTGCATGAGGGTGGCGTAAACGTGGTTACAGGTTCGCTTGACCAGTTGATTAACTGGGGACGTAGTAACTCACTGTGGTCACTCACTTTTGCTACATCGTGCTGTGGTATTGAATTTATGGCTTGCGGTTGCTCGCGTTACGACTTCGCCCGATTTGGTTTCGAGGTGACACGTAACTCACCACGACAGGCCGACCTGATTATGTGTGCAGGTACCATCACCCACAAGATGGCCCCAGCCCTGAAGCGTTTGTACGACCAGATGGCTGAGCCTAAGTATGTGGTGGCTGTTGGTGGCTGCGCTATCAGCGGCGGTCCGTTCAAGTCGAGCTACCACGTGGTAAAGGGTATCGAGGAGATTGTGCCTGTGGATGTGTTTATCCCTGGCTGTCCCCCACGTCCCGAGGCTATCATGTATGGTATGATGCAGCTGCAGCGTAAGGTTAAGGTAGAGAAATTCTTCGGTGGCGCAAACCACAAGCAGAACGCTGAGGAGCGTGAGCTGGGTGTTTCGAACGAGGAGTTGACCTTCCGTAACAACCTGGGCGATCATCGCCGAGAGCCCATCGTGGTGACAGACGTGCCACAGGAATTTGTGGAAGAATTGAAGAGTTCAAAAGTTGAAGAATTGAAGAACGGGGAGGACAAAGCATGAAATTAGAATTTGTATCATTCGATTTTGAGAAGTTCGCCTCGGAGATGCTGAACTTGAAGAGCAAGAAAGGTTTCGACTATCTTGTGACCATTGTAGGTGAGGACTTCGGTGAAGAGGGACTGGGTTGTGTGTATATCCTGGAGAATACCAACACCCACGAGCGTTGCGCTGTGAAGCAGATTGCACAGACACAGAACGATACGCCTTATATCCCTACCGTTTCTGACATCTGGAGAGTGGCTGAGCTGCTGGAGCGCGAGGTGTACGATTTCTTCGGCATCGTGTTCCTGGGGCATCATGATATGCGCCGCTTGTTCCTGCGTACCGACTTTAAGGGACATCCCTTCCGTAAGGACTGGGAGTTTAACGATAAGTACACCCTGGAGGATGATGTAGAGCCTGACTACGGTCTGGAGTACTATCTGGACAAGGAGGGTAAGCTGCAGTGCAAGCAGAACAAACTGTTTGAGGCCGACGACTATGTGATTAACATCGGTCCTCAGCACCCTGCTACCCATGGTGTGCTGCGCTTGCAGACAGTACTCGACGGTGAGACCGTGAAGCGCATCTATCCACACTTTGGTTATATCCATCGTGGTATCGAGAAGATGTGGGAGGGAATGACTTATCCTCAGACACTGGCACTGACCGACCGTCTGAACTATCTGGGTGCCATGCAGCACCGTCATGCACTGGTAGGTGTGATTGAAGAGGCCATGGGCGTGGAGCTCACCGACCGTATCAAGTATATCCGTACCATCATGGACGAGTTGCAGCGTCTGGATTCGCACTTGCTGTACACCTCGTGTGTGGCTCAAGACCTGGGCGCCCTGACTGCCTTCCTGTATGGCATGCGCGACCGTGAGCATGTGCTGAACTGTATGGAGGAGACCACCGGTGGACGTCTGATCCAGAATTATTATAGAATAGGTGGACTGCAGGACGACATCGATCCTAACTTTGTACAGAACGTGAAGGCACTGGTGAAGTACCTGCGACCCATGATTCAGGAGTACATGGATGTGTTTGGTGACAACGTGATTACACACAACCGACTGGAGAAGTGCGGACCAATGAGCAAGGAAGACTGTATCTCATATGCAGTGACTGGTCCTGCCGGACGTGCTTCGGGTTGGAAGAGTGATGTGCGTAAGAACCACCCATACGATATGTACGACAAGGTGGAGTGGGAGCAGTGCATACTGACTGGTTGTGACTCTATGGACCGCTACCTGGTACACATCAACGAGATGTACCAGAGCTTGAATATCATCGAGCAACTCATCGACAATATCCCTGAGGGTGACTTCTACGTGAAGCAGAAGCCTATCATCAAGGTGCCCGAGGGACAGTGGTACTACTCGGTTGAGGGCGTGGCCGGTGAGTTTGGTGTTTATCTCGACTCTCGTGGCGATAAGAGTCCTTACCGCATGAAGATGCGACCCATGGGACTCTCGCTGGTGGGTGCCTTCGACCCCATGTTGCGTGGACAGAAGATTGCCGACCTGATTGCCACTTGTGCTGCTATTGACGTTGTGATTCCTGATATCGACCGATAGTCGGAAAAAATGAAGAATTGAAAAATTGAAAGATTGAAGTATTTATGTTCGACTTTTCTATATTTACAACATGGTTCGACGCTCTCCTGCGCGAGACTCTCGGTTTAGGAGATTTCTGGTCGATATTGATTGAATGCGTGCTGGTTGGCGCTGGTATCCTGGTTGGATATGCGCTGATTGCCATGCTGATGATTATGATGGAGCGCTGGGTTTGCGCTTACTTCCAGTGCCGACTGGGACCTACACGTGTGGGTTTCCACGGAACACTGCAGATCTTTGCCGATGTGCTGAAGATGCTCGTCAAGGAGATCTTCTTCGTGGATCGTGCAGATAAGTTGCTCTATGCAGTGGCTCCTTTGCTGGTGATCATTGCCTCGGTAGGTACTTTCAGCTTCCTGCCCTGGAACAATGGTGCTCATGTGCTCGACTTTAATGTAGGTATCTTCCTGGTAACAGCCATCTCGTCGATAGGCGTGGTTGGTATCTTCCTGGCTGGTTGGGCATCGAACAACAAGTACTCGGTGGTTTCGGCCATGCGTGCGGCTGTTCAGATAATCTCGTACGAGATGTCGCTCTGCCTCTGTCTGATTGCTGCTGTGGTGCTGACTGGTACCATGCAGATGAGTGGTATCGTGGAGGCACAGACAGGTGCTTTCAAGTGGCTGATTTTCCAGGGGCATATCCCTGCCCTGATTGCCTTCGTGGTGTTCCTGATTGCCGGTAACGCCGAGGCTAACCGTGGCCCGTTTGATATGGCTGAGGCTGAGAGTGAGCTGACTGCCGGACACCATACCGAGTATTCGGGTATGGGCTTCGGCTTCTTCTACCTGGCTGAGTTCCTGAACCTCTTTATCATCGCAGGTCTGGCTTCGGCTGTTTTCCTGGGTGGCTGGGCGCCTATCAACATCGGCGTGGAGGCTTTTGATACCGTGATGAACTACATCCCCGGTATCGTTTGGTTCTTCGGCAAAACCCTGCTGGTGGTTTGGCTGCTGATGTGGGTGAAGTGGACTTTCCCACGCCTGCGTATCGACCAGATTCTGAAGCTGGAGTGGAAGTACTTGATGCCTCTGGGACTGATTAACCTGGTATTGATGACTGTTGTGGTGGCCCTGGGCCTCTATATTAAATAAGGTATAGCAATGGAAGATAACAAAACATATTTCGGAGAAATCGGGCATGGCCTGAAGACTTTGACTACTGGTATGAAGACAACTTGGAAGGAGTATTTCAAGGATTTCTTCACCAATAAGTCAACAGAGCAGTATCCCGAAAACCGCAAGACCACACTGCACGTATCGAAACGTCATCGTGGACGCTTGACCTTTAAGCGCAACGAAGACGGTAGCTACAAGTGTACGGCTTGCACATTGTGCGAAAAAGCCTGTCCTAACGGAACCATCAAGATTACAGCACACATGGCTGAGGATCCTGAGACAGGTAAGAAAAAGAAGGTACTCGATGATTATGCGTACGACCTGGGCGACTGCATGTTCTGCCAGCTTTGTACCAATGCCTGCAACTTTGATGCCATCGAGTTTACAAACGACTTTGAGAACGCTGTGTTCGACCGCTCGCGTCTGGTGCTCCACCTGAACAAGGAGGTTTACCAGGGTGGATCGCTGCCTAACCTCATCAACGGTGGAGCTGAGTGGCAGGTCGGTAAGTTTAACACTAAAACCAAGTAACGCATTATGGGTAATACAGTTATGTTTATCATTCTCGCGGTCTTCATCATCGCTTCGGCGCTGATGTGCGTGACCACGACGAAGATTATGCGAGCCGCAACATTCATGTTGTTCGTGCTCTTTGGTGTCGCAGGTATCTACTTCCTGCTGGATTACACCTTCCTTGGAGCCGCTCAGATTAGCGTATATGCCGGTGGCGTTACGATGATCTATGTGTTTGCCATCCAACTGGTGAGCAAGCGCACACTTCAGGGATTGGAGGAACGTGTTAAGAGTAGCAAGATGATTACCGGCGCTCTGGCTGCATTGGCCGGACTGGTGGTGGTTGGCTTGATTCTGCTTAAGACCGGTTTCTATACACAGGAGATTGCTGGCGTAGAGGTGCCGATGAAGGAGATTGGTACAGCTCTCGTTGGTTCGGGTAAATATCAGTATGTACTGCCTTTCGAGTTCATCTCAGTATTCCTGCTGGCATGTATCATCGGTGGCTTGGTTGTAGCAAGAAAGGAGGATAAAGCATGATTCCAGTAGAATGTTATTTCGCACTGAGTGCCCTGTTGTTCTTTATCGGTGTGTATGGCTTCACCACGCGTCGCAACCTGATTGCCATGCTCATCTCGGTGGAGCTGGTGCTCAACGCCGTTGATATCAACTTTGCCGCCATCAACCGCTTGCTCTATCCAAACGGTATGGAGGGTATGTTCATGACACTCTTCGTGATTGGTGTGGCTGCGGCTGAAAGCGCTGTGGCTATCGCTATCATCATCAATGTGTATCGCAAGTTCAAGAGTGATAGTGTTGAGGCTATCCAGAATATGAAACGATAGTAGTAGTTAAAAGTTAAGAATTAAGAATTAAGAAATTATGTTTAGTTACACAATTTTCATAATGCTTCTGCCACTGCTGTCGTTCATCGTTCTTGGACTGGCTGGTATGAAGATGCAGCATAAGGTGGCCGGACTGATCGGCACCTGCTCGTTGGGACTGGTTACGATACTCTCTTACCTCACTGCCTTCCAGTATTTTGGAATGGACCGTGTGGATGGCGTGTATCAGACTTTTGTACCCTATAACTTTACCTGGTTGCCTCTGGGTAACCTGCATTTCGACCTCGGTATCCTGTTGGATCCTATCAGCGTGATGATGCTGATTGTGATTTCAACCGTTTCGCTGATGGTACATATCTACTCGTTCGGCTATATGCATGGCGAGAAGGGATTCCAGCGTTACTACGCTTTCCTCTCGCTGTTCACCATGTCGATGCTGGGTCTGGTGCTGGCCACCAACATCTTCCAGATGTATATGTTCTGGGAGCTGGTAGGTGTGAGCTCGTACCTGCTGATTGGTTTCTACTACCCATTGAAGCCCGCCATCGCTGCCTCGAAGAAGGCATTCATCGTGACTCGTTTTGCCGATATGTTCTTCCTCGTAGGTATCCTGACCTTCGGTTACTTCGTTGACTCGTTCAGCTTCTCGTTTGCTGGCGATATCGTGATGGGACAGGGTACAACACCTTTCATCGAGGCTAACCTGACTAAGGCTGTTGCCGCTGGTGGTTTCATCATTCCTACAGCGCTGGTGCTGATGTTTATCGGTGGTGCCGGTAAGAGTGCAATGTTCCCACTGCACATCTGGCTGCCAGATGCCATGGAGGGTCCTACACCTGTGTCGGCGCTGATTCACGCTGCTACCATGGTGGTGGCTGGTGTGTTCCAGATTGCACGTATGTTCCCCTTGTGGATTGAGTATGCCCCACAGGCTATGAGCATTGTGGTTTGGGTGGGCGTGTTTACCGCTTTCTATGCAGCTGCTGTGGCTTGCGCCCAGAGCGATATCAAGCGTGTACTGGCCTTCTCGACCATCTCGCAGATTGCCTTTATGATGGTGGCACTGGGTGTGTCACTGCCCGGACACCATGGTGCCGTGCTCGACAACCACGCTCAGCTGGGTTATATGGCTGGTATGTTCCACCTGTTTACACATGCCATGTTCAAGGCTTGTCTGTTCCTGGGTGCCGGATGTATCATCCACGCGGTTCACAGCAACGAGATGGCGCTGATGGGTGGCTTGCGTAAGTATATGCCTATCACCCATATCACCTTCCTGATTTCGTGTCTGGCTATCGCTGGTATCCCCTTCTTCTCGGGCTTCAGCTCAAAGGAGGAGATTATCACAGCCTGCATGGAGTACAGTCCGGTGGTTGGTTGGATTATGACGGGTATCGCTGCCATGACTGCCTTCTACATGTTCCGTTTGTACTACGGTATCTTCTGGGGTACTGAGAACAAGGAGGCTCATGCACATCATACACCACACGAGGCTCCTCTCACCATGACGATTCCTCTGATTGTGCTTTGTGTGATTACCGTTGGCGTGGGTGTTTACACCACTATCGGTGGTTTTGCTGGCTGGGGCGGTTCGTTCGGTAGCTACGTAAGTGCTGCTGGTACCGATTACACCATCCACTTTAACACACAGATTGCAGCCACCTCTACAGTGATTGCTATCTTGAGCATCTGTCTTGCTACCTATATCTATAAGGGTGAGCAGCAGCCTATTGCCGATCGTCTGTATGCAACCTTCCCCAAGCTGCATCGCGCAGCCTACAAGCGTTTCTATCAGGACGAAATCTGGCAGTATGTGACACATCGCATCATCTTCCGTCTGGTTTGTACACCCATTGCCTGGTTCGACCGTCACGTAGTGGATGGCACCTTCAACTTCCTGGCATGGGGCGCTAACGAGGGTGGTGAGAGTATCCGCAGCTGGCAGAGCGGCGACGTGCGCCAGTATGCTGTATGGTTCATTACGGGTTCAGTTGCTTTGACATTAATCCTTTTATGCATCTAAAAATATGAGTATATTAAGTATTTTCGTAATAATTCCAGCCCTGATGCTGGTGGGCCTCTGGCTAGCCAAGAACGTGAATCAGGTGCGTGGTGTGATGGTAACGGGAGCTTCGTGTCTGTTGGCCCTCTCTGTTTGGTTGACCATCTACTTTATTCAGGAGCGTGCTGCTGGTAATACTGCCGAGATGCTGCTTACCTATAGCACACCTTGGTTTAAGTCGCTGAATATCGCTTACAGCGTTGGTGTTGACGGTATCTCGGTAGTGATGCTGCTGCTTTCGAGCATCATCGTGTTTACCGGTACCTTTGCCTCATGGCAGCTGAAGCCACTCACCAAAGAGTACTTCCTCTGGTTCACCCTGCTCTCGACAGGTGTGTATGGCTTCTTTATCTCTACCGACCTGTTTACTATGTTTATGTTCTACGAGGTGGCACTGATTCCTATGTACCTGTTGATTGGTGTGTGGGGTTCTGGTCGCAAGGAGTATTCGGCCATGAAGCTCACCCTGATGCTGATGGGTGGATCGGCACTGCTGATTCTGGGACTGCTGGGTATCTACTACTTCAACGGTATCTATAGTGGTAACTACACCTTCGAGCTGACCACGATTGCTGCTAACCACTGCATTCCTGGTCATATCCAGAACATCTTCTTCCCATTCATCTTCATCGGATTCGGTGTGCTGGGTGCGCTGTTCCCATTCCACACATGGAGCCCTGACGGTCACGCATCGGCACCTACAGCTGTTTCGATGCTGCACGCTGGTGTACTGATGAAGCTGGGAGGTTACGGCTGCTTCCGTGTGGCTATGTATCTGTTGCCTGAGGCTGCTCAGGATCTCTCATGGATCTTCCTCATCCTCACAACCATCTCGGTGGTATATGGTGCCCTGAGTGCCTGCGTACAGACCGACCTGAAGTATATCAATGCTTACTCTTCGGTTTCGCACTGCGGACTGGTGCTCTTCGCCCTGCTGATGATGAGTCAGACAGCTGTGACTGGTGCTGTTCTGCAGATGCTGTCGCACGGATTAATGACAGCCCTGTTCTTCGCACTGATTGGTATGATCTACGGTCGTACACACACTCGTGATATCCGCGAGCTGGCTGGACTGATGAAGATTATGCCTTTCCTGGCTGTGGGGTATGTGATTGCCGGTTTGGCTAACCTCGGACTGCCTGGTTTCTCGGGATTCATTGCTGAGATGACCATCTTTGTTGGTTCGTTCGGTGCTCACCCACTGAGCGGCGACCCCAACACTTCGTTCCGTATGGTGGCTACCATCATCGCTTGTATGTCAATCGTTGTAACAGCGGTTTACATCCTGCGTGTGGTTGGTAAGATTCTGTATGGTGAGGTGGAGAACAAGCACTTCCTGGAGCTCACCGATGCTTCATGGGATGAGCGCGTGGCTGTGATCTGTCTGATTTTCTGCGTGGCTGGTCTGGGTTCGTTCCCATTCTGGGTGAGCGATATGATTTCGCCTGCAGCTGGTACAATCTTGGAGTCAATTGGTGTAATGTAAAGAAGGAGGACTAAGATATGAATTATAGTGATTTTATGCATATGCAGCCCGAGTTTGTATTGGTACTGGGCTTGATCATCGTATTCTTTGCCGACTTCTTCGCGCATCGTAACGCTGATAGTAAAAAATCGTTGTGGTTGCTCACCAGCTTGATGCTGATGGCTACTATCCCCAGCTGCCTGATTCACAATGAACCTACCACTGCTTTCGGTGGTATCTATGTGACATCGCCTGCTATCAACGTGATGAAAGCCATTCTGGCCTTCGGTACGCTGATTGTGGTTATCATGTCGAATTCGTGGGCTGCTACACGCCAGCGTATCGCTGGTGAGTTCTATATGCTCATTCTGAGTACCCTGCTGGGTATGTTCGTGATGATGTCGAGCGGCTCGTTCCTGCTCTTCTTCCTGGGATTGGAGATGGCATCGGTGCCCTTGGCATGTATGGTGGCTTTCGACCGCGATCGCAAGGAGAGTGCCGAGGGTGCTGCTAAGTACATCCTGGTTGCTACCTTCTCAAGTGGTGTGATGCTGTTCGGTATCTCGTTCATCTATGCTGCTACTGGTACGCTGTACTTCGAGGATGTTTGTGCGGCCGTTTCTGACTCACCTCTGTGCATCATGGGTCTGGTATTCTTCTTCAGTGGTCTGGGCTTCAAAATTTCGTTGGTGCCTTTCCACTTCTGGACTGCCGATACCTATCAGGGAGCGCCTACACCTGTGACTGGTTACCTGAGCGTTATCTCGAAGGGTGCTGCCGCTATCACACTGTGCACTATCCTGATGAAGGCCTTCGGTCCGATGGTGGAGTACTGGGACTACCTGCTGTATATCGTGATTGTACTCTCAATCACCATCGCTAACCTGTTTGCTATCCGTCAGAGCGAACTGAAGCGCTTCATGGCGTTCAGCTCTATCTCACAGGCTGGATATATCATGCTGGCAGTGGTTGGCAATGGAGAGCTGGGTGTGGCTGCACTGACTTACTATGTGTTGGTTTACATCGTAGCTAACATGGCTGTGTTCACCGTGATTAACGTGGTTGAGCAGAACAACGGTGGTCGCACAGATATGGCTGCCTACAACGGATTCTATCAGACCAACCCCAAGCTGAGCTTCCTGATGACGCTGGCGCTGTTCTCGTTGGCTGGTATTCCTCCATTTGCAGGTATGTTCTCTAAGTTCTTTGTGTTCATGGCTGGCGTGCAGAATGGTGAGCCTATGGCCTATGGCGTGGTATTCATCGCCTTGGTTAACACCGTGGTGTCACTCTACTACTATCTGCTGATTGTAAAGGCTATGTATATCACAAAGACAGATGCTCCCCTGCCTACATTCGAGAGCGATGGCAATACCAAGATTGCCTTGGCTATTTGTACCGCAGGTATCGCCCTGTTCGGTGTAGCAAGCTGCGTTTACGAGTGGATTGCTGCCGCTGGCATCTGATTCTGACAGTGATGAGATAGTAAAGATCATCATATTTGGTCCCAACTGCCCTTGAGGGTGGTTGGGATTTTTTTATTTCCGTTGGTTGAATGATGATATTTTAAGCGATAGAATCCTATATTGTGTCGATTTAATGATATTGGTCAATAAATCTTTTAAATCTTTTAAATAAATAAAAAACTCTACTTTTAGTTGTGGTTTTATGATTATCTTTGCAGCGCAATTAATATTGAGTGTTGGTTAGAAATAAAAGGCGTTGAGCCTTAATGATTTATCAGTCCATTAATTTTTTGATATCTGGAGGGGCGTACGCCGTGAGGTGCGCGCCCTTTATTTGTGCGTGAATGCTGTCAAATAGATAGTAAAAGTCAAAGTTGTTATGTCATTTTGCAAAAATAATTGGCTTTTTGCTTGCAATATTAACAAAAATGTGTACCTTTGCACGCAAAATTATCATTAACGATTAAAATGGGACAAGTAATTAAACCCGTGATGTACGAACCGCTGCTGGATATGAAGCAGACGGAACAGGGTATTAAACTGATAAAGGAGTTCTTTCAACAGAATCTGTCGACAGAACTGAGACTGAGACGTGTAACAGCACCTCTGTTTGTGCTGAAGGGGCTGGGTATCAACGACGACCTGAATGGGGTGGAGCGCCCTGTGAGCTTCCCCATTAAGGATCTGGGGGATGCCAAGGCTGAGGTGGTACATTCGCTGGCTAAGTGGAAGCGCTTGAGTCTGGCTGAGTATAAAATTGAACCTGGCTATGGTATCTATACCGATATGAACGCCATACGTGCCGACGAGGAACTGGATAACCTGCACTCGCTGTATGTGGACCAGTGGGACTGGGAGGCTGTGATACAGAAGGAGAACCGTACACTGGCTTTCCTGAAAAATATCGTGGAGCGTATCTATGCTGCTATCCGGCGTACGGAGTACCTGACTTGCGAAACCTATCCGCAGATCAAACCATTCCTGCCCGAAAAAATCCATTTTGTACATGCCGAGGAACTGTTGCAGATGTATCCCGACAAGACACCGAAGGAGCGCGAGGATGCTATCTGTGAGAAGTATGGCGCCGTATTTATTATTGGTATCGGCGGCAAACTGAGTAATGGAGAGAAGCACGATGGACGAGCTCCTGACTACGACGACTGGAGTACGGTGGCTGAAGACGGGCGCGCCGGACTGAATGGTGACATTCTGATCTGGTATCCTGTGCTGGGACGTAGCTTTGAACTGTCGAGCATGGGTATCCGTGTGGATAAGGAGAGCTTGCTGCGCCAGTTGACACTGGAGGGCAAGGAAGAGCGCAAACAGCTTTACTTCCACCAGCAGCTGCTGAACGATAAACTGCCACTGAGTATTGGTGGCGGTATCGGACAGAGCCGACTGTGCATGGTGCTGCTGCATAAAGGCCATATCGGTGAGATTCAGGCAAGTATCTGGCCAGAGGAGATGCGCAAGCAGTGCAAGGCACTGGGGATGAACCTGATTTAGTTAGAGCCCATGAAGGAATGGGTGCGCAATTTTACCTTGAAATAATTGACCTATCATATTTTTAACACGGATTAATCTGAAAATTTCGTCGAGAAATTGAGGTTAATCCGTTTTCTTTTTGTACCTTTGCACCCAAAATTTATATTTATAACGTTATAAGGATAAAAAATGGCTGAAATTAAGAAAATTAAGACCGCATTGGTATCTGTTTTCCACAAGGATGGACTGGATGATCTTTTGAAGAAATTGAACGATGAGGGCGTAAAGTTCCTCTCGACTGGTGGAACACAGCAGTTTATCGAATCGCTTGGTTATGAGTGTCAGAAGGTAGAGGATGTTACTACCTACCCATCTATTTTGGGCGGACGTGTAAAGACTCTGCATCCAAAGGTGTTTGGAGGTATTCTGGCTCGCAGAGAAAACGAGGGTGATCTCGCACAGATGAAGCAGTATGAGATTCCTGAAATCGACCTGGTGATTGTTGACCTTTACCCATTTGAACAGACTGTGGCCAGTGGTGCCAGCGAGGCTGATATCATTGAGAAGATTGATATCGGTGGTATCTCACTGATTCGTGCCGGAGCCAAGAACTTTAAGGATGTTGTGATTGTGCCCAGTAAGGCTGAGTACAGCGTGCTGCTCGATATTCTGAACAAGAAGGGTGCACAGACTGATATTGAGGATCGCCGTATGTTTGCTACACGCGCCTTTGGTGTGAGCAGCCACTACGATACTGCTATCAATGCCTGGTTCGAGAAAACCGCTAAGTAATTGAAAATTGATAATTGACAATTGATAATTGAAGAATGGGATTTTTTAGTTTCGTACAGGAAATTGCAATGGACCTTGGCACTGCCAATACCATCATTATCAGCGATGATAAGATTGTGGTAGATGAGCCATCGGTTGTTGCATTGGATCGCCGTACCGACAAGATGATTGCTGTTGGTAACGAGGCGAAGATGATGTATGAGAAGACTCATGAGAATATACGTACTATCCGTCCGCTGCGCGATGGTGTGATCGCCGACTTCTCGGCCTGCGAGCAGATGATGCGCGGACTGATTAAGATGGTACACACAGGTAGTCGCCTGTTCTCGCCTTCACTGCGTATGGTGATTGGCGTTCCTTCGGGATCGACCGAGGTTGAGCTGCGTGCTGTACGCGACTCGGCTGAGCATGCCGATGGTCGTGACGTTTACCTGATTTTTGAACCTATGGCTGCTGCCATCGGTATCGGTATTGATGTGGAGGCACCAGAGGGTAACATGATTGTTGATATCGGTGGTGGTTCTACCGAGATCGCTGTCATCTCACTGGGTGGTATCGTATCAAACAACTCGATTCGTACTGCTGGTGACGACCTGACTGCTGATATCCAGGAGTATATGTACCGTCAGCACAACGTGAAGGTTTCGGAGCGTATGGCTGAGCGTATCAAGATTAACGTGGGATCGGCTCTGACCGACCTGGGTGACGAGGCTCCTGAGGACTTTATCGTGCACGGACCAAACCGTATTACAGCCCTGCCTATGGAGGTGCCTGTATGCTATCAGGAGATTGCACACTGTCTGGATAAGACCGTGGCTAAGATTGAGAACGCTGTTCTCTCAGCACTCGAGAATACACCCCCAGAACTGTATGCCGATATCGTGAAGAATGGTATCTACCTCTCTGGTGGTGGTGCACTGTTGCGTGGTCTGGACCGTCGTCTGACCGACAAGATGCACATCCCATTCCACGTGCCCGAGGACCCCTTGCACAGTGTGGCTAAGGGTGCAGGCATCGCACTGAAGAATATCGACAGATTTAATTTCTTGATGAGATAGAGAAATAATTGACAGGTAGATGAGAAACCTGCTGGATTTTCTATACAAGTATCACCACTGGCTAGTTTTCGTATTACTCGAAGTAGTCAGTGTTGTTCTGTTGTTTAAGTACAACAGCTATCAGAATAGTGTGTGGTTTACTAGTGCCAATGCGGTGGCAGGTAAGGTGTACGAGATGGAGAGTAAAGTGACCAGCTACATGGCTATGGCCGAGCTGAACGAACAACTAACCCTGCGTAACATCTATCAGGAACGACAGCTAGACCAGCTGCGACGCCTGTATGCTGAAGCTACCAAGGACACAACTGCCGCTGAGCGTGAAGAGCTGGCTTTCTTGAGCAATTACCAGCTGATTTCTGCCAAGGTGGTTGAGAACTCCATACACAAGGCTGAGAACCTGATTACCATCGACAAAGGTCGTAAGGATGGCGTTGAGCCCGATATGGGTGTGGCATGCGGTAATGGCGTGGTTGGTGTGGTTTACTTGGTGAGCGACCACTATTCGGTGGTTATCTCGGCCTTGAATGCCGCCTCGTCGCGCATCAGCTGCAGCATTCGTAACCGTGGCTATTTTGGCTATCTGCACTGGTATGGTGGCGACCCTTCGGTGGCATATGTCGAAGATGTGCCACGTCACGCCAAGTTTAACCTGGGCGAGTGGATGGTTACCAGCGGATTCTCGTCGATCTTCCCTTCGGGAGTACAGGTGGGTAAGATTGAACAGGTTTACAACTCGAGTGATGGCTTGAGTTACAAACTGAAAGTGCGCCTGAGTACCGACTTCGGTAATCTGCGCGATGTAGTAGTGATAAGCGATAAGAGTATTGCCGAGCGCGCTGCACTGATGCAGGCCGCACGCGACTCTATCAGTTTTAAACAGCGACGTTAGCAGTATGAAGATAGAATTGATAAACCGACTGGTGATGTTTGTGACCCTGTTTCTGGTGCAGGTGCTTATCCTGAACCATGTGCACCTGCTTGGGGTGGGCACACCGCTGTTATACGTTTATTTTGTCATCACCTTCAGGCGTAACTCCCCCAAATGGCTGGTACTGGTGTCGTGCTTCTTGTTAGGACTGCTCATCGATATATTCTCGAATACACCCGGACTGGCTGCCTGTGTGATGACACTGGTGGCACTGGCGCAGACATATCTGATTGAACTGGTAGTGCCACGCGACTCGGCCGACGACCTGGAGGCTTCGACCAAAGCGCTGGGATTTAGTAAGTTTGTGACATTAAGTACACTGCTTACACTATTGTATTGCCTGGTGTTTTTTGCACTCGAGGCATTTAACTTTTTTGATGTGCTGTTATGGTTGGCCCGATCGGCAGTAAGCTCTGTGCTTACCATCGTGCTGATTTTGGCTATAGAAAGTGTTAGAAGCCGGTGAAGCAGAAGGACTTTGATCTGGAATACCGCAAATATGTGATTGCTGGGGGGGCCGCACTGATTGTGTTCATCTACATCGTGCGTTTGTTTATGCTACAGATTACCAGCGATGACTATAAGAAGAGTGCCGACTCGAATGCTTTTCTTAAAAAGATAGAGTACCCCTCGCGTGGTGCGATATTAGACCGCAGGGGAAAACTGCTGGTGTATAACCAGCCTTCGTACGACATCATGGTGGTGATGAACGAGGTGAAGGACCGTTTAGACACACTCGACTTCTGCACGGCCTTGGGTATTACCAAGGAGGAGTTTGAACGGCGCATGACCACCATAAAGGATCGAAGTAAGAATCCGGGTTACTCGCGTTTTACAGAACAGTTGTTTATGAGTCAGCTAAGTGACAGAGATTTTAGCGTGTTCCAAGAAAAAATGTACCGTTTCCCTGGGTTTTACATCCAGAAGCGCAGTGTGCGCCAATATACCTACAGCATGGGAGCCCACGTGTTGGGCGATGTGGCTGAGGTGTCGCCTGGCGATATCGAGGAGGATGATTACTACCAGCCTGGCGACTATATCGGTAAGTTGGGTATAGAACGCTCGTACGAGAAAGAACTGCGCGGACAGAAAGGCATACAGATACTGCTGCGTGATGCCCATGGACGTATCCAAGGGCGCTATCAGAATGGAGCACTCGACCAGCGAGCCATCCCCGGTAGGAACCTGACATTGGGTATCGATGCCGAATTGCAGGCACTGGGCGAACGTCTGATGGAGGGTAAGATTGGTGCCATCGTGGCCATCGAGCCTGCTACCGGCGAGGTGTTGTGTATGGTGTCGTCGCCAACCTACGACCCACGACAGATGGTGGGACGACTGCGCAGTAAGAACCATCGTGCCTTGTCGCAGGATGTGTGGAAACCACTGCTTAACCGTGCCATCATGGGACAGTATCCACCAGGCTCGACCTTTAAGACCACCCAGGGACTGACGTTTATGACCGAAGGGGTGATAAACGCACATACCATGTACCCCTGCTCGCACGGATTTAACTTCAAAGGTTTGCACGTGGGCTGTCACGGACATGCGGCACCTCTGCCATTGGTGCCAGCCCTGAGTACATCGTGTAACAGTTATTTCTGCTGGGGCTTGTATCATATGATAAATACCAATATGAGCAAGTATGGATCGGTGCAGAACGCCATGAACACCTGGCGCGACTATATGGTATCAATGGGATTCGGATACCGTCTGGGTATCGACCTGCCAGGTGAGAAGCGCGGACTGATTCCTAACGCCATGTTCTACGATAAAGCCTATAAGGGCTCGTGGAACGGACTGACCGTCATATCCATTGCCATCGGTCAGGGTGAGGTTAACGCCACACCACTGCAGATTGCCAACCTGGGCGCTACCATCGCCAATCGAGGCTATTATCTGGTGCCTCACGTGGTTAGACAGGTGCAGGGACAGCCATTGGATACCCTTTACACCCGCAAGCATTACACCAAAGCCAGTCGTGAGGCTTATGAATACGTGGTGCAGGGTATGCGCTCGTCGGTATTAGGTGGTACATGTAGGGAATTGGGAAAGTATGATTTTAATGCCTGCGGAAAGACGGGTACAGCCCAGAACCGCGGACACGACCACTCGGTATTTATGGGATTTGCTCCGATGGAGAACCCGAAGATTGCTGTAGCCGTATATGTTGAGAACGGTGGATGGGGTGCCACTTACGGTGTGCCCATCGGCGGTTTGATTATGGAGAAATATTTAAAAGGTAAACTCTCTGAGGCCAGCATAGCAAAGGCCAAGAGTATTCAGGAACGCAGAATAGCTTATGGCGCAGGCGATAGGTAACAGAAAAGAAAAAGGAGTGATTCGCTCGCTCGATTACTGGACGATTATCATTTATATCGCCCTGCTTACTTTTGGATGGGTGAGTGTGTGTGGTGCCAGCTA
Organism: Xylanibacter ruminicola; assembly: GCA_015060625.1. GTDB lineage: Bacteria > Bacteroidota > Bacteroidia > Bacteroidales > Bacteroidaceae > Prevotella > Prevotella ruminicola_D. The sequence continues at coordinate 234,009 of SUYC01000004.1, read as the reverse complement.
TAGTTATGGCGAAACCGACTTGTTTAGCTTGAGCACTCGCTCGGGTATGCAGATCGTGTGGATTGGTACCTCGATTGTGCTGGGCTTCGTCATCCTGATGCTCGACGATCGCTATCTGGATATGTTTGCCTATATCATATTTGGTGTGATGCTGCTACTACTGTTCGGCACCATCTTTAATCCGCATAGTATCAAGGGATCCCGATCGTGGCTGGTGTTGGGACCCATCCGACTGCAACCAGCCGAGTTTGCCAAGTTTGCCACAGCATTGGCACTGGCTAAACTGATGAATACCTACGGCTTTACCATTGCCAAATGGAAGGACTTTGCCTTGGTGTTGGCAGTGATTTTTGTGCCTATGCTGTTTATCGTGCTGCAGCGCGAAACGGGTTCGGCATTGGTGTATCTGTCGTTCTTCCTGATGCTGTATCGCGAGGGAATGCCTGGCAGTATCCTGTTTACTGGTGTGGCGATGGTGATCTACTTTGTGGTGGGCATACGTTTTGCCGATACCATGATGGTATATACGCCTACCTCGGTGGGTAAGTTTGCTGTGCTGCTGATGGTGCAGCTGTTCTCGATTGCCCTGGTGTATGTGTACTGCAATGATAAGCGTGACACCATGCGCATGGCACTGGCAGCGGGAGGCGTTACGCTGGTGGCACTGATTTTCGGACTGCTGATTATCCCCTTCGACCTGAACTATGTAGAGATGGGGCTTTGTACGGTGCTGGTGTTTTATCTGCTATACCGTTTCCTGGCCACGCGTTTGCGTAACTATCTTTGGATTACAGCTTTTGCGGTAGGCTCACTGATGTTCTATAATGTAGCCGACTATGCGCTGAACCATGTGCTTGAGCCACACCAGCGTGTACGTATCAACGTGCTGTTAGGACTGGAGGAGGACCTGAAGGGCGCTGGTTATAATGTGCACCAGAGTGAGATTGCCATCGGATCGGGTGGACTGCAAGGTAAGGGCTTTTTGAATGGTACGCAAACCAAACTGAAATATGTGCCCGAACAGGATACCGACTTTATCTTCTGTACCGTTGGTGAGGAAGAGGGCTTTGTGGGCTCGGCTGGCGTGCTGCTACTGTTCCTGGCACTGATATTACGACTGATACACTTGGCCGAACGCCAGGTGCACAGGTTCGGGCGCGTGTATGGTTATTGTGTGGTAAGCATATTCCTTTTCCATGTGTTTATCAATGTAGGTATGGTGTTAGGTTTAACGCCGGTTATCGGTATCCCGTTGCCATTCTTCAGCTATGGCGGTTCGTCGCTCTGGGGATTCACCCTGCTGCTGTTTATCTTCCTGCGAATAGATGCTGCTCGTAACCTACTGCGAAATTAGGATACCGACATCGCTGATGCCTGGCATGTTCTCTTGCTTCATGTAATGCATGACGTACATGTGCAGTGAGTCGCCTTCGTTCAGTTGCAGACTGTCCACATTAAATGTGTATTGGTAACAGCTGATGCCGTTGCCCAGGATGTGACCATTCTTCTCGACCAGATGACAATCGATACGTTTACGCAACTTGCGCCCCATGGATTGTTCGGCGGGATAGATGTCTTGCTCTACAATCACACTGATGCCTAAGAAGGGCAGTTGGTTGTTGGTGCGTAACATCAGCTGCTGACTATAGGTGCCAGCGTGCTTGATAGGGGAGACGTAGAAGTGCATGGTGTCGGTGCGCTCCCAACCCTCGTTATCGACATGCTCGTAGTGATTATACACCACTGTACGATCGCAGGCTACCATCATCAGTAAGCCTGCCATCGCCAGTATCAGTGTGATAGCCTTATTTCGCATCCTTCGCCTCCTTCTTGTCGTTGGGCTGTCGGTTGTGGTTGGGCTTGTTCTTCTTTTTCTTCTTTTTCTTGGCCTTGTCGAAACGACTGATATCACCGCCTGCCAAGTCGATATGGGGCTTGGCCTCTACCTTCTTGCCTTCGTCGTGACTCAGCGATGCAGGCTTCTCGCCACGCTTGTTCATCTCGATGATTGCCTTGGCGCGCTCGGCAGTGATGGTTTCACAGTTGGCTGCAATGTTCTTATCGGTACTGTAGGTGCAGAGGCCTGCCAGAATATCACTCTTAAACAGGTGATAGTCGCTGTCCTGTGTCTGCAGGATAATCTCCTTGCCAGGCAGCTGCTTTCCTGCCTCTACGTAATCGTCAACCTCGTAGTTCAGACAGCACTTCAGTTTGGCGCACATTCCTGCCAGTTTCTGCGGGTTGAGTGAGATGTCTTGGAAGCGGGCTGCATTGGTGCTCACACTCGAGAAGTTCTTCATCCAAGTAGCACAGCATAACTCGCGTCCACAGGGACCTGTTCCACCAATACGACCTGCCTCCTGGCGCGCACCAATCTGTTTCATCTCGATACGTACATGGAATGCCTGAGCCAGGTCCTTGATCAGCTGACGGAAATCTACACGTTCGTCGGCGATATAGTAGAAGATGGCCTTATTGCCATCGCCTTGATACTCTACATCACCAATCTTCATGTCAAGACCTAAGCCTTTGGCTATCTTACGACTCTCGATCATCGTTGAATGCTCGCGGGCCTGGGCTTCGCGCCATTTCTGGATGTCGTTCTCGCGGGCTATGCGATAGATGCGTTTGATATCATCGGGCGACTTGATGTTCACCTTCTTAAGCTGCAGTTTTACCAGGCGACCTGTTAGGGTTACCACACCAATGTCGTGACCTGGACTGGCTTCAACTGCTACAAGGTCGCCTTTCTTCAGTTCCAGATTATTAACGTTGTGGTAGTAGCCTTTGCGGGTGTGCTTGAACTGAACCTCTACCAAATCGGTTGTGTAGGGGTTGCCAGGCACATCGGCCAACCAGTCGTAAGTGTTCAGCTGCTTGTCCTGGCGTCCCACTGCCTGGTGGCACAAACCGCGGTCGCAGCCTATTCTTACTGTATGTTCATTGTTCTTTTCCATATAATTGTCGATTATCAATTATTCATTGTCAATTACTGCTGTAAAAGCAGTACTATCGTCTGTAATGCCAAGTCGAAGAATACAATCTTTCCATTGGCATTCTGACCAATGTCGCGGATGGCCAGATTGGCCATGTCGGTGATGGGCAGAATATTCTTCTCGTTCACAAAGCGGGCAAAGTTCTTGGCAAAGTCCTCTTCGCGTTGCGTCATATATACCAGTTCCTCGTTGTGGAAGTTGTACATAAAGTTCTCGCGCGTCATGCGCAGAAAATACATCAGCCAGCGCTTTTGTTTCTCGCGACCCATACCTGCCATCTGTTCGCTCCACTTGCGCAGGTCTTTGATCTTGCGTTGGTAGGCCAGGCGCATCAGCATCACGTACATGTCGAGAAACAGCTCGTTTTCTGAACCTACCTGCAGTTCTTCGAGTGCCTTTATCCAACTGCCATTGGCCAGTCGGGCTATACGGTGGGCATCGTCGGCACCAATACCACGTTTGGCTACCAGTGCCTGCTCGATGGCCTCGTTGGCTATCTTCTTGATGTCGATGCGCTGTACACGACTGCGAATGGTTTCGAGCAGTTTGTCGGGCTCTTCGCATACCATGATGAACACGGTTTGCTGTGGGGGCTCCTCAATCAGCTTGAGCAACTTGTTGGCGCACTCTATATTCATGCGCTCTGGGAGCCAGATGATGCTGATTTTATAACCGCCTTGACTGGATTTCAAACTAAGCTTCCTAACCAGATCGTCGCTCTCACCAGCCGTGATGATGGCTTGCTGGTTCTCGGCGCCCATGGCTGTCATCCACTCTTCCATGGTGAAGTACAGACTGCGCATCACCAACTCGTGCCACTCCTTGGCAAAGTCGTCGCTCACTGGCTTGTGTTCGGCACCCATCGATGGCAGTTTGATGGTGGGGTAGGTGAAGTGCAGGTCGGGATGCTCCAGTTTGGCAAGCATGGCCTGGGTGTTGGGTGATGGGTGTTGGGTGTTGGGTGATTGTTCCAGCAGATAGCAGGCAAAAGCAACTGCTAATGGCAGCTTGCCACAACCCTGCGGTCCGCACAGCATCAGCGCGTGGGGCAGTCGCTCCTCGCGTACCAGCTGTAACAATCGCTCCTCGGCCTCTTTTTGTCCTATTACCTCGTCGAAACTCATAACTGTCAATGCTCAATTAAAGAAGTCGCTTCACGACCTCGGCCACACTATCTACTGCTGATACGGTGTAGAAGTGGATGTTGTGCACACCGTGAGCATACAAATCCTTGCACTGCTCGGTGGTCCATTCTATCCCCAACTGCTTGGCATCCTCGTCGGTCTTACATTTTACGACCTCCTTGGCCAGGGGTTCGGGGATGTCGCAATGGAATGTTTTCGGCACTACCGTCAGCTGCGTGAGCTTGGCCATGGGCTTGATGCCTGGGATGATGGGGATGGTGATACCCATCTGACGGGCCTTCTCAACAAAAGCATAGTACTTCTCATTGTCGAAGAACAGCTGTGTAACGGCATATTGGGCGCCTAGGTCCTGCTTCTGCTTCAGGTATTGCATGTCCATCTCAAGGTTGGGTGCTTCCTCGTGCTTCTCGGGGTAGCAAGCCACGCCATAGTCGAACGGGCGTCCTGGGTTCTTGATGGGGGTGCCATCGGCAAAGAAACCCTCGTTGAATTGTTTTACCTGAGCCATCAAGTCGGTTGTATGGGCATGACCTCCGGGGGTAGGCTGGAACCGACTATCCTCCTTGGCCTTGTCGCCACGCAGCAATAACAGGTCGTTAATGCCTAAGAATTGCAGATCGAGCAGTTCGTACTCGATATCCTCGATGGTAGCACCACTACAGATGACATGGGGCTGGACGGGAATCTGGTAACGCTGCTGTATGGCTGCGGCAATGGCGATGGTGCCTGGACGGCGACGAATGCGACGACGCTCAAACTGCCCATTCTCAAGTTCGTGATATACAAACTCAGAGTGATGGGTGGTGATGTTGATATAGGCAGGATCGAATTCTCGCAGTTTGTCGATATCGGCAAATAACTTGGCTGTGCCAGTACCCTTCAGAGGGGGCAGCACTTCGAATGAGAATCGCTTTGACTCCTTATCTTGATGTATAAACTCAGTAACACTCATATTGGCTGCAAAGATACTAAAAATTTCTTTATTACAAAAATTTTTTGTAATTTTGCACCATGAAACTGAAGCAATTTCTTAAAGACTGGACACTTCCTGTGGCTATTGCTGTTGGAACGGTGGTGTATCTGATGTTTTATTTGGTGCCGTTTCTCGATGGTGCTGGCGATATGCTTGGACAGGTTGTGGATACCATTTTCCCCTTTATGGTGTTCTCTACACTGTTTTCGACCTATTGTCGTATCGACTTTCATCAGATGCGTCCTCATCGCTGGCATGTGGGCATCTTAGTCACTCAGGTGGCGCTTGTGGCGCTTAACGTGTGGGTGATATTTTGTGTGGAGGGAAATCCAGAACAGAAACTGCTTTGGGAGAGTGTGCTGACATGTATCATCGGTCCTGCGGCAACTGCTGCTCCCGTTGTTACTGCCAAGATTGGAGGTAATATCAATACGATGACCGCTTATGTTGTTATCTCGGCCTTTGCATCGGCACTGATGATTCCTGCCGTGTTCCCTCTATTGGAGCGTGGCGTTAGCACTGGTTTCTGGGCTGTGTTCATGATTATCCTGCAGAAGCTGGCGATGGTGCTTGTGGCGCCATTGGTGCTTGGCTGGCTGGTTCAGCACTATGCCAAACGCTTGTGTGCCTGGATTGTGAGTATTCCCGACCTCTCGTTCTACCTCTGGGCTGCCCAGCTTGCTGTAACGTCGGGGGTTACCGTGCGTAACATCGTTCATAGCGATGCAGCATGGCGTACACTCCTTATGATAGCCATGCTGTCGCTGATTCTCTGTTTTGTACTTTTTCTGATGGGGCGCTGGATAGGGCACCAGTTTGGCGATGAGATAGATGGTGGACAGGCTTCATTCCAGAAAAATACTGCTCTGAGCATCTGGGTGGCCTATACCTATCTGAATCCGGTGGCATCGGTAGGTGCTGGATGCTATGTGCTGTGGCAGAATATCGTTAACTCACTTGAGCTGTACGAGTATCGCAAAAAGCATTAAGCTTTTTTGGGGTATTTCTTGCGCTTCTTGGGACCAAGATGTCTGACGCGGAATTCGCGGGGCGTGGTGTTCAGAAATCTGAAAAACGAAGCATAGAAAGCCTGACGGCTGCCAAAACCCACCATCTCGCTAATCTCGTTTATCGATATCTCGCTATATTCTTCTGCTGTGAGCAGTTTCATGGCTTCTTCGATACGATGCTTGTTCATCAACCCATTAAAGTTGGTGTGGAATCGTTCTGTCATCACAGCAGAGATATAGCGGAGGTTGGTGCCCAACTCTGCTGCTAATTTGCTGGCAGTATAATTTTTTTCGCGATATTTCTTGTCACCGACGATGATTTCTAGGATTCTATCGCGAAGCATGTCCTTGCGTTCGTCGCCTAATATGTCTTGGTAGTTGGCTGTACTTACCTTTAGTTCAGCAATTTGATATTTTCCTGTACCCATTTTCTAAACAATCTTTTTACATTTTTCCTGAATGTGATGCCCAAAAAGGGCAAAACGGATGCGAAGGTACAAAAAATCGGCGACATAGCAAAAACGCCCCGTTATGTTAACGCTATTTTAACATAACGGGGCTTATCCTTGTTTGTACGCTTGATAACTATGCTGATGGTTTGTCTAACTTCTCGTAAATAGAGTTGTTTGACTTGTATTCTGGAACAATCTGTTTCATCTTGGCAACCGTTGCCATATCGTCGTATTGCTGAGATATCTCGATCAGTTCGTTGATATCCTTGCAAACGGCGTCGTAGTCGTACTCGCGTACTTCTGCGATACGTATTTTCTCGTGGAATGTGGGCTTGGTGCCCTCCAGTTCGTTCAGTACTTCCTCGTATAGTTTCTCGCCTGGGCGCAGACCCGTAAACTTGATTTCCACGTTTTTGGCTCCGCTTAGTTTGATCATGCGTTTTGCCAAGTCGGCTATCTTCACTGGCTGCCCCATGTCGAATACAAAAATCTCGCCACCATTACCTTTGGTTCCTGCTTCGAGCACCAGTTTGCAGGCCTCGGGTATCAGCATGAAGAAGCGTACAATACGCTCATCTGTCACCGTTACAGGGCCACCATTCTTAATCTGTTCGCGGAATAGGGGAATAACACTTCCGTTTGATCCCAGCACGTTACCAAAACGGGTGGTAACAAACTGGGTCCTGGCTGTAGGGCTGGCAATCTGTCCTGCAGTAACAAAACTGTTCTCATTGCCCAGTTTCTCCATATATGCGCCTATGCGGCGTGTCTTGATGGCCAGGTCCAGACTCTGTACGTATATCTCGCAGATACGTTTAGAGCATCCCATCACGTTAGTGGGGTTTACAGCCTTGTCTGTAGATACCATTACGAATTTCTTGACACCGTATTTTACACTGAGGTCGGCAATGATCTTGGTGCCATAGATGTTGTTCTGTACAGCCTCGCTGGGGTTGTCTTCCATCATAGGTACATGTTTGTAGGCTGCAGCATGGAACACATAGTCGGGATGGAAACGCTTAAACAGCTCTTCCATACGTTTCTCCTTGCATATCGACGTTACCACTGTTTCGGCTGGTATGTTAGGGTAGTCCTTCTTCATCATCAGACGGATGTCGTGCTCTGGTGTCTCTGCCTGATCAATCAGCAACATGGCTGCTGGATTCAGTTGGGCCACCTGTCGGCAGATCTCTGAGCCGATAGAACCGGCAGCACCTGTTACCAGTACGCGCTGACCACTGAGCAGTTCGCCTATCGATTTCATGTCCACACGAATCTCTGAGCGTGGCAAAAGCTCCTCTACGCTAACCTCGCGTATTTGCATCTGGCTGTAGTCGATATTGTCGTTTTCTTCCAGATGGTTCCGATCCAGCTCTATCTCAGACTGTGCCATATAGATTTTGGCTCCCGCACCTATAATCATATCCTGCAACGCTTGGTTTTCACGGAAGCTTTTTACACGCAGTGGCGAAATCATAACTGCTTCGATATCGTTCCTACGTATCACTTCAGCAATATCGTCGTTTATCGTATAAACTTTTTCGCCCATAATCTGTTGGTGCTTGGCTTTATCGTAGTGCGTAATAAAGCCTTTTACTACATATTTTCTAGGGCGTTGCGAACGGATATACTTAGCCAGACCTACGCCTCCCGACAATGCTCCGTAAATAAGGATGCGTTTGGCGCGTGTGTTCGAGAAAGCTACATCATATAGTGTTTTTACAAATATGCGCAGAGCCCACATCAGCAGGGTGGCTATAATAAATATAAGGAATATACTGGTGGTATTATAGTGCGCAAAATAGTTGCCCGGCAGGTAGTGCATAAAACACTCTGAAATCAAAGCCAGTAGCAGTGTTATGCCATTGCAATAAGCCACACGCATCAAGTCGATAAAACTAGAGTAGCGCATAAATCCCGAGTAGGTATGGAAGATGCGGAAACCGGGAATGCTCAGCACAATAAATACCAGCGTGGTGTTTAGCACCTGCAGGGTGTTTTCATATAATGTAACAACATTATTAAACATCCAATACGTCAATACGCTGCTTAACATCAATATTGCACAGTCAATCAGCAATATGATCCAATATGGCAACGAGTTCTTGGTGAAATACCAGTTCAAAATTTTGTCAAAGCGCCTCTTCATCATCATTTTAAGTTAATACGAATTTTGGTGCAAAGGTAGTATAAATACTATTAAATTCCAAATTTTTATTAAGTTTTTTGTAGTTATCGAAAAAAATACTATCTTTGTACCCTAAAAAATATTAAGTTTTGTTTTAATCACGTAAAGTATATAGTCAATGAACACAATTAGTGATAGCATTAAGTATATCGGTGTTGATGACCTTGACATCGATTTGTTCGAGAGCCAGTATGTGGTGCCCGAGGGCATGAGTTATAACTCTTATCTCATCGACGACGAGAAGATTGCAGTGATGGATACTGCCGACCGTAGAAAGGGGGAGGAGTGGAAGGCTAACTTGAAAAGCGTATTGGGTGATCGTCAGCCTGATTATCTGGTGGTTCACCACATGGAGCCCGACCATTCGGCATTGATTGCCTGGATGATGGAAACGTATCCTGGGGTGCAGTTGGTTTGTAGCGCTCAGGCTGTAAAAATGCTGTCGAACTTCTTTGAGGGTGTTGACTTTACAGGGCGTGTGCTTACCGTGAAAGAGGGCGATACCCTCGCATTGGGCAAGCATGAACTGAGATTTATCGGTGCGGCCATGATACACTGGCCTGAGGTCATCATGACTTATGACGCTACCGACAAGGTGCTGTTCAGTGCCGATGGCTTTGGTAAGTTTGGTGCCTTGGTGAACGATGATCCCAACGACTGGGCTTGCGAAGCGCGTCGCTATTATTTTAATATATGTGGTAAGTATGGCTCGCAGGTGCAGAGTGTGCTGAAGAAGACGGCAGCCCTCGATATCCAGACAATCTGTCCGCTGCATGGTCCTATACTCAAGGGAGAAGCGCTGGCTGAGGCTGTGCGACTGTATGATATTTGGAGCAAGTATGAGCCCGAGAGCGAGGGCATACTGATAGCTTACGCCAGTATTCATGGTGGCACTGCAGCCGCTGCTGAGCGTCTGGGTGAGATTCTCAGAGAGAAAGGTGCGAAGAAGGTGGTTGTGAGCGACTTGAGTCGTGAAGATATGGCTGAGGTGATAGAGGATGCTTTCCGCTATCCTAAGGTGGTGGTTGCTGCATCGAGCTATGACGCAGGTGTGTTCCCCGTGATGCACGACTTCCTGTATCATCTGCAAATCAAGAACTACCAGAAACGTCAGTTTGGTATCATCGAAAACGGTAGTTGGGCACCAACAGCTGGCAAGGTGATGCGCACGATGATAGAGGCTATGAAAGACTGTGAAATTATAGAGCCGATGGTAACCATCCGCTCACGTATGAAATCTACCGACGTGCCCCTGTTGGAACAACTGGCTGATGCTCTCCTGGCTTAAGGAGGGCATTAGCGGAAAGAGTCGGTTAGAAGCTTAATCTCAATCTGGGGAGCAATGCGCTCGTACAGGATGTTGTAAACGGCATCCAGGATAGGCATGTTGACATGGCAGTGGCGGTTGATTTCCTTCATACACTTGGTGCCGAAATAACCCTCTGCAATCATCTCCATCTCAATCTGGGCTGACTTCACACTGTAGCCCTTACCAATCATGGTGCCAAAAGTGCGGTTACGACTGAAATTAGAGTAGCCTGTTACCAGTAGGTCGCCCAGATAAACACTATCGTAGGCATTGCGATCCAATGGGTAAACGGCTGTCAGGAAACGGTTCATCTCCTGTACGGCATTGGCCATGAGTACCGACTGGAAGTTGTCGCCATATTTCAGACCGCTACAGATGCCGGCTGCTATGGCATAGACATTCTTCAAAACGGAAGAATACTCGATACCTACCACATCGGTAGATGTCTTGGTTTTGATATACTCGCTCGACAATACATCGCAGAAGGCCTGGGCTTTCTCGCGGTCGGCACAGCCAACGGTGAGGTAGCTCAGTCGTTCGAGGGCCACCTCTTCGGCATGAGATGGACCACCGATGCAAGCAAGATTCTCGTAAGGTACATCGTACACCTGATGAAAATACTCGCTACATACGAGATTTTCATCAGGTACGATACCTTTAATAGCTGTCAGTATGAATTTATCGCGAATACGCGTCTTCAACTTCTTCAGATGACTCTTGAGGTAAGGCGAAGGGGTGACAAACACCAGCGTGTCGTACTGCTGGGCAATACGATTCAAGTCGCTATCGAAGTGAATTTCGTCGATATTGAAATGGACACTGGTGAGGTAGGCAGGGTTGTGCCCCATGCGACGGAAATCTTCGATACGGTCGTCGCGACGCATATACCAGCCAATGTGGTGAGTGTGACTCACCACTATTTTGGCTATGGCTGTTGCCCAGCTGCCACCTCCGATAATCGCTATCTTACCACAGTCGTACATGGTTCATTGAACATTGAACGTTGAACATTGAAGATTAGGCTTGGGCCTTCTCAATCCAGGCGGCTACTTCATCAACTGAAGGCTTCTGAAGCTCAAGCTTGTACTTCTTGAAAATCTCACCGATCTTCTGCTGAAGGCCCTGTGGCTTCTCGTCCTTGATGTTCTGAATCAGGTTGAAACCAGCCTTGCGGAGTACAGGAACGAGGTCTTCGGCTACACCAATCTCTGCCCACTCAGCTACTGACGACTGAGGAATCTTCTTCTCAGGCTTCATCTGTGGGAACAGCATCACCTCGCCAATGGCAAACTTACCTGTGAGCAGCATGACCAGACGGTCGATACCGATACCGATACCAAACGTAGGAGGCATTCCATACTGCAGGGCGCGCAGGAAATCGTGGTCGATAATCATGGCCTCGTCGTCGCCCTTATCGGCTAACTTCATCTGCTCGATGAAACGCTCCTCCTGATCGATAGGATCATTCAGCTCTGAATAAGCATTGGCCAGCTCCTTACCATTGACCATCAGCTCGAAACGCTCGGTGAGTCCAGGCTTAGAGCGGTGCATCTTGGTAAGAGGCGACATCTCAACTGGATAGTCGGTAATGAATGTAGGCTGGATGAAGGTGCCCTCGCAGAACTCACCAAAGAGTTCGTCGATCAGCTTACCCTTACCCATGGTCTCATCAACGTCCATACCCTTCGATTTGCAGAACTCGCGAATCTCGTCCTCGCTCTTGCCGTCGCAGTCGAAACCTGTCTTCTCCTTGATGGCATCGAGGATAGGCAGACGGCGGTATGGTGCACGGAATGAGATGACTTTTCCGTCGATCTCAACCTCGGGCTTGCCGTTGACAGCAGTACAAATCTGCTCCAGCATGTGCTCGGTGAAGGTCATACCCCACAGCAGGTCCTTATAGCTCACGTAGAGCTCCATGCAGGTGAACTCTGGGTTGTGGGTCTTGTCCATACCCTCGTTGCGGAAGTTCTTACCCATCTCGTACACACCCTCGAAGCCGCCAACGATGAGGCGCTTCAGGTAGAGCTCGGTAGCAATACGCATGTACATGTCCTGATTCAGGGCATTGAAGTGGGTGATGAATGGGCGGGCTGATGCACCACCTGCAATACTCTGCAGGATAGGGGTGTCAACCTCGGTATATCCGGCATCGTCGAGAATGCGACGCATGGTGCGGATAATGGTGGCGCGCTTCAGGAAGGTATCCTTAACGCCTTCGTTAACTATCAAATCGACATAACGCTGGCGATAACGCAATTCGGGATCATCAAATTTATCGTAGGCCACACCATCCTTATACTTAACGATAGGCAGTGGCTTGAGGCTCTTAGAAAGCAGTGTGAGCTCTGAGGCATGTACTGAAATCTCACCAGTCTGGGTGCGGAAAACCTTACCCTTAACACCGATGAAATCGCCAATATCGAGCAAACGCTTGAATACATTATTATATAAGTCCTTGTTTTCGCCTGGGCAGATGTCATCGCGGGTGATGTACACCTGAATGCGGCCCTTTGAGTCTTGAAGCTCGGCAAAAGAGGCCTTACCCATGACGCGACGACTCATCATACGGCCGGCAATCACTACCTCGCGCTCTTCGTCGTCCTTGAAATTTTCCTTAATCTCTGTGCTGAAAGCATTAGTTGGGAACTCGGCTGCAGGATAGGGATTGATGCCCATTGCGCGCAGTTCCTGAAGGCTCTGACGCCTTCCGATTTCTTGTTCGCTTAACTCTAGAATGTTCATCTTTAATATTCGAATATTTCAATTTTATGGGTGCAAAGTTACAAAATTATCCCGAAAAATGCAAGATTAGGGTAAATATTTGCAAAAAAAGTGAGAAAGATTTGTTCAGTCTCAGAAAAAAGTATATATTTGTGGCTGATAACTGAGAACACTTAGATGAAACAAGAAACAATCAAGAAACGGGTCATCGGGATAGACATCAGTCTGGACGCTACCACTTACGCCATCGTTGACGTGAAGGGTAATGTGGTCGTGATGGAGAGTTTCCCGACATTGGATTATCCCGATTTAAACCTTTTTGTATCGGCCTTGAGTGAGCACATTCAGGATATGGTGGAGCACAATGGTGGCTTTGAAAGCATACGTTCGGTGGGCATCAGTGCACACAGCGCTAACTTCATGACAGGCTGCATTGAGAATGCGCCTAACCTGCCTTGGAAGGGTGTCATCCCATTGGGGGCGATGCTGAGAGACCGTACGGGGTTTGCCGTGGCTGTGGCTAACAACGCTGCCGTGAGAGCCTTGGGCGAACATACCTACGGACTGGCCAGAGGTATGCGCGACTTTGTGGTGCTTACGATGGGCAGTGGTCTTGGTAGTTGCTTGTTCTCGAACGGCATGATTCATCAGGGTAATGGTGGGTTTGCCGGTGAGATTGGTCATACGTGTATCGTGAATGGCGGTAGGCGGTGCGGCTGTGGCAACAAAGGGTGTCTGGAGGCTTATGTGGCCCGAAAGGGAATCCTGACTACTGCAGAGGAACTGATGGCGCAAACGGCAGCACCCTCGCTGATGAGGGATGTGGAAACCCTGACGCCGCAGAGGATTACAGCGTGCTGCGAACAGGGCGATGCGCTGGCCATAGAGGTGTACCGCCGAACGGGCGAGTTGCTGGGCATGGGCTTGGCCAATTATGCCTCGATGGTGGATCCTGAGGCTTTCGTCTTTACAGGTGGCATCTCGAAAGCGGGCCACTGGCTGCTGGATCCGGCTAAGGAGGTGTTCGACCGCTATGTGTTCCATAACACTTGTGGCAAGACCCAGTTTCTGGTGTCGGATGAGGACAAGGTGGAAAACGACGTGCTGGGCGCCAGTGTCCTGGCATGGGAAGTAAGGGAATATTCATTATTTAAATGATATGACAGAAACTATTGATCAAATCAAAACCCGTGTAGTGGGTATAGACATCCGGGTGGACCGCACGACTTTTGCCGTGGTGGACATCAGGGGAGAGATAGTTGCGCAAGACTACTTTCTGACGACCGACTATCATGATGTGAACGACTTTGTGGCCGCCCTCTGCGAGAAGGTGATAGCACTGATTGAGGAGAATGGCGGATATGAGGCTGTACGTTCCGTGGGCGTGAGTGCTCCAAGTGCCAGTTCGGTTACGGGCTGTATAGAGAATGCTGCCAATCTGCCTTGGAAAGGGGTGATACCTCTGGCTGCTATGCTGCGCGACCAGCTGGGACTGGCTGTGGCGGTGGCTAACGATGCGCATATCACGGCACTGAGTGAGAAATCGTATGGCAGTGCGCACGGCATGAAGGATTTCGTGGTGGTGTCCATCAGTCATGGTGGACTGGGCAGCTGCTTCTTCTCTAACGGACAGCCGCACCTGGGATTTAATGGCTTTGCCGGCGAACTGGGACATACCTGCGTGGAAGTGGACGGTCGCCAGTGTGGCTGTGGCAACAAAGGTTGTCTGGAGGCCTACTGCTCAGAGAAGGGTTTGATTATGACTGCCGAGGAGCTGATAGCTGCCAGCAAGGAGCCCACACTGCTGAGCGACCTGCAGGAGTTGAATATTAAGACTATTGCCGACTGCTGCTACAAGGGCGACAAGGTGGCCATCGAGGTGTTCCGTCGCACGGGTGAGATACTGGGACTGGGCATGGCCAACTATGCTTCGGTGCTGAATCCTGAGGCTATCATCCTGACGGGTGACATGACGCAGGCTGGCAAGTGGCTGCTGAAACCCATGCGTGCCTCGTTTGAGGAGCACGTGTTCCACAATATCAAGAACGAAACCCGTATCTTGGTCTCAATCTTGAAAGAAGGTGAGCGCGACGTGCTGGGCGCCAGTGCTTTGGCCTGGGATGTGAAGGAGTATTCGTTGTTTAAATGAGATAACTAGACTAATAGATTGCGTATGGAGGAGTATCAGATTAAGACTAAAGTGGTAGGTGTTGACATCAGTAATGAGCGAACTACCTATGCCATCGTGGATATCCGGGGCAATATCATTGCCGAGGATTTCTTCCCGACAAGCGACTATCCGGATGTGAACAACTTCGTGACAGCCCTGAGCGATAGGATTGTGAGGCTGGTTGAGGCTAATGGCGGCTATGAAGACATTCGTTCTATTGGTGTTAGTTCACCCAGTGCCAGCTCGGTATCGGGCTGTATTGAGAATGCTGCCAATCTGCCTTGGAAGGGGATAGTGCCTCTGGCGGCTATGCTGAGAGACCGTATCGGACTGGCTGTAGGCTTATCGAATGATGCACACATATCCGCTTTGGGTGAATACACCTTCGGCTGTGCCCATGGCATGAAGAATTTTATTGTTTTGAGTCTGGGCGTAGGTCTGGGTAGCTGCTTCTTCTCGGCCGACAGTGAGCATCTGGGGCATAATGGTTATGCTGGCGAGTTGGGGCATACCTGTGTGGTGAATCATGGTCGTGTTTGTGGGTGTGGTCATGAAGGTTGTCTTGAGGCCTATGCAGGTGCTGCAGGTATCATCAATACCGCCAAGGAACTGATGGCTGAGAGTGATGCCCCTTCACTGATGCGTGATCTGACAAAGCTGACACCACGTACCATCAAGGAGTGCTGTGACAAGGGTGATGAGATGGCTATCGAGGTGTATCGCCGAACAGGTGAGATATTAGGTGTGGGATTGGCTAACTATGCTACCCTCGTTGACCCCGAGGCCATCATCCTTACCGGTGGTATCTCGCATGCAGGCAAATGGTTGCTTGAGCCAACTAATAAGTCGTTCGAGGAACATGTGTTTGGAAATTTGCGAGGCAAGGTTAAGATTCTTGTTTCGGAACTTAATGATAGAGAGAGAGATGTGCTTGGCGCCAGTGCCTTGGCTTGGAGCGTGCCTGAGTACTCGCTGTTTAAGTAGGATAAGAAAAAGAGAATGAACGTAGAGAAGATAAAGGAAATAATTAATGCAACGCCCAATTTGAGTACAGCCCTCGGGATGGAATTTATTTCTACTCCCGAGGTTGATACTTGTTTGGCGAAAATGAAAGTTGATGAGCGCAATCGCCAGCCATTCGGTTTTTTGAGTGGTGGCGCTTCGTTGGCTCTGGCCGAGAATCTGGCTGGGGTGGCATCGTCGGCTCTTTGTCCAGGATATGCCTGTGTGGGCATCGAGGTAAGTGGGAGCCATGTAAAAGCTGTGCTTGAAGGCGACACGGTTACTGCCTTTGCAAAAATGTTGCACAAGGGTAAGACGCTGCATGTGTGGAATGTTGAGATTAAGGACACTGCTGGCGATCTGATATCAAGTGTGCGAGTTACTAACTATGTTATTAAGCAGAAAAAATAATGTCGGCATACGCTATTTACAGATTACCCCATGAAAACCACGCTACACTGATTCGACAGTTGGAAGGGGAACCCATGCAATTGCATTCGCTGACAGAATTGAATGGTAAACAGGGCTTTGTGGTAGCCCCGTTCGAAGTAAAGGCTGATCAGCCCTTGGTGCTTATCCAAGGCACGCCAGAGCAGGTTTCTTTAGATGATAAGGTTTCTTTAGATAATAAGAACGTTTTTTTTGATAATAAGAACATAAGAAACAAAAATAAGGGGGCTGATTATTATCGGGTGGATTTTGCTAACTATCACTACCAGCTGGAGGCAGACAAGTTTCGCAAAATTGTGCTGGCGCGATGTGCCGACGAGGATAAACCTAAGGGCGTTGAACCTATCGACCTGTTTTATCGGGCCTGCCAGCTTTATCCACGCTTGTTTATCGCACTGGTGGATACCCCGAAAAGTGGTTGCTGGTTAACTGCTACCCCAGAGATACTGCTGGATGGCAAGGGTGACGACTGGCGAACCATCGCCTTGGCAGGTACTATGAAACTGGAGGGCGACCAACTGGATGGCGAGGGCGAGACGCTCACCTGGAGCACTAAGAATATCCAGGAGCAGCGCATCGTGGCTACTTATATTACTGAATGCCTTGAGCAGTTTACGGGCGACTTCAGAGAAGAGGGGCCACGTACGGTGCGAGCCGCTAATCTGGTTCACCTGAGGAGCGACTTTACCTTTAAACTGACCGATCATCATCACGTAGGCGATTTGTTGCAGGTATTGCATCCTACACCAGCGGTGTGCGGACTGCCTAAGCGTGAGGCATTTAAGTTTATTGTCAAGAACGAACATACCCCACGCAGATACTACAGTGGGTTTATGGGTCCTATAGCACAAGAGGATACCCATCTCTATGTGTCGCTAAGATGTATGAACATCGAGGGCGATGTGTGCCATCTCTATGCTGGTGGAGGCTTGTTGAAAGACAGCGTCGAAGAGCAGGAGTGGCTTGAAACCGAAGCTAAAATGGAAACAATGAAAAGACTATTATATGTACAGCAGTAAACAAAACGTAAACATACTAACAAGTTTGTTGGTAGCCCATGGAGTGAGATATGCAGTGGTTTGTCCCGGTAGTCGTAACTCACCTATCGTACACAATCTGAATGAGTGCCCAGAAATCGAGTGCTATCCAGTGACGGATGAGCGTAGTGCAGGATTCTATGCCTTGGGTATAGCCCAGGTGGTGCATCGGCCAGTGGTGGTTTGTGTCACCAGTGGCACTGCGTTGCTTAATCTGGCCCCAGCTGTGGCTGAGGCTTATTATCAGCACATGCCATTGGTGGTGATTTCGGCAGATCGCCCTGAACAGTGGATCGACCAGTTGGATGGTCAAACGCTGCCTCAGCCCGATGCCTTAGGACGCTTTGTGAAGAAAGCCGTTAACCTGCCCGAGGTCTATAATGATGAGATGCATTGGTATTGTAATCGTCTGATTAACGAGGCCATGAACGAGACCACTCACCACGGCAATGGTCCTGTACATATCAATGTTCCTATTTCAGAGCCTTTGTTCGAATACGATGTCGAGCAGTTGCCCGAGGAGCGTGTTATCCAGTTGCTGCCCCCACGCAGCAACCAGTCGCTGATAGCCCTGGAGTGTGCCGGACAGTTTGCTGTGGCCAAGAAACCCATGGTGGTGATTGGTCAGTTGTCAACAGGCGAGCTCATCCCTCAGGAGTTGTTTATGCTCTCGCAGTGTGCTGTGGTGGTGCACGAGGCGCTGAGTGTGGGTAATGGCAGTACCAATTTCGATGAGGTTATCCATGTGCTGGGCGACAATCCTGCTTACCAGCCCGACTTTGTGCTTTACGTGGGTGACACGCTGGTGAGCAAGCGTTTCAAGAAGTGGTTACGAGGTCTGAAGGATGTGCACATCTGGGCTGTCACAGAGGATGGTAGCATCCACGATACCTCGATGCAGCTTTATGGCGTTATCGAGGGTAGTCCTGCCGACGTGATCGAAGACCTGGTGGATGCCGTGCGCTATAAGGCCATCAGCTCTACTGCTACCTTCAAGGCCCGTTGGGACCAGGCCACTCGTTTGGCTGCCTATCGCGCCATGAAGTTCCAACCCGAGTACTCTCAGATGGCTACTGTGAAGTACTTGGAGGAGAAGTTGGGCAAGGCCATCTATCGTTATGTCCACTATGGCAACAGCAGTCCTATCCGCATGGCCAATATCTTTGCACGCCACTATGTGTTCTGCAACCGTGGTGTGAATGGCATCGATGGTTCGTTATCGACAGCAGCTGGCTGCTCGATTGTGACTGGCGACGAGAAGGTGCTGTGCGTGTTGGGCGACCTGAGTTTCTTCTACGATCAGAATGCCCTTTGGAATCAGAATCTGAATGGCAACCTGCATATCATTGTGCTGAATAATGGTAAGGGAGCCATCTTCAACTTGTTGAAGGGACTGGAGAAGAGTCCGGCACGCGACAAGTATGTTGCGGCACAGCATCAGACCACAGCGCAGGGCATCTGCAAGCAGAACAATATCCGTTATATGAAAGCCACCAATATGGAGGAGATGCAGAAAGGCATCGATACATTGCTGAATAAGAAATCAACACGTCCAGTGCTGTTGGAGGTCTTTACAGATTCTGAGGAGGACGAGCGTGTTATCAAATCATATTATCAAATTTTGAAAAATGAGAAACTGGCAAACGATAAGAGAGTTTAAGGAGATTTTATTTGAAGAGTATAATGGTATCGCCAAGATTACGATCAATCGTCCGCGATACCGTAATGCCTTTACCCCCAAGACCACTTGGGAGTTGAGTCAGGCTTTTGCCATGTGCCGCGAGATGCAGGATATCAGTGTGGTACTGCTTACTGGTGCTATGAGTGAGGTGCCCGAGGGTAAGACCTTGGCTGATGTCAAGCATGCTTTCTGTTCTGGTGGTGATATGCACGTGAAAGGCCGTGGAGGCTATGTGGATGAAGAGGGCGTGCCCCGTTTGAGTGTGCTTGATGTGCAGATGCAGATTCGTCGCCTGCCCAAGCCTGTTATTGCGATGGTGAATGGTTATGCCATTGGTGGCGGACATGTGTTGCATTTGGTTTGCGACCTGACCATTGCCTCGGAGAATGCCATTTTCGGACAGACTGGTCCTAAGGTAGGCTCGTTCGATGCTGGTTTTGGTTCTTCGTACCTGGCTCGTATCGTGGGACAGAAGAAGGCGCGCGAGATATGGTTCCTCTGTCGCCAGTACTCTGCTAAGGAGGCTGAAGAGATGGGCATGGTCAATAAGGTGGTGCCTATTGAGCGCTTGGAGGATGAGTGCGTGGAGTGGGCCGAAACGATGATGGAACGTTCGCCTTTGGCGCTGCGCATGATCAAGGCTGGCTTGAATGCCGAGTTGGATGGTCAGGCTGGTATCCAGGAGTTGGCTGGTGATTGCACCATGCTGTATTACTTCCTGGATGAGGCTCAGGAGGGTGGCAAGGCTTTCCTGGAAAAGCGCAAGCCCAACTTCAAGAAATATCCCAAGCTGCCATGATTTTTTAGGCACGGATTACACGGCCTTTTTATAAAAGGACACGGCCTTTATTAATGAAGATAATTATGCGATTTGAAATAGAAAAAAAAATATTGCATTTTAAACAACCCGCGGGGACTTCTCGCGGGGTTTATTTAACCCGCACGATGTGGCTGATTCATCTGAGTGATGGTGATAAGCAGGGTGTGGGCGAGTGTGCACCGTTGCCCGATCTGAGTTGCGATGCGATGCCCGACGAGCAGTATGAAGCTAAGCTGAAGGAGTTTTGCGAGGCATTCTGCGCCAACGGCGAGATAGATATCGATGCCATGCGCGACTATCCTTCGATGTTGTTTGGATTGGAGTCGGCTGCGCTTTCGCTACAAGCTGCCAAACAGGGTGGTAAGGGTGATATACTCTTTGATACCGCTTTTGCACGTGGCGAGGTGGGTATCCCCATCAACGGACTGGTGTGGATGGGCAATTACGAGGAGATGCTTCAGCGAATGGAGGAGAAACTGAAGCTGGGCTTCCGTTGTGTGAAACTGAAGATTGGTGCCATCGACTTCGAAAAAGAGTTCGACTTGGTGAAACGTATCCGCGATCGCTTCTCGCATCACGAGGTGGAGCTGCGACTCGATGCGAATGGTGGCTTTACTTACGATGAGGCGCTGTATAAACTCGAACTGCTGTCGCAATATAATATCCATTCTATCGAGCAGCCTATCAAGCAAGGACAGTGGGCTTATATGGCCGAACTCTGCAGAGAGTCGCCACTGTCTATTGCACTCGACGAGGAACTGATAGGTGTGAACGATGCTGAGATGAAGCGTCACATGCTTGAGATAATCAAACCCCGTTATATCATCCTGAAACCATCGTTGCATGGTGGCATGCAGGGATGCAGAGAGTGGATTGAGATTGCTGCCGACCTGCACATAGGCTCGTGGATTACCTCGGCCCTTGAGAGTAATATCGGACTGAATGCCATTGCTCAGTTTGCATCGAGTGTGTATGGCGATCATATCACCATGCCACAGGGCCTGGGCACCGGGCAGCTCTTCACGGATAACATCCCCATGCCTCTCACTATCCAAGGCGACATGTTGTTTCTTAGATAAAAAGAACATGAGTAATTTTTTAGACGAGTGGAATAATGATTCGGAGTATGTGGAGGTGAAGACCTCAGGGAGTACGGGTGAGCCCAAACGTATGCTGGTGGAGAAACGCAGGATGCTGAATTCGGCGCGCATCACTTGCGATTTCCTGGGATTGAAGGCCGGCGACACGGCACTGCTCTGTATGAGTACTGATTATATTGCTGGTAAGATGATGGTGGTGCGCTCGATAGAGCGTGGCCTGAAATTGATTGAAGTGCCCCCCAGTGGACATCCGCTAAATAACTCCCAACTCTCCACTCTCCACTCTCCACTCTCTTTCGCTGCTATGGTTCCGATGCAGGTGTATAACTCGTTGCAGGTGCCCGAAGAGCGTGAACGGTTGATGCAGATTCGCCACCTGATTATTGGTGGTGGTGCTATTGACGAGGCTATAGAGGCCGAGCTGCGCACCTTCCCCCATGCTGTGTGGAGCACCTATGGCATGACGGAGACACTCTCGCATATTGCCTTGCGTCGTATCAGCGGACCAGAGGCTTCAGAGTGGTACACCCCTTTTCGCACCGTAAAACTCAGTACCACCAGCGAGGGCTGTTTGGTGATTGATGCCCCAGAGGTATGTGTCCAGACGCTGACAACCAACGATATTGTTGAGCTGAAGCCCGATGGCAGGTTTCGCATTCTTGGTCGCAAGGATAATGTGATATGCTCTGGTGGTATCAAGATACAGATGGAGGAGGTGGAGACGTGTTTAAAAAAGTACATGCGCGTACCTTATATAATAAGCAAGCGTAAAGATGAGAAGTTTGGTGAGATAGTGGTACTGCTGACCGAGGGCGATACGGCCGAGGCAAAAGCAGTGTGCGAGAAGGTGCTGCCCAAGTATCATCAGCCCAAGGTTTACTTGCATATCGACAAGATTCCATTAACAGAAACAGGTAAACCAGCCCGCAAAAAAATCCTCGACCTGATTGTTTAGATAATAAGAACATAAGAACAGATTTTTATCTAAAAAGTGAATAGGACTACTCTCGCGAGCAGTCCTACTCTGATTAGTTAGTAATACGATTAGGTCTATTAAGTTGAATTGGTTCTCTTTTAACAACCAGTATCAACTTTCTCGATAGAAGTCGAATGCTTCATAAATCTCTTCCTTCGTGGCCGTTTGGTCGATGAGGATGTCGCCTACACCTCCCAATAGCGTGAAGTTTATGATGCCGGCTATATTTTTCTTGTCGTGCGTCATCAGCTCCAGCAGGGTGGGGTAATCATCGCACGTAATTGTCATTTTTCCGTAGTGATCCAGAATGAATCTTACTGTCTGGCGCATCTTGTCGGTAGGGAATCCCGTCTTGATGGCACTTAGATACAGCTCTACGATCAGTCCCCATGCCACAGCATAGCCGTGCAGTACGGGTTTGTGCTTCAGGGCGAACGATTCGAAGGCATGACCAGCGGTATGACCTAAGTTCAGTGCCTTGCGGATGCCCTTTTCTGTGGGATCTTCTGTTACGATACGCTGTTTTACAGCTACCGACTCGGCCACCATGCGCTTGAGCTGTACCAGATCGGGCTGCTCGATATCAAATGCGAGCAGTTCGCCCAGCATCTTTGCGTCCGAAATCAGTCCGTGTTTCAGCATCTCGGCATAGCCCGAAAGCATGTTCTCTGTATCCAGGGTTTTCAGGAATTCAGTGTCCAGAATCACGCTCTTGGCATTGTTGAACACGCCAATCTCGTTTTTCAAACCTAAGAAATTGATGCCAGTCTTTCCACCTACCGATGCGTCAACCATCGAGAGTAGGGTGGTGGGGATATTGATGTAGTTGATGCCACGCTTGAAAGTCGAGGCAGCAAATCCACCTAAGTCGGTCACCATGCCACCGCCTATATTTATTAATAAGGTGTGACGTGTGGCGCCGCCTTCGCTCAGCATTTGCCAAACGTGGCTCAGCGAATCCAGATTCTTATGCGTATCAGTTGCCTTAATCACAATCAGCTTTGCGCCTGCCAAATCATCACACTTCTGGATGACGGGCAGACAGCACTCAGCTGTGGTCTCGTCGGCCAGGACGAAAACCTTATCGTGTTCACACTCATCTATTGCTTCGGTAAGTGTACGATTCAACTCTTCTGATATGACAACTTTTTGTGGGCTCATTGTTGGTGCCGTAGTTGACTTTTAATTTTTTTCTGTGTGCAAAGGTAACATAATTTTTTTAAAACGTAACAAATATCACAAAAAAATAGCCTCTGGGTTAAACTTTTTTTTTGAAAAGGCGTCAAACTTTCAAAAAAACGTAGAAAAAAGTAACAATGAGAAGATTATTACTATTCATGATGGCCGTATCTTTTACGGTATTGTCGGTACACGCACAACGCGTGGTTTCGGGTAAAGTGATTGAGCAGGATACACAGGATGCTGTTATTCAGGCCACCGCCTCAATTCTCTCAGGCGAGAAAGTTGTGGCCAATGGGGTCACCAATACTGATGGTGCTTTCCGTGTAACAGTCCCCAGTGATGGTACTTTCACCCTCAAGATTACCTATGTAGGATTTAAGACCTACACCAAGAAAATTACCTTGAAGGATGGCAAGGGCTTAAATGCCGGCACCATCTCGCTGTCGCCCGATGCTATTATGCTGAAGGGTGCTACCGTTACAGCGCGTGCCTCGAAGGTGACGCTGAAGGCCGACACCTTTGTATATAATGCAGCAGCCTTCCGCACGCCCGAGGGGTCGGTGGTTGAGGAGCTGGTGAAGCGCCTGCCAGGTGCCGAAGTGAGCGACGATGGTACGATTAAGATTAATGGTAAGGAGGTGAAGAAGATTCTGGTGGATGGTAAGGAGTTTATGACAGGCGACACCAAGACTGCCATAAAGAACCTGCCAACCAATATCATCGACCGCATTAAGGCTTACGACAAGCAGAGCGACCTGGCCCGTGTATCAGGTATCGAGGATGGCGAAGAAGAGACGGTGCTCGACTTTGGTATCAAGCAGGGTATGAACAAGGGTATCATGGTGAATGCCGACCTGGCTGCCGGTACCAAGGACCGTTATGCGGGACGTATCTTCGGGGGCGTGATGCAGAACGACTTCAAGGTGTTCCTGATGACCAATGCCAACAACACCAACGACATGGGATTCCCTGGCGGTGGCGGTGGCGGTCGCTGGGGTGGCGGGCGCCAAGGTCTGACAGCCAATAAGATGACTGGTGTGAACCTGAACTACGAGAAGACGGGTAAACTGAAGTTGGATGGTAGTGTGCGCTGGAACCACAGCGATGGCGATGCCTTCTCAAAGCGTACCAGTGAGACGTTTGTGAATGGTGCTACCTCGCAGTTCGGAAATAATATCTCGCAGAACTTCACGCGTTCAAACAACTGGAATGCCCAGATGCGCTTGGAGTGGACGCCCGACACGATGACCAACATCATGTTCCGTCCTAACTTCAGCATGAATTCTTCTGATGGTAATAATATGGGCGACGAGGCTACATTTAACAGCAATCCCTATGATATTGCCGGTATCGTTACCCCACTGGACCAGTTGGATAAGTTGAAGGATATCCTTGTCAACGACCGTTCACAGCAGAGCGTGTCATATAGCAATACCAAGAATCTGAATGGTATGCTCCAGTTTAACCGTCGCTTGAGCAATAATGGCCGAAACATCACGCTGCGTGTGAATGCAGGATGGAGCGATGGCGACAGCAAGTCGATATCCAACAGTCTGTTGAGATATTATACGCTCGGTGTAGTGAATGGTGGCGACACCATCAACCGCTATTCTATCACCCCAACCAAGAACTGGAACTACAGTGCGCGTATCACCTATAGTGAGCCTATTCTGCCTCGCACCTATCTGCAGTTCAGCTACCAGTATCAGTATCGTTTCCAGAAGAGCGACCGTGGCACTTACGATTTCAGCGAAATCCTGCCTGTTGCTATGTGGGATGGTGGCTATCGCTCTTGGGACAGCTATGTGTCGCAGTTTGGGCATATCACATCGCTCGACCCTTATCGTAGCGACAACCTGAGCCGCTACTCGGAATACCAGAACTATATCCATACTGCCGAGGTGATGCTGCGCATCGTGCGCAAGGCCTACACCTTTAATGTGGGTGTGCAGATGGTGCCGCAGAAGTCGCACTTCATCCAGGATTTCCATGGCATCCACTCTGATACCACACGTACCGTCACCAACTTTGCACCAACGATGGACTTCCGTTGGAAGAAGTCGGAGACAGGACAGTTGCGCTTCACCTATCGCGCCAATACCAGTCAGCCCTCGATGAGCGACCTGCTGGATGTCACCGATGATAGCGACCCTCTGAACATTCAGAAGGGTAACCCTGGTCTGAAGCCTTCGTTCCGTCAGAACTTCAACCTCTTCTATAATGATTATTTCCAGAAGCATCAGCGTGCGGTGATGACGTTTGTAAACTTCTCGACGACCGCTAACTCTATTGCCAATAAGATCACTTTCCTGGAGGGCGGAAAGCGCATTTCGCGCCCTGAGAACGTGAACGGCAACTGGAATGCCAACGTGGGCTTTATGTTTAATACGGCCATCGACTCAGCCGGCTACTTCAATGTGAACACCTTTACCAACTTCGGTTATGTGCACAATGTGGGTTTCGTGAACGATGGTACCAGCGATGCCAAGTCGGTGACCAAGACCACAACCGTGATGGAGCGACTGGCTGCCAGCTATCGTAACGACTGGTTGGAGATTGAGCTCAACGGATCGGTCAACTACAACCGCAACCGCAGTGAACTGCAAGCCAGCAATAACTTGGACACCTGGCAGTTCTCTTATGGTGGTATGGTTGGCGTGACTGCACCTTGGGGCACCTCGCTCACCACCAACATGAATATGCAGAGTCGTCGCGGTTACTATGATGCCTCGATGAACACCAACGAGCTTATCTGGAATGCCCAGCTCTCACAGAGCTTCCTGCGCGGCCGACCACTCACCATCTCGCTGCAGCTCTATGATATCCTGCACAATCAGTCAACGATCTCAAGCACCGTATCAGCCATGATGCGTAGCGATACCGAGTATAATGCCATCACCAGCTATGCCATGCTGCACGTGATCTATCGTCTGAACCTGTTTGGAGGTAAGGCCGGACGTCAGGGTGGCTTTGGTGGCCCTGGTGGTCCTGGTGGCCGTGGTGGCCGTGGCGGCTTCGGCGGTGGTATGGGTCGTGGTCCCCGTGGTGGAGGCTTTGGCGGCCCACGCATGTTCTGAATTTGAAATAGGATTTAAAGAGAGAAAGATTGCTCCAAATGAAATATTTTGGGGCAATCTTTCTTTTATCTCCGAAAAAAGTGCTACCTTTGCAACCCAAATAAAGCATAGTGCGCCGAATGAAGCAAGCGATGATATTTGCCGCAGGGCTTGGCACTCGTCTCAAGCCGCTAACCGACACCATGCCAAAGGCACTGGTGAGGGTAGGGGGGCAGCCGCTCATTTGGCATGTAATACAAAAACTTAAAGGTACTGGTTATGAGCGCATTGTGGTAAATGTTCACCACTTTGCCAATCAGATAGTCGCCTATCTCGAAGAAAATCAAAATTTTGGCTTGGATATCCGTATCAGCGACGAAACCAGCGCGCTGCTCGAAACAGGTGGTGGCATCAAAAAAGCATTGCCACTGTTCGACCCTGCCGAGCCCATCCTGATTCATAATGTGGATATCCTGAGCAATCTCGACCTCGAGGCGCTGCCCATGGATGAGCCCTTGCTGGTGGTGAGCCAGCGCCAGACCAAGCGCTATCTGATGTTCGACGACGAGATGCGCCTGCACGGCTGGACCAACATCGAAACCGGCCAGGTGAAAGGTAATCTCTCAACTCTCCGCTCGGCTCCGCCGCTTGCAACAAGCAAGAACTCTCAACTGTCAACTCTGAGAAAGCTCGCTTTCTCTGGCATCCACGTGTTCCATCCATCACTCGTACCACTGCTTGATGAGTGGCCCGATAAGTTTCCTATCATGGACTTCTATCTGAAGGCATGTGGCACGCATCTGATTCGCGGCTACGAGGCCAAGGATCTGAGGTTGATGGATGTAGGCAAACTCGACACCCTCGATCAGGCCGAAGCCTTCATTGATGGCTTATAATGATCAATTATCACTTGTCAATTATCAATTTATATAAATAAGTATGACACAGAAGATTATTATTTTAGACTTCGGTTCGCAAACCACACAGCTTATTGGCCGTCGTGTGCGCGAGCTGGACACCTTCTGCGAGATTATGCCCTACAACAAATTTCCGAAAGACGACCCATCGGTGATTGGTGTTATTCTGAGTGGTTCGCCCTACTCAGTTCACGACCCCGAGGCATTCAAGGTCGATCTGTCGCAGTTTGTAGGTCGTGTGCCAGTGCTGGGCATCTGCTATGGTGCTCAGTTCATCAGTCACACCCTGGGTGGTAAGGTCGAAAAGGCTGACTCTCGCGAGTATGGACGTGCCAACCTTGAGACTGTCGAAACCACGAACCCCCTGTTCAAAGGTTTTGAGCAGCACTCGCAGGTGTGGATGAGTCATGGTGACACCATCACCTCAATCCCCGAGGGCTTTGATGTGATTGGTAGTACTAAGGATGTGGTTAACGCAGCATTCACCAACACCAAACACCTAACACCTGACACCAAGGGCGTATGGGCTGTGCAGTTCCATCCCGAGGTGTTCCACACCCTTCAGGGCAAGCAGCTGTTGCAGAACTTCGTGGTTGATATCTGTGGCTCAAAGCAGGAGTGGAGTGCCGCCTCGTTTGTCGATTCTACAGTAGCCGAACTCAAGGCTCAGCTGGGCAACGATCGCGTCATCCTTGGCCTCTCGGGGGGTGTCGATTCGTCGGTAGCTGCCGTATTGCTCAACAAGGCCATTGGCAACCGTCTTACCTGTATCTTTGTCGATCATGGCATGTTGCGTAAGAACGAGTTCCAGCAGGTGATGGAAGATTACAAGGTTCTGGGCCTGAATGTGATAGGTGTTGATGCCAGCGCTAAGTTCTTCAGCGATTTGGCAGGCGTAACCGATCCAGAGCAGAAGCGCAAGATTATTGGTCGCGACTTTGTCGAGGTGTTTAATGCCGAGGCCAAGAAGATTACCGATGCCAAGTGGCTGGCTCAGGGCACTATCTATCCCGACCGTATCGAGAGTTTGAATATTACAGGTAAGGTGATTAAGAGTCACCACAACGTAGGCGGCCTGCCCAAGGAGATGCACTTGCAGTTGTGCGAGCCCCTGAAGTGGTTGTTCAAGGACGAGGTTCGTCGTGTCGGTCGCCAGTTGGGCATGCCTGAACATCTAATTACCCGTCACCCCTTCCCTGGTCCAGGTTTGGCCGTACGTATTCTGGGCGACATCACTCCCGAGAAGGTGCGTATCCTGCAGGATGCCGACGATATCTATATCCGCGGCCTGCGCGAGTGGGGGCTCTACGACCAGGTATGGCAGGCAGGTGCCATTCTGCTTTCCACCGTTCGCAGTGTAGGTGTGATGGGCGATGAGCGTACCTACGAGCACCCCGTTGCCCTGCGCGCTGTAACCAGTACCGATGCGATGACAGCCGACTGGGCACATCTGCCTTACGAGTTCATGGCCAAGGTCAGCAACGAGATTATTAATAAGGTACGTGGTGTGAACCGCGTATGCTACGATATCTCGTCAAAACCACCCGCAACTATCGAGTGGGAATAATACCAACAACAACGAAGAAAGCCTCGCCTTGCGGCGGGGCTTTCTTGTTGGTTACTTCATCAGCAGGTCTCTGATCTCAGCCAGCAGCTCTTCCTGCGTGGGTCCCTTAGGAGCCTCGGGCTC
Source organism: Xylanibacter ruminicola (assembly GCA_015060625.1). Taxonomy (GTDB): domain Bacteria; phylum Bacteroidota; class Bacteroidia; order Bacteroidales; family Bacteroidaceae; genus Prevotella; species Prevotella ruminicola_D. The sequence goes on along the minus strand of SUYC01000004.1, from coordinate 205,131 downwards.
AGGAGCCGGCTCTTCCTTTTTGCGGTTCAGCTTGTTAATGCCCTTCAGCATCAAGAAGATACAGAATGCCACGATAACGAAATCCACCACGTTCTGTATAAAGGTGCCATACTTCAGCACAGCAGCCCCTTCGCCTTCGCCAATCTGGAAAGCCAGACTGGTAAAGTCAACATTGCCGGTCAGCATACCAACCAGAGGCATTAGCACATCGTCAACCAGCGAACTGACAATCTTACCAAAGGCACCGCCGATGATAACACCCACTGCCATGTCCATCACATTGCCCTTAACGGCAAACTCCTTGAATTCCTTGATTAATCCCATAAGCTTTAAATTTTTAATTGTTAGATATAATGTTTAATGTACAATGTTCGAATTGTAATCTGTATTTTGCAATCATTGGTTTTTGGCCGCCGATTTTGATACTTTTCACTTTTCGCTTTTCACTTTTCACTTTATTTTTAAGTGATTTATGATGCAAATATAGGAATAATTTTGTAACTTTGCATCCGAAATCAAAAAAAATTCATTTTTTAGGCGAAAAAAGTTAGTAATTTAGGTATAACCCAATTAAATAATTAAGAAAATGACAAAAGTAGCAATTAACGGTTTTGGCCGTATTGGTCGTCTCGCATTCCGTCAGATGTTCGAGGCTGAAGGTTATGAAGTAGTAGCTATCAACGACTTGACAAGTCCTAAGATGCTCGCTCACCTGCTGAAGTACGATACCGCTCAGGGTGGTTTCTGCGGCAAGATTGGTGAGAACAAGCACACTGTAGAGGCTGGTGAGGATTACATCGTAGTTGATGGTAAGAAGATCACTATCTATGCTATTCCTAACGCTGCTGAGCTGCCTTGGGGTAAGCTGGATGTAGATGTAGTTCTGGAGTGCACAGGTTTCTACACATCTAAGGAGAAGGCTTCTGCTCACCTCACTGCTGGTGCTAAGAAGGTTGTTATCTCTGCTCCTGCTGGTAACGATCTGCCTACTATCGTTTACAATGTAAACCACAAGACTCTGACTCCTGCTGACACTGTTATCAGCGCTGCTTCTTGTACAACAAACTGCTTGGCTCCTATGACAAAGGCTCTGAACGACCTCGCTCCAATCCAGAGCGGTATCATGACAACTGTTCACGCTTACACAGGTGACCAGATGATCCTCGACGGTCCTCAGCGCAAGGGTGATGTTCAGCGCGCTCGTGCTGGTGCTCAGAACATCGTTCCTAACTCAACAGGTGCTGCTAAGGCTATCGGTCTCGTAATTCCTGAGCTCAACGGTAAGCTCATCGGTGCTGCTCAGCGCGTTCCAACTCCAACAGGTTCTACAACTATCCTGCACGCTGTTGTTAAGGGTGATGTAACTGTTGAGAGCATCAACGCTGCCATGAAGGCTGCTGCCAACGAGAGCTTCGGTTACACTGAGGAGAAGCTCGTTTCAAGCGACATCATCGGTATGAAGTACGGTTCACTCTTCGACGCTAACCAGACCATGGTAAGCAAGATGGAGGACGGCAACTCACTCGTACAGGTTGTTTCTTGGTACGACAACGAGAACTCTTACACATCTCAGATGGTTCGTACTATCAAGTACCTCGCTGAGCTCAAATAAGATTATTCTTAATTGACATATTTTAAGCCACTCGATTTTGTCGGGTGGCTTTTTTTGTGTACCTTTGCCATCGATTAAAAATAACGTAATATTACAGTAAACCTAACGTAAAAATGAAAAAGTTACTATTATCAGCTATGCTGTTTGCAGTGAGTGCTGGGATGGTTAAAGCCCAGACAGTTCATAAACAAATTGTAGAAGAGGGCGGCACAGGCCCGTTTAAGTCCGAGGTTGTCGGCGATGCTTCGTGCCCCGGTTTCACCGTTTATCGCCCTCAGAACCTTCAGCAGTTGGTAGCCCAGAAAGGCGCCCTGCCAGTCATTGTCTATGCCAATGGCGCCTGTTTCAATAATAATGTCGAGATGCGCCTGCTGCTCAGCGAGGTAGCCTCGTATGGCTATGTGGCTGCAGCCATCGGTCCTTACGACGAGGCTGATGTCATGGCCCAGTGGCGTGGTGTGCTCAAGTCGGCCTATCCCGAAACCAAGGGCGAGGTGGTGATGGCCAATGGCGAGAAGATTCTGCCCCTCACCCCCGAGGAGAAAAAGGCTCGCGACGAGCAGGCAGCCCAGCAGCGCGCCCAGGCAGCCAAGGCCGCCAAGAAAGCCAAGAAGCAGCAGCCCGCCGCCCCCCAGTTCCGCACCTATCCCAAGATGCTGCTCGAAGTGCTCGATTGGCTCACCGAGCAGAATGCCGCTGCAGGCTCCGAGTATTACCACTGTCTCGATCTGCAGCATGTAGCCGCCATGGGTCAGTCGTGTGGTGGAGCCCAGGTGCTTGCCATCGCCTACGACCCCCGCATCCGCACCTGTGTGATGCTCAACACCGGTATTGGCGACATGGAGATGATGGGAGCCACCAAGGAGTGCCTCAAAAATCTACACCAGCCCATGTTCTATATGATAGGTGGTCCGGCCGATATCGCCTATGCCAATGCCCAGAAAGATTTCGAGCGTATAGCCGACGATATCCCTGTGGTGATGCTCAACTCCAAAGATGGTCATAGCGGCACCTATTACGAGGCCCATGGCGGCAACTATGCCAAGGCCGTAGTGAAATGGTTAGACTGGCAGCTCAAAGGTCAGGTAGGTCAGTCGGCGCTTTTCCTCGACGATGAGTACCTCAAACTCAAGTTCCCCGAGTGGCAGGGCGTCCGCAAGAACTTCTAAACCTGAGTAGGGCTTCAAGATAGTAATAGTCGGCATAGATGATGCTGGCATCAATCTCGCTTCCTGCAGGATGGTGACCAGTGGCATGCATGAGAAAGCTCACGTTTTTGTCACGACTCTGATACTTATCTGAGCTTAAATCGGTAAGCATTGCTGTTGCCGCCTGGCGATATTGCATCGCCGTTGGATTTTCTACATACTGGCAGAGTTCCAACAGGGCGCTTGCCACGATGCAGGCTGCCGACGCATCTTTCGGTGCCTGGGTGCCTCTGGGATCATCCATGTCCCACAGGGGCACCCAGTCTTTACTGGTTTCTTTCAGGCGCTTAAGATAAATATTAGTTACTTTTTGGGCGAAGTCGAGAAACCGTTTGTCTTTGGTGAAACGATAAACCATGGTAAAGCCATAGATGGCCCACGACTGTCCTCGCGACCACATGGATGAATCGGCATAGCCTTGATGTGTTACACCTTTTATAAAATCACCTGTAAGTGTGTCGTAAACAGCCACATGGTAACATGTCCCATCATCTTGGAATTGATAATTCATGGTTGTTTCGGCATGTTTGATGGCGATGTCGCGCAGTTCTGGTCGTCCCCCATTTTCAGCAGCCCAGAACAGCAACTCCAGATTGATCATATTGTCCATTATGGTGTTATGACCACCATAATCCTTTACGTGTCGTGGCCAACTTAGAATGGTGCCAACTGTAGGATTGTAAAGGGTAGCTAACGAGTCGGCAGCATTTAGTAATAGTTTTTTGTAGGCGGCTTGATGGGTCAGCTCATATCCCTTTCCATAGCTGGTTAGCATCAGAAATCCTAAGTCGTGGTCGAATACAGGTTGTTGTGCCAGATGATTGAGTGCATGAGTGAACCCTTCGGCTTGTTGGCGGATGTTGCTATCACGTGTGATGGCATAGTTCATCCATAGAATACCTGACCAAAAACCAGAACACCATTCTTGAGCACTGGTTTGGCGACAATTCCACTGTTGTTGGTTCTGTAAGATGTTACGTGGTTGCATGGTGTAGTTGTATGCACCATCTGCTTGTTGCATACCAATGAGTGCTCTGTTTGTCTGTTTTATACAATAGCCAATCTCCTTGTCGGCATCTAAGCTTTGGGGCGAGGTACTGCTGCAAGCAACAAAACAGCAACCTACAATAGCGGCAAATAATATTTTTTTCATCTATGTTTTTTTATTAATACGTGTAAAAAGCGATTCTTACGCAAAAAAAGTTATTGATTTTTTTGCGTATCTTTGTGGTTGTCTTCGTATTAATTATAAATAAGAATAAAATGAGTGTTATGATGAAAAAGCTTATAATCCTTTCTTTGTTGTTGGTGCTCTGTGTCAGAACCATTGTGTCGCAAAGTATTTCGTCGCCTAACGGGTTGTATAGCATCACCATCAGTGGTATGAGCTATCGTATCGACTATCGTGGTAAGGCCATTGTTGAGAAAAGCCGTCTGGGTGTAGATATTGATAACCGTTTGTTTGAGTCTGCTTTAGCAGTGCCTCGTGGTGAGTTCGAGGACTGGAGCGCCAATCTGGTGTTGAAAGGGGAGGAACGTTCTACCGTGGATACCACTTGGACACCACTCTATGGCGAGAATGCTGCCATCCGCAACAACTACAATCAGTTGGTGTTGCATTATGAGAAAGGCAGTAGCGGTCAGGTAGGCATCGACCAAGGCTATGATAAACGAAAATACTATGCTATGGATATCATTGTGCGTGCTTACGATGAGGGTATCGCCTTTCGTTATCACTTCCCTGAGACTTCTAATGGTTTGTTTTTGCATGTTACTGGCGAGCGCACTCAGTTTGCCATGCCTGCAGGCACAATGGCTTATTACGAGGAGTGGGCACAAGGTCCATACGAATACCGACCATTATCGGGCAACTGGTTTGAGAGCGAGCGCCCGTTGTTAATGAAGCTGCCTAATGGCACCTATGTTGCTCTGCTTGAGGCAGCCATGAAAGACTATGTGCGTGGCAAGTTCCGATTGGCTTCAGATGGGGTATTACAGGTGGCCATGTATGATGGGGCCGATATCATCTCGCCTTATGATACACCATGGCGTGTGGTCATGGCAGCCGATCGTGCGATAGATTTGATCAATCATAAGGATATGGTGCTGAACCTGAACTCAAAGCGCAGTGAACAAGACTGGTCGTGGGTGCGCCCAGGCAAGGCTTTTCGGAGTGGACAACTTACCAAGGAGGGTATTTTCAGAAGTATCGATTACTGTAAGCAGTTTGGTTTTGATTATGTAGAACTTGATGCAGGTTGGTATGGTGCCGAAGGTAAAGTGGCTAGCGATGCTCGTAGGGTGAGTGCCACGCGCGACTTTACGATGCCTGAGGTTTGTGCTTATGCACGCCAGCAGGGCATTGGGGTGTGGTTATATGTTAATCAGCGTGCTCTCTATCGTCAGTTAGATGAGTTGTTGCCGTTATATCAGTCGTGGGGCATCAGTGGCATTAAGATGGGATTTGTACAGGTTGGTAATCAGCAGTGGAGTAACTGGCTGCATCAGGCCGTAGAGAAGTGTGCCAAGTATCATTTGATGTTGGATATTCACGATGAATACCGTCCTACAGGCTTGTCGCGAACCTATCCTCATCTGTTGACTCAAGAAGGGGTGCGTGGCAATGAAGAGATGCCTGATGCTGTTCATAACACCATCCTGCCCTTTACCCGTTTTCTTTGTGGGCCAGCCGACTATACATTATGTTATTTCAACAATAGAGTGAAAAATACCAAGGGGCACCAGTTGGCTATGGCAGCTGTCTATTACTCGCCTTTGCAGTTTTACTTCTGGTATGACCAACCTTTTGTTGATCGTGGTGAGGCTGAGTTACAGTTTTGGAAAGACTGTCCTACGGTGTTCGATGAAAGTCTGGCACTTGCTGGTGAGCCTGGCGAGTATATTGTTCAGGCCCGTCGCTCTGGAAAAGATTGGTTTGTGGGATGTATGAACAATAACGAACGTCGCACCATTAGTGTGCCCACCGATTTTCTTTCAGCTGGAAGGTATAGGGTGCAGATATATAACGATGCTCCCTCGCTTGATAGTCGTACCCAAGTAGCCTGCAGAACTCAGACAATCAAGCGTGGCAAACCTATTACTATCCAACTGCAGCCAAATGGCGGAGCTGCCATCAAAATTAGCCAATAAAGGTTAATTGTTATATGATAAATACTGATAGTACAGAAGTGTTTTGTATCTTTGCGCATTAAAGAAACAAAACAATGTAAATGATGACTACTAATGTATTACTTAGACATTTAATCGCCATATTATTCATGTTGTCGGCTACTTATGTAAAGGGGGCTGATGATGGTGATGCGATGAGAACGCTGAAGGTGGCCGATGGTCTGGCTGGCGAATCTGTTTATCATGTAATGAAGGATCATGGTGGAAGGGTATGGCTGGCTACTGATAATGGTATCAATATGTTTAACGGCAAGCGATTGGCGCGCTATAGTCTTACCGATAGTAAGCATCGCTTGGTAACGGTGAGTGCCCTTTGCGAAACCCGCAGTCACACCATCTATGCAGCTACTGATATCGGTGTGTTTAAACTCGTTGCTGGCAGCAATCATTTTGAGCGCACATTGCCCGAGGTGTTAAAACCCGAGTGCCTGATGGCCGTAGGCGACACGCTGTTTATCGGAGGCAGGCAGGGTATGCAGGTGTTTGATGGCCAAAAGTTATCCACTATCCACTTGGGTGAGAGTCGCCATGGCATTGATAATGTGGTGCGTCACTATGTGCAGGATGCGCAAGGCCAGATTTGGTTGTTGGGACGCTACGAACTCTACCTTTATAATCCTGCCACTGGTGAGTTTAAAGGTCAGAATATAGCGCAGTTGCTACCAGAGCGTGCCACCCCAAGCCAGTTTGATATAGTTGGTACCAAGTGCTATATCGGTACCAGAACCGATGGACTATATGTGTTAGACCTGCAAACTCGCACTGTGAAGCAAATCAGCGAGGTAGGGCATATCGTTACTTCAGTTTGTCGCAGCAGCGATGGTCATATCTGTGTGGCTACTAATGGTGCTGGTGCTTTTCTGATTGATGCAAAGACAGGCGATGTCGTAGATCAATTCAATTCCAGGAGCGATGGTACACACCGGTTGCAGATAAATGCCTTAAACTGCTATTACCGTGATGCCGATGGGGTGGATTGGTTTGGCCTGGTGCGTTATGGTTTGTCGTACATCTATCATAGCGACTCCTTGTTCCAATTATACACTGCTGGCGATTTCACCACTGCCGGTTTAAATGTGCGTAGCTATTGTTTTCATGGTAATGAGGGTGTGATAGGTACATATAATGGCATCTATTTTGTGAAGGATGGCAAAACTTACTTTTTTTCTCCAGATAAGTTAGGTGGCAGTCATATTGTCAACAACATCGTGTATTATCGTGACGAGTATTACATTGGTACCTATGATGGTGGCATGGGCGTGCTCAATCCCCGAACCTTAAGCCTGCGCCGTTTGGATTATGCTCCGTCACTGCAAAAAGCAGCCATTGGCGATTTGGAAATTGGTCCCGATGGTTTGCTTTGGGTTGGAACGGGTGATGGCTTGTTTCTGATTGACGACAGTCGTGTGCACAGATGGTTTACTGAGCAGAATTCGCACATCCAAGGAGGTATCATTCTCGATATCACATTCGATAAGGTAGGCAATGCCTGGCTTACAGGTGCCGAAGGCTTGTCGCTGTATAGTGGAAAAACAAAGGAAATCATCGACGATCCTGATTTTCCCGACGACTTTTTCCATCATCAACCCTGGTGCCGTGGGACTGTTGCTCATGATGGTTTGATTTACATGCGCAATGGTCCGCAGGTGTTTTATACCGACTACCAGCGTAAGCACTATGGCGAATTTATACTTCCGATGACATTGCCTGATGTGTGGTGCCGTGAGTTTGTGGATGACATGAACGGTCATTTTTGGCTCAACTCCGAGATGGGACTGTTTCGTGTGGATTATGAGGGTAAAAACATGGTTCGCCTGGGAAGTGGTGCAGGCTTAAAGGGGCATCATATCAACGAAATGAGTTTCGATGGTCATCGCCTATGGATAGCCACTTCCGAAGGGCTCTATCATCTGTTGCCCTCGCAGTTTGAGTCGTGGGCCAAGTCAAGCGGCTACAAAATCAATCTCTTTAATATTCGTCGTGGCAGTGCTACGCTTTCGTTGGGTGATGAGATGGCTGTCAACGAGCAGCAAAGGATTGTTTTGAACTGGAATCTTGGTGCCGACTTGTTGCTGATGGAACCCGTATTGCTTGATTATGCCAATCCAGAGGGGCGCTTATACGAGTATAGCATCGACCAAGCAGAATGGCGCACCTTGTTGCCCAACGAGCAGATGGTGTTGTCAGGCTTGTCGTTGGGCCATCATCAGCTGTGTGTCCGACTGGCAGGTATTTCCGGAACCGAGTCGTGCTACGAGGTTGTAGTACGTCCGTCGGCATTGGCCATCATAGAGTTACTTATATTAATTGTTCTGCTTGTTATGCTTTGGATAGGTTATCGCTACCGGAAGAATACCAAGGTGCTGTTGAGTGAGCGCGACGAGATTGAGGATGCACTTATTGCCGTAGAGCACGAGCTGGCTTCGGTAACAGGCGAGGATGCTGTCAGAGACGAAGCCAAAAGCGAGAAATATCAGAAAGTACGCATTGATGACCAGGAGTGCGAGGAGATTGTCAACCGTATGCGCAACTACATCGAGCAGAACAGGGTATATAGGAATGTAGATTTGAAGATGAAGGATTTGGCCGATGAGCTGCATCTTTCGCCATCCAAACTGAGTCAGGTGTTCAATCTCTATCTGAACGAGAATTATTACGACTTTATCAACCACTATCGTCTGGAGGAGTTTAAACGCCTTGTTGATGCAGGTGAACATAAACGGGTAACCATCACTGCCCTTAGTGAGCAATGTGGATTCAAAAAGTCGAGTTTCTTCTCAACATTCCGTAAGGTTGAGGGTATGACTCCCGCCGAATATATGAGAAAAAAGGGCTAAGATTCTGCCTGGTTAGTTTTTCTAAATTAGACGAACTTTACTTAAATTGCTGATTGATAGTTGGTTAAACCATTTGGAGTAATTGCTAAACGAGATGGCGGTAAACAAGGCGAAAATACTTGTTTGCCGTTTTCTTTTGTGCTAATTTTGCACCGCAATATGAAATTTAAAACCAAATTATATGCAAACTATTAACGCAACAAAACGACAAGTGATAGGTCGCATTTATCAAGAAGTCAGGTTGGAGTTGTTCTCCATATTTCGTCAGGCGTGCATATCAGAAGACACCTGTCAGGATCTGGTTCATGATGTGTTTATAAAAATAATGGGTATTGATGATATTGTTATTTCGCAATTAAAGGCGCTGGCAGTTGTGATTGCTTACCAGAAGCGTACCGATTATCTGCGTCATCGTGCCTATATTAATAAGGTGAGAAATGACATGCAGGTAAGAGATACCGACAGAATCTATACCCAGCAAGATACCGAGATAAAAGAGCTGCTCAATGCCGAGATGAGAGTGGTGAACGGTATGTCGGAACTCGACGGAAAGACGTATATGCTGAGCCGGTTTGAGCAGAAGAGTGCCGACGAGATAGCCCTGACTCTCAACCTTTCCAAGCGAGCTGTTGAGTCGCGTATCTATCGCACCCGTATGCTGGTAAGAAATAATCTTCGAAGAGCAATTTAAAACATATTTTACCAAAAACAACTAAATTATGAAGAAAAAACAAATTGGTTTTCTTTTGCTGTTGGGCGCAGCCCTCATGCTGAGTGGTTGTGGCGACGATGCAGAAGGACGTATTGAGATCGACGATTCTGCGCCATCTCAAGTAACTCATGTTAATGCAGAATCTACTGCAGGTGCTGTAACCCTCACGTGGCAAATCCCCACGAGTAGCAGTTTTATGTACACCAAGGTGGTTTATACCGATGCCGATGGAAAAGAGCAGTACCAGATTTTCTCTAAGGAGCGTGCCTCGGCCGATGGACAGATGTCGGCCACGTTCAAGGGATTCATCCAGACAGATCCTGTCACTTTCCAGCTTTATGCCTGTTCGGTTCGTGGCAACAACGCTGGTGCAGTCGAGGTGACCGGTATCCCAGGAGCGCCCAACTTCTCGGCCGTGTTAGAGTCAATCACTGTAGATGCTGCTTATGGTGGTATCAGGGTGAACACACCTAACACTTTCGACGATGCTGTTGTGGTGGCTGTAGAGTGGCAGTCAGCTGCAGGCAAGTCGGGTAGCAGGAAATATACTGTTTCGCCAAAGTCAACTGATGGACGTTTCGTGCGATTGGATGTGGATGGCGGTTTCCTGTTAGAGCAGGCATCGGTCACCATCCATACCGAGGATGAATTTGGCCATGCTTCTGCCCCCCGACAGTTTACAGTAACGCCAAAAGCTGTTAAGAAGTTGGACCAGAGTCTGATGAGTATTCCTGGCTATAATCCCAGCAGCAACGACGGCACTATTGGCTACAGCTCGCAGGAGAGTCAGGGCGAAGGAGCCATCAACGGTCGTGCTGCTTGCATGCTCGATGGTAATACCGGCACTTTCTGGCATTCCAGTTGGAAGGTGGCCACCACTTATCCCCAGTGGTTTATCGTAGATTTGGGTAAGGATTATCAGATAGCTCAGGTAGAGCTCACCCGTCGTATCGGCGACAGTCGTGGACAGAAGGGACAGACCATCTATACCTGTGCCTCGGATAAGGCTGGCGATGCCTCAAATCCCGACTCTTGGGGTTGGGACAGCTATGGTTCATTTAGCTTCGACAATACCTCAGATGCTCCACAGGCCAGTGATCTCTCAGGCCGTTTGCAGGCAGCCCGCTATATCAAGGTGTATTTTGGTACAGAGATGAAGGGTAGTGGAAACAATACCATGGTGTCAGAGTTTAATGTGTATTTCGTTGAATAAAAACAAACTATTTTAAATCAATAATTATATATGAAAAGACAATATGTAATGGCAGTCGCTCTGGCTATGATGATGCCTCAGGCACTCAGTGTGAATGCCGAGCCAACAGCCTTGCAGCTTACGCAACAGAGCCAGCACATGCTGAAGGGCACAGTGACCGACCAGAATGGCGAAGGTATTATTGGTGCAACCATACAGGTGAAAGGCACGAAGAATGCCACAGTAACCGACTTTGAAGGCAACTTTGCACTGAGCGACCCTCAAGGTGTGATAGTGGTTAGCTATATCGGCTATATCACTCAGGAAATCAAGTACAGCGGACAGCCTACACTGAAGATCGTGCTGAAGGAAGACAACTCGCTGCTCGATGAGGTGGTGGTTACTGGTTATGGTGTCACCAAGAAAGCCTCGCTCACCAGTGCCATCAGTCAGATTAAGGGTGATGATGTGTATAAGGACCGTGGTGTGGGTAGTACAACGGTTGCCTTGCAGGGTGAGATTCCTGGTCTTACCATCACGCGTACCTCTACCCGCCCTGGTAGTGAGGCGGCTGCCATGCAGATTCGTGGTGACATCTCCATCAACGGTAGTAGCTCACCACTCATCATCATCGATGGTGTGACAGGTTCGCTCGATGAGCTGAATTCACTCAATGGCAGTGATATCGAGAGTATCTCGGTACTGAAGGATGCTTCGGCTGCCATCTATGGTGCCCGTGCCGCATCAGGCGTTGTGCTGGTGACCACCAAGCGTGGTAAGCAGGGCAAGGCCGTCATCAGCTATAATGGTGCACTCAGCCGTACCATCAATGGTATTCAGGCCCCCATGACCAACAATCGCGAGTGGCTCGACATGTTCTACGAGGCACAGTTCAACGATATGCGTGTGACGTCGGGACTGACCGACCCCGAGGAGATACATCAAAATATCAACTGGTGGATATTCAACTCCTTTGGTGGTGCTACACTCGATACCAGCGACATCGATCCTGCCACAGGTGCCCCACGTATCTATCGTGGTGAGGCCCTGTTCAATGCCCTGCGCGAAGGTAAGACCCTGACCCTGCAGAATGGTGACAAGGTGGAGCGCTGGGAACCCAGCAACTATTTGATGGATGCCCTCTACGGACAGGCCACCTCGCAGAAGCACAATCTGAGTATATCAGGTGCCGACGAGAAGTTTGGCTATCGCATGTCGTTAGGTTACGAAAAAGCACAGTCGCAGTTGAAGGTTGCCGAGGACGGACAGAAAAAGTGGAGTGCCCGTTTGAATGCCGACTATCAGGCCACCAAGCAGATGAAGTTCGAGACCAACATCTCGTTCGAGAAGCGCGACGTGAACACGCCCTCCACTGATGTGGGTGCAGGCTGGTACGACCCGTGGTTCTGGACGATACTCAACGAAAACGGCAATCCATACGATACCTTCAGTGGCAATCGTAACCCCGTAGGCGGACTCACCAAGGGTGGTAAGAACAAATACCGCCTCACCACCTTCCGTGGCAGCATGAAGGCCACCTACGACATGTCGCAGCTGGTGAAAGGCTTGTCGCTTTCGGCTACAGGCGCCTACAAACTGGTGCAGAGCAACACACAGACTACAAAAAATAAGATTCAGTATTACGACTGGGTTGGCACGATGACGGGTAATCGTCAGGGCCCAGGTTCTATCACCGAGAACGATAAGCGTTGGGAGAATATCACCCTTGGCGCATTTGCTAACTACGAGCGTACCTTTGCCGATAAGCACAACGTGTTTGCCATGGTAGGTATGACTGCCGAACAGGAAACTTATAAAGGTATTACAGCCAGTCGTTCGCAGGGGCCGCTCTACGAGGGGTCAGACCTGTTAGACCTGAATGTATGGGAGAGTGGCGAGAACAATGGAGCCAGTGGCGGTCAGAACAGTTGGGGACTGGTGTCGTATCTCACCCGACTGAACTACAGCTATCTCGATAAATATTCAGTAGAGTTCCTGGCCCGTAAGGATGGCTCGTCGAAACTCTCCGAGTCGCAGCGCTGGAAGAACTTCTATTCTATTTCTGGCTACTGGCGCCTGTCGAAAGAGCGCTTCTTGAGCGACGTGAAATGGCTGAGCGACCTGAAACTGCGCTATAATTATGGTAAGACGGGTAGCGTTGAAGGTATCGGCAACTACGAGCGCTACGCCTCGGTAAGCACAGGCTCGGCTCTGTTTGGCATGAATCCTTCCGCCCAGTCGAGCATCTGGTTGGGTGCCATGACCAGCGACCAGCGCACCTGGGAAACTATCAATAGTCATGACTTCGGTCTCGACTTTGCCTTCCTGAACAATCGCCTGCGTGGTTCGTTCGACTATTTTATCAAGACCAATAACGGCATGTTCATCAGTATCGATTACCCCTCGGTATTAGGCGCATCGGCACCAAAGGTTAACGATGGTGAGTTTCAGGCCAAGGGATGGGAGTTTGCCATCAACTGGAACGACCGTATTGGTGAGGTGAGCTACAACCTGGGCTTCCAACTCTCGGATGCCTGGTCGCTGGTTAAGAAACTCACCAACAATGAGAATGTGCCCGATCCAGGTATCAACCAGAACCGTTTGATAAACCGTCCGCGTCGCGCCATCTACGTCTATCAGACCGATGGTATCTTCCAGACTCAGGAAGAGGTGAATGCCTTCTATGAGATGTATTATTGGAATGCCGACCACTCGGGTCCGAAGGCTAATAACATCCTGCCTGCTCCAGGCGAGAAAACCCTGAACACCCTGCGCCCGGGTGCCCGCAAACTGGTGGATATCAATGGCGATGGCACCATCACTCGCGAAGACCTGTACTATGCAGGCGATGCTGCTCCACGTTTGAACTTCGGCTTTAAAGGTGGACTGGAGTGGAAAGGAATCGACTTCTCCATCTTCTTCCAGGGCGTTTGGAAACAAAAGGTGCTGCGTAATGGTAACTTCTATGCCCCATGGATCACCAACTATGTGATGCAGAACCGTACCTTTATAGGTAAGATGTGGAGCCCCGAGAACCCCACAGCCAGCTATACGATCGCCTCGCGCGACAACAACTTTAATCGCTTCAACTACGAGAATAAGGATGTGAGTGTGCAGAACAACCGCTATATCCGTCTGAAGTCGCTCGTGGTGGGATATACACTGCCTAAGCATTTGACCAATACCATCGGTCTGAACAAGGTGCGTGTGTATTTCTCGGGCGATGATCTCTGGGAGTGGTCCAAGGTGAAGGACGGATTCGATCCTGAGTATGGCGAAGTATCCAACTACACTTTCCCCTTCAGCCGTCTGCTCACATTTGGTCTGGATGTGACGTTCTAAGAATTTTGATAACTGATAAAACAAATAATGATAATTATGAAGACGATATATAGAAGCATCTTTGTTTGCTGTGCTGCGCTGACAGCATTGGCATCGTGCGACGAATTTCTGGAAAAAGAACCCCTGTCAGAGGGTACCGAAGCCATCGTGTTTCAGAATCCCGACCAGTTCAAGGCTGCTGCCAATGAGTTCTACAACGACCTGCCTGGCTGGAGTTACGACAGCATGGATAAGAATACCGATATCGGCGGCCTTTCCAGCAATGGCGGTGGATCGGCACCCGAGAGCAGTTCGGTTTGGAATGGCAACTATGGTAACATACGCCAGTACAACATCCTGTTGGGGAAGGCCGAGAACTATGCCGGCGATAAGTCGGGTATCGCTCCCTACGAGGGAGAAGCCTATTTCTTTCGTGGCTTTGCCTACTTTAATCTGCTGAAAGCCTTTGGCGGTGTGCCCATCGTGGATCATGTGCTTGATGTGAACGACGAGGTGCTGTATGGGGCGCGCAACAGTCGATACGAAGTGGCTCAGTTCATTTTCAGCGACCTGCGCAATGCTATCAGTCGCCTGCCTGCCGAAGCCTCGATAGCCGAAGCCGACAAGGGACATATCAGCAAAGAGGCTGCTCAGGCGTTCTTGGGACGTGTACTGCTTTACGAAGCCACTTGGGAGAAATATGTGCCAGGTATCAACTACGACTTGGATGGCAATGGCTCTCAGGAGGGTGCAGGTAAGGCCAAGCCCGAAGGCTATCCTTCGGTAGAGGCCATGCTTACCGAATCGAAACAGATGTCGAAGGCAGTCATTGACGAGGCTGCCAAAGGCACCTATCAGCTTTGGAACGAGTGCGACACGCTGAGTTACTATTACCTGTTTAATATCGACGACAAGGGTGGTAACATCTGTAATTTCAAGGGAGCCGGTAAAACCACGAATAAGGAGTTTATCATCAGTAAGAAGTACGACTACGACCTGAAGCGTGGCGGTCTCAACATCTCTCACGCTGTTATCACCTGGCAGGCAGTAGGCATCAGCGCTCAGTTTGGCGAGTCGTTCCTCTGCTCTAACGGTCTGCCCCTCCGCATCAGTTACACGGGCAATATGAGCGATGCCCAGAATAATCCTCAGTTCAGCGGATGGGACACCTTCATAGGCGAGTATCGAAACCGCGACTATCGTTTCATCGGTGCTACCTATGTGCCCGACCGTACCGTGTGGAGCAGTCGCCCTGAAGACAATCGCCAGTGCACAGTGCTCGGACAGCCATATCCTGTACCAGTATTTCCACAGGATAATAACCATTTTAATGCCAGCGACCCTGTTTATACCAGTGCCTGTGCCGTGTTTAAGCCCACTCTGCGTAATAATCCTACCCATGCAAGCTATGGTAGCCGTAAGTTTATGAGCGAGGGCGCCGATCGTGCCATCAATACCGAGTCGGCCGATTGGCCTATCCTCCGTCTGGCCGAAGTGTATCTGAATTATGCCGAAGCCACTTGCGAACTGGGTAATGGTCAGATATCCGACAGTGATCTCGACATCTCTATCAACAAATTGCGCGATCGTGCCCGTGTGGCTCACCTCACCAACGCCCTCATCGCCAATGTCTATGATGCCGGCTGGTGGGATTGGAACACCAACAAAACCATCTGTAAGAAGATGAACATGCTCGATGAGATCCGTCGCGAACGCGCCTGCGAACTCTATGGCGAAGGCTTCCGCATGGACGACCTGAAGCGCTGGGGTATTGCCCACATCAACTTGCGAGGCCAGAAGTTAGGTCGCCATGTGCTCAATACGGCCTATACCAAGGAGAAAGCCAACGACCGTACCTATTTTGGTGAGCCATGCTATTATCCCGAGAAATATCCGTTGCTCTATGGTTATTACGAAGGCTCGGGCGAGAACGATCCCGATTATGGCCGATCTATCGCTGTGCTGGCAGGCAACCTGAACTATAGCCAGCGCGATTATCTCGATGCGATACCCCTACAACAGATTCGACTTAATCCTGCTTTAACTCAGAATCCTGGTTGGTAATTATTAATTAGTTAGTTGAGTATTTGTTTCCTCATATCCGTATTCATAAAAAAGCGGATATGAGGATTCTTTTTGTATTATCGCTTCTGTTGGATTTCATACCAACCAGTGCTCAGCACTGTGTGGAAGTCACTAATCCGTCGGCCGTGCAGCGCCACGAGGTGATAGAGTTGGATGGCAGGCTGCTGCCCGACACCCCACTGGTGGTTCGTGATGCCTTTGGCATAGCGTGTCCTTGGCAGCTCACTCATGATGGAAAACTGCTGCTTTACGCCTCGGTGCGCCCGTTGGGACAGGCTGTATATACCATTCAGCATGGTCAGTCACAGCCCATGCAGCATTATGTCACAGGGCGTTATTATCCTGAACGTTCGGATGATATCTCGTTCGAGAACGATCGCGCAGGCTTTCGCATCTACGGCCCCGAAACTCAGCGGCGTGGCGAGCAGTCGTTTGGCATTGATCTGTGGGTGAAGCGTTCGTCAGAGCCGGTGCTTGACAGTCTGTATAAGTGGGACATCTCGGATCATGTCAGTTATCATCTCGACCATGGTTCAGGTATGGATGCCTATGGGGTAGGGCCTACGTTAGGTTGCGGCACCCCAGCGCTGATGGTGGCCGACTCTATCTGTTATCCTTGGTGTTACGAGTCGTATCAGATACTGGATCATGGTCCTTTGCGTTTCACGGTGCAGCTTGATTTTCCACAGGTTGTTATTCGTGGTATGAGCGTGCGAGAGCATCGGGTGCTGTCGCTCGACCGTGGTAGTAATTTCTGTAAGGTCACAGTGTGGTATGATGGTATCGACAGCCCATTATGCCTGACTGCAGGTTTTGCCATGCGCACTGCTGATACCTCGTCGGTGATGTTAGGCGATCATTACATCCACTATGCCGATCCCACCGTCGATGCATCGCGCCATAATAGTCAGATCTACGTAGGCCTGGTGTTTCCCGATAAGGTAGATGTCATTTGCACACGAGCGTTTCCTGAGCCAGTTGGCATTAACTACGGGCATGGTTTAGGCATCGTTGCGGGTTATACGGGCTATAAATATACCTATTATATAGGTATGGCCTGGAGCGATTTCGACGTGCGTTCCTGGCAAGAGTGGCACGTCAGGGTAGAGCAGTTTCTCAATGCCAGGCAATCGCCCCTGACCTGGCAGATAAAAAAAGCCGGTTGAGCATCGTCACTCAACCGGCTTTCGCATTGATCACTTCGTAAATGTCACGTTTTCCACATGTGAGCCTATATAGATGGGCACATAGTCGGCAGTCTGATACCACTTCAGTTTTCCTGGCATGTCATCATATATCACCTTGCCATTCACCCTGAAATCCTCGAATCTCACGTTCTTAATCTTGCGCTGCTCATTATAGCCATTGATCACCGACATGTTGGCCAGTTTTCCGTAGTAACGGATATTTCTGAAGGTCACATCCTCGATGCCACGTCCAGGCGCTGTGTTGTATTTCTCGCCCCATACGACGCTCATGTGCAGAATGCAGCCCTGATGAATCTGCTCTATGCGGATGTTCTCGAAAGTCACATCACGCACCAGGTTGTTGTCGCCGCAAACGATGGCCATGCACCCTTGGCAGTTCACCTGCGGTTCGCTCTGGCAGATGATGTCGATATTGTCGTATTTCACGCCCACGATGCTGTCGGGCTGCTCCGTGTTGCCGTGCACACCTATCAGGATGGGATGAGCCACGTCGGCCCAGAGCGTCGAATTGGTCATGCGGATATTACTTACCGAGCCGTTGAATCCCTTGCGGGTGGCGTAGGCTGTGGTGCAGTCGTCGCTGGTGCGGCAGAACACACGGTCGTAAAAGATATGGCTGCATCCCCCAAACACGTTCAGACCGTCGCCCCAGGCGGGATGAGAGATGCTGCGCACATCATGGATGGTCACATCGTGCGATTCCCCGATGGGACAGGTGTTCAGAATCAGTCCGTCGATGCGTACATGCTTCGAACGATGCACATGGCAACCCTCATATCCGGCTGCCGGACGTGCGATGCCACGACCTAAGATGCTCACGTTCTCTGCATCCTCGATGGCAAACGTTCCTGTGAAATAGCTGCCTCCGGCGAGATAGACGGTAGTGTTCGACTTGACGCGGATGGTGTCTTCGGTGTAGAAACCAGGTTGATAGTAGATAAAGTCGCGCTTCTGTGCTTGTGCCTCTTTCTGGGCTGCCTCCATCTGCACGGCAGGCTTCGAGGTGAATAACAGCAGGTTGTCGGTGATGCTGCCATCAAACTCTACACTCACATTCTCTGGCTGAAAAAGCAGAAACTGCACCGTCGAATCGTTGAGTTCCTGTGCAATGGTGCCTCGGTAGTCAGGGCGGATACGGGCATGCTGATATTTCTTGTTTTTGCACACCACGCGTACAAACACATCACCCGTAAAATCGAAGAAGGCATACGAAATCTCAGTCACCTTATGTTTGTTCAGTCCGGCAGGCGCATTCACTTTGGCCATATAAGTGTCAATTTTCGTCCACTCTTTGTGTCCGCGTGGCTGGATATATACATCATAGTCGTGCTTGAGAGGTGCGCCAGCTGGTGCTGGGTAGGTAAACACCTGATGCAGTTTTACCCCTTCGCTCACGCCTTTCACTCTGAAGCTATTGGCCTCGGCACTCAGTTTGATTTCACCACGCTTGGCAGCTTTGGCTTGCAAGGCAAGTAGCTTTTTGGTATAAGGCATCTTGAGCCCCAGTCGCCCCACATAATGCTTGTAAGGCAGGTCGTAGATGCAGCGTATCGTGCCACGTCCCATAGCACCAGGCTCCGTCCAGTTGCCATAGAGCCCAGTGCAGTCTTTCCACGTTTCGAAAGGCACGTCATAGCCCAGATTATATTTGGCTGTATATTCAAAGCCTTTCATCAGCCGGTTGTCGAGAGCCCCCCAGAGGTTGTTGTTGCTGTCGGGTGATATACTGTTGCCATACTCCCATGCCATCTCGCACAATTCCGCCAGTGCAGCCAGTCCCAATTGGGTATGCCCTTGGTCGCGTCCTGTTTCCTGGCACTGACCCGTCAAGCCGATATAGCGGGGCAGCGAGCCATTGTCATTGGCATGCAGATAATAGTCCACGGATGCCTGATAGAGTCGCTTGTCTTTCAAGAAGATGGCACAGGCCATGCGGCAGCGGTTGACGATGGCGCCCCAGTTACCATTGGCATAGGGACTGTCGGCCTCAAACTTCTCCATCACGGGCAGCAGAGCGCGACGCATCATGGCAGTCCAGGCAGGAACCTGATGTTCTTGCTCGGCAATCATGGCTCTCACCAGCCAATAGCCTTGAATCAGGCAGAGTGGCGCATCATGGCCGTCAAAACGTTGCAAAGTTGAGGCATAGGCATTGATAATCTCTCGAGCCTTGTTGTGCTGGCCGGTCTTTGCTGCTGTCCATGCAGCGTACATGTCACGCTCACTCCCCCCTTTGGTCTTGGCATATTGTCCGTCGCGAGCCACTACCTCATAGGGGCCAGCCATCTGATATTCGGTCTGGGCCAGCAGTTCGATCCACGTCCCTGCCATCACTAATAATACACAAATAATCCTTTTCATTGTCATCAAGTTTTTTCTCTGAATACGATTGGCGGTGCAAATATACGCAAAATATTCCAGACAGCAAATTAAAATCCCTCAGCTTTTGCGGGCTGAGGGATTTCGCTTCATGACAACTATTGTTCCAGCACAAGCGGCTGTAGATCGTGATACTCCTCACGAGCATCAAAACAAGGGCAATCCTTGGCCACCCAGGGCAGGTCGCGATGACCTATGATCTTGGCATTGGGGTAGTCAACCTTCAGACTACGCAGCAATGCGATGAGCGTTTGTTTCTGGGCTGGCGTACGTGTGTCGGCTGGTGCGCCCTTCTCGTTGAGTCCGCCTTCGTAGCAGATGCCGATGCTGCTGTCATTATAGTGGCGGGCGTGCATGCCCACCTCTTCTTCCGACCGGGTCTGATAGAGCTGTCCGTCTCGCTCTATGTAGTAGTGATAGCCGATGCCCTTATTGTGGAAACGGGCGTTATGGCAGTCTTCCAGGTCTTTCACCGTGAAGCGCCTGTTGCACTTCGTGGCGCTGCAATGGATAACGATTAAGTTCACTGTGCGCATGACTGTACAGCTATAGTTCCCAGAACTGTAGTAATCACTGTAGCCAGGAGCTTAGCCCACTTAGCTACCTTTGTCCAATTTACTCTAATCATAATGTTTAATTTTTATTTTTTTTTATTTTAGGCACGGATTAACACGGCCTTTTAATAAAAGGACACTGCTATTTTACAACGAGGTAAGCCGCGTTTCTCTAAAAGAGAGCCGTGTTAATCCGTGCCTTAAAAATCTCTCTCGGCATTCGTGCCTAAAAATCAGTCACCGTTAGGCCCGTCTATCGGCTCATTGCCCGAGCTGCCGCCGGTATTGCCGCCATTCGAGCCACCACTGCTTGGGGTAGGATCGAGCGGGGAGGGGCTGGGGGAGGTTCCTGGGGTGCTCACCCTCTTCAGCGTCGCCTCCAGGTTCAGATTCTTACTCATCAGGTCACCCGTGGCACGGGCCTTCAGCTTCACACCTGCGATGTTCTTGCTCACGCTGAAGTCCTCTTCCTTCAGTGCCATCTCCTTGTTCTTGATGCCCAGCGAGAAGATGGCCAGGTCGTCGATCTTCACGTTCTTTCCCTCCAGCAGGAGCTCCTTGATACAACCGATCATGTCGGTGAGCAGACCCTTGATGACACCCTTGGAGTAAGGCGAGTTGTGATTACTCATGTGCTCGGCCAGACCGTCCAGGTCGATCGTCTCCTCCACCACGTTCTTGGCGAACCAACCGCCAAAATACTTGTGACTGGTGATTTTGATTTGCTGTAAAATGTAACGTACCATAATTTAAAGGTAAAAAATTAAAAAAGTAAAAAAATTAAGTTGTTGTCTTTTGACGATGCAAAGGTACTACTTATTGGAAAGTCGTTGGCCAACAGTGTCCAGCATACGCAGAAAATTTTGATATAAAGGTGATTTTTTGAGCGCTTCCTGGTCCTGAAGCTCCGGCGACAGGTCGATACAGTAGTCTTCGCAGATGTACCTCACTGCCTGTGGCGGCAGTTTCTGAGCCTTGGGTGATATGCCCATGGCATCCAGAACAGGGCGTCTGGTGGCCAGATAGCGTGAAAAAGTACGTAGCGACACACCAGCCAGTCTGGCCAGCTCGCTCTTACTGATAAAACGATGCTTATCGTAGAAATTTACCATGTTGATTTTGATTGAAAAGTAAGTTGATTATGACTGAAAAACAAGTTGGTTACGGCTCAGAAGCAAGTTGCTCGAAATAGTAGTCCACCAAGTCTATCTTTCGCCGTTTCTGATCGTCGGTAGCCCGCTGTTCCAGCAGGTTCGACAGGTGTATGGGGTGCCCCAACATAAACTCCGCCTCCCTACTCACCTTATACCAGGTGGTGTAAGCCTGCCGGTGCTCGTCGGTGTCGGGGAAGAGTATGATGCGGTGTCCCTTCAGTCCGAAGAGCTTCTCGGGCGTCAGCTCGTTCAGTCCGCCCGTGGCCAGCCACAGGTAGTGGGGGTAGAGTTCGCTCATGATAACAGCCGTTTTCTCTGCCTCTACCACTGCCACTGGCGAGTGGTCGTCCACCAGATGCCGCCCAAAGAGGCAGTGCACCGGTTGCAGTTCCGCGGCCAGTTCAGGATAGCCGTCCAGATAGAAAGCCTTTAGTCTGCTCATCACCCAGGTGGGCGACTGGTTGTGGTCGCGATGGCAGTCCGTGCGGTAGTACATGATCTTGCCGTCGTAGATGCGTCCTGTGGCACCTATCTGCCAGAATATCACCCCACCGTCGCGACTCATCCCCAAGCGGTATCGCCGGGCCGCTCGCACCATCTGTTGCTGGGTGAGATAGCCCATGCCTACCACCGCCCTGCAGAAGGTGCTGGCACAGGAGAGATGACGCCCCACCAGGTCGGTGTCGGGATGGATGATCAGTCTCTGCGCCGCCTCCTGGGCTATCTGTGCCTCCACTTTGGCGCTCAGTTTCCTGATGGTGAATGGATTGATTTCCGATATCTTCATAGCCGTATCATTTAGCAGCACCCTCTATACATACCCCTCCCCCCACCCATAAGGGGGGAGGGGGGTATAGTATGAGGGGCTATGCAGGCAGGATGATGATGCCTATGCGACCACCCCTGGTTAAGGTTTTTTGTACGATGCGCCGCTTCTCGGCCTCGGCCAGCACACGGTAGTAGTACTGTTTCTGTTTGATGTTGCTCAGTGCCATCACCCGGTGCTCCAGGTCGTCGCTGCCCAGCATGGCTGCCGTGCCGAAAGCTGCGGCAAACAACTTGCGGAACTGCCATGGCAGGGCTGGGTCGGCAGGGTTGGCATCCACGTACTCCTGATTGTAAAACTCTTGTTTCTGCTGCTTTTTATCACCTTTTGTGTTGTCACATTTTTTGGTGGAGTATGGCAGCCCATTCTCGTCCACACTGTAATACATATCCTGACAAGGCTTGTGCTGTCTGGAGAAGAGCATTTCCATGGCGAAGGTCTCGTTGTCGGGCATGCGTTCGCAGGTGAAAACCTCGTAGGCCTTCTGTAGCATCACCGTGCCCAACCAGCCGCGCAGGTTCTGCTTCTCGCCCGTGCGGTTCAGGTGTATGTTGGCCGTGATGTTACATCTGTGTTCCTGAGCCAGTGTCAATAATTGTTGCAGCAGTTCGTTGGCCTCCTGTCCGCTGTTGATGTCGTCTGTCAGGTCGGCTATGCCGTCGATGATGCAGATGTCGGGGCGGTAGGTCTCAATCGCCATGGCCAGCAGCTGTTGCCGCTCTTTGGGCGTGTTGCGTCGGGTGTTGAATACGAAGTACTGTTCGTCGGGCAGTGTCTCCACTCCTGCCATGCGTGCCACTCGGTCGCACAGTATGCGCTTGGTGGTGGCCACGCTCTGTTCCGTGTCCAGCCACATCACCTTGAGCGGTTCTGTGGTGTTGCGTTGCAGTTGCAGCACCTCTTGGCTCACGCCGCAGGCCATGAGCATGGATGTCACGAACGTCTTGCCCGTCTTGGCCTGTCCTGCCAGCACACTCACGTCGCATCGCGGAAAGCATGGTGTGCCGTTCAGGGTCAGGAGAAACTCCTCCGGTTCGGCCTGTGTGGTGTTGGATACGCGGTATTTGTCCAGCAGTTCCATCTCGGGTGTTACTACTGTGGGTTGTCCTGCCAGTTGCAGTTCCTGTGCTATGGGGTCAGTTGTTGTCTGCATCATCTTCGTTGCCGTTTAGTTCCTCACCGTTTTCCATGCTCTCTATCGCATTCCAGAACACCTCCGAGATTTCCTGTTTCATCTGCTCGTAGCGTTTCCTTGGCATCATGACTGCCATGGCCGACCCCACGCGTATAAAACGGTCGAGGCGCATTTTCCGAAGTCCCTCCACGTCGAATTCCTGTCTGTTGATGACACTCAGGTCGCTGATAGCTGTCAGTCGGCCTTTCTCTTCTCTGATGGCCTTGAGCACGATGTTCACTATGCGGCCAGATAGTTGTTCTTTGACCATTGGTTTTGTTTACTTTTTGTTAGTTTATTAATTAATTAATGACTCGTGTAATCCGGTTTAGTCCGAAAACGCTTGCAAAGATACAACTAATATTTTTCTTTACCGTTATAACATGCTATAACGGAGAATGTAAATAAAACAGAAAAAGTGTATTATTGTTAATATATTTTAACTAAATTACTTGTTTTTCCCTTGTTTTTATGCACTCCTATTCGAAATAGGATAATCAAAAGGTTGCTGCAAAATAAACGATTTAAGTTATAAAAACCAAATTTTTATCAATGAAAAACATTTCATTTAAGTATAATTAACATTGTATGCCTACACGTGTACATTTTACGCATTATAAAAATTGCTTTACATAAGCGCTTTTGTTACTATCTCATTGGCGGCTGCTAGTTCGGTATCGCATAGTTCTGTAATGTACGTGCGTGTAGTATTGGTACTGGAGTGGCCGAGTGCCCTGGCTATGACATTCTCGCTCACGCCATGGTGATAGACGATGCTTGCCCAGGTATGGCGTGCCACGTAGGACGTGAGATGCACATTGCCACTGAGCATACAGCTCAGTTCTTTCAGGCTGCGCCGGTATCGCTGGTAGAAGTTGATGTACTGGTGATAAGCCTGTGCGGTGTTGTCTGCTGTGATGATAGGGAGCAGATAGGCGTTCGGGGATGGCGGTAGCTGTTGCAGCAGTTCTGCCAGCTCAGGACCTATAGGGATGGTGATCAGCCGGTTGGTCTTTCGTCGGCGATAGGATATACAGTTGTCTTTCAGCTGAATCTTCTTCAGGCGCACAGCGTCAATGAGCGGCATGCCCATGCAGTAGAAGCAGAAGAGGAAGATGTTTCGAGCCATGGCCACGCTGGAGTTCTGGCTGACGGGCAGGTCTTTAAGTTGTTTCACCACGTCCTCGCTCACCGCGCGTTTCTCGGTCTGGCAGTTGGTGGTACGCACCTCCTTGAACAGGTGTTTGCCGCTGCCGTTGATGCAGTTGAACAATGCCCGCAGACATCGCATGTGCAACCTTACATAGTTGAGTGAGTAGCTCTTGTTGACCATCCACTGTTCGAATGCCTTGATGTGGAAGGGCGTCACGTCATCCATTCTGAGCACAGCTCCCTGCTGTTGCGTTTCAGTGAGAAACTTCTCAAAAGCATTCACGGCGGTGAGCTTGTTCTTGTGGGTTTTCTCCTTGCACAGGCAGCTCGTATGGACAATTTCGTCCCTGAGTCGCTTTACTGCCGAGACGGTTTGTGACTTGTGTTTGTTACAATACAAACACGTTGCAAGTGTCTTAAAAATGTTTGTAATCATAAGCATTTAAAAGGGCAATAAATATAATTAAAATGGTTAATGGTGCAAAGATAAGCAATTTTTGCAAAACATGCCTCTTTTTGACGAAAAAAATTGTTGGCGGGGATTTTAAATCCCCGACTAAATAAAAATGGGGATTTCAAATCCCCATTAACAATGATATTTTATATGCCATCAGATTCCCATTTTCTCAAAAAGTTCATCACTGCTAGCATAATGGTTTATCCTGCCATTACTCAGGGGGCATATTCATTCCTTATGTTAGTTGTGTAAGAAACTCCTCAGCAGTCATAATTGGCAGTTCAGAAAACTCACAAAAATCACGCTTGTTATTTGTAATAATAACCTCGCAATCTCTTGCCTTGGCACATTGATATTGCAACATGTCTTCAAAATCGCGAACATGTTTGTCAAGTGCTAATTGTAGCTGACTATTGTCCATAGGAAGAACATTTATAAATTTTGTCAGCATGGCAAACAAATCATAAAAGTCTACTTTGCCTTTCAGTATGTAAGCCATATTGGCAAAAGTCAGCAGAGATGCAGCCAACTGTATGTCACCGTTCTTTCCGTGCATAAGTAGTTGTTCTGCATCGTGACCACCTGATCGATTAAGAATATAGTCTATCAGGATATTGGTGTCGAGAAAAACATTCTTCATCGGTTCAGAATGCTTTTAAGGCGATGATTGTTATTAAGCTCATCGGCAGAGAACGATGTGCACCCACTCCATTTCTTTATTTCAGGATCCACTTCTATCACACGATAAGTTTTCTTTTCTTTCTCGTTTGTCTTTGCTTGTTGTTCAGCAAATAGTGATTTGACAAAGGCAAGCATCTTGGAGAGCATTGCCTCGTTCTCAAGCATTGGGTTCATTTCGCGGAATAACTCCGCACGTAATTGTATTGCACTCATAGAGCATAACTTTTTAAATTCACGCTGCAAAGATAGGAAGTATTTCTGAAAAATCCAAATAATTTGAGTTTTTTCTGTTGGCGGCGTGTAGTCCTATTTCGAATAGGAGTGCATGGGAACAAGGAAAAGAAACAATTTTAATCTATTGTATGTTTAGGTATATATTGATATTGATGCTGATGTTGATGCCTGAGTGGGCTGTGGCGGATGCGAGAAACGGGGCTGAGGTCTGTGTGGAGGACACGTTGACCATCCGGTTCCGCCTGGATAGCATCCGTATCGACATGGACTATGCCGATAACAGGGCTGCATGGGGCGTCTTTGAGAAGACGTTCATGGAGCACTTTGCCGATGCCAACCCCCGCACCCTGCAACTCGACATCTACAGCGGTGCGTCGCCCGAGGGACCTGCCAACCATAATCTGTGGCTGGGCGAGAACCGCGGTCAGGCCATCCGCTGGCTGGTGCGGCAACAGTTGCCCGGTCGTGTGGGCAGCATCATCGTGCATAACGAGGGCGCCCGTTGGGAGGGGCTCTTTGAGGCCATCGCTGCCAGCGATGAGCCTTGGCGCGACGAGGCTCTCCACATCATCACCATGCCTGCCACACTCGACGGTACCCTGCGCGACCACCGCGAAACCAAGTTGCGTTCGCTGTGGGGCGGTACCGCATGGCCCGTGCTGCGCGACAAATACCTGGCCCCCCTGCGTAGCGGTGCCACCGCCATCCTGTCTTGGCGGGAGCGGAGCGACACCGTGGTGGTGCGCGACACTGTGATGATGGCCGCGCCACAGCTGTTGCCCTCTATCATCTTTGCCGATGCCGACGGCTCTCTGCGTCGCATGAGCGACAGTACCGAGGTGGCACCACCCGTGGTGGCACGTAATCCCAAGCTGCGCCAGCCCGTGTGGATAGCCCGTACCAACCTGCCCCTGCTGGGCTTCGGCGGCACGCCCAACCTGCAACTGGAGTTTTCGCTGGGGCATAAGGATAAGTGGAGCTTCAATATAGAAGGCTGGTGGTCGTGGTGGGTCTTTTCCCGCAATGCCTATGCCAACGAGATGATCTACGGCTCTATCGAGCTGCGCCGCTGGCTGGGACGCCGCTGGCGCCGCCACACCCTGTCGGGCTGGCACTTGGGGCTGGCCGTGGGTGGTGGCTACGGCGACCTGGAGTGGAAGTCGAAGGGCTACCAGGCCGAGGTGTATAGCGGCTTCCTCAACTTCGGCTATCAGGGCCGTTTCGGCAAGCGCAAGCAGTGGGCCTTCGACATGGGTATCGGTCTGGGCTATGCCTATGTGCCCTACCGCCGCTACGACGGTTCCACGCTCTTCCCCGTAGGTCGCGAGGAGCGCTATGACGACCACCTGATGTGGCAGGAGACGCGCCGGTTCAACTGGATAGGCACGCCCCACTTCAATATCTCCATCGGCTATGTGTTCAATCAGAAGGATGCCGCCTACAAGCGCCGCCGTGCCGTGGCCCGCGATGCCGCCCGCAATGCCGTGCTGCACCGTCGTGACATTGTGATGGCCCGTGAGCGCTATGAGCGCGACAGTATCAAGGTGGCCCAGAAGCAGCGTCTCAAGGAGATAGAGCTGCTGCCCCGCCAGGAGCGCCGTCAGGCCATGGCGCAGTTTGAACTGGAGCAGCGCGAGCTCAAGGAGCGTCAGCGTCAGGAGCACAGGGATGCCAAGTATATAGCCCGGATCTCCAAGCACCAGGCCAAGCTCGTGGCCCGCGAGACCAAGGCACAGACGCGTGCCGAGCGCGACTCGATGCGCAGCGAGCTCAAGGCCGCCAAGCAGTACTGGAAGACGCTGACCCCTGCCGAGCGCCGTGCCGCTAAGCAGGCCGTGAAGGCCGACGAGCGTATGGCCCGCCAGTATGAGCGTCAGGCCCGTCTGAGCCAGAAGGAGGCTCGCCGCCAGGCCAAGCAAGCTCGCAAGGAAGCCCGTATCCGTTCGCGTATCGCCGCCCGGCATCAGAAGAATCTGGACCGCATGCGTTTCGACATGGAGAAGGCCGATAGTAAATATCATATAAAATAGGTGATATATGGAATGGATGAAACACTTAAAAGTGAGAGTTGACCGCCGCGATGTGTACGGCGCCCTCTCCATACTGCTGGTAGAAATAGTGGTCTTTGCTTTCCTGCTGCTGCTCTTTTCCGGCTGCGAACGGCGCGAGCTCTACGTGTATGGCGACGAGTTCCACTCCGTGGAGCTGGAGGTGGACTGGCGACAGTATCTGAGCACCGATCCCGACGGTATGACCGTGTGGTTCTATCCCAAGGACACTAACCGCACTGCACCCTACCGTTCTACCACCGCCAGCGTGCGCCATCACGATGTCTATCTGCCCGGTGGCTACTACGACGGCGTGGTGGTGGACTATTCGCCCGAGGAGTATTCGCGCCAGGAGTTTCTGGATATGGATATCATGCAGTCGGCCCGTGTAGAGGCCACCCCATCCAGTTACCAACCCGATTCGCTCACGGTGGTGGGCGAGGGGGTCGCCAAGAGCGTCTCCGAACAAGTTAATACGCAGCTCTTTGGCGAGGTGGCCTGGAATACCGTTCATGCAGAACGCCCCGACATCAATCAGGCTACCGGCCTCTACATTGTGGCTAACCAACCCGAGTCGATGGGTCTCGACACCCTGCAGCATAAGTATGTGGATCAGGGTGCCTATGGCGACTATATCCCTTACAAGGAGCGCGGCACCTATCAGGACAGCATCCGCATCACCACCCTCTATGCCCAGCCCACCACGGTTATCTGGAAGCTGCGCATCCGTGTGTGGATCAAGAGCGGGTTCAACTGTCTGTGGCAGATGCCTGCCAGCATCAGTGGTTTGTCAAACGGTCATCTGTTGTCGCTCCACGAGAATACCGACGTGCCCTGTCTGCTGTTTATCGACAGCTGGGACACCGAGCGCACCGGTCAGGACAGTGGTTATATCACCGCCACGGTCAGCACCTTCGGTTTGCGCCCCGGCAGCATTCTGCCCGACCGCGAGCTGCACCGTGCTGCCACCCGTGCCGGCGAGCCCGAGGGGTGGTACGACTACTACACCCATGTGTGCCGGCCCGAAGAGCTCAAGCTCAACCTCTCGTTCCTGTTGCGCGACCATGCCACGCTGCTGCATTACCACTTTAACGTGGGCGACTGTGTGGTTGACTACGACAATCAGCTGGTGCTGCGAGTAGAGCTGGGCCCCGACTTCTTCTGGCCCAACAACCCCGACGGTCCCCAGCCGATAGTGCTGCCTCAGGTGGATGCCTACAACGGCACGGGCTTCGGTGCCGATGTCACCCCATGGGTGGAGGAACCCCCTATCGACGTGAGCTTCTAAGCAAGAGTAACAACTCTATATAGTGTATTTTACAATCTAATTTTATTAACTTTAAAGTAATTAAGTTATGAGAAAAGTTTATCTGATCGCAGCCGCGGTAACCATGTTTGCCGCCTGCAGTAGTAACGACAAGTTAGACGTAGGTGCCGAGCCACAGCAGCCCGTGGCCGGTGCCGAGGTGCCCGTGGGCTTCGATGCCTACACCCAGCGTGGCCTCACCCGTGCCGGTGTAGTTGACGTGACAAATGATGCCGCTATCCAGGCAGCTTGGGATGGCGCTACTAACTTTGGTGGATTCGGTGTGTTTGCTTATTACACCGACAACAACGAGTACGACCAGTTGGCTACTCCTAACTTTATGTACAACCAGCACGTTACTTACAGCACCGACCACTGGACTTATGAGCCTGTGAAGTACTGGCCTAACGAGTATGGTACCAGTGCTATCTCTGACGATGCCGACAAGGTAAGCTTCTTTGCCTATGCACCCTATGTAAAGGTAGTGGCTGCCAGCGGTAAGCTGGAGGCCGAGAACGCTGGCGGTGCCGATGCTACATACGGTATCACAGGCATGACCCGCAACACCGCTTCGGGCGATCCTGTCATCAAGTACATCGGCTCGTTCGACAGCAACAAGTCGGTCGATCTGTGCTGGGGTGTATGCAACACCACCTCTTGGCCGCGTGTAAACGATGGTAACCATCCTCAGTCATTTGTCAGCGGCTTGCCTTGGCTTAACGTAGAGCGTCCGCAGGAGGCTGTACAGATTGGTAGTACCAGCACTCAGAACGTGAAGTTCCAGTTCATGCACGCTCTGGCAAAACTCAAGTTTACGGTTAATGCCTTTGTTGACGGTACCGACGCTACTAACGCGCTGGCTGCCGGAACCAAGATTTGGATTCGCAGCATCCGCTTCACTGGCTTTGCCATGAAGGGTGCGCTCAATCTCAATAACGAGACCCCCAATCAGCCTTACTGGTTGAACTATAATGGTATTGGCGATTTGGAGAGCGATGGCGAGGTGATTGTTTACGACGGTCGCAAGGATGGCAAGGAGGGTGTCAACGGTTCCGAGGCATCCAACGAGAAGAGCCTGGGCCTGAACAAGCAGTTCGTCGAGACCGAAGCCAGCTTCAATGCAGGTGCGTGGGCAACCACTGGCGACCACTACGAAGGTGTTACTAATGCCGAAAGATCGCTGTTCGATGGTACGGGTGTGTTCTATGCCATTCCTACCGACGACAACTTGGAGATAGAGATTGTTTATGATGTTGAGACCATCGACGGCAATCTCGGCACTAAGCTGGCCGACAATGCCACAGCGGGTTCGAGCATCGAGAACCGTATCTCTAAGAAGATATCGTTTGGTGGCACTAACAGCAAGCTCGAGGCCGGTAAGGGTTACGTAATCAACCTCCATCTGGGCATGAACGATGTTAACTTCGATGCAGCTGTTGCCAACTGGGAGGATGTTACTCCATCCGAGGTTGATCTGCCTGCTAATGTTCCGTTCTATGCTGCAGCTGCTGCAGGCACAGGTACCGCCACTATTCCTTTCGATGCCACATCAATCAAGTTTGGTATCAATAACCTGAACGGCGGCGAGGCTATTGCCGAAACCGTAGGTGCCAATAAGTGGAATGATGCTACAAACAGCGCAACAGTAACTGCTGCTACAGCCCTTGCAACCTGGGATGTTACCAATAATAATGCCAATGCCAGTGGCTATTGCGTACAGACACTTACCACAACAGAGAACCCAAGTACCAGCAACCGTACTCAGGTATGGACCTGGCAGGGCAGTCAGAGTGCTTATAAGGTAGAAATGACCTTTACTCAGCTGGCTCACCCCATCGAGCTGCAGGCACCTGCTGTTAAGACTCATGGCACAACCGCCCAGCTGGTAGGTGGATTTACCAATGCCTATGGCTTCTTCTGTAAGGGACTGGCCGACGATTGTGCAGTGCTGGCCGAAGCTACCAATGGCAACCCAGAGGCCGCTGTACCTGCTAATGGTATCGTAGTATATCGTAATGGTACTAAGCTTACACTGAAGGATACACCTGCCGCTGCTGGTGATTACAGTTTCACGGATCTAGGTTTGATTACCTTCCAGGAGGCTACACAAACTGGCGATCTCATCAAGGTTGTTCTGAAGACCGGTGATGCTGCCGTCGAGACCGTTTCTTGGATTGTAGAGTAACCCCTCTCCCTTGCACAGGGGGAACTGTTCCCCCTGTGCGATTTTCCCTTGTATGATTAATTTTCAGATTATAGATATATGACAATAATGATAAGAATATATAAAAAAGATAGGCTGATGAACGTGATACAGTTTATCGGGGGCGTGGTGATCTGTGTGCAGGTTGCAGTAACCATTTGCGCTATCCTGCTTTTTACGGGCTGTTCGGCCTCCGACGAGGCTCAGGGCACACCCGCAGCCACGGGCAGTGCCCTCGTGTTCTCGGTGACAGAGGGCGAGGGCACCACCCGTGGCGCAGCCACCCGCGCACCGCAGGCCACCATGACCCTCGATGGCACCGCTGGCACCGTGAGCCTCAAGGACAAAGGCTTCGGCGTGTTTGCCTGCCACACCGGCGCACACCCCTACGTGAGCACCACCACCACGGCCAACCTGATGTACAACCAGCTGGTGAGCTACGATGACGGCGAAGGCGTGTGGCAGTATGCCCCACTGGTATATTGGCCCCACGGCACCACCGGCGACAAGGACTACGTGTCGTTCTTTGCCTATGCGCCTCACAGCACGCAGGCTGCCGACTGCATTGTGGATATGTCGCGCGACGACGAGACCGGCGACCCCTGGCTGCTCTACCAGCTGGGCGGCAATGAACTGCCCGACGGACCTGCAGGCTGGAAGGCCTGTCAGGTGGACTTGCTCTACGACTTTCAGCGCGACCAGCAGAAGAACGACAATCCCAGCACGCGCGTAGGCTTGAACTTCAAGCATGCCCTGGCTGCCATCGGCGACCGCATCACCGTGACATGCGATGAGAGCGTGGCCACACGACTGAAGGGCGTGTATGAGGATTCGCCCGTCGTGCTCACCGTGACACAGATAACCCTTGACTACCTGCTGACACGCAAGGGCCGACTGGTGCTCAACGGCACCACACAGCCCAACTGGCAGGCAGTGGACTCAGAAGATGCCAAGGTGCACCGCACCCTGACTTTCACGCCTAACCTGGCAATGGTCCAGGCCACATCGGCCTCGGACAGTTCAATCACACCTTTTGATTCGGGGGCGGGCCATGGCATCTTTTATATACCTATTGAGAGTGGCAGCGCCAAACAACAGGTAACCATCACGGCACAGTACACCATTAGCACTGGTGTACCGGCCGAGGTGGTAGAAGAGGGTAGCGTGAACGCCGTGGTAGACCTGAGCTTCATATCGAATGCCAGCGAGGGGCGTAACATGGACATTACATTGAGAATTCCTAACAATTGATTTATTAACCTTGGTGCGCAAGTACCAATAAAAATTTTAGAACTTATGAAAAAGATCTATTTGATGACAGCTATGGCTATAGCCATGATGTTCACCGCATGCAGCAGCAGCGAGGACGGTGTTGAAGTGGACAACCCTAAGACACCTGTGCTGGCGCAGAAGGTGCCCGTAGGTTTCAATGCCTATGCCGAGCGTGGTACAACCCGTTCCGGTTGGGCTGGCGACCTGGACATCGACCAACTCAAGAAAACCAAGGCCAATGGCGGCGGTTTCGGTGTGTTTGCCTACTACACCGACCTGAAGAAGTACGACCAGACCTACGTGCCCAACTTCATGTATAACCAGGGTGTGTTCTGGAATGGTGAGGATGGCTCTGGTACCAACGATACATGGGTTTACTCGCCCATGATGTACTGGCCTAACGAGAGCGGTAGCGACGCCCAGAGCGACGACGAGGACAAGGTGACCTTCTTTGCCTATGCCCCTTACGTTGAGCATTCTTCGGGTGCCTCGGGCAGCGTGGCCGATGCCACTTATGGCATCACGGGTTTTTCGCGCAACTCAACAGCTGGCGACCCCATCGTCAAGTACATTGCCTCGTTTGATGCATCAGAGTCGGTTGATTTGTGCTGGGGCGTATGTAGCGATGCTACTTGGGCTAAGTTCCAGGGCACTACCGACCAAACCATGACTGCTGGTTTGCCTTGGCTCGATGTAGAGCATCCACAGGGCATCGATCAGAAGATGACCTTCACCTTCAAGCACGCGCTGGCGCAGCTCAACGTGCAGATAGATGCCGATCCCGACGTGGCAGATCATGATGAGACGAGCGACCTGAAAGCAGGTACCAAGATCTACGTGCGCAGCATCTCGTTCACGGGTATCGCCATGAAGGGCGCGCTCAACCTAAACAACCCCGTGGCTAACACTGCACGCTGGCTGGACTACAGCGGTACCACCGACCTGCCTTATGGCGAGAGCGTGACCGTGAAGGACGGACGCCGCGACGGTCGCGAGGGTGCCACTGGTGCCGAGGCTAACAACGAACTGCCTGCAGGACTGAACCCGCAGATCGTGCAGAACTCTACCGCCACCACTGGTGTGACCAAGAGCCTGCAGAACCTCTTTGCCGCTGCAGCACTGACCACACCTGTATGTGTGATTCCTACTGGCGAGGCCATGACCGTCACCATCGTGTATGACGTGGAGACGGAGAGTCCCGATCTGACCACCTATCTGAGCGACGGCGTTACCCATGGATCGAGCATCGAGAACCGTATCACCAAGAGTATCAACTGGAGTTCGGGTACAGGTCTGGTTAGTGGCAAGAAGTATAACCTTACCCTGCACTTGGGCATGAACTCGGTGAAGTTCGACGCCGAAGTGGGCGAGTGGGATCCCACCGCTATCACTGGCAATGCTTGGCTGCCCGAGACGAGTAATGGTAATGCTATCAACATGCAGAACAACCCGCTGTGGCGTGTGGCTGAGTTTAATATGAAGTCGGACGGTGTGATGCATACTGATCATGGTATTGACGGAGAGCATCTGAACGTATGGAATTTTGTGGATGCCCAGAGCATCGAGCTGACAGGTTATCATCAACCCACGATGAAGGAGCAGGCAAGTATCTTCCCAATGGATAAGACCACTGGCTCAGGCACCGATGTATGGGAATTGAGCGGCACGCTTGCTGCGCCTACTTCATACTCGGAGATAGCAAGTACGGTGAACGGAACGGATGTGGCTGCATCTACATCTTATATAGGTAAGAATGGTGATTGTGACTATTATGCAGTGCGCTTTGTGGGCACGGCTTACGCCAGTGCATGGCACTACAAGTGGGTGACATCGCCTTGTGAAGGACTGCTGATAGAGTCGTATCTGGTATCTGCATCCAACGAGACTGAGGCAAGGACCATATTGGCCGGATTGGCATCATCTACGACGTTCACTGGTGCGTATGGCGCTTCTGCCGCTAACCAGCGACCTACTGATACGGCTGTGACGACGAAAGGTTTCTGTCAGCGATTCCTCCCTGCCTGCGGCTACAGGGGTAGTGATGTTTCTGGTTGGGCCGGCTATGAAGTTGGCACGAAAGGTTTCTACTGGTCTTCTACGGTAGATGGTTCCAATGGTTTCGACTGGTTCTTCCAAAGCAATGGCAACCTGTACGAGGATTCCGGCGGTCAGTCGTTCGGCGACTCGGTTCGCCTGTTCCACGACTAATTGACGACCTCGTGTCGTCAAATCCGACGGTTTGGCTTTATCTCGGGTCTTTCGGGACCCGAGATTCCATCGCCGGCCGTAAGGGCGGTCGAATTTGGGAAAATATTTCAGGCGACGAGTGGTTGCCTAAGAACGAGCATTAAAAACTTAAACACATTACGATTATGAAAAAGATCTATTTGATGACAGCTATGGCTATAGCCATGACGTTCACCGCATGCAGCAGCAGCGAGGACGGTGTTGAAGTGGACAACCCTAAGACACCTGTGCTGGCGCAGAAGGTGCCCGTAGGTTTCAATGCCTATGCCAACCGTGGCCTGACACGCTCGGGCGTGGCCGGCGACCTGGATCTCACAGCCCTGGAGGCACCTGCTGGTGTTGCTCCTGCCGACGGTGGCGGCTTCGGCGTGTTTGCCTACTACACCGACCTGAAGAAGTACGACCAGACGTACATACCTAACTTTATGTATAACCAGGGCGTGTTCAAGAATGGTGCCAACTGGGAGTACACCCCAGTGATGTACTGGCCCAACGAGAGCGGTAGCGACGCCCAGAGCGACGACGAGGATAAGGTGTCGTTCTTTGCCTATGCGCCTTACGTGAAGCACACCTCGGCTGCCTCGGGCAGCGTGGCCGATGCTACTTATGGCATCACGGGTTTCTCGCGCAACTCTACTGCCGGCGACCCTATCGTGAAGTATATCGCCTCGTTTGATCCTGCCAAGAGCGTGGATCTGTGCTGGGGCGTATGTGCCGGCACCAGTTGGGCCAAGTTCCAGGGGGCGGCCAACCAGACCATGCAGGAAGGTCTGCCCTGGACCGACGTGGAGCATCCGCAGGGTATCGACCAGAAGATGACGTTCACCTTCCGTCATGCTCTGTCGCAGCTCAACGTGCAGATTGATGCCGATCCCGACATCGCTACCCACAACGAGAGCAGCGAGGTGGCAGCAGGTACCAAGGTGTACGTGCGCTCAATATCCTTTACGGGTATCGCCACCCACGGCGCACTCAACCTGAACAACACCGAGAAGGATAAACCGCTGTGGCTGGACTATAGCGGCACCACCGACCTGCCTTACGGGCAGAGCGTGACGGTGCACGACGGGCGCCGCGACGGGCGAGAGGGGGCCGCTGGTGCGGAGGCTAACAACGAACTGCCTGCAGGACTGAACCCACAGATCGTGCAGAACAATCCTGCCACCACCGGCGTGACCCATCAGTTGCAGAACCTCTTCAACGGGGCGGATGTCACCACACCGGTGTATGTGATACCTACAGGCGAGAAGATGACCGTGAGCATCGTGTATGATGTGGAGACCGTCAATACCAACCTGTCGGGCTACACCAGCGACGGCGTGAACCACGGCGTGAGCGTGGAGAACAAGATCACCAAGGACATCACCTGGAGCGCAGGCACAGGGCTGGAGGCTGGCAAGAAATATACCCTGCAGCTGCACCTGGGGCTCAACTCGGTGCAGTTCGACGCCGCCGTGGCTCCATGGGACGACTCGGCCGTGGACGGCAGCGGCTGGCTGCCAAGCAATACGGCCACCGTGACCTACATGCAGTACAACCCGCTGTGGCGTGTGGCTGAGTTTAATATGAAGTCGAACGGCGTGATGCATACCGATCATGGTGTTAGCGGAGAGTATCTGAACGTATGGACTTTTGCTGATGCCCAGAACATCAATCTGACAGGTTATCATCTGCCCACGATGAAGGAGCAGGCAAGTATCTTCCCAATGGATCAGACCACTGTCGGAGGCACCATTGTATGGAAATTGAGCGGCACGCTTGCTGAGCCTAGTTTATTCTCGGAGATAGCAAGCACCGTGAACGGAACGGATGTGGATGCATCTACATCTTATATAGGTAGGAATGGTGATAAGGACTCTTATGCAGTGCGCTTTGTGGGCACGGATTACGCCAGTGCATGGCACTACAAGTGGGTGACATCGCCTTGTGCAGGACTGCTGATAGAGTCGTATCTGGTATCTGCATCCAACGAGACTGAGGCAAAGACCATATTGGCCGGATTGGCATCATCTACGACGTTCACTGGTGCGTATGGCGCTTCTGCCGCTAACCAGCGACCTACTGATACGGCTGTGACGACGAAAGGTTTCTGTCAGCGATTCCTCCCTGCCTGCGGCTACAGGGGTAGTGATGTTTCTGGTTGGGCCGGCTATGAAGTTGGCACGAAAGGTTTCTACTGGTCTTCTACGGTAGATGGTTCCAATGGTTTCGACTGGTTCTTCCAAAGCAATGGCAACCTGTACGAGGATTCCGGCGGTCAGTCGTTCGGCGACTCGGTTCGCCTGTTCCACGACTAATTGACGACCTCGTGTCGTCAAATCCGACGGTTTGGCTTTATCTCGGGTCTTTCGGGACCCGAGATTCCATCGTCGGCCGTAAGGCCTGCTCGAATTTGGAAAAATAATTGTTCTTTGACATGTTGACACAGAATTTTACCGAAATATTTGGAGGTTTCAATATTTCTTCCTATCTTTGCAGCGATTATGACAAAACGAAGAGAAAAATCGAAACCACAGGAGAATCGCGCTGATTGGTATCAGAGGCAAATCGAGGATAATCGACCGCCTGTTGAGAATCTGCGCCAGAGAAAATTGGCCGACTATCTGATAGATGTATCCAAATATGTTCTTACCGGTGTCGTCATTACATCACTTTTCAAGGATGTTACGGATAAACAATTGGTTTACGTGGTAGGCATGGTTGTGGTAATAGCTGCTCTTTGGGCTGGATTAAGATTAACACCTAAAAGAAAGGAGAAATAATTATGGGAATGTATTTAGTAGGTTTGGTAGTAGGAGTGCCCTGCATATTGTTCATCATCTATAGCTATACCCCTAAAGGTAAAAACTGGATGAAAAACAACAATCTTCTATAGAATACCAAGAGGGTATTCTTTTTCGGAGCAATAGCGTTTCTGTGTCAGCAAGTCATCGGGTGATCTGTACATTAGGCTATGAATAGGCACAAAAATATGTTTTATTAAAGCCAATTAACATAGTTTAAAGGAAGAAACGTTAAATATTAGTGTCGAAGGGTGCTACTTTCGGCACTATTTTTTAATTTTGCACCAGAGTTATGAAGCGTAAAATATTAATAGCCTATTTGCTGCTTGGGGTGATGGTGGTGTTGGCCCGGCCGCAGATGCACAGCCTGGATATAAGGGTGGTGCTCGACAGGTATGGCGATGCCCGAATTACCGAAACCCGTGTGATGACCATCGATAGCGAAGGCACGGAGTGCTATATCGGACTGGGAAACATGGGGCAGAGCGTGGTGAAGGATCTGACTGTGACCGACGAAACGGGCGCCAACTACGAATGCGTGGATTGGGACGTGAACCGCGGGCGCAGTTGGAAACAAAACAAGTGCGGAATCGTTACCACCAGTCTGGGCTATGAGCTGTGCTGGGGATTGGGCGACGAGGGCGAACGTACCTACGTGACTACCTATACCATGACGGGACTGGTGCACGGCTATCCTGATGCCGACGCCATACGCCACGTGTTCTTGGATACAAACGTATCGCCCAAGCCTGAATTTGCACGCGTAACGATTACTACGGCCGACTCGATGATGGCTATCACGCCCGACTCGTGCGGGGTGTGGGCCTTTAGGTTCGAGGGCAGAATATGGATTGAGAACGGAGCGATTATAGCCGAGACGACCAAAGATATGAACAGCGAGGCCGGACTGTATGTGATGGCGCGATTCCCCAAAGGGATGTTTGAGCCTACTATCATGGAGGACGACACCTTTGAGAACAAAAAGGCTGAGGCTTTTGAGGGGAGCGACTATGAGACCG
Organism: Xylanibacter ruminicola; assembly: GCA_015060625.1. Classification (GTDB taxonomy): domain Bacteria; phylum Bacteroidota; class Bacteroidia; order Bacteroidales; family Bacteroidaceae; genus Prevotella; species Prevotella ruminicola_D. The sequence continues at coordinate 166,278 of SUYC01000004.1, read as the reverse complement.
ACGATGGCGGTGGCCTGGAGTGGTTGTTGACGCTTGTGTTTTGGGGCGGCGTGCTGTTGCTGATGGTGGGCAGTTTTGTGTGGCGCGTTTATCGGGTGTGGCACGCCAAGCATGTGCTTAACAAGGGGCTGATGTGGCATCGCGACATTCCGCTGAACGGCAATCTGCAGGAGGCTAACAAGATACTGAATGCTTATAAATATTTTAACAGTGATTACAATAATCTGATGTCGGCCTGTATCCTGAAACTGATTAGTTTGGGGGCTATCACCATCGAGAATCGTCCTACGAATAAGGGCAAGATGGAGCAGAACTTTGTGATTCACGACTTTGAGGGTATCGACCAGCAGCCTGTGCTGATGCGCCAGATTTACCGAATGTTTAAGCAGGCAGCTGGTAGCGACACGGTGCTGGAACCCGTAGAGCTGAAGCAGTATATGCGCAGCAGCAGTCACAGGGGCACCATCGACCAGTTTATCGATACGCTGCATGCCAAAAAGGATTTGTCGAAATTTCCGCCCACGGATAAGGGTGTGAACGAGGTGTTCGGTTTGCGAAAATTCTTGAAAGAATTTACGCTGCTCGACGAGCGCGAACTGAAGGAGGTGAAGCTGTGGAAAGATTATATGATTTATGCCACGCTGTTTGGTATTGCCGATAAGGTGATTAAGGAGATGAAGCAGGTGAACCCTGCCTATTTTAATATGGACCGTGTGGCAGCTGCCATGGCCGACGACCTGACGCTGCCACTGATTTACAGTACGCTGCACCGTGGCACATCGAGTGCGATGGCTGCCAAGGCGGCACGCGAAAACCGTGCGGCTGGTGGTGGCGGGCACTCGTCGTGGGGAGGCGGCGGAGGTGGCTTCTCGGGCTTCGGCGGAGGCGGCGGAGTAAGGTGATTGACAATTAAGAATAGTATAGGGAATGGAACTAAAAGTGAATCGTACAAACATCGAAGTGTTTGAGGGCGCAGAGATACGCCACGCACTGTTGACTTATCTGACCAGAAGGCGGATGAGTTTGAAATTTTTGGAGCAGTTTGATATACGCGATGAATGGGGCCACGAGGTGAGTCTCGACGCGCCTGCAAGTGCTTTTACACAGATTAAACTGAGTTTTAAGAGTTAAGGTGGGAATGAAGAGATTTTGGATAGCATCGCTGTTGATGTTGTTGGCGTTGGGAATGCAGGCTGGCGAAAAGAAACAGCTGCACATTCTGAGCGCCAACGATATGCATGCCGCCCTGGAGTGCATGCCGCGACTGGGGTTTGTGGCCGACTCGCTGCGTGCGCTGTATCCCGACTTGCTGGTGCTGAGTGCCGGCGATAACCGGTCGGGCGACCCGCTGAACGATATGTATGAGATTCCGGCCTATCCCATGGTGGCACTGATGAATATGATTGGCTTTAAGGCCACCACGCTGGGCAACCACGAGTTCGACTCGGGGCAGGAGGGGCTGGCCAAGCTCATCGGAATGTCGAACTTTGTAACGCTGTGTGCCAACATGCAGCCCGATGCCAAGTGGAACATGCACGTGAAGCCTTATCAGGTGTTTGATTGTGGTGGCATCAAAGTGGGTGTGATAGGTGCTGTGGCACTGGGGGTGATGGGCATTCCTGAGAGTCACCCGATGAACACGGTGGGCATCAAGTTTACCGACCCTTTGCAGTCGCTGCAGCAGTACCAGTTTCTGCGCCAGGAGTGCGATGTGGTGCTGTTTCTGTCGCATCTGGGCTTCAATACCGATGTGGAGCTGTCGGCACAGTTGCCTTGGGTGGATATCATCGTGGGCGGGCATAGTCACACCCAGCTCAAAGGGGGCGAGATGCACAACGGCTTGTTTATCACTCAGAACAAGAACCGTCTGGCATGCGTGACCCATACCACGCTGACGCTCGAGGATGGCAAGGTGGTGGATCGCCAGGCCGAGAATATCACCATTCGTGGTGGCAAGAACGAGAACAAGGTGGTGAGAGCACTGGTGAACTACTTTTCGAACAACCCGGCTTTCCAGCGGGTGCTGGCTCAGGTTGACACACCGTTTGAGTGCTACGAGGAGCTGGGCAGTATGATGTGTGATGCCTACATTCAGGAGGGCCATGCCGACCTGAGTTTCCAGAATTCTGGTGGCGTGCGCTTCGAAACCAAGCCCGTGGGTGGTTTTAGTGTGCAGGATGTGCTGCGGCTGGACCCCTTCCAGAACGAGGCCATCGAGCTGCAGCTGACGGGGAAGGAGCTGATTGACATGCTGACCATGTGCTACAACAATGATGGGCATGCGTTTCCCTATGTGGGAGGCATGAAAGTGGAATATACCATCGACCCTGCCACCAAAGCTGTGAAAAAGGTGGTGCTGCTGGGTTTGGACGGCAAGAAATTAAGCACTAAAAAAGTTTATAAAGTGGTTACCAATAGCTATACAGTGGCCATCTGTCCAACCAGCCGCAAGGACATGGGGCAGGGAATGGGTAAGATAACGGCTCAGCTGATTATGGACTTTCTGGAGCACCAGGGCCACGTGAGCTATAACGGTACGCGACGACTGATAAAAAAGTGAAGCCTGACATGAAGAAAATGATAACGATATTGGGACCTACGGCTTCGGGCAAGACGCCTGTGGCTGCCCATCTGGCTGCAAAGATTGGGGGCGAGATTATCTCGGCCGACTCGCGCCAGGTGTATCGCCGTATGGATATCGGTACGGGTAAGGATCTCGCCGATTATGGCGAAGTGCCTTACCACCTGATTGATATCTGTGAGCCTGGCACCAAGTACAATCTGTTTCAGTATCAGCAGGACTTCTACGATGCCTATCTGGACATACAGAGCCGAGGAAAGGTGCCTGTGCTGTGTGGCGGAACGGGACTTTATATCGAGGCGGTGCTGAAGGGCTACAAGCTGTCGCCTGTGCCACAGAACCAGGCGCTGCGCGACAGTCTGGAGGGCAAAACACTGCCCGAGCTGACGCAGATGCTGCAGGAACTGAAGGCCAGAACGGGATCGAACATGCACAACAAAACGGATGTGGATTCGTGCCAGCGTGCCATCCGGGCCATCGAGATAGAAACCTATAATCTGGAGAATCCCGTGCCTCGCCGTGAGCTGCCACCGGTTGACTCGCTCATCATCGGTATCGACATCGATCGCGACCTGCGACGCGAGAAAATCACCCGCCGACTGAAAGCCCGACTGGATGAAGGAATGGTGGATGAAGTGCGCCGTTTGCTCGACGAAGGCATCGCACCCGAGGACTTGATTTATTACGGATTGGAGTATAAATTCCTGACAGAATATTTGACAGGGAAACTCACCTATCAGGAGATGTTCAGTAGGCTGGAGATAGCCATTCATCAGTTTGCCAAGCGCCAGATGACGTGGTTTCGCGGCATGGAGCGCCGTGGGTTCACCATCCACTGGATAGATGCCACGCTCCCCATGGATCAGAAAATAGAAGAAATCCTAAAGCTTAATGTTTAATGTTTATTGTTTAATGTATTAATGTTTAATGTTTAATATATACCGATGGCAGTAGAATCAACAAGATGGGGCATACTGTATTGCCCTAAAGCATACCTCTTTGACACCCACAAGCGTTGGGACAAAATTAAGAAGGTGCTCGACGAGCGCCATGTGATGTACGACTTTGTGCAGAGCGAGGCGGCCGAGAGTGTGGAACGACTGGTGAAAATGATGATTCAGAACGGCTACAAAACCATTGTGATTGTGGGCGGCGACTCGGCACTGAACGACGCCGTGAACTGCCTGATGATGGAAGAGAAGCAGGTGCGCGACGAGATTGCACTGGGCGTGATACCGAACGGGCTGCTGAACGACTTTGCCAAGTTCTGGGATTTTGATGGCGACAAGATTGAGCAAACCGTGGACTGGCTGATACAGCGACGTATTCGCAAGATCGACCTGGGATGTATTAGATATACCAATAAAAATGGCGACAAATGTCATCGCTATTTCCTAAACTGTGTGAACATCGGACTGACGGCTGACATTATGAACCTGCGTCGCCAAACGCGACGCTTGTTCGGATCGCAAACCCTGTCGTTCCTGGTCAGCTTGTTTGTGATGCTGTTCCATCGCATGGAATATAAAATGAAACTGAAAATCAACAGCGAGGTGATAGAGCGCAAGGTGATGACCGTGTGCGTGGGATCGGGCCCTGGCTACGGCCAAACGCCTAATGCTGTGCCATATAACGGTATGCTCGACGTGAGCGTGGTGTATCACCCCGAGGTGGTGCAGCTGATCGAGGGTTTATGGCTGCTGGTGGCCGGACGATTCCTGAACCATCGTAGCGTGCATCCCTATCGCACCAGAGAGATAGAGGTGGAATATGCCAAGAAAGCTGTGGTGGGTATCGATGGGCGCATGATGAAAACGCCCGTTGGCAAATTCAGAATCACCGTGGAACAGGAAGTGGTAAATTTCTTGATACCAAATTAACGAATGGGGTGCGCAAGGCTTGCGCACCTTTTTTGTGTGAACTATCAATAAATGTTAAATGTTGTTTTGATTTCTTTGAGTTGTGCATAAAAATGCCTACCTTTGGAAAATCAAACTTGAATATTTACTAATAAACACCTTTTAGACAGGAACTATGAGCTACCTACGTTTAGAAAAGGCCGTGATGACTAACCTGCAGGAAAGTCTGGTCCGCGAGTACCTCCGAACAAATCGTTCGGGCGCCTATAGCAGCTCCACACTGGTGGACTGCAATACGCGAAAATACCACGGACTGCTGGTAGTGCCCGTGCCTGAGTTGGACGATGAAAACCATGTGCTGCTTTCGTCGCTCGACTGTACGGTTATCCAGCATGGAGCCGAGTTCAACCTCGGACTGCACAAGTATCAGGGCAACAATTTTAGTCCTAACGGACACAAGTACATCCAAGAATTTGACGCCACTACCGTTCCTACTACTACTTATCGCGTTGGTGGTGTGATTTTGAAAAAAGAGGTGATCTTTCAGCATTACGAGGATCGTATCTTGATTCGTTACACATTGGTGGACGCACATTCGGCTACTACACTCCGTTTCCGTCCATTCCTCGCATTCCGCAGTGTGCGACAGTTTACACACGAGAACGCTACCGCCAGTCGCGAGTACAGCGCTGTGGATAATGGCATCAAAACCTGTATGTATGCCGGCTATCCCGACTTGTACATGCAGTTCTCGAAGAAAAATGAGTTTATCTTCCAGCCCGACTGGTATCGTGGCGTGGAGTATCCCAAGGAGCAGGAGCGTGGCTATGCTTCGAACGAGGACCTCTACGTGCCTGGCTATTTCGAGATGCCTATCAAGAAGGGCGAGAGCATCATCTTCTCGGGTTCTACATCGGCCATCAAGCCATCGGCCATGAAGAAACTGTTCGACGATGAAGTGGCCGACCGTGTGCCACGCGACAACTTCTACCACTGTCTGGTTACTGCTGCACACCAGTTTCATCGCAAGGAGAAAAATCACGATCGATACCTGCTGGCTGGCTATCCCTGGTTTAAGTGCCGTGCACGCGATACATTCATCGCCCTGCCTGGATTGACACTCGCTATTGGCGAGGTGGACTATTTTGAAAAGGTGATGATGACTGCCGAGCGCGACCTGAGAGCCTTTATGGAGGAGAAACCACTGAGCGGCAAGATATATGAGATGGAGCAGCCCGACGTGCCCCTCTGGGCAGTATGGGCCATGCAGCAATATGCCAAGGAGGTGGGGCGCGACAAGTGCTTCGAGATGTATGGCAAGCTGCTGCATAAGATTGTGAAATATATCCTGGACGGCAAGCATCCAAACTTGCGACTGGACGACAACGGACTGCTCTACTCGAACGGTCGCGACAAGGCTGTGACCTGGATGAACTCAACGGCCAACGGGCGCCCCGTGGTGCCACGCTCGGGCTATATCGTGGAGTTTAATGCCCTGTGGTATAACGCCCTGAAATTCTGTGCCTCGATGGCCAGCGAGAAGGGCGATGTGAAGGGCGCCGAGATGATTGAAAAACTGGCCGCCAAGGTGAAGGAGTCGTTTGTCGAAACCTTTGTGAACGAGTATGGCTATTTGCTCGACTATGTGGATGGCACGATGATGGACTGGAGCGTGCGTCCGAACATGATCTTCGCTGTGGCCCTCGACTACTCGCCACTGAATCAGCAACAGATGAAGAGCGTGGTGGACATCTGCACGCGCGAGTTGCTCACACCTAAGGGACTGAGGTCGCTATCACCAAAGAGTGGGGGCTATAATCCTATATATGTGGGGCCGCAGGCACAGCGTGACTATGCCTACCACCAGGGTACCGCATGGCCTTGGCTGGGCGGATTCTATATGGAGGCCTGTCTGAAGCTCTACAAGCGCTCACGCCTCTCGTTTATCGAGCGACAGCTGGTGGGCTATGAGGATGAGATGGACTATCATGCCATCGGCACCATCTCGGAACTCTTCGACGGTAACCCGCCATTCCATGGCCGTGGCGCCATGTCGTTTGCAATGAACGTGGCTGAGATTCTGCGCACGCTCAAGTTGATGGAAAAGTATTCATATCAAAAGTAAGGAGGAACTGCTATGAAGGTATTAATGTTTGGATGGGAGTATCCTCCTCATGTGTTTGGTGGACTTGCCACAGCTAACTATGGAATATCTGAGGGACTGAAAGCCCAGGGCGACGTGGAGACAGTGCTATGCCTGCCACACCCCTTTGGCGATGAGAGTCAGCATGCCTGCCGTATCGTGGCGATGAACGCCGTGCCCATTGCGTGGCGCGACGTCGATTATGATTACGTTAAGCAGCGCGTGGGAAATATCATGGACCCCGACTACTATTTTAAGTTGCGCGAACATATCTACGCCGACTTTAACTATATGAACGTGAACGACCTTGGTGCCATGGAGTTTGCCGGTGGTTATCCGGGCAACCTGCACGAGGAAATCAATAACTACTCGATTATTGCCGGACAGGTGGCACGAACCGAGGAGTTTGATATCATTCACGCTCACGACTGGCTCACATTCCCGGCTGGCATACATGCCAAGCAGGTGAGTGGAAAGCCACTGTGTATCCATGTCCACGCCACCGACTTCGACCGTTCGCGCGGCAGGGTGAACCCCACCGTCTATTCGATCGAGAAAAATGGTATGGACTGGGCTGATTGTATTATGTGTGTATCCGAACTGACACGACAGACGGTTATCAACCAGTATCATCAGGACCCACGCAAGTGCTTCACCGTGCATAATGCGGTATATCCCCTGCCACAGGAGTATCAGGATATTCCACGTCCGGATCATACCGACAAGGAAAAGGTGGTTACCTTCCTGGGGCGTATCACCATGCAGAAGGGACCGGAGTACTTTGTCGAGGCTGCCAACATGGTGCTGCATCGCACACGTAACGTGCGTTTCTGTATGGCTGGTTCGGGCGACATGATGGACGCCATGATTCAGCTGGCTGCCGAACGTGGCATTGCCGACAGATTCCACTTCCCAGGATTTATGCGAGGCAAGCAGGTTTACGAGTGCCTGAAAAACTCTGATGTATATGTCATGCCTTCGGTGAGCGAACCATTCGGTATCTCGCCGCTCGAGGCCATGCAGTGCGGAACTCCAAGTATCATCTCTAAGCAGAGTGGATGTGCCGAAATTCTTGATAACTGTATCAAGGTGGATTACTGGGACATTCATGCGCTGGCAGATGCCATCTACTCTATCTGTCATAACGAGTCGCTCTTTAACTACCTCAAGGAAGAGGGAAAGAAAGAGGTTGACCAGATTACATGGGAGAAGGTGGGGCGCTGGATCCGTACACTCTACCTCCGCACTTTAGGATGGGAATAACCAACAATTGATAATTGAAAATTGATAATTGAGAATTGAATTATGAAAACGATTTGTTTATATTTTGAGATACATCAGATTATTCATCTGAAACGCTACCGTTTCTTTGATATCGGTACCGATCATTATTACTATGATGACTACGAGAATGAGCGTAGCATCAGCGACATTGCCGAGCGCTCTTATATGCCCGCCCTGAATGCCCTGCACGATATGATCAACGAGCATGGCAAATACTTCAAGGTGGCATTCTCACTGAGTGGCACTGGCATTGAGCAGCTGGAGATGCACGCACCACAGGTGCTGGAAAAGCTGCAGGCTATGAACGAGACGGGCTGCGTGGAGTTTCTGGCCGAGCCTTACAGCCACGGACTGTCGTCGCTGGCTAACCCCGACAGCTTTGCTGCCGACGTGAAGAAGCAGGCTGCTAAAATCGAGGAGCTCTTTGGCAAGAAGCCTACCGTGCTGCGCAACTCGTCGCTCATCTATAGCGATGATATCGGCGCTCAGGTGGCATCGATGGGATTCAAGGGCATGCTCACCGAAGGTGCCAAGCACGTGCTGGGATGGAAGAGTCCACACTATGTGTACCACTGCAACCTGGCACCCAACCTGAAGCTGTTGCTGCGCGACATCGAACTCTCTGACGATATCTCGCTGCGCTTCAACAACTCGGAGTGGGACGGCTATCCACTCTTTGCTGATGCCTATATCGACCGCATCGCCCGACTGCCGGAAGAGGAGCAGATTATCAATATCTTCATGGAACTCTCGGCCCTCGGTATCGCACAGCCACTTTCGAGCAATATCCTCGAATTCCTGAAGGCACTGCCTGCTCAGGCCAAGGCCAAGGGCATCACCTTCTCTACGCCTACTGAGATTTGTAAGGCCTGCAAGAGTGTGGGGCAGATCGACGTGCCTGATACGCTCTCATGGGTGGACGAGGAGCGCGACGTGAGTTGCTGGTTGGGTAACGCCATGCAGCGCGAGGCTTTCACCAAGCTCTATAGCGTGGCCGACCGCCTGCGCATCGCCAACGACCCGCGTATCAATCAGGACTGGGATTATCTGCAGGCCTCAAACAACTTCCGCTTCATGACCACCAAGCCATCTAATGTGGGACTGGACCGTGGCATCTACAGCGGACCGTTTGATGCCTTCACTAACTATATGAACATCCTGGGCGACTTTATCAACCGTGTGAATGCTCTCTATCCGCTCGATATCGACAATGATGAGCTGGAAGGACTGCTCACCACTATCAAGAATCAGGGTGACGAGATCGAGATGAAGGATAAGGAGATAACCCGACTGAAGGCCAAGATTGAGAAGTTGGAGGCTAACAAGCCTAAGGCAGAAAAGAAGCCTGCGGCCAAAAAGACGGCAGCGAAAAAGGCAACTGCCAAAACTAAGGAAGAGACTAAGTAATAAGAGTTGGGGGTCAGCAATCAAAAAGCTGGCCCCTAATACTGAATTGAATAACGATTTTGTAATAAGGAGTGATGATGAGACTGATTAGTTGGAATGTGAACGGTCTGAGGGCGTGCGAAGCGAAGGGATTTAGTGATACCTTTCGCCAGTTGGATGCTGATTTCTTCTGTCTGCAGGAAACAAAAATGCAGGCAGGACAGTTGGACTTGGATTTTGAGGGCTACGAGAGCTACTGGAACTATGCCGACAAGAAGGGATATAGTGGCACGGCAATCTTTACCAAGCACCACCCACTGAGCGTGGCCTATGGCATTGGTATCGACGAGCACGACCACGAGGGGCGTGTGATAACACTGGAGATGCAGGATTTTTATCTGGTAACCTGCTACACCCCGAACTCGCAGGACGGGTTGAAGCGTCTGGACTATCGAATGACATGGGAGAACGATTTCCGTGACTATCTGAAGCGCCTGGATGCCAAGAAACCTGTGATTCTGTGTGGCGACCTGAATGTGGCTCACCAGGAGATCGACCTGAAGAATCCAAAGACCAATCGCATGAATGCGGGCTTTACTGACCAGGAGCGCCAGCAGTTCTCAAACCTGTTGGCAAGTGGCTTTACCGACTCGTTCCGCTACAAGTATCCTGAGCAGGTAACCTACTCGTGGTGGAGCTACCGTTTCCAGGCTCGACAAAAGAATGCTGGCTGGCGTATCGACTACTTTGTGGTGAGCAATCGCCTGTGCGAACGTATCAACGATGCCCAGATACATACACAAATACTGGGCAGCGATCACTGCCCAGTAGAGTTGACTTTGAAATAAGTGCGATGACCGATTAAAGGCCCAGACCCTTCTTCAGCTTGTTGGCACCCTCGTCGATGGCATCATTAGCCTTCTTCTTGGCGTCTTCCTTAGCTGCATTGGCAGCGTCTTCAGCGGCCTTCTTGGTATTATCGATAGCATCCTGGCCTGCCTTCTTGGCGCCTTCTACAACTGCATCGGCTGCCTTCTTGGCACTGTCGGCTGCTGCCTGACCTGCTGCCTCTGCACCACCTACTGCACTGGTAAGGGTGTTGACAACGGCTTCGGCTGGTGCTGTCGTGATGGTCTCTACAGCAGCAGCTACAGCGGCATTGTCGCCAGCAAAAGCCTTGATCTGCTCGGCATTGGCCTTCAGGAACTCCTGAACCTTGGTTACATACTCCTTGGCGAGCTCAGGATTCTTGGTAACGAACTCTTTTACTTGTTCCTGTACAGAGGCCAGTGTCTCCTGGAGCTTGTTGGCATCCTTGGCCTCAATCTGCTCTGTGAGGGCGGTGATGGTGAGTGCGGCTACCTCGTCGGCTTGTTCAACGGTAGTACTGTCGGTAACCTCAATAGGAGCCTGAGTTTTGTTTCCGCAAGATGCGACACCCATGGCCAAGCAGGCCACAACTGCGATAAGTACTTTTTTCATAATGCTTTGAATTTTTAAGTAAAACAATAAAATTGACTTGATATGTGGCAACAAAAATACATTTTTTTTGCAATATGTTAGCGCAAACGTTGCTACTTTTTTGTTTTTTTTATACTTTTGCACCCGTTTTTTCAAGATAACATGACATTTACAACAAGATGATGACAACATTTGCATTCAAACCGAAGCTATTATCTACACTTCGGCACTACAACAAACAACAGTTTACCACCGACTTGCTGGCTGGTATCATCGTGGGTATCGTTGCACTGCCACTGGCCATCGCTTTTGGTATTGCATCAGGTGTAACCCCTGAGAAGGGTATCATCACCGCCATCGTAGCCGGACTGATTATCTCGTTGCTGGGTGGTTCGAAAGTTCAGATCGGTGGACCTACTGGTGCCTTTATCATTATTATCTATGGTATCATACAGCAGTATGGTTTCGAGGGACTGACAATAGCCACGCTCATGGCTGGCGTGTTCCTCATCATGTTTGGTGTGCTGCACTTGGGAACCATCATCAAATACATACCTTATCCCATCGTGGTGGGATTCACAAGCGGTATTGCACTCACCATCTTTACCACCCAGATTAAAGACCTGTTTGGTTTGACCATGGAGAGTGTGCCCAGCGACTTTATCGAGAAGTGGGGCGCCTATATCGGCGACTTTGGTACCATCGACTGGTGGAGCACGGCTGTGGGTATCGGATCGGTGGCTGTGATTGCCATATGGCCCATGATTGCCAAGTACAACAGCGTGCTGAAAAAGCTGCCTGGATCGCTGATTGCTATTATCGTGATGACTGTTGCTGCCCTGCTGCTCAAGCAGTATGCCGGCGTTATGAGTATAGAAACTATCGGCGACCGATTCAGTATTTCGAATCAGTTGCCCGAGGCCGAAATGCCTGCTTTGTCGTGGGATGTGATTAAGGGTCTGGTGTCGCCAGCTATCACCATCGCCATTTTGGGTGCTATAGAATCTTTGCTTTCAGCCACGGTGGCTGACGGTGTTATTGGCGACCGCCACGACTCTAATACCGAATTGATTGCACAGGGTGTGGCTAACCTGGCAAGTCCTATATTTGGAGGTATCCCAGCTACTGGTGCCATCGCACGTACCATGACCAATATTAATAATGGTGGACGTACGCCTGTGGCTGGTATCGTGCATGCTGCCGTGCTGCTGCTCATCTTCCTCTTCCTCATGCCGCTGGCACAGTATATCCCCATGGCCTGTCTGGCTGGTGTGCTGGTGATTGTGAGCTACAACATGAGCGGATGGCGCTCGTTTGCATCAATCATGAAGAATCCTAAGAGCGACGTCATCGTGCTTTGTGTTACTTTCCTTCTGACTGTAATCTTCGACCTCACCATCGCTATCGAGGTGGGACTGATTTGCGCATGCTTGCTCTTTATGCGTCGTATGGCCGAGACTACAGATGTGAAGGTGATTAGCGATGAGATCGACCCAGAGGAGGAGCAGAGCGACTTCCAGATGGGCAATCTGGAGCACCTGACTATCCCCGAGGGCGTTGAGGTTTACGAGATTAACGGTCCTTACTTCTTTGGAGCAGGTAACAAGTTCGAGGAGATTATGGCCAGCTTGCGCAATCAGCGACCCAAAGTGCGCATCATCCGTATGCGTAAGGTGCCTTTCGTCGATTCAACGGGTATCCACAACCTGACGAACCTGTGCACCATGAGTCAGGCTGAGGGCATACAGGTGGTGCTCTCGGGTGTGAACCCAAAGGTACAGGCTGTGCTGAATAAGGCTGGATTTAATAAGATATTGGGCAACGAAAACATTTGTTCGCACATCAATATCGCACTTGAAAGAGCAAAAGAGTTGGTTTAAACACCAACTCTTTTTTTTATGCATTCATATAAGGATTATACTGTTTTTCGTCGCCGATGGTGGATTGCGGACCATGGCCCGGATAAACCTTAGTGTCGGCAGGCAGCGCTGCCAGCACCTGCTGCAGACTGTGAATGATGTCGGCATAGCTGCCACGCTCGAAATCGGTGCGGCCTATACTCATGCGGAACAGGGTGTCGCCTGTAAACACCACCTGCTCTTCCTCGCACCAGAAACTAACACCACCTGGGGTGTGGCCTGGTGTGCGCAATAGCTTAAACTCATGGTTGCCAAAATGTATCACCTCGTCGGGGGTGAAAAAGTGGCCTGGACTGATGAATGTACGCTTAAGTCTTATACCCGACATCTCCTCGAAATGGGTAGGGATATCGCTTATCAGCCACTCATCCTCGGCAGCTATCTCTGGCTTCAGGCCCCAGGTGTCGTAAACGGTGTTGATACCAAAGTTGTGATCGAAATGGCCATGCGTACAAAGCAGGTGCACAGGTCTCAGCTGCTGCTCGTTGATAAAGTTCACCAATGCCTCGCACTCCTCAGGATAGTAGGCACCACAATCTATAATCACACACTCGCAGGTGTCGTCGTAAACCACGTAGGTGTTCTCCTGCAGCATGTTGAAGCTGAAAGTCTTGATGTTTAGCATTACAGGGGCAGATAGATAACGTATTTTTCCTTAAACCACTCTTCGCTGAAGAACTGCGAGATGTCGGTGGTTTCTACTATTTTGTGATAGGGTTGCAGTTCGGCCTGCAAATCGCCACCCTTCAGGCAGATAACACCATTGGGCAGCGCATTTCTCTGATCTTTCGAGATGTTCTTGCGCATCAGCTTCACCAAGTCGGGGAGGGGCATCACAGCGCGACTCACAATAAAGTCGTACTTATCTTTCTCGTCCTCGCCACGCAGGTGGGTGGGCTGGCAGTTCTTCAGACCGATGGCATTGCACACCTCCTGAGCCACGCGAATCTTCTTGCCGGTTCCGTCAATCAGCTTGAACTGGCACTCTGGAAACAGAATGCTCAGGGGCACACCAGGAAATCCGCCACCGGTGCCAAAGTCGAGAATGCGCGTGCCTGGACGGAAGTTGACGATTTTGGCAATGGCCAACGAGTGGAGCACATGGTGCTCGTAAAGCTGGTCGATATCCTTACGCGAAATCACATTAATCTTGGTGTTCCAGTCGCGATAAAGCGCATCCAGAGCGTCGAACTGCTGGCGCTGCTCGTCGCTCAGTTCTGGAAAATATTTCTGAATAATTTCTGCTGTCATTGTATGGATTTGATAAATGCGGGTTTTACATATTTCTTTAGCTGTGCATAGGTGAGCACCAGCTCGATAGTGCCTAACTCCAGCGAGGCTATCTCGGAGGGGTTGAAAATAAAGGTGATGGTATTATCGCTCACAATAAAGTTCTCGGGTACATACATTTCTACCTGGTCCAGATAGCCCATCTCCTTCAGCTGTTCGCGATTCTGCGTCTCGGTCTTCTCCATGAGCGCCTTCAGCAGCAGGCGAGGCAATTGGGTTTCGTAGCCATCCACAAAGATATCCTTCATCTTGATTTCCTTGGCCGTTTCGATATTGAAATTCATGGGAATCAGCTGGTGGATACTGTTGGCGTGGCCTTCGCTATAGTCGATGGTGGCCAGATAAGCCAGCGTGCGTTTCGACGTCTGCTCGGTGGTGGCATTGATGATATAATGGAATTCGTACCACGAACGCTTGGTGGTATCGGCACGATCGGCATTGTAGAGGGGCAGCATGTTGCTCTTATAGCTCATGGTGTAGGCTTCCACAAACTGGTCCATCGCGCCTTGCATGCCCATATCTTCCTGATTAAAGAGGCGATACACCACGGCCTCGTTTATCTTCTGGCCCACCTCGCCACTCTCTTTCGTGGCGCAAGGCAGCTTGAGGCTCACACTGCACTGCGGAGATAGCTCTTCGTTCGACAAACGAATAGATTTTTCAGCCGAAAGCATCTCGAATGTCAGTTGGCCCTCGCCGTCATTCCTGCAACCTGTAAAAATGGTGAGAATTGTCAAAAAGAGCACGTATTTAAGTCTGATTGTCATACTTTTGAAATTATTTTTGCGCAAAATTACACTAAAATCTCGAAAACAGCAAATTTCTCATAAAAAATCACTAATTTTGCAGCCGAAATATTAATAGAATCATTAAAACCAGAATGAATTCGCAGAGTACGCCCGTACATATCAGGTTGTGGCATAAAGATTTTTGGTTGATGGCCATTGCCAACTTCCTGTTGGCCATGACGGTCTATATGCTTGTACCTACTATGCCTCGCTGGCTGATGGAAATTCAGAATTTCTCGGCCCAGGAGGCTGGTATTGCTATGGCTGCATTCGGAGTAGGACTGTTTGCACTGGGAGCATTCGTGTCTTATATGGTTCAGCACTATCGTAGAAACTTAGTGTGCATTGTTGCTGTACTGATCGAGGCACTATTGATAACTGCCCTGTATTATATCGATGGTTTGCACATGCGTGTGGCCGATCCGATGGTTGTTTATGTGCAGCGCTTTGCGCAAGGAGCCGTTTTCGGATTGGCTCAGATGGTGCTCACCAGTACGCTGATTATCGATACCAGCGAGTCGTTCCAGCGAACCGAGGCTAACCATTCGGCTGCCTGGTTCTCGAGATTTGCCTTGAGCATGGGTCCCATGGCGGGATTGCTGATAGGCCGTGTGGCTGGTTTCCACTATGTGCTGCTGGGCACGATGGCTTGCGCTCTGGCTGTGGTTGTGCTGGTGCTGCTGGTAAACTTCCCGTTCCGTGCGCCTCAGGACGATATCCCTACCGTTAGTTTGGATCGTTTCTTCCTGCCTCATGGATTCCCCTTGTTTTTTAATCTGCAGCTGGTAACTCTGGCAGTGGGCATGATTCTCTCGGTAGTGCTGATAGAGCAGTTCTACTCGATGATGATGGTGGGCTTTGCCGTATCCATCTTGTCGCAGCGCTTTGTGTTCAAGAATGCTGAACTGAAGAGCGAGGTGGTAACAGGATTGATACTGATGGGAGTGGCCCTGCTCATGATGATAACACGCCATCTGCCCATCGTGATGTATGCTGCGCCGCTCTTTATTGGTATGGGCGTGGGATTGATAGGCGCGCGTTTCCTGCTGTTCTTTATCAAACTGAGTCGCCATTGCCAACGTGGCACATCGCAGAGCACTTTCCTGTTAGGATGGGAGAGTGGTATTGCATGGGGTGTAGGTGCTGGTGTGGCTATCTTCCAAGGCAATATGACGGCCGCACTGATAGCTGCTTTAGTACTGGTAATAGCTGCTCTGGCTATGTACCATTTCACCCACAACTGGTTTACAAACAACAAAAACAGATAATCACCCTCGGCAGAGCGAGGCGTATGGGCATGTTTCGCAACGATGCTGGTCGTCGGTTGGCACAAAAGCCATCTGGGCGTTAAAGATATCGTCTAACTGTTGGCGTAACAGCATGATAAACTCTTCCGAATAATCGGCTATATCCTTAATGGCATCCTTACCTATCTTTAATGTCGGGTCGTAATCCTCGCTACCTGCATGCTGAATAAACAGTAGGCATGGTGCTACCATCTGTGGCGTCTTGTTGCGCACAATGTAGGCGTAGAGCAGCGTCTGCAGGAAGTAATCGCTATGGTCCTTGATGGCCTCCTGCGAGAATATGGCTGCCACATCGGGCATGGCCTTCATCTGGCGCGAACCTGTTTTATAATCCACCACGCGAATACGCTCCAGGCCGGTTTCTGGGTCGGTAATACTATCCAAACGGTCGATGATACCTGCGATATACTGATTGTTCAGGGTGATGTTGACAGGCTTTTCGAGTCCCAGAATATGAAAGGGTGCCAAGCGGCGATCGCACTCCAGCAACTGGCGAACATACTTGATGATAACCTCGCGATTAATAAGCTGCAAACCATCGAGTGGTGGCAGGGGGCGTGAGGCATCGTGGATATGGAAAAACTCCTGTTTGATGGCTTCATCCACCACACGCTCGATCGTTACCTCGTCTTTCAGCAAATCGTCGAGCGCCATCGCAGTGATGGTGGCCTTGGTTTTTACCAGATACTGGTAAACCAGTTGGGCTGACTTGTGGAAGATGTTACCAAACAGGCGGTTGTCAATCAAATCGTCCTCTGTGTTGTCGGGCTCTGTCAGCTCGCAAACATATCGATAGAAGAAACGCAGTTGGCAGCGCAGATAGGTGTTGATGGCTGTAGGACTAATGCCGCCAGCATCTTTGGTAAAGCGGCGCTGCAGCTGGGTCATCACCTCAGGTGTCTTGTTAATGGCCTTGGGGGCATGGAGCTGTGGCGTCTGACCGGCTTTCAGGGTCTGGAACGTAATAGGTATCTTGTGCTCCACCATCAGCTGGAGTATAAAGCGCGACATCTCGGCTGTCTTACCATCGCTGGTGGCATTATTATACAGAATGGTAACGTCGCCAGCACGTTGCAGAAGGCGATGGAAATAGTGCTCGTAGATGGATACTTTGTAGTCGATAGTGGTCAGTCCATAGGCCTTGCGCAAAGCGTAGGGGATAAACGACGTGTCGTTAACGCCACGTGGCATGTTACCCTCGTTGCACGAGAGCAGCAGCACATGGTCGAAGTCGAGGTTTCGCGTTTCGAGCACACCCATCACCTGGATACCTTCTGCTGGTTCGCCATGGAAGGGAATGGAGGTGGTTGATATCAGCTGAACGATCAGGCGTTGCAGTGTAATCACATCCACCCTGAGCACACCACTGTCCACCAATCCGCTCAGCCTGTTAAGTAAGGTGTACATACGGAAGAGACTCTCTGTATCGAGTGGTGAATCGATGATGGGACTCTTGGAGGTGGCGATGGTTTGCGTAAGACTGATGAGCCAATGCAGCAGGGGTTGGATATCGGTATAGCGCTGACTGGCAAAGTCATCAGGCATCAGCGTGGCATAAGGGTGGCGCTTAATGCTCTCTACCCATCTGCGAGCAAAAGTTTGCTTGCGCAGTGAATAGCCATGAACCTGCATATTGATGAGCGTGTTGATGAGCGAGGCTATCGATGTCTGACCAAGTGGATAACCTGTGGTGATATTGATTTTATCGACATGCTTGGGCAGGCAGTGGATAACGGTTTGCAGCAAACCCTCGTTACAAAGCACAATGGCTGTTTTCCTGCCATCGTTGATACGGTCGGCATTCAGCCACTCGCTGATGTAGCGTGCCTGGATATTCTCGGTAGGAGCCGAAATCAGGTTGATGTGGCGTGGTGGTACCTCGTCGGTATCTTGATAAAAAATGGCTTTACCCATCTTCTCCAATCGGCTGAAGAGTGTCTGCTCTACCTTTTGCAGCAGGTTGAAGCCGATAAATGCATAGGTGTCGTATTCAAACGTCAGGGTCTCGTCTGTTGCCACCTGGCGATAGAGGGCACCCTCGTAGGCCAACTGCTTCTCGGCCAGCTGCTGGTTGTAGGCATAGTAGATTTCGCCGATATGGCTCCAAAGGCGAAGGAATCGCTCTTTCAGTTCGCTGTTATGCTCCTCCGAGAAATTGCTGAAAAAGCGTTTGATCATCTCGCGCTGCTCGGGGGTGAGATACGAGGTGTCGTCGAGCTCATGGATATCGCGCAGGTTGGCCAATACTTTATCGGCTGGTGCCATGTTCTTATCCAAATCATCAAAGTCGGAAAGCAACAACTGTCCCCAACCATAGAAATGGTCGAGTGTCTCGTCGATGCCTGTACAGGCTGTAAACACACGATGCAGTTCGCATACCAGCAGGATGGGGTCTGCCACTTGCAGTTTGGAATGCGAGCGAAACAAATCGCTGATGGTGATATAGGCAGGACTCCAGATGGGTTGGCCTGCCAGGCGAGCCAGGTGCTCGTTCAGGAATAGCGAGGCACGCTTGTTGGGGAACACCACGGCTACACGTGATAGATTGGTGCCATATCTCGAAAGCAGATCTTCTGCTACATGTTCAAGGAAACTCTTCATACTTCTTCAATCTTGTTACTATATACGTAC
This sequence comes from Xylanibacter ruminicola, assembly GCA_015060625.1. Classification (GTDB taxonomy): domain Bacteria; phylum Bacteroidota; class Bacteroidia; order Bacteroidales; family Bacteroidaceae; genus Prevotella; species Prevotella ruminicola_D. The sequence goes on along the minus strand of SUYC01000004.1, from coordinate 147,629 downwards.
CACAGATAGCCTTTGATGTTTTGGTGGCCCATCGACTGCAACAGGTCCATATAGCGGCGAACCTGAGCATGGTAGTCGGGGTTGGGATGGCCGAACTTAAAATCTACCACAATCCACTCGTGCCCATCTGTCATCACACGGTCGGGGCGATGCTCCTTTACTTCGCCATCTTCTACAGAGAGAATGGTGCACTCGTTAAAGAGCGTCCAATGGGGCGAGAACCACGAGGCTACACGGGGGTCGGACAGGCGTTTGCGCAGCATGGTGGTAATCTTCTCGGCTGTCATCTCTTCATCGTACAGGATACCCTCGAACTGCAGGCGCTGCAGGGCTTCGGGGATGTCCTTCTCTGTCTGGATGGTCGAGAAAATTTCGTGAAGCACGCTACCTGCCTGGATATAACGATGCTGCTGGTCCTGCTCGTCGCCTTGGATAAAGTCGCGACTACGATTACTCTGACGGAAGTTTACCTGACTCTCGAAGTTACGGATAGCCACATGAACTGCCTCGGATTTCTGCAGGAAGGGGTTCTGACTGGGGGCACTCTCTTTCTGCGAAGCGGGTGCAACAGAGAGTGAACCCATCGAGAATACTATCGCTGCGTCGTCGTTCTCCATACCTTCAAGTTGAGCATCAGGCATATCGCCGGCCACTAAGGGCAGGCAAAGCTCTATCAAGGCCGAACGCGAGTTCTTCACGCCACGCTTACCAATCACAAACAGGCTCTTTGCTGCACGGGTAAAGGCTACGTACAGCAGGTTCAGGTTGTCAACCATGTTCTGTAAGTGCTCGTGCAGGTAGTCGCCTTCGTAGATCGTGCCTAACATGGCCTTCTGACTATAGTCGATGGGAACGATGGGCAGATCGTTGAACGGCGCCTCGTTGGGTTGGCACCAGATGATGTTATCTGTCGTCTTTTCCAAAGGCCAGTCGCAGAAGGGAATAATCACATGGTCGAACTCCAATCCCTTTGATTTGTGAATAGATATCAGGCGAATACCATTGGTTTCATCGCTTTGGATGGTCTTTTTGCAGAGCGACTCATCCCACTCTGTCAGGAACGACTGGATATCTGTGGTGTTCTCGTTAACGTAGTTGGCCAGTTGGTCGTAGAAGGCACATAGGTAGGCGCCCTGACCCTCCAGGCGGTGCAATTCGAAGATGGCGTAGATCTTCTCGGCCAGCTCGTAGAGTGGCAGCGTCAGCAGCTCATCAAAGTGGGCTATATAGGCCTCAGGCAAGTAGGCATCCAGGTTGCTGCCTGCTATCATAAACTCGTTATCACTCAACTCTTTGCCTTGAACGGTACAGAGCCAGGTTTTTACGATGGCTGCCTTGGTAAGCTGGTCGTCGGGGGTGAGCAGTAGTTGCAGGGTCTGAATCATCAGGCATACAGCACTCGAGGCATCTAATCGGAAGGCCTCGTCGCTGACAATGCTCACGGCTGGCAGATGCTCCAGAAAATACTGGGCAATGATGGGGATGTGGAAGTTGTAGCGCACCAGGATGGCGATATCCTTTTGACTAACACCCTGACTGATCAGTTCGCTCACGTTTTCAGTCATGTGGGCCAGCACCTGTTCCTGATATTCTTCGCTGGGCAGCAGCTCGATGGTAATCTGTCCTTCCTGCGGTTTGCTCTCCGGTACCTGCTGGGTAACATCGGCATAGGCCTTCTGCAGCTGGTTGCGCTCGTCGCAGTTCAACTCTTCAAGTGCGGCATACTCTAAGTTGGCTGCATGGGTAAAGAACTTGTTGTTGAAATCGATGACGTTACGTGTAGAACGGTAGTTAGTGGAGAGCGATTTGATATCCATCAGCATGGCGTTAAACTGCTGCTCGATACCATTCAGCAAGCGCCAGTCGCCTGAGCGCCAACGATAGATACTCTGTTTCACATCGCCCACAATCAGGTTGCTGCCATCGTCGTGACTCATGGTTTCAGAGAGGAGCACCTTGAAGTTCTGCCACTGGATGGTAGAGGTGTCCTGAAACTCATCAATCATCACGTGCTTGAGCTGGGTACCAATCTTCTCGAAGATAAAGGGCGAGTCGCTACCGTCTATAAGCGAGTGGAGCAGTTGCTGGGTGTCGCTCAGCAGAAAACGGTTGTCGGTCTCGTTAAGTTCGCGTACCTTCTTTTCGATGCTGCTTAACAGGCGCAACTGGTTAAGATGGCGAAGCGTGAGGTTGGCAGATTGGAATATTTTCCATTGTTTTTCTTGTGCCTCAACGGCGCATTTCAGTATCTGTAACAACGCTGATTCAACCACGTTCAGCACGGCGTCGCGCTGTGGGTGGGTCTTCGGGCACCACTTCTCGATGTTCTCCAGGTGGTTATTCACCGTCGCTGTGATAATGGATGGATCGAAGGTGCCCTTGCGCAGTTTGTTAAAGAAACTGGCGATGCCTCGCTGCTTACTCGACAGGTCGTCAACACTGAAACCTTCGCCTTCGAGCGTGTCGAAAAACGATTCGCCAATCTCTTTCATATAAGCCTCGGCGGCCTTTTTCAGCTCGCGCAGTCTGGTGGTATAGTTTTCAAAGAACCCTTCCTCGCCCATCTTTTGCTCGAGCGTGAGACTCACCTCTTTATAATAATCCTTAAAGATATTCTGACCAAACTTCTTGATTTGTGCAATCACATTCCAGGATTTATCATCAGATATATTCTCCATGATATACTTCAGAATCCATTGCAGCATCACATCGGTTGTGGTCAGTTCCTCAATGAGCTGGTCAACAGCCAGCTCCTCAACCTGATAGTCGTTCAATCCAATACGCAGGTTGGTTGTCAGGTCGAGCTCGCGTGCCATGTTGCGCAGCACACTCTGGAAGAATGTGTCGATGGTTTCAACGCGGAAATAGTTGTAGTTGTGAGTCAGGTTGTTAAGTGCCACCCCGGCTCGCTCGCTGATAACCTCTGGTTTCAGCCCTGTTTTTACTTGGATATTCTGCAGATAATTGTCCGACTCGGGTAACTGTTTCCAGATACCATACAGCTGGCTCAGAATACGCATCTTCATCTCCTCGGTAGCCTTGTTGGTAAAGGTTACTGCCAGGATGTTACGATAGCTCTGCGGATTCTCTACCAGCAGGCGGATATACTCGGTGGCCAGGGTGAAAGTCTTACCACTTCCAGCGCTGGCCTTATATACGGTGAGTGATTTCTGTGTCTCGTTTACCATCTTCTGAAAAGTTCAAATTCCACCTCTACGCCAATGCGGTCGAAGTGGGTGTTGCGGAAACTGGCAAAGGCGCCAACAGAGATATATCTGTTGGTAAAGCCATAGCCTAACTCGTAATAGGGGCGCGAGTCCTGAAGCAATACGCCGCTCAGGTAAAAGCGCTCTTTTTCAATATATTTTCCCAGATAGGGAATCCATGTGGCTACCAGCATAGGCGACTCGTAAGATATGTTGCCACGCAGGTAGTAGTCGGACAGGTTGTATTCACGACTACGTAGCAGTTGGAAGTTACCACTCCAGTCGTCGTCCCATCCCTCAGGCAGATTCTCATCGCGGAAATTCGCGAAATCCACAAACAGATTATCTTTCTTATTCGTGTAGAAACCTGCGCCTGCTCGCATGTTGAGCAGTCGCAAACCTGGAATCTTTTTCTTCCATTGGGCATCGAATTCCCAGCGCTCGTATTCCATGTCGGACTGGTTGATTCCCTTTATGCCTCGTTCGTAGTCGGCCGACAGTACAGGACCATGATTCTGCCACGGTGAGAACTTGAGTCCGATGTTTGGTGCAAAACTTCGATACTCTGTGGGCATGTGATAACACTTCATCAGCTCCTTATTCACAGCCGAACGGCAATGATAGATGACCCCTGTCTCAATATCCAGCCAGTCGAATATCATGATATTATTGGTGATACTCAGGTGCTGGTCCTTGAACTTGTCCATGTCTGTATTTTCGAAGTTGATGGTGTCCTGATGAGCTGCGTTTATCACGTCCATCACAGTGGATGTTGTGATGCGGTTACCATTACCAAACACAATCTCGGTATATCCGTTACGCTTTGGGTTATACGTCATTCGGAGTGGGGCCGTGAAGTAAAACTGATGGTCCTTGAAGGTATAACCGAATGTGGGGTTTAATGACAGATAACGGTGAGCCGAGAAGTTGTACTGCGAACGGAAGCGCATTTTGTAGCGCACGCCACGGGTATGGCTATAGCTCAGGTACATCGGGTTAATGATGGGCGACATGCTGAAGTTGGCTTCCTCCGACTCTGCTTTGATGGGGGTAACCAGGTTCTCGCCAATGGTATCCCAGAATATCTTCTTCCAAAGTCGCTGCTTCTTTGGTTGCGTATCTTGTGATAACGAGTCCTGACGGCTTTTTTGGTCATAAGCCTCGTATATACGCTTGTCTGTTTCTGTAAGGGGAATCGGACGAATCTCATCCATCAGCTCTCTGCTTTCCAATTTTTCTACAGAGTCGGGTAGCGTCTTGTTGCAGTTGTAGCTGGCTTCGAACAGCGCCGAAATCCTGTTGCCCATAAAGCGGAAGGTGGCTGCTGTCGTGCATTTCGCAGGCATGATGGAGCGAGCACCCTCAGCGCCCTGTGTAATCTCAGTGCGGAAAGTGAGCATATCGAACTCACCATTCAGCAGCGTACGCACAATCCGTCCCGTCTTGGTATCAACAATGGCATAGCCGTTCAACAGTTGCGTGTTGTATATCTTCGGGCGGAACTCCAGACGCGTGGTGCCGTCGTGCCGCAACTTCTGTGTGAAACGGTAATACCTGCGGTTGCACTTGTTAAAGGGCGACAGCATGTGTCCATCATACAAGTCGATGTCGTAGATGTTGGGCGTGATGTAGTCGAGCAGGGTAGGGAGTGTCTTGCGATTGTGACGAATGGTGCCCGATAGCAGCTGGTTGGAGATGTCGTAATTGTGCGCATCAGCGAATACAACTTTGCTGTACGACTCGCGGATATAATCTCTTTCGTTCTTGGCTATCACATACATCGAGGGAATGAGCCATAACACGGCATTGCGCTTATCCACATGATAGCGGAACTTGGCATACACCTTGTCCTCAAGACTGTCGATGGCTGCCGTGTTGGCTTGCTGGTAACTGTAGATACGATTCAAGATATTCAGCGAATCACGTTTGTTCGCTGATGCACTCATGACCATACCCGTAAGTATGGTGGTCAGTAGTGTCTTGGTGAATAGTTGATCGTATCTCAAAGTTATGATGCTTTTTTATTCCAGTTTCTCTTTCAGGTATTTACCCGTCAGACTTTCTTTGCATGCTGCCACTTCTTCGGGAGTGCCTGCTACCACTAAGTTGCCACCCTTGTCGCCACCATCTGGTCCTAAGTCAATCACATGGTCGGCACATTTGATAACCTCCATGTTGTGCTCGATTATCAGAATGGTGTGCCCTCGGGTTATCAGCGCATCGAAAGCTTTCAGCAAGCGCTGTATATCGTGGAAATGCAGACCTGTGGTAGGCTCGTCGAAGATGAAGAGCGTGGGCTCCTGCTTTTCCTGTCCGATGAAGTAGGCCAGTTTCACACGCTGGTTTTCACCACCAGAGAGCGACGATGAGTTCTGCCCCAATTTGATGTAACCTAAGCCAACCTCTTCGAGCGTTCTCAAACGTTTGACAATGGTGTTCTCGCCTGCCTCCTCAAAGAAATTAATAGCCTCCGAGATGGTCATGTTCAGAACATCATCGATATTCTTGCCACGGAAGTTTACATCCAGGATTTCCTTCTTAAAACGATGACCATGACAGGCTTCGCACTCTAGTACGATGTCGGCCATGAACTGCATTTCAACAGTAATGGTTCCTGCACCCTTACACTCCTCGCATCGTCCACCATCGGTGTTAAACGAGAAGTACTGTGGCGAAAAGCCCATCTGCTTGGCCAATGGTTGCTGGGCGTACAAATCACGGATGGCATCGTAGGCCTTTACGTATGTTGCAGGGTTAGAGCGTGTGCTCTTGCCGATAGGGTTCTGATCTACAAACTCGATATGCTTGATAGCCTCTATGTCGCCATCCAGTCCCAAATATTCGCCTGGTGCATCGCAGGCTTCGCCAAGGCGGCGTCGCATGGCGGGATAAAGAATGCCTTTGATGAGGCTCGACTTGCCTGAACCTGATACGCCTGTTACCACTGTCATCACGTTGAGTGGTATCTTTACGTCGATACCTTTCAGGTTGTTCATGCGTGCACCTTTGATGGTGATGAATCTGTTCCAGGGGCGGCGTGATGGGGGAACAGGAATCTCTTCCTGGTGCAACAGGTATTTGACGGTGTAGCTCTTAGGCCACTTCTTGAGCGAAGCTTTGTTCACCTCTTTCGCATCGCCATCAAAAACTACCTCGCCACCCAGGCGTCCGGCATCAGGACCAATGTCTATCAGATGGTCGGCAGCACGCATGATTTCTTCGTCGTGCTCAACTACTACCACCGTATTGCCTAACGATTGCAGTTCCTTCAGCACGTGAATCAAACGGTCGGTATCTCTCGAGTGCAAGCCGATGCTAGGCTCGTCGAGGATATATAATGAGCCAACCAGCGAACTGCCAAGCGATGTACACAGGTTGATGCGCTGACTCTCACCGCCTGAGAGTGAGTTCGACATACGGTTGAGCGTAAGATAGCCCAGTCCTACATCGAGTAGGAACTGCAGGCGACTCTTGATTTCGGTGAGCAGGCGCTTACCAATTTCGGCATCATGCTGGTCGAGCTCCAAGTGCTCAAACCATTCCTTAACCTTAACCACTGGCATCTGTACCAGATCGGTAATGCTGCGTCCGCCAATCTTTACATAATCGGCTTCGGGTTTTAAGCGTGTGCCATGACACTTTGGACAGGTGGTCTTGCCACGATAGCGTGCCAGCATCACACGGTATTGTATTTTGTACTGGTTCTCTTGAACCATCTCGAAAAAGGCATCGATACATGGGCGTTCCTTCTTGCCTTTATCCGAGGGCAGACCGTGCCATAGCCAGTCTTTCTGTTTCTGGCTCAGGTTCATATATGGTTCAAAGATGGGGAAATCATCTTTGGCCGCATGGCGGCAGAACCACTCTTGCCATTCTTTCATTTTCTCGCCATGCCAGCATACCACACAGCCGTCGTAAACCGAAAGGGTGGTGTTGGGTATCACTAATTTCTCGTCGATACCAATAATTTTTCCAAAGCCTTGGCACTCAGGACAGGCTCCTGCGGGCGAGTTGAATGAGAACATCTGGTCGGTGGGTTCTTCAAAGGTCATGCCATCTGCCTCAAACTTCATGGAGAAATCGTAGAAGATGGTAGGTGGGAAAAGCAGGCGCAATTCGCCATGACCTTCGTAGAAAGCTGTCTCGGCTGAATCTACCAAGCGTGCAATCACATCTTTGGTATCATCAACCGATAGGCGGTCGATAACTAGGTAGATGCTAGCCTCACTAGCCTGACTAGTATTACTAGCCAGATAATCATCTATTCGTTGGAAATCATTGTTTACGTAGATGCGGGCATAACCCTCCAGTTGGTAGGTCTTGAGTTGCTGCTCCATAGTGCGCCCTTCGCGCAAATGAATGGGCGCCATCACCACGAATCTGGTTCCTTTCGAGAACTCCAGCATCTTCTGTACCACATCCTCGGTAGAGTGCTTCTTTACCTCGCAACCACTAATGGGCGAATAGGTGTGACCGATGCGGGCAAACAGCAGGCGCAGATATTCGTAAATCTCTGTGGTGGTGCCTACGGTGCTTCGTGGATTTCGTGAAATAACCTTCTGCTCGATAGCGATGGCAGGCGGTATGCCGCGAATAAAGTCGCACTCAGGTTTGTTCATTCTACCAAGGAATTGTCGGGCATAGCTCGACAAACTCTCTACATAACGGCGTTGGCCTTCGGCATACAAAGTGTCGAAGGCCAAAGAAGATTTGCCGGAGCCACTGACTCCGGCAATCACTACAAATTGGTTTCGGGGAATCTTAACATCAATGTTCTTGAGGTTATTGACTTTTGCCCCTTTTATTTCTATTGAATCACTCATTCATTATTAAAGAATACTCTTAACGGCCTCGAGCATGCCTACGCTCTTAATGAGGTCGAGATCCTGCTTCACCATAGCGTTCAGACCAGGAATCTTGTTCAGATCCTCCTGCCAGATGAACTCGGCGCCCAGCACACCATCGGTAACCTTCTGTGTGTCGCCTGTTGCCCAGAGCTCCTTCAGCAGGTCGATAATCTTCTGATCGTCGTTAGGTGTGATCTCTACGCCATCCTCGCGCTTACCACCCTTATAGTAGGTGATGATAGCAGCCAGACCGAATACCAATCCCTTAGGCAGCTCGCCCTTGCGCTCCAGGTAGGTCTTCACGCCGGGCAGGTCGCGGGCCTGGAACTTGGGGAACGAATTCAGCATGATACTGGTGACCTGATGATCAACGTATGGGTTGTCGAAACGCTCCAGCACGTCGCCAGCAAACTTCTCGAGCTCGTCCATTGGCAGGTCGAGGGTCTGCATCAGCTCATCAAATTGAACTTTATGGATATATTTGCCGATTACCTCGTGGTTGCAGGCATCGCGAACAATGTTTACACCACTCAGGAAGGCTACTGGGCTCAATACTGTGTGAGGGCCATTCAGCAGGGTTACCTTACGCTTGTGGTAGGGCTCCTCTGAAGGTACAAAGAGTACGTGCAGGCCTGCCTTGTCGGCGGGGAACTCCTCGGCCACCTCTTTGGGTGCCTCGATTACCCACAGGTGGAAGTTCTCGGCCTGTACTACCAAGTTGTCGCGATATGAGATCTTCTCCTGAATCTCGGCAATCTCTTTGCGTGGGAAGCCTGGTACGATACGGTCAACGAGGGTTGCATAAACGCCGCAAGCCTCTTCGAACCACTGCTTGAAATCGTTGCCAAGGTTCCACAACTCGATATACTTATAGATGCAATCTTTCAGAACGTGTCCGTTCAGGAAGATAAGTTCGCATGGGAAGATGATAAGACCCTTGGTCTTGTCGCCATTGAAAGTCTGATAACGACGATACAACAGCTGAACCAGCTTGCCGGGATAGCTGCTTGCAGGAGCATCCTCGAGCTTGCATGATGGGTCGAAAGCGATACCAGCCTCAGTCGTGTTTGAGATGACGAAACGAATCTCGGGCTGATCGGCCAGTGCCATGAAGGCAGAATTTTGTGTATAGGGATTCAGCGCGCGGCTGATAACATCGATACGTTCAAGGGTGTTTACAGGCTTGCCGTTCTCACGACCCTGCAGGTTTACGTGATACAGACAGTCCTGAGCATTAAGCCAGTCAACCATACCTTTTTCGATAGGCTGGACAACAACAACTGAACCGTTGAAGTCGGTCTTCTGGTCCATATTCCAGATAATCCAATCAACGAATGCACGGAGGAAGTTTCCTTCGCCAAACTGAATAACCTTTTCAGGCATAACGCTCTTAGGAGCAAACTGTTTGTTTAGTGGTTTCATTTCTAAATATTGTTTTAATTGTTACTCATTTCGACTGCAAAGATAGACGAATTTTGTGATAATTCCAAATTTGAGGTTGCGAAATTCCTAAAAAACCACGAAAACCTTTGCGCTAGATTTTGTTGATGTCAACATAGCCATGCATCACGGCATAGATGGTAAGTGCCGAAACACTCTTCATGCCCAGTTTGTCCATGATGTTCTTGCGATGAGTAATCACCGTTGCCAAACCAATATTCAGTTTGTCGGCAATCTCTTTATTGATATATCCCTGTACAATTAGCGCCATCACTTCGATTTCGCGATCCGACAGGATTTTCTGAGTCAAGATAGCTGGCATGGGTGGTAGATGCTCGCCTTTGCCATGAGCGTGCTGCTCGAGCATTAATAGCGAGCGTACCAATTCTTTTTCTGGCACATTCACGCACAGGCATTTAAAATCTGACAGCTGCGACATGGTGTCGAGCGACAGGGTGAGCACGATGGTCTTACGCCTGTGTTCAGAAAAAAATGCCATGTTCTCTACCACGATGGCCATCGCAGTAAAGTAGTGGAAGTAACTCTCAGGCTCGTTGGCTTCAAGCTCGGATAACGAACCGAATGTGTCAACTGTCATGATGGGCATGACATTCTGAAGTATAGCCTTCAACCCCAACGCCGAGAGGGTGTTGGGGTCGATGATAGCTATCTTGGGTCTATTGTTCATGATAAGAATCCTAATAATGCACCAGCGGCTACAGCCGAACCAATCACACCAGCTACATTAGGACCCATGGCATGCATGAGCAGGAAGTTGTGACGGTCGTACTCCAGACCGAGGTTGTTAGATATACGTGCTGCCATTGGTACGGCACTTACGCCGGCATTTCCAATCAGCGGGTTCAGTTTCTTGCCTTCGGGCAGGAACAGGTTCATCAGCTTTACGAAGCATACACCCGATGCAGTGGCAATCATAAAGGCCATAGCACCTAAGGCGAAAATCTTGATGGTGTTGAAGGTGAGGAACTCGCTGGCTTGCGTTGAGCAACCAACGGTCAACCCTAACAACATCACAATGATGTCGTTGAGTGCTGCACCAGCAGTCTTTGCTAAACGGGTGGTCTTGCCACTCTCCTTCAGCAGGTTACCAAAGAACAGCATACCCAGCAGTGGTAGGCCTGATGGTACGATGAAGGTGGTGAGCAGCAAACCGATGATGGGGAACAGAATACGCTCTGTTTGCGATACCTCGCGACCAGGCTTCATCTTGATAACACGCTCCTTATCGGTAGTAAGCAGGCGCATGATGAATGGCTGGATAACGGGTACCAACGCCATGTACGAGTAGGCACAAACGGCGATGGCTCCCATCAGGTTGGGTGAGAGCTTTGAGCTGAGGAAGATGGCTGTAGGACCATCGGCACCACCGATGATGGCGATACCGGCAGCCTGTGAAGGCTCGAATCCCATAGCCAAAGCCACCATATAGGCACCAAAGATACCAAACTGTGCAGCAGCACCAATCAGCATTAACTTGGGGTTAGCCAACAGGGCTGTAAAGTCGGTCATGGCACCAATGCCCAGGAAGATGAGTGGTGGATACCAACCCTGGCGCACACCTTGATAGAAGATGTTAAGCACCGAGTTGTCTTCGTAAAGTCCTATTTCAAGTCCTGCATCAGCGCGGAAGGGGATATTGCCAAGAATGATGCCCAGTCCGATAGGGACGAGCAGCAGTGGCTCAAAATCTTTCTTGATGGCAAGCCAGATAAAGAAGGCTCCCACAGCAATCATGATCAGATTTCCTACCGTAGCATTGGCAAAGGCCGTGTAGGTAAGAAACTCATGAAAGTTCTGTATGATAAACTGTCCTAAATCCATAATTATCAATTATCAATTGTCGATTATCAATTGTCAACTAACCTATGGTGAGTAGAACAGAGCCTTCCATCACACTTTCACCGGCTTTTACGGTGATAGAGGTAACGGTGCCCGAGTACTCGCTCTCGATGTTGTTCTGCATCTTCATGGCTTCGAGCACCAGCACTACGTCGCCCTGCTTAACGGTATCGCCTACGTTCACCTTCACGTCGGTGATGGTGCCAGGTAGTGGTGCTTTGATGGTCTGACCTGTGCCAGCGGCAGCTGGCTTTTCGGCAGCGGGTGCGGCAGCAGGAGCTACTGCTGGGCGAGCCACTGTCTTAGGTGCTTCTACGCGAACCTTCTTGAGGGTACTTGCGGGGTTGATGGGTTGCTTCAACTCTACGTCGAAACGTACGCCGTTTACTACTACTTTGGCTACGTTTCCCTCCACTTCTTCTATCTCTACGTCGTAATCTACGCCTTGTACTTTATACTGATACTTATTCATATTGTTCAACGGATTTCTGGGGTTGTTGGAATTTTGGGTGCATTATGTGATGTTGGGATAACGGGCTTCGAGAAGTGCGTCATCTGACTGCCTTCGTCGGCCCATCCTGTTTCATGGGCTTTAATGGTGATGATACCACTTTCCACATCGTGAACATCGTCCTGATACTGTTTCAGGGCCATAGAAATAACGGCTATGTAAACCTCTTTGTCTATACCCTTGGTCTTCAGGCCGTCCTGCAGAATGTTACCGGTGGCGTGAGCCAAATCGTGGGTAACCTCAACAGTTTTGGTAATAGGCTTGATGGGTTGGGTGTTTGCCACCTTCTTGGCCATCTCGATATTACGCATGATGAGTCCGAAAATCCAGAAGAACATGAAGAGCACAAACAGACAGAAGAACACGATGCCCATGGCCAGCAGTGTGATGCCGAATCCGTATGGGTCTTCGCGCTTCAGATAAGCGTCCTTGGTCTCATCAGTCTTGATAAAGTTCTCAATGCCAGGTGTTACGTTCTCAGGCGATTTCACAGCCCACGATTTGGCGCTCTGTCGTGCAAAGCTTTGATTGGCAGCCAAAGCGGGGATGGTTACTGAGTCGATAAGTTCGGTGGCATTTCCGTTGTAGAATCCCAGCCAAATGGGCTCCGACAATGGAACGTTGAGCGAGAGATGCAACTTACTCTGTGAAGGGTTAGCGTTGCAGTAGAAGATCAGGTGCTGGCGCCCGCCTATCTGCGTTCGAGGATCACCACTAGGGATAACACTCATGCGCTTGATGCGTTCAGGCACACTCATCTTGGGATCGAGTACGGAGCGGTCGGTAGTAAAATACATACCACGCACGTTATAAGTTGTGAACGAGGTGTTCTCCAACTCAATCCATGCGTGGTTCTGTCCGTAATCATCCTGAATGCTGGCGGTATTGTTGGTCAGCACCTCGTTGATGCGAATGTTCTTGGCTCCTTGAGCCATCATCGCCGTGGCGCTGGCCAGCAATATGCCGCTGAGCAGGATTTTGGTTTTCTTCATTTTTAGTTGGTGTATTATTATATTGTTTCTAGATAATTCTAGATAATCTAGTATTACTAGTTTTACTAGTATTCCTAGTTTGCTGCGGCGATTAGCCGCAGAAGAACAAGACTACTATCTGGGCAGTGAAGATGCGTAGGAACATCGCCAGCGGATAAACCGTTGAGTAGCCCAGAGCAGGAGCCTCTTTCGAGCAGATGCTGTTAGCATAAGCCAGTGCGGGGGGATCGGTATAGGTACCAGCAATCATACCGGCCAGTGTGAAGTAGTTGAAGCCAAACTTCCAGCGGGCCAGAGGACCAACAATCAGGATGGGGATGATGGTGATGAGGAAACCTGTGAGCACATAGAGCAGTCCGTCGCCCTGAACCACAGTCTCAAAGAATCCGGCTCCTGCCTTGATACCTACCGATGCCAGGAAGAGCACCAATCCTATTTCACGCAGCATCATGTTGGCCGATGTGGTGGTATAGGTTACCAGATGTATCTTATAGCCGTAACGGCCAATCAGAATAGCGATGATGAGCGGACCACCAGCCAGACCTAACTTGACAGGTACAGGCATGCCAGGGATAGCTACTGGGAACATACCGAAGATAAGTCCGATAAAGATACCCACGAAGATAGTAGCGATGTTTGGTGCATCCAAGCGGCGGATAGAGTTACCCATCTTGCCGGCTACGTTATCGACAGCGTCCTCAGGACCAACAACCATGATGCGGTCGCCTACCTGCAGGGGCAGGGTGGGTGAGGCAAAGATGTCCATGCCATGACGGGTTACACGGGTTACGTTAACACCATGAACGCTCGAGAAGTGGAGCGATGCCAGAGTCTTACCGTTTACTTTGGGGTTGGTAATCACGATACGCTTTGATACCATAGGCTGATCCTGCTGCTCAAAGTCGATGTCGAGCTTAGGACCGATAAAGGCCGTGATAGCCTCCTGGTCGGCCTCGGCACATACGATCAGCATCTGGTCGCCCAGGTGGAAGATGGTATCGCGGTTAGGGATAAACAGCTCGCCCTCGTGTACCAGGCGTGATACCACGAAGTCGCGGTTCAGGAAGTCGTGTACCTGCAGCAGTGTCTTACCCTCCAGGTATTTGTTGGTCACCTCAAGGTGCATCTTGTAAGGCTTCTTGTTGGCGTTGGTCTCGTCGAGAGCCTCCAGGGCCTTCTCTTCGTTATCCAGTTTCACCTTACAGATATACCTTATTAATATAATAGCGCCGATGATGCCCAGCACACCAAGTGGATAGGCACAGGCGTAGGCCGATGCAATCTGTGGAGCGTTGCTGCCGAAGACGGTAGAGAGAGCCTCGTTGGCAGCACCAAGTCCTGGGGTGTTAGTTACGGCACCATACAGTGTACCAACCATCATAGGCAGGTTGTTGGTGTTGTTAGTGTCGAAGAAAATGTAGTAGCAGGCAAACATCACCAGGATGTTCAGCAGGATGGCGGTGGCGGCCATTGCATTGAGCTTAATGCCCTGTGTGCCAAAACTCTCAAAGAATCCAGGACCCACCTGCAGACCGATCATGAATACAAAAAGTATCAGTCCGAAATCCTGCACGAAAGTAAGAATGGGGGTTGGAGCGGTAAAGCCGATGTGTCCAGCAAGGATTCCGGCAAACAGAACAAAGGTTACTCCTAATGATACTCCAAAAATCTTAATTTTTCCTAAATAGACTCCGATTGCTATCACAATAGCATAGAGCAGCGTTATATGCGCCACCGAGTCTGTCGTCGTAAAAAGGTCACTTAACCACTGAAATGATTCCATAAATAATTCTAAATAATACCTATTCTTTAAAATATTTCAAATTCGACTGCAAAGGTAGTTAAAAAAATGCTCATCTTTATCATTTTTGTGCATCAATTTTCGTATAAATAGTGTTTTTTTATTTCTTTCACACTTCAAAATGCCGTTTTGCGCAAAAATGTTGTATCTTTGTCCTCTGTTTAGAGTAAACTTAAAACATTACTTATATAATAATTAAAACGTATCAAATCTATGGCAAACAAAGAGAAACTCTTTACCGAGTTCGCTGCTCCTACTACTCAGGAATGGCTCGATAAAATCGAGGTGGACCTGAAAGGTGCTGATTTTCAGAAGCGATTGGTATGGAGAACAAACGAAGGTTTTAACGTACAGCCCTTCTATCGCCGTGAGGATCTGGCCAATTTGAAAACCCCAGATGCCCTGCCAGGCGAGTTCCCGTTCGTGCGTGGTAATAAGAAGGATTCAAACGAGTGGTATGTGCGCCAGAATATCGAGGCCAGCGACCCTAAGGCCGCTAACGCCAAGGCTCTCGACATCCTGAACAAGGGTATCGACTCGTTAGGATTCCATATTCCTGGAAAACTGGTTTCGATGGATACTGTCGAGACGCTGCTCGATGGCATTTACTGCGAGTGTGTTGAGGTGAACTTCTCTACCTGTCAGCGCCATTCGCTCGAGCTGGCCGAAATCCTGAAAACGTATTGGAACAAGAAGGGTTACGACAAGGAAAAGATAGTAGGCTCAATAGAGTGGGACCCCATGAAGAAGATTGTGATGACGGGTAAGGATGTAACACCTGTGCTCGCTTTTGGTCCCAAACTGGTCGAGTCGCTCAAGGATTATCCTCACTTCCGCTGCATCTCGGTTCACAGCGATGCACTTAACAATGCTGGTGCCTATATCGTTCAGGAACTGGGTTATGCGCTGGCTTGGGGTAACGAGTATCTGCAGCAGCTCACCGATGCTGGTGTGGATGTGGATACAGCAGCCAAGAGCATCAAGTTTAATATGGGTGTGAGCGAGAACTATTTCATGGAGATTGCCAAGTTCCGTGCCGCCCGCCTGTTGTGGGCTCAGATTGTGAAGCAGTATGAGCCAAAATGTGACTGTGCTTGTAAGATGATAATCAATGCTACCACCTCAACCTACAATCAGACGCTGTTTGATAGCTATGTGAACCTGTTGCGTTCGCAGACCGAGGCTATGAGTGCCGCTCTGGGTAGCGTTCACTCGATGGTGGTTACACCGTTTGACGCACCTTACGAGGAGGCAACCGACTTCTCGGAGCGTATCGCTCGCAACCAGCAGCTGCTGATTAAGGAGGAGAGCCACTTCGATCGTATCGTCGATCCATCAGCCGGTTCTTACTATATCGAGCACCTCACCGATGCGCTGGCTAAGGAGGCTTGGAAGATATTCCTGAAGGTAGAAGACGAGGGTGGATTCCTGGCTGCTGTCAAGGCTGGAACCGTTCAGGACGATATCAATGCTACCAACGTGAAGCGTCATGGCGATGCTGCCAAGCGCAAGGAGTTCCTGCTGGGCACTAATCAGTTCCCTAACTTCACCGAGAAGAGTGAGGGCAAGCGTGCCTACAAGCACCATTGCGGTTGTGGCGGCGTGCACCATCAGGGCGAGGAGAATGTAGCCTTTAAGGCTATCGAAAGCACCCGCTTGGCTGCCGACTTCGAGAATCTGCGCATCCATACCGAGGAAACCAAGGTGCCTACAGCATTCATGCTCACTATTGGCAATCTGGCCATGCGTCAGGCCCGTGCACAGTTCTCGTGCAACTTCCTGGCTTGTGCTGGCTACAAGGTGATTGATAACCTGGGCTTTAAGACTGTCGAAGAGGGTGTTGATGCCGCTCTGGAGGCTAAGGCTGACATCGTGGTTATTTGTTCTTCAGATGATGAGTATGCCGAGTATGCTATCCCTGCCTTTAAGTACTTGGATGGTCGCGCCATGTTTGTAGTGGCTGGTGCGCCTGCTTGCATGGACGATTTGAAGGCCGCTGGCATCGAGAACTACATCCACGTGAAGTGCAACGTACTTGAGACTTTGAAAGAATATAATCAGAAACTTGGTATTTAAAGAATAGGAGACTTGAATTATGCGTAAACAGTTTAAAGATATTGATATCTATGCAGGCATCAAGGCTCAGGATGGTGCCAAGTGGATTAAAGATAATGGAATCGTAGAAAACTGGAAAACCCCAGAGCACATCGAGGTTCGCCCAGTTTATACAAAGGAGGACCTTGAGGGCATGGAGCACCTCGACTTCACTGCAGGTATTCCGCCCTATCTGCGTGGTCCGTATTCGATGATGTACCCCTTCCGTCCATGGACTATCCGTCAGTATGCCGGATTCTCTACGGCCGAAGAGTCGAATGCTTTCTATCGCCGTAACCTGGCTTCGGGTCAGAAGGGGCTTTCGGTGGCCTTCGACCTGCCTACTCACCGTGGTTACGACCCCGATAATGCTCGTGTAGTGGGCGATGTGGGTAAGGCTGGTGTAAGTATCTGTAACGAGGAGAACATGAAGGTGCTCTTCAGCGGTATCCCCCTGAAC
The DNA here is from genome assembly GCA_015060625.1 of Xylanibacter ruminicola. Classification (GTDB taxonomy): domain Bacteria; phylum Bacteroidota; class Bacteroidia; order Bacteroidales; family Bacteroidaceae; genus Prevotella; species Prevotella ruminicola_D. The sequence continues at coordinate 130,418 of SUYC01000004.1, read as the reverse complement.
AAGATGTCGGTTTCGATGACTATGAACGGTGCCGTGCTGCCCATTCTGGCATTCTACATCGTAGCAGGTCTGGAGCAGGGCGCTCGGCTCGAAGAGATGGCTGGAACCATTCAGAACGATATTCTGAAGGAGTTCATGGTGCGCAACACCTATATCTATCCACCTGCATTCTCGATGAAGATCATCGCTGATATCTTCGAATACACGTCGCAGAAGATGCCTAAGTTCAACTCGATTTCTATTTCGGGTTATCACATGCAGGAGGCTGGTGCTACAGCCGATATCGAGCTGGCTTACACGCTGGCCGATGGTATGGACTACCTGCGTACAGGTGTGAATGCCGGTATCGATGTGGATGCTTTTGCACCTCGCCTGTCGTTCTTCTGGGCTATCGGTATGAACCACTTCATGGAGATAGCCAAGATGCGTGCTGGTCGACTGCTGTGGGCTAAGATTGTGAAGAGCTTCGGCGCTAAGAATCCTAAGTCGCTGGCTCTGCGTACTCACTCGCAGACTTCGGGTTGGTCGCTCACCGAGCAGGATCCCTTCAATAACGTAGGTCGTACCTGTATCGAGGCTATGGCTGCTGTGCTGGGACATACTCAGTCGCTGCACACCAATGCGCTTGACGAGGCTATCGCTCTGCCTACCGACTTCTCGGCTCGTATCGCTCGTAACACCCAGATTTATATCCAGAATGAAACTAAGGTGTGCAAGCAGATCGACCCATGGGCTGGTAGCTACTATGTTGAGACGCTGACCAACGAGTTGGTTCACAAGGCTTGGGAGCATATCCAGGAAATCGAAAAGCTGGGTGGTATGGCTAAGGCTATCGAGACTGGTCTGCCTAAGATGCGTATCGAGGAGGCTGCAGCCCGTACTCAGGCTCGTATCGATAGTGGCGTGCAAACCATCGTGGGTACCAACAAGTATCGTTTGGAGCACGAGGATCCCATCGATATCCTCGAGGTTGACAACACCGCTGTGCGCAAGCAGCAGGAGGAGAGCTTGAAGCAGGTTCGCGCTACCCGCGACGAGGCTGCCTGCCAGGCTGCACTCAAGGCTATCACCGAGTGTGTACGCGACTTTAAGGAAGGTCGAAAGAGCGAGAACAACCTGCTCGACCTGGCAGTCAAGGCTGCACAGCTGCGTTGTACACTGGGTGAGATTTCAGATGCCTGCGAAGAGATCGTGGGCCGTTATAAAGCAGTAATCAGAACAATTTCAGGCGTGTATAGTTCAGAATCTAAGAATGATAAGGAATTCGAGGAGGCTAAGAAGCTTACCGACGAGTTTGCTCAGAAGGAAGGTCGCCGTCCACGTATCTTCGTTGCCAAGATGGGTCAGGACGGTCACGACCGTGGTGCTAAGGTAGTGGCAACAGGTTATGCCGACTGTGGCTTCGACGTGGATATGGGACCGCTGTTCCAGACGCCTGAGGAGGCTGCCCGTATGGCTGTCGAGAACGATGTGCACATTGTAGGTGCCTCGTCGCTTGCCGCTGGTCATAAAACGCTGATTCCTCAGCTCATCGAGGAGCTGAAGAAACTGGGCCGCGAGGACATCATGGTAACTGCCGGAGGTGTTATTCCTGCTCAGGATTACGACTTCCTTTACAAGGCAGGTGTGGCCTGTATCTTCGGTCCTGGTACCCCGATTCCGTATTCGGCCATTCAGATGATGAAGATATTGTTAGACAAAGAATAAATGAAAACAGTAGATGTTGTGATAATCGGAGCCGGTCCTGCCGGCTCCGTTTGTGGTTACCTCCTTAAAAAGTCAGGCATTGATTGCTTGTTGATAGATCATGCCAGTTTTCCACGCGATAAGATTTGTGGTGGCGGACTGACTCCCAAAGCGTGGCGATTGCTGGACGAGATTTATCCTAATCTCGAGTATGCTTACAATCCTATCTCGCGTATTCGAACGTTTATCGACGATAAGTTCCGTTGCGAGTTCTCGTTCAATAGTCCTGAGCGCTATATCCGCATAGTGAAGCGTCGTGATTTCGATCATCTGCTCTTGCAGCGCTATGAGGGCGAGGGTGGGGCGTTTATGAAAGGCAGCTTTGCCCGATTCGAAGAGACGGGTGGCGACTATCCGATAGTGGTAACGCTCCGTTCTGGCGAGCTAATAGCTTGTAAGTATCTGGTGGGTGCTGATGGCGCTACCAGTCAGGTTCGTCGACAGATTGCCCCCAATAGTGCTCACGGCATGTTGAGTTTCGAGCAATATCAGACCCGACAGGAAATGGCAGGCAACACTATCACCATCGCTATGTCGCGCCAGTATGTTCATGGCTACTTCTACCATTTCCCCAATCTGAAGGAGAATGTGGTGGGCTTCGGCGATCTTGTGGCTACCAAGCAGAAAACGGCTGATGTGTGTGCCACGATAGGCTATCCGCTCGAAAGCGATATTCGTCTGCAGGGAGCCTATATTCCGCGTAGTTCGGTGGTTTCGCCCTCTCGTCGCGTCATGCTTGTGGGCGATGCAGGCGGATTTCCCAACCGTGTATCGTACGAGGGGCTTTATTATGCCTTTGCCACTGGTCGCAATGCTGCCGAGGCTATCATTTCAGGTCGCGATTTCCGCAAGGTCAACAAGGTGATGTATCGCAAAAAGCGGAAAGAAGATTTCTTGGATCGCGTGTTCTACAGCAATGGTGGGCTGGCTGTGTTGAAGTTGCTGATGCACTTTCCTCGTTTGGTTCAGTATCTGTTTAATTTCTTCGTGTAGAGAAGCAGAAAATCCCAGTAGTTGCCTACTGGGATTTTTTCTTTCGCATATCTCACATAAAAATTACCCGCGTTCATCTATTCTGTACGCTTTGTTGTTCTCTTTTATGTAGATTTGCAAGTCGCTGAAGTAACCAGTTTCTTGGATATCGGCGAGATTCATCTGGGCGTCCTCTTCCAATTGATGCTCTTGTGCTTTAGCCAGCTGACTGGTAAATTCGAGTATCTTCTTGTCTGTATCCAGAACCGCTATCCATTTGTCCTTCAGTCGGTTTCCGATAACAAATTTTTCACCCATAATTGTAATTATTATATATTCGATCTGTAGTTTGTCGTTTAGCTATCTCAGCCACTGCTTTTGTTTAGCTGATGCAAAGATACGCACTTTCTGCCAACATTGTATCACCACACCCCCAAAAATCGTATGTAAACGTTTGAGTAAATCCCAGCACCTCGGAAAACTGGGATACTGGGATTTGGGATTCTGCTTAGGCTACTTTCTTGGGATAAACCTCGAAGTAGTGGGCGGTTTTGTGGTAGATGCCGGTCAGAGGATCCTGCTCGATGAACTTGCGATTCTCACCCGTCCATAGCATCTTCTTGGGGTTGGTGTTCTCGCTGCCCAAGCGCTCCAGCAGCTTTTGTGCATCCTCGAATGTAAACGCATCGGGCAGATACTGCAAACGGTTGCCAGGACCGCGATGCGAACTAACCTTCTCGCCAGCCATCTGTTTGCGTATCTCGTCGCCAAAGTAGGTCATCTTTACCCACATATCGTACTTAAACGACCACATGGCAAACTCCTCGATATCTTTGCTCCACTTGCCCTCGGCTATGTACAGTACCATAGCGCGCAACCAGGCCAGCACTACAGCACGGTGGCTGGTATCGAAGTAGGCTTCGTCGCCCGACAATCGATAGGTGTCGATAGCCTCCTGATGAATGCGCTGAATCAGGTCCTGTGCCTTCTTCAGGTCGTAATTGCCCTGGGCGGCTATCAATCGGTCGATAAACACCTTTAGTTTGGCCATAAACTTGGCATCGTAGAATCCGTGCTTGGGAATACTCTCGTTGTCGATGGGCATGATGGTGGCTACCGACATGCGGTTGAACGAACCATCGGCCAGGAAGGGTGCATAGAATTCCTGCGCACGAACGATGGTGCTCGACGAGTTGAAGTTGTAGTGTAGTCGGAATCGTGCGGTTACCGACTTTTCGCCTACGCGCTCCTGTCCGTACCAGGCATTGTCGAATGCGCACTGGATAATGTTTCGCAGGCGTCGCTTCTGCTTCGAGGCATCGAGCTGGTCGAACAGCTCAATCTCGTCCAATTGCGAGTAGATAAAATGTCCCTCGGCATCCTTACCCTTCTGTGCCAAGGCGGCAGGGGTAATGTCGGTAAGCAAGGTCTGCACAATCAGGTCGTCGGGACGGTCGGGAGCCTGCTGGTTGTTGCCTTTCTTGGCGCACTCGTTCTTGTAGTCCTGCTCGCGCTGGCGATTAATCTCATCGCGCTCAAGGATATCCTTCATAATGCAGTCGCACACACGAGTTACGCACGATTTTCCCGATGATGTCTTGGCCATAGTGTGGTTCATAAACGTAGCCTCGTGATAGGTGTTGTCGGCATACAAGAAATGCACGTCGTAGAGATGGCTGCCCAGTGCGGGGAATGCGCTCAGAGCGATGGCAGGGTGCAGGTGCTCGGGCTCCTTGCTGCACAGCAGTTTAATCAGTTTAGGCAGCTTTTCGGGCATCACAGGGGGTACGTTGCCCAGCAATTGGCTGGCTGCTTTCTTAGCTGTAGGCTGCTCTACCATACTCTGCTTGTACAGGTTGCGCAGGCCCATAGGCATGGGTGCATTTACCTTGGTGTACTTGTCGTAGAAGTCGGCCACCAATCGCTGGCAATCTGCCTCTTTCGAGTAGTTAGGCATGCGGGTGGCCAGTACATCCATCATGGCCTGTTGGCTCATCAGTCGGCAGACGCCTACGGAGAGAATGGCTACCAGCGATGTGTGCCAGTTGTGAATGCCTACCACGTCGATGGCATCGGGGGTAAGTCCTGCCTCGGTCATCGCCAGGTCGAAGATGCGCAGGTTGCGCTGGTGCTCAGGCGAATCCTGTGCGATAGTGGGCGAGGGGGTAATGATTTGTGACGCCATCTCCTGTGTGGTGCTTTCTGTTGAGGGGGCCCCGTTTTGGGGCGCCCTCTCGGGCTTGACAGGTTCGGCTTTCACCTCGCGCTCCTTCAGCAGCTCCTCTTCGTCCAGATATAAGATGTACGCGCGAGGAACAAGATACGAACAACGAGCATAGTCCTTTACCGAGCCGTCGTAGTTCTTGTCGCCAAGCTGCTCCGACATCCACTTCTGTGCCTGGGCCAGTGTCATGCCGGCTGGCATCTCGAAAATCAGTCGCAGCCCTTCGGTCGAGGGCGTTACGTGGGCTGTCACGATGCCCAGTTCGCTTATTCGGTCCTCTATCATCGAGTGATAGTAACCACGGGGATTCTCAATGTGGTCGATATCATACATCGAGAGTCCAGAGGGAATGGCTTCGGCATTCTTGCGTTCACCATTCTTAAAGATGGCGTGAGGGGTAAGCACAGGCAGTTGCTTCTTCATCGCCGTCTTGTAGTCGTCAAACTCGGTGCGGGTTGCCTGGCCAGCCTTAACTGCCTCAAGCTTGCGGGCAATCTGTCCGCACACGTTCATTACCTCTGCTGAATCAATGGCTGAGTTCAGCAGTTCAACTGTGCAAGGCACTACCTTGCTGAAGTTGTTCTTTGAAAATCCAATCTTACTCATATGCTCAAAAATTTTAATGTTTCTGAGCACAAAGTTATATATAAAATGTGTACCTTGAATCCTTTTTTTCGACCTAAACAGGCCTTTCCTGAGCCAGCCGAATGGATAGCCTGCATCTGGCCGAATGAGCCGAATGGATATAAATTTCTAGCCGAATAAAATAGATTAATTGTTGCCTAAAAGTGCTGCAAAAGCCTTGTAAAAATCCCTCACCAAGGCCTGCATGTGCTGGATGGTTTTCCATGAGTTTTTGTATTGTCGGGTCCACTCTTCGTGTGCCCAAACTTGTATTGGTGGCAGTTTTCCATCGACCACAGCCCAGTTATTGTACTCGTAACGTAACATATCGCAGTATGGTTTGTACTTGCGATTGCCTGATAAATCGTTGCGCAAATCCTTAAGCAAACCAGGGAATAAAGTGTCGATATCCGTAAAAAAGTCAACGTAGCCACCATCCGTTTCGCGTTCCTTCTTATAGTATCGCCAGGCAGCATAAAGGCAAAACCACTCTTTCTTGCCTTTGGTGTTAATCTTTGCAATGCATTCGCGCAGTACCTCCTTAAACTCTGCTGCGTCTTTATCATCCACATCAAGAAAAAACTTCAGTTCGGGTATCTCAGGTGTTTCAATAATAGTTAGTGGTAGCTTTTTAGGTTGCTGCAAGTCGTTATCATGCTTTGGGCTCATTAATTTAAAATGTTCTCTAACCTCCCATTCGGCTTGCTTCGCTGCATCGAGCGCACAATTTTCTATCCCCCAATCCTTTATACACATCATGATTGGGAGTGCATCTTTAAACGTGGGCAACTGCTTACAGTATTCCACCAGATATTGTAATTCTATCTGGCCATTCATCTTTATCCTCGCGCGCTCGTACCTTATAATAATTACAGATGAGGATTTCTGTTAAGTTCCTCTATCAGATACTGAACTTCGGGCTGATTGCAGTGGAATGTGATATCAAACGTGCGATCTTTGAAAGCGTGGTAATATTCACCACGCATCTGGCGGATATATTTTAGCAGTGCTTTGTCGCTCTCCATTTCTTTGGCATCGAAACAAAACGACAGCATGCTACTCTCTGCCCACCAGCCACTTTCAACCTTTCCCATCGATATTGGAACTACTATATGGTCTTCGTCTTCGTCGGTCTCAAAGCCGTCGGCATCCGTCTTTTTTGGCCAGTCGATGGTAATCCCAAGATGGTGCAAACGCCATATAATAAATTCAGGGCGCTCGTTAATTAACTTGTGGTTAAACATACTCAGATTACTGTGGATGATTGAATGCAGATCGGGCATTCGCAGGGGCGAGGTTAATATCTCGCAGTCCTCAAGCTCTATTTTCTCATATACCACACCAGCATAGTTGTTTTCGCCATAATCCACCACAGGATGACTTATGGTCTTGATGGTTTCCTCGCCCGTTTTGGGGTCTACGGTGGTGTGTATTTCTATCAGCGTTGCCACGTGGCGCGCCAACACACCTTTCATATTAAGTACTGGATACGGTTGATCCAGTTTCATCAGATGAGTCTGTATCATTTTTTTAAGCTCTTTTTTTCTGCCTGCAAAGATAATGTTATTTGTGCGAATAACCAAATTTATTGGTGGCTTTTCTGGGGGTACTGTCCCAATATCTCAGTATCCCAGTTTTTTTTTTAAGCCCGCCTAACCCCTTTATAAATCCTTTTATAAATGTTAAAATATATATAATTATTTAAAGATGTGTATATTTTTATGAGGTAAGGTGCGCAATAAAAACTGGGATATTGGGATGTGTGACGTTTTGAACGAAGAAATGATGAAATATTTAGTACGTCACTATCAGGTAGATACCCGTAAACTTTCAGGTGAGGAAAAATAATCTTTCCCACGAGGAAGTTACGGCTCTCTTTTCTTTACAAAATATGGCATTTCCGCCAGTCACAGCCATCGCCTGCCAAAAATCTGCACCTCCAAAATCGTCTCCAAATCAGCTACTTTTCGCACTGATATTTCAAATATCTCGCCCCAAATCATCACTTTCTTACTAAAACCGCATTATTTATAGGTTTAAAAATTAACATATATTCACAAATTGTGCCATTCCAAATCCCAGTATCCCAGTTATTCTGGTGCAGGGTTTTCTAGGTGTTTTTGTTAAAATCTGCATCGCATTGCAATTTTTTTTCCAGGTATGCGGGTTTTTCGCATACCTACCACCTAATTTCGCTGCCGATATTAAATATTGTTGAATTAAAAAAAATGAGTATGGATACAAATAAGGTATTTAGGTGGCTCACAATCTTTTTGGGGCCCATTGGATGGAGTATAGCTGGAATTTACTATGCAGCGTTGCTCAGGCATCAGTATTGTGAAATCAGGAGAAGTAAAAAGCAAAATTTAATATAAGTAATAAATATGGAAGAGATTAAGAAGAATAAAAGAAAGAGTATTGCCGAGTGGATTGCTGTGTTTTTATGTATTGCCGCTGCACCCGTGCCATGTATCACCCTTATGTCGGCCACTAAAGTAATGACCGAGCGTTGGGAGTGTATAGCACTTTGGCCAGCATTGCTATGTTTGGTTATTGGCGCTGTAGCCTTTCTGATAACTTGCAAGGTGCTTAGTTGGTTGATATACCTAATTATAAAATAAGAAAGGAGTAAATGTTATGAGAGGATGTCTTACAACCATAATCACATTGATTATACTTTTTGCCTTTGGTGGTACTGCGTTAGCTGCAATCTTTATATTAGTACCCCTGTTACTTGGCGAACAGGACGCAAAAGGTTTCACCGATCTTCACTGGTACACCTGGGTCACTATTATCGTATTACCAATAATACTACTTAAGCTACTTGTTAAGATGAGTCGAGTAACATCAAACTACATCTGCGACATGTTAGGAATTGACTGAAATAGATGGAATTTTGACAGAAGATAACAACTTTTTTGCTTTTAATGCTTTTTAATTGGAAAGTTTTTGTACCTTTGCCACATAAAGCGAAGCAAAGTGCTTCATTCTCACCAAACGGGAACCTGAGAACTCCCTGTCTGCTTAAGCGGGACATGAAAGTGAAGGTGGGGAATGTCGTACAGTTGTTTCCGCGTTACCATAGCGCGGACTTCTGTCATATTCCACCTTCAAGGTTTTCTCAGGACCTCCGTTGTAGGATATCGACACGAGGTCTGCGCTTTCAATTACAAAGGAACTAAAAACGTTAAAATGCTTATGGCACTATTCAAAGTAACTACAAGAGCTCGAAAACTCACCAATGGCATCCTGATAGAACCAGGCATGAGTGTTGAGGTGGCGACGGTATCCGCTGTCAACCCTATTACCGCCAATGGAGGTCAGGCTGTAGCCGATGCCTTTATGCGAGTATATGGTATCGATTTAAAGAAAGCAGGAGCCTTGAACTCTGCGTATTTGGAAGCAATAAAAATTAAATAACTAATAATTATGTATCATTCAATTTTATTATTACAATCTATTACTATTCCAGTTTATCAACAGCAAGAAGCTGTATGGTGGTTTATTCCAATTATTGCATATGCAGCACTTGCTGGTGGCGGTGCTGCTCTTGTGGTAGGTGCACTTATAGGCTGGTTTTGTGGTGAGCCAGAACCAGAAAAAGGTAAGACCATAGCGGTTCTTGGAATGAAAGGTGCTGGAAAGACGCAGTTCCTAGCAAATATTCGAAACAAAGATTATAAGGACTACGCAGCAACAATAGGCGAAGAAGATTATGAGAAATTTAACATTGTACTTGGAAACCGAGTTGTTTCTATAGAAGGAGGTAAAGATATTGGCGGAGGCGAAGAACTAATTCTTGACTATTATGAGGACATGATAAATAGTAATGAAATTGTGTTTTTTCTTTTCAACGCACATGACTACCTAAACAAAGATAATTATAGGAAGCAAACACAATCTCGTTTAGAGTTTGTTAATAGGCATTCGCTAGAAAGTAAATGCACTGTAAACGTTTTCGCAACTTTTGCAGATATGTTCTCTAATGATGATGAAAGGAATAAAGCATATTCGTCAATAAAGAATTCTGTAATGGGAAAGGATTATAGTCGCCTGTTTATCCCTAGTAGGTTTTTTATGCAGGATATGAGAAACAAAAAAGTTCTAATGGAAAAGTTGGGAAAAATATTTAGTTAGAAAATATGGAAAATATTCTTTATACACAAAACGAATCTGCCAATCAGAAAAATTCTATTATTGTCGATGGAGAATTTTATTCTGAGATGTCCACAGGAATTGCATCTGATGCATTAAGATTAATCAATAAGAAATCAGGTGAAAAAGGCAAATGGGTATGGTTAATTGAACAATTAAAAGATTATGGAATAATTAAATCTAAAAACTTTAAATTTGCCAAAGACTCTTCTGGAATTTTAATTAAAGCCTGTTTTCAAGAGAAAGACGAACTTGGAAGGAACATGCCATTCCTTTTTTATACTAAATCGACAGATATTAACGAAGCGTGCCAGATTCTAAATAATTATGCAGCAAATATTAAGCGTGATTGCTTTGAAAATGAGCTTAAAATACTTCCTTATCTTTCGGATAAGTTTATATATGGTGGGATTTTATCAAGTATAACCCTATTAATATTGATTATATGGAAAATTGCAAATTGACAAGAGACATCATTTATGTTACTAGTGAAGAACGTGCTACAAATTACATGTGGGAGAAAACTGCAAACAAGTTGAACCCTAATGTGCAAATAGTTTCACTTGACGATATTTATGAGATGGGCGTCGATATATTTGATGGGAAAAAAGTACCTGTATTAGATACTATTTTGATAAAACATCCATTTAAACCAAATAAATATATCCCTCTAGAAACAACAGAAGATGTCCTTACTAAAGCCAAATTTAAAAGTTTAGGTATTATTGCTCATTATCTTGGAGCAAAAGAGTATGAGACTACCTTTGCAATAACAGAGAGCAAAGAACGGATTATTAATGCAAATGGAGAACTGGATTATAAACTAATAAATGCCGCAAGTTCAGTACGAATTAAAGAGAACGACTCAATGACAGGAAAGTATTATAGACACGAAACTTTCAGAGGCGAATTTTCCATGGCTTCTTATAATCAGGCTGTCTTGGAAGCAAAACAAAATGGATTATATGATGATGACGATATTAATTATTTATTGAAGACAAGGAACCCGAAATTTGGGAACCAGTTAACAAGTCAACATGTAAGATTCAATTTAACAAAGGAACTAAATAGTCAATTAGATATTGCCTTTTCTTTAAAAGTTTCAAGCATTTTTAAATTGAGTGCTAACTATAACCAAATAGTATCTAAAAAGCAAGATATCTTGATTGAAACCAAATTAATATTTGAGTAGTATGGAGGCCAGAAAAAGAAAACTTATTAAATTAGTTATGGAGCTTGGAAGCTTCATCGCTAATTGCGATGGAGAATATGATGTTCGCGAATCTGAGTTTATTGACAAATATATAAATGAAATGTCGAAACAAGAAATACCACTAGATGATCTTTTACAGATTAAGAGATCTTTATGCACCTCTATCGATATAGATTATCTTGTTGATGAGACTAAAAAAATGCTTGAAGCCGTAGAATATGAAGAGAAAAAACCTCTATTAAAAACGTTGTCGTATTTTATAAATGGTGTCATAGAAGCAGACGGAGTAATTCATCCAAATGAAACAAAATATTACATGGAGTGGAAGCAAAGGTTAGGTCTAGATGATGATATTGATATTTCTGAGTATCTAGCATGATTATTATATTGTGAAGATAAGAACATGAGTATTGATGATTATATTCCCTCTGGCAATGGAGGGATAAATGGTGAGGGCAGGACACTGAAAGAGATATGTGAGCACCCAGTGCCTGAACATCTGATTAAGAAATTGGATGAGGAGCGATTGGCTCCTGAGGTAGTAAGCAGAATGAAGGCAGACTTGGCTCGGATGGGTTCGAGCCGAGTGCCTCAGCCTGCGCAGAATGGGCATGTGGATTTTAGTGCTATTGCATGGCCAGGGGTGAGTGCAAGATTACCAGAAAAGGATGGGCTGATTGCAGCTATTCGTCAGAACTATCCAGGCATTAGTCTTGATGATATTAACCCAAGGAGTATTCGCGACATTACTTATTATATAGGTCGTAAGGCGTTGGCTGTTAAATATGGTATTACCATCGCTAAGGCTGGGCATATTATCGGACTGCTGGATCTTGTTATCCACGAAACAGACGATGGGCGTATAGAAATCGTGCCAAATAATGTGCATCGCTTTAAGCAACTGTATGCCCACAAGGGGTATGTGTCGAAGATGCTGAAGCTGATTAACGGCAAGGAAGTTGCCGACGAGGATGAATAAAAAAGGATTTTGACGTTGTATGAAGGACTACCTGCGCAGACATATCTGGATATTATCAAAACTATACGAAAATCCCAAGGGATTGACGTATAAGGAGTTTGCTTATGAGTGGGAGAGTACGGAACTGAATACGCTGAAGACCACCTTGCCTAAGCGAACGTTTGCTGATTGCCTACGTGCTATAGAGGATGCCTTTGATATCGAAATATCGTCTGATGCTCGTAATGGGTACAGGTATCGCATTGTTAATCGTGAGTGGTTAGAGAAAGACAATGTTAAGGATTGGCTTTTGTCTGCTTTTGCCGTTAACGGACTATTGCAGGATAGTAAAGGACTGCGCGATAGGGTGATGTACGAAACGATTCAATATGGAAATGGGCATTTGTTGAAGATATTGGAATGCATGAAGAAAAACCAGGTAGTAAACCTCCTTTATCAGGATTTCTTTGATGATGAGCCTTGCGAGATATTGCTGGAGCCATACTTTGTACGAGTATTCCAGCAAAGATGGTATGTCGTTGGTGTGATGCTTAATGCGCCTGAGGGTGAAGAGCCTGAGGAACGTGCTAAGCAAGGGCGTATCCGACGCTATGCGCTTGACAGGGTACATCGGATTTTTGCCACAGAGGACACATTCAAGATGCCACGTGGGCTTTCGGTAGACTCCTACTTTGCTGACGCCTATGGCATCATAGTTGAACCCGAAGTGCATAAAGCAGAGCGTATTCGAATAAAGGCTACCGACATTAACCACAGGCGCGACTATCTGCGAAAACTGCCGATACACTGGTCGCAACGTGAGGTGGAAAAGCATAGCGACTACTCAATCTTTGAAGTGACAGTAATGCCCACCTACGATTTTATTCAGCATATTCTGTCGATGAGTAGCGAGGTTGAAGTGATATCGCCAGAACATGTACGAAAGGAAGTAATCCGGTGGATAAAAGAAATGGCATCAGTTTATAATCTCTGATGCCATCAATTAAGCAATATTTCCCAAATCCCAGTATCCCAGTTATTCGAACGAGCCGCACCAGCCACCGTTGCGAACTAAGTGGAGCTTGAGTTGGGTGGATGGGTTACCAGCATCCTGAGATACCATTGGATTGATTTATTCCAAGGTTTTTGAGAAAAAGAATATAATCCCGGCAATTCATTTAGAATGTCGGGATTTCTTTGTATCTTTGCAGTCGCTATTATAATAAAACAATTTTATGAAAAGAATTCTGGTGACGGGTGGAGCTGGGTTTATAGGCTCTCACCTCTGTGAAAGACTCGTGAACGACGGGTATGACGTAATCTGTCTTGACAATTTCTATAGTGGCTCGAAGGAGAATGTGTGGCACTTGATTGGTAAGCCGAATTTTGAGTTGGTGCGCCACGATGTGATCAATCCTTACTGGGCCGAGGTGGATGAGATTTATAATCTGGCTTGTCCCGCCTCACCTATTTATTATCAGAATGATCCTATACAGACCACCAAGACCAGCGTGTTTGGTGCCTACCACATGTTGGGCTTGGCCCGTCGCACCAAGGCAAAGATACTGCAGAGCAGCACCAGCGAGGTGTATGGCGACCCGAATATCCACCCACAGCCCGAGAGTTATTGGGGAAATGTTAACCCCATAGGCTTGCGCTCATGTTATGACGAGGGTAAGCGCTGTGCCGAGACACTGTTTTTCGACTACCACCGACTGCACAAGGTGCGTGTCAAGGTCATCCGTATCTTTAATACCTATGGTCCGCGTATGGCTATCAGCGACGGACGTGTGGTGAGCAATTTCGTGGTGCAGGCGCTGCGTGGCGAAGATCTCACCATCTATGGCGACGGTCAGCAGACACGCTCTTTCCAGTATGTGAGCGACCTGATAGAGGGTATGATTCGCACGATGGCAACAGGTGATGATTTCACGGGACCGGTAAACCTTGGAAATCCAGGCGAGTTCACCATGCTTGAACTGGCAGAGAAGGTCATCCAGAAGATAGGCGGCAAGAGTAAGATCGTGTTCCGTCCGCTGCCAAGCGACGATCCTAAGATGCGCCGTCCCGACATCACACTTGCCAAGCGTGAATTAGGATGGGAGCCCAAGGTGTCGCTCGACGAGGGACTGGATCATATCATTGCGTATTTCCGTCAAAAAGTAGGTTAGTCTATCGAGCCGCACCAGCCGCCGTTGCGTGCCAGATGGAGCGTGAGTTGGGTGGATGGGGTTACTTGCTGCACCTGCTTTTTGTAATCTACGGCAATACGATGGGCATTGCGGCCGTCGCTGAAGCTGGTGAGTGTGGCTGGCTGATTGAGGAAGTCGAGACTGATGGTGATATCCTGAGGCTTGCTGCCTGTGATGGCACCTACAAACCATTTCGCACCTTTGCGCTTGGCCACTACGTAGTAATCGCCTGCTTTGGCAGCCAATACGCGAGTTTCGTCCCAAGTGGTGGGTACCGAGGCTATGAAGCGTGTGCATGCCTCTTCGCGCAGATAGCGGGTTGGGCTATCAGCCAGCATCTGCAAGCCACTCTCAAAACATACGTAGAGTGCCATCTGATAGGCACGAGTGCCACCTCCCATCGGCAGCGAACCTGTGCCGTGATTGTCCTCGGGCTGAGCATTCTGCATAGAGCCTGGCGTAAAGTCCATCGCACCAACGGCATTGCGCATATAGGGCAGCCAGATGCTGTTCTCTGGTCGGCAACCTCCACCTTGTTCCAAACCACGCACACCTTCGTATGAGATGAGGTTGGGCAGGCGCTGCTCCAGACCAGATGGCTTGAACGAACCGTGGAAATCCACCAGCAACTTGTGCTTGGCACACTCACGGGCCGTGCGCTCGTAGAAGTTCACCATCCACTGGTCGCTGTGGTCCATAAAGTCGATCTTCAAGCCTTTCACGCCCATGTCGGCATAGTGCTTAATCAGGTCGGTATGCTGCTCTACGGTGAGCCACGACAGCCAGAGGATGATGCCCACATGCTTCTTGGCGCCATACTCCACCAGCTCCTTCACGTCGATACCGTCGCTGTAGGTGAAGGGATCCTCCACACGCTTGTTCCAGCCTTCGTCGAGCAACACATATTCCACGCCAAACTTCGAGGCTGTGTCGATGATATACTTATAGGTGTCGTTGTTGATGCCCGACTCGAAGTCCACATCCCATACCGTCCAGTGGTTCCACCAGTCCCAGTTCACCTTTCCTGGCTTGATCCACGACGTGTCCTTCAGTTCGCACTTGCCGCCCAGCACCAGTTCCATCTGGTTGGCTGCTATCGTGGCATCATCGCCTATCACGGCAAAGCGCCAGGGCAGGGTGCGCTGCCCGCTGGTACGGGCAATGCAGTCACGCTCTTTGGTGATGGTCCAACTGCGGTCGCCGCGAGGCTCCCAGGTCTCAGGCGACTTGGGGTGAACGGCTGTCAGCCCATTCTCGCCTGTGCTCTTGAGGAAGGTATGAGGATAGTCGCGCACGTCGCTCTCAGAGATGAGCACCTTGGTGCCCTTAGGACTTTCCAGTAGCACGGGCAGATAAGTCATCTCGTCGTCAGCCTGGTATTGGGCTGTGCTGATGTGGGTGTAGGGCTGCTCGTACGAGGTGTTGAAACTGCGTGTCTTCGAGATATGCGCCTCGAAGGCCGTGGGCAGCTGGTAACTGATACCCTCGCTCACGATATCCACTACACCTTTCTTATTAATAATAAAGCGATAAGCCACGCCGTTGTCGTAGGCTCTGAACTCTACGCTGTAGCCTTTGAAATGGAGTGTCAAGGCGTTGGCCTTGTTGGGCACGATGGCTTGTTTCAGAGGCACTACGGGGCGAATCTGCTCGTCTATCCGAGTGCGCTTTGTGCTCTTCAGCTTAAGGTTAGTGCCTAATAGCTCCTTGCCCACTTGCAGACTCAGCGGACAGTCCTTCAGGATCTGCTCCCCATCGAGCGAGGCGCTGTAGGTTAAGTCTTTGCCAATATTGATATTAGCCACAATCTTGCCGTTAGGCGAAGTGAGTTTCTCCATCCTGTCGGCCAGGGCGCTGTTTGCAAGTCCAGCTATCAGGAGAGTCGTGAATAGAAATCGTTTAGTCATATGAGTTATATTTGGGTTTATTCTGGTGGCAAAGGTACAAATAAATCTCCAACAAACAGTTTTGTCTGTTGCCAAATTTGTTCTCAACGATAGAATTACCCAGCACTTTTTCTTTCCGACACAAAGCAGGCCACCAGACCATAGGTGATTGTGGGACGAATCCAGATTTCCGTGAGCAGATAGTCGGTATATTCGTTGATAGGTTCGATATAGATGTCGTAGTTGTAGAGGGCGGCAATGAGCATATCTATGATGCATATCATCCACAGGTTGCGCTTGGTGTAGCTCTTCCATTCCTTACGAGCATAGAAGAAGGTGAGCATGAGGAGCAACAGCACCGCGAGTGTCAGGCACGCCAAGTGCAGCCAATAGAATGCCAATGGCGGTGGGAAGAGAATATCGCGCAGCAGTACCGTGATGCCCACGCAGATGGAGCACCAGTAGTTGAACTGCTGAGGCTTGAGCCGATTGAAGAAGTACATCCCGATCATCACCAGACAGGCGATGTAAAACAGATTGAGCACCAGTTCGGGCCACGCCTCTTGCAGTCCGAAATGTCCGACACCATACAGCATCACTCCCACAGACACGATACCTGCCACGGCAGTAATGGCCACATCTATAATTCTGCTTCTTTCTTTAAATCTGAGCATAGGCTTTAAATCTTTCTTGGATACAAAGATAAAAAGAATAATCGAAATTCGCAAGTTTAGTGAAGATTTTTTTTGCTGGATGTTTCTGTTACTCTCTGGGAGGGTAGTCGCTAAGAAAAACAGAAAAAATGTGCCGAGCAATTTGCCCGGCACATTTACTATTGTATGTATCTACGAAAGATTACTCACCCTTGATAGCTGCTACGCCTGGGAGAACCTTACCCTCGATGGCCTCAAGCAGAGCACCACCACCAGTTGAGATGTAAGATACCTGGTCGGCCAGTCCGAACTTGTTGACACAAGCTACAGAGTCGCCACCACCAATCAGAGAGAAGGCACCGTTCTTGGTAGCCTCAGCGATAGCGTCGCCGATGGCACGTGAACCAGCGGTGAATGCGTCGCACTCGAATACGCCGGCAGGACCGTTCCACAGGATGGTCTTGGCACCCTTGATAGCCTCGGCAAATGCCTTCTGGCTCTCAGGACCAGCGTCAACACCCTCGAAACCGGCAGGTACCTTGTTAGCGGGGCAGTTGATGATCTCAGCGCCCTCCTTTACAGTCATGGTGTCGAAGTCGAGACCGTTGGTAGCTGTGCAGTCAGAACCCAGCACGAGCTCTACACCGTTCTTCTTGGCCAGCTCCTCAACACCCAGAGCTACATCCAGCTTATCGAGCTCAACGATTGAATCGCCAATCTCACCATTGTGAGCCTTTGCGAAGGTGTAGGTCATACCACCGCAGAGGATGAGCTTATCAACCTTACCGAGCAGGTTCTCGATGATACCGATCTTAGAAGATACCTTAGAACCACCCATGATGGCAACGAAAGGACGCTTGATGTTCGACAGTACGTTGTCAACAGCCTGAACCTCCTTCTCCATCAGCAAGCCCAGCATCTTGTTGTCGGCGTCGAAGTAGTCGGCGATAACAGCGGTAGAAGCGTGCTTGCGGTGAGCTGTACCGAAGGCATCCATTACGTAGCAGTCGGCATAGCTAGCCAGAGTCTTAGCAAACTCCTTCTGGCTGGCCTTCATAGCCTTCTTAGCCTCGTCGTACTCAGGAGTACCCTTCTCAACACCTACGGGCTTACCCTCTTCCTCAGGATAGAAGCGCAGGTTCTCAAGCAGCAGAGCCTCACCCATTTTCAGAGCCTTGGCAGCGTCGGCGGCCTTAGCGCAGTCGGGAGCGAAAGCAACGGGAACACCCAGAGCCTTCTCTACAGCCTCGCGGATCTGACCCAGAGACTTCTTCATATCTACCTTACCTTTGGGCTTACCCATGTGGCTCATGATGATGGTAGCACCACCGTCGGCCAGAATCTTCTTCAGGGTAGGCAGGGCACCGCGGATACGGGTGTCGTCTGTGATCTTACCATTCTCATCGAGGGGTACGTTGAAATCTACACGTACGATTGCCTTCTTACCGGCAAAGTTGAATTCGTTGATAGTCATAATCTTAATATTATTAATAATGTGAAATACTTCTTTTTAAACGCCTGCAAAGTTACAAATAAAATTCAACACAAAGATACAGAGATACAGAGATTTTTCGATTTTTTACTTTTTTAATATATTTCTCTGCGTCTCTGTATCTCTGTGTTTACAATTTGTTAACCAAAGATTGCACGAAGGGCTTCCTCGACCTTTCTGACAGGGTGCAAATGGATTGAATATTTATTCTTATCGAAGCCCTGAAGGTTGTATTTGGGGATAATCATATCAGTGAATCCTAACTTCTCGGCCTCGGCGATGCGCTGCTCTATACGGTTGATGGGGCGCACTTCGCCACTCAGTCCTACCTCGCCTGCCATACACCAGCCCGACTCGATAGGGGTATCGACATTCGACGACAATACGGCAGCTATCACGGACAGGTCCATAGCCAAATCGGTAACTCGCAGTCCGCCAGCGATGTTCACAAACACATCCTTCTGGGCCAACTTGAAGCCCACGCGCTTTTCGAGCACAGCCAGTAGCATGTTCAGTCGGCGCTGGTCGAAACCTGTGGCTGAGCGCTGAGGCGTGCCGTAGGCTGCTGTTGATACCAGAGCCTGCGTCTCGACCAGAAAAGGTCGGATGCCCTCGATGGCCGAGGTGATGGCGATGCCCGAAAGCCCGTCGCGATCCTGGGTGAGCAGCAGTTCTGATGGGTTGGATACCTGTCGCAAACCGTTCTGCAGCATCTCGTAGATGCCCAGTTCAGCTGTAGAACCGAAACGGTTCTTGATGCTGCGCAGAATGCGGTACATATAATGCTGATCGCCTTCGAACTGGATGACCGTATCCACAATATGCTCCAGAATCTTAGGGCCAGCCAGTGTGCCTTCCTTGGTGATGTGGCCAATCAGGATGACTGGCACACCGCTGGTTTTGGCAAAACGGAGTAGGGCAGAGGCACACTCGCGAACCTGTGCGATAGAACCTGCACTCGACTCAACATCCTCGGTCGATATGGTTTGTATCGAGTCGATCACAATCAGTTCGGGCTGAACCTCCTTGATGTGGTCGAAGATGGTTTCGAGCGAGTTCTCTGTGAGGAGCAGGAAGTTCTCATTCTCACCCCCAAGACGCTCGGCGCGCATCTTTAACTGGTGGGCACTTTCCTCACCGCTCACATACAGAATTCTCTTCTCAGGCATGTTCAGCATCGTCTGCAACGAAAGAGTTGATTTGCCGATACCAGGCTCGCCACCCAGCAGCACGATACTGCCAGGAACCAATCCGCCACCCAGCACGCGGTTCAGTTCGGCATCGTGCATGTCGATACGAGGATCGTCCTTCGAACTGATGTCGCGCAAGCGCAGCACCTTACCTACATGCAAAGCCGACGACTGTGCTGATGCTCCAGCATGCAAACCACCCCTTACTGCAGCTGTTTTGGGGGTGGAACTGGGGGCAACCTTAATCTCCTTAAACGTGTTCCATTGTCCGCAGGCAGGGCATTTGCCAATCCATTTGGGCGATTCCTGTCCGCAGTTGGAACATACGTATGCTATCTTGTCTTTTGCCATAATGTGTGCAAAGGTAATAATAATAATTGAAAATTGATAATTGAAAATTGAAAATTAAAAAAAAAATTGTACCTTTGCAGTCGATTATGAAGAAATTAGTTTTAGCATTCATAACTCTCGTCATGCTTGCAGCTTGTGGGCAGTCGTACGAGGAAACCAAACGCATCTCGCGTGAGCAGCGTTTGAAATTATGGCGTGAAGATTCGGCTGCACTCAAAATTGCCGTCATGCCCACATTGGACTGTCTGCCTGTATTCGTGGCCAAAGAGCGACAGATGTTTGATTCGGCCGTTGATATCCGACTGAAACGTTATAACGCCCAGATGGATATCGACACCGCCCTGATTCGGGGCCGTGCCGAAGGTGCTATTACTGATGTGGTACGTGCCGAGAAGATGATAAAGGAGGGCACCCCCCTGCGATATGCCGCAGCCACCAATGCCTACTGGCTGCTGCTGAGTCAGCGACAGCTGCGTATCACCAACTTTAAGCATCTCGACGATAAGATGCTGGCCATGACTCGCTATTCGGTTACCGACCTGTTGGGCGATTTGGCTGTCGATAGTGCCAAGTTGGCCCCCGAGCGTGTGTTCCGTATTCAGATTAACGATGTGAACATACGCTTGAAGATGCTTGAGAACAACGAGATGGATGCCATGCTGCTTACGGAGCCACAGGCCAGTCAGGCCTTGCTGAAAAAGCACCACGTGCTGCTCGACACCCGTAAGGAGGATATACAGATGGGCGCACTCGTGTTCCGCACCAAGAATATGGATGATAAGGCGCGCAAGCACCAGATAGAGGTCTTTATGAAAGGTTACAAGCAGGCTTGCGACTCGATCAACCGCTTTGGCGTTACCCACTACGCCGAAATCCTGAAAAAGTACTATCGGCTTTCTCCACAGGCCATTCAGGCTCTGCCCGATTCGCTGAAATTCACTTATCAGGCAACACGTCAGAAAGATATCGATCATGCCAGAAAATGGCTTGAAAAGAAAAAGTAATTCATGATTAAAGACAATGCATTAGAAAGCGTGCGGGAGGCTATCGAGGATAGAAACCTGATGAACGCTGTTAAGAATATGGAGAATTATCTGGCTGTACATCCGCACCAGATTAATTCCGACCGATTGTTTGCAATTAAATCGGATTATCAGATGATGATTGATTATTGGCGTAAAGGTTATAAGGACCCTGAGTTGCCACAGCTCTACGAAAAGCTGCTTACCCGTATGTATAGGCTTTATGCCAATATTCTTACTAAAGTGAGAGTGCTGAAATCGCCTCTGATGGCATCGCTCTATATGAAGGCTAATCTGAGTCCGCGCGACTGGTCGGTACAAGTGGTGCGCGAGCAGTTAGAGAAGTTCGTGTCGGATGTGGCCTTGCTCGAGCTGGAACCTCAGCACACCGCTAAGGAACATCGCAAAACTCTGTATAAGAATCATACGCAGTTTATGTGCGAACTGTTTGCCCATATCTTGACTGCCGAATTATGGAATGATGGTGAGGGTGAGGATTTCGAGCAGTTGTTGCTGTCGCCAACCATCGACTCGGTCGACCAGCAGCTCATTGTCACTGCCATTACGCTGGCAGCCATGAACTGCTACGATATCGTTAAGTTTCGTACCCTTATCCATGTGTACCAGCAGGCCACCGATGAGTATGTGCGACAGAGAGCTCTTTTCGGTTGGGTGTTTTCAATCGATAGCGAATTAGGGTTGTTACTTTTCCATGAGATGCAAGAACTGATAGAACAAACCCTGCAGAACCCCAACTGCGTGGCTGAGTTGATAGAGCTGCAGAAGCAGATGTTCTACTGCATGAGCGCCGATGAGGATAGGCACACCATTGAAAAGGAGATAATGCCCGACCTGCTTAAGAACCAGCAGAAAATGCGGCAAAGAGACGAGCAGGACCAGGACGAAGATAGTATCATGAATGATATTCTGCACCCTGAAGCCGAAGAGCAGGAAGTGGAAAAACTCGAAAACAGCTTCCGTCGCATGATGGATATGCAGAAGCAGGGTAGCGACGTGTATTTTGGCGGCTTCTCGCAGATGAAACGATACCCTTTCTTCGATGAGATATCTTATTGGTTTACGCCTTTCTATACCGATCATCCTGGAATTGTTCAGACTTGGGAAAAGTTCGAAAATATCAAATTCCTGTCGGCTATTCTGAAGTATGGTCCATTCTGCAACAGCGACAAATACTCGTTCTTGCTGGCCTTCGATACTGTGCTGAATGGCCTACCCGAACAAGCTCGCCACATGCTGGATAATGGCGAGGCCGTGATGTATCAGAAATTAGGGCAGGATGAGATTAGTACGCCGGCCTATATCCGGCGTATCTATCTGCAGGATATGTTCCGTTTCTTCCGCCTTAATCCGCTTCGCAACGAGTTTAAGAACGTATTCGATAAAGACTCAAATCAGGCCTTGTTTCTTACAAAAATAACATTCTTCTTTTCCGAGATTCAGGCCTATTTCAAGGATGTAGTTACTTTCTTGATTAAGCGTAACCAGAAGAGTTATGCCTTAGAAGTGATGCAAAGTTTGCACGACCGGAAGTATTACGACTTTGATTACTATATGTTGAAAGGCTATCTGGGCGACGATCCGGTGAATAGCTATCAAAAGGCTCTCGAACTTGACCCAAAGAGCGAACGTGCCTTATTTGCCTTGGCCCGTATCAAGTTTAAAAATCATGATTACGAGGATGCGCTCAATACCTACAACCGTTTGCTGGAGTTGAATGCCGATAAGAAATCATATCAGCTTAACAAGGCCGTTTGTCTTACCAATCTCTGGAGATATGAAGAGGCCGAACAGATACTGTTCCGCTTGAACTTTGAGGATCCCGATGACATGAATGTGGCACGTGTGTTAGCTTGGGCACTTACTGGCGATGGCAAGTACGAACAGGCCGACCGCTTGTACAAGCAGTTGATGGAACAAGAGGAAATAAATGACAACGACAGCATAAACTTTGCTTTCTATCTGTGGCTTACGGGGCAGATCGACGATGCTGCCATCTGTTTCCGTACCTATTTAATAGCTACCACGCCCAAAGAGAAACGTAGGGATGCCATTTGCGACATTTTTTTCAAAGAGCGTTTACTATTAATGACAAAGGGCATTAATGAGTATGATATGACGATGATGATAGATTTGATTGACGTTTACAACGTCTAGTCTGCCATTTTTCCGATAACCATGTTCCCAGTAATGGTAGGCCTACACCAGCAATGGTGTAGAGCACCCAAAACGCATCCTGTTGCGAGTTGTGGTGTATCACCATGTGGCAGCCTATCTGACGTATGTCCAAGCTGTAGTACCATATCTTTATCAAACTAACCACCTTGTAGGCAACAATGTGGAAGATAAAGATGTTGAGTGTGTGGTCGCCTGTATATACCAGGAACCGTTTCAGCCCGTTATCGTTCTTATCCAGCAGCATACTGATATTGTACATCATCAGGAATCCCAAAATGGCTGGTATAGGCAGCGACAGAAACTGGGTGTAGGTAGAGCGCCAGTTCATGTTGGCTGTAAGGTAGTGTGAGAATAGATATACGATGATGCCAAACACAATGGTGGTCCAGAAGATAGCGTAGTAACGCTTGATAGCCGCCTGGTAGCTCTCGGCATACTGTCGGAAAATAAAACCGCAACCAAAGAAAAAACAGCCCATCATATCGCGATAGCCACCCTGTATCAGCGTCAGAACGCGCAGTCCCTCGTAAGTTTTCCATCCGCACAGCAACAGCATGATGATGCAGATGAGATAGGGGATAGCTTTTTTGTAACGTACTAATGATATAGTGCTATCCAGCACCTTATATATAATAAGGTATAAGATGCTGGCCACAAACAGTCCACGGAAGAACCAGAACGCACCACAAAGAAATGCATCGTAGCCTGCCATCGAGGTAAAGATGGTCCAAAGGTTCTGTTGCATCTGGTGCCAGCTATAAGGGTGGGTCACACCACCCATCTCGTTGCCATACATCTCGTTCAGAATGCCTATCTTGAACATCAGGTTGTGGATAAGCAGAAAGAACACACTCCATTTCACAAACGGGATATAAAGACCCTTGATGCGCTTCTTTATAAACGTGGCTTCATCGTTCAGATACTTCAACGAGAAAAAGTAGCCTGCTGTAATAAAGAACAGTGGCATGTGGAACTCGAAGATGAATCGGCACAACCAGCCTGGAGCTTCGGCATGGGCTATCACCATCAGGATAATGGCCAAACCCTTGGCTATGGATATTACGGTGTTTCTGTTCATGAGGATTTACATAAATGGGGTAAATAATTGGGCAAACCAGCCACGGAACTTCTGCCAGCCTGTACGGAACTTGTTCCACTCCTCAGGTGTTAGCAGCACGCTTTTTCTGGTGTCGCGCATAAACATATCCTGCAACTCCTGAGTCACCTGCTTGTTAATAATCAGCGCATTCACCTCGTAGTCGTATCGCAGGCTGCGCGCATCAAGGTTGGTGCTACCCACGGTGCAGAACCGTCCGTCCACCATCATAATCTTAGAGTGGTGGAAACCGGGCTGATACAGCCAGATATTGGCACCTTTCTTCATCAGCTTGTGCACGTTATAGAATACAGCATCGGGGGTTAAAGGAATATCGCTCTTGGCCGATACTAGGATATCAACCTTCACACCACGCTTGATAGCTCGGTGAATAGCCTTTTTAACCGATGGCGTCAGCGTAAAATAGGGATTGATAATCTTGATAGAATCCTGAGCATCGTCGAGGGCTGAGATGTAGAACTGGCGCATAATCTTGTTGGTTCTGTTAGGTTCGCGGTTAGCTATGCCCACCATCTTATCGCCTTTGTCCTTTGCTTGGTAGTATTTCTCGTCGTTCAGCTGCTCCTTGGTGACCTTCTGCCAGATACGGGCAAAGATGGTCTGTAACTCGTTTACCACAGGACCTTCAATTCTGCAATGCATATCGCGCCATTCACCCACCTGTTTTGTGCCGACGATATAGTAGTCGGCAACGTTCATGCCGCCAGTATAGGCGATGTGTCCGTCTATGACTACTATCTTGCGGTGGTCGCGAGGCCAGATATGATTTACCCAGGGAAAACGCACTGGGTCGAACTCGTGGATGTCGATGCTGTCGGCACGCAGACTTTTTATGTGGTGCTTTTTCAGTGGCTGGTTGTTTGAGTCGTTGCCAAACCCGTCGAACAGTGCACGCACCTCGACACCCTGCTTGCGCTTCTCGCGCAGTAGGTCGAATAACAACGAGGCTATCGAGTCGTTGCGAAAGTTAAAGTACTCAAGATGTACGTTGCTTTTGGCTTGTCGGATATCCTCGAACAACAGGTCGAACTTATCCTTGCCCGACATAATCAGTTGTACTTCATTATGTGGGTAGAAGTTAATACCAACAGTCTTCATCTGACTCACTATCAGCGAGTCGCTTGTCTGAGCTTTTCCAATCAGAGAAATCAGCAGGAATAGCATGGTGGCTATTCCTGTCTGATGTTGCTTACTTAATATCATTTACGATGTTTCAATCTGTATTCGAGTGGCGTCATGCCGAACTTTTCTTTGAAGATGTTGATGAAGTTCTCGGCAGTCATAAATCCGATATTTGAAGCCAACTCGCTCATGTTAATATTAGTACGTTTCAGCAGAATGCAGGCGTGTTTCAGTCGCATATCTCTCACGAGTTCTGCTGGTGTTTTGCTTGTAAGGCTGCGTACACGGTGGAAGAAAGGTACACGTCCCATTCCCATGGCATTGGCCATCTCTTCCAAACTAATCTGTCCGCGGCTCATATTCTGTAATACGTATTGTTCAATATTCTTAAGCAACTGGCGGTCCATCGCATCTACCATCGAGAAATCGTTACCGCCACCTTCCTCTTCGTCGTCGATACCCTTGATACCCTCTGGCAGATTGTTGGCTGCTACCTGACTGCGTGGGTTCTTAACCACCGTGTCAACCTTGTTCATGGGGTCGTCGGCGCTCACCTCGGTCAGAGCGGTGGTCTCAATCTCGCCTGCATCCATCGTCTCTGTTGCTGTTGTCATACTGCTGCTCTGACCTTCCAGACGTCGAGTCTCTGCACCCTCAATCAGGTTGCTATCCATCTGTACAACACCCAATCCCAGCACCTTGTTGAATCGCATCGTGGCCTCCTGCATGTTGAATGGCTTGGCCAGATAGTCATCGGCACTCAAAGTGATGTTCTTTGAGCGCATATCCTGTGGCGTTAGTACGGTATCTGTCATCAGGATAAACTTCATGTTCTGTGTGGTGTAGTTGGTCTTCAACTGGTTGCACAGGTCGCTACCAGTCATGCCAAACATGTCCTGCTTACAAACCACCAGGTCACACTTGATCTGTTCCAGATCCTCGGCTGCCTTCTCTATGTCGTTATAAACATGGAAGTTGTACACAAATCTCAGTCGGGCAGCTGCAAATTCCAGGAACTCCTCATTGTCATCAATCATAATGACAGTGAACTTCGATGTAGGCGAGTCGATAGCTGCACGTGAATGGGTGGCTTCTGATGTCAGTACGTCGCTCGCAATCTCCGGTAGTTCTATCTCGCCCTTACTGTTGATGGTCAGGCGGTCCTGAACCATATTCTTGGCTCGCTCCTCAGGGTGCTCCAGATTCATCTGCATATCAGCTACACGGGTGATAATCTGCAGCATCTGTGAGTGCAGGGCATTCAACTGCTCTTTCTCCTCAAGCGTTTTCTCTTTCTCCGACAGGTTACCTATGATAGAGGTCATACGGGCCATTGGCTGTCGCAAATCGTCGCTTGCTGCCTTGATTTCCTCGCGCTGCATGCGTAGTTCCTTGATCACAGCCTCTTTACGGTGCTTGATGGCTTTAAGCTGATTGATGCCTATGCGCCAGAAGTAGATAATTACTGCCAGCACTATCAGATAGGCTGTTATCATCCACCAAGAAAGCAGGAAGTGGCGTTCTACGTTGATTTCGAGTACACGTTCCTGATCGCTTACTGCTCCCTCGGCATTGATGGCTTTAACGTGAAGATAGTATTTGCCTGCCGACAAGTTGTTGAAACTTACACCATGCGATAGGGCATCACCATGGTGCCAGTCCTCGTCGCGGCCTTCCATCCAGTACATAAACTGCAGTCGCTCGCTCTGGTTGTAGTTTCCTGCGGCAAACTTAATGCTGAAAGTGTTCTGATTGTGAGACAGATCGATACGACTGGTTTCGTTCAGTGCCTGGGTAAGGATTACCTTGCCATGATACTCGTGACCAGTGACAATCTCTTCTTCGCCTATGAACAACTGGGTAAGCATCACGCGGGGCAGCTCCTCCTTCTTGGCACCAGTCTGATGTAGTACCCAGTTCACGCCATATAATCCGCCCAGCAGCACTTCGCCATCCTGCTTGGTAAGGATGGCACCTGTATTAAACTCGTTACTCTGCAAACCATCAGCTGTGCTGTAGTTGTACAAACCATAATTGTTAACACCATCCTCGTGATTACGCTGTATAACGATACGGCTCACACCACGACTTGTGGTTACCCAGATGCAGTGGTTCTTGTCCTCGGCAATACCGCAAATGTTGTTATTACATAAACCCTGCTTCTCTGTCAGATAGTCCAGTTCGTCTGTCTCTAAGTTCAGAATGTTCAAACCTTCGCGAGTACCAACCCAAATCAGTCCGCGTGAATCTTGGAATATCTGTGTGATGTAGTTGTTGGTAAAACTCTTCAGGTTGGTGCTGTTTCCTGTTAAAACCTTTTTCTCTGTTGTCGAGAGGTTCAGGATAATCAGCCCCTCGCTGGTACCTACCAACAGGTTGTTGGCATTAGCATCCTGCTTGTAGAACAAACTGGTAATACTGTTGGTGCTCAATTTTCCGTTCTCGCGAGTATAACTTGAGAACGTATTCATGCGTGGGTTATATACCTGCAGTCCACCATTGGTGGCTATCCACAGGTTACCAATCTTATCGCATGTAAGCGCGTTGATATGGTCGTCGATGATAGTACGAACACTGTCCTTCGATACCGAGTAGATGGTTGATATGCCATCTTTGATGCGGGTTAGTCCGTTGCGCTTCGAACCTATCCAGATACTACCATCGGGAGTGTTGCTCATGCATGACACCTTCAGACTGGCCAATTTTCCATCGAAACCGATAACACCTCTGTCGCTAGTTCCGTACCAAATGGTGCCATTGGGATGTTGCGTCATCGCGGTAACATCGCCTATCAAATCAGATCCGAAACGATAGATGTATTTTCCTGTGTAGGCTACACCCGATTTCTCTGTACCTACCCACAGCACACCTGTATTGTCCATGTACAAGCTCTGAATACTGGTGTGGTCTTTTACCCATTGCTGCTCGTTGATGTTCTTGGGCTGTACCTCTTGATACTCAAAGGTGTTCGGGTCAAATCGCAGCAGTCCTAACTGGTCGCTACCTACCCAGATGCTACCAGCATTACCTGCCATGCCATTGATATTGCGATCCACGCCCAAACCTGTTACACCCAACTTCTCGCCCATGGTGTAATCCCAAGTGCCTTTCTGCTTGTTGAACATCACCAATGTGCCCTGTCCGTACAGCCAGATATTGTCATTAACATCGGCATAGGCACGTAGCGATTTGGTACGATGGTCCTTCAGGGCTGGGATGCCCTCCTTTACCCAAAGCGTGCTTTGCTGATGCATCACATCGCAGCAGGCAATCTTACCATCGTCGTAAACAATGAGCGCTCCTTCCTTACATTCGCTGATAGAGCATACAACGCCTTGGGGGACTCCTTTCGAGTCGTCGGTATAACCAAACTCGATCAGCGTTTGCTGTTGCTGGTTATAGCATACAACGCCTTTGTTGGGGATAGCTCCCCAAAGATTCTTGTGTTTATCGACATATACCACCGATGGGATGGTTTCGATTCCCATACGTGCAAAGGCTTGCTTCATGTCGCGCTCAAAGCTCTCTGTCTGTGGGTGGTAGATGCAGTAGCCCGAGGCTGTTTCGATGAGCAAGTTGCCATCGAGTGTTTCCTGGATAGAGTTGATATAGCTATCGCTGAGCGAGCTGCCGTTCTGTGAGTCGCTCTGGAAGTTACGGAAGGTGTAGCCGTCATAGCGGTACAAACCTGCTGGAGTTCCAAACCACATGTAACCGCGAGAGTCCTTTAGAATGCAGTTAACCTGACTGGATGTCAGTCCATCTCGAGCTTCCAGCGTTTTAAAAAGGTAGGCTGCCACCACTCCAAGCGGAATGATGAGCATTAAGGCGATTAGTATTTTCTTTATAGTCTTCATAACGTTCACTGTTCACTCTTCACTAAATCATACACGAGTAGTGGTCAACCACTCCTAACAAATGATTCTCGCCGTCGGTAACCAATACAGAGTGTACCTTATATTGGTTCATGATTCGTTGAATCTCTGTTATCTTTGTCTCTGGTTTTACCATCTTGGGAGTACGTGTCATGATGTCGCTCACGGTACGGTCGAAGAATTGAGCTTGCCATTTCTCCATGGCACGACGAATGTCGCCATCGGTAATCAGTCCTACGATTTCGTTGTTCACCATCGCGATACCAAGACCTAACTTGGCCTTGCTCACTAAGATGATAGCCTCGCCCAGATGCATCTCTGGTGGCAGCACAGGCATGTCTTCCGTACGCATCACGTCCTGAGCTGTTGTCAGCAAACGCTTGCCAAGCTCACCACCTGGGTGGAACTGAGCAAAGTCGCGTGGTTGGAAATTGCGCTTCTCCATCAAGGCAATTGCCAGTGCATCGCCCATCGTCAACTGTGCTGTGGTGCTGCTGGTTGGTGCCAAATTCAGCGGACAGGCCTCTTTCTCAACTTGCACGTTCAGGTGATAGGTAGAGTATTTAGCTAACAATGATTGGGGGTTGCCGCTCATGCCGATGATAGGTATCTGCATGTGCAACACCATTGGGATGAAACGCAGCAGTTCATCGGTCTGACCAGAGTTTGATATTGCCAGCACTACGTCGTCCTGGGTCATCACACCTAAGTCACCGTGGAACACATCTAGGGGGTTCGTGAAAAACGAAGGGGTGCCTGTACTCGATAAGGTGGCTGCAATTTTAGCGCCGATATGGCCGCTTTTGCCCACGCCTGTTACGATTACCTTGCCTTTGCAGTTCAGAATGAGTTCAACAGCCTGGTCGAAGTTCTCGTCCAGTTGCGGAATCAAACTCAGCACTGCTTCCGCCTCGTCCTTGATACATTGTATTGCAATATCTTTTGTAGTCTTCATTTTTACCTTTTAATCTTCAATGAGCTTCTTTACCAGAGGCTCGAGCTTGTCGAGTTCTAACATGTTGGCGGCATCGCTAAGACCTTGATCGGGAGTAGGGTGTACTTCGAAGAAGTAGCCTGTAGCTCCAAAGGCTTTGGCAGCTAATGCCATCTGGGGCACAAAACGACGGTCGCCGCCTGTCTTACCATTGCTTCCGCCTGGGCGCTGAACACTATGTGTACAGTCCATGATAACCGTTGGCACAATCTCCAACATGTCTGGAATGTTACGAAAATCCACCACCAGGTTATTGTAGCCCATCATGTTGCCACGCTCTGTAAGCCACACCTCCTTAGCACCTGCATCTTTTGCCTTGCCTACGGGGTAAACCATATCCTTGCCACTCAGGAACTGAGCTTTCTTGATGTTGACCACAGCGCCTGTCTTGGCTGCAGCTACAATCAGGTCGGTCTGTCGGCACAGAAATGCCGGTATCTGAATGACGTCGCACACCTCGCCAACAGGCTTGGCTTGCCAACTCTCGTGAATATCTGTCAGTATTCGCAATCCGTACTTCGATTTGATATCTGCCAGCATTTGCAGCCCACGGTCGATACCTGGACCACGAAAGGATGTGATCGATGTGCGGTTAGCCTTGTCGAACGAGGCTTTAAAGATGATGTCGGTACCATGGGTCTTGTTGATACTCACCAATTTCTGCGCCACCGTGTCAAGTAGTTCTTCCGACTCGATGACGCAAGGTCCTGCTATGATAGTTGTCATTGTGTTCATATTTTTATGCTGCAAAAATACGCATTTTCTCTAAATCAGCCAAATTATTTATGTAATAATTTCAGTTTCTTGCGGTTTTTATACCATGTGCACATCTCTTTGTGGGAATGGGATGGAGATATTGTTGGCATTCAGCGTGTCGTAAACGCACTTCAATACCTCGCTGATAACGAATGTGCGTTTAGGTGCTTCGGCCCAAACAGCCAGTTTGAAGTTCACGCTCGAATCTCCCATCTCGGTAGCTACGCATTTGGCATGTTTCTCTGGGTCGATATATTGGTTATGCATCGCATTTACAGCGTCTTCAACCAGATTGGTCACCTCTTTCAGGTTCGAACCATAAGCCACACCGAATGGGATGGTCGTAAGCACATAACCATGATTGCGTGTCAGGTTCTTGTAGTTCTTGGTGAACAATTGTGCGTTCTGGAATGTTATTACCTCGCCTTGTATCGATTCTATGATCGTTGAAGTATAACTGATAGATACCACCTTACCCATGGTTCCATCTACGTCAATCCAGTCGCCCACTTTGATGCGCCCTGCCATCAGCGAGGCGCCATAGTAGATGTTTTCGATGATGTCTTTCGAGGCAAAACCGATACCTGTGGATAAGCCGCCTCCAAGAGCAAGCATCCAGTAGATACTGATGTTAAGAAGCGATAGCGAGAACATCAGCCATACGCCCCAAACCAACACCTGTATCACGTTGCGTCCCATCACCTCTTTGCTGGCTGCTGTCGATGGGTCACTTATCTCGTAGTGCATCTTGAGAAAAGCCAGAACCGTTTTGGATATGTAGCGGAATAGGAACCACGAATTGATGACCATAATCAGTTTTACAAGCGATATCTGCAGGTTAGGCGTATCAATAACGGGATACATGAATATTTTGATACACATATCCGTGAGATTGAACACCTTGGCAGCCCAGTAGATACTCAGCATGATTGAGTGTACACCCAGTACAGGCATAGCCACCTTTTCAATCAGATAGTACCACCATGTCTGGGTTATTGGTTTGGCGGTCAGTCGTTTGCGCTTGGCGTATATCTCCAGATATCTGCTGAGGCAGGTGATGGTCAGAATACATGTCAGCTGCATAATCCACCAGATGATGAGTTGCACGGCAAATAGCGTGTAGCCAATGAACGAGCAAACAACAGATGCTACAAATACAATGAGCGACACGTAGGTAAAGAAAATGTCGCTACGCGGGATATTCTGGTTGTGGCGGCGTATCACCAGCCACTGCCATAATGCACACAGTAGCAGAATAGGGGGCAGGGCCAGATTCACCAACTCGTTAGGAATCAGGATGATGCGACAGCCGATGACCACGAATCCCACCGCTACCAAAGGAGCATAGATGCGAAAAGCGCTTTTTATCTGGTCGCCTTTTACACGTAGTAACAGCGATATCAGGATCACTGCCAGCAGCCACGAATACTCTACCAGCAGACTTGATGCCATGATGAGGAAGTTCTGACTCGAATTGCTGATTACCAATCCCTGTATGATGGCAAAGGTAACGGTGGTAGTGGCCATGATAATGCACACACGCTTCTTGCGGAATTCCTCGGTCTTAAACTTCTTGGGCAGTACAAACTTAAAGAAAAGCGCATTCAGTATGATGGCAACAATCACGTAGAACAGTATGCCCAGGAACATACCGAATATCCATTGCGGACTCCATTGTGAGTTGGCATTGGCATTAAAACTGTATTTTTTTCGGATGTTGTCGGTCATCTGTTGCCATCTGCGGCCCAGGTTCTTCAGTAGGGTAGGATAGCTGTCGCCACCATTAATGAAAATATTCTGCTGTATATCCGAATAACGTTTTTGGGCGTACTCGTTCAGCTCGCTTAAACGGTTTTCTGCTTTCGTGTATAAATAGATGTTGCGGCGCAGTGTGTTGGCATTCACCTCCAGTTTTTCGCGAATGCTCTGTGCCAATACCAGACATGAGTCGCGATTAGTGGCACCATATTTGGTCATCATGCGTGAAGGAATGCCTTGCAGATGGTTAATCAGACTGTCGTATCTGGCAATTTCGCCCTCGGTTTTCTCTAAAAAACTTGTGAAAGGTAGTTGCTGTCTGTGGAAATCACGATACTGTTGTGTTGCCTCATGACAGGCATATGTCAGGTCGAACACATTGTCTTGTTGTTGCGAGTACAGCATGAGCGCATTCTGATCAGCACGTTTCATAGTGCCCATCAATTGTTGTATCAGGCGCCTGGTGCGGTCTTTGCGAACTGACGAACGTCGGTCCAGTTCGTTGTTATACTGCTTCAGTTCGGTCCGCAGTATGCCTAACGTCTGTTCCAAATCCTTCTCCTTCAGTACCGCTCCAGCCTCCGTTACGATAGCCAATGCGAAAATGCAAAATACCAATATTCTTTTCATAATCAGGGTAAAGTTCTTATATTCTGTTTGCAAAATTACTCTTTTTTTTCTTTATTTTCTGTAAGTTCTCCATTTTTTTTGTTACTTTTGCACCAAAATGAACGCTTTAACATTATTATAGTTATGAAACTTATCGCCGATAGTGGTAGTACAAAGACTGATTGGGTTTGTATTAATGCTGATAATTCGATTCAACCTGTTGAGGCCCACACTGTGGGACTTAATCCGTTCCATGTGTCAGACGACGAGTTCCGTCGTGTGCTTGTTCATGATCTACTTCCCCAATTGGACGATGTAGAAATTAATGATGTATATTTTTATGGTAGTGGTGTGCGCCCCGAGGTCGAGGCCCGCGTGGTTGATTTGTTGCGTGAGGCTTTTCCTGCTGCCAGTACCATCGAGGCACATAGCGATATGTTAGGTGCCGCGCGTGCCTTGTGTGGTCGCACTTCGGGCATTGCCTGTATTCTTGGAACTGGTGCTAATTCGTGTGTTTTTGACGGACATAAGATTGTGCATAATACCCCGGCTTTGGGTTATATTATTGGCGATGAAGGGAGCGGCGCTGTGTTAGGTAAACATCTGATACATGATCTCTATACCGGTGTCTTGTCACATCATATGCGTATCATGTTTGAACAGGAAACGAAACTTAAATTGTCGGATATTATTGATAGGGTTTACCGTCAGCCACAACCCAATCGTTTTCTGGCTTCTTTCTCAGAATTTATTCATCGCCATCTAAACGATGACGGTATTCGCGAAATGGTTTACAGTGCTTTTAGTGATTTTGTCAATCTACATCTGTCACGTTATGGTCGTCCTGAGCTTCCTGTATCGTTTGTTGGTAGTATTGCATGGTATTATCAGACACAATTAAGCCTAGTGCTGCAAACACTAGGCTATCATATGGGAACTATATTAAAGAGTCCCTTAGAAGGTTTGATAACCTATCATCAGGACTCCTAATCATTTATCTTAGTTCAGGCGTTCAACTTCAAAGTCGGCTGCTGAGAACCACTTTGAATTGTAAGGCTTACCTGTGAAACTCTTATCGGTAGTTACACCGAATACAAGTGTGTCGTTGTCGGTTATCTCGATGGTAACAACCACCTTGCTCCAGCCGAAACCTTCACCGTTGTTGGCTTCCTTGATGTCAGAACCTTCAGGAGCATTCTCCCACAGCTCACCACCAGTGTTGCCATAGTGAGGAACCTCAACAAGTTTCAGACCGCTCTTCTTGCTGCTTGTTGTGGCAAATATATAACATCCGTTACCCTCGGCGCGTGCGCTACAAATCACACGGTATGTGCCTGGTTCAACGGGCATGCGCTTCTCTGCGTGGTAAACCTGCTGTCCTGCAGGGTTCCATGCGTCAAGGTAAGGATGCTCGGTATCGCCAGTGTAGTACTCGCCTTTACGTACGTAGTTGTCATTGCAATGCTCGTGCTTCACCAATGTCCAGCTATTTTTAATCAGGTAGTTCTTGCTAAACTCATCCATCTGTGTGCCCATGTAGGTGTTGCGATTCTCGTCCTCGGGAATCAGAGCCTTTTCAGTAGCATCGAGAATGCTTTTTGTATTGGGGAGCAGTACACAGAGTGATGCCAGGAAGATGATGCCTACAGCTATCTGTTCCATACGCTTCATAGGTGCAATGTTAAAGGTTGCTCTGCCGATAGCGTGCAGCAGTGCATAGATAGCAGCCAGCAGTGCGGTGCCTAAGCTTATAACATAGCTTGTCAGTACGCCAGGAGTGTTGGCTTCCATTTCGTCAAGTCCCAATTTTTTGAATGTGAATGGCAGCTCCATTCCCTCGGGAGCTACTCGTACGCCGATAATGTCCATGGCCAGCATAATCATGGGTACAACAGCAAAAAGACTGATTGTAACTACGATTCCGGCTACAACTTTTGTACAAATGCTAATAATTTCTTTCTTTTCCATATAGTGATATTACAATTTTTTGACCTGCAAAAGTACATATTTTATTAATAATTATCGATATGCATCATTACTATTTTAGAATATTTAACTGTACGCGCGCCTGTATCATTTATATAGGGTTATAAAAAAGAATCCCGCTATATAGCGGGACTCCAGTTTGTTGCGATATCTTTGATTATTTTTTTATCTTGTAAATGCGGAAGCTCTTGGCAGGAAGATTGTCGTTGATAACCGATGCTTGTTTACCTGCTTCAACCTGACATGTGCCTGACTGAGGGATGATCTTTTCTGGCTGGTCGAGGGTGTTCTCGTCGTCCATACCGTCGTGGCAAAGTGTGATGGTATTAGCTGTGCGAGTGCCCTTGATACCATTTAACTGAATACTAACGGGCTGAGTCTGGTCGCCAGTGTTTACTACCTTTACAATCACTTCGCCTGTTGCTGCATCCCATACGCTCGACGCAAACAGTCCATCCTGACCAGGTTGACCTGCTACAGGTTTCTTGTTCATGGTGAGCTGGAGTACATTGGTACCCTTGTTCATGGCATAGAGCTGCTGGACGTAGTAGCTAACCGACTTGAACATGCGCAGGTTGTCGTACCAGATGGCATCCGGGCGCCACTGCCAACCTTCAACATGTGCAAAGAGTGGGGCATAAGTAGCCATGTGAACGATGTCGGCATTACGCTCGATACCAGTCATGTGGGCTGCTTCTAATAGAGAGGTGTAGTAGTGGTTCCACTTGTGGTTGTTGCTGCCATGACAAGCATACTCACCAGCAAACACTTTCGGTCCCTTGCGGTCGTATGAGTCGTAACGTAAACCGTGGCTTAGGAACCACTTCTCGTTGCGATAGTAGTGCTCGTCGTACAAATCCACCTTCAGTTCCTTCATACGGGGCTGTAGTAGATCGAAATCCCAACCCTCTGAGTTTGGACCGGTGGTGCCAATCAGTTTGATATTAGGATACTTCTTGCGGATGGCATCGCTGAATTTCTTCAGGCGTGCTGTGAATACAGGACCGAAGCCACCGTGCTGCTCGTCGTAGTCCCACTGTTCGTTGCCCACACCAAGGTACTTCAGATTGAATGGTTCTGCATGCCCCATCTCGGCACGCACCTTGCCCCATTTGCTCTCAATTGGACCATTAGCGAATTCAATCAGATCGAGCGCATCCTGGATGTATGGCTCCAGATCCTCCAGTGCTACGTGTACACCAGGCTTAGTTGGATCAGGGTTCTGGAACTGACATGAGAGTCCGCATGAGATAACAGGCAGGGCCTCTGAGCCAAAGTCCTCACACAGTTGGAAGAACTCAAAGAATCCTAATCCGTAACTCTGATAGTAATCTGGAAAATAGCGATTGGTGAATGTATAGTGCCAGCGGTTCTCGTTCAGTGGACGGTTCTCAACAGGACCAACGGTGTTCTTCCATTGATAACGTGTAGCCAGGTCGGTACCCTCAACGATACAACCTCCAGGGAAACGGAATACACCTGGGTGCATGTCGAACAAAGCCTGGGCTAAATCTTTACGCATACCGTTCTCGCGACCTTTCCAAGTGTCGGTTGGGAACAAACTTACGTGCTCTACGTCGGTGGTAACATTGCTGTCTGCCCATACGCGCAGATGCGCTTTTGCAAAGGTGGTCTTGGGTTTTAGTGTGGTTGTGTACTTTTTCCACTCGCTGCCGCTCACTTCTATGCCAGCATTGCACAGCTTCTGGTCCTCGCCCATTGTGGCGTTGTCAACCAAATCGATCCACAGCGTAGCCTTGCCGCCATCAGGAACACGTGCCCAAACCGAGAAACGGTATTCCTGTCCACCCTTAACGCCCATGCCGAAGAATCCGCGATTCTCAATCATCGAGTGCTTATCGCTATGACCGGTAGGTGACATACGTACGTAGTGAGGATTACGCTCAAACGGACCATCTTCCTTAATCGTTACGTTGCCCGATACATCCCATCCTGCAAAGTGGTTAGGATACTCAAACGAGCGGTTCATCACAAGCTCGGCATAAAGACCGCCATCAGCTGCATAATTGATATCCTCGAAAAAGATACCGTACATCGTAGGCTGTACGGGTGCCCCTAATTTCTTGGTGTTCACGTCAAAAACGTGAGTCTGTGCTCCAGTGCTCATACTGGCTGCAAGCAACAGGATTGTTGATAAATGTTTCATATAGCGTTTTGTAATTAGTTGTCAGCGGGTACAAAAATACATAAAAATCCCGAGAAAAATATAGTTTATACGAAAAATAACATTTATTGCTTAAAAAAGTTTGGCGATTTCGCAGAAAAACGTTACTTTTGCGGAGAATTTTTCTAAAT
Organism: Xylanibacter ruminicola; assembly: GCA_015060625.1. Taxonomy (GTDB): domain Bacteria; phylum Bacteroidota; class Bacteroidia; order Bacteroidales; family Bacteroidaceae; genus Prevotella; species Prevotella ruminicola_D. The sequence goes on along the minus strand of SUYC01000004.1, from coordinate 93,011 downwards.
AACCTATTTATAGAATGACTTTGAACCATTGGATAAAATATATATTATGTACTGCAACGCTGCTGGTAACAATACCTGCGGTGGCTCAGACTGCAGCCTGCAAAGATACCGCCAAGCACAATAAGTTGCGTGATGCAATGTGGGCAGCCTGTTTGCAGGATGACTCTCATAAATTATATGCTGCTTGCTGGGCTTATCAGGCACATTGTATAGAGTGTAAGGATAATGCTGGCTATTACGACTCGTGGGTTTGTGGTGTGATGTACAATCTCGACCGTATGAATATTCATGATGCTTATCATATTGCTAACACGATGAAGGACGATCTGGTTCGTCGTCGTGCTGAGGCTAAGGATGAGCAGTTCTTGGCGCCTAAGATGCTTGGACATGTGTATAATGCTTGTGGTAATATTCCTGGTGCTCTGAAGGAATTTGAAAAGGCTATCGAACTTATAAAAGGCACCAAGTATGAGCAGGAAGGTCTGAGCTTCCTGTACTTGGGAATGGCGCATATACAGCTTAATAATAACAGTGAAGAAACACTGAAATGGCTTGAGAAAGACTTAGAGGAACTGGCGCGCAACAAAGGGCAAAAGGACTACTGGCGCGGATTGGCAGATGCCTATGCCATGAAATCAATTGTGATGTTTAAACAGCATAAATACGACGAGTTCCGAAAAAATATAGCTCTTGCCGAACAAGCAGATGCGATGAATGCCAATCCTCAGGGTGACATTTTCTTGCCCTATGCCCGTATCTATAAAACACTACTTAATGACGGTAAACAAAAGGCTCTGGCCGAAGTTGATGATCTGCCAAACCTGAAAGAACGTTATCTGGTTAGTTGTGATATCTATACCTATTTAGGTGAAACTGAAAAGGCTTTCTTGATGCAGCGTGAACTGATGCATACACGTGATTCAATAACAGGTGTGATTATTGCAGAGAATATTCAGAATCAGGAGGAAGAGATGTTCTTGCTAAACCAGAAGCAGAAAGCTGCCCATATCATGAATATCGTGTTGGTGATTGCCATGGTCTTGGCGCTGATGCTGATAGTGGGGCTGGCATTGTCGATCTATGGCAAACGCCGTTACCAGGAAATGCTGCTAAATAAGAATAAAGAATTGAAGCGCGCCTATAAGCAGGTGGCTGCAGCTGATGAAATGAAAACAGAGTTTATCCGTAGTGTAAGTCATGAGATACGTACTCCTCTTAACATTATTAATGGATTTACTCAAGTGTTGATGGAACCTAATGCCGAGTTTGAGCCCGAGGAGCGTGAGAGTCTGGCTGATACCATTGGAAAGAATACCCGTCAGATAACATCGTTGGTCAACAAAATGCTGGCGATGGCCAATGAACATACCAAGGATTTGTTGAAGGATGTAGAAGAGACCGATGCTCTTGACATCTGTCATAAAGCGATGAGCGCCATGCCGCCTGTAGATCCTAATCGTGTGAGACTGGAGCTGGTTGATATGGCTGAAGGGCAAAGTAAGACACTCACCACCAACAGTGATAGCCTGTTGCAGATGTTGGGTAATATTTTAGAGAATTCTGCTAAATTCACCGATGATGGCTATATCCGTCTTACCTTGAGTAAAGATAAAAACTATTTCCACTTCACCATCCAAGATACGGGCTGTGGTATTCCTTCCGATAAGATTGATACTATCTTCAACCGTTTTACCAAGGTTGATGAATTTAAGGAGGGATTAGGGCTGGGACTGGCCTACTGTCACGAAACAGTGGTAAAGTTAGGTGGCACCCTTGTGCTCGATGAAACATCTGCTGCCGGTACCACCTTTACACTTAGTTTGCCAATTAAACTTAAAACAAATAATGAGTTATGAATCAAAAAGCAGAACAAGGTAGCAAAGCCTACCTCATTTCAATTGTTATGGTCGCCGTATTGGGTGGCCTGTTGTTCGGTTACGACACCGCTGTTATCTCTGGTGCTGAAAAGGGTTTACAGGCGTTCTTTAAAACGGCACAAGACTTTGATTACACCGATGGATGGCATGGTTTTACCTCTGCCTCAGCCCTGATTGGCTGTATCATTGGATCGGCAATTTCTGGATTCCTGGCCACTAACCTGGGACGTAAAAGGTCACTAATTGTAGCTGGCTTGCTGTTCTTTATCTCAGCATTAGGTTCTATGGACCCCGAATTTCTGTTCTTCGAGTATGGACAACCTACTTACACACTGGCTCTGATGTTCAACTTCTACCGAGTTATCGGTGGTGTTGGTGTAGGTCTGGCCTCTGCCATCTGTCCTATGTACATTGGCGAGGTGGCTCCCTCAAATATTCGTGGTATGCTTGTAAGTTGGAACCAATTTGCTATCATCTTCGGTCAGCTGGTGGTTTACTTTGTTAACTTCTTTATTTTGGGCGACCATCTGCAGCCGTTGGTTGAGGATATTGGTAAGCAGATTGCTGACATTACCCCCGCTGCTCAGTGGACTGTTACCACAGGTTGGCGCTATATGTTTGGTAGCGAGGCTGTACCTGCGGGCTTGTTTGCACTGCTCATATGCTTTGTACCCGAAACTCCACGTTACCTTGTTTCTATTGGCGAGGATAAGAAAGCCGAGGGTATTCTGGCTAAGATTAACGGATCAGTGAAGGCTCAGCAGATTCTACAGGATATCAAGGACACCATGGTGGTTAAGACTGAGAAACTACTTACCTATGGCGCACTTTGCATCTTTGTGGGTATCATGCTCTCTGTATTCCAGCAGGCTGTAGGTATCAATGCTGTGCTTTACTATGCACCACGTATCTTTGGTGATATGGGTATGGATAACCCCATGATTCTTACTGTATTTATGGGTGTTATTAATATTACGTTCACCTTGGTGGCTGTGTTCACCGTCGAGAAGTGGGGACGTAAGCCTTTGTTGATTAGCGGTTCGTTGGGAATGGCACTTGGTGCTTTTGGTGTAGCAGTTACCTTCGGACATGCCGGTTTCGAAATGCTTACAGCTGCATCGCTGTTAGTATATTCGGCTTCTTTTATGTTCTCGTGGGGCCCCATTACCTGGGTACTTATTGCCGAAATATTCCCCAATACTATTCGTGGTGGCGCTGTCGCTATTGCTGTGGCATTCCAGTGGATTTCAAACTTCATCGTCAGCTCATCGTTTGTCCCCATGTTCAACATGCATCTGACTGAGGGTGACGACTTTGGTCACTGGTTCACCTACGGACTATATGGTATTATCTGTGTAGTGGCTGCTCTGTTTGTATGGCGTCTGGTACCAGAGACAAAGGGTAAGACACTCGAAGATATGAGTAAGATGTGGAAAGATAAACTTACTAACAAATAACTTTTGACACATGAAAAAAATTTTAGTAGCTGAAGACAATGACAGCAATTACGTATTAATGACGTATTTGCTCAAGAAAGATTTTGAGTATGAACGCGCCAAGAATGGTCAGATAGCAGTGGATATGGTAGATGCCAATGCTTACGATTTGGTGCTGATGGACATTAAGATGCCTGTCATGGATGGATTGCAGGCCACGCGCCTGATCAAGGAAAAACATCCTGATCTGCCAGTTGTTGCCCTTACGGCCAATGCTTTTGATAGTGACCGTACTGCTGCCGAACAGGCTGGTTGTTGTGGATTCCTCTCAAAGCCAGTTAATCGCGACGAGTGCATGGCACTGCTTAAGAAACTGCTCGGAGAGTAATAGAAAAGAAACTGGCTTGAGTTATTGAAACTCAAGCCAGTTCTAAATCAAATACCTCCTGTAGCTTTGCTACTGCAGCATTTTTTTCTGCCATCTGCTCAAACTGTTCGCGTCGCGATAGTATCTTTATGTGTTCCTTTTGTTCAGCTACACGAACAGTTATTTTTATCTGGTTGTTGCGCAGATATATCTGAAGTGTTTTGGTTATGCTCTTTTGGATATCTTCAATCTCTTGTTTGATGAGGTCGTTATCCACCAACACTTCAATTATAGGGAAGTCCGTTATCTCAGGGTTCATGTTCTTCATACGGGTAGCAATACCACTCAGTTTTTGTGGCATACGGTTACACATGGCCATCCATTGATACTCCAGGTCGGTTTGGGTAAACTGGGCGCTGTTCGTACTTTCCTGCCCAGTTGGCATGTTTGTCGATCCTGGTATAATCTGCATGTTGCTCTTCTGTGTGCCATTATCCTGCTGGCGTAGCTTTTTCCACGAGAATCCTATGCCACCAAGCGATAGTTTGGGGTTAGCCTGGTTAGCAGAATTAGCCTGACTGGATGAATTGGCTTGGTTTGCTTGGCTAGAAGAATTCAAAGAACTTACTTCTTTGGCCGATTCGGCCAACTTTTGGGTTGAAGCAGCAACATTAGCCGCAGCTACCTGTTTGGCTGCGTTCTTGGGCTTCTGTTGCTGAATCATATTCTTAAACAGGGATTTTAGTTGTCGGGGCTTGCGCCCCGCGCTCGCTCCATCTTCTGCAGGTTGTGTTATCTGAGCGATCTCAATCAGTGTCAACTCTACTAGCAGTCGCTTGTTGCTCGATTGCCTATAATTGATGTCGCACTGGTTCATCAGTTTCAGGGCGTCGTACAGGAATGATATCTGGCATGTCTTTGCCTGTTCTTCGTAGCGTGTGCGCATTTGGTCACTCACCTCCAGCAGTGGAAGTGTCTGAGGGTCACGTGCCATTAATACGTTGCGCACGTGCTTGGCCAATCCCTGAATCATCAGTCCACCATCAAAGCCTTTGTTAATCACACCGTTCAGCAGCACCATGATTTCGCTCACCTTATTATTAATAGCCAGGTCGATAATCTTAAAGTAGTTTTCGCTGTCTAGCACGTTCAGGTCCTCAATCACCTTTTCATAGGTGATGTTGCCCTGACAGAACGATGCTACCTGGTCAAAAATAGAGAGTGCATCGCGCATACCGCCGTCGGCTTTTTCGGCTATTACGGCCAGTGCCTGCTCCTCATAAGTAATACCTTCTTGGTTGGCCACATGCTTCAGGTGGTCGATGGTATTGCGAATGGACATACGCTCAAAGTCGTATATCTGGCAGCGGCTCAGGATGGTAGGCAAGATCTTATGCTTCTCTGTTGTAGCTAGGATAAAGATGACGTGTGCGGGTGGCTCCTCAAGCGTCTTCAGAAATGCGTTGAAAGCGGCTGTCGAAAGCATGTGTACCTCGTCGATAATAAATACCTTATACTTGCCCAACTGAGGTGGAATGCGAGTTTGCTCCATCAGCGTTTTGATGTGTTCAACCGAGTTGTTCGAAGCAGCGTCGAGCTCAAAGATGTTCAGTGAGCGCTGCTCGTTAAAACTTTGGCACGATTCACACTCATTACAAGCCTCGCCCTCTGCTGTAGGGTGTTGGCAGTTGATAGCCTTTGCAAAGATGCGTGCGCAGGTGGTTTTACCCACACCACGCGGTCCGCAGAACAGATAGGCATGAGCCAATTTTCCACTCTTCACTGCGTTCTTCAGTGTTGTAGTGAGGGCAGTTTGTCCTACCACTGTATCAAAGCTCAGCGGACGGTATTTTCTGGCCGAAACGATATATTCCATAAAGCTAAATTTAATTTCGTGGTGCAAAGATACAGAAAATTAGGCACGGATTGCGCGGATTATACGGATTTTTTTAGAAAATTATTATTAATCTGTGTTAATCCGTGTAATCAGTGCCAAAAAAACTATAACTTTGCAGGCAAATTGATGAACGTATGAAAGTTTTATTGAGTATCAAGGCATACGCACTGATGGTGTGGCGATCGGTTTACTTTAAGTATGCCGTGGTATGTGTTGTTGGCGTGCTGCTGGTTGGCTTTCTCGACGATAATAGTTTGTGGAGCCATTTTAAATACCGTCAGCGTATAGCTGAACTCACAGAAGAGAAAGAACAGTTTGAGGCTGATTTTTATCGCGATCAGGCTCAGATTAAGGAACTGGACCGTAATCCAAAGGCTATTATGAAAATAGCACGAGAACGTTATTTTATGAAGGCCGACGATGAAGATATTTTTGTATTGAGCGATGATGATCGCGAAGCTAAACCTTTAGAGACCAATGAGAGAATTGAATAAACTGCAAACTGCCATCTTTCTTTTGGGTGGCTTTTTAATGGCTGTCGGAGCCGGTACTACATTATTAGGATGGGGCAGTGCTCCTTATATTTTTGCCATTGGTGCTGTGGGCTTCAGCTCTATGCAGATGCTGCAGCGCTACGAGGGGCAGAACTTCACGATTCGTCGCCTGCGGCGTATGATGCTGATCAGCGATGTGCTTTTTTTGGTAGCTGCCTTGCTTATGTTTGCTAGCAAGGGAAATTTCTTAGGCTTAAGTTATATAACGTATATAGAATATGTATATAACAAGTGGGTTGTCGTGCTCCTGATAGCCGCCCTGCTGCAACTTTATTCTATGCATCGAATTGGTAGCGAACTCGAGAAAGAGGCAAAAAATAATTAAAAGATTGCGCATTTGTTTTAAAATGCGCAAAATTATTTTCATACCTCAATATATAGTTGTAATTTCGCGCCGAAAATAATATGTTATGAACAAGATATTCTACGCATTACTATCAGCAGTAGCTTTTGCTTCGTGTGCTGAATCGTACAACATACAGGGGGCAACCTCTGTGTCGGCACTCGATGGCAGTAAGCTTTACCTCAAAACAATGGTTAACGACGAGTTGAAGAATCTCGACTCGTGTGATGTTGTACATGGAAAATTTAAATTCGCCGGTTTGCTCGATACTATCAAAATGGCTAGTCTGTATATGGACGATGAGCCATTGATGATGCCTGTGGTGATCGAACAGGGTGATATCGAGATACATATCGACAATACCAACCGTACTGTTAGTGGTTCACCACTTAACGAAAAACTTTATGAGTTTATGAAGCGCCACGATCAGTTAGGTAACGAGTTGAACGAGCTCTCGCATAAGCAGAGTCAGATGCTTCTTGAGGGAATTGACGAGAATGTGATTAATCGACAGCTTTCTGCCGAGGCCAGTCGTATTGCCATGCAGGAAGATTCGCTCGTAACTAACTTTATTGTCGAGAACTTTGATAATGTGCTTGGTCCTGGTGTTTTTATGATGGTCACTGGCAGCTACCAGTATCCTATCCTTACTCCCCAGATCGAGGATATTATGAGTAAGGCTACCAAGAAGTTTAAAGCCGATCCTTACGTGAAGCAGTACTACCAGGTAGCTAATGAGATTCAGGCTCGTCAGAACGGACTTGTTGAAGATGTACAACCAACTCCTGCTCAAGCTCAAGAAAACAATGAAACGCCTGATTCTACACGGAACGCTCGTTAACGAAGCTAACAAATTCGACGGTTCTGTCATCGTCGAAGATTCTAAGATAACTAAGATTGTAGAAGGAAACACCGTCCCGAACGCATCATTCGACGAAGTGATTGATGCTTCGGGATGTTTCGTACTACCTGGTGTGATTGATGATCATGTGCACTTTCGTGAGCCGGGTCTAACAGACAAGGCCGATATCGACAGCGAGAGTAGGGCTGCCGCTGCAGGTGGCGTTACCACCTACTTTGATATGCCTAACTGCGTACCGCAGACTACCACGCTCGAAGCCCTCGACGAGAAGTTTGAGCTTGCTGCTCAGAAAAGTCACGTCAACTATAGTTTCTTTTTTGGTGCCACCAACGATAATGGCGACCTGTTTTCGCAGCTCGATATGCATCGTATTCCTGGCATCAAACTCTTCATGGGCAGTTCAACGGGTAACATGCTCGTAGATCGTCGTGAGGCTTTAGAGAAGATTTTCTCTACTGCCACCATGCCTATCATGGTGCATTGCGAAGATACTGATATTATTAATCGCAATATGGCCGAGGCTAAGCGTCTGTATGGCGACGACCCTAAGGTAATCCATCACCCCGAGATTCGTAACGTTGAGGCCTGCTATCAGAGCACTAAACTTGCTGTTGAGCTGGCTCAGAAGCACCATGCCCGTCTGCACATCGCCCACCTCACTACGGCCAAGGAGCTCGAATTAATCACTAACACTCACTCGTCATTTATCACCTGTGAGGTGACGCCTAGTCATCTCTACTTCTGTGATCGTGATTACGTATCGCTAGGCACCCGCATTAAGTGCAATCCCGCCATCAAGTCGGTAGCAGATCGCGATGCTTTGCGCCAGGCTGTGGCTGATGGTCGTATTGCTGTGGTTGGAACCGACCATGCCCCCCATCTGTTAAAACAGAAGGAGGGTGGTTGCTGCACGGCTGCTAGTGGCATGCCCATGCTGCAGTTCTCGTTGGTAACCATGCTGGAGTTGGTTGATAAGGGGGTGCTCACCCTCGAGCGTTTGGTTGAGTTGATGTGCCATCGCCCTGCCGATCTGTTCCAGGTGCGTAACCGTGGCTATCTGCGCGAAGGCTATCAGGCAGATATTGTGATTGTGCGTCCAAACACAGGCTGGACCGTTACTAAGGACGTGATACAGAGCAGGTGTGGTTGGAGCCCTATGGAGAATCATACTTTCCTGTGGCGTGTTGAGCGAACCCTCTGTAATGGTCATACCGTTTACAAGGATGGTATTGTGGATACCAACTATATAGGCCAACCCGTAGCATTTAGATGAAGATTACCTACCGCATATCCGAACTTGTGCCCTATATCAACTGGGTGTACTATTTCTTTGCCTGGCAGGTAAAGGAAGAGGTCGAGAAGCAGCGCATGCAGACCGAGGCCCTTGCCAAGCTACAGGAGTTAGATGCCCAGTATCAGGTGCATGCCGTTTTCGAACTGTTCGATGCCCGTAGTCAGGATGATGATATCGAGATTTACCGCACCCAGTTGTGCCTCGATTGTGGTGTTAAGCACCTCGTGCGTGTAGCTGCCATTCCCTGTTTGCGTCAGCAGCAAGGTAATCCCCCGTTTATGTGTTTAGCCGATTTTATTTCGCCCAAAGCCTCTAAAATAGGACTATTCGCTACTACCGTTGATATTGGTTTAGAGACCGATTTTGATAACGATGTGTATCAGAAGATGCTCACTCAGCTGCTGGCCGATCGTTTGGCCGAGGCCGCTGCTGAACGCCTGCACGAGCAGGTTCGTAAAGAGTATTGGGGCTATGCCAAAGATGAGGACCTGAGCATAGAGGATATGCTCATTGAGAAGTTCCAGGGCATTCGTCCTGCTGTGGGATATCCCTCGTTACCCGATACCAGCTTGAATTTCCTGTTAGATGAGATAATAGATATGAAACAGATTGGCATCCGCCTTACCGAGAGTGGAGCCATGAAGCCCCATGCCAGTGTGAGTGGCATGATGATATCCAATCCTAAAGCCCATTATTTTGCCATTGGTAAAATCGGCGAAGATCAGTTGCAGGATTACGCCCGCCGCCGCGCCGTCCCTGCCGAAGTATTAAGAAAGTGGTTAAATGTTTAATTTTTACATTTTGCATTTTTCAATTCCAGCACCACGATTTCACCTGTGGCACCAAAGCGGAAAGGAATCAATCCTCCTAAGCCTGCAGTCACAAACAGTGATTGACGACCTTCCTTGTACCAGCCGTTAATCTCTCCGCCTGTGAGCTTCATCGGTGCCCAACCAAACAGCGCAAACTGCATGTTGTGTGTATGTCCGCTCAAGGTCAGTTGTGCACGCCCATCGGGCAGTATCTTGCGTCGCCATCCACTCGGGTCATGCTCCAGCATAATCACAAACGGTGTAGCGTCATGCAGTGCCTTTTTTACGTCGCCTCGTTGGGGGAATTGCTTGCCGTCGCCATCATTGTCCAGTCCCGCTATCGTTAGCGCGTCTTGGCCACGTAAGATGATGCAGTGCTCGTTCTGTAGCACGTGCCAGCCCATGCGCTTCTCCAGAGCTATGGTTTCTTTGCAAGGCTGCGTGTCAAGCCCATTCTTTTGTAGCAGATACTTATCGTAGTCGTGATTGCCCAGCACGCTATATACGCCGTCCTTAGCCTTTAACTGACTTAGCGTGTGCAGGTGTTCGGCTATCTCCTGCGGATCCACGTTCTGCAGGTCGCCAGTAAACACAATCATGTCGGGATGCTGTGCGTTGATCGAGTCAACCGCACGTTGCAGCAACCATTCGTTACGCCCCGTATAGCTGCCTACATGTGCATCCGAAAAGAGTACTATCTTGTAGCCGTCGAAAGCCTTCGGTAGTTCGGCCGATGTATATGTCTGATGGTTCACTTCCAGCTTCTGGAAGCCGATAAACGTGCCGTATAGCGCAATATACCACACCACGGCAGCGCCAGCCATCACCAGCTTCTGTCGGCGCTTATAGGCCCAGATGCTGACGGCAGTAAGTGCTATCACAAATAGCACCGTGATGATGATAAAACGGATGATAATCATTGATCAGGATTCTCTACAAAGCCCTGATATTTTGGGTCGAGTGCCGACATCACCGAATCGTAAGCTTGTCGCAGAGTGGCTTCTACGTTCTCGGGACCCTGTCCTACAGGGTAGATAGGCTCATGTATGGTCAGCTTCATCGGGTGCCAGTTCACAAAGTTAAAGCCCTTCATGCGTGGCAGAATGTCGAACGATCCGTTGATGGTAAGTGGTACTACAGGCAACTGCAGTTCGTCGGCCAATGCAAAGGCGCCCTTTCTGAACACACCCATGTGGCCTGTAAACGATCGTGCACCCTCTGGGAATATCGTTACGCTGTAGCCTTCTTTCAGTATCTCGCGTGCATCGTCGTAGGTCTTACGTATCTTGCTGGGACCGCGCTTGTCCACAAATATCTGGTGACTTTTTGCGCACGCATATCCTAAGAATGGCACCTTGCGTAGCGCCTGTTTCATCATCCATTTAAAGTTACGGTTCAGATGTCCGTAAATCAGGAAAATGTCGAACGAACCCTGATGGTTGGCCACAAACACGTAACTTTGGTTTTTTTCCAGATGTTCGCGTCCCTCCACCTTTACCGGTATCAGAAACATCTTGAGGATAATCTTTCCCCAGATATGACCAGGCATGTAGCCCCAGAAGTGACCGTTGCCTATGGTAGTGCCAATGCCCACCTCGAGTGCTGTAATCATCGTCATCAGCACTATTCCCGGCAGACAAACAATAAACTGGTAGATTCTATATAGTATCTTAAGCATAATAATGTTTAATCTTTAATCTTCGGATACTTGCGCGTCCATCCGTCCCAGCGCAGTTTCATCACGCCAAAGAACGCTTCGCCGAATATACCACCGCTCATTTTGCTCACACCCTCTTGTCGGTTCACGAATATCACGCTCACCTCCTTGATTTTAAAGCCAATTTTGTAGGCTGTGTACTTCATTTCTATCTGGAAGGCATAGCCCTTAAAGCGAATCTTATCCAGCTCGATAGTCTGCAGCACGCGGCGCTTGTAACACTTAAATCCGGCAGTGGTGTCGTGTACGTTAAAGCCAGTTACCAATCGTACGTATTTCGAAGCGAAGTAGCTCATCAGCACACGCCCGATAGGCCAGTTCACCACGTTTACGCCACTTACGTATCTGCTGCCGATAGCTACGTCGTACCCCTCGTCGTGACAAGCTGCATACAGGCGTGGCAAGTCGTGTGGATCGTGACTAAAGTCGGCGTCCATCTCAAATATGTATTCGTAGTCGCGCTCCAGTGCCCACTTAAATCCGGCAATGTAAGCTGTTCCCAGTCCCAGTTTGCCGCTACGCTCCACCAAGTGCAACTGTCCGCCAAACTCGTTGGCCATCAGGCTGCGCACAATGGCGGCTGTGCCATCAGGCGATCCATCGTCGATCACCAGTATATGGAAACTCTTCTCCAACCCGAATATCGCGCGTATAATCTTCTCGATATTCTCCTTCTCATTATAGGTTGGTATGATAACTATACTATCGCTTTGCTTCATATATTCTCATTTAAATCGGGTGCAAATATACGAATAAGCGAGCAAAATACCAAATAAATAGCAAAAAAAGTGCCCGGCGTTATCACAACGGTGGGCACTTATGTGCTAAAGTTTTAGCTTGTCGAGTGGGTAACCGTCGAATAGAGCGCTTAGTGGAACATCGAGTGCTGTAGCAATGCGTTCCATAACATCTATGCTCGGATTTTTGCGTCCACAGCTGATGGCGTTAACATACTGGCGAGTTACATGTAACTGACTTGCTAAATCGCTGTCGGTCATGTTCTTTTTCTGAAGAATGGCCTTGATATTCGTAGTTCTCATGTTGTATGATATTTCTACTTTCAGACACCGTTGTCTGCAAATGGTTTGCAAAGTTACAACAAAAAATTCGTAATCTAGCGTCAATTTGTTACCTCGATGAAAACAGAGAAACCCCAGAGGTTTCTTTCTTGTTATCATGCGTAAAATACCTGTAAATAAGTTTGTATTTGCTTGTTTTATGTATTACCTTTGCACATGGTTCTGGGAGCCAATAGTACAAACTTAAAACAACAAAAATGGATCAACAAAGTAAAGCAATCAGATTATTATGGTTGGGCGTCACCTTCAGGGGTGGCGCCCTTCTTGGGGTTTCTTTTTTCTTGAGTTATTATAAATTTAAAATATAAACAAAACGATGAAAACTATTATTGATACGACCATGCGTCTAACAGAACACTTTACGCTGGGCGAGATGATTTACTCAGCAACAGCCGAAGCTAAAAAGATTCCTAACATCCCCCTGAAGCAGCACATCACGGCGATGCAGAACCTTTGCGAGCGCGGTCTGGAGCCCCTGTGCTGCCAGCTGGGACTGCCCATCAAGGTGAACAGCGGTTACCGCTGCCAGCTGCTCAACCAGATGGTGGGCGGTGTGCCCACGTCGCAGCACCTGAAGGGTGAGGCTGCAGACATCACCATCCCCCGCAGTCACCGTCCGTTCGGGCACCCTACAGATGAGCAGACGGCACGGCTGATACTGAAGTATGCCGAGCAGTTTGCCGACTTTGATCAGCTCATCCTGGAGCACCGTGGCAACAGCTGGTGGGTGCACATCAGCTGCCGAATCAACTACCGACTTAACCGACACCAAGTGATACGATGAACAGTGGCTATTTGAAATTACAGCGTAACTTGCTGTCGCAGCCTGATATAATCGATATGTATGCGGCTGAAGGAGCTACAGGTCTGGGCTTGTATGTTTCCATTAATCTTTACCTCTCTCATTGCGAGGGCGGGTGGGGTGCCTATACCGGTACGCAAATGAGTGTGCTGGCTGTTGAGGGCCATCGTCATCGCTCGGATGTGAAGCGCCTGATTACCAGTTATGGTCTGTTTGTGGTGGATGACGAAAAGAAGCGTTTTACCAGCTATTGGATGCAACAACAGTTCGGCAAGGTTGCCAGTAAGATGCGGCAAAGTTGCGGCACTCCCGCGCGTACTTATCATTCGCACGCGGAAGAAATAGAAATAAAAATAGAAAAAGAAAAAAAAGAAAAACAGTCTGCTTGCGTGTGTGTCGACGACACACAGCAGCCTGATGAGGGTGGCGCGCGCGAGCAAACCGACTACCGCAATTACGATAATTATCTGAAGAGATGAAACAAACGAATAGCAATACATGGCTGCTTGACAGCATAGACGAACTGCGCTCGCGGGCCAAGAGTAGCGACCGCGGCAAACAGAAGTACCGTTTCCACTGTCCGCTGTGCGGCGACGAGGGGCATCACAGCAAGCGCACCGATGGCGCATTCGACGAGGCGAAAGGCGTGGGACACTGCTTTTGTTGCGGCGCCAACTTTATGGCTGCCAAATGGAAGTATAAGCCCAGCAGTGAGCAGATGAAACAGAAGCCCGAAATATCGTTGGGTTCATACCCCTCGTCGATCATGGCCTACCTGAAGCAGCGTGGTATCAAACCCGAGACGATGCACCGGTTGGGAGTGGGGTGGGCTGAGCTGCCTGCCGATACGCCTGATGGCAAGAAAACGTTTATGGCATTCCGGTTCATGGAGCAGGGCGTGGTGTACAATGTGCAGTATAAGTCGCCCGACAAGGAGTTCAGGTTCGAGAAGGGCTGCCGCATCATTCCTTACAACATCGATGCGGTGCTGGGTGCCGACACGGTGTATATCACTGAAGGCATGATGGATACGGCGGTGCTGGTGCAGTGTGGCTACGAGAGTGTGATATCGCTGCCCAATGGCTGCGGCACGCGCATGTCCTGTTTCGACCCCTATCGCGAACACTTCAGTGGTGTGCGCATTGTTTACGCCGGCGATACCGACGAGAAGGGTAACGAGAAACGTAAGGAGGTGGCCAAGTACTTTGCCGAAAACGAATTCTATTATGTTGACTGGATGGGCGGCAAGGATGCCAACGATGTGCTGCTGGCTGAAGGCGAGGACGCCGTGCGCCGATGTATGGAGAACGTGTGCGAGCAGATGCCGGTGGGTGTGGCGACGATCGACGATGAGGTAGAGGCATTCCGTGAACTGGTGGACAATGGTGTGCCGCGATTCCCAGGTATCAAGCTGCACGGCTTTGCCCATCTGGTACGTTTTGAGCCCGGACGACTGATGGTTATCTCGGGTTTCCCTGGTGCGGGTAAGTCGAGTTTTGCCGACTATCTGATGATGTCGCTGGCTGTGCAGCAGGGATGGAAGGCGGCCGTTTACTCGCCCGAGAAGTACCCGATGAGTCTGCACTATTACGAACTGGGTCAGATACTGATGGGACGCGAGATGTCGGTCAAGAACTTTACGCCGCAGGCACTCGATCGTGGATTCCGTTTTTTGCGCGAGAACATCTTCCACATCTCTGAGGAGAACAACTCTATCGAGGATATCCTGGCGTCGGCCACACAACTGGTACGGCAGAAGGGCATACGCGTGCTGTTGATTGATCCATTTAACTATATCGAACTACCTGTGCTGTCGGGTGCCAACGATACGCAGAAGATATCGTATGTACTGAAGCGTATGGTTGACTTCGGACATAAAGAGAAGGTGCTGGTTATACTGGTGGCGCACCCCAAGAAACCGCAGACCGAGGGTAAGGGCAGCTTGCAGTCGCAGTTGCCGTCGCTCTATGATATCGCTGGTTCGGCCGACTTCTACAACAAGTGCGACTATGGATTGATACTGCAGCGCGAGCGCCGCGACGAATACACAAAGGCCGCACCGCTAACGTGGATACACGTGCTGAAGATACGCTTTCGCCATCTGGGACAGATAGGTAAGCGGGCGTTCGGGTTTGACAATACATGCGGTCGGTTTGTTGGTACCGAGGATGATAACATGACCCTGCACGACCGCGATCGCAACGACTGGAGTTATCGCGAAGCCGAACAGCAGCAGATTAACTTTGATGCCGCCCCTACGGCCGACGACACTGCCGACTGGAAAGATGGCGATCCGTTTTAATATGGAGTACATAACTTGTACGCGTTGCGGGCAAACGCTGCCGCGCAGCAAATTAGAACGTATGAAGACGGGCACCTACCGCCGTGTGTGCAACCACTGCAAGTGGCTGTACTACGTAAAGCCCAGTCGCGACCGGCGCATCCTGCGCGACTTGGAGGCCCGCCACCACCATCCCAACAAAAAGTAGCTTTTCGCCCTCCGAAAAGTAACTTTTCACTCATCAAAAAGTAGCTTTTCGTGCGCCCAAAAGCTACTTTTTATTTTTGCCACTGCAAGGGCTGATTCTTAGGGGATCAGCCTTTTTCTTTGAAATGATTTCTTGCAAAACATTTGGCGGAATGAAGAATTTTGTGTACCTTTGCGGGCGGAATAATAAGCCTACCATAATTAATTGGCAAATTGTATTATGAATAAGAAAAATATTTTACGTGCCGTTATGGCACTTGCACTGCAATTGTGCGCTCTGCCTATTGCAGCCCAAGTGATGACTGCCCAACAGGCCAGTCAGGATTCGGTAGTTAATGTTATTGCATTTTTCTGCAAGAACGACACCATGTGCTATCAGTATCAGGACTACAAGGCTAAGGTGGAAAACAATGATACCATCGTTGACCACTACATCAAGAGCGATGTGCAGTTGGTAGTAGTCGACTCTACCGCGAAAGGATATCTGATAGAGTATAATACACTGAACACTACCGTTGACTTTAAAGACTCGCTGATGACACGCGCGATGCAGTCGGTAATGGAAAAGATGGGCGATGTGAAGGTACTGTTCTCTACAGACGAATATGGCACTATTGAGCACATAAAGAACTGGGCTGAGGTAAGACAATTCATGAAAACCGCAACCAAGGTTGTATTCGATTCCATCTATGCTAATATTCCTGCGATGAGCGAAGTGTTTCCTCGTCAGCGCTTTGAAGCACAAATATCAAGCATCTTTGTTAACGAAAAGGCATTTTTGAACAACTGCGAAGACCTGCAGTTGTTGTTCTTGTTACATGGTAAGTCGCTACCGATAGGTAAGGTAGAAGACGACGAGCCTTCGGACAATGGATATCCACAGCATACCGTAACAGTTGCAAGTTATGGTAAGACTGATGATGACTACGGATTTGAAGACGATTATTTTGTGCATAGCGTATCTGAAACCACCATTCCAAAGAATGAGGTAAAGGATCTATTGAAGTTGTATTTCAACAAAATAGTAAGCGACAAGCATCTTGACGAGATGAACCATACCATCGATTCGATAGATTATAGCGATGCTAAAGTCACCAATTCTGAGCAGTATAACTACTTTTATAATGGGTGGCCTTGCGATATGACGCAGTCGAAACTCACTAACCTGATGGGATCGCAAAGCATAGAGATTAAGAATATAGTATGGGCTACTCGCCGCTGGGGTGTGTATGAAGGCGACGATAGCTCTGCCAATGATGGTACGATGTAGAAAACTTAAATAGGATTATGAAAACGGTATTAGTTACAGGTGCTAACAAGGGCATTGGATTTGGGATAGCAAAACATCTGAAAAAACTGTTTTTATGGATGCTGCTGACTGCGGGCTGTATGACGGGCATGGCGCAGCAGCGGGTTAAGATATCGGGCCATGTTACTGATTTTGATGGCAAGCCTGTCAGTCACTGTGCGGTGATGCTGATGGACAAGCATTTTCATGCTGTGGATAGTGCATCTACCGATAGTGCCGGTTATTACTGTATCGCCAACGTTAAACCTGGTCGGTATATGGCTCTTACGGCTGTAAGGTGGGATGAGTACGTTAGATTCAGTAAGCTGCCCGAGCAGGAGCGAAGACTGGAGTTCTGGGCTTGGAATATCATGGCCGACAAGGATCTGACTATCAACCCTCGCTATCACCGACTTGAACTGTATGGCACTACGGCATTCTGTCCCACAGGCACTAATGCGCTGATGGTTTACACACGTCCGATGAGTGCTACCGAGGCGATGAAATACGACGAAAAGCTGTATCGCGACAACAACAATGGTGTGATCGACTATTCGGTGAAGCTGGAGGATTTCAAGGTGCAGGCGTTTGTAGATGGTCAGGAGGTAAAGATTCTGAGCATCCAGAATATGACCGAGCAATACGGCAATCAGAAGATGGGTGCATTCCTGATGATGCTCGACTACAAGGTGCGTAACGACGATACCGACATCCACCAGATACGCATCACCGCCGAGAACACCAAACACCACGAAAAAGGCGAAAACCTCTGCTACTACCAATCCGCAGATTTTAAGTAATTGTTTCCGGCCTCTGAGCTCAGGACGTTTTTGCACTCTTTCTTTTGTTTCGGTTTTCTTTCTGGTGACAGAAAGAAAATGAAAGAATTATTTTGGCTAACTACCAAATGGCAGTTTTCTTGGAAAAGGGTTAAAAATATTGTATCTTTGCAGTGCATTTGAAAAATGATGCTGCAAGCAGGAAACTCCTGCCCTAAGTAGTAATTAACGCAGTAGGGATGTGAATCCCGAGTAAAGAAAGGAGGAGCAATATGTCTGTACTTTACAGATTATCGCAGGTAACGTCGCCCAAAGCCAAGGGGTATGGTAAGTGGTATCCACGAGCCGTGATCACCCAGACTGTCGATACCGATGCGCTGGCCACTATCATGCAGCGTAACTGTACCTTGAAAAAGGCAGATATCGTGGCTGTGATCAGTGAGCTCATCGAGACGATGGCCGACCAGTTGCAGGATTCCAAGCGCGTGAAGCTGAACGGCTTTGGCTCGTTTAAGATCGGTATCCATGGTGAGGGCGCTGACAGCGCTGCCGACTTCAGCATCGGCAAGAACATCAAAGGCTTGCACGTGCTGTTTCAGCCCGAGGTGAAGAAGGATGGTAGCGGTGTGATGCAGAAGACCTTTATTACCGGTTGCAGTGTGCTGGAGGCGCCTAAGAACGACGTCGATACCACTAAGCCCAGCAACGGTGGTAACGGTGGCAACACTCAGCCCAGCAACGGTGGCAACACTGGCGGCAACGGCAGTAACGAGCCCAGCGACGGTCCGAACGGTGATTAAAGTTTGGGGCTTCGGCCCTGAACTTTAAAAATTAAAAAATTGAAAAATTAAAAAATTGAAAAAGGAAAGGAGGAATTATGTTGAGACATTGGAAGACGATTGCGAAGATCGTGGTGGCAGTGATTACCGCATTGTTAGGTGCAGTGGGTGCAACTGCCGCAGGCGTACAAATCGTGTAAACGCTTCGCTCGTCGAAGAAATCGGGTAGCGCCTGTGTGTGTTTAGGCACGAAATACGCGAATTAACGCGAAGAAAATAAAATAATTCGTGTAAATTCGCGTTATTCGTGCCTTTTTTTGTATCTTTGTCCGCGAATCACAATGAAGATAGAAGAACTAGAGAAGGTATATGCCAAGTTGCCACAGGTGGCAGCGCTGGCTCATGAGATAGAAAATGCGGATACAAAACGTATTTTCCTAGAGGGATTGTTGGCCTCGAGCGCACCGATGTTGTTTGGTAGTCTGGCTGCCAAGTGTAAGGCACCAATCCTGTTTGTACTGCAGGATGCTGAGGAAGCTGGTTATTTTTATCATGACCTGACACAGCTGTTGGGCACCCGACAGGTGCTGTTCTTTCCCAGCAGCTACCGTCGTGCCATCAAGTACGGTCAGCTTGATTCGGCCTCACAGATCCTCCGCACCGAGGTATTAACACAAATCACTACCAACCAACACCCATCACCCACCACCCTGTACATCGTTACCTACCCCGAGGCCCTGGCCGAGATGGTTGTGCCTAAGCAGACGCTGAATGCCCGTACTGTGGTGATTGATAAAGGGCAGGAGGTGCCTGTTGGCAATATCACCAAGCAGTTGCGTGATTTGGGCTTTAGTGAGGTGGACTATGTGTACGAGCCCGGACAGTTTGCACTGCGTGGATCTATCCTCGATGTGTATAGCTACAGCTGCGAGTACCCCTACCGTATCGACTTTTTTGGCGATGATGTAGAGAGCGTTCGTACCTTCCAGGTTGAGGACCAGCTTTCGCTCGACGACCGCGACAGGGTGGAGATCGTGCCCGAGCTGCAGGCCGATGAGGCTACCCAGGAGCCATTCCTCTCGTTGTTGCCCAAGGAAACCATTATTGCCACTAAGGATTATCTGTACGTGCGAGATGCTATCGATGCTGCCTTCCAGGAGGAAATGCCATTGGTGACAGGACCGCAGTTCATGCATCAGGCCGAAGGGTTCCGACGTATCGAGTTCGGGCATCGTGCCTCGGTGTCAGATTGCACGGTTATCCGATTTAATATCACCATTCAGCCGCTGTTCCATAAGAACTTCGAGATATTGTTTCAAGCATTCGACAACTATCTGCACAAGGGGTATCAAGTGTATATCCTAGCTGACAGTGCCAAGCAGAACGAACGTCTGAAAGATATTTTTGCCCAGCGGGTAGAGACCCAGGGTGAACATGCGGCGATACGATTTACGCCTGTAGAGAAAACGCTGCATGAGGGATTTATCGACGACGACCTGAAGGTGTGCTTCTTTACCGACCATCAGATATTTGACCGTTTCCATAAGTACAACCTGAAGAGCGACAAGGCCCGTAGTGGAAAAATGGCTCTGACGCTGAAAGAGATACAGCAGTTTGAGATTGGTGACTACGTGGTGCATGTAGATCATGGCGTGGGGCGATTCGGCGGTCTGGTACGCATGCCGCAGGGAGATGGTTATCAGGAGATGATAAAGCTTACCTATCAGCATGGTGATGCCATCTACGTATCTATCCACTCGCTGTATAAGGTGGCCAAATACAAGTCGCAAGATAATGGCGAGGCACCACGACTCTCAACTCTGGGCACGGGGCAGTGGGAACGCCTGAAGGAGCGCACCAAGCAGCACATTAAGGAGATTGCCAGAGATCTGATAAAACTGTATGCCAAGCGTCGAAGAGAAAAGGGTTTTGCCTTCAGTCGCGACTCTTATATGCAGCACGAATTGGAGGCCTCGTTCCTGTATGAGGATACGCCCGATCAGCTAAAAGCTACACAGGACGTGAAGGCCGATATGGAGAAGGCACGCCCCATGGACCGATTGGTGTGTGGTGACGTGGGGTTCGGTAAGACCGAGGTGGCTGTACGTGCCGCTTTCAAGGCGGCTGTAGATGGCAAGCAGGTGGCTGTGCTGGTGCCCACTACGGTATTGGCCTATCAGCATTTCCGTACGTTCTCTGGTCGTTTGAAAGATATGCCTGTAACGGTGGATTACTTGACACGTGCCCGTACCACAAAAGATACCAACCGCATACAAAAGGATTTGGCCGAAGGCAAGATAGATATTATCATCGGCACCCAGCGTCTGGTCAGTAAAACCGTGAAGTTTAAGGACCTGGGCCTACTAATTATCGACGAGGAGCAGAAGTTTGGTGTCTCTACCAAAGAGAAATTGCGCCAGATGAAAACCTCGGTTGACACTCTCACGATGAGTGCTACGCCTATACCACGTACGCTACAGTTTTCATTGGTGGGGGCGCGCGACCTTAGTGTGATACAGACACCGCCTCCTAACCGCTATCCCATACAGACTGAGATTCATACTTTCAGTCCTGAAATCATCTCTGAGGCCGTAAACTTCGAGATGAGTCGCAACGGACAGGTGTATTTCGTGAATAATCGCATTGCCGATCTGCAGCATATCGCTGAGATTATTCAGAAGTATGTGCCTGATGCTCGTATATGTATTGGGCATGGACAGATGAAGCCCGAGGAACTCGAAAAGATTATCCTCGATTTCTCCAATTACGATTATGATGTGCTGCTCTCAACCACCATCGTTGAGAATGGTATCGACATACCTAATGCCAACACCATCATCATCAATGGTGCTCACAACTTCGGACTGAGTGACTTGCACCAGATGCGTGGACGTGTGGGGCGAGGCAACCGCAAGGCTTTCTGCTATCTGCTGGCGCCGCCACTTTCGGCTCTCAATCAGGAGAGTCGTCGCCGCCTGGAGGCACTCGAGAATTTCTCCGATCTCGGTTCGGGCATCAATATCGCCATGCAGGATTTGGATATCCGAGGTGCCGGCAATCTGTTGGGTTCCGAGCAGAGTGGCTTTATCGCTGATCTGGGTTACGAAACCTATCAGAAAATTTTGAACCAGGCGATGAGCGAACTAAAGAACGAAGAACCCGAATTTGCTGCGGCCGCCGATTCGGCAGCTTCAGCGGCAGACTCTGCCGCTGGAAAAACTAGCCCGGCTAGTGAGACTAGTAATATCGCCTGGGTGGATGATTGTGCCTTGGATAGCGATATCGAGATGTATTTCCCCGATCAGTACGTGCCGAGCGATTCGGAGCGCATGCTACTGTATCGTGAGCTGGACAACCTGGCTAACAGTACGCAACTGGAGTTGCAGCTGGATGCCTATCGCAAACGCTTGGTTGACCGTTTCGGTGCCATACCAGCAGTGAGTGAGGAACTGATTCTGGTGGTACCGCTACGTGTGGCCGGTAAGCAGCTGGGTATCGAGAAAATCATGCTGAAACAGCAGAAGATGTACTTCTACTTTGTGAGCCGCGACGATAGTCCTTACTTCCAAAGCGAGGCCTTTGGTAAGATACTACAATACGTGTCGCGCTATCCCCGTAAGTGCAACTTCCGCGAGGGTAAAGGCAAGCGCTCGGTGGTTATTTCGGATATACCTACTGTAGCTTCTGCTCTGTCAATTTGTCAGGAGATTCTGTCAATCTGACATCTATTTTGCCTCTGGTATCTGTTTTGCAATCATGGCTTGTGAACGCCGCAGGGCGCTCAATAACATGGTTTAACAATTTAAGAAAATAGAATTAGGAGGTAATGATTATGATGCCAGTAATGAGAACTAACAGTTGGATTCCAAGTGTATTTGCAGATTTGTTCGATACCGACTATTTGCCAAAGGCTAATTGCACAGCACCTGCAATCAACGTAAAAGAGAGTGATAAAGCCTACACTGTAGAGCTTGCTGCACCGGGCATGAAAAAGGAGGATTTTAATGTTC
Source organism: Xylanibacter ruminicola (assembly GCA_015060625.1). Taxonomy (GTDB): domain Bacteria; phylum Bacteroidota; class Bacteroidia; order Bacteroidales; family Bacteroidaceae; genus Prevotella; species Prevotella ruminicola_D. The sequence continues at coordinate 70,627 of SUYC01000004.1, read as the reverse complement.
ACATCAACGATGAGGGTAACCTGATTATTAAGATGGAACAGAAGCAGGAGCATAAGGATGAGGATAAAAACACACGCTATCTGCGCCGAGAATTCTCGTACTCGAAGTTTGAGCAGACACTGATACTGCCCGACGATGTGAAGAAGGAGGAGATTAAGGCTCGCGTAGAGAACGGTGTGCTTACCGTAGAGTTGCCTAAGCTAGTTGAAGAGAAGGTTAAGCTATCGCGACAGATAGACATTGCATAATAAAACATAGAAGAAGTAGTTAACGATTGTTAACTGCTTCTTTCTTTTTGGATTATTTCTTATCTTTGCAGTCCAAACCTAAAAAATACAGTATTATGAGTTGGCAAGCAATTGTTTTTATTCTGATTTTTGTTTTATTTACGGTGTGTCTTTTTCTAGTTCAGCATTATTACCAGGTGCGACTACGAAGTGAGATTGGTCGTGCTCAGCGTAGTGAGCGTATTAAAACGGTGTTTATGGCCAATGTAAGCCATGCTTTGCGCACACCACTGAATGCTATTATTAATACCAGTCAAAGAATGTTGGATAACGAAGATATGGATCGTAAAACGCTGAAAAGCACGGCGATGAATATTAATCAGAATGGTAAGCAGTTGTTGTACTTTATATCGCAACTACTCGAACTTTCGAGTTTTGAGAATAGCATGGCCACTTTTACAATGATAGAGGTTAATTTGGCTGAACTGATGGCATCATATCGGCGTGAAACCCAGCGCGATGCCGGTGCCAATGTGATTGTTTCGGTTCGTACGCCATTGTCGCCACACACTAAGGCTACATTGGATACGAACTTGATGTATCAGCTGATGACACATCTGCTTCATAATGCTCTGGCGCACACCAAAGAAGGTAATGTTACCATCGACTATGATTATGTTGATAATGGTATGAAAATCGAAGTGATAGATACAGGCGATGGCGAACCACAGGACTTGCAGAACAACTTCTCGACACTTATTCAAGATAGCGATTCGCTTAGCTTGTTTAATCAGCGTTCGGGCTTGGGCTTATCTATCTGTAAGTCGATTGTTGAAGGGCTGCATGGTACTATCGAACTCAAGTCAGAACTTGGCAAGGGTACCATTGTTACGGTTTGGATACCTTGCAAGATGCGTGACCAGAAGAAAGGACTGCTAAGATAAGTAACAGTTATTTAATGTACGCTAGCATTCAGATTGCGGCGTAGGAAGAAGGTGCGCGTAGCTGAGAAATATGTGGCTACACCAGTGGCGTTCACAACCACTACCGTCCAAAAGGCTGCGCTGTAGCTGATGAGCTCGGCTACGATACCGCCTATCAGAATGCCCAATCCCATACCAATATCCCACGAGATAAGAATGGTGCTGTTGGCTGTGCCGCGTTGGTTGTTGCTGGCCACATTGATAGTCATATTCTGGAATGCTGGCCACATGTGGCCGTTGCCCAAGCCAATTAATAGAGCCGAGCCGTAGTAGCCGATGATCATGGACCATGTTCCTTTGAACATTGACCATTGAGACAGCGTTGGCATCAAGATAAATAATGTATAGCCTACTAGTGAGATGACCATGCCTGTGGCAGCGTTATGGGTTACACGACCGGCACGGAGGGCTTTACTGCCCTGCAACCGACTAAGGATAAGACCTACTGAGCACAACATAAAATAGGTGCCAGTACCACCGGTAATGCCCATCACCTCCTTACCATAAATGGCCAGATAGTTGCTAAGCACACCAAAGCTAAAACCAAAAGCTATCATGTTAAGGCCAAGCAGCCAACCACGGGTGAGGAAGAAACGATCTAATGAAAGCCTTGTTGGTCTAGATGTTCTAGATTGGCTTGCTTTGCTAGCCACTCTAGGCTTAAGAACGACTGTCGAATCTATTAGCCAACCTATGGTGGCCACAATGAGTGCTAGCCAGAAAAGGAACTCGAAACTATGCGTGAATTGATAGATGAAAATGCCGATAGTGGGTGCAATGGCCATGGCTAGGTTATTGCTCAAACCGTAATAGCCGATACCCTCGGTACGCCGACTGCTGGGCAGCACATCTATGGCTACGGTTGAGTTCGACACGGTGAGGGCGCCGAAGGGGCCGCCATGCAGTGTGCGTACAATGGTGAACAGCAAAAGGGTAGAGGCAGCCAGATATCCGGCAAAAAAGATGGCAAATACGCCAAACGACAGCATGAGTACTGTTTTACGGGGAAACGAATCAACGACAAAGCCGCTAAACGGACGAACCAGTAAGGCTGTAATGGTATAGCCTGAAAGCACTAGCCCGATCACATCTTTAGTGGCACCAAAGTGCTCGCTCAGATACAGTGGCAATAATGGTGTCAGCACGTAAAAGGCAAAAAACAGCGTAAAGTTGGCTGCCATCACCTTGCAATAGTTTCTATTCCAAAGTCTCTCCATCTATTTCCCAATCTTTCTACTTATCGGCAGCAAAGGTACGCTTTTTTGGCCGGTTATCGGCAGAACTAACGTTAACGAACTATAATACGACTTAACTTTTGACCTTGCTGCGCGTCTAACATCTATAAAAATCACTATCAACTATAAGTATGAAACGAAATGTAATTCTTATGGCCGTAGCGCTGCTCATGTCGTCGGCAGCCATGGCACAGACAAAAGAGGTGAAGATTGGCGATGTAACCATGACTATCACCCCCGAAAAGGGCGCCAAAATTACGTCGCTCAAGTATCAGAATCAAGAAGTTATTTCGCAGCTCAGGTGGCCCGAAAGCTTCGGTAGCACATTCTGGACAAGTCCGCAGAAGGAGTGGAACTGGCCTCCAGTGTTCGAACTCGACAAAGGCGTGTATGAGGTTGTCGAGAAGGATGGGCACCTAGTGATGACCAGTCCTGTATCCGAGAAACTGAAGTATCGTGTGCGCAAAGACTTCAGCACCGATGCAAAAGATGGTGCCATCGTTGTTACCTACAGCATTATTAACGAAAGTAACGAGGAACGAAAGGTGGCTCCATGGGAGATTACACGTGTACCTAACGCTGGTGTGATTAAGTTTGAGGCACCTGTTGAGAGCATTTGGCCCGCTGGCTTGATGAACTTTGAGCAGCAGGGTGGGGTGACTTGCTACAAAGCCGACGAGACTCAACAGAACCGTAAGATAAATGCCGACGGTAAGGGCTGGCTGAGCTACGAGAACAATGGACTGGTGCTGACCAAGAAGTTTGCTGACCTGAAGGCCGATGAGCCTGCACCTGGCGAGGCCGAGATTCAGGTATATGTGAACCGTGGCAAAACCTATATTGAACTCGAGAGCCAAGGTGCTTATACGACCCTGGCTCCCGGTGCAGAGCTAAGTTGGACGGTACGTTGGTACCTGCAACCAGCTAAATAACATGCAAGCCTAAGAACACCATCAGGCCGTTCATGAGTATCCAGAAGATAGCAAACGGCATGGTCTTACGCATAATATCGCCATCCTGCCCCTCCATGTCACATGCTGCGGTAGCGATGGCGATACTTTGTGGTGATAGCAGCTTGCCACCCTCAGAACCGGCACAGTTGGCGGCTGCAAGCCAGTTGGTCTCGTTGCCACTTACACCAAAGAAACTACCTTGGTTCACTAAACCTAGGTCGCTGGCAGCGGTGGCCTGTAGCTTACCAAACAGAATGTTGGCATTGGTGGCGCTACCTGTCACAAATGTACCGATAGAACCGATGAGTGGTGCAAAGAATGGGAAGGCGGCGCCGGTAAGCATCACCAGCCCCTTTGCAATATCGTTAGTCATACCTACATTGTTCATCAGCATGGCCATGGCTACTAGACAGCAGATGGTAACTACCGTTTTCTGCAGGTTCAGTGTGGTTTTGGCTAGCAGCTTCAGCAGTGTGCCAAAGCTCATGCCCTGAATTAGTCCGCCAATCATGGCACCCAGGAAAATCATCAGTCCGGCATTGGATAGCCAGCCAAACTTAAAAGTGTTGCCAATCACGGGTAGGTCGAATTTTGTTACGAGTGTACTGCCCAGCAAATCGTTGACTGGCGGCACAATCTTACTGCTGATGAGGATAAAGAATATAATCAAACCGTAAACACTCCAGGCCTTCAGGGTTTTTACCAGACTGAAGTGGTGTTTCTCAACCTGCAGTACGTCGGCTGGACTCTCATCGTGTATGAACAGCTTGTTGTAGATAAGCATGGCGATGATGGCAGCTACCGATCCTAGAATAGCAGGCGTTTCTGGACCAATAAAGTGGGCGCAGCAGAACTGTACGACAATGGAGAAAGTGCCCACAAACAGGGCGATGCAGATGTTTTTTACCACCTTTGTCTTGTCGGTTAGCATCAGGATGAGGAAAGGTGTGATAAAGAACATCAGCGAGAGTTGCAGGATAATGAAGGTAGCCACCTCACACAACTCTTCGGGGGTGGCAGTGCCGCTGGCTGCTACCTGGTTGGCCAGTGTGGTGGCTGGCAAGCCTACAGCACCAAAACCTACAGCTACGGTATTGGCTATCAAACAGATCACGGCCGAGAACATGGGCTTGAATCCCAGACCTATCAGAATGGCTGCAGGAATGGCCACAGCGGTGCCAAAGCCTGCCATACCTTCTAGTACGCCACCTAAGCCCCACGTAAGCAGCAGCACCAGTAGTCCTTTATCGCTGGTCATCTGTATAAACTGCGTCTTGATGGTTTCGATCTCCTTGGTTTCGCACAGGATATTATAACTAAAAATCGCACATATAATGATAAGTATAATAGGGAAGCACGCCTTGAGTAATCCTTCGACTACCGACCATAACGTGATGCCCACGATGCCAGCCTGGGCATACTTCTCGGGTACAATGCCTAAACTTGGAGCTGCAAACAGTGCCAATACAATGGTTACAATCAGCGTGATGATAGCGCTCTTGTAGCCAGAAACCTTGAAACCCATCATTAATACAATGAGTAACAGAATAGGGATAGCAGAAACTAATGCTGACATAGGATTTTAGTGTTAGTGAATATTTATATAAGTTCTGCCGACAAATATACAAAAACTTTTGTTACGTTAGATGTTTTTTTTAGTGAAAAAATCAAAAGAGGCAAAAAAATGCCGAAAATGTGCTTGGGTATCAAAAATTTTTGTATATTTGCTCACAAAAAATCTAAAGTATAACTAAACCCGATAGCCCTATGCTGAACAAATTCCTATCAGAATTGCGGTGTTTTATGCCTGCAGAGCGTATTTATACCGATGAACTACGTACCTTAGGATGGGGTACCGATGCTAGTTTTTACCGTCAGATTCCGAAGGTCGTTCTTCGCAGTGATGGTGAGGAGGAGATATCCAGAATTGTGCAGTTGTGCAATAAATACAAACTGCCCTTTACCTTTCGTGCTGCTGGTACATCGCTCTCAGGTCAGAGTTGTACTGACAGTGTCCTCATCGTAGCTGGCAAGCATTGGGAAAAGTATTCGATAGTTGACCATGGAGAATGTATCAAGTTGCAGCCAGGTATTGTAGGGGCGAGGGTTAACCAAATATTGAAGCCTTACGACCGCGTGTTTCCACCCGATCCGGCATCAATTGGTGCAGCCATGGTAGGTGGTATTGTGGTAAACAATGCCTCGGGCATGAACTGCGGCGTGCATGCCAATAGCGATCGCATGCTGCAGTCGGTACGTATCATACTGGCTGATGGCACGGTGCTGGATACCGGAGATGCCGAGAGTCGTGAGATGTTTAGAAAGACACATCCTGAGTTTATCGCTAAAATCGAAGCACTTCGTGAAAAAGTGCGTGCCGATAAGGAACTGTCTAAGCGTATTTATAAGAAGTACACCATCAAGAATGTTACAGGTCTGAATCTGCGCCCGTTGGTGGCTTACGATGATCCGTTCGACATCATTGCTCATTCTATCGTTGGCAGTGAGGGTACACTGGCCTTCCTGTCGGAGGTAACGATGAAAACGCTGAAGGACTATCCCTATAAGGCATCGGCTATGGTTTACTTTATGACCATGAAGGAGAGTTGCGAGGCCGTGGTGGCCATGAAGAAACTGAAGGCTGGTGACGAAGATTTGGAGATGAGTGCCGAAAACCTGATGGTGAAGAGTGCCGAAATGCTCGATTATAAATCGCTCTCGTCGGTTGATGACCCTGTGTTTTTACAGTACAAACAGGACGTTGATGCTGGTAGTATTGTGGGAGTATCGCCTGGTGATTACCACAATCTGACGGCCATTCTTACCGAAACCAAAGCCGTTACGCACGAGCAACTGTTGGAGAAGATTAATCACATCAAGTCGTGTCTGAGCGCATTCCGTCTTTATGGCGAGGTGGAGTTTACCGAAGATCCGGCTGTTTATAATAAGTATTGGGCTATTCGTAGTGGAATCTTCCCTTCGGTGGGCGGTACGCGTCCGATAGGTACCAGTTGCCTGATTGAGGATGTGGCATTCCCTATCGAGAGTCTGCCCGAGGCAACAGTGAAGCTACAGCAGCTGATAGCCGACCATGGCTACAACGATGCCTGCATCTACGGACATGCCTTTGAGGGTAACTACCATTTTATATTGAATCAAAGTTTTGCCGAAGAACACGAGGTGGCTCGTTATGCCGAGATGATGCGCGCTGTGGCCAAGCTCGTGGTAGAGGCATACGACGGTTCGCTGAAGGCCGAACACGGCACCGGTCGCAACATGGCACCGTTTGTGAAATACGAGTGGGGTGATAAGGCCTACGAGGCTATGAAGGAACTCAAGGCCATCTTTGATCCCCATGGACTGCTCAACCGTGGTGTCATCTTCAATGATGATCCTGACTGTTTTATCAAATGTCTGAAACCCCTGCCTGTGCTGGATTATGAATATAGTGAGGTGCCCGATGGCGGTCACTATCTGATGGCCCCTGAGCTGAGTACAGCTAAAGAAACCATCGAACAGGTGAAGCGTGCCAACAAGTGTATAGAGTGCGGTTTTTGCGAGGTTAACTGTATGTCGTGCGGACTTACGCTGTCGTCGCGTATGCGCATCGCTATTCAGCGCGAGATCCGTCGATTGATTAATACTGGTGAGGACTACGAGCGTTTGGAGCGCCTGGAGCATCAGTATAAGTACTATGGTGATCAAACTTGTGCTACTGATGGTCTGTGTTCAACGTCATGCCCCATGAAGATAAACACAGGCGAGCTGACGCACCTGATACGACAACTGGACATGAATACACGTCCGTTTGGCTATGGCGTGGGCGAGTTTGCTGCCAACCACATGGCTGGCATTAAGAGTGGACTGCGTGTGGTTCTCGACGTGGCGCATGCAGCCCACGTAACACTTGGCCCGAAACTGATGACCACTGTGTGCCGTACGATGAATAAGATGGGGCTGCCTCTTTGGACCACTGCTATGCCCAAAAAACATCGCCAGCCCAAAAAGAGCGACCTCACCCAATTCATTATCGAATCGGTACGACCGAATAGTAATGATGCCTCTCAACAATCAACTGCCAGCTCTCAGCTAAAGGTGGTCTATTTCCCCAGTTGCATTAATCAAACCATGGGACAGTCGCGGCATGGCGGAAAGATTCATGACCTGGTAGATGAGGTGATACAACTGATGGCCAAGGCAGGTTATGAGGTGATATTCCCTGAGGGTATGGAGCGTATGTGTTGTGGACAGATTTGGGAGAGTAAGGGTATGCTTGACATTGCCGACCGTAAGAGTGCAGAACTAGAGGCTGCCCTTTGGAAAGCTAGTGATGAGGGCAAGTATCCGGTGCTGTGCGCCCAGAGTCCTTGTCTGCACCGCATGAAGAAGGTCATGCACAAGATGCATTTATACGAGCCTGCCGAGTTTATCATGAAGTTCCTTGTTCCACGACTGGATTTCCATCCTATCGACCGCCATATAGCCCTGCATCTGACGTGTTCTACCCGTCAGATGGGTGTAGATAAGGATTTGATAGCCCTGGCTAAGCTGTGCTCGAACAATGTGTTCCTGCCCGAGGGGGTGGGCTGTTGTGGTTTTGCAGGCGACCGAGGCTTTACGTTCCCTGAACTAAATAAGTACGGCCTGCGCAAGCTGCGTTCGCAGATTGAGGCCAACCATATCGAGGTGGGCTACTCTAACAGTCGCACCTGTGAGATTGGTCTCGAATCAAATTCAGGCATACCGTATATGAGTATCGTATATCTTGTAAATGAATGTACAACAACTAAAAAATAAAATTAAACAAGTGATGAAAGTGTTACTTAGAAGACTGATGCTGGTTGCTGTTTTGATGGCAACCAGCTTTGTTGCTGAGGCTCAACCGCTGTTGGCAACACGTGTAGAAACTGGTAAAGTGAAAGGTGTACTCGATGACGGACTGGCTGTTTATAAGGCCATTCCTTACGCAGCACCGCCTGTAGGCGATTTGCGCTGGCGTGCCCCTCAGCCTGCCAAGGCATGGAAGGGGGTGCGTGTGTGCGATACGTTCGGACCTATGCCTCCACAGCCCACACGCCCAGGGCGTACGGCCGATAGGATGAACGAAGACTGCTTGTACTTGGGTATTGCCACCCCTGCAAAGGCTGTTACTGAAAAATTGCCTGTGATGGTGTGGATTCATGGTGGCGGATTCCAGACAGAGTGGTATGGTGGCGACCTGTGGAAGCGTTTGGCTCAGCGTGGTGTGGTTATCGTGAGTATCGAGTATCGCACTGGTGCCTTAGGTTTTATGGCCCATCCCGAACTGACCAAGGAAAGCCCAGATGGACATTCGGGTAACTATGGCTTGCTTGATCAGATTTATGCATTGCAGTGGGTGCAGCGTAACATTGCACAGTTTGGTGGTGACCCAACAAAGGTTACAATCTTTGGTGAGAGTGCCGGTGCTATCAGTTGCAGCATGCTGTGTGCATCGCCATTGGCTAAGGGGCTGTTCCGTGGCTGTATCAGTCATAGTGGCGGTTCGTTTGCGCCTTGGAGCGATCAGCCCCGTTCGCTGGGTCTCGATGCCTCTCAGAAGGGTGCCGAGAGTCAGGGCGTTGCTTTCCAGAAACATCTGAAGAAAAAGAGCCTGAAGGAACTGCGCGAGATGGATGCGATGGCACTGTGCGATGGTAACGTGGGCTTTAGTGGTTTCTGGCCTTGTGTGGATGGTTACGTGATTTGCGACGACCAGTATCGCTTATATGAGCGTGGCGAGTATAACGATGTGCCGATGATTGTGATGACCAATAGCGACGAGGGTGCGCTGTTTGCGCCAGGCAATATCAAGGCTGAGGACTATCAGAAAACCGTGAAGGGTATCTTTGGCGATTGGGCCGACAAAGCACTTCAGGTTTATCCAGGACGTACCAATGACGAGGCATGGCATGGTTTTGCCGACTGTTTCCGTGATATGGGCTTTGCATGGCCATCGTATGCATGGGTGAACCTGCAGAGCAAAACAGGTAAGAGTGCCGCATATGCAGCCTATTTGGCTCAGCCCTCGACAGAGAGTTTTTCGCACGATACGCGTCGTAAGGGTGTGGCACATGCCGATGATATTATGTATTTGAATGGTCACTTCCTGGACAATCCGCAGAAGTATCCTGCTGAGAGTGCCGTGTCGGAGATGATGCAGCAATATTGGGTGAACTTTGCCAAGACGGGAAATCCTAATGGTAAGGGACTGCCTTACTGGCCTACTTTCGACGAGAGTAAGCCTACCACCATGCAGTTCAGCGATGGTGCTTCGCTTATTGATGTGCCCAATCGCCAGCAGATTGACTTTGTTGACAGTTACTATCGCGCCAAGCGAGCCGAAGTAGAGGCTGCGCGTCGTCAGGCTAACCAGCTTTACGTGGGTAGCTACAATATACGTTACCAGAATGATGGCGACGCCAAGGTGGGCAATGGCTGGCAGCAGCGCATGCCTGTGCTGTGTAGCCAAATACTGTTTGAACATCCCGATATTTTTGGTGCCCAGGAGGTTCTGGAGTCACAACGCCAGGATTTGCTGAAGCAGTTGCCTGATTACGATTGTATCGGATTGGGACGCGACGATGGCCAGCATGCCGGTGAACATTCAAACATCTTCTTCGACCGTAACAAAATCAAGTTGTTGGATCATGGCGACTTCTGGTTATCTGAAACCCCCGAAAAGCCAGGTTTAGGTTGGGATGCTGCCTGTGTGCGTATTTGCTCGTGGGGCTATTTCAAGCTTAAAGGCACGAACTTGGATTTTTATTACTTTAATCTGCACATGGACCATGTTGGTACGGTGGCACGCCGTGAGGGTGCCAAGTTGGTGGTGCAGCGTATTAAGGATATTGCGAAGGGAAAACCTGTGGTGTTGACGGGCGACTTTAATGTGGACCAGACTAACGAGATCTACAGCATCTTTACACAGTCGGGCATCCTTAACGACAGCTATGAGAAAGCCCAGTTGCGCTTTGCCGAGAACGGAACCTTTAATAGCTGGGATCCCGAGTTGAAAACCGACAGTCGTATCGACCATGTGTTTGTATCGCCCTGTTTTGCTGTAGAGCGATACGGCGTACTTACCAATGCCTATTGGTCGGAGGCTCCACAAAACGGTGATGTTCTCAAAGGCGCCAATGCTCCACAGGAGATCAACTTCCAAAAGCACCAGAAACGCCTTCCCTCCGATCACTATCCCGTTTTTGTACGTTTGAGAAAGTGATGGCTTTTAGAGCCCGACTCTTATCCAGTCGGGCTCTAACCAGCCTCTGTCGGCTTTGGCATCGGTCTCTACCGATACAAATCCGAACTTGGCACCAATCCATTTTCCTTCTTTCATCTTAAACTCACTGCCGCAAGGTTTGAAATTCTTGCCGTCCTGACTCCAAGCCAGTTTAAGTTTCGAGTCGTTCACTATCATGCGCAGATAGATATCCTCGTGCATGCCGGGCTTGTAGTCTATCTTGTCTATAGCCGTGGGCTTCAGGGTGGCTATCAGCTGCTCTGTTTGTGCGGCACCTTTGTCAGCACCGTTGCACGTGAGCTGCACCAGTTCGAACTGCTTGCCGGTACGGCGCACTACCAAGGCTGTATAGTCCAGTCCCATCATGATGAGTCCGCCCATCTGTCCCTCAGCCTTCGAGGTGAAGCGCAGTTTGGTGGTCACCGTAAAGCGGTCGGCAGGTGTCTTCTGCAGCAGCATGTTGGGCACCTCCCAGAAGTTTTTCCAGCCCTCCGACAGTTTGTGGGTGTAGATGCGGAAGGTGCCGAAGGCTGTGGGCACCCCAAACTTCTCGTCGTAGTTGCCGTGCCACTGCCATTGCAGTCCCAGGGCAGGTTGGTTGAACTCGTCGCTCTCCACCGGGTTCACGATCGTGCTTACCGCCGCTTTCGGTTTGCGATAGGTGGTCACCGGCTCCCCTTTCTGTCCCATGATAGGCCAGCCACTGGTCCAGTCCACCGGGTTCAGATGCACCACGCGCCCGTAGGCCTCCTTGTCCTGGAAGTGCAGGAACCAGTCCTCGCCATACTTGGTGTGTACCCAGGCACCTTGGTGCGGTCCGTTGATATTGGTCTTGCCCTGTGCCAGCACGATCTTGTGCTCGTAGGGACCATAGGGACTCTTGGAGCGCATGGCCAACTGGAAGCCTGTGGGCACGCCACCCGCCGGACACATAATCCAGTACCAGCCGTTGCGCTTGTAGAACTTCGGCCCCTCGCAGGTGCGGTTCTCCGTGCCGTTACCGTCGAACACAATCACCGGTTGCCCGATAGGTCTCGTGCCCTCCGCATTCAGCTCGCGCACTGTCAGCACCGATGCGAACTTGGCGCGCGAGTTGGCCCATCCGTTCACCAGATAGCAGCGTCCATCCTCATCCCAGAGTGGGGTAGTATCGATATAGCCCTGTCCCTTGATCACGCAGACGGGGTCTTCCCACTCACCGGCAGGATCGCCGTTCTTGGTCTTCACCATCATCACACCAAAGTCGGGGTCGCCCCAGTAGATATAGTACTGCCCGTTGTGGTAGCGTATGCTGGGTGCCCACACCCCGTTGCCGTGCTGCGGCTTACTGCCGAAGTGTTGCAGCAGCGCCTCGTGACCCGTGTAGAGGTTCTTCAGCGCGTAGCCCACAATCTGCCAGTTCACCAGGTCCTTGGAGTGCAGGATGGGCAGTCCCGGCGTGCAGTGGAAGCTCGAAGCCGTCAGATAGTAGTCATCGCCACTTGGTCCCACGCACACGTCGGGGTCAGAATAGTCGGCATTGATCACCGGGTTGGTGTAGGTACCATTGCCATTGTCGGGGCACCATACCTTCGACTGGTATTGCGCCTGTGCCGCCAGTGTCAGCGACAAGAGAGATAAGCTTAATAGTAGTTTCTTGTTCATCATTCTATTTTGTATTGTTTGGTATTTCCTATTTAATGCTCACTAGGATTTTCTGCAGATCGCTGTCGGCACTGGAGTGGCCCACCATCACCTCATACTTGCCAGGTACCACACGCATGGTGTTGGTGGCAGCATCCCAACCTTCAAAACTCTTGCGGGGCAGTGCGATACTGATGGTCTTCGTCTCGCCCGGTGCCAGCAGCACCTGCTGGTAGGCACGCAGCGTCTTGAGAGGCCCGGCTGTATCTGCCACACGACGAATATACACCTGTACCGTCTCCAGTCCCTCACGGCTACCCGTGTTGCTCACTTTCACCTGCACCTTACCATTCTTATATACGGGTTTCGAGGTGCTGAAGGTAGTGTAGCTCAGTCCGAAACCGAAGGGGAACAGCGGCTGACCTTTGAAATAGCGGTAGGTACGTCCCGTCATGGTGTAGTCCAGGAAGTCGGGCAGGTCATCCGTGCTGCGATAGAAGGTGACGGGCAACTTGCCGCTGGGGTTATAGGCTCCGAAGAGCACCTCGGCCAGAGCCGTGCCGCCCTGTTCGCCCCCATACCACCACTGCAGGATGGCATCGCACGATGCCAGCTCGGGCACCATGGCGATGGCAGAGCCAGAGCAGTTGACGAAGATCACGCGCTTGCCAGCCCCGTGGAGCATAGCCAGCAACTGGCGCTGCACCTGAGGCAGTTCGATGCTGGTGCGATCGCCCCCCTTGAAGCCCGGTTCGCTCACGCGCATCTCCTCACCTTCAAGACTGGGCGAGATGCCACCCACGAAGATCACCGTCTCAGCCCCTCCTATCTGTGCCAACAGTTCGTCGGCAGTAGGAGCCTGTTTCTTCTTGACATCAAAGTTCAGGGCACCGTAGCCAGTTTCCTGCACGTAGTCTATCTGTATGCGGTAATGCTGTCCTGCTTTCACTGCTACTTGTGGCATCGCACCCTGGATGCGCTGGCGTCCCTTCCAGATGTTCACCAGCGTGTCGCCATTCACGATGAGGCGTAGTTTGTCGTCGCCGCTGATGGGGAAGAGCAGTGTCTCGTCGGTCTGCGCCAGGAGTGTGGCGTCAAGACGTGCCGAGCAGTTCTCCAGGTTCACACCAGGTGCAAACACCGTGTTGCCGCCGTTACTCAGGTTCACGGCCTGACGTGTGTTCACCACCGTCACCGGCTCACCCTGCATATCTGTATTGTTCCAGTAGGCTATCTGCATGCCCCTGTTGCCGAGCGGGTCTTTGAGCAGGCCGAACCGACTCTCATACACCTCGTTGCGCGTGAGGGCACAACCAGGGATATAGCGTGTCTGCGGCACATAGTGGCGGATGCCGTCGAGGGCTGTGATGGTATGCGTGGGATAACCCGCGTAGTTGCCCCACATCATAACCGAGTCGTTGGCGTTAGGCCCCATCACCACCACGTCGCCAGCAGTAGAGGCCAGTGGCAGCACTCCATTGTTCTTGAGCAGCACGATACTCTTGCGGGCCATCTCCAGAGCCAGTTGCTTATGAGCAGGCGAAGCAATCGCGCTCTCGGGCAGTGCTGTCCAGGGATTCATGCTGTCCGGATCGAAGTCGCCCAGTTCGAAACGCGCTATGAGCAGTCGTCGCAGACTGCGGTCCAGGTCGGCCTCTTTGATGTCGCCGCGCCTCACCGCTTCGGGTAGGTGCTTGTATTCCGAGCCGCACTCCACATCGGTGCCAGCCAGCACCGCCTTGGCCGATGCTTCGGCGCCATCCTCAGCCACATGGTGCCAGCGGGGCAGGAAGTCGCGTATGGCACCGCAGTCGCTGGTGATCAGTCCGTCGAATCCCCATTCGTCGCGCAGTATCTGTTGCTCGTAGCGTGTCTGGGCGCAACAAGCCTGACCGTCAATGCGCTGGTAGGCGCACATCACCTCGGCCACCTTTCCCTCCTGCACCAGTGCCTTGAAGGCAGGCAGATACGTCTCCCAGAGGTCGCGCTCAGGCAGGTTCTCTATATTAAACTCATGCCGGTTCCACTCCGGTCCGCTGTGCACGGCAAAGTGCTTGGCGCAAGCCAGCAACTTGCGGTATTTCGATATGCCCAGGTCTTCGCCTTGGTAGCCCACGCCCTGCAGTCCGCGCACCACAGCCAGTCCCATGCGGGCCGTCAGGTAAGGGTCTTCACCGTAAGTCTCCTGTCCGCGTCCCCAGCGCGGGTCGCGGAAGATGTTGATGTTTGGTGTCCAGAACGACAGACTCTGGTAGCGCTTGATGTCGCCCGTGCGCTTGGCCTGCTGCGCTTTCACCCGTGCCTCGTCGCTCACGGCTGTAAACACCTGGTGCAGCAGGGCATCGTCCCACGAGGCAGCCATCGCCATGGTGATGGGAAACACGGTGGCAAAGCCATTGCGCCCCACTCCGTGCAGTGCCTCGTTCCACCACTGGAACTGTGGGATGCCCAGTCGGGGTATGGCAGGCGAGGTGTCCATCATCAGACTGACCTTCTCGTCGATGGTGAGCCGCTTCAGCAAGTCGTCGGCACGTTGTGCCGCACTGAGCTGTGCGTTCTGATAGGGTAACTGTTGAGCGCTGACCGGTGCTATGCCGAGGCTCATCATGAAGATTGTAAATATTTTGGTTCGCATGAGTGATAGTTATTTTAAATGTTTATTGAAGAATTCGAGTACGCGTTGCTGCGATCTCTTGCCGCAGCTGTGAGGCATGTCCCAGAGTTCTGTCTCCAGCAGATTGTCAGCACCCTGACTCTTCCAGACATCGTGCATCGTGCTGAAAGCCTTTTCCACCCCTGCCACAGGGAAGAGTTTGTCCTGTGTGCCGTTGATGAACAGCATGGCCTTGGGACAGGCTATGCTGGCGATGTGGGGGTAGTCCAACCAGCGGCGCAATCCTGGCAGACAGTTGGCAAACCCGCCATTCTCCGTGCGACTGTATTTGAATCCCATCTGTTCGTCGGCAGTCACCATCCAGCACACGGCAGCCCCCGCTTTGATGCGGTCGCTCAGTGCTGCCAGCATCCAGGCGCGATAAGCCCCCATCGACCACCCCGTGCAACCGATGCGTTTGGCATCCACTTCGGGCATCTGTGCCAGAAACTCCGTGGCAGCGATATCGTCGTAGGTCATATAGGCCGAGAGGTTGATGCCATACATCATCATGTTGCCGGCTATCATGTCGTAGAGGTTGCGCTTCATACCCTCCTTCTGGCCCCGTTCGCCCCACATCGGTGCGTCGGCCGACAGCACCACATAGCCATGCTGAGCCAGGTAGTCGCCAAAGAACTGTCCATCGTAGCCCTTGGCCCAGTCAAGCGCATCCTTGATCACCGTCGAGTCCTCGCAGGCCAGAGGGTAGATACATTTCTCCTTACCTATATAGAAATGTCCGCCGTGGTCGTGCAGCATGTTGACAGCCGGGTGGGGCCCCTTGCCGTCAGGAATCAGCACGTAGGCCGGCACCTTGTAGTAGCGCGACAGCTGAATCTCTATCTTGCGCGCCTTATAACCCTGTCGCTGCTCCTCGTAGAGCACGGTGGCCTTGTAGCCGTCAGCAGGAGCAGGCGGTGGTGTCAGCATGCAGTCCAGCACCTTCTGTCGGGCCGCCTTGCGCCATTTCTTGAAGTTCTTGATAGGGCTGTTGCCCCAAGCCAAAGGATAGTCCAGGTCGGCTATCAGCGAGTCGGCATACGCCGGCAGGTTGCGCATGAACTCATATTTCTCGCGTTTCTGTGCCTGTGCTGTAGCGACCGCTATCAGCAGGAGCAGTATTATCTGAGATGTTTTTTTAACCATAACATTTGATTATAATTTGTAGTATCCGATGTCCAGTGCTCATTGATGGGTGTGATGAGTGATTCCTTGGGAGCCGTGATGAGATTCCACACGATATAGCTAGTTGTGGGCGGACAGACATTGTCGTTGTAGCCCCAGGTGAGATAAACTGGACAAGTGATGCGACGCGCAAAGTTGACCACGTCGAAATACGCCATCGTCTCCACTTTGGCAGGTGTGAGCATACCCTTTAGGCGGTTGAAATGCGGATACCCACCAGCCCGGTTGTCCAGATAGCCTGCCATATCGCTTAATGCCGGATGATTGGCCACGCATGCCGTGATGCGAGGGTCGAGTGCCGCTGTGATGAGCGACAGCGCCCCTCCCTGGCTGCCCCCTTGCACAAATACGTTCTTACCATCCCATTCAGATAGTGAGCATAAGTAATCCACGGCACGTACGCAGGCCACATAGACATGCTTCATGTAGTAGTTGTCCTTATTGTCCAAACCATTGGTGAGATAGCCATTCTCGTAATCGAAGGCCGTTGTGATCTCCTTAAACTGCTCGTTGGTCATCTCTGGGTTCAGACCGTGTATCTCCATCTCCAGACGGATAAACCCGTTTTTGGCGTAGTAGATATTGCGCATGGGTTCCTTGATGGTCTTGATGCCGGCACCTGGTGGGCACAGCACGACAGGATATTGCCCTTGCCTCTTGGGGCGTGAGAGATAGGCGTATATGCTATGCCGCTTGTCGGTCTTTATCTTCAGCAGGTAGGTGTCGGTCTCGTCGGTGCAGTAGCTGTCCACTTTCTTGCAATCTACATGCAACTGACTTTGGCGTGCCTCTTCCAGATTGCCTTGCCAGAAGTCGTCAAAATCCTTTGGGTTCTTGGTGTAAGGTTTAAGTTTCTCGGGCGAGAATCCCACTTTCACGTGGTGCTGGTAATCCCCTTTGACGCTGAGGCGCAAATCCAGAAAACCGGGATGCTTCATAGTGCCCATGCTGATAGTGGCTCTGCCATTCTTGAGTTTTACTGTGCCTGATGAGGTGGCAGGCATCTCGTCGGGCCCTATCTCGTAGTTCACTTCTACATTTTGTGGTATGCCATATCGTGTGAAGCTCACCTCTACCTTGGCCTGCTCACCAGTCTGGTATAGCCAGTTGGCATGATCAGGTATCGTCAGCCACAAGAAGTCGGAACGATACGGATAGTTTTCGGCCCATGAGGCAGATGTATATCCTAAAACAATTGTCAGAATAATTGTTTTTAGTCTCCATACATAATTCGGTCGTGTCATCATCATCTCAATTTTAAGTAGTTTACTTGGGTGCAAAAATACAATATTATATTTATATCACAAAGAAATTAACTATTTTTCTTTTCTATTCTCCCTGCTGAAACAGCCATATTGGTTTACGGCCACCTTTCGTCCATTGATGGTCACGTAGCCAATAGGGTGCTTGGCTGGCTCGAACAGCTGTTGCGGATTCCAGTGGTCATCGCCTTCCATGACGGCTTCGATGGTGTATCGGGCAGCCTCCTGAGCTGATAGGATTTGTTTGGCGGTACACCAGATGGTGTCGCCTTTCTCATCAAAACGGTAGTAACGGTTGATGCGTTTTGACAGCTCGAGTGGGGTGCCGTTGGCGTTCGTGGTATTATATTCGGCAAACACCTTGGGCAGTCCGTTCATGTGTGGACACCATCCCTCGGCGGGAATAGTGATTTCTGCGCGTGTGTTCAGGAATACTGTTTGTGGCTGGTGGTGCCAGGGGCGTCCCAGCAGGATGCTTGTTTCTGCGGGATTGCCATCGGCAGTCAGTGTGCAGTTGTTGAACACGTAGCCCCATCGTGTCGTGTCACGGTGTTTCGGAGCCACAATCCAACCGCCCGACTTGCGGTTGATCTTGATGGTGCAATTCTCAAACCAGGCATTACCGCTGCCATAGATGAAATCTACTGCACCGAGAATGAGGCTGTTGCAGACATAGTTGCGCCCGTTGTCGCTCTCAGAAGTGCGATAGGTATCCTGATAGCTCAAAATGGCGCAATGGTCTAAAGCTATGCGGTCGCCTTTGGCATAGAGTGCCAACGCCTGAGGGCCATCTTCGGCCTGCACCCCATAGCTGTTTACAAAAGAGATGCCTTGAAAGGTGACATCGCTGGCATGCACTACTACTGTAGCCCCTTTATCTACAGGCACCGCTTCAGGACCTCCACTTTTTTGATTGTCCGTGATAAACACCACATCTCTGCCTTCTCCAATAATACTGAGGCGTCCTTTGTCTTGAGGTATGAACACATGTTCCTGATAGGTGCCAGCCTTGATGAAGATGAGGCACTGGTTAAGGTTGTTATCCGGCACAGCGTCGATGGCTGCCTGAACGGATGTGAAATCACCACTGCCATCTGCAGCAACGACCATGTGAAACACTTTGTGTGCCGCCTGAACATGGGCGGCGAGTAGCACTAAACAAATACTTAATAAAACTTTTCTCATATTCTCTTTTTTTTTGTTTCTAAAGGAGGAATACATCTCGTACTCCTCCTTTCTTCTACGCAATGTATAACTAACTAATATAACTTAAATATATGAATCATTCTGTTTATTGATAACCTTCGTTCTGTTTGAACTCACTTTTGTTGGTCAGTGCGTCGATCTCCGACTGGGGGATGGGGCGCAACTGGTGGTACGACTGAATGACGTCGGCCACGTCAGGGTTCATCCTCTTGATACGCTCTATGAATTTGCCTGTGCGTTTCAGGTCGAAGAATCGCTGCTGCTCCATCGAGAGTTCACGTCCACGTTCATCCAGGATGAAGTCAATATCCAGATCGGCCTCTGTGATGCGCATCTCAGCTTCGTGTCCTGGGATGGCTCGCTTTTCGCGCAGGATGTTCAGCAGGCGTACTGCCTCGGTCTTGTTGCCCTGTTGCATCTCTGCTTCGGCAGCAATCAGGTACATCTCAGCCAGACGAAGCACAAACCAGTCGCGCCCACTGAAATACTCCCATCCTGTGGGATTGGTGCTATCGTGGAATTTGTAGCCACTGATGAAATAGTCGCGTGTGCCGAAACTCTTGTGTGTGATAGGGTCGAACACGTCGTTGGCATCATAGATCTTGTAGTGATGTTGTGCGCGCTCTTCATCCGTATAGACATATTTCGATACCACAAAGGCCGTATCGCCTATCTGCAGCGGACCTGCCGCACCATAGGTTGGACCAAAGTTGGGATCATAGTTAGACGAGGTGCTGTTGACCAGCCATACCCCTTTGAACGTTGCGTCATAGCGCTGGTCGATATGCTCGTTGAATGAGTGGAGATAGGCCAGTGTGGGCTGACTCTGAACCCATGGCGCATGCGTGTCGGGCGTTACCCACACACCGCATCCACTTACCATCCAGTAGCTCATGCAGGCAAAGATAGGCGACTGGTTGCCCACGCGATTGCCCAGGGTAGGTGAGTCTTCACCTCCAGGACGTACAGAGAATGCCGAGAGCAGTGTCTGGTCGTTGGCATCGCCGGCATAGTTCACCCACCAGATGGCCTCTTTGTTGTTCTGCCCAGCCTCATTGACCATGTCGAATGTGTCGGCAAACGTGTCGTACAGGTCATAGGCACCCGAGTTTATCAGTTCCTTGGCCAGCGTAGCCGCTTCGCTATAGTTGCCGCGATAGAGGTCGAGGCGGGCGCGCAGAGCCTTTACGGCATTCAGTGTCACGCGGCCGTTCTCTTTGGGCTGTGTGCCATTCAGCAATGTGGCCGCCTCGTCCAGGTCGGTAAAAATCTGCTGATAGATCTCCGCCTGCGGGGTACGTATGGCCGTTGTCTCTGGGGCCCGAATCTCGTTGGTGTAGAGGATGGCGTCGCCCCAGATCTCGGTAATCAGGTGCAGATAGAGCGCACGCAGAAAGTGCACCTCGCCCAAGCGGTGGCGCTTGGTGGCCTCGTCCAGTCCGGAATTGTCAATGCGGCTGATGGCAGCATTCGTGCAGTTCAGTCCGCTGTAGAGCACGTTCCACATATAGCGGAACGACTTGAGTGTCGGATTCAGTTCGGCTCCATAGTAGGCCAGTGCAGGCACATTACCCGAGCTACTGCCAGCCCCCGTAAAGCAGTCGGTACCCATTTCAGTGAGCGAGTAGCCATCGGTATTGCCCATGAAAGCCTTGGTATAAGCATAGCAGGCGTTGACCAGATTCTCATAGCCTTCGGGGGTGCCATAGAGCACGTCGGCAGTCACCGCATTACGGTTGGTCTCATCGAGAAAGTCGGAGCATGATGACAGGCCCAATGTCATGCTGAGGCCTATCATAAAGATATATTTTTTCATCATAGTTTTTTTTACTTGTTTTTAGTTTGTTTAGAATGCTACATTTACGCCGAACACCAGTTCCTTGGTGATGGGGTAATAGATAGAGCCATTGCCCTCTGGGTCATAGTCGGACACACCGCTGAAGGTGAAGAAGTTCTTCATCGTGCCATAGATGCGCAGGCGCGACAAACCTATCTTGCTGATGGCTTTCAGTGGCACGTTATAGGCCAGTGTGATATCCTTGATTTTCACGAAGTCTCCCTTCTCATATCCCAGTGTGCTGGCATAGAGTGGGTTGTTGTCGCCATAGAGTGGGCGAGGCATGTCGTTGGTAGGGTTGGTGGGTGTCCAGTAGTCGTAAACACTCTGGTTCTGCCATCCGCTGCGTATGAATCCTCGTTTAAAGTTGTTGATAACGGTGTGTCCGAATCGTCCATAGAGGAAGAAGTCCAGCTCCCATGCCTTATATTGCAGTTTGTTGTTGAATCCCAGTGTCAGCTTAGGTGTTCGCTGACCGATAATCATGCGGTCGGCTTCGGGGGTTATCTGTCCGTCATGGTTTACGTCCTCCACCTTGATGTCGCCAGGCTTCTGTCCGTATTTGGCCGCTTCGGCCTCCTCGTTGCTCTGCCAGATACCTATTTTATTATAGTCGTAGTACACCTGTGTGGGCTGTCCGATAAACCAGCCGTTGAGTTCGTCATCTTGATCGCTGTTGATGCTGACGATCTTCTCTTTGGTGTGTCCCATGGTCAGATCGGCATTCCACTTGAAGTCCTTCTTATCCACGATGGCACCGGTGATGGTGATGTCGATACCTTTAGTCTCGGTCTTTCCGATATTACTGATCACCTGGTCGAATCCTGTGTGTCCAGGCAGCAGCATCGGCAGCAGCAGGTCGCTGGTCCACGTCTTGTAGAGGTCGATGGTGGCATAGAGGCGGTTGTTGAACATACCATAGTCGATACCGAAGTTGAGCACGCGTGTCTTTTCCCATTTCAGGTCCTTGTTGGCCAGACCGTAGGGGCGGTAGCCATAGGCCGCTGTGCCGTTCCAGTCGTAGTAAGTCTGGTTCAGTCCGCCCGTTGTCTGGTAGGCACTCACGGCACTGTTGCCCGAGAGACCATAGGAGAGTCGCAGTTTCAGGTCGCTGATGGCATCCACGTTCTTCAGTATGTTCTCCTCTTTCAGTCGCCATGCGGCAGCTACCGATGGGAAGTAGCCCCACTTGTTGCCCTCGGCCAGCACAGAACTGCCGTCGGCACGCATGGTCAGGGTGAGCATGTATTTATCCAGTAGTTTGTAGTAGATACGTCCGAAATAAGAGATCATCGACGACTCTGTGAGCGAGCTGCTGATATTCTTATCGGCTTCAGCGCTGGTCAGGTTGTGATACTGAGCGGCATCGAAGGCAAATCCCTTGCCGTCGGCCGACAGGTTTTCATAATGACTCTTCGACATGCTGTGGCCCACCATGGCTGTCAGGTGGTGCACGCCAAAGTCGTTACTATAGGTCAGGATGTTCTCCCAGGTATAGCCATTGTTATGAGTCTCTGTTTTCTGCGCATAGGCGCGGTTACTGTTGCCCTGTGCGAATGATGAGTTGATGCCCTGAAATAGTCCCTGTGTCGTGCTTTGCAGGTCCACACCAAGATTGGTGCGATAGTTCAGTTCCTTTACGATGTTCCACGAAAGGTAGCCAGTGCCAAACAGGCGGTAGGCTTTGGTCTCGTTCAGATAGTTATCCTTGTTCTGATCCACCAGCAGGTTGACCGATGTAGAGCTGCTGCCGTATAGTGGCAGACGGTTGATGCTGCCGTCCTCGTTGTAAGGCTTGGCCAGTGGCGAGTAGGTGCGTGCGTAGTGATAGGCACCGCTGGGCGAAGAGTTCTGGTTGCGGTAGTTCAGGTGCATGGATGCGCCCACCTCCAGTGCGTTAGCCAGTTTGTGGGTGATGTTCAGTCGACCCCCGTAGCGGTTCATTTGGTCGCCGCGTAGCAGTCCTTTCTCGTTCTGGTAGTCGAGCGAGAAGCTAGCTTGAGTCCTTTCTGTGCCTCCGCTGATGCTGGCTTGATAGTTCTGTGTGAAACCGCTTTGCATCACCAGGTCGAGCCAGTCGATGCTGACGCCCTGTCGCAGCAACTCCAGCTGTTCAGATGTGAGGAATGCCGAGTCGTCGGTGTAGCTGCCGGCAGCCACCAGAGCCTCGCGCTGGAAGTCCACATTCTGCTGGGCATTCATGGTCTTGGGCATGCGTGTCTTCATCACCGGTCCGGCATAGGCGTTAAATTCCACCTTGGTTTTGCCTTCCTTACCTTTCTTTGTGGTGATGATGATGACACCGTTGGCTCCTCGGCTACCATAGATGGCTGTAGTAGAGGCATCCTTCAGCACCTCTATCGACTCGATGTCGTTGGGATTGATGGTGATGTCGGAACCGTAGGCGATGCCATCCACCAGGATTAGCGGTGCGTTTGATGCTGTGAGTGATCGGTTACCGCGCACGTTGAAGCTGAATCCAGCTCCTACGGCACCGCTTGAGGGTGTCATGTCGAGTCCGGCTATCTTTCCTTGCAGACTCTCCAGCACGTTGGTGGTGGGAACTGCGGTGATATCCTTCGGTTTCAGTTGGGAGATAGAGCCCGAGAGGTCACGCTTCTTCATCACGCCGTAGCCCACTACCACTACCTCGTCGAGCGACTCATAGCTCGACTGCAGGACGACGTTGATGTCATGCTGATTGCCCACTTTCAGTTCTTGGGTGTTGTATCCTACATACGAGAATTTCAGGATGGCCGACGGGCTCACGTCCTTTAATGCGAAATGCCCGTCCGCGTCGGTTACTGTGCCGTGGCCGCTGCCTGCTGAGATGCTTACACCAATCAGAGGCTCGCCATTGGCATCTTTCACACTACCTGTAATCGCCTTTTGGGCGAAGCTCGTCATCCAGAGCATAGACATAGTCAGGATGATCGACAGTTTTTTAGAGTTTTGCTTCATTGCCAGTTAAAAAATATAAGTAATTAGTTAAAAGATGATTTTAATCGACTGCAAAATTATGGCAATCGAAGCAAAATAGTGTGGAAGATTGTTTCAATGGGGTGTGATTTTGTGCCAAAACGTCCATTTTGACACAAAATTCCCCCTCAGGTGGCAGAATTTTTCACCTTATATTCTGTCGGCGTCATGCCCATTTCGGCTTTAAAGCACTTACCGAAGTACTTCGGATCGGAGAAGCCGCAACTGTAGGCCGCGTCATTAACCGATGCACCGTTCTTCAGCATCTGGCAGGCCTTCCGGATGCGTGCCTCACGTATGAAGTCGAGCGGGGTGACACCCAACAGCGATTTCATCTTGCGGTTCAGTCCAGAACGGCTCGTGGCAGTGGCCTCGGCCATGTCGCCGATGTTGATGTCGGCATCGCCCAGATGCTGTTCGATGAATGTCATGGCGCGCTTCATGAAAGCCTCGTCTTCTGGTTTCATCGCAGGCTGTTTCTTCTCGGTCGTGGTCTTCGGCTTCTCGTTCTCTTTGGCGTTCAGCAGGGCCAGGTAAGCCTCGTGCAGTTCGTTTTGCTGCCGTTTTAGTCTTCTGATATGTCGTTGGGTGCGCAGTATGCCCCATACCGTCAGTGCCACTAGCAGTGTGTAAAGTACCTTGGCCCATGCTGTTTCCCAGAATGTGGGTTTTACGATGATTACCAGTTGACGGATATTGTCGCTCCAGACACCTTCGCTGTTGGTAGATCGCACTTCGAGCACATACGTGTCGGGGCGCAGGTCGAGGAATGTGGCCGAGTGGTTTGTGCCGATGTTGTTCCATTGGTCGCTACCGCCTCTTAGTCGGAATGCGTAGTGGATATCACCGTCGTCAGAGTAGTCGAGGGCTGCAAAGGTGATGGTGATATTGCGCTCAGATGCTGTGAGCGTCAGCGTGTCGATCGCATTCACGGCATAGTCTGTCGGCCTGTTCTGTATGGATATGCCTGTCAGTGCTATCGGTGGTGTGAATCGGCTTTTCCTCATGTCGCTGGGGGCTATCACGAAAGCGCCGTCTTGCAGCCCGAAGATGCGCCTGCCGTCGGGCAGCAGTAGCGAGGTGGCATCTGAGAAGCGCAGATGGTCGTTCCACAGATAGCTGTCGTACTTAGCGCTCAGATTGTTGTTCTGGTCATTAGTGGCTAGGCATATGATTTGATTGTTGCTTACAATATATAGGCTGTTGCCCTCAACATAGGCTGAGAGTGCTACATCCGATGGCATTCCCGTGGAAGTGTCAAAGTGTCTGAATTTCAGCTCATCGCTCAGGATGTCTTCCGAGAGAATCTTGTTCACGCCTCCACTTTCTGTGCAGATATACAGCTGCTGGTGGTTGTCCTCGGCCACAAACATCGTGGCGTTGTTGCTCAGGCTCGAACTGCGGTGTGCATTTTTGGTGTGGTGATGCCATTTAATGGCTTTCACGTTGGTTGTGTTCACGTCGGCCACCAGCAGTCCTGTTGTCGTTGCCACCAGCATTTTCCCGTCTTTGGTGATGTGGATATGGCGGATGCGCAGACAGGCATCCTGAGGCACTTTCAGTCCGTTGGCCTTGTGGGTGAAATGCAATGCCTTCTCATGTGGGTGCTCCACGCAGTTCAGTCCGCCGTCAAAGGTGCCTATCCATAGTCGTCCTCGTGGGTCTTCCTTCATAAAGACCACGTGGTCGAAGCTCAGCGAACTCTGCTCCTTGGTATGATTGAAGTGTTCTATGCCGAAGGAGCCGTCTTTCTGTTCCGTCAGTCTGAACAGTCCGTTGGGCTTGCTGCCCAGCCAGAACACACCTTTAGAGTCCTGCAGCATGCAGTAGATGGGCGATCCGAACGATGTGTAGTTGTGGTGCAGAAGACCGTCTTTCCCTAAATAGCCTAATAAAGTGTTGTCGCGCGCGTACAATCTTATTGTTGCATCATCTTTGCTTGTTATCCAGTAGCGTTGGCGTGAGTCCACATAAAAGCAGCGTATCTGTGCCGACTTCTCTTGTGGCAGCATCTGGTATGGCTTCTTCTTGAAAATCAGTCGGTAGGCTCCGTAGCTACTGATGAGCCACACGTTTCCTCCGCGGTCGGTCGTGCTGTATTTCACTTTCTGTCCTAAGGCGATATTGGGCTTATAGGGCATCCAGTTGCCCGATTTGGATTGGCGGGTGAATAGTTGTCCGTCATTGCAGATTTTCCATTCCACTCCATATCGGTCGGTGTGCAGGTAAGGCTCGTCATAATGGGCCACCTCTTGTTGGTGCTTGCGGTCGAAATACTTGATGAGTGAGAGCTCTTTCTCTCGCGCCAGAGGTTGGTATCGGCACCCTTTTACGTCGAAGAGAAACACGCGCCCTTCTATCTGGCATAGCAGGTTGCCATCGTCGGCCAGTATCATGTCTCGTATGCGATCGCTGGGGATGTCGATGCCGTCGCCCGGTCTCGACTTGAAGCATTGGAATTCGTAGCCGTCATAGCGGTTCAGACCGTTCCATGTGGCAAACCACATCATCCCCTGATGGTCTTGCACGATCTGTGTGACATACCATTGGGCCATGCCACTAAACTCATCATAATGTGTCACTATGCATTGTGATTGGGCTTTAGTTGGCAGAGTTGTAAGTAATACGAGTATAGTTAGGAGAATATTCCTCTTCATTTTATTTGTAAACAGTAGTTTTATTGGCTGCAAAGTTAAAACAAAACTTTTATTCAGCCAAAAAAATCAAAAAAATATTGTATTAAGTTTGATTTAAAACGATAGCTGTACGATGGTGCAGACAACGTCTTCTTTGTTGACGGAATAGCCGATAAATAGTTTGTTGTGCCAAACAAAGGCCTTGGGATAGCTATAACCAAGGGTCTTGTAACGCCCCTTATAGTGGCGGGGTGGGAGCTCCTCCTTGCTGCGAAGCTGGATGGTGTGGTTCCAACTGAAACCGTCATCCGACAACTGCAACACTAAAGGCCAGCGCATTTTGCTGTCCGATGGACAACTGACCATATAGGCGGTGCCGTCGGGCAGATTACCTGCACACTGCTTGGTGCGGGCATCCAGATGCTCGGTGAGGGTAGGGTCAGACCACGAGATGCCACCATCGGTGCTGATGGATGCCAACTTGCGGAAACTGCTGTTCTGGTCGCGGAAAATCATCACGATGCTGCCATCCTTGCGGCAGTATTGGCTGGGCTCTAACTCGCGCGTAGTCTTGCCGATGTCGGTGCCCTGGAACTGTGCCTTGTGCCAGCCGCCATGCCCATTGGACTGGCTGGTGTAGATAGGACATACGTGCAGCCCAGGACTGAAATGAGCTGCACCCACCAGGCGCCCGTCAGACAGCTTCAGTGGGTCTTGCTCTATTACCCCCTGCATGGGCGTGCCGTCGGCCATGGTTACGGCTTGTAGTTGGGTCCAGTGCAGACCATCGGTGGTCGTGCTGTAGTTGGTGGTGCCCTCGCGTGGCTCTATGCCTTTCTGCCAGATGTGGATAAAGGCGGTGAGTGTGTCGCCAGCCACCGTCCACCCGCCAGAGGTGCAATAGTAGTCGGCGGTGGGCTGCGCCAGTGTCGTGGGCTTACTCCATGTGAGTCCCTCGTCGGTGCTGGTGCTGAATACCACTTTTGTGTCGTCGCTATCCTCATTCTGCGGCGAGCTCTGCCACATGCAGTAGAGTGTGTTGTGATAGGCTGTGATTACCACGCCGTTAGCATAGTGGTTGGTACTATCTGTAGCGCTGAAGATAGTGATGTTATGATTGGGTAATGACTGTGCATTAACTGTAGTCATTCCGAGGCTCATCACGAAGAGTGCAAAAAATCTTAAAAGCATATGTCGTAGTTCTTTATGAGATTGCAAATTTATAATAAAACTTTTATTTAACCAAGAAAATTGTGCAAAATGATAAAAAGGGCGAATACAAATGCTGTATTCGCCTTTCTTAATAGAGTGTTTAGTGACGTTTATTTCCAAGGAGCTCCTGTTGCCCAGCGCTGGTCGCCAATCTTCTTTGTGTAGATAGGATGGCTCTTAACCTTGTCTGTAAGCTTATAATAGAAGCCATCTACGTTATGGCGGTGCATATCGGCATGTCCGTTGGTCTGCAATGGTTGCGGATCTTTGAAGAGTTCCTCAGGAGCAAGCTGATAGCCTATTTCATCGTCTTCATTGCTGTTGCGGTTGTCGCCGAATTTGATTTGCGTTTCGCCGTAGCCACCAACGTTCAAGGCACCCTTCTGATAGCCTGCACCACTTGAAGTGTGGCTGAACTGATAGTTGGTGAACAGACCGTCGCTTAGGGTTGTCGTAGCATCGGTAGATGCCTTGTAGTTTCCCCATGCGGGAACGGTTGTTGCGTAGTTGTCGGCAAAGTCGTAGCTGATATCCTTTGTATCGATACGCATACCGCGCATGTAGAGGCTACGATCGTCAGAGTCCCCCTTGCGCACCAGTACGAACAGGTTCTTCTTGACGGTAATCTTCGTTCCTGCAGGAGCATAGCGTGTTTCGATAAGCATTCCATGACCGCTACTTGAACTGCGTGTACTCAAGTTGACGAATGTGTTGTTCTCAATCTCGATGTTCCATTTGGTGTTGGCCGGCCATGCAAGATTACCATTTTCTGATACGAATGCATGTTTAGGAACATCGATGAACGAATTGTTCTTGACTTCCAACCACTGGAAGAAGTTAGAGTCCTTACGGTTACCAGGACCAGCAAACCAAGAGTATCCACGTCCGCTGGCATCGTACGGACCGCAGTCGGTGAATACGCATCCCTCCACAACCATGTGCTCAATGAGCTGGCGGTTAGGTCCTTGGAATCGGATGAATCCGCGCGTCAAACCGCTGAAGGTACAGTTGGTAATGCTTAACTCTGAGAGTGAGAACGACAGTCCCTGAGAATTCATGTTAATGAAATAGTTACCATTGATGTTACGCTTGCTGTCACCGCCAGTACCATTTTTGTCCATATAGTTCCATACCATATGTGGGTGAATGTTAAGCTGGTTGAAGCGTATCGGTTGGATGGCCAATGACACGCCATTCTCGGCGCCACTTGCAGCGTTACGACAAAGCATAATGGTAGTGGCATTGGTAGAGTAGCCTTCGTCATCACTTGTACCTACGCCCAATAGAATCTCGGCACGTCCCTTTCCTGCGGCAAGGTCGGCAGGATCGGTTTCCAATGTGAATCCCTTGGTCATATTGAAGCTTGACTGGATATAATAGGTTTTTCCACCCTCAAGATAGAATACCTGCCCCTCAGAAATGCTGTTGTCTTTCATATAGTTGATGAATACAGTATCGATGCGGGTGACCTTGCCAAGCAGGTCCTTTGCATTCTTAACAGTGTTGGCCAGTATGGTGTCGTTGGGGTCGGGAGCCCATGCAATCTTGATAGGCTCGGCAGGATCACCTTGCATACGTACCATGGTACTGTTAAACTGGCTGTCGTAATAACGTGAAACTTTAGAGTTTGAACCGTTTACAATGTAGGCAGCATTTGACTCCAAACCGTCGAAATCCACATATCCGTTTTCCAGATCTGTTGCTGTCACATGATGAGTAAGTGATGGCAGATCTGGATTATCTGATGAAGGTTGGATAGTAATGCGGTCGAACTGCCACTTCTTACCGTCTGCGCTGATAGTGAGACTGTCTGATGCTTCTAAGAAGTCTGCATATAAACCTTCAACAGTCGTGTTGAACTTTACGCGCATGGTATTCTTAGTAACGTTCTCAACCCAGAAGATGGCAGGGATATCGTAACGCATACCGGTATTGAGCGAACCAGACCAAAGAGCGCCGCGATCATCGTCGCGCGACATATCACTTTGGTGTCCCAGATCATCGACACCAGTGCCTGCCTCACTCAGGTTGCCCGACCATTTTGAATTATAGGCCTCGCCCTTTGGTGAGATAGCCTGAATACAATACAGATAGCCTGTTGAGTAGGCCAAGTCCTCATGGAGGAAACTCAGGCTACGTTCTGGATGAGCCTCATCAACATAGAGAATGGTATCCAGAATCTCGTCTTGGTTCCAGCGTCCGCCTTGAACTTTTCCTTTCAGGTGGTATGCAATTGCCCCTTCAACACCGTACCAATTGAGCCAGATATCGTTTACATGTGTACTTCCACTATATGCAAATTCGCTTGCGATACCGCAGCCATACTGGTCAGCGCTATTACCGGTATTCTGTGTAACACGGAACTGCGGCATAAACAGACGGTCGCTCTGATGATTATAATTGTCTGCATCTAACTTATCATCCTTACAACTGGTCAGTGCCACAGAGAAACAAACCATGAGCAGGAGGATATAAAAACTATATTTCTTCATTTTTTCGTCTCTTTTTTAGAATTAATAGCCATAGTAATTCTTGTATAATCCATTACTACGTGTAACGGCATCCTGAGGAATAGGCAGGATATAGCGTACAGGAGGCAGCGTGCTGTAGTCCATACCGGCAGATAGCTCAGGCATTGAGGCCGGAATCTTTGTTCCCTCTACGTTGATGTAGATGTAGCCTCGCAGTGAGCAGCGTACTTCAGGACGTGCGCCGTCGTCGTTCTGCCAACTGAACCATGTGCCTTGTTTCCAGGCATCGGCACCAGTGGTAGAAGGCATATACTTTCCGTTCAGACCGAAGTTCTCCCAGAGATTGTCGATTGTCAGTGTGTCGCTCTCATACTTGAAGAACTCAAGTACATCCAGCATCTTGTTAGGATAGCTACCATCGCCAGGATTTGAAACAACCTTGTAGTAAAAGTCAGTTGGGTAGCTGTCGAACTTGTCATCTATATCGTATGTATAGTCATCGGTAGCTTTGCCATAGTATGTCCAAAAAGTCTTGAACACCACTTCGGCATAGCGGTTCCAGCGCACCAGATCCTTCCAACGGAGTCCTTCACCGGCAAACTCCCATGCACGTTCGTTGAATATGAGTTCGAAGAAGGCTTCCTTGCTTCCGGCAGCATCTACGTATGTATCGACCATTGCACTCTTGTTGGCTGCACCACGGAAAGCACGCTCGCGTACCTGTTTGAGGGCATTTTTTGCGGCATCTGTTGGACCGTTAAGCTCGTTCTCAGCCTCTGCAAACATCAGTAGAACGTCGGCATAGCGCATATATGGGAAGTTGATACCAGTATTATTGGAACTGGTTATGCCCTGACGGTGTCCTTCGTCCCAGAATTTAGACCACTTGTTGCAGTAGTTGTTGTAGCCTGCTAACACGGTAGGAGTACCATAGCCGTCGTAACTCCAGTAACCTATGGCATTGCGGCGAACGTCTTGCGAATCATAGCTGAAGCGGAAGAATGCATTCAGACCGACACTGCCGTTTGATGTTCCCCAATAGTTGGGAGCCTCAGTACCACCGGCAGCAATAGCGCTTCCTTTAGGCCCGTGTACATAGCCGATGTTACCATTCACGTTCATGGTGAAAGGAATCTCGAAGATTGGGTCGTCAGAATTATTCACCTTATAGTTACACTCGTCGATGAATACATTGTACCAATCATTTGTAAGGCTGTGGGTACCGGCTTTTATCACAGAGTCGCAATAAGTCTTTGCAATCTGGTAGTATTCCTGATAGTCGGTAGCACGCTTCATTTCGCCTACGTCGCTTGGATTAGAGGTGTTAGGATGCAAGGAGTAGCCGCCACGATAAAGAGCTATACGGGCTATGAGTGCCCATGCAAACTCCTTTGAGCAACGTTCTATCCCCTCTGTAATCTCTGATGACAGCTTCATCTTTGGAGCAGCTACCTTCAGGTCGTTGATGAGAGCTGTGAGAATCTCGTCGCGGTCGCTGATAGGCATTACCAAATTACTTGCATCAATAGTGCGAGTGAATGAGAATGGAATGTCGCCAAACAAGATGACAGCGTCGAGATAACTCATGGCGCGGATACACTTTGCTTCGCCTATCATCTGGTTCAAATTCTCGTCACCGTAGATTTTACTCTTCTCGGCAGCATTGATAAAGTTGTTAGCGCGCTCTATAGTGAGATATACCTGATTCCACATGGATGTCAGTCCGCTTGCGTCGGCTTCTGCATCAAACAGCTTGTACTCGTTGTGGGCTGCTGTCTGAGACTCCTGTGAGCTTGTGGTGAATTCTACGTCGCTGTTCAAATTATAAGTAGTCAGGAAAGCGTTGCCGTAGGTGTTGTTACTCGACACGGCTTCATAGACACCGTTAAGCAGAGAGTTGGCTTCATCAGTATTGCTGAACACATACTCGTCGTTTACGCTTGATGGAGAATCCACTTCGAGATAGTCGCTACAAGCTGTCAGTCCCATGAGAGCCAATCCTGCAATGATTATATTTTTCTTCTTCATTGTATTTCTTTTTTTAGAATGACAAGTTTATACCTAAGAGATAAGCACGGCTACGAGGGTAGCGGTTATAGTCAACGCTTGGTGTCAAGCCGCTCTGAATATCAACCTCAGGATCGTAACCTGAATAGTTGGTTATGCAGAATAGGTTGGAACCAGTGAAGTAAATGCGCAAGCGCTCAACTCCCCACTTGTTGGTGAGTTTCTTTGGCAAGGTGTAACCCACGGTGACATTCTGCAAGCGCAGGAACGAACCATCCTCAACCGAATATGATGTGGTGTAATCGGTAGCTATGCGCATTGGATTCCAGAGCGTTTTGTTGGCATTGATGCGCTCGTACTCATTCAGATACTCGTACTTCTGACTGTTGTTTACCAATTGCTCACTCATCCAGTAGAGTGATTGTGTGCCGTCTGCATTGGTGTTGTAGATGTCGCCAAAATAAACCCAACGGTTGTCGTAGTCGAAGTCTGACAATACGTTCAGAGGACTTGTTGTGGAGTTGCCAGTAGATGAAGACAAACGATACTTTGTGGCGTTCAGCACGTCGAAGTTCAGGAAGTAAACAAAGTTTGCATTGAAGTCAAAGTTTTTCCAGCTGCCGCTGAATCCGAAACCACCCTGAAGTCTTGGGTTGGTGTTACCAATGACCGTGCGGTCGTTCTCGTCAATCTGTCCGTCGCCGTTCAGGTCCTTGAACTTAGGATCGCCAGGATGTACATTGTTTACACCAGTGTCAGTATTCTGGTAGTACAGTCCGTTTACTACGCCCTCTTTCAGTCTGTAGGTAAATCCGTCGCGCTCAAAGTCGTCGAAAGTATAGATACCGTCGTAAACGAAACCATAGATCAGACCGATTTCCTCGCCTACGCGCAGGCAGAAGTCGTCATACTGTGGGTTCCATCCGCTACGGGCGTTCTTAGAGTTACTCCAAATTTGCGTGTCCTCGCTGTTCAGCTTGTCAACCTTTGTCTTGTTAAAGCCCAGCGTGGCATTTACACTCAGGTCAAAGTCCTTCTTCTGGAAGAGCTGGTAGTTGATAGTCAGCTCTATACCTTTATTGGTTACCTGACCTACATTCTGTACCTGCTGAGAGTAACCAGTTGTGGTTGGAATAAGACTGGTATATAGCATGTCGCGAGTAGTGTTCCAGTAGAACTCTGGCGTGATTGATAGCCGTCCTTTAAACATGCTGATGTCGAATGCCAGGTTGCGGTTTACTGTTGTCTCCCATTTAATCTTCTCGTTGGGGAATGTCTTGCTTGCAGCATAGTAAGCCTCACCGTTTTCGGTAAGGGTGTTCTCGCCCCAGCTTGGACCGCCCGATGCGTTGATAGCATATTGGTAGCGCCACATGTCGTCGCCGATGTCATTATTACCTGCGAGACCATATGCAGCACGAATCTTGAAGTTGCTGAAGATGTTCTTGTTCCACCATTCTTCCTCAGAGAGCACCCATGCACCTGATACTGATGGAAAGTAACCCCACTGATGTCCGGGAGCAAACTTTGTGCTACCATCCGCACGCATGGTTAGCGAGAGTAGATACTTGTGTTTGAAGTTATAGTTGGCTTGTCCGAAGAAGGAGAGCATACGGTCGGGAGTGGTCACTGTAGATGTAGCTGTGTAAGCCGAACCAAGCCCCATGTTGTCAAATGCTTTCTGTGGTGTAATCAACTGTGGAAAATAGCGTGAAGTCTGAACATTGGTACGCTTCTGGTCGTCAAACATCTCATGACCAATCAGGAACGAGAAGTTGTGGTCGTCCTTATAAGTGAAAGCGTAATTCAGCGTGTTTGTCCAAGTGTACTTGTTGCGTTTCACATCTGTGATTCTTGCAACAGGCATATCCTCATTACTATGGGCAGTGTCGGTAAGATATCCCCAGAATCGGTTGGTGTCAGAGAATCCCCAGAACTGGGCAAAGTCTGTCCTGAATGTCAATCCATCGATAATTTCCCAAGACAGAGATGCCTGATTTGTAAAACTATAAGAATGCTTTTTCTGGTAGTTTTGGTCTATGTCGTCCTTAGGACTGGCCAGCATCCAGTAGCGTTCCTGATTGTAGATAAGAGCCTCTTCCTTGTTGAAAGTGAACTCGCGGTATCCGTTTGTTGGTCGATAACGCAGCACTCCTACCAGACCGCCAGTACCGATACCATCGGCACCAGCACCCATGTCGCGACGATAGGTCAGACGTGGATTCAAAGTCAGGCGTACTCTTGGAGAGAGCTGTACAAAAATCTTGGTGTTCATGTTAGTGCGGCGAACACCTGATCCCTCGATAACACCCTTCTCATCGTGATGAGTCAGCGATGTACTGAAACGAAGTCTGTCGTTACCGCCGTTAACGGTCGCATTATACATCTGGGTTATAGGTGTTCCGCCCATCAACTCGTCCTGCCAGTCGTGAGTAACGGCATTCTTATAGATGTCCATATCTGATGGGTTACCAAAGTTGGTTCGGAAAGCATAGGTGTTGGTCTTATTGTTATAAGCCCAGTCGCGCTGGTATCTTACGAACTCGTATGAGTTGAGCATTTCCTGCTTGCCAGCCAGACGGCGGGCTTGGGCATATGCGTTGAACTCAACTTTGACTTTACCCTGCTGAGCACTCTTGGTAGTAACAACTACAACACCATTACCGCCTCGTGCACCGTAGATGGCGGTAAGCGAAGCGTCTTTCAGTACGTCGATGCTCTGGATGTCAGTAGGAGGAATATCATTGATATTGTCCTGCTGGAAACCATCGACAATGTAGAGGGGCTGGTTATTCTGCCCGAGGGCTGCACCACCACGAATCTTGATATAGATGTCTGCACCAGGAGCACCATCAACGGTACTTACCTGTACACCAGCAATCTTACCTTGCAGCGCCTCGCCGGCAGATGCTACAGGAACCTCGGCCAGCTTAACACCACTTACTGATCCTACAGATCCCGTCAAATCTTTTCGGGCTTTACTGGTGTAACCCAATACCACAACCTCTTCCAGGCTAGCTGCATCATCCTTCATGATAACCTTCATGTTTTCAGAGGCCGAAACTTCCTGTGGTAGCATACCAATGTAGGAGATAACCACCACCTTGGCTTTCTGGAGTTTAAGTTTGAAGTTACCGTCAAAGTCGGTTACTGTCGCATTTTTGGTGTTTCCTTTCTCTACTACGGTAGCACCAATAATTGGCTCGTTAGTTGAGTCAAAAACTTGTCCTTTGGCAATCGTCTGTGCCAGCACCTCGGGAGGAGCCAATACAAAGAATGCAGCTAAGAGGCATAGTTTGCACAATTTTCTCATTGCTTGATTCATAATTTGGTTTTGTTTTGTTTTAAAATTGTTTATGTAGTATATTGATACCAGTTTTTCTTAACTGGTGGGGGAATACATCGCGCACTCCCCCTTACCAGATTTGGGAGTAATCCCCTAACTATTATAATTAATGTTAGATCGATTTAGCGTTGCAAATGTACATTGCAAAGAAATAATATGGGTGTAAGATTAAGGAAAGAAAGGAGTAATTTTGTGTCAGCGACCCAATATGACACAAAATTACTCCTTTTATGATAGAATTTTCCACCTCTTATAGTTTAGTACCTCAAAAAAAATGTTGTACCTTTGTCCCCACGAATGAGATTAAATGGAATAATTATGAAAAAACTCTGCAAGTGGAAAGGTGAAGACAATGCCGCTCTGACTGACTTGATGAACACCTATTTCAGCCATGCCAACTTACCCATCGGACTGGAGCGCAACGGCGTCAAGAACCCATGAGTGTTTATCGATTACAGGAACCTCTATAAGCAGACGACCGAAAAGGGCGAACCTATGTCCAAACGAACCATCAGCGACTATTCTACACTGCCCGACGGCTGGACACTCTACCGAGCGTTGCTGGCCTCACAGCCCGACCATTCAGTGAGCATCTGTTCTTTAGACTTCGTCTCATGCCTGACTCAGCTGCTGGCTTCGGAGCCCGACGAGCTCTCGTCCCTATCGGGTGTGGAATTGGTGCGTAAGAAGGTGAAATCCCTCTATATCATGGCAGGTGTATTCAGCGACATCAATTGGACCGACATTCATCCCATCAAGCAAGTTTATATGAATTATAACTGCAACACGGGACAGAAGATGTGGGATCCGATGCCCCTCATCCATGCCGTAGAGGGCGACGCTTCGTTCTTGCTTTCTGAGCGCGGCATCGTCACCCTCACTTCCAAGTTTGGAACCACGTTTACGCCGTCGGCCATAGGCCATCACCGCTATCAGAAACTTGGCTCTAATGCATGGTGTGATGCGATGCTGCAAAAAATCAGGTCGTATAATGCGGTAAAGTAGTCATAAAAAAAGAGTCGTGCGTCATAGCACGACTCTCTCTTAAAGAA
Organism: Xylanibacter ruminicola; assembly: GCA_015060625.1. Lineage (GTDB taxonomy): Bacteria > Bacteroidota > Bacteroidia > Bacteroidales > Bacteroidaceae > Prevotella > Prevotella ruminicola_D. The sequence goes on along the minus strand of SUYC01000004.1, from coordinate 34,496 downwards.
TTTATTTTTTGAGTATTAGTACCAACGTGGGTCGCCAGCCTTCTTATCCTTCACATTGTCGTTGCCAATGGTGAAGTCGCCATTAGCGGCATCCTTGAACTGAGGATCGGCAATGGTTCCGCTCTTATCTACGAAGAGGGCATTGGCGTTGGCACCTTCGGTTACGTAACCATCAGCTCCTGAGTAGAAGTTGTTCTCGAATGTAGGCACGGCGGTATTCTTCTGGTTAGAGAAGTTACCGGCAGAGGCGGTTACGATGTTGTTGGTGAATGTGATACTGTTGCCCTTGAAGCGAACATAGAGGATGCGCTTTCCTGCATCGTTACAAGCACCTACGATGGTGTTGTGATCGATGGTGATGACAGGAGCTACACCGGCAAAGTTGCCTGACTTGTCGTCGTAGCGTACCAGATCACGACCCTTACAAGAGTTCCAGATAGTGTTGTTGGTGATGTTGAGAGCCAGGATGGCACCAGCACGGCAGTCGAACATATCGCCACCATCGCACTCGATGTTGCTGATGAGACAGTTGTTGATGGTGATGTTACCAATCTTAGCAGCCTTGTTCACATAGTAGAATCCCTTGGTGTAGTTGGTCACCTCACTGTTAGAGATACTGAATTGGTCAATCTCGTTGGCAGCGGTGAAGTCGAAGGCCTGACCGCCATCGGTACCCTTACCATCGAATGTCACCTGCTCGATAGTGAGTGAAGCTTCTACCTTGAAACGGCCCTGGATAACAGGATGATCGTTCTGGCGCAGACCCTTGATGGTGAGATTCTTGCTAACCGTTACTGAACCGCCAAATGCAGCCTCGTCGGTAGCGATACCGTATGTGCCAGGCTCCACAATGAGGCGATAGCCTTCAGGAGCGTCGGTGATGGCCTGTGCGATATCCGAACCTGCCTTGACCAGAATGTCGGTCTCTTCGAGATATACGCCTGTGGTGAAGCTAATCTTACCACGGGTTTTACCGTTTGCACGTGCCATTACAGCGGTGTATTCGGTTTCAGGAGTCAGTCCGGTGATGGTAGCTGCACCAGCCTTGATGTCGTCGGCAGTAATGTTATAAACAATGTTGCCAGGAGTCAGGGTGATGGTGGCAGCCTCTTCGCCGGCTGTCCAGCGCAGAGTCACTTCCTTAGCCTTGATATCCTCTTCCTTCACGTTCTTGAACAGCTGCTCGGCCTCGGTCTTGGCGTAGGCACCGGCCCATTTAGAGTCGCGTGTGGCATCGCCATCGGTGGCCTGAACACGGAATGAGTACTCGGTCTCTCCCTCAAGTCCTGTAATGGTTACAGGTATCTGATCAGGAGTTACAGAGAAAGTCTTTACAGGCGAACCGGCAAAGGTCATACTGTCGTTGGCAAATACCTCTACATTGTAATTAGTAACGCCATCACCCAAGTTCCAGCTCAGTTCTACGTTGGTGCGGTTACGCACCTTGGCCTCTACGCTGGTGGGCGAGAAGTTACGATTATAGACGATGCTCGTAATCTCGTCGGCAACGTCGCTACATGAAGCAAATGCCACTGCAGCCAGGCCCAAAACGATATTCTTGATTCTTATTTGTTTCATAAAAACTTTAATTTTCAATTATCAATAATCAATTATCAATTGACTTTAGTCCGACAGCTGTCCGTAGTTGCCATCGTTGTTCAGCATATTGTTGCTTGAGTCGATGAAATTCTGCCAGATAGGCCACAGGCAGTTGAGACTTGGGGTGGCTACGTAGAGACCGTCGATTATGTCGTCGGTAAGAGATGGTTTATCGGCAGTACCGAACCAGTTCTTGTTCTCCCAATCACCCTCGAGGGCGTTGATAACGGCGGGATCGTCCTCCCCCTTGTTCATACCGTAAATCTGGATGTCGCTCTCGTTTTCAACGGTCTTCAGATAAACCTTATCAGGCAGTCCGGCGTATGCGCCAGTACGTGTCTGCAGAGCCTGGAGCTTAGCCTTGGCCTCGGCCATCTTCTGGTCGATGATACCCCAGCGCACGAGGTCGGCCTTACGCAGAGCCTCGCCAGCAAATTCGAGTGCACGCTGATCGTAGATACCCTCACGGAAAGCCTGCTGATTAGCGGTGTACTTGGTCTGCAGGGCAGCTACCTTAGCAGCGGGCAGTGCGCGATCCAATACTGGCTTCATGTAGTTCCATGCAGCGGCGGTGTTACCCAGTTCGTTCTCGGCCTCGGCAGCCATCAGGTAAACATCGGCCAAGCGCATATACTGCCAGTTCACACCATCGTCGTTGGTACTGGTAACAATGCGGTTCATCCACTCGTAGCGCAGCTTACCGAAGCACATCTTATTAAGGCCGCTCAGAGTTACGTGCGAGTTACCATTTTTCAGGTCCTTACTCCACTCGTAAGGCACTACAGTGATGTCACGACGGATATCCTCGGGATCGTAATCGTAGAACAATGTAGAAACGGCGCGGTTGACACCACCTTGAGCCTGCTGAGTGTACTGGTCCTTAGCGTTATGCTTGAGACCCCATGTGTAGAGCACACGTCCACGACCGGCAGAGAAAGGAATCTCCCAAAGGCTTTCGCCACCAGCTGTCACATTGTCCTGACAGAGCTTTACGAAGTTCTCCTTGAAGGTGCCTAGCTTGCTGCTGCCGTGGGCAATCACCTCTTCGCACTCCTGCTTAGCAATCTCGTACATCTTCTGTGGAGCCAGGTCGGGATCCTTCGACAGGCGATAGCCGTCGCCACGCAGACCGTAACCACCGGCATAGAGAGCTAGACGGGCACGCAGGGCCTTTACAAAGTCCTTGTTAACACGCTCGGTAGTCTTGGTGATTGCATTCTCCTTAGCCCAGTAGCAATAGCCCTCGGCTTCCTTCAGGTCCTCGAGCAACTGCTTGTAAATCACGTCGCGGTTGGTACGAGGCAGGTACATATTGTCCGAGTTGTTAGGCTCGAAACGTGCAGGTACATCGCCCCAAGCCTTCAGCAGGTCGTTATAGATCACGGCACGCAGTGTGAGTGCTTCACCCAGCAGGTGGCGCATATCGGCGTTGTTCTCGACGTTGCCATATTGGCGGATGCCCTTGATGGCCAGGTTTGCACGCTCGATACCCTCGTAGAACTTTGCGTAGGCATTGTTGGCTGTGTTCATCTGTCCGTTGGCAGCCTGGGTACTGTAGTTCCACAGACTCTGCTTATCGCTTACGCGATCGGCGTAAGAAGGTGCATTTCCCCATTCTACATCGGTGTTAACGCCGTAGTAGGGTAGGAAGCGACCACGGTAAGAGTTGGTCTCACCAAACGATACGTGGATTGACATCACCTCTGATTCGGCCAGCGAGTAGGTGGCGAATACCGATGATTCGTCGAGGGTTGAGATGCTGGGGGCATCCATGTCGCACGAGGCCAAACCTATCAGCGACATTGATAGTATAGCTAATTTAATATTATTCTTCATTTTCATGTCCTCCTTCATTTTAGAAATTCAAATTGAGTCCTACAACGAACTGGCGGCTACGTGGATAACCAGAGTGGTCAACACTTGGTGTAAGAGCAGTACGACGGTAGCAGTCGCTCTCAGGATCGAAACCGCTGTAACCAGTAATGGTAAATACGTTGTAAGCTGTTGCATAGAAGCGCAGGCTCTGAATGCCAGCACGCTTGGTGAGGGCAGCAGGGATAGTGTAACCCAGTGTAAGGGTGTTGAGGCGCAGGAAAGAAGCGTTCTCAAGGGCCCAGTCGGTAAGAACCATGCGGCTCATGTAGGGGCTCCACATAGTGGTGTTGGCATTCAACTCAGCCAGACGGGCTGGGTCGTTGCTCAGCAGACCAGTCTCAGGATCGAGGTTGGTCCAGCGCTTGCCGGCAGCCATCTCGGTGCTCATACTGCGGTACTGATACTTTGAGGTTGAGGTGTACTCAATCTTATTAGCATTGTAAACCTTGTTGCCAATGCTGTAGTTGAAGGCAGCGCTCAGGTCGAAACCGTAAGCGTGACCGCTCAGAGTGAATCCACCGAAAGCAGTTGGGTTTACATCGCCCAAAACCTCAACATCGTTCTCGTAAGTAACGAATCCATCACCATCCAGATCCTTCAGTTTGAGTGAACCTGGGCGGATAGTGCCTACTACGGCTGTAGCATCAGCAACACCCTCCTTCAGGATCCAGCCCTGCTTAGCATCGTAGCCACTGAAGTCGTTCACATCGTAGCGACCAGCGCCATCCATGCGGAATCCCATTACCTGACCGAGAGGATCGCCTACAGAAATCCAGTAGTCGTTACCGATTTCGGTAGAAGCCCAGTTGGTGTTCCAACCAAAGTCGTTCATCACACCAAGGCTCTTCACCTTGTTCTTGTTGAAGCCGATGTTACCGCTCACGTCGATACCCCAGTTCTTCTGGTTAACGATGTGGTAGGTGAAGCTGAACTCAAGACCCTTATTCTCGGTCTTACCCATGTTGCGATACTGGTTGTCGTAACCTGTACCTCCAACAGGGAACTGGATGAGCAGATCCTTTGTGGTGTTCAGATAGGCTTCGATAGTACCGTTCAGCTTACCACCGAACAGGGTGAAGTCGATACCCACGTTACGTGTGATGGTAGTCTCCCACTTCAGGTCGGGGTTAGCCATGGTCTTTGATGGAGCCCAGTATGAAGAGATACCGTTTACCCAAGCTGTTGAGCTGGCGCTATAGGTCTGTACGAGCTGACCAACAGGAATGTTGTTGTTACCAGCTGTACCATAGCTGACGCGCAGTTTCAAGTCGTCGAGCCAGCTGTCGGTGCCAGCCATGAATGGCTCAGAAGAAATACGCCATGCCAGAGCGGCTGATGGGAAGTAACCCCAGCGGTTGCTCTTGTTGAACTTTGAAGAAGCATCGGCACGGAATGTAGCGCTGAGCAGATAACGGTCCTTGAGGTTGTAGTTCAAACGACCGAAGAATGAGAGCAGCTTGTCGTCGGCGCTGTAGGCATCGTCGATAGAGTAGGGCACACCCTGTGATGTGAGCTTCCAAGCGGTTGCAGCATCAAAGTCAACGGGGAAACCATGTACCTCGTCGGTATTAACGCGCTGCTTGGTGATTACGTACTCATGACCCACCATGACGTTCAACTTGTGATCCTCGTTCTTGATCAGGTTCTTGAAGTCGTAATTGATGGTGTTGGTATTGCGGAAGCGGTGACGGTTAGTAGATGTCAGTCGGATGGCTGGCATGTTCTGGTTGTCAACGGCTGGTACGTTCTTAATATAATAGGTGGTAAGACCCCAGTAACGCTGGTCGTAGTTGTTGTAATCATCGTAACCAAACTCTGTACGCAGCTTCAGGTCTTTGTAAACTTCCCATCCAAAAGCACCTGCAATGTTCAGGTTCTTACGCTCCTTCTTCTGATCGTTGTCGTTCTGAGCCTGGATAGGATTGTAGAGGTTACCCAGATCATCGTCGGCAGCACCGGCAGATGGGTCGAGGTTCTTGATGGGGAATGGGCTGTAGATAACAGCATAGCGCAGACGACGGTCAGAGTCGTAAACACCAGTAGCATCCTGAGCACCACCACCACGAATATCTGTATCGGCATAACGTGCCTGGAAGTCGAGTGTAGTGCGTTTGGTAGGTTTGGTGTTCAACTTCAGACTGAAGTTATCGCGCTTAAAGCTTGAACCAATCTGAATGGCCTTATCGTTCATGTGTGCATAGCTGAATGCATACTTGATATTCTCGGTACCACCATTGATATTGATATTGTGATTGAAGGTGTGACCAGTACGTCCGTAAACCAGATCCTGCCAATCGTTGGTGGCAATGTTGTCGTACATATCCAGATCCTGGTAGTTGCCGAAGAAATCGGTGTAAGATGAAATCTTCTCAGGATCATTATTGTTCTTCAGCAGTGCCAGCTCGTACTGCCATGTGGCATAGTCGCGTGCAGAAAGTACGCTTTGCTTCTTGGCAATCTTCTTCCAGCTGTAGTAGGCATTGTAGCTCACCTTGGTCTTACCTTCCTTACCGCTCTTGGTGGTTACCAGGATAACACCATTGGCACCACGGCTACCGTAGATGGCGGTAGAAGAGGCGTCCTTCAGTACGGTGATGTCCTCGATATCGTTGGCGGGGATGTCGCTGATGGTCTCAACGGGGAATCCATCTACGATGTAAAGGGGATCGTTGCTTTGGGTGATAGAACCACCACCACGCACGCGAATCTTTACTTCAGCATCAGGAGAACCTTCGGTGGTTGTTACCTGCACACCCACCATCTTACCGGTGAGTGCCTCTGAAGCGTTGGCTACAGGTACAGCCTGCAGGGTCTCGCTGTTTACTGTTGCGACAGATCCGGTCAAGTCCTTTTTCTTAACCGAACCGTAACCAATCACCACCACATCGTTAAGAGTAGTGTTGTCATCTTCCATAACTACCTTCACGGGAGCGCCGCTGATGGTAACGGTTTTTGATTTCATACCGATGAAAGTAATCACAACCTGCTTGCTGTTCTGCAGTGTCAGGCTGAAGTTTCCGTCGTAATCGGTAATAGTAGCGTTTTTAGGACTACCTTTCTCCACAACTGTAGCACCAATAACGGGCTCATTAGTTGAGTCAAAAACCTGGCCTTTTGCAATCGTCTGAGCCAGCACCTCGGGGGGAGCCAGTACAAAGAATGCAGCTAAGAGGCACAGTTTGCACAATCTTCTCATTGCTTGATTCATACTTTGATGTTTAAGTTATTAATTATAATAGTAAGTTATTCAACTTCCAGAGATTAGTCTTAAATTGGTGCAAATATAGATAAAATTTTGTAAAAATGCTAATTTTTAGTTTGCTTTTTACGTAAATTCCCACGTAAACGTTTTCGTTTAAAAGCCTTATCCCCTCCTCGTGATATGAGGAGGGGTAAGTGTCTGAAGAGATAAAAACTTTATTTATCTCTTGATTAGTTTTACGTTCGAATTGAGTCCACTTGGTACGGGGTCCCAATCGGCATAGGTAGTGTTCTTATAGTTGATATCAACTACGTTAATCTCGTTGAATTTGCGCCATTTTACGCCTTGCCTGTCCAATTCGGCTATGCGGTTGGCAGGCAGGTTGGTCACCTCAATCCGTAAGAGGTTCTTGCCTTTACGCAGCGCTTTGCCACAGTCGAGCACAAATGGCACGGCCCAGGCGCAACCCACAAATCGGTTGTTGATATACACACGGGCACTCTCGCGTACATCGCCCAAATCTATCTGCCAGTGCTGCTTGGCTTGTTGGGCAGTGAGCTTGAAGGTGGTGGTGTAGATGCCTGTGCCCATGGTGACGGCAGCGCTGTCACTCAGTGTCTCCCATGTCTGGAGCTTGTCGAGTTTAAAGGTGCCGGCAACACGTGGCGTTTCGTTTTCGAAAGTGAGCGTCCAGGGGCCTTGGAGAGTCATCTCCTCGGCCACAGGTGCCTCAGGTACAACATATATTGATGATTGATTACTTGTCTGCAGAATGCGGCTCTCGCCTGATTTCAAGGCGATATGCAGTTGACCGTTTTGCACGGAGGCTGGCTGTATGTCACCGTTCATGGGGTTGAACCAAGTTGCTTGTTTAAATGGTACAGCTAAGGTTACGTTGCCTTCGATATCGTTGGGAGTGAGGTTTACGATAAAGTAGTGCCAACCGTCGGTTGTTTGGCGGCGGATAGCGCGCAAGCCGTAGGCAGTCTTCATCTGTTCGGCTTTCGCATACTTTGCCATATCGATAGGCTGCTCGCCACGAATCACGTAGGCATTCAGGCGGTTTATCTGTGCTTGCAGCGAGGCGTCGATGGTGGTGCCGCTGGGGATGATGAGTGCCTTGTAGCGGGTGCCCCCCTCGGTGACCAGCATGCCGTCGGCTATGCGTACCTTTGCTAACTGGCGGTCGCTGATGTAGTCGCAATCGTATCCTAAGCTGTCGATGGTAAGAATGCTTCGGATAAACTGCGGTGCTTTCTTGGCCATCGAGTGAATATCGAACTGCATGAGAAGCGTATTGTTATGATCTCGTTGGTGCCACATGTCGCGCACGGGCAGGTAAACCAAGAAGTCGTTATCAGGCTGTCCTAACTGCAACCAGCTTTGGCAGCGCTCGATATACTTCATCAGGAATGGAGCGTCGCGCCAGATACTGTTGGTAGGACTCATATCTACCGAAGCATAGAACTTCCACCCAGGCCAGGCATCGTTCTGCGGGGTATAGCACGAACCATGGAAATATACATGGTTGACGCCACAGGTGAACATCAGATCGAGATCGGGTTTCATTTGTGAGAGCGATGTACGGAAATGCTCGGTGAGCCAGGTAAACGTTTCGCTTGATGTGAATGGCTTGCCTGTGACGTGAGCTGCCGACGATGCATACTTGAGCATCGACACATCGCTATCGTTCTTGCGTGTTTTGCCTGGATCGGTTCGCAAACCACGGATGCCGAACTCCGAGAGTCCGAATCCTTCGATCTCAGGGATATCTACTGCGGCATAAAGGTCGAGCAGGTTGGCAGGCGAGCCATGAGCCTGGTTGCGTACTTTTACACCATGCTTGTGTGCCCATGCCACCCATTGCTGGGTGAAGTTCTCGAGCAGCATGTCGCTGAGTGTTTCGCGATAATCGGCCAGCGTCTGGTTGCCGTCATCCACCTTTCCTAACAGTTCGGGCAGTTTCTGGCGCAAGTCGTAGCCGCGACGTTTCTGGAACTCCTCAAACAGGGTGGGTGTCCAGTCGGCCTTATACACCTCGTAGCTGTCGTTAAAGAATGTGTGCGGGTAGGGCACCCCCGATGTGGCGAATGCCTGATCGAAACGCGACAGGTAGTGTGCCACGGCGTTGCGGTCGAAATGGTCTATCACCCAGCCCTCGCCACCAGGAGCGGCGCGCTTCACTTTCTGTTTGGTGCGCCCAATCTCGATATCGTATTGGTGCTTACCGTTGATGATGGTATCTTTGATGATAGCTCGGCAGGCAGCCTGATCTAACGATATGTGCGGACCGCCAAAAGGCCAGCCGGTACCACAGTTCATATCCACCTCGATTCCTAATGGTCGGGCGATGTCCTGAACAGATTGCAGAGCCTGCATCCATTGGGGCGACAGGTAATCAATGTTGTTGGCATCGTTACCCTTTACGCCATATATGGGCGTAATCTCTACAGCTCCGATGCCAGCACGGGCATACTCCTGGAGGTTCCACTGCAGGTCGTGCTGATTAACAGCCGATCCCAGCCACCACCAACGTGTGCCGGGTTTGGCCTCGGGCCTGGCAACAGGCCAGGTGGCAGTTGATAGCTGACAGTGGGCAGTGGACAGTTGACCACTGACTATGAATAACAGTAATATGCGTTTACAACTAATCATCATTGTCAATTATCCATTGCCAATTTATAGTACTCGCTGGCGCCAAGCAGGAAGCAGCCTGTGCCATAGTCCTCAAAGTCGGGCACACTGTCGAATGTCACGGGCTGACCGGCTGAAGGTTCCTTGCCTGTGCCCTGGTTCCAGCCTAAGAATCCATCGTTATGTACGCACGATGCAAGTGCCTGCCAGGCTTTATCGCAGGCAGGGCGATAAGTGCTGGGTTTGAGCAATCCCTGCTGGATGCCCCATGCCATACCGTAAAGAAACAAGGCAGTACCAGTCATCTCGGGTGTAGGATAATCGGCATCGCTTACCAAGCTGGCATGCCAGAAACCATCCTCATGCTGACAGCTAAGCAAGCCCTTGCTCATCAGCAGGAAGTCCTTTTTCAGCTCTTTATACTCCTTACTCTTAGGACTCAGTTGCTTCATGCAGCGTACGATGGCAGCATATACCCATCCATTTCCGCGGCTCCAGTAGCAATCCTTTCCATCTTTCTCTTTGTAGGGAGGCACATAATCGGCATCGCGCCACCACAGACCATCCTTGGTGTTGAAGAGACCGCCGCCGCATTCGTTACGTGTCCAACGGTACATCTGCATGGCGTGGTTGCGGTATTTCTGCTCGCCAGTTACATTGGCTATCTGCATGTAGAGTGGCATCGCCATCTGTATGGCATCAATCCAAGTCCACCAACCGTACAACGAGTTTACGTTGGTCTTGGCCTTAGGTGTGGTGGTTTGTTTCTTGGTGTTGGGTGTAGCCATCTGGTAATCCAGATTAGCTATGACATTGGCTAAGAGTGCTTTTTGGTCACCACCCTTCATGGCAGCCAGCTCTACGTAGGTTTGTCCGCAGCACTGGTCGTCGGCATCGCAGGTGTTCACGCCGTTGCGTGGTGTCCATTTGTGAAATTCGGCCCATGTCATAGCGTAATCAATGTATCGCTGCTGTGGGTCGATGGCATTCAGCGCCATGAGTCCTTCGTAATACACGGCACGAGTCCAGAGCGATGAAGGGCGTACCTTCTTCACGTTCGTGGGAAGGGTAGGGTCACTATACTTCATCATGAAGTAGTTGTTTGTTTTCTGTGCAGATTCTAACACATTGTGCTGTGCGGTAGCCGTGGTAGTCAGTCCCACGAGAGCTACGAGTGCAATAATTGTCTTCTTCATATGCAGTTTATTTTGTTTCAAATTTGCTGATGACTGTTTTCAGTTTGGTGGATGTTGTTTTCAGCGTGACATTTGACGGTTGAGTGCCGGCACGCAGAATCACCATGGCCGACCCGTGCCACAGGCGACGATGATTGGTAACGTTCAGCTCCTCGCTCTCAATATCGCCATTGGTTACAGCCACAATCCGTGCATCACCTTCTACCTCAAACTTCAGTTCGTTGCTGGCATCTGGCACGTGGCGCCCTTTGCTATCTACGGCAATGATACGCACATGCTGCAGATCTTCGCCATCAGCCTGCCAGTTGGTGTTGTCGGCCACAACCTGCAGCTTAACTGCTTTGCCTGTGGTTTCGAGTGCATGGCGTGCTATCACCTTCCCGTTTTTATAGGCCACAGCTTCAAGCTTACCAGCCTGGTAGGGGATGGCTTTCCATAAAATGCGATTACGCAGCTCTGGATTGGTGGTATTCTTCTGTTTGCCAAGGCGTTTGCCGTTCAGCAACAGTTCTACCTCGTCGCCGTTGGTGTAGGTGTATAGGTTTACTTTGGTTCCTGCTGCACGATTCCAGTTTTCCGACTGGATATCGTTGCCGGTCTGTATGCCGTTCCACTCGATGTTGGCATCAGCATCCTCGATGATAGCGATGTGCACCATAGGGGTGTCGGTCAGGAAACTCTTCATAAAGTAGGCTTTGGGTTTAGGCTCCAAGGCGATGTCGAACACACCCTGTGCCCAACCTTTGGCTGGCCATCCCTGGCTCTCGCCCAGGTAGTCAATAGCGCCCCAGTATGCCAGACCAATCACCTTGTTCAGGTCCATCTCAAACCAGTTTGGTCCCATCTTGTTGGTGCTGGCCTCGCTCTGGTAGAAAGTCATCCAAGGAAAGCGGCGACCATCGCCAGGGAAATACATATACCTATAATTATAGGCTTGGATATCTGTTTGCATGGCCAGATCGCATGGCAGCGAATCGGTCTCCCAGTTGCGGTATCGTGGGTGCATAGCTACAGTCACCTTGCGTGTTGAGTCGTAGCGGTTCACCACGGGGTGCATCATCTTGTAGCAGGTCACACCAAAATCGTTAAAGGGCAGGTTGGGATCTTGCTGCAGCTCGTTGCCCAAGCTCCACATGATGACCGATGGCGAGTTGCGGTCGCGTTTCACCCACTCTGTCACATCCTGAGCCCAGTGGTTCATAAACGGTACTCGTCCGCCAGTATGCTGCTGGGTCCATTTGTCGTACAGTTCATCCACCACCAGTATGCCGTATTGGTCGCATAGTTTGATAAAGTCGCGGCTATACGGATTGTGCGAGGTGCGTATGTGGTTGATACCAAACTGCTTCATCAGCTGCAGGCGCTTCTCGATGGCTCGCGGATAGGCGGCAGCACCCAGAGCACCTAAGGTATGGTGGTTAGCATAGCCCTTGAGCAGCACTTTCTTGCCGTTCAGCTTCAGTCCGAAGTCAGGACCATACTCAATGGTACGGATACCGAACTGCTCGCTGACCTCATCGGCCACGGTGCCGTCGGCATACAGCAACTGGCACACTGCTTTGTATAGGGCAGGGTGGTCGGTGTCCCACAGCTGTGCGTGTGGAATCTCTATTTCAGGAGCCTGTATGGTTAGTGTGCGTGTTTGCGGGTTGCCGCCACGACGTGCCATCTGTTCAGTTACCAGTTTTCCTTGAGGGTCGTAAATACTTACCTTCATAACTGTTTGACGGCTCTTGGTGCGATTGGTAAAATCGGCAGCCACGTTCACATATTTATTATCGCGCGTGGTGATATACAGAGGATGGCGCTCGAAATACAGATCGGCTGGGGTGTTGATGAGTGACACGTTGCGGAACAGACCACCACCAGTGTACCAGCGTGAGTTCTTCTCGGTCATGGTGTGTGCCTTGACGATAATCTCGTTGTCCTGTCCATAGCGCCACAGTTTGGTGATGTCGATTTCGAAACCCACATACCCGTAATCGGTGCCACCGATATGTACGCCGTTCAACCATACATCGCCCACGTACATGATGCCCTCGAAGTCGAGCAGCAGGCGGCGATTATTCTTTAAATCTTCAATTTTTACATTCTTCCTGTACCATCCGGCTCCCATCTCTTTAAAGCCTCGGGCCGACAAACGGCTTTTGATATTGGCTGCCACGTCGGTATTGTCGCCACGTTCGTCGGCACTCGGTGCCACCCATGGCTGTTCTATCTGAAAGTCGTGTGGCACATCAATCTGACGTGATTGGGTGAACAACGAGTCGCGTGCGAACTCCCAACCCAAATTCAGCGATTGCACTGTTCTGGGTTGTGCCCACATGCTTGTAGCCATGCAAAGTGGTAATACTAATGCGGTGATTCGATTTGTATTCATCTCTTCCGTATGTTTTTAGTTTTCTGCTGCAAAAGTAGGCATTAATATGGTGATGATACATATAAGTGCGTTCTGAAATTAGTAATTTTGTACAAGTTTAATAGTTTACGGACAATAAATGGTCGTATAATGGCGATAAAGGGTGTACTTTTGCACCAACTAATTAATAACTCAGATGAAAAGACTAATCATTTTAACTGTGGCCGTAGTTGCCAGTCTGTGTGTCAAGGCACAGACCATCGACACCTTATTATATAAAGAGGGTGCCGCTCCAATCAATTTTTCTGTCCGTGTGCCCGATGGTAATTATCGTGTCACCGTTACGCTCGGTTCGAAGAAACGTGCTGCTCAGACAGTGGTGCGTGCTGAGAGCCGTCGGCATTACACCGATGTTATCAGCACCAGGAAAGGTAAATTCCAAACCGTGAGTTTCGTGGTTAATAAGCACGAGCCTCGGATAAATGCTACCACCAGCGTGAAGCTGAAACCCCGCGAGTTGAGTTACAAAAACTGGGATGATGCTTTGAACCTGCAGTTCTGCGGACCAGCTCCAGCTGTGCAGCGCATCACCATCACCCCCGATACCACAGCCACTACTGTATTCCTGTGTGGCAACAGTACGGTGGTGGATCAAGAGAAGGAACCCTGGGCTTCGTGGGGACAGATGATTACCCGCTGGTTCGACGATCAGGTGGTGATAGCCAACTATGCCGAAAGCGGACTCTCGGCTACTACCTTCTTGGCACAGTTGCGACTGGACAAGATTCTGACCCAGCTTCGCCAAGGCGACTATGTGATTTGTGAGTTCGGTCATAACGACGAGAAAGAGAAGAAGGCTGGCGATGGTGCTTGGTACAGTTATACGCGCAATCTGAAGATTTTTGCAGATAGGGTGCGTGCCAAGGGAGGGCACATTATTTTTGTAACACCTACAGCCCGCCGCTTTTTTGAGGACGACCAGAAAACGCTTCGCAACACCCATGGCGACTATCCCGAGGCCATGCGCACAGTGGCACGCCGCGAGCATGTGCCCGTGATTGAACTGAACGGTATGACAACCACCCTGTACGAAACCTTGGGATACGAGGGTTCGAAGAAGGCGCTGGTACACTATCCAGCTAACACCTTTGCCAATCAGCCCGAGGCCTTGGCCGATAACACCCATTTTAATCCTTATGGTGCGTGGCAGGTAGCCAAGTGCATTGTGATGGGACTGAAGCAGATGCACTCGCCTCTGGTAGCCCATTTGCGTTCAGATTGGCAGGATTACGATCCCAGTCAGCCAGATCAAGCCGATGCTTTTGTGTGGTATCCTTCAGGAAATACCGACCTTGTCAAGCCCGACGGCAATTAAAAATGTACGGTTTGTACGATAATCATATTAAACGAACGATTTTGTAATATATAAAATAGGTGAAAACGCCTACTTTTGCAGCAAAACCAAATTTTTATTAAAAACTATAAATTCAAAAATTAACGCAGTATGAAGGACATTGGTCAATCAAGTCTGAACAACAGTTGGGGCATGCTCCAGAGGTTGATGTTTACGGTACTGTTCGCCGTGCTGGCCATTGGCGCTTATGCACAGAACAAGGTATCGGGTACTGTCGTCGATGTACAGGGCGAGCCCATCATCGGCGCAAGTGTCGTAGTTAAGGGAACCAGTAATGGAACCGTTACCGATTTCGACGGTAAGTTCACCGTTGCTAACGCTCCCGCTAAAGGTAGCCTCGTTATCAGTTATGTAGGTTATCGTTCACAAACTATCACTCTTGGTGGAAAGAGCGACTTCAAGATTACTCTTGAGGAGGACAAGCAGTTGCTCGACGAGGTGGTAGTAGTAGGTTATGGTGTTCAGCGTAAGAGTGATGTAACAGGTGCGCTCACACGTGTAGGCGAGAAAGAGCTGAACGCTAAGCCGGTAAACAATGCATTTGAAGCCTTGCAGGGTAAGGCCGCCGGTGTGGATATCACCACCAGCGAGCGCCCAGGTACCGTAGGTAGCATTGCTATCCGTGGTCAGCGTTCTATCTCTGCAGATAGAGGTCCACTTTACGTTGTTGACGGTGTGCCCTTGATGTCATTCAGTCTCGATGCTCTGAACCCTCGTGATATCGAGGCAATCGACATTCTGAAGGACGCTTCTTCTACCGCTATCTATGGTAGCCGTGGTGCCAACGGTGTTGTTCTGGTAACAACTAAGCGTGGACAGGAAGGTAAGATGCAGGTTAGCTATAACGGATCGCTCACATTCGAGAAGATTGTAGATAAGAGTCCTGCTATGAGCGCCAGCGATTATATCACATGGCGTCGTTGGGCTTACTACAACATGAGTCCCGATAAGTACACACCTGGCGATCAGCCTACCATGGAGCAGGATAAGAACTTCTTTGGTGGCGATGAAACCGCTTTGGCCAACGTGATGAAGGGTTGGGCCAGCGGTACATGGGATGGTTCGAAGGTTACCGATACCGATTGGACCAAGTTTGTTACCCAGACAGGTCTTACACAGGAGCACACCATCAGTGCACGTGGTGGTTCGAAGAATCTGACAGGCTTTGTTTCGTTCGGTTATCTGCGTAACGAGGGTACCCAGAAGGGACAGACCTATGAGCGTTACAACTTCTCGGCCAGTGCCGATATAAAGGGTAACAAGTGGTTCAAGGCAGGTGGCTCATTCAATGCTTCGTATGGCGTTCAGCAGTATGGTTACTCTAAGGCTTACGGTACCAGCTCTGGTCCTACCGACCTGTACGGTGCTGCTAAGGCTATTCTGCGCTACACTTTGCCTTACGATGAGGATGGCAACCTGATTACACAGCCTGGTGGTTCGACCACTAATACCTATTCTATTATTGATGAGTGGACCAAGAGTACCGATGAGCGTAAGAACTTCCGTCTGTTGGGTAGCTTCTATGCTCAGATTGACTTCGGTCAGATTTACGAGCCTCTGCAGGGTTTGATGTGGAAGACACAGTTCGGTCCTGAGTTCCGTTACTATCGTAATGGTAATTTCCTGGATGCTAGCTCTATCAGCCGTGCCGGTGGCAACAACACCGTGAGCCGTGGTGATGGTCAGCAGTTGGCTTGGACACTGGATAACATGTTGATGTACAACCGTACATTCGGTGAGCATAATGTAGGTGTAACTTTGCTGCAGAGTGCTTCGAAGTATACTCAAGAGAGTAGTAGCATCAGTGAGGAGAATGTGCCCATTCCTTCGTTCCTTTGGAACAATCTGGGTGCAGTTGACGTAACCGACACTAAGTATAAGGTAGGTATCGGTTCGGGCTATACAGGTCATCAGTTGGTTTCTTATATGGCTCGTGTTAACTACTCGTTCATGGATCGCTATCTGCTCACAGCTTCAGCCCGTTGGGATGGTGCTTCGGTGCTGGCTGAGGGTAAGAAGTGGGATTTCTTCCCATCAATGGCCCTTGGATGGCGCATGGAGCAGGAGGAGTTCCTGAAGAACGTAACATGGGTTGATCAGTTGAAGGTACGTTTCGGTGTGGGTGTTACAGGTAACTCTGCTGTATCGCCTTATGGAACCCTGGGTATCATTAACTCTTACTGGCAGCCATTCAGCACTGGTAACTCTCAGATTCTGGTTACTAATGAGCCTTATTATTCAAGCAGTCAGGTTCAGATGCCTAACAAGAACCTTGGATGGGAGAAAACCACTCAGTGGAACCTGGGTATCGACTTCAGCTTCCTGAAGGGCCGCATTGGTGGTACTATCGATTTGTACACCTCTCGCACCAACGATCTGATTCTCGATATGAGTATTCCTTCACTCTCTGGTTATCCCTCAATGAAGACCAACGTGGGTAAGACCAAGAATAAGGGTATCGAACTTACTTTGAACACTATCCCTGTAATGACTAAGGACTTTACCTGGAATTCTAACCTGAATCTGGCTTGGCAGAAGGATGAGATTGTTGAGTTGGCAAATGGTAAGGAAGACGATTTGGGTAATGCCTGGTTCATTGGTGAGTCAATCAATATCTACTGGGGATACGCAGCCAATGGACTCTGGCAGGAGAGCGACGCTGCTGAGATGGCTAAGTTTAACGAGAACGGTGAGAAGTTTACTGCAGGTAGCGTTCGTCCTGTTGACCAGAACGGCGACTACAAGATCAATGCTGATGACCGTGTTATCTTAGGCAACCGCAATCCACGCTTTACCGCTGGTTGGAGCAACAGCATCAGCTGGAAGGGCTTTGAGCTTACACTCGATCTGCAGGGACGTTTCAAGTATATGGTTAGCACCGGTGGCGAGGGTCAGCTTGGTATGTATCAGCAGCGTGAAATCAGCTACTGGACACCAAACAATACTGGCGCTGACTGGCAGAAGCCTGTTTATAGCCAGGCTGGTGGTGACCCCTATGCTGGTCTGCTTGGATTCAAGAATGCATCATTCATCAAGATCCGCAACCTCTCTCTGGGTTATAACTTCAATAAGAAGATGCTGAAGAGCATTGGCTTAAATGGCTTGAAGCTCTATGTTCAGGGTCGCAACCTTGGTATGCTTTACTCTTCAATCGACTTTATGGATCTCGATACCGGTCGTACCTACTTCAACCGTGGTGTAACTGCTGGTGTGCAGGTTGATTTCTAATCACTAACATTAAGACATTACAATTATGAAATATATCAATAGCAAAATAGTTTGCGGTGCGCTGTCGATGATTACCCTTCTGGGTACAACCTCATGTGGCGACGAATTCCTGAAGGAAGATGCTGGACACCTTTATTCAGATGCACTGCTGGAAGACGAGGCTGGTGCCTTGAAAATGGCTGCTGGACTCTATTCAAATATCCGTTGGCACTTTGGTTACGAGTGGGCTTACGGTATCACCATTTATGGTTGTGATGAGTTTACCAATGGTGCCGACCTCACAGCCGAGCCTTGGAATACTTACGATAACCGCCTGAATCCTCAGGACTGTACTATGGCTTTAGGTGCTGCTAATAAGAACTGTCCTGCCGTATCAGCCCTTTGGGATCAGATGTACTACGGTATCTCTACTGCCAACCTGATTATCAGCAAGGCCGATAACGTTACTAAGGAGGATTCGCGTAACAAGGCTCTTGGCGAGGCTCACTTCCTGCGTGGCTACAACTATTATCGCCTGTTCTGCCAGTATGGTGGCGTGGTGCTCGAGACCGAGCCTGCCAACGGTACTGTTAAGAAGAGCTTTAAGCGTGCCAGCGAGGAGGAGACTCTGAACCTGATTATCGACGACTTCGAAAAGGCTTATCAGATGCTGCCAAAGGATAAGTGGCGTGGAAATGGTACTTGGACTAAGTACACCGCAGCCCACTTCCTGGCTAAGGCCCTGCTGTATCGTCAGAGTGAGCGTTGCGCTTCTTGGGCTTCAAAGTACGATAAGTCTGCCGATTTGAATCGTGCCATCTCTCTTTGCGACGAGGTGATTGCAGCATGTCCTCTGGCTCCCGACTACTGGGATCTGTACGCTAAGTGGACTGGTGTTGACTGTCCTAACGAGGGTCTGTCAGAAATCCTGATGGCTGCCGAGCACAACGAGGATAAGACCACTCAGGGTCGTTTCGGTAACCGTACCTATAACTACTTCGATCCTCAGTTCTCTAACTTCTCAGGTGGTTGGGTTCAGCGTGGTCAGTACATCGGTGGTATGGACTTCCAGCGCTGCCGTCCAACCGAGTATGCCTACTCTGTTTTCGACAATGTGAACGATGCCCGTATGTGGAAGACCTTTAAGACTGTTTACGGTTTGAACCATGCAGCTAAGAAGGACGCTGACGTGATTGCTACTAATGGTATCACAGCCGATCAGGTGCCCGATCTGGGCGACGAGGGTATCATCTTCATCCTGAACAAGAAGAGCGACGCCCGTTTCGATGGTAATCCTTACGGCACTTTCGGTCGTGGTGGCGATGTGCACAACTTCGTTAATCCGTTCACAGGTAAGTGGGTGCCCAATGCCTTCGTTACCTTCCAGGATGGTAAGTACGTGCTCAATACCTATACTGGTAACCCCTCTGCCTCGAACGTATTCTGCGGTATCAACAAGACTGCCGACGGAAGCCGTACTGGTGAGAAGGGCGATGCCCACCGCGATGTGATTATGGCTCGTAGTGGTGAGACCTATCTGGTGAAGGCCGAGTGCCAGGTACGTATGGGTAACTACCAGGAAGCCATCAACACTGTGAACGTGCTGCGTGCCCGTGGCCAGTGGAAGAAGGGTGAGGACCGTAGCTACTACACCGATGGTTCGATGGCCTTCCTGAAGAGCGATGGCGGTATAACTGATAACTCAACAGCTGCCAACATCACTCCTAAGAAGAACAAGGATAAGGCAGGAAAGCAGCTCACCAATGCTGAAGCTTACGCTTTCTCAATGACTCACAAGAACACCTACTATCTCTCAACCGGTATTGCCGAAACTACCGATGCTTCTGACTTGCAGATTAAGAGCTACTCACAGCTGCCTGCCGAGGATGAGGCTATCCTGAAGGAGATTGGTGCCACCAGCGATTACGACCGCATGCTGAACTTCGTGTTCAACGAGCGCACACGTGAGCTGCTGGGTGAGTGGAACCGTTGGGATGAGCTGGCTCGTACCGGTTTGCTGGTAAAGCGTGCCAAGGCTTTCAACCCCGAGGCTGCTCCTAACATACAGGATCGACATATGTATCGTCCTATTCCTCAGAAGTTCATTGATACTCTGCAGAACGAGGATGGTACCAACCTGAGCGATGCCGACAAGAAGGCCTGGCAGAACCCTGGTTATTAATTAATAGTTAGTTGTTTTTTGAAAACTGCCCCGCGAGTAGCGACTCGTCGGGGCAGTTCCTTTTTTTTATTTGCTTTTTCCGAATTTACTGGGTGGAACACCATACTTCTCTTTGAAACACTTGTAGAAGTAGGTGGGTGATTGGAATCCTACTTTGTAGCTCACCTCGGTCACGTTCAGGTCGCCCTCGATCAGCAGTTCGGCAGCGCGTTTCAGGCGTTCGTTCTGCAGATAGCTGTTGGGCGACATGCCTGTAAACTCCTTCATCTTGCCATAGAACTTGGTGCGCCCCATCTTTAAGAGCGATGCCAGCATATCTACGTTAAAGTCGGCGTCGCCTAAGCGCTGCGCCACGATGGTTTCCATCTTTTCGCGGAAACGCTGGTCGGCCTCGTCGGTAACAATTGACAATGGATAATGGTCAATTGACATTTTATTATTGGGGGCGGAAGCCGTGGTGGTTTGAACTGTGGGCTGGAGTCGGCCGTACCATTGGATGAGCTGGGTGATGCGCAGTATCAGCAGTTCAAAGTTGCAGGGCTTCACCATATAGTCGTCGGCACCAGCCTTGTAGCCACGCAGCAGCTGGTCGTCGCCATCCAGGGCGGTCAGCATAATCATCGGTATGTTCTTCGTTGCCTCGTTGGCGCGCAGCTGGCGCACGATCTCAAATCCGTTGACGTCGGGCAGCATCACGTCGCACAAAACCAGACTGGGCTGCTGTTCGCCGATATCGCTCAGGGCCTTGTTGCCCTCGGTGTAGCAGATGGTGCGGAAGTAGCGTCCCACACTCTCGCGAATCTGGTCGAGCATGTCGGGATCGTCTTCGATAATGGCCACGGTATAGTTCTCGTTAAAGGCCACAGGTGCCAGTTCGCGTATGTGGTCGGGCGTGGGCTCCGGTTCGTACTGTACGTTAACGGCTGTGCTGCCGGCATAGTCGTCGGCACTATACACATCGGCAGTGGCAGGAATGGTCACGATAAAGCGCGAGCCGCCCTCGGCAGCGATACGCTCGTAGGCTAACCGTCCCTTATGTATCAAGGCCGACTGATAGGCAGTGTATAATCCGATGCCCATGCCGCCCTGCGATACATAGCCGTGCATAAAGGGCTGGTACAGCTGTGGTATCTGCACCTCGCTGATGCCCGGACCGCTATCCTCCACAATCAGTTGCAGCTGCTGCTGGTCATCGAGCAGTTTAGCTTTCAGACTGATGCAGCCGTTTTGTGGCGTGTATTTGATGGCGTTCGAGAGCAGGTTATACAGGATGGTTTCCACCAGATGCGGGTCGAACGTCATGCGGTGCTGATGAGCAAACGGGGTAAAGGTGAGCTGTTGATCCTTGCGGGCAGCCACCTCGCGGAACTCGTCGCAGGTGGTGCGAGCCAGCTTGATGATATCGTCCTCGACCACCGCCAGGCGCTGGTTACCCGTGTTGATGCGGCGGAACTCCATGAGTTGGTTCACCAGTTTGGTAAGTCGCAGCGTTCCGCGTCGCACCGTCTGCACGGCCGAGCGCGACACTTGCGGGTCGTTGCCCTTCTGGGTCAGTTTGTCGGCAGCGCCACTGATGATGGCCAGTGGTGTGCGGAACTCGTGGGCGATATGGGTGAAGAAGTTCAGGCGGAAGGTGGTGAGCTCCTTTTCCACGCGAATCTGCTGGTCGAGCTCGAAGTTGCGTCGCCATGAACGGTAGAAGTACCAGCACAGCACGCCGATGATAAACAGGTAGATAAGCCATGCCCACCAGGTGTTGTACCAAGGCTGGCGTATCACCACTGTGAACACATACTCCTCGCTCCACTGGTTGTTCTTGTTCAGCGAGCTCAGGTGGAATTTGTAGGTGCCTGGTGGCAACCCGTTGTAGCGGGCACTGTTGTCGCTGGTAAGCTGTCGCCAGTCGTGCTCAATTCCCTCCATGTAATAGCGGTACTGGGTAGAGGCGATGCCGGCATAGTCGAGGTTCGAGAATCCCAGTTCGATCGAGTTCTGGTCGTGAGCGAGAACCAGTCGTCGGTCGTTGGTGGTCAGATAGCGAGCCACGCCGTCGATGTTCACCATGGTGATGATGGGTCGTCCGGCTTTTTCGGGTGTGCTGGCGTTCAGTCGCTCAGGTTCCAGAATCATCATGCCATAGGCGGTGCCAAACAGCAGTCGCCCGTCGGGCAGCATGGCTGTACTGTTTTCGCTGTAGATGTTGCTTTCGAGTGTATGTCCGAACTGATACGAGTTCACCTTCCCGTCCTTGCGGATGCAGGTGATACCATTGTCGGTACCAGCCCACACATTGCCTTGTCGGTCGGACGTGATGCTCAGGATATTGTTGGTAATCAGTCCGTCGTGTGTGGTGTAGCCCTGCTGGATGCAGAACTTGCCGTTCTGGTAGCGGCATTTCTGCAGTCCGCCGCCGCGTCCGCCCACCCAGATGTTACCTGCCGAGTCGGGCATCAGGCATGAAATCTCGTCGAAGGGGAAGTCGCCATGCTGGATGTTATGACAGATCAAGTCGTCGTCGGTGAGCGATTTCTTCATCATGTCGATATGATAAACGCCGTTGTTGGTGGCCAGCCAGTAGCGGTGATGGCTGTCGGCGCGGATGATACGAATCAGGCTCTCGTTGTACGAGCGCTTCATCAGGTGCGTGATGTTCAGCAGTCCGTCGGCCTCCAGTCGCACCACAAACAGTCCGTCGCCCCAGGTGGCAATCCACAGGCGCCCTAAGGGGTCTTCGGTGATGTCGTAGATTTGTGTGGATGGGAAGTCGATGGGTTTGCCATCGATATACAGTCCACCGCCGCGAGTGCCCATCCACTGGTGTCCTTTGCTGTCCTTGAAATAGGCATAGACGGCAGCCGGCAGCGAGCTGACGGTGGTGGTTTGCCACGTGGTGGGGTTCACCTCGTAGAGCATGTTGTCGCGTGTACTCAGCAGCACGCGGTTGCCTCCCGTAAAGTTCACCATGCGCACAAAGTTGCTCCAGTCGCCTTTGCGGTTGGGCTGTGGGTAGATGTAGTCGGCATTGGTCTTGTCGGGTGGCAGGATGCAGGTGAGTCCTGTTGATTCCTCGCTCAGCCAGATGCAGCCGCTACGGTCGATGAGGATATTGTTCAGATAACTGTTGCCCACGATGGCCCATGGCGATGTGGCCGAGTAGTGCTGCAGGCGGTCGTGCTGGATGTCGTACACAAAGAGTCCGTTGCCGTAGCTGGCGATGTAGTAGAGTCCGTCGTTACCTTTCTTGACATTATATCGGCGGAAGCGCTCCACGGTAGATTTCACGCCTTGCATCAGGTTCAGCACGCGCATGTCGCCCTGTGCCGGAAACACGTAGAGTATGCCGGTGCTGTTGCTCACAAAGTAGTTGTCGTCGTTGGTCAGTCCTTCCATCAGTGCCCCTCCGCGCACGTGATACTTCTCAGTTGCAGCCGCCGTGCCCAGTTTGGGGTTCACCATAATCGTCTGGTTGTTGGTCATAATCATCCAGCAGCCGTGCCACTGGAAACTGGCCGAAACCATATTGATATTGTTCACGTCGGCAGCGATGGGTATGCGTCGCAATTCGCGACCCTGCCCATCAAAGGTGTAAACCAGTCCGGTGTTGGTCAGTGCCAGCATCTGTCGGCCAATCTGTATGCCGCGACGGAAGAAGATGCCCTTGCCGATGGTGCGCGCCTTGCCTTTGGCATCGATGATGGTGATGCCCGATGAGGTCATGGCCCAGAGCCGTGCCTGCGAGTCTTCGAAGGCATCGTTCACGTGGTTGATGGGCAGTCTGCCGTTAGCCTTGGTATAGTCGGTGCAGCTCACGGTTCCGTCGGCGTTACCCTTTACACGGCGCACGCCGCTCTCGTCGTCGAACATCCACACCACGCCCTGCTTGCCGCGGATAAATCGGCGATAGGTGCGTGCATGGTCGCCCTTGTTGGTAAAGTCGATAAAGCCTCCCGCCTGCAGGTCGTAACAGCAAAACACATAGGTGCTGGTGCGCATCCACAGGTGGCGCTTGTCGTCGTCGGGAAACACGTAGCCCACCACGCCGTGGATAGGGTCGGATTCGGGCCCTAAGTTGTAGATATTATAAAAGTGGTAGCCGTCGTATCGGCACAGGCCGTTGGCGGCAGCCATCCAGATGTAGCCGTCGGCATCCTGCGTCATGTCGAATATCTGATTGCTGGGCAATCCGTCGGCCGAACTGATGTGGCGACTGTTGGTTAGAATCTTGTTTTGTGCCGATAGCATGCTGCTGATGCTGAGCAGGCACAGTATGAGGGTTTGTTTGAAGTTCATCGTTGTTAGTCGTTATTTGGCGCAAAATTAACGATTATTTCCGAGAAACGTGCATGTAAAACGTACAAATCTATAGTTTTTCGGATAAAAAGTCGTGTGCACATTATAAATGAGGTGTAAATTTGCAGCAAAAAAGATAATAAAACAAGATATGAATAGGAAAACTATTATCTCGATTCTGATGGCGTCACATTTCGTTACCCCATCTTTTGTGCAGGCCCAGCCGCGTTACGACATGCAGCATATCAACCGCGAACAGTTGAACCGTGGCGTAGTGGCCATCCGCAGTGGTCGTCAGGTGGTGGTCAGCTGGCGCACACTCACCAGCGATGCCGTGGGCGAGGCCTTTGATGTGTATCGCAACGGTGTGAAACTCAATACCGAACCCATGCGCCAGGGCGGTACTTTTTTTGTAGATGAGGCGCCGCTGGCCGGTGGTGCCACCTATGAGGTGCGTGGTGGCGGCAAGAATGGCAGTTGCCAGTTGCCTGCCGATGCCCCCGAGGGCTATCTGCCCGTGAAGCTGCAGAAACCTGCCGATGGCGTCACCCCCGACGGGCGCCCGTTTGGCTATACCGCCAACGATGCCAGTGTGGGTGATGTGGATGGCGACGGCCAATACGAGATACTGCTGAAGTGGGACCCCACCAATGCCCACGACAATGCGCACGACGGCTATACCGGACCGACGCTGATGGACTGTTACCGACTGGACGGCACGCTGCTGTGGCGCATCGACCTGGGTATCAATATCCGCAGTGGCGCCCACTACACACCTTTTATATTTTATGACTTGGATGGCGACGGGCGCGCCGAACTGATGGTGCGCACCAGCGATGGCACCCGCGATGGGGTGGGGCACGTGATAGGCAATGCCACGGCCGACTACCGCCACCGTGCGCCTGCCGATGCCGAGAATCCCAAGCCCGAAGGCGAGTGGGTTAAGTATAATAAGCAGGGCCGCCCGATGACAGGCCGAATCCTGAAGGGCAACGAATATATCACCGTGTTTGACGGACTGACAGGAAAAGCCCTCGACAGCCAGCCTTACGTGCCAGCGCGTGGCAACCTGAGCGATTGGGGCGACAACTATGCCAACCGTTCCGACCGCATGCTGGCAGCTGTGGGCTATCTCGATGGCAAGCATGCCTCGGCCATCTTCTGTCGCGGCTATTACACCCGCACCGTGCTGGCAGCCTGGGATTGGGATGGCAAACGGCTCAAGCAGCACTGGGTGTTCGACACCAACAGCGAGGGCGTGGGCAAGGATGGCAAACCGCTGCGCAGCTATGCCGGCCAGGGCAACCACAATCTGCGTGTGGCCGATGTGGATGGCGACGGTTGCGACGAGATTACCTACGGTTCGATGGCCGTGGATCACGACGGACAAGGCCTGTATAGCACCGGCATGGGTCATGGCGATGCGCTGCATCTGATGTGTTTCGACCCCAAGTCGGCCGAGCTGCAGGTGTGGGACTGCCACGAGAACCGCCGCGATGGTAGCGACCTGCGTCATGCCCGCACTGGCGAGGTGATTTTCCAGATACCATCGACCAACGACGTGGGCCGCTGCATGGCAGCAGATATCGACCCCACCAATCCCGGTTTGGAGATGTGGAGCACCGACAGCCATGGCATCCGCAATATCAAGGGCGAGGTGATTTTTACTGCCGACGACCCCGACGACCCGCAGCACAAGCAGCATCTGAAGCTGGGCGGCCGCCACTTGTCGGTGAACTTCGGCATCTGGTGGGATGGCGACCTGCTGCGCGAGCTGCTCGACCGCGAAACCGTGAGCAAGTACGACTGGCAGCACCATACCATCACGGATGTGACCAAGTTCGAGGGTGTGGTGTTCAACAACGGCACCAAGTCGAACCCCTGCCTGGCAGCAGATATCTTAGGCGACTGGCGCGAGGAAGTGATGGCCCGCACCCCCGACAGCAGCGAACTGCGCATCTATGTATCACCCATCCCCACAGCCCATCGCATCAACTGCCTGATGGAGGATATCCCCTACCGCCTTTCGACCGCAGCCCAGAATGTGGGCTACAACCAGCCTTCGGAGCCCGGATTCTACCTCGGTCCCGATGAGACCGTCCAGCCATTTTTGAAATAGGGCTATTTTTACATATTATAACAATTTGAGTAATTTTTCTGGTGTAATTTTGCATTATATCAGAAAAATTACTTAATTTTGTGCCCAGAAAAGATTTTTGGAACAATTTGTTTTTACTAACAATAATAATTAACTAACTCATCAAAATTAAAATGTACAAAATGAATCAATTGTCAACAAGGCGTGTGTGTATAACATCGGCCTTGGCTGCGTTGCTCTTAGCTGGTGCGCCTGTAAACTATGCGATGGCGTATGGTGGAGTGACTGGTATTCAGCAAACTGCAAGTGTTAAAGGTGTTGTGGTTGACCAGACTGGCGAGGCCATCATTGGCGCTACCGTCAAGGTGCTGGGCAGCCAGAAGGGTGCCATCAGCGATTTTGAGGGTAACTTTGTCATTGATGCCCAGCGTGGCGATCAGCTCGAAGTGAGCTACATCGGCTACAAGACTCAGGTCATCAAGGTCGCTGGTCAGCATGTAAAGGTAACCCTTTTGGAGGATTCAAAGGCTCTCCAGGAGGTGGTAGTAGTAGGTTTCGGTACTCAGAAGAAGGTGAATCTGACGGGTGCTGTTTCTGTTGTTGATGGCGACGAGCTGGCTCAGCGCCCCGTAGCAAATGCCGCCCAGGCCTTGCAGGGTGTTGTTCCTGGACTGCAGATTGCATCAACCAGCGGTTCGCTCGATGCATCACCCAGCATCAACGTTCGTGGTACCGCCACTATCGGTGAGGGTTCAAGCGGTTCGCCTCTGATCCTGATCGACGGTATGGAGGGCGACCTGAACACCATCAACCCACAGGATATCCAGAGCATCTCGGTTCTGAAGGATGCTGCTGCCTCTTCTATCTACGGTAGCCGTGCACCTTTCGGTGTGATTCTGATCACTACCAAGAGTGGTAGCAAGGACAGCAAGGTGAAGGTGAACTATAACAACAGTTTCCGTTTCAGCAACCTGATTCGTGGCAAGCACATGATGAACTCGGTTGACTATGCTTCGTGGTTGAACGATGCCAAGACCAATCAGGGTCAGTCGGTATTCTTCGATGCCGAGCGCATGGCAGCCATCAAGGAGTATCACAATGCCACCCCAGTAGGTCCTGGCACCCGTCGCACAGCCGATGGCAAGCTGGTTTACGCTATCGGTTCGCAGAACGGCGTGACTTGGGACGACGGTTACGGCTACGGTATCGACGATGTGGATTGGTACGACGTGGTTTACCGCAACTCAGCCTTCTCGCAGGAGCACAACGCCAGCGTGAACGGTGGTTCCGAAAAGCTTAACTTCTATGCCT
Source organism: Xylanibacter ruminicola (assembly GCA_015060625.1). Taxonomy (GTDB): domain Bacteria; phylum Bacteroidota; class Bacteroidia; order Bacteroidales; family Bacteroidaceae; genus Prevotella; species Prevotella ruminicola_D. The sequence goes on along the minus strand of SUYC01000004.1, from coordinate 7,129 downwards.
CAATCGGTTATCTGGACCAGGGCGGTTTCATGAATATGGGTAGCGATGGTTACAAGCGTTACAACGGTACCGCCAAGATGAACATCGAGCTGGCCAAGTGGATTCGCATGAACTACAACATGCGTTTTGCCCGCACCAACTATCATCGTCCAGCTGGCCTCACCAGAAGCCTGTATAACGATATGGCCCGTCAGGGTTGGCCTATGCTGCCTCTCTACGATCGCAACGGCTATCTGTACTCATCACCATCACCAGCTCTGGGTTTGGCAACAGGTGGTGTGGATCGTACGGAGCGCGACGTGCTCAACCACCAGCTTGGTTTCGTGATCGAGCCTATCAAGAACTGGATTACTCATATCGACTTCAACTACAAAATAGATAATGCTATCCGCCACTGGGATAGCCAGCGCACCTACAACCACAATGTGGCTGGCGAGGCTATCATCTACAACCAGAACTCGAATGTTCACGAGGATGAGTATAAGGATAACTACCTGAACTTCCAGGCCTACACCGAATACACTTGGTCGCTGGCCGAGAAGCACAACTTCCACGTGATGGGCGGTTTCCAGACCGAGCAGCTCAAGCGCACTCAGTTCGGCCTGCAGCGCAACGGTATTCTGGATCCTACTAAGTCGGAAGTTGACCTGACCAACGGTCTGAGCTACTCGGGCCAGGCTATCGTTCCTGATGTGAACGGTTCGCGCAACCAGTGGCAGACAGCCGGTTTCTTCGGTCGTGTGAACTACAACTACGACGAGAAGTACCTGTTCGAGGCTAACCTGCGTTACGACGGTACCTCACGTTTCCGTAGCGACAAGATGTGGAAGCTGTTCCCCTCAGTATCACTGGGTTGGAACATCGCCCGCGAGAAGTTCTGGGAGAATCTGGCCGGTACTGTCAACACCCTGAAGCTGCGTGCTTCTTACGGTTCGCTGGGTAACCAGAACATCAATAACTGGTATCAGACCTACCAGACCATCGCCTACAACTCGGTGGCTGGTTCATGGTTGCAGAATGGCGCTAAGCCTAACACCACCAGCGCTCCTGGACTGGTTTCGGCCCTGCTGACATGGGAGAAGGTGGAGAGCTATGACCTGGGTCTCGACTTCGGTGCTTTCAACAACCGACTGACTGGTACTTTCGATTACTATATCCGTAACACCAAGGATATGGTTGGTAACGCTCCTGAGCTGCCTGCCATCCTGGGTACAGGTGTGCCCGTGACCAACAACACCGACTTGCGCACTGCTGGTTGGGAGTTGCAGATTAGCTGGCGCGACGTGCTCAAGAACGGTCTTTCTTACGGTGTTACCTTCAACATCTCTGATGCCCGCACCAAGATTACCCGTTATCCTAACAACCCCACCGGTTCGATCAACAACTACATCGAGGGTCGTTACATGAACGAGATCTGGGGCTTCGAGACCATCGGTATCGCTAAGAGCGACGAGGAGATGAACGCTCACCTGGCAACAGCCGATCAGAGCTCACTGGGCAGCAACTGGGCTGCTGGTGACATCATGTACCGCGACCTGAACGGCGACAACAAGATTTCGCGCGGCGCTCAGACACTGGCCGACCACGGCGACCTGAAGGTGATTGGTAACTCAACACCTCGCTACCTGGTTGGTTTGAACCTGAATGCAGCTTACAAGGGCTTTGATATCAGCGCCTTCTTCCAGGGCGTGATGAAGCGCGACTGGTGGATTGGCGGCTCATGGGGCGGCGGTCTGGAGTACTTGTTCGGTACCACCAACTCATGGGAGTGGTGGAGCGTAGGTATCACCGACGTTCAGGACTACTATCGCGATGCCAACACCTGGTCGGTACAGAACGGTTACCAGCAGGCTAATCAGGATGCCTGGTTGCCACGCGTACAGTTCAGCGACAAGAACGAGCAGGCCCAGACACGCTACCTGATGAATGGTGCTTACGTTCGCCTGAAGAACCTGCAGCTGGGTTACACCCTGCCACGCCAGATCACTCAGCCTTGGGGCATCAGCAACCTGCGTGTATTTGTTTCGGCCGAGAACCTGTTTACTATCACCAAGATGCCTCACCAGTTCGATCCTGAGCTGATGTCGAACTCGGTTGATCAGAACAACGGCTATCCTTTGCAGAAGACATTTGCATTCGGTCTTAACGTATCATTCTAATGGTAAACATTCACGTAAAAAAAAGATTAGGAAAATTATGAAACTCTATAAATCATCATTCATAGCATTGGCTCTCGCAGCTGGCGTTACTTCATGTACCGACTATCTGGAGCAGGAGCCACCATCATCGCTGACACCAGAGAATTTCTACACCAGCGAGGATCAGGTGCAGGCTGTAGCAAACCGTTTTTATCAGGACATCATGCCTGGTCATGGCGGTTGGGACTACGGAACCTACACTAACGATAACAATACCGACGTTCAGGCTGCCCGCACACCAAGCGTTAAATTCTCGGCCAATCTGTGGCACACCGCCCAGAGCGAGGGCGACTGGTCGTGGGGTAACATCCGCAACGTGAACTATCAGCTGGCTGAGCTCAAGGCCAAGTTGGCCCAGAACGCCATCAGCGGCAACGAGACCAACATCCGTCAGTATGTGGGCGAGATTTATTTCTTCCGTGCCTATGCTTATTTCGAGCTGTTGAAGAAGTATGGCGACCTGCCTATCCTGACCGAGGCTCTGCCCGATAACGAGGCAGTGCTCGTGGCTGCCAGCCATCGTCAGCCTTGTAACGAGGTGGCTCGTTTCATCGTGAACAACCTGGATACAGCCATCACTTACATGAAGCCCGACTTTGAGAAGCGCCACACCCGCATCTCGGCCGACGCTGCCAAGCTGTTCAAGAGCCGCGTGGCCCTCTACATGGGTTCATGGCTCACCAACTTTGCCGGCACTCCATTCGTGCCCAATGGTGCAGGATGGCCCGGTGCTGCCAAGAATCCTGGCTACCAGTTCCCCACTGGTTCGATCGAGAACGAGGCTAAGTATTTCTTCGAGACTGCTGCTGCAGCAGCCGAGGAGGTGGCCGAGAAGTATAAGAACCAGCTGGTTGTAAACAACGGTGTTGTTCCCCAGGCTGAGGGGCAGAGCAATCCTTACCTCGAGTTGTGGGGCACCACCAACTGCGCTGACAAGAGCGAGATTCTGCTGTGGCGCGAGTACAGCAAGTCGCTGGGCCTGAACAACGATATCGAGGTGGCTGTTGAGAAGGGTAACATCGGCACAGGCGTGACCCGTTCGCTGGTGGAGCGCTATGTGATGGCTGATGGTAAGCCTATCTACGCTTCGGCCTATACCTACGACGACTCTGAGATTGCCAAGGTGGTTGAGAACCGCGACCCACGCCTGCAGGTGATGCTGAAGGTGCCCGGACAGGTGAACTGCTTTAAGAACGTGACCGACGATGCCGGTACACACTGGACTCAGACAGAGCCTACACCAAACATCACCAACGCTAATGCCGAGGATGGATATATCACTGGTTACGCTATCCGCAAGGGTATGACCTTCGACCGTTCGCTCACTGCCAATGGCGGTAGCTACAACGTTTGTGTCATCTTCCGTGCCACCGAGGCTCTGCTCAACTACATCGAGGCCGAGTATATGCTCACCAAGAACATCAACTCGGGCAAGATTCTGGAGTACTGGAAGAAGGTGCGCGAGGCTGCCGGATTCACCGGTGCTGCCGTTGATCCTCAGGTGACTATCGCTGCTACCGACATGACCAAGGAGACACTCGACTGGGGTGCTTACACCGCTGGCGAGCTGCTCACCGATGCTACACTCTACAACATCCGTCGTGAGCGCAGCTGTGAGTTCCTGGCCGAGGGCTTGCGCGACATGGACCTGAAGCGCTGGCGCGCCTACGAGCAGCTGATCAAGAAGCCTGTTTATGCCGAGGGTATCCACCTGTGGAACACACCGATGGAGAAGTGGTATAACGACCTCGTGGCCGACGGTTCGAGCAGCTCGAACGTATCGCAGAAGAGCATCAGCGAGTATCACTGCCCACACGTGGTTAACATGACCAACAACAACTACGCTAACGGTCTGACCTGGCGTATGGCCTACTATCTGCAGCCACTGCCTCTGCGCCAGTTCCTGCTGACAGCTACCGACCACGCCAGCATCGACCAGAGCCCGATGTACCAGAACCCATACTGGCCCACCGAGACCGATGCACCTGCTGAGAAGTAAAATCATTCAGATTAAATACTCTATCAAGGGTCTCTCGCTTAGGCGGGGGACCTTTTTTTTTAGTGCAACGTCGGCAAAAAAGTGCCCCGCGCCATTAACGGTGCCCACATTAGTGTCGCTCGAGGTATAGTTTTCGTCCACAAAAAAAGGAGCGAACATCACTGTTGGCTCCTCTTCATCAATATGCCATATTAATCAATCATTGAATTTAACTTAAATGCTATATTCTGGGTGTAAAGATAATACTTTTTTTTATCAAATCATAATTAACAAAAAAAAATATTGGAATTTTGAGAAATACTTCGTATATTTGCAACCGTAAACGTATAATCACGTAATGATGGATAGACTGAGTATAGCACATAAATGGCTTGAGCAGGTTGACGAAGATATCGCAACCGCAGAATGTCTCTACCAAAGTGGACATTGGCTTTATATTGGCTTCCTCTGTCATCAAGCAATAGAAAAGCTGATTAAAGCCTATTGGTTTGCTATGCGCGAAGATGAGCCTATATATGTCCATAACCATTTCAGATTATTAGAGGGATGCGGATTAAAGTCGGAACTTGCAGAAGAGCAGCGACGTTTCGTAGAAATTATGGCACCTATGTATATTGCAGGTCGCTATCCTGAATACAAGAGCCAGGTGGCGCGCATGCTTAATGATAAGGGAAGCATTTATATCATAGAACAAACAAAACAATTCAAGCAATGGATACTCCAAAAGTTCTTACCCGAGAAGAGGCCCTCGATCTCGTCAGAGAATACAAACGCATAATATCGCCACGCTTTTCAGAAGAGCCCATGGTGGTTATGTTTGGATCGTATTCCAAGGGACATCCCAACCCTTGGAGCGACATTGATGTAGCTGTTATTTTGCCATCATTCAAGGACGAAGACTGGTTAGAGCGCTCTGCAGATTTGTGGCATGATGTTGACAAAGTAAGTCTTTTGATTGAGCCTGTTTTAATGGCGCAAGATGAAGAAACGATACTTTTTCGTGATGTTATGCGCACTGGTATAGCAGTATAGACAATTATGACAGCAATAACTGTCAGCTTAATAATCATAGCGCCGCTGGCGGCGTTGAAGGTGCCGGTGGCGGCTACACCAGAGAGCCAGTTTTTTTTCTTCGTTCTGGCGGAGAAGCGATTTTCTGATTGAAAAACTTGCACGTTTCGGAAATACTTTGTATATTTGCAACCGAAGAATGTAGAAGTTTATGAGCAATAACAAAGTGATTGACAGCATAAAGCAGGTAGCTGAAAGGGTGTTACCCAAAGGTAGTCTGCTGTATCTCTACGGGTCGCGAGCTCGTGGTGATTGGCATGATGGCTCTGATTGGGATCTGTTGTTGATACTTGATAAGCCACAACTTGAGCATGAGGACTTTAATAGGTATTCTTATCCTTTTGTAGAGATGGGATGGGAGATTGGCGAGGACATTCGTCCCCATGCTTATACTAAACAAGAGTGGTTTAATGGACCTCATGCCATGTTCTATTATAATGTAGAAGAAGATAAACAGGTGTTGTATGGAACTAAGTGATAAGGAGAGATCTCCATTCTACTCATAGCACCGCTGGCGGCGTTAAAAGTGCCTGCCTGATACAGATATATACACAAAAGAAACGGAAGCCGGGTGGGCCTCCGTTTCCTGTTTGCCTGTTTGGGGTTTTCTGCGCTGGGCAGCGCTGTGACGATAGTTACACGCCCATACAGCTGGTGGCTCCCAGGGCCGTTAGAATCGCTGTGGCGATACTTGCAATAATCTGCACGATAAATTTCACTGTCTCCTTCTTGCTCATAACTCAATTTTTTAAATTTTACATTTTACCTTTTTACTTTTTTACCTTTTTACCTTTTTACCTTTAAGATTGGGCGGGGCCTTAGCCCCAACCCTTAGTCGCCGTTGGGGCCGTCGTAGCCGCCGTTCTGGTTTCCGCCGCCGTTGCCGCCTGATGGGGTGGTGGGCTCGGTGTTGCCACCGTTATCAGGCTCCTCCACCGTGCCTGGGTCGGTGCTGGTTACGCGCTTCACCTCCTTGCCGTCGCGGTCGTAGCAGGTGATCTGGATGGCGGTGTTGGCCAGTTCATCCTTCAGATCCACTGCGGGGGTGAAGATGATGCGGCGACTGGTTACGAGGCCCGCCTTCACCTCATCCACCTTGGCCACGCTCTTGGCGCGCAAGCCGAATCGCATGGTGCCCAGTCCGGGCAGCGCAACCGAGTGGCCCTCGGTGGCCCACGCCTTGATCACCTCGCCAGCAGCATCCCAGCAGGCCTGCATGATGCCTTTACTAACTCCGCTGCGAAGGGCAGCCTCCTTAATCACCTTGTCCTGCGAGAGTGAGGTGTACAACTCCGGCATCATGATGTAACGATACGTTCCCTCATACTTGCCAATCTTCTGCAACTTTTCCTGTGCTTTAACTTTCAGTGCCATAATCTTATTTTTTTTAGTTTGTAAATAAATCTGATTAACTTTTAATTGTCCATTGTTACTTGTCAATTGAGAAAGAATTTTTTCTCTCGTGTGGGAGATTTTCTTAGTGCACGTGGGAGAATCTTTTTCCGCGCGGGGGAGCGTCGTTCTATCTTTATTTTGACGATGCAAAGGTACGATATTTTGATTGCGGTTTACGAACGATTGGGCCCATTATTTTTCGTTTCTCAGATTTTTTTCAGTGCCGTGGTCACGATTGTCAAAGTCATTTTGGTCAAAATCGAAAATCAACTGTCAAATCCCCCCACTATAATATAAATATTCTATTTATATATAGTGAGCAAATAACCACATCCCGAAATCGAAAATGACCATTTTGACTTTGACCACTATGACCACCGGTCCACAACACTGTACTACCCTAGAAAAAGTTGAATGGATTTTACCTTAACCCTGCCATAGGTTGAATGCTTGTTTGATACCTTAA
>SUYC01000018.1 GCA_015060625.1 Xylanibacter ruminicola | reverse complement strand
TGTTGCTCCCGTTTGTTCGAAAGCGGGTGCAAAGGTACGGCTTTTTTTAATACCATCCAAATATTTTCGAAAAAAAAATCCCAAAAACATAAAAGTTTTCGGGAATGTTTACAAATACACAATTACACCTTATTTATATATATCACTCAAATATCTCTTCGATGTCATTTTCGCCTCCAACGTCGTCGGACGTGTCACCACCCGCCGGACAGGGGTTAAATTCGGCTGGAATATCAAAGACCTCGCTCTGACTGTATCCCAGATGTGCATTTTTATAAACCTGCTGCATGTAGAGTGCGAAAATAGGCAGTGCACCTGAGGCTCCCTGCCCCATGGCCATAGAATTGAAATGAATGTCGCGATCATCGCCTCCCACCCAGCAAGCATTAACCAATGTAGGAGTAAGTCCCACAAACCAGGCATCACTATTATTATTGGTAGTACCTGTCTTACCTGCCAGCTGACCGGTGAGGTTATACTTGAAGCGCAGACGACTGGCGGTACCGCCATCTACTACATTGCGCAGCATATACAACATCTTATGTGCACTCTCCTCACTAATCACCTCGTTCATACGAGGTTGGAACTGGGCAACTACGTTACCCTCGCTATCCTCGATCTTTGTCACAAACATGCACGCGGCGCGGATGCCATGATTAACAAATGCGGTATAAGCGCTAGCCATCTCGCCTACACTAATGTCGCAAGGTCCCAGACAGAGAGCCATCGACGGATGAATATCCGGGTTACGAATGCCATACTCGTGAAGTAGATCAACAAAGGCCTGGGGATTGAGTTTACTCATCAGATAGGCAGAAATCCAGTTATTCGACTGTTGCAAGCCCCACTTCAAGGTGACCATCTCGCCGTAGCGGGCCTTACTGCCGTTACGCGGCGTCCAAGCCTGCCCAGCCACGATATAAGTCTGCTGAACGTTGGGAGCCTCGTCGCATGGTGTGAAACCATTCTCCATAGCGAGTGAATAAAGATAAGGTTTGATGGTAGAACCTACCTGACGGCGACCTTCCATCACCATATCATAGGCAAAGTGCTCGTAGTTAAGACCGCCCACATAGGCTTTAACATAACCATTCTGTGGACACATACTTACAAAGCCTGTACGCAGGAACGATTTGTAATATTTTATCGAGTCGAGCGGTGTCATCGTTGTATCCACCTCGCCATGGTAGGTAAATACCGACATCTTGGTTTTGGTACGGAACGAACGATAGATTTCGTCCTCGGTTGCCCCACTCTCTTTGAGCACACGATAGCGCTCACACTGACGGATAGAGCGATTCAGAATCTGCTCTACCTGGGCAGGTGTAAGATTGGTAGAATAAGGGGCGTTCTTGCGCGAAGCCATCTCGCGATCGAAGGCAGGCTGCAGGAATTTTACGACGTGTTGGTAGGCAGCCTTTTCGGCATACTCCTGCATACGCGAATCGATAGTGGTGTAAACCTTCAAGCCATCGGTATAGATATTATAGTACTCGCCATCACGCTTCTTGTTTTTATTGCACCAACCGAATAAAGGATCTGTTTCCCAGTTAATTGAGTCGGTTATAAATTTAGCCATATTCCACGATGGATAGTTGGCGCGAACAGGTTTCTTGGCAGTCATATACTGGCGCAGGTACTCACGGAAGTACTGTGCCAATCCCTCCTTATGATCGGCCACATGGAACTTGAGCGTAAGAGGCTGTTCGCATAGTTTCTGGAACTCACTCTCGCTTAGGTAACCAGCCTTAACCATCTGACCGAGCACCACGTTACGACGGTCGCGGCTGCGCTCTGGATTACGGACAGGATTAAAATAAGAAGGGTTTTTACACAAGCCCACAAGCGTGGCCGACTCGGTGATGCTGAGATCTTTCGGCTCCTTACTAAAATAGGTATTAGCAGCAGTCTTGATGCCTACCGCATTATGCAAGAAGTCAAAATAATTCAGATACATCGTAATAATCTCATCTTTGGTGTAGGTACGCTCCAGTTTGACAGCTATCACCCACTCGATTGGTTTCTGCAGCAGGCGCTCGACCGTAGAGTGCGCCTGCTCGGAATACAGCTGCTTGGCCAACTGCTGCGTGATAGTAGAACCACCACCGGCACTCTTCTGACCTAATATACCTCTTTTTACTATTGCGCGCGCGAGAGCGATGAAATCCACGCCCGAATGATCGTAGAAGCGCACATCCTCGGTAGCCACCAAAGCCTGAATGAGCGACGGAGCGATTTTATTGTAATCGACCATCACACGATTTTCGCGATTATAATTCCAAGTACCCAACAGTTTACCATCGGCAGAATAGATCTGGGTGGCAAAGCGGCTGATGGGGTTTTGGAGATCTTCGATAGGTGGCATATAACCAATCCAACCCCTATCGATGGCATAAAAAGCACCGGCCGTGGCCAGGATGGTTAATGATAATAATGTCCATAGAAAATAGACAAATAGCTTTCTCATATCCTCTTTTAGTTACTTTTTGGTGCAAAATTACTATTTTCTTTCAAAATACGGCACGTAAATCAGAAATATTGTGTAATTTTGCGCCGAGAAAATTAAATTATTGATGAAAAAGCATAATTTTGTAACAATTGCCGATCTCACTCGGGAGAAGATCCTCTATATGATTGAGATGGCGCAAGAGTTCGAGAAGCACCCCAATCGCGAGTTGCTGAAGGGCAAAGTTGTGGCAACCCTTTTCTTCGAACCTTCAACCCGAACCCGACTTAGTTTTGAAACAGCAGCTAACCGTCTGGGTGCCCGTGTTATCGGATTTGCCGATCCGAAGATTACCAGCGGTACCAAGGGGGAGACACTGAAGGATACCATCCTGATGGTATCGAACTACGCCGACGTGATTGTGATGCGCCATTTTATCGAAGGCGCCGCCCAGTACGCCTCGGAAGTAGCCCCAGTGCCCATCGTGAATGCCGGCGACGGTGCCCATCAGCACCCCTCGCAGTGCATGCTAGATCTGTATTCGATCTACAAGACTCAGGGCACACTGGAGAATCTGAACATTTACTTGGTGGGCGACCTTAAATACGGGCGCACGGTGCACTCACTCCTGATGGCTATGCGACATTTCAACCCCACCTTCCACTTTGTGGCACCTAAGGAGCTGGCGATGCCCAAGGAGTACAAGCTTTACTGCGACGAGCACGGCATCAAGTATCAGGAGCACACCGCCTTTAACGAGAAGGTGATAGCCGATGCCGACATATTATATATGACGCGCGTGCAAAAGGAACGATTCAGCGACCTGATGGAGTACGAACGCGTGAAAAACGTGTACGTGCTGAACAATGACCTGCTGAAAAACGCCAAGCCCAACATGAAGATTCTGCACCCGCTGCCACGCGTAAACGAGATAGCCTACGAGGTGGACGACAACCCACATGCTTACTACATACAGCAGGCCGGCAACGGACTGTTTGCGCGCGAGGCCATCTTCTGCGATGTATTGGGCATCACGCTCGAAGAAGTTAAAAACGACAAATCGATCATTAAATAATCGATAATTGAGAATTGATAATTGACAATTGATAGTTATGAATAAGAAGGAGCGCTTGGTTGCCGCCATCGAGAACGGCACTGTGATAGATCATATACCAACTGACAAGACTTACCAGGTGGCCAGCTTGCTGGGACTGTTTACACTGAAAACACCTGTCACCATTGGTTTTAACTATCCCTCGAAAAAAGTGGGTTCGAAAGGTATCATCAAGGTGAGCGATAAGTTTTTTACCGACGACGAGGTGTCGCGCCTCTCGGTAGTGGCCCCCAATGTGATACTGAGCATCATTCGCGACTACGAGGTGGTTGAGAAGCGCAGTGTGGTAACCCCATCAGAAATCAAGGGCATTGTGAAGTGTAATAACCCCAAGTGTATTACCAACAACGAGCCCATGCAAACTCACTTCCACGTAGAGAACGGTATTCTTACCTGTCATTATTGCGAGAAGGAGCAGGACATCAACAAAGTAGAACTTTGTTAATTGACAATTGAGAATTATTTATCCCCAATAAACAAAACAATGAACAGAGACAACACAATCTTCGAGTTGATTGAGAAAGAGCATCAGCGCCAGCTGAAAGGCATTGAGCTGATTGCAAGTGAAAACTTTGTAAGCGACCAGGTGATGGAAGCCATGGGATCTTACCTGACAAACAAGTACGCTGAGGGTTATCCTGGACACCGTTACTATGGTGGTTGCCAGGTTGTTGACGAGGTGGAGCAGTTGGCTATCGACCGCGTTTGCAAGCTTTTCGGTGCCGAGTATGCTAACGTTCAGCCTCACTCAGGTGCTCAGGCTAACGCAGCCGTACTGCTGGCCGTACTGAAGCCAGGCGACACCTTTATGGGTCTGAACCTGGATCACGGTGGTCACCTGTCGCACGGTTCGCATGTGAACACTTCGGGCTTGATCTACAACCCTATCGGTTACAACCTGAACAAGGAGACCGGTCGCGTAGATTATGACGAGATGGAGCAGTTGGCACTGGAGCACAAGCCCAAGCTGATTATCGGTGGTGGCTCGGCCTACAGTCGCGAGTGGGACTACAAGCGCATGCGTGAGATTGCCGACAAGGTTGGCGCACTGCTGATGATTGACATGGCTCACCCTGCCGGACTGATTGCTGCAGGACTGCTTGACAACCCCGTGAAGTATGCTCACATCGTTACATCAACAACCCACAAGACACTGCGTGGTCCTCGTGGTGGTATCATCCTGATGGGTAAGGACTTTGAGAATCCTTGGGGTCTGAAGACACCAAAGGGTGTGACCAAGATGATGAGTCAGCTGTTGAACTCAGCCGTATTCCCCGGACAGCAGGGTGGTCCTCTGGAGCACGTGATTGCAGCCAAGGCCGTAGCTTTCGGCGAGGCTCTGCAGCCTGAGTTCAAGGAGTGGGCTAAGCAGGTACAGAAGAATGCCAAGGTATTGGCCGACGAGCTCATCAAGCGTGGCTTCGGCATCGTGAGCGGTGGTACCGACAACCACTCAATGCTGGTTGACCTGCGCTCTAAGTATCCTGAGCTGACCGGTAAAGTTGCCGAGAACGCTCTGGTTGCTGCCGACATTACCGTGAACAAGAACATGGTTCCATTCGACAGTCGTTCGGCTTTCCAGACTTCAGGTATCCGTCTGGGTACACCTGCCATCACCACACGTGGTGCCAAGGAAGACCTGATGGTACAGATTGCAGCCTGGATTGAGGAGGTTCTGAACGATCCTGAGAATCCAGAGGTTATCGCCAGCGTTCGCGCCCGCGTTAACGAGAAGATGAAGGATTATCCTTTGTTCGCTTACTAATAAATAAAATTCCCAGCCGATTGGCTGGGAATTTTATTTTATTTCAAATTTGCATTAAAATGATTGATGGCCTGTCGGTAGAGGTGGTTTCGTGTGTTACCACCCGAGATACCGTGATTGCGGTTAGTATAAACTAACTGACGGAAATCCTTATCGGCCTGTACCAATGCCTCGACATATTCGGCACTGTTCTGATAGTGCACGTTATCATCGGCCAAACCATGACAGATGAGCAGAGCACCATGCAGATTCTGCGCACGGGCGATAGGGTTCACATCGTCGTAACCGCTGGCATTCTCCTTAGGAGTACGCATGTAACGCTCGGTGTAGATAGAGTCGTAATAACGCCAGCAGGTGGGAGGCGCGATGGCCACACCGGCACAGAACACAGGGCGACCCTCAGACATCGACATGAGCGTGTTCCAACCACCGTAGCTCCAGCCCCAGATTCCGATACGATTCTTATCGACATAACTCTGATTGCCCAGCCAAAGGGCTGTCTCTACCTGGTCGCGAGCCTCGAGTTCTCCTAAGCGCAGGTAGGTACACTTCTCAAAGTCAGCACCACGACCGCCGGTACCACGGTTATCAACGCACACACAGATATAGCCCTGCTGGCACAGGTACTGTTCGAGGATGGCACCATTGCCGGCCATACCCAGGCCCCACTGGTTGAGCACCTGCTGCGAACCAGGACCGCCATACTGATACATGATAACAGGATATTTCTTGTTGACATCGAAGTTGGCAGGCTTCACCATCCAACCATTCAGCTGTACGCCCTCCGAGGTGGTAAAGGTAAACATCTGCTTCGTTCCCAACTCGTAATCGGCCAACTTCGTCTTCAGTTCTTGATTGTCAATGAGTGTGGTGAGCTGCTTGCCGTTGTTCTGGCAGATGGTGTACTGGGCGGGGGTATTAATGTCGCTCCAGATATTGATAAAATACTTGTAGTTCTTGCTGAAGATGGCGTTGTTGACACCCGACTTAGGGGTGAGCACCTCGATCTTACCATTCTGATGAGCCACCATCACCTGCTGCTCGGTAGCACCGGTAGGGTTAGCGGCAAAATAAGTGTCGCCGGTCTTCTCGTCGAAACCGTAAACATCCTTCACCACAAACTTTTCGTGCACAATCTGACGCAGCAACTGACCGTTCAGGTTGTAAAGGTACAGATGGTTATAGCCATCGCGCTCACTGGGCAGCAAGATATGCTTATCGGTCAACTGGATATCGTCGAGCACCTCTTCCTTGATATATTTATCCACCTTATCCTCGATAGCCAACTTACAAACGGTTGAGAGCGGGTTGGCCATATAGATACGTAGCACATCCTGATGGCGGTTCATGGTCATGATAACCACCTTTTTAGGATCGCTGGTTGCCTTGATGCGGGGAATATAATCCTCGGCCCCTAAAGGCAGATCGATTTTGCGCGTCTGGTGACTCTTGATGTCGTAGCTCCACACACTGACCTTCGAGTTGTCCTGACCGGGAACAGGATATTTATATGTATAATCGCCAGGGTACTCAGCAAACTCGGTACGTGTGGGACGCAGTCCTTTAAAGAGCTGCATGGAGTACTGTTTAACAGCACTCTCGTCGTAGCGAATCCACAAAATCTGCTTAGAATCGGCCGAGAAAACCATCGACGAGTTGGTTGAGAATTCCTCCTCGTACACCCAGTCGGGAATACCATTGATCACCTCGTTGAACTTACCATCCTTTGTAACCTGACTCTCGGCATTATCGTAGAGCAACTTAACCAGGAAGATGTTATTGTCGCGAACGAAGGCTATCTGATTGCCATCAGGCGAAAACACAGGTGTTTGCTGAGGTCCACCCTCCGACAGAGGTTCCAGTTTGTTGTTACGAATGCTATATATATAATAGGTGGCGGTGAACGAGCGGCGATAGATAGCCTTGGTATTGGTCTGGATGAGCAGACGAGTACCATCTGGACTCATGATGTAACCATCAATCCCTTTGATATTAGCGCCACGGGCGGTAGCTGCATCGAACAGCACGCCTACCTGTTTGCCGGTTTTAAACGAGTAAGTCACAATCTGCTTACCATCGCTGCTAATCTGTGCGTAAGTCTCACCATCGGCCAAGGGATAAACGGCACTGATGGACTGACTACGGAATTCGCCTTTGGTAATGTCGGTGAGTGTAATCAGCTTGCCAGCCGAAGCACTCACAGAAAGTGCCAATGACACGCCAAGCGAGAATAATCTTAAATTCTTCATTTTTTTCATGTTTTTACTGTTTCAGTTTGCAAAGATAGCGTTTTTTTCGTTAACTTTGCACACTGATGGATTTAAATAAAGTGAATACACCCTATTATAACGACTACGGTACATGGATACGTAGCCAGTTTCCGTACCGTGTACAGAAGATTTCGATAGATGCAGGTTTTACTTGTCCCAACCGCGACGGACGGATATCGACGGGCGGCTGCATCTACTGCGACAACCGCACATTTAACCCCTCGTATTGTCAGCGCCGCCTACCAGTAAGCCAACAGTTGGCTGAGGGCAAGCAGTTTTTTGCGCATAAGTATCCCGACATGAAGTACCTGGCCTATTTTCAGGCTTTTACGAACACCTATGCCCCCATGGCACAGTTGCGTGCGCTGTACGAAGAAGCCTTACAGGTAGAGAATATCGTGGGGATTGTAATTGGCACGCGCCCCGACTGCGTGTCTGACGAACTACTCGATTATCTGGCCGAGTTGAGCGAGCGCACATTTGTGCTGGTGGAGTACGGACTGGAGAGCTGCAACAACGCCACGCTGCAACGTATTAACCGCGGACACACGTTTGAGCAGTCGGTTTCGGCCCTGGAGCGCAGTCGTCAGCGCGGGTTGCTCACAGGGGCACACATCATTTTAGGCTTGCCCGGCGAGGATGCTGCCGAGAGTTTGCGCCAAGCCCCTATCCTATCGCAGTTGCCTATTGACATTCTGAAGATTCACCAGATGCAGATTATCCGCGGCACCCGACTGGCAGAACAGTTTGCCCACGAGCCGATGCATATATACAGTGTGGACGAGTATATTGAACTGATAGCAAACTTCATACAGTACCTGCGCCCGGACATGGTGCTAGAGCGATTTGTGTCGCAATCGCCAAAGGAACTGCTGATAGCGCCACATTGGGGATTAAAGAATTATGAGTTTACCAACAAACTGGTAAACTATCTGAAGGCGCATGATATCCATCAAGGTCAGTTGATTTTGCGGAAATCAGAATAGTTATTGTTACGCAGCATCTGGTCGATGGTCAGGTTATGGCTCTTCATGTAACGATCAACCATTCGGGTATAGATGGTGTTGAACACCTGTTTGCCTGAAGCCTGATTGATGACCCAATGAATTTTGCCGATGTGCGTATCGCGCTCCTGCTGACTGAGGGCGCGGTCCTGCGGCATGGGGTACAGACTGAGCAGGTAAAAGCCTGCACAATCGGGCACGATGTAGCTGCGGGTCATTGTAGCAAGCTGCCCCTTTGAATAGCCATACAGCGGTTTCTGGTAAAGCGAATAATCGCTGCCCAGGTATTTATCCAAACAGATACCAATGGTGTTGTTACCCACAATCACACTCTGGTCGAGCGAACCTATCTGGGCATAAATCTCGGGAATTTCGATACCTGGGATATGCTCGCGCAAATACTTGAACACCTTGGTAAGGTCGGCATTGATATCATCCATATTAGCATACTGCTGTTCGGCTTCGGAAATAAGTGTCTGCAAGGTAGAATCCTGATAGAATCGCAGGAACTTAGTGTTAATCTGCTGATCATCCACCTTACCGATACGCAGCACATCCTCGATAAGCGTGCGGGTTTGCATGGGATAAACGGTGTTCATCTGCTGCAAAGCCGAAAAATCGCCAGTGGTCAGGTACAGGCTCTGGATACGATCATAGCGATCGACTGTAACGTTACAGTCGTTGTCGGCTGTGAATTGCCATTCACAACTAATGCATCCAAAGAGCACTATCAACAGAAAATAATATACCTTGTGCACGGGCTATTTTGTGTGGAATATTATACTTATGTTAAAAAAATCGTTGCAAATATACTAAAAAGTATTTTAAAAACCAAATTTTAACCTAAAATATTTAAATAAAAGTATAAAATCTTGCACATTTTTGTTTATTTGTGTAAAAATCTGGTGTTATTTGATGGATTTTGCTTACTTTTGCTCTCTGCTAAGACAAATAAAAAAGATGAAGAAGACAATAATAACGTTGGCACTTGGTGCTATCAGTGTGATGAACGCCCAAGCGCAACAACAGTTGACCGTGAGTGTAACTAACCCATCGGCTGCATTGCGCACCGATCAGGCTGTAATCATCCCTCTAAACAGCTACGGCGAAGTGCGTCGCGCCCTAGTTACCTGCGAGGGCAAGGAGATTCCATGTCAGTTGGACGATCTGGATCAGGACGAGGTGTTCGACGAGTTGTGCTTTCTAGTTGACCTGAAGGGGAAACAGCAACAGAAATATGAAGTGCAGCTGTTTGACGAGGCGTGCGACGAGCCTGCCCAGTATCCAGCCCGCGTGTTTGCCGAGATGCTGATGCGCAATGACAAGGTGAAGGAGAAAAACAAGCACAACAACTTTATCGAGGCCATCACAGCCCGCGGCGACTGCGCTAACTCGTATAATCTGCAGCATCATCATGGTGTGGATTTTGAAAGCGAGTTGAACGGTATCCGCATTTATTTTGACAAGCGACAGACCATCGACCTGTATGGTAAGTTCCAGAAACGCCTGGAGCTGGAGGCAACACAGTTCTACACCCAACCCGAGCAGAAAGCCCAGGGCTATGGCGACGATGTGCTATGGGTGGGTAACACCTTTGGACTTGGTGCCTTTCGCGGTTGGGACGGTCAGCAGCCCACGATGATCGACCCCGTAGCATCGCGCACCCAGCGCATCATCTCGTATGGTCCGCTGCGCACCATCGTAGAGATAGTAGATAAAGGTTGGAAGACAGCAGCCAACCGCCCCGCCATCAATATGACGATACGTTATATACAATACGCTGGGCATCGTGATACAGATGTGGAGGTGTATTTTACCAAAAAGCACACCGATGTGAGCAGCTACCTGTTTTCGACTGGTGTGATTAACGTGAAGGGCTCGGAGGAGTTTACCGACCATAAGGGCTTGCGCGGCTGTTGGGGCAGCGACTACCCTACTGGCGACACCATCAACTTTAAGCGTGAAACGGTGGGGCTGGGTATTCTGATACCCCAGCAATACATCGCTAGCGAGGAGCCAGCCAACAAAGACAATTATGCTTTTGTGGTAAAAGCCAACCAAAATGTACTGAAGTATAAGATAGCCTATACATCTGATAACGAGACATTCGGCTATCACACCGCCAAAGATTGGTTCAATT
The DNA here is from genome assembly GCA_015060625.1 of Xylanibacter ruminicola. Lineage (GTDB taxonomy): Bacteria > Bacteroidota > Bacteroidia > Bacteroidales > Bacteroidaceae > Prevotella > Prevotella ruminicola_D. The sequence goes on along the minus strand of SUYC01000018.1, from coordinate 52,610 downwards.
ACCTAAAGCTGTGGCGCAAGGAAGTTGAACAACCTGTAAAGGTGTTGATTACCAAGCCCTAACAATAAGGATACGGCCTACTAAAGGGGCAAGGCACTGAACAATTTGCGCCCCTTAGCATAATACTGCCAGAGCAAAGAGAATGATTTTTGCTCTGGTATTTTTTGTAACTGTCGCGAAGCCTGAATGGTCTGACGGTCGGCAGCAAAATCCTTCTTCCACTGCTTAAAAGCACGACGGGCACGATAGATGGCCTTGAAATCGCCCCAGTTACGTCCCAGAATCAAAGTTTCCCAAGCAGCCAGGTAGTCCAGGAACCAACGCCAACGCATCACATACTGCAGCTCGCTTTCAGGCAGGCATTTATACAGCATCGTCAGGTTGTTGCGGAAATTCAGATAGGTCTTCATCGGATTGCCCTTAGGTAGCGTGCCGCCTCCCACATGGTAAACGTAACTATCCGGAATGCAGACAACACGGCGCCCACGGATGCGCAATCGCCAACACATATCAATCTCTTCGTTATGAGCAAAGAATCGGGCATCCAGCCCCTGTACAGCCCAATAATCGGCGCTGCGAATCATAAGCGCCGCACCTGTGGCCCACAGAATATCGGTTACATCATCGTACTGACCGTTGTCGGCCTCGACAGTATCAAAAATACGTCCGCGACAGAAAGGATAGCCGAATCGGTCCAGATATCCCCCACTGGCACCAGCGTACTCGAAGCGATCCTTATCGAAGATGGAGAGCAGCTTGGGCTGACAGGCTGCCACATCGGGATGGGCATCCAAATACTCAATCATCGGGGTGAGCCAATGATGGGTAACCTCGATATCGGAGTTGAGAAGCAGATAATACTCGGCCTGGATTTGCGCCAAAGCCTTGTTGTAGCCCTCGGCAAATCCCCAATTCTGCTCCAGCACTACCTTTTTTACCTGAGGATAATGCTGCTGCAAGAATGCCAACGAATCGTCGGTTGATGCGTTATCGGCAACATAAACCGTGGCCTCGTCGGTTGAGTAATTCAACACAGAGGGCAGATATTGCTCGAGCATCTGACGACCATTCCAATTAAGTATCACTATTGCTACTTTTTCCATTTTTTCGCGCGTACATTATATTATACACATTAACGACTCCTTATCGCGGGTCAGCTCGCCCAACTTTACTTTAATCAACTGATTGTCGAAGTCGGGGTTAGCGTCCTTGGCGGCAAGCTCTACACGGATATAGTTTTTCGTAAAGCCGTGCATGGCGCGACCGCGGGTAGCCTTCTCGAATAGCACTTCGGCCTCCTGACCGATATGACGCTCATAGAAGGCGTTGGTTTTCTGATCGGAGAGTTCCAACAAGCGCTTTACGCGCAGTTTCTTCTCCTTCTCAGGTACCACATACGGAATGCTGAGGGCCGATGTACCTGGGCGCTCGGAATAGGGGAACACATGCAGCTGGGTAACATCCAGGCTATCCAAGAACGTATAAGTCTCGTCAAAGCACTCGGGTGTTTCGCCACGACAGCCCACCATCACATCCACGCCAATAAAGGCATCGGGCATAAGCTCTTTGATGCGATGAATCTTATCGGCAAACAGTTCGCGATCGTAATGACGATGCATCAGTTTGAGTACCGTGTTGCTCCCACTTTGCAGGGGGATATGGAAGTGCGGCATAAAAGCACGGCTCTGAGCGCAGTACTCGATAAGCTCATCTGAAATCAGATCGGGTTCAAGCGAACTGATACGATAACGCCGAATGCCCTCTACCCCATCGAGTGCCTTCACCAGGTCGATAAACTGCTCGCCGGTAGTCTTACCAAAGTCACCGATGTTTACACCGGTAAGCACAATTTCCTTACCACCCTCGGCAGCTGCCTGCTGGGCCTGTTCTACCAACGAAGCTATCGTTGGATTGCGCGAAAAGCCACGGGCATAGGGAATGGTACAATAAGTGCAGAAGTAATCGCAACCGTCCTGTACCTTCAGGAAATAGCGGGTGCGGTTGCCCTTTGAGCAACTGGGCGCAAAGGTTTTGATATCCTTGGTTTTCTCTCTAAAGAACTTAGCAGATTTAGTACTTTTAGATTCAGCAGTACTGGGGGCTATTTCGCCCCAAGCATCCGACAAGAACTGAACCAGATTGGCTTTCTCATTAGACCCCAATACCAGGCTCACACCATCAATCTTAGCCACCTCGTCGGCCTCCAACTGGGCATAGCATCCCGTAACCACAACAAAGGCTCCTGGATTTTCGCGCACCAAGCGGTGAATGGCCTGACGACATTTCTTATCAGCTACCTCGGTGACCGAACAGGTGTTGATCAAACAGATATCAGCCTGTTCGCCCTTCTGGGCCGTACTTACACCCAAATCCTGAAGCATCTTGCCAAAAGTAGATGTTTCGGAAAAGTTTAACTTACATCCGAGTGTAAAATAGGCTGCTTTCTTGCCTTGAAATGCTGACGTATTTATCATATATAAAATAGGTGTATTGTTTACGGGCACAAAGGTACGACATTTTTTGCAAAAAACACGCATTTTGAGCCATTTTTAAGTTATGTGCGAAAAATACACTAAATTTAACATTTCGTAAACCATTGATTTTCAACACATTGCGAAAAAGTTACAAAAACACCCTAAAAAAAATCGAAAAAAATGATACGTTGTATTAAAATAATGCTTACCTTTGCATCGTTTTAATAAACAAATGATTGTTTTACAGATTTAAAAGTTTAGAAAAAATGAAGAAATTGGTATTCATGTTCGTAGCAGTTGCTGCTATCTCATTCGCATCATGTGGTAACAAGGCTCAGGCTCCTGTACAGGACACTGACTCTATCGCTGAGGTAGTTGACACTGTAGCTGACAGCCTCGCTGTTGACACAGTTGCTGCTGATTCAGTTGCTCAGTAATTGAACGAACGATTGAGAGAAAGAGCCCGTAGAACTCAGTTCTGCGGGCTTTATTTTTGTCCAGTCCCTACCTACCAAACCTGCCAAGAATCAATCTCTTTAAACAATCTACTTAGTGTTTTATCTTCATCTAGGTTTATTATTCTGGTTGCAAAGATAACCACTTTCAGGCAGTTAAGCAAGGCTTTTACATTATCTGGCACAAAAAAAAATCCCGAGGGGGAGACCCTCGGGACACTGTGTCATAATAAATAATGATGCCTTACAGCATGTTATTAATTGTTATGATTAATCTTTTTGAGTTATGCCTCAGCAGGAGCATCGATAGCCTCGAGAGCCTCAGCCTCGTCGGCAGCCTCGGCAGCCTCAGCCTCGTTAGCAGCTGCCTTCTTGGCATCAGCAGCAGCCTTGATGGCAGCCTCAGCCTCAGCAGCAGCCTGCAACTCAGCAGCATTCTCAGCAACTACCTTTACAGGGAGCTCAACGATAACCTCCTTGTGGAAGTGTACCAGAGCAACATAGTCGCCAACCTTCTTGGCATCCTTCATGGTGATGATCTTGCGATCAACCTCCTTACCCAGCTTAGCGAGCTCCTCAGCTACCTGAGCAGCACCAACCGAACCATAGAGCTGGCCAGTTACGCTAACCTTAGCAGCAATCTCTACAACTACACCGTTGAGCTGAGCAGCCTTCTCCTCGGCAGCAGCCTTGAGAGCAGCCAACTTGTGAGCCTGCTGCTTCAGGTTCTCGGCGAGAATCTTCTTAGCTGAAGGACTGGCGATAACACCCTTACCCTGAGGGATGAGGTAGTTACGGCCGTAGCCAGACTTTACATTCACAATATCGTTCTTGAATCCCAGACCGATAATATCTTCTTTCAGTATAATTTCCATAATCTTGCGTCCTCCTCTTTAATTACTTCATCAAATCGGTTACGTAAGGCAGCAGTGCGATCTGGCGGGCACGCTTAACGGCCTGAGCCACACGACGCTGATACTTCAGAGATGTTCCAGTAATGCGGCGGGGAAGAATCTTACCCTGCTCGTTGAGGAACTTCTTCAGGAACTCGGGATCCTTGTAGTCGATGTACTTGATACCGCTCTTCTTGAAACGGCAATACTTCTTCTTCTTTGTATCGATAGAAGGAGCAGTCAAATAACGGATTTCACTCTGTTCTGCCATAGTTTAAGCCTCCTCTTTTTTACCAAGCTTTGCACGACGCTTCTCGGCGTACTCAACTGCATACTTGTCAAGTTTAACTGTCTGGAAACGAATAACCTTCTCGTCACGACGGAAAGCAGTCTCCAATGTCTTAATCACTTCTGGCTCAGCCTTGAACTCTACCAGGCAGTAGAAACCTGTAGACTTCTTCTGAATAGCATAAGCCATCTTCTTCAATCCCCAGGCCTCTTCGTTGATGATCTCTGCACCCTTATCGGTCAGAACCTTCTTGAATTTTGCGGCCGTTTCCTTCATCTGTTCATCAGACAAAACGGGAGTTAAAATGAAAACGGTTTCGTATTGATTCATACTACTTAATAAAAAAATTAATAATGTTATTGCTTAAAGCGGGTGCAAAGGTACAAAGAATAATTGAGAATTGACAATTGGCAATTGGCAGTAGCTCATTATTTAAGAATATTTAATACTTTTCACCCTTTTTCTGTTGCCGAACGTGCAAAGCAGCACCTAATACGATGATTATCAGACCAGTAAGCAGCACCAGATTATAGTTGGTGAGGCCGGTAAAATAACTGACCAATAAAAGGAGAGCACCGGTACAAACCAGTGCTACTCCCATATAAGCTTTTATAAGTTCTTTATTAACCATATCCGATTTACTCATCGTCAACCTCAGGAGTAATCAGCTTGTAACCCTTACCGTGAATATTGATAATCTCAATCTGTGGATCGTCCTTCAGGTGCTTACGCAGTTTAGTGATATAAACATCCATTGAGCGGGCGTTGAAGTAGTTATCATCAATCCAGATGGTTTTCAGAGCGAAGTCGCGCTGCAGGATCTCATTTGAATGGCTGCAGAGCAGAGCCAGCAACTCGTTCTCCTTAGTGGTAAGTTTGGTTTGCTTCTCGCCAATCTGCAGCAACTGCTTCTGGGTATCGAAAGTAAACTGCCCCAGGCGGTAAACAGTAGATTCGCGGCTCTTCTTACCCTTAGTGCGGCGCAGAATGGCCTCAATACGGAACACGAGTTCCTCCATAGAGAAAGGCTTGGTGATGTAATCATCGGCACCCAGCTTGAAACCTTCGAGGATATCCTCCTTCAGGGTCTTAGCTGTGAGGAAGATAATGGGCACATCAGTGTTGGCTGAACGAATCTCCTGAGCGAGTGTGAAACCATCCTTCTTAGGCATCATCACATCGAGCACACAGATGTCGAATTTTGTTTTAAGGAAAGCCTTGAAGCCTGCCTCACCATCAGCACAGAGTTCTGCAACAAAGCCTTTGGCCTGCAAATACTCACGGAGCAGCATTCCGAGGTTCTCATCGTCCTCGCAAAGCAAAATTTTCAATTTGTCGTCCATCATCATTAAATTTTAAATTGTTATTAAATAAATATTATTTTGAATTATCACGTTTATTGTTCGTCCTCTTTCAGGATTGGCAACGAAACGGTAAAGGTGGTGCCCTTGCCTAGCTCGCTCTCACACTTGATCTCGCCCTCGTGCAAATTGATAATCTTCTTCACGTAGGCTAAACCGAGACCGAATCCCTTTACATCGTGCACATTACCTGTATGAACGCGGTAGAACTTCTCAAAGACTTTCTTCACATTCTCCTTCTTAATACCCAGACCGGTATCGCGGATAGAGAAATATAACAAATCCTTATCATTCCAAGTCTTGATATAGATATCGATAGGTTCATCGGGCTTACGATACTTCACGGCGTTGTCCATCAGATTGGTGATGGCATTCGTAAAGTGAACCTCATCCACGTAGATTGCCGAGTCGATAGCCTCAATATCTGTATAGATTTTACCACCGGTATGCTCCACACGCAGCGAGAACGATTGGGCGATATTCTCAATCATCTCATTCAGATCGAGTTCCTTCTTCTTGAAGATGATGCTCTTCTTATCAAACATTGACATCTGCAGCACCTTCTCAACCAAGAAACGTAAGCGCTTTGCTTCATCGTTAATCACGCCACCCAGATGTTTGGCCATCTGCTCCGACTTGGTAACGCTATCATCATTCATCATCTGGGCAGCCAGAGAGATAGAAGCGATTGGCGTTTTAAGTTCGTGGGTCATATTGTTAATGAAATCGTTCTTAATCTCAGTGAGTCGTTTCTGACGGAAGATGACCACGATTGTGAACAGGAACGTGAGCAGCAAGACCACGGTAAAGATAACAGCCGGAATCATAAAGCGCACGCTTGAGAAAATGTATGAACTCATGTCGGGGAAGTGGATTTTCACCACGCCCATCTTGGATGAGGGGTCATGACTGAACAGCGTTTGCGAGTAAACACCCTCCTCCCCCTCAGACGAGTACTCGGGACAACGGTACACTTCACGACCGTCGGCGGTTTCAACGCGGAAATGATACGGGATGTTGATACCATTATTGAGCAGTTCGGTACGGATATCCTGATCGAGCAGTTTGAAATTGATACGCTCCTTCAGAGGTTTATCGCTGGCGGTATAAAGGATGTTATAAACCACTTCATCCAGCAATGCCTTCTGATACACATAACGGTTGCGCACAATTTCCTGCAACGACTTAGAGGCCTCGGAAATACTATTCTTATCAGTACGCAGAATCATGGCCTTAGGCACATTGGCAGGACGGATGGCAAACGTTTTGAGCTCGAAGCTTGAGTAAACGGTACCGTCATCGGCAGCTACAGCAAACTGGTGCGAGTGCTTGATGGTGCCATCGAGACCATCTACCATCACAGAATCTTGTTTATAGGCCTTACGCTCGGTTTCCTTCACATCCTTCTCGAGGTAACGCAGGGTCTCGTTCATTTCAAGATTGCGCGATGCCTGATAAAGACTTCGCTTAACCGACTCGTCGAGCTGTTCCTTCTTCATCTTCGCCATCTCCTCGATGTACGATATCTGAAGGTACAGAAGCCCTATAAATGAGAGGCCCATGACTATGGCTATAATCCAAATCGTTCTTTTCTTCATATCGACTGCAAAGATAAGCTATTTCTTAAAACAAAGTACTTAATTTGTTAATTATTTCGGTCAAATTCCACAAATTTAACAGGTTTCTTCGTTTTTAGTTGCAATATTTTAATTAAACAAGAATCCCCACTAACCTAATAGTGGGGATTCGAACCTTATTTAATGCACTAATATACGAGTATTAATCCTCATCCTTCATTTCCTCCTCATGCTGCTTGATAAGTGCCTGCTGGATATCGTTTGGCACAAGTTCGTAGCTAGAGAAGCTGGTTGTGAACGATGCACGACCACCAGTGATAGAACTGAGAGCGATAGAGTAGCTTGAGAGTTCCTTAAGAGGAATCTTAGCGCTCAGCTTCTGATAGCCAGCCTCGGAGTCCATACCCATGATGATGGCACGACGGCCCTGCAAGTCGCTCATCACATCACCCATATAGTCGCCTGGAACGAGAACCTCGAGATCATAGATAGGCTCAAGCACCTTTGGACCGGCCTCCTTAAAGGCAGCCGAGAAGGCATTGCGAGCAGCCAGCATGAACGAAAGCTCATTAGAATCAACTGGGTGCATCTTACCATCGTAAACAATCACACGCACATCGCGGGCATAAGAACCGGTAAGTGGGCCCTGCTCCATGCGCTCCATGATACCCTTCAGAATAGCAGGCATGAAACGCATATCGATAGCACCACCAACAACTGAGTTGATGAATACCAATTTGCCACCCCAGTCGAGAGAAATTTCTTCCTTACCCTTAATGTTCATCTTAAACTCCTGACCATTGATCTTGAACGATGTAGGATCGGGCATGCCTTCGGTGTAAGGCTCAACAATCAGATGAACTTCGCCAAACTGACCAGCACCACCCGACTGTTTCTTATGACGATAGTCGGCGCGGGCCATCTTAGTAATAGTCTCACGATATGGGATCTTAGGCTCGATATACTCAATCTGAATCTTCTCGTTATTCTCCATACGCCACTTCAAGGTACGCAGGTGGAACTCACCCTGTCCATGAACAATAATCTGGCGCAACTCCTTCGACTGTTCAACTACCCATGTAGGATCCTCCTGACGCATCTTCTGCAGAGCCGTCATCATCTTTTCGGTCTCGCTCTCATTAACGGCCTTAATGGCACGAGAGAACTTAGAGTTAGGATATTTAATAAAGTTGAACTTATTCTCGACATCTTTGCTATTCAGGGTATTACCAGTCTTTACATCCTTAAGTTTAACGGTACAACCGATATCACCAGCTACCAGCTGATCGACCTGAATACGGTTAGCTCCGGCACAAGCGTAGATAGTACCCATGCGCTCCTTTGAACCACGATCGGCATTGGTAAAGTCGTCGCCACTCTTAACGGTACCGCTCATCACCTTGAAGTAAGATACCTCGCCAATATGAGGCTCAACACCTGTTTTGAAGAAATAGAGTGATGTAGGTGCGCTGGCATCGGCAGGAACATCCTGACCGGCTGCATTCTGGATAACAGGCATATCGCTTACAAAAGGAACGACGTTACCCAGGAACTCCATCAAGCGGCGCACACCCATGTCCTTACCTGCACAAACGCAGAAAACAGGGAAGATACTACGTGTTACCATACCCTTTCGGATACCCTCACGCATCTCGTCCTCACTCAGGTCTTCACTCTCAAAGAATTTCTCCATCAGCGTGTCGTCGCCTGCTGCAGCAGCCTCAACCAACTTAGCCTTCATCTCCTTAGCCTTCTCAAGCTGATCGGCAGGAATATCCTCGATGATAGGAGCGCCACCTTCAGGTTTCCAAGAGTACTTCTTCATCAGGAGCACGTCGATAACAGCATTGAAGCCAGGACCAGTGGCAATAGGATACTGAACTGGCACACAGTTAGGACCGTAGATCTCTTTAAGCTGATTCAGGATCTGATCAAAGTCGCAGTTCTCACGATCCAACTGGTTTACCAGGAATATAACGGGTTTTTTAAGTTTTTCGGTATTGCGGAAGGCATTCATTGTTCCTACCTCTGGGCCATACTGACCGTTGATAAGAATAACAGCCTGGTCGGTTACGTTCATAGCAGTAATAGAACCACCAACGAAGTCGTCAGAACCTGGACAATCGATGATGTTAAGTTTCTTGTTGTTCCATTCTACATGAAAAACAGTTGAGAACACCGAGTAGCCATATTCCTGCTCAACAGGGAAGTAGTCGCTCATGGTGTTCTTACTCTCTACAGAACCGCGGCGTTTGATGATGCCAGCTTCGTAGACCATACTTTCGGCAAGAGTTGTCTTGCCGCTACCCGCACTGCCAATGAGTGCAATGTTTTTGATTTCGTTAGTCTGATATACTTTCATATCGTTTCAGTTTTAGGTGAATACTAATTTATCGGGCACTAAATTAGTTATTTTTTGAGAAAACACCAAAAGATTCTTTCAAATATTAAACTAAATTAGCATTTTGAGCGGCAGATAGCCGTTCGAAGTTACTTACATTCGAAAATAAGCAAATGAAATTTGGTATTTTACTCATTAAATCGTAACTTTGCAGCCAAAATGGCAGGTTTATACATTCATATTCCGTTTTGTAGCAGCAGATGTGTGTATTGCGGCTTTTATTCTACTACGGGGCTAATGCTTCGCGAGCAGTATGTTGATGCCCTTTGCCAGGAGATAAAGATGCGCAGCTTCCACCCCAACCCTCCAAAAAATGAGGGGAGTTTGAGCACCATCTATCTGGGTGGTGGAACACCCAGTCAGCTGACCATTCCACAGTTGCGCCAGATTTTCGATACGATATATATATATAATAAGGTGGAAAACGATGCCGAAGTGACCATCGAGGTGAATCCCGATGATGTAACGCCCGCATTTGCGACGGCTATTCAGCAACTCCCTATCAACCGCATCAGTATGGGCGCACAGACGTTTAACGATGAACGCCTGCATTTTCTGCGTCGCCGACATTCGTCGCTTCAAGTGCATCAAGCCATAGAAACCTTACGCCAATCGGGATTCCAGAACATCAGCATCGACCTGATGTACGGTTTTCCAAACCAAACGCTTGAGGAATGGCAGGCAGATATCGACGAGGCGCTGCAACTGAACGTGGAGCATATCTCTACTTACTGTCTGATGTACGAAGAAGGCACCCCCCTCTACCGATTGTTAGAGCAAGGTCAGATAGCCGAGATAGATGAAGAACTAGAGCGGAAGATGTACTTTTCGTTGATTAATTGTCTGGAATCAGCAGGTTACGAGCATTACGAGATATCAAACTTTGCTCGTCCCGGCTATCGTTCGCGCCATAACAGCAGCTATTGGAAGGGTATTCCGTATATCGGCATTGGCGCTGCCGCTCACTCGTTTGATATCCAAACACGCAGTTGGAACATTGCCGATATCCAACAGTATATCGCTGCCATGAAACAAGGCGAGCGCAGATTTGAAGCAGAAACACTCGACGAGGATACGCGCTATAACGATAATGTGACCGTAGCCCTGCGCACTTGCGAGGGATTGGACCTGAGCACGCTAACCGACAAGCAGCGCACTTATTGTAAGAACAACGCCCAGCGCCATATGGAAGCGGGGCTGCTGAAACTCACAGGCAATCAATTATCGCTTACAAAAGAGGGATTATTTGTAAGCGATATGATTATGAGCGACCTGATGATAGTTTAAAGCTTCAGATTCTTAATAGCAAAGTAGAAGTAAGCTATCAGTAGCGGATAGCCTACATAATATAAGGTAGTGACGCTGAACACCACATAGATAACAGCACAAACGGCAGTCAAACCAATCAGATACATAATGGCCTCACCAAGGGGCAAACGATGGTACACATCATCGACGGTAGCTAGAGCCCAGATGATGAGCGCCCATACCGACGATATGAATACGCCCAGCCAGAAGGGCAGCGCAAACGGATTGAGCGAAGGATGATAATAGAAATGTCGCCATGTTTCGGGGGCAAACAGCTGAATACTACTATACAGTACTGCCGACGAGGCTATGAGCAGACAGAGCGCCGTGGGGTAGAACGAGGCAATATCATTAAAATGCACAATCTTACACCCCTTACGCATCAAGCGTCGCAAACCATAAGCAGCACCAGTTAGTACACAGAATGCCATGAAAACCAGCAGGTGCTTATCGGAGAAATAATCGATAAACTGACTGATAGGATCATCGGGCGACACTTTTGAGAGAAGTTCGGTTTCATGTACCCACCCAAAAGTAAGCTGATCGCGTGCCACTTTTACCCAGACCGAATCGATGGTATCTGATGGAACCGTTTTAATATCTGCCACCACCACATGTTCATTGCGACGCAGCGTGATAGAATCTTTCTTCAGTTCCTCGCCCATCGATTGAAGTTCTATCGATACCACATCGGGCACCGACATATCCTCGGGCTGCTGCTCTACCACCACCAACGAATCGCCCGTTACCACGAAATTGTAGTTTTGAGTATAATGATGGGTGGTGTAGAACGAGATAGAGTCGAGTTGCTGCTCGGTTAAATCCCAAGCATCTGGCGTGATGGGGCCACGGTTATAGCAGGACAAAAGTAAAAAGGCAAAAAGGTAAAAGGGTAAAATTCTCATTACCCACTCTGCCTTCTGATATATAGTTTGCCTTTTCATTTTTTCACCTTTTTACCTTTCAAACACGTTCATCTGACAATGCTGACAATCGAACTCCAAACGGAATCGGCGTCCGTCACCTAATACCAGAGAGAGAGGTTCGTGCCAAGTGGGGCGCTTGCCACCTCGCTTTACACAATAACCTAACGAATAGCGCAAACAATGCCGGCACTGCATGATTGGACCATTGCCACCTTTTAATTCATAGGCCGAAAGCTCACTCGTACCGTAGAAGTCAGCCGCCTGGTGGTTGGAGATGTTATTTAAATAGCTGATGGCCTTTACGCCAGGATTTTCCCCCACCCTAGCCTTTTTAACCCGCCGTTGGGGCTGCACAAGCGCCTCGACCAGTTGACGGCGCATGTCGGACAGTTGACTGTTAGGAATAAAGAAATTAAAGTCGTCGGGCACGTTTACCTCCTGACACTCATAAATAGTATCACCCAACTTAGATAGCTGACGAACCAGATTCTCGCGAGGCGACTTCTGAGCCAACTGATGTTCGGCTGCGAAATGCACCTTTACGCCATCGGCACTAAGCTCAAATCCATCTTCCACAGCATGCAAGGCAATGCTTACAGGTATCTTACGCGTAGCGCTGGGCTTAGAAAGAACACGTTCGAACTCCTGATCGTTGTTGCGATAGAGCGACATGCCCGGGCGCAAACCTGCTGGCATTTTAAATGGATAGATGCGATTCCCCACCACACGATTGGCTCGAAAACCTTCGAACTGGCGGTCTTGATTCAAGAAGCACAAGCCGTCGCCATTAGCAAAACTAGCGGTACCGGCTACATTAAAGCTATCGTGACGAATTTCTTTAACCTTACCTACGAACTCACCCACAGCCTTTGGGGTATCAAACGAGGCAATATTTGGCTGACGGCCATTCATAAAGTAAGTGGTGTAGCCGCGATTAAACGTACGATTGAGATTAGGCGTAAATGTATATTCGCAACGCCCTTTCGACGTACGACAATATTGATCGGGATGCTTACGGATATAAGCATTAAGTCGTTCGCTATAGGCAGCGGTAACATTCTTAACGTAACCCACATCCTTCAGACGCCCCTCGATTTTAAACGATACGGCACCTGCTTCAATGAGTTTATCCAGATTATCGCTCTGGTTCATATCCTTAAGCGAGAGCAGGTAACGCTCATGTTCTATCTCTACCCCATCGGCATCTACCAATGAGAAACGCATACGACAGAACTGGGCGCACTCACCACGGTTGGCACTACGCTGGAAACAGTGCTGCGAGGCATAACAGATGCCCGAATAGCTAACGCATAAAGCACCATGTACAAACACCTCGAGTTCGATATCGGGCACCTCACGATGAATCTCGGCAATCTCTTCGGCCGATAGCTCACGCGCCAAAACGGCACGCGAAAAACCAACCTGATGCAACCAACGCACCTTGTCGGCAGTACGGTTATCGGTTTGCGTAGAGGCATGAATCTCAAAAGGCTTGTCATGCATAAACTGCAGTAAGCCCATATCCTGCACCAAGATGGCATCAACACCAATCTCGGCCAGTTGGTCAATCAGTTTGTGTGCCTCGTCGAGCTCATGATCATACACAATGGTGTTGAGTGTCACATAGATTTTGGCCCCGAACTGATGAGCATAATTGCACAGTTCGCGAATATCGTTGATGCTGTTGCCAACGGCAGCACGGGCGCCAAACTTTGGCGCACCAATATAAACGGCATCGGCACCATGATCGATAGCAGCTATGCCGCACGCCAAGTTCTTGGCAGGAGCTAAAAGTTCTAATGCTGTCACTAAACTTACTTAATTTCGTCGATATTATACGGTGTTTCCTGATATACGTAGTAATTTATCCAGTTATTATACAACAGGTTGGCATGTGCACGCCATGTTACTACTGGGGCATTATCAGGATTATCATCGCGATAGTAATTCTTAGGCATATCCACATCATCGCGGATACCACGGTCGCGCTTGTATTCATTATCCAGCGTGTTAGGTGCGTACTCCAGGTGGCCAGTAATAAAGAACTCACGACCGCCGCGAGCCATTACCATACTCACACCACTCTCTGGCGATTCTGCCAGCAGGGTGAGTTCCGGGTTAGCGAGAATATCTTCACGATGTATCTCTGTATGACGACTATGAGGCATCATAAACACATCGTCGAACCCACGGAAGATGGGGAGTTTGGTATCAACAGGTGTCTGCGGAAAGATGCCGAACATCTTCTTTTCCAATGGATATTTAGGCACACCATAATGATAATAAAGTCCAGCCTGAGCTGCCCAACATATATATAAGGTACTGGTGACGTGAGTCTTGGCCCATTCAAAGATTTCCTTAATCTCATTCCAGTAGGTCACTTCTTCAAAATCCATGGTTTCAACAGGTGCACCGGTGATAATCATACCATCGTACTTCTCATTGCGCATCACCTCAAAATCACGATAGAACATCATCATGTGTTCTATCGGTGTATTCTTGGGGGTATGACTCTTCAACTTCATAAAATCTATCTCCAACTGCAAAGGCGTGTTGGAAAGCAAGCGTACCAAATCTGTCTCTGTTGTAATCTTCAGAGGCATCAGGTTTAAAATTACAATCTTCAGCGGACGGATATCCTGTGTTGTTGCCCGCGAGTTATCCATCACAAAGATATTCTCATTCTTCAGAATATCAATAGCGGGCAGTCTGTCTGGTAATCTTAGTGGCATTTCTTATTAATCCTCTCTTTTAAAATTGCAATACACAACACGACACGTTATCCAAGCCTCCAGCGGCCACAGCGGCATCGCAGAGTTTATTGGCGTCGGAACCTTCAGAAAGAAGTGTGAAGATAATGGAGTCGGACAGCATATCAGTCAGTCCGTCGCTACACAACATGTATACATCGCCTTCCTGCATTTCATCGGTTATGTTCTCGATATCGATAAACGAGCTTGTAGCACCGCCACCGATACAATTTGTGATAACGTTAGAATGCTGCGAAGAACCGAGCATGTTACTGAGCGAATGATCGGTTGTTAGTTGGGTAAGCTCGCCATCGCGGAAACGATACAATCTACTGTCGCCACAGTTCAACGTAAAGAACCGGCCCTCATAAAAAGCCAGCCCCACCAAAGTGGTACCCATACCTATGAACTGCTCGTCGGAGCGCCCCTTAGATTCAATGATATTGTTGATGGAAACCAACCAATCTTCGAACTTCTCCTTGACGGATTCGGCAGTAAGTCCTGTGGGCAGATCATGAAAGTAGAACTCCAGATTATGCAACGTATCGCTACTGGCTACATCACCACGATTATGTCCACCCATACCATCGGCTACGGCCACGATATAACGGTCGTTGTTGGTTAGGTCCACACGTGTAGTAAAGGCATCATTCCTCACAAAATGGTTGCCAAGCAACACCATGTCTTCGTTCTGACGACGCACGCAACCCACGTTACTGGCTGCTGTCATGTGTATTGTTATCATTATTATTAATATTACTATCTGATTACTACTTGGAGGTTGATATTGGCTATTGTCAGTTCATCGCCATTCTTTAATGGGGTCTCGACCTCAGGCTGAATGACATTCTGATTTACCCTTGTACCATTCGACGAATTCTTGTCGATAACGAACCAGCCCGCACCTGATTTGTATTTGAGCTGGGCATGAATACCCGATACGTACGAATGCTGACCGAAGAACTCAACGTACGGTCCCTTACGGCGACCGATGATAGCTCCATTCATAGCTGTAATACGTATATTGAGACTATCATTAACCAACGTCATCATAGGAATGTTTGCACGCGCAGCACCTGCCTGGGCGACCTGGATTCCTGGACTAATCGAGATGCTGGCCGCAATGTTCTGCACATTAGATGTGGGAGGTGTTGCAGGCTGTTGCTGTTGAGGTGATTGCACATTGCCCGGGTGCGATACTGCGGCTCTTGGCGTAACACTGATGTTAACACCAGGACGCACAGCGGCCCCCACCCCAGGTTTTCCAGCAGGGGTCCCCGTAGGATTGCCCATGGAGCCAGCCATAGGATTGGCCATAGGATTGGCCATGGGATTTGCATCGGTATTGGCAGCTGCCATGCTCCCTGCAGGCAATGCCATCATACCGCCGCAACGTGTGCAACGGCGTCCAACTCCCACATGACCGCACTGCTTACAGAACAGCAACTGCTGTCCACATTGGTCGCAGTAATGTGAATCGTCTTCTATTTCTTCTTTACAAGCTGGACAAATAATCATATTTCATTAAATATCTTCTGGTAGTATAATCTGATATGTTTCCTTTGTTACCTGATCGACCGGCAACGCTGATACACGTTCCGACAGGTGCTGAATGGTAGAATCGAGAAGGTTTCGCATTTCGCGAGCATTTCCCCAGGATTCGGTCTTGGCAAGTACCATCTTATAAATCTTGTCAAGTGCCTTAAGCTCAGCCTCAGGCGTGAACTGGTACTGCTCCTTCTGAGCCATATGCTTGTAGATAGCCAACAGCTCGTCGGGATCATAGTCATCGATGTGCAACTTGTGTGTAAATCGGCTGGCTAGTCCGGCATTCATCAACATGAATTCTTCCATCTTATCCTTATAGCCTGCTGCGATAACAACAAACTTACCACGATCGTCCTCCATACGTTTCATCAGCGTATCGATAGCCTCCTTGCCGTACATATCTCCTCCATCACTCAGCGTATAGGCCTCGTCAATGAATAGGATACCGCCCATGGCCTTATCGCACATGCTGTTTACAATCTTCGGTGTTTCGCCCATGTACTTACCTACGAGTGTAGCACGACTGGCCTCGATGACGCGTGATGTGGGCAGGATGTCCATGGCCTGGAGAATCTCACCCATCTTGCGGGCAATCGATGTTTTACCTGTGCCTGGGTTACCCGTAAGCACAAAGTTCATCGACATTTGCTGAACACTGCCTGCACCCATGGCTGCACGCTGTTTCATGAACATGCTCTGTACGGCCAGACGACGGATAGAATCCTTGACTGAGCGCATACCAATGAACTCTTCGAGCTCGTTGAGCACCACATCGAGCGGACGTGCTGTTTCGCCCTGCGACAGGGGAAGGTCGGCGGTGGTGAGCGCAAACATGTCGCTCTCCTTGAAGTCGGGACTGGTCATCTGTTTTACCAGACGCTGGCTCTGACGTTCAACGGCCTCGTTGAATATGCGGCGTGCCTCACGAGCATTACCAAAGTTCTTATCGCGGCGCAGATACAACTGCTCGAACATGCGGTGGATAGCAGCCTTGGTCTCATTGTCGATAGTAAAGTTCTTGCCAGATGCGAGATTCAGGAATATCTCCGTGAGCTCGTCGGGCGTATAATCGTCGAAGTGGATAGTTTGTGTAAAGCGACTCTTCAAACCTGGGTTCGTATCGATAAAGTCGTGCATCTGGTCGGTATATCCAGCCACGATACAGATAAACTTACCACGGTCATCTTCCAAGCGTTTCAGCAGTGTGTCGATAGCCTCAGCACCAAAGCTGTCACCATCGTTCGACTTTAACGTGTAAGCCTCGTCGATAAACAGTACACCGCCCATTGCTTGATCCACCAACTGGTTTGTCTTGATGGCCGTCTGCCCCGAGAAACCAGCTACCAGTTTAGAGCGGTCGGCCTCAACCAGCTGTCCGCGGGCTACAACACCTAATGTTTTAAAGATATCGGCCATGATACGGGCTACAGTTGTTTTACCCGTACCAGGGTTACCAGTAAACACATAATGTTTGCCTTGGAATGTATTGGTTTCGCCACGTGCTATCTGCAGGTTCAGGAAAGCAGTCAGGCTGGCAATCTCCTTCTTCACACCAGAGAGACCAACCAGACCATCGAGTTTCTTCAGACAGTCGTCGACGCTTACGGTCTTTGGTGCATCGTATGGGATATCCTCGCGTACGATGGTCATGAGCTCCTCGTTGCTCATCATCGATATATTTGCCCCCTGCAGACGCTGTGCCTGCTTTTTGCAAATCTGATCGAAAAGGGTACGCATGGTACGACCGTTGGCAAAATCCTTGTCGCGCGAGTCGTACATCTCCTTGATCATCTTCTGAGTAAGTGCCTGTGCTTCTGGCGAGAAGATATACTTCTTCTGCTTGGCGAATACCTGCATAATCTCGAACAGCTCGGCTGGCGAGTAGTCCTTGATATCGAGGAAGTAGTTGAAACGGCTACGGAATCCAGGGTTCACTCGGAACAGGTTCTCCATCTCCGTGCGATAACCAGCGGCAATCACAATAAACTGTCCGCGATCATCCTCCATACGCTTCATCAGTTTCTCCAAAGCCTGTGCGCCTTGGGCATCACGGTCGCCCGATGCACTCACAGGTGCTAAGGTATAGGCCTCATCCACAAACAGGATGCCGCCCTTAGCCTTATCGCAAAGCGCATCAACGACCTTAGGTGTTTCGCCCTGATACTGACTGACCATTTTGGCACGGTCCACCTCTACGACATGACCGCTATCCAGATAGCCGATGGCTGCCAGAATCTCGCCCAACTTACGGGCAATGGTGGTTTTACCTGTACCAGGATTACCAGTAAGAATAATGTGCATCGACATTTTCTCCTGCTCGCCCAATCCACGTTCGGCGCGCTGCATGGCGTTTTGTACCGAGTAGGCCATCTCTTTTACAGCAGCCTTCACCTCGTCCATACCAATATAGCTGTCCAGATCTCGCAGAATATCCTCCATCGAGCGTTCCTCTGGTACATATCCCGTGATATCACTCAACTCTACTCTAGTAGCACTGGCACCACGACTGATGTAGTGGGTAAAAATATTCTCGGCAGTCTTATTGGCTAAGTGTCCGTTACCAAAAGTCTCGTCCTTAATCTTTACCTGATATTTAAAGAAACGCAATAATTGTTTATCAGCTTCGGGCGAGAATTCCTGTATGCCATACTTCATCTGCAGGTTCAGCTTACATATTGCTGTAAGTTCCTGATAGTTAGGTGTGGTCATACGGAAGGTGTACTTAAAACGGTTGGCTACGGCCGGATTACTCTCCAGGAAGTCCTCCAGACCCTTCGAGAGTCCGGATATAATCACAATGGGGTTATCTTCCCATTTGTCCATCTCAACAAAAAGTTTGTCGAGCGGATTCACCTGGTTAGAGTATTTATCGGGCAACAGTTTCTGCACATTGTCGAAGAACAATATACCATTCTTAGCTTTCTTAATGTTTTCATCCCATTTATCAACGAATCGCTGGTAATCTACTGCATCCACCATCATCAGCTGAGGTTTCTCGATAATCTTGTGCTGATAGAAGTAGTCGCGCAGAATCTCGGCCAGCACCGTTTTACCCGTACCTGTATCGCCAATCACGATGGCGTTGAGCGAGATGCGGGCATTAGAGATGTCCTTACGAGAGCGCAGAAACGTATAGGTATCGACAATGGTTTTAAGCTGGTTTTTCACCTCGTCGAGGCCAACCAGCTTATCAAGCAAGTCTGTAGTAACAAGCTGCTGTCCGCACCACTTACAGAACTTTGCTTTGCTTCTGTTTTCTTTATGACAATTCTGACAAACCATTTTATATTTACGCGTCTCTATCTATTTTCTTAATAATACTTGCAGGTGCCTCCTTCATATGACTGTTAGGATTGGCAATGTTCAGCATGGATGGGCTGAATACCACAAACGAGACCACGAATACCAGCATCAGAAGGCTCCACAGCACGTAGTGCAGCACACTCTCACCGCTGATAGAGCGAACCTGATCAGTCACGTCGTTAAGCAAGCCGAACTTAGAGCCCTTGAACTTATAAGAACGTGCCTTGAAGGTATAGAATAGTGGTTCTATCAAGTTTGATTTTACATCGTTTTCGAGTACCTCAGAAATCAGTCGGCTGTCGGCTTTCTCATCACCACGGAAATCTGTAAGGTGGCACACCAGCATGTAGATAAGTGTGATAACGATCACAGCAATATTAAACAGCATAGGATGCGATGCACCTATATACTTTAATATTATAATAGGTATAAAGCACGTAAACGCACCTACCAGTCCCCACAGGAACGAGAACATAAAGTCGTAACCCTTAAAGAACGAGCGAGTGGCCACTATCAAACCTGTCATACCACCCAGAGGCAGTCCGATACTGATAAAGGTATGTGTAAGGATGTACTCGGGATTAGTTACGCCGAATATCAGCACAAATACCAACCAGATACCACTCAAGGTATAGAAAGCCGAACGCCAGATATTCTCCTTGGTCTTGGCGCGCTTCCAACTGTCCTTAACAAAGGTCACGCGGCGCTGGGTTTCGTCTCGGGCATCCACAAAGCGTTTGTAGTAACGCTGTGATGGATCAATCTTTCCCATCGCCATCAGCCAGTCCTCGATGGCATGTTCGTATGAATACTCAACTGTAAAGTCGGCATTAGGATCTTCGTGATAGAATACGGCCATCCACTGCCCCATCGATCCGTTGCGGATTTCGTTACGGAACACCTGCATCTTCTTAGCCTGCAGATTGCGACCATCGGCATATTCAATACCATCGCCCATCATATAAGTAGGTGTAACACCTAAGATTCGACAGAAACGGTACACGGCTGTTTTCACATCGTAGGCACCTAAGCGCTCAGTATTCTCATCGCTCTTAAAGTCGAAGCAGCGTTTATGTTCATTATACATCTCAGTCCAACCGTGCAGCTGGGCATAGTAAGCAAAACGTCCGTCAAGCTCTGTGAAGTCCTTCATCTCCTCCTCAAACTCTTTTTCAGACATGTTTTGTGCTTTGTGCAAACGCTCGTTAAGCAATTCGCCTACCTGCACAGGAGTAAAGGCACCAGCCAGATCATAGGCCGATTCACGATTCAGATTATAAAGAACCTTGTAAGCCAGGTTTCGTGAGTACGACTGCCCCAGCGTCATGATGCGCAGACTCTCGCAAGCCATCTGATCCTCGTGGCTGTACATCCAGGCCAGCAATCGTCCGTCGGTCAGACTATGCCACTCGTCTTCGGTAATATCGTCATGACTGAAAGCGCTCACGATATCGTTGATACCTGCAGATGGATGCTTTACCATAAATGGTATCTCCGGGTCCACCTCGAGCACGATCTTCATGATAGCCACACGCACCTGTTCCTTATTATTATGATCTACATCCTTAAAATAAGAACGCAGACGATCGACATCGCAACCAGTGTGTGTTTCAACATAAAGATAGAAGTTATCGTTTGGTGCAGCCAGCGATATGGCATATTCGTCCTGATTACTCAACAACGAAATACATACCGCATGGATATCCTCGCAGTTACTGCCATGCACATCCTTATACGGATAGGCCGGATCCATCGCGTACAATGATGCCATCAGTCCGGCACGCTGGTCGATAGGATATTTCTTTGAGATGATATCTTTTACAATGGTGCTCAGTTTGTTGTTTCCACAAGCATCCAACCATTGGGTGATACGACCGTTATACAGGTAACCGATAGCCAGGCGTTCGTTGGCCAGAAGCATGGGCACCAGTTCCTGAACGTTCTCGGCCACGAGGTTACGCTCTGGGTCAACAACAAAGCTCTGGTATTTCAGAAATGGTGACGACAGATCGACCTTCGGGCTCTCGCCTAAGAACCACTGCTCAACCTGCTCGTAGCCCCAGCGGTTAATGGGGTTAACCACCGTCAGACCCATAACCAGCAGCTTGATACGCTCTGGCAACTCGTTCATGCGTGGTATGCGTCCCTCGTTCTTCTGGCGCATCATTACACGTTCGTTGGTACTCATCGGACTCTCGCCCAACCACAGCGTCATCAAGCTGATACCTAATGAATAATAGTCGGCCTTGGGCGAAATCTCAACCACGCCATCAATCACGTCGGCGTACATTTCGGGCGCTGCATAGATTGGTGTACGGGCCTGTGTGGTTTTGTGCGACTTACCATCTTCCTCCAGCATACTCGATATACCGAAGTCGCCCAGAACCAGTTCGTTATGGTCCTTATCACGGAAGAAGAAGTTACCGGGCTTGATATCCTTGTGCAGGATTCTGAGCTGATGACAGTAGGCCAAAGCTGCGGCACTCTGCAGGGCTATACGACGGAACTTGTCCATATCGCCCCCCAGATGGTATTCGGCCATCGAGCCACCTCTCAGGTACTCCATCAGCTCGTAGTAACGATGCTTTCCTTCGATATAGGTCTTACCAAAGTCGTACACCTTTACCACCATCTCAAAATCGAAGTTCAGCACCGTCTGCAATATCTTACGGTTCACATCGAAGTTGGGATAATACACCTTCAATACGTACTCCTTACGGTCTTTCTCAACCAGGAATACCTCGGCCTCGCCCGTATTCTCACTCAGCACCGAAATGCGACGATACTCCTGTCCTTTCAGCGTATAGATATTCTCATCTTTCAGATTACGCTGCAAGCGCTGTTTCTTGGCTCGATCGACATTGTTGACCGATGAGATAATCGATATATTTACGTTGGGACGGGCCTGTGCCTGAGGTTGGGGTTGGGCACCGCGAACGGTGCGCCCCATTGCTGGCGCTGCAGACTGAGGAGCTACTGGTTTAGGGGCAGCAGGCTGTGGTGCAATCGGCTGATTGATGCCGGGGGCACGCACCGTACCGTCGAGCGGCTTTGGAGCTACTGGTCGGGGTGCAATCGGCTGATTGATGCCGGGGGCACGCACCGTACCGTCGAGCGGCTTTGGAGCTGCAGGCTTTGGGGCCTCCATCTTTGGCATATCAATGCGGATGGTGCCGTCAAGTGGTTTGTCGGACTCATTTTCCTGCGAAGAAGCAGCCTGCTGGAAATCAAAGTTAGTTGCGCGTACGGTCTTATCTACGTTCAACTCTTCGTTTCCGTTTACATTATTTTGTGGAGTTCGATCCGTACTCATTAGATATCGTCTTTAATTTCTTTTTTTGTTCCCTTACCAAGTATAATCCATTTTCCGCCCATCTGTGGCTTAGCACATCCGCATGGACTTGAGTGGAGCGCATGCTTGAAGTTGCACTGCCAAGCCAGGCGTACTCCCTGAGGCTTGCAGGCCATCGCATAGTTACGTACCTGGGCAGGTTTTTCCTGAGGCAGCTGTGCCATCTGATCTAACAGTCGCGACAGCATTTCCATACGCTCCTGCTTTTTCTTGTCGTATTCGGCTTTGCTCATGACCTTATGATCGGTCAGGTTGGCATCTACACGATCCAGTCCACGATCCTGAGCTAACAACATGAGCACACGCTGGCGCAATTCCTGACTCTTACGGTCGCGCTCCTTATCCTTCTCGGTCACATAAGGCATCTGCAAATCCAGTTTCTGTAACTCTTCGGCCAGTTTCTGCATCTGCTGATATTCGGGCATCTCCATCACTTTTTCCTTCAACAGGCGTGCCTCTTCAGTTAGTGCAGTACCACACTGTTTGCAGAATGAGAAATCATTATGAGTACCACAAACGGGACAATCGATTCCACCTACAGGATTACCACACTCAGGGCAGTAGGCTTCGGCGCCATGAAGATAGGAGCCACAGAATGAGCACACGTCCTTACGGATATAGTGGCGACAACTCTCACAGAAGTCGGCGTCGGCATCGACAGCTGCCCCGCAATAAGGACAGGTGGCCATACCGATAGGTTCGCCGCACGAAGCGCAGAAGAGTGCTTCGGGCTCGTTTAAGGTGCCGCAATGAGGACATTGGATTCCATTGGCCGTGTTAGCCTGCATGGCTTGCTGATACTGAGGCTGTTGTGCTGAATGCTCGCGATAAAGCGGTTCAGCACTTCGACTCATACGATCTGGGTTTTGTGTAATATCGTTCATCGTTGTTGGAATTTTAAACTTAAGTTAGGTGCAAAGTTAAAAAAAAAAATGAATCAAACAAAAAAAACCGCCGTAAATTTACATTTACGACGGAAAAAATCTTATTTTTTTGATGTAATTTACCACAATTCGAGGCGTTCCTGCTTAGGAATAAACATTTTGTCGCCCTCTTTCACGCCAAAAGCCTCATACCAGGCATCGATGTGAGGCAATGCGCCATTAACACGCCAACGACCCAATGAATGAGGATCACTCTTGGTACGGTTGCGGATTTCGGCTTCGGTGATGTTTGCAGCCCATACGCCTGCATAAGCATGGAAGAAACGCTGATCGGCTGTAAGTCCGTTCTTCTCACCCAGAGGATTACGCTTAGTGGCGTTCTTATAGGCAGCCCATGCAACCTGCAGACCACCATGGTCGGCCAGGTTTTCACCCAGAGTAAGACGACCATTACCGTTCAGGTCGGGCAGCACTTTGATAGCGCTAAAGAAATCGGCATACTTATCTGTACGCTCTGTAAAGTTCTTTCCATCTGCCTCTTTCCACCAGTCGTGCATATTTCCATCCTTATCAAACTGGCGTCCCTGGTCATCGAATCCGTGTGTCATCTCATGACCAATTACCACACCGATAGCGCCATAGTTAAAGGCATCATCAGCACTCATATCAAAGAAAGGATACTGCAAGATACCTGCAGGAAAACATATCTCATTAGTAGTTGGATTATAATAAGCATTGACGGTCTGTGGCGTCATGTGCCAATCATCGCGATCCACGGGTTTTCCGACGGTATGCTCAATATTCCAAGCCTGCCAGAACTTAGCACAAGCCTGCATATTGTCGTAAAAAGATTTCGCAGGATCAATCTCCAACTTAGAAAGGTCGGTCCACTTATCGGGATAACCTACTTTTACATAGAAAGAATTCAACTTCAGCAGGGCATTAACCTTTGTGCTGTCGTCCATCCAGCTCTGAGCGGCAATACGCTCGCCGAGGGCAATCTGCAGGTTCTTAATCAGGGTGAGCATACGCTGCTTGGCTGCCTCAGGGAAGTACTTCTCGGCATAAATCTTACCAAGAGCCTCACCCATCACGCGCTCCACCTGACTGGTGCTACGCTTCCACAGAGGGAAATTCTCCTTACGTCCAGAGAGAATCTTACCATTGAAGTCGAAGTTCTCGGCTACTGTAGCATCGTTCAGGTAGTTGGCCGCACCGCTGATAAATCCCCACTCCATCACGTCGCGATACTCAGCTGGCTTGATGCTGCCAACCAGTTTGTTGGCGCCAGCCAGGAAGTCGGGCTGCCCTACAACCATCTCCTGCAGGTACTTAGTATCGATACCCTTGGCATTCATCACCTTAACGAGTGGAAGATTAGGATATCTGTTCTCAAACTCCTTCAGAGTCATCTTATTATAGTTAGCCTCGGGATCGCGGAGCTCAGTACGGCTCTTGCTGACCTTGGCAAGTGCAGTCTCAACCTTCATGATGTTCTGCATCTTCTTGGTAGCAGCGCTCTTGCTGAAGCCAAACAGCTGGAACATTTTCACCACATGCTTCTTAAATGCCTCACGGATATTGGCTGTGGCCTTATCGTTGTCCAGATAGTATTCCTTCTGACCGAGTGAGAGTCCGCTCTGATAAACACTCAGAATGTTCTGAGTAGCATTCTTCTCATCAGCACCAAAACCTGCATAGAAGAACTCCTGCTCGCCGTAAGGAGCCTGTTCAAGCTGGATAGCCAGCAACTGCTTGACGGTTTTAGCAGCCTCAAGCTTCTTAATCAGCGGCATAACGGGTGCAACGCCTTCCTTGTTACGGCGTGTAGAGTCCATTGCCAGTTTATAAAAATCGCTCAATTTCTGCTCGATAGTGCCCTTTGCATAGGTATTGCTCTGCAACTCCTTCAGGATACCGTTGATGCGTTTGTCGTTTTCCTCCTGCAAACGATCGAAACTACCATAGCGAGAATAGGCTGCGGGCAGTGGGTTGTTCTTCATCCAACCACCACAGGCGTACTCATAGAAGTCGTCACCAGGACGAACATTCTTGTTGAAGTCGGCCTCGTTCAAGCCAGATCCGAGCTCAGTCTGAGCCATCATCATCATTGAAACAGATGCCATCGTCATCATTGTTAAAAATCTTTTCATTGTTTTTTAGAGTTTATTGCGTTAATGATTCTAATTCTTCACTAGCTTTCTCCCAGCGCTCCACCTCTTCGTCCAAGTCACGCTTAATAGTCGTGTACTCCGTCACGAGTGTCATATCCGAAGCATTCTCGGGCTGCATCAGCAGTTCATCCAGTTCCTTGAGGCGCAGCTCCATCTTCTCGATTTTCTCTTCCGACTGCTTCACAGCCTTTTGCGCACGATTGACACGTTTCTGCTGCTCCTTACGCTCGGCATAGCTCAGTACCTTTGTCAAAGTCTCCTGTGGAACCTCTTGTTGGGCTGTTTTTGTTCCCACGTTGGGAACTTTTTGTTCCCTTGCTGGGAAATTATTATTCCCACGTTGGGAATCTTCACGCCCCAGTTCGTTCAGTTCGGTAATCTTCTTTGACTGCAAGAAATCGTAGATACCACCCAAGTGTTCGCGAACTTTACCGCCGCCGAACTCATACACCTTCGTTACCAGTCCATCCAGGAACTCACGGTCGTGACTCACTATAATAGCTGTCCCATCAAAGGCTTTAATAGCCTCTTTCAGGACATCCTTCGAAGGCATATCCAAATGGTTGGTAGGCTCGTCGAGAATCAGCAGGTTTACTGGTTCCAACAATAAGCGAATCATGGCCAATCGGCTACGTTCGCCACCACTCAGCACTTTTACTTTCTTATCACTCTCTTCGCCACCGAACATAAAGGCGCCTAAGATATCGTTAATCTTTAAACGAATCTCGCCCTTGGCCACATAGTCGATAGTCTGGAACACGGTCAGGTTCTCGTCAAGCAACTGTGCCTGATTCTGGGCAAAATAGCCAATCTGGATATTGTGACCCACTTTCAGGTTGCCTGTATAGGGGATTTCGCCCATAATGCATTTCACAAGCGTTGACTTTCCTTCGCCGTTCTTGCCCACAAAGGCCACCTTCTCGCCACGTTTGATAGTAAGCGACACATGGTCGAATACTGTATGGGCACCATAATCCTTGCGCACTTCGTCGCAAATCACAGGATAATCGCCACTTCGCAAACAAGGTGGGAACTTCAGATGCATGGCCGAATTATCGATCTCATCAATCTCGATGGGCACAATTTTCTCCAGTTGCTTTACCTTTTGCTGCACCTGAACAGCCTTGGTTGCCTGATAACGGAATCGTTCAATAAACGCTTTCATCTCGGCCACTTCCTTTTGTTGATTCTCGTAAGCCCTCAACTGCTGTTCGCGGCGCTCCTTACGCAGCACCACGTACTCATCGTACTTCACCTTATAATCGATAACCTTACCACACGATATCTCAAGCGTGCGGTTAGATACATTATTAATAAAGGCACGGTCGTGACTTACCAGTACAACAGCACTTGAACTCTGCGACAAGAACTGCTCCAGCCACTGGATTGATTCGATATCCAGATGGTTGGTAGGCTCGTCGAGGAGCAGCACATCGGGTTTCTGCAACAGGATCTTAGCCAATTCGATACGCATGCGCCAACCACCCGAGAACTCAGAAGTTGGGCGTTCGAAATCACTACGTTCAAAGCCTAAACCAGTAAGTGTGCGCTCTATCTCGGCCTCATAATTCTCGGCACCCATCATCATATAGCGCTCGTGCTCGGTAGTATATTTCTCGATCAGCTGCATGTAGCTCTCGCTCTCATAGTCGGTACGCTCTGCCAGCTCTTGGTTCATCTGATCCAGGCGCTCCTTCATGCGTGTGTTGTCGGCAAAAGCTTTCTGTGCCTCTTCACGCACGGTGGTATCATCCTGCAATATCATTACCTGTGGCAGATAGCCCACCTTAGTATCATTAGGAACACTTACAGTACCTGCGGTTGGTTTCTGTTTTCCACACAATATTTTAAGCATGGTAGATTTACCAGCTCCATTCTTACCCACAAGGGCTATGCGGTCCTTGTCGTTAATGACGAAACTGGCGCCATCAAACAAGGGTTTTATGCCAAATTCTACTTTCAGTCCTTCTACAGATATCATCGCTTGTCAACAAATTTATAATTCTTAAACTGCTCTTTGGGAAAACGCAACATCTCGTCGGTAATGCCTCCGCTCTGAAAGTCGCTAATCTTAATGGTAGTCCATATAAAAGCGATTTTAATGCGTACGCTGATCGGATGATAGGTTTTACGCTCCAGCAAGGCTCGTATCTCTTTCATACCTTTGCGCCCCTTGATGAGCTTCAACGTTATCAGCAGTCCGTTGTCGGCCTCGGCTATACTATAGTTATAGTTCTCAGGCTCAAACTTAAACTTCTGCGAGTACTTATCACTCTTATTATTCTTGGCTGTGTGCAACTCCACCTCGCGTTTCTTTTTCTTAAAGGTGTACACATATTTGCCATCATTCCACGAAGTCATCCTCGCTTCGTCAAACTTACTCTTCTTGCCTTTGTACCAGATAGTGCCTCGGGTTTTATAAATTCCTGTAATATTCACATCGTAGTGAAGCGTTGCACCTTGTTCACCAAACACCTGCTGGTAAGCATTGTTAAAGATGCGGCGTGCCTGTCGACTGTTGGCATTTTCTTGTGCCTGCACATGGCAAATGGTGCCAATCAGCATGATTACCGCTAAAATTATCCCTTTTCTCATTAATCTTTTCATTTTCGAACTGCAAAATTACACATTTCTCACGATTTATCACTATATTTGCACACAAATTAACGAAATTACTACTTATATTTATGCAAAAGAACGTCTTTTCCTATCAAATTGCTACGCAATTAGGCATCAGTCAGAAGTTCGTAGAGGCCACGTTAGTTTTGCTCGACGAAGGCTGCACCATACCCTTTATCGCACGTTACCGCAAAGAGCGCACAGGCGGACTGGATGAGGTACAGATAGCAGCCATTAGCGACCGCTACGAAAAACTGCTCGACATACAGAAACGCAAGGAGACAGTTATCAAGACCATCACCGATCTTGACAAGATGACGCCTGAGCTCCAGGAACGCATCAGCCAGTGCTGGGATGCTACCGAACTCGAGGACATATACCTGCCTTACAAACCCAAACGCCGCACCCGAGCTCAAGTGGCCCGCGAACAAGGACTGGAACCGCTTGCGCTATTACTGATGAAACAGCGCGAGCGTGATCCCGAAGCTGCCGCCTCAAAGTTTGCCAAGGGCGATGTGGACAGTACAGAAAGCGCCCTAAAAGGAGCTCAAGACATTATCGCCGAGGTTGTCAGCGAAAACGAGAAATCGCGCCAGCAACTGCGTAATGCTTTTGCCCGTCAGGCTGTTATAACATCTAAGGTTGTAAAAGCCAAGGCCGATACCGACGAAGCAGCCAAATATAGCGACTACTTCGACTGGAGCGAACCTCTAAAACGTTGCTCATCCCACCGGTTGCTTGCCATGCGTCGAGGCGAATCAGAGGGCATCCTGCGCATCAGTATTTCGCCCAACGACGACGAAGCCCTTGAACGCCTGAAGCGCCATTACGTATATGGCAACACCCCATGCGGCCGTTTGGTAGCCGAGGCTATAGATGATGGCTACAAACGTCTGCTCAAACCAGCCATCGAGACAGAATTTGCTGCACAGAGCAAAGACAAAGCCGACGAAGAAGCCATCCGCGTTTTTGCCGAAAACCTGCGCCAACTGCTGTTAGGCGCCCCGTTAGGTCAGAAACGTGTCATGGGTATCGACCCTGGTTTCCGTACTGGTTGCAAGGTGGTATGCTTAGATGCACAAGGCAACCTGTTGCACCACGACGTGATCATGCCTCACCCCCCAGTAAACAAACGGACCGAAGCCGCCATCACCCTACAACGCTTGATACAGAAATTTCAGATAGAGGCCATCTCTATTGGTAATGGTACAGCCAGTCGCGAAACAGATAGCTTTGTGAAAGATGTGCTCGGCGGAAAATACAATATTGCCGTAGATACTAAAAAAGCGACAGCAAAATCTGGCGATTTGAATTTGCCCACCCCACAGGTTTTTGTTGTGTCAGAGGCAGGTGCCTCTGTTTATTCAGCCTCGAAAGTGGCACGCGATGAGTTCCCAGATGAAGATGTAACCGTGCGTGGTGCGGTTTCCATTGGTCGCCGCCTGATGGACCCACTGGCCGAACTGGTAAAAATCGATCCTAAGAGCATCGGTGTGGGACAGTATCAGCACGACGTGGACCAAACCAAACTCAAGCACTCTCTCGACCAAACAGTAGAGAGTTGTGTAAACCTGGTAGGAGTAGATTTGAACACCGCCTCGCAGCACCTGCTGATGTACGTTAGCGGCCTTGGTGCCACACTGGCCAAAAACATCATAGACTATCGTCGCGAGCATGGCGCCTTTACTTCGCGTGCCCAACTGTTAAAAGTACCCCGTTTAGGTCCATCGGCCTATCAGCAATGTGCAGGCTTCTTGCGCATTCACAATGCGAAGAACCCACTTGATGGCACAGCCGTGCACCCCGAGAGCTACCCCATTGTACAACAGATGGCCAAAGATCAGAACTGCACTGTAGCCGACCTTATTCAAAATAAAGAGAAACGTGACATGCTGGAGCTGAACCGCTATGTAACAGCCGAGGTGGGCATGCCTACGCTGACCGATATTATGGCCGAACTCGAAAAGCCTGGCCGCGATCCACGTCAGCAGCTTGAAGCTTTCGAGTTTGACAAGAATATAAGCACCATCGACGATTTGGTTGAAGGGATGGTGTTACCTGGCATAGTTACTAACATCACCAACTTTGGTGCCTTTGTAGATATTGGTGTGCATCACGACGGTTTGGTACATATCTCGCAGATGGCCAACCGCCGTATTGCTCACCCACTCGACGTAGTCAAGCTTCACCAACATGTTCAGGTACGCGTTACCGAGGTTGACCATCGTCGCCAACGCATCTCTCTGTCCATGAAAGGCCTATAGCCCATGGCACCAGTATTGAGGCAATGATAGTTACTTACTGGTACGATTGACATAATCCAAGATGATGTCAACGGCATCATCTTCGGTCAGACCGTCCATCGAAATAACGAGCTGATAGTTACGGGTATCATAGCGCGACGTATCCTCGAACTTCTTGATGTAAGTTTCACGACTGGCATCAAGCTGGGCTATAATGTTGCGTGCCTCCTGCTCGTTGACATTCTGGCGACGCATAATGCGCTGGATACGATGGGCGGTCGAGGCTTGAATGAAAACGTTGATACGGTTAGGATGGTCACGGAAGACCATAAAGCCCGTACGACCTGCCACCACGCACGATGTCTGCTCGGCTAACTCAAGCAGAATACGTTTCTCGGTTTCGAAAAGACTGGCATTATCAAGCTTCACCTCAGCTTCCATAGGCAAAGAGGCACTATTTACCAATGTATTATAATAGGTGGTAATCTCATTCCACCATGTCTTCTTCTGTGCCTTAATCTCCTCAATCTTTTCAACAGAGAGACCAAAACGCTGAGTCAGTCCGTTGATAACAGACTTATCACAATATTTCACACCGAGCTTTTCAGCCAACTTTCGACCCACGGTACGTCCACCACTTCCTACTTCTCGATTAATAGTAATTACAAATTTCTCGTTCTTATTCATATTGGTAATTTTTAATAACTGCGACAAAATTACATGTTTTTGGTGATATAAACAAGAAATAATTGTATTTTTTTGTATTTCTGCTCTCAGAATCCGACTGTTTTTTTGTAAAAAAACAATAAAAATTTGGCTATCTTCCTAAAAAACCGTACCTTTGTTGCCCACATCGCTCCTAAAACAAAATTGGAATGAATAAAAAGTAAAAGGAAGAATAATGAAGAAAGCATCTGCATACAAACTAAGCATAATCATCATGGTGGTACTGTTAGTCATGTGGGCCACCATCATGAGTATTGTGTTTGTCTTCACACGTAACTCAACTACCCGCGAGGTCGAATCACGTTACGAGGGCATCATGCTTCACACCAACGAGAAAATACGTGGTGTGCTGTCGGATGTGTATGTGGCAGCCATCAATAACATCAGCGTCATAGAAAACGACCTCGACACCCCCGACAAGCTACAGGCGCATTTAGAGCAGATGCTAAAACTGAACAAATACATGTCGAGCTGCCGACTGATATTCGACCCTGGCTATTATCCACAGCGCGGACAATACTTCGAAATATATGCCTGGCGCGATTCGGCTGGCGTTATCAAGGGTAAGCAGATAAACGAAGACCACTCTGCTTTTCTGTCGCAACCATGGTACAAAAAAGTCTATGATCTCGATGAGGGCGACTGGACGCCACCTTATTTCGATCAGGCAGCATCACGCCAGCTTACCACGACATATCTGACACACATTCGCGACAAGAATGGCAATAAGGCAGCCATGCTGGGTGCCGATGTATCACTAGAGTGGCTCCGACAGCGCCACAAGCGCATTGATGCCCAAAACCACGAACGATTTGAAAAGGATTTCAAGGAGAAGTCGTACAGTTTCGTACTCGATAACGACGGAACCTATA
This sequence comes from Xylanibacter ruminicola, assembly GCA_015060625.1. Lineage (GTDB taxonomy): Bacteria > Bacteroidota > Bacteroidia > Bacteroidales > Bacteroidaceae > Prevotella > Prevotella ruminicola_D. The sequence goes on along the minus strand of SUYC01000018.1, from coordinate 20,455 downwards.
TCATTCATCCCAACGAAAAGCTCATCCTGACGACCACCTTCCAAGAGGTAGCATCTCAAACACCCGACATGACAGACGACGTTGTGGCTCGCAGTATGAAGAATCAGGAGAGCGGCAGCTGCAAGTTGACCAAGAATGGCGTGAGCTCAGTACTGTTCTACTCGTTTGTAAAATATGCCGAATGGACAGTAGTAATTGTAGTGCCCGAAGCTATCATTAATCACCAAGGCAATGTGCTGGGTGCCATCATTATGGCCGTTATGTTCTTCGGTTTGATAGTCATCTTCATCCTGAGCCGCACGTTGATACGCAATATCGACCAGTTGAAAAAAACAACTGCCCAGAAGGCAGCTATTGAGCAAGATCTGAAAATTGCCAGCCACATACAGCAGTCGATGCTTCCCAAGAAATACCCTCCTTACCCCGAACGCACCGATGTAGATATCTACGGCGAGATAGTAACAGCCAAGGAGGTGGGCGGCGATTTGTACGACCACCTGATGCACGACGACAAGCTATTCTTCTGCATCGGCGACGTGAGTGGCAAAGGCGTACCAGCAGCACTGATGATGGCCGAGACCATATCGCTATTCCGCTGCGAAGCAAGGCTGAGTACCGACCCCAGTCAAATTGTAAGTCGCATCAACAAAGCCATCTGCGATACCAACGACTCATGCATGTTCGTCACACTCTTTTTAGGCGTACTCGACTTGAAAACTGGTCAGCTAAACTACACCAATGCCGGCCACGAGCCTCCCATGCTGGTAGGCACATTAGCACGCTTTATTTATGTAGATAATAACATTCCTGTTGGATTGCGCCCGGAGTGGGAATACAGCAATCAGACATTATTCATGGATCGCGAAGAGATTCTGTTTCTCTACACCGACGGCTATACCGAGGCAGAGACAGCCAACCATGAGCAGTTTGGCCGCAATCGTATCAGCAACAGAGCCAACCGATTGGCCGATCTGCACTTGGATGCACGCCAGTACACACATCAGCACTTTGAAACGGCCAAGAATTTTGTTGGTGACACACCTCAAGCCGACGACATCTCACTGATGGCCATCAGATTCCTTCCCCAGCCCAGCGACGATAGTCTCTATCATCGTAATCTGACATTAGGCAACGATGTAGAAGAAATCGTAGAACTGACAGCTTTTGTGAACAGCATCTGCCAAGATCTGCAAATGAACGAAACAGCGATGACGTTCACCACCTTAGCAGTAGAAGAGGCTGTAGTAAACGTGATGAAATATGCCTATCCTGACCGCGAACCAAGCCACATCATATTAGAGGCCGAAGCTAACGAAATGATGCTAACATTCACACTTCACGACAAAGGCATGCCATTTGACGCCACCCAAGCAGCCGAAGTAGATGTTGAGCAACAAGCCGAACAGCGCATTGAAGGCGGTTTGGGAATACATTTGATGCGCCACTATATGGACCACATCAGCTATGAGCGCAAGAATGATGAGAACATACTCACCATGCAGAAAATCATTGAGAAATAAATATAGAAAAGAGATAGAGATGGAAATTAAAATCAACAAAACAGGCGAGCGCCAGATAACGCTAACACTGATAGGGCGCATAGACACATCGGTAACAACAGCCGCAGAAAGAGAAATCAGGCCGCTGTTTGATTACTTTGAACAGGAAATTGTAATCGACTGCACCCAGCTCGAATACATATCGTCAAGCGGCCTACGTATATTGATGCATATCGCTCAGCAAGGTTGGATTAATCACTGTGAGCTCTTCATCAAAGGATTACAACCGAACGTGTACGACGTATTCAAAACAACCGGTTTTGTGCACTTGTTCAAGTTTAAGGATTAGATGAACAAAGTAAAACCCCTGCCGTTTGGCAGGGGTTTTATTTTAAGACTTGGTAAGTCGTTTAATTTACTTTACCTTCTCTACGATGGCCTTGAAAGCCTCAGGATTGTTCATAGCGAGGTCGGCGAGCACCTTACGGTTGATCTCGATACCTGCCTTAGCGAGGTTACCCATCAGAACTGAGTAGCTCAGACCCTCCTGGCGAGCGGCAGCGTTGATACGCTGGATCCACAAGCTACGGAAGTTGCGCTTCTTGTTACGGCGATCACGATAGGCGTAGGTCAAACCCTTCTCCCATGTGTTCTTTGCTACTGTCCAAACATTCTTGCGGGCACCGAAGTAACCGCGGGTAAGCTTCAAAATTCTTTTACGCTTTGCTCTTGATGCAACGTGATTTACTGATCTTGGCATAATTCTTACTTCTTTTAAATGTTAGACAATAGGTTTAACGGAGACACAACAGATCACGAACCTGCTTCATGTTGCTAGGATCAACGATAGTTGTACCTACCAAGTTGCGCTTCTGCTTCTTGGTCTTCTTTGTCAGAATGTGACTGTGGAAGGCATGACGTCTCTTTACCTTACCTGTTCCAGTGAAAGAGAATCTCTTCTTTGCACCAGAGTTTGTCTTTACTTTTGGCATTGTTTTAAAAATTTAAATTGTTATTAATATCCAGCGGCCACGCATATACCGGGCGCGCCACCTTCTTTTTTTTCAAATTAATCCTCGCTCTCAGTCAACTTTTTCAGCGCATCGGCACTAATCTTGGCATTGCCTAAGAGACCACCGTTTGCAGGAATCTCAGTTGTGCCTTCAGCCTGAACCTCTTTCTGCAGCTTGGCGGCCTCTTTAGCTTCGAGCTGAGCAGCCTCACGGTCGCGAGCCTGCTGACTCTTCTTGGCCGAACCAGCCTTTTTAGGAGCCAGGTAGAGGAACATCTTCTTGCCTTCGAGTGATGGCATGCCCTCAACCTTTCCAACCTCTTCAAGGTCGTTAGCGAAACGGAGCAGCAACACCTCGCCCTGCTCTTTAAACAGGATAGAGCGACCACGGAAGAATACGTAAGCACGCACCTTGTTGCCCTCTTCGAGGAACTCGCGAGCATGCTTCAGTTTAAACTGATAGTCGTGCTCATCGGTCTGAGGTCCGAATCGGATTTCTTTCACCTCCACCTTTACCTGCTTGGCCTTCATTTCCTTCTGGCGCTTCTTCTGCTGGTAGAGGAACTTGGAGTAGTCGATGAGACGACATACTGGCGGGTTGGCATTAGGAGAAATCTCCACGAGGTCTACTCCCATGTCACGGGCCTGGTTGAGTGCATCACGCGTAGACATAACCGACGATCCCTCGTCGCCTACAATGCGGACTTCACGTACTCGAATCTGTTCGTTGATACGGTACTGATTCTTCAATTTGTCATTCTTCATTAACTACTTTTTAAGAAATCGGCTGCAAAATTACTAATTTTCTTTGAACTTTGAGCTCTGGAATATTAATTATCTGAATTATTTTATAAATATTTAACTTTAGAAATCTTTGGTCATCTCAGCAACGCGGGCATTTACCTCATCGATGAACTCCTGAATGGTCTTAACACTCTGCTCGCCACCACCTTGTGGACGTACAGCAACAGTACCCTCAGCAGCCTCCTTCTCACCTACGATAACCATGTAAGGGATACGTTTCAACTCATTGTCACGAATCTTACGACCCAGTTTCTCGTTACGCATGTCAACGGTAGCACGAACACCACCCATATCAAACTTCTTGGCAACCTCCTGAGCATAGTCGTTATACTTCTCCGACAGAGGCAGGATTGCCACCTGATCTGGTGTCAGCCACAAGGGGAAGTGACCGCTGGTGTGCTCAATCAGTACAGCGCAGAAGCGCTCCAAAGATCCGAATGGTGCACGGTGAATCATAACAGGTGTCTTCTTCTGGTTATCCTCATCGGTATATTCGAGGTTGAAACGCTTAGGCAGGTTATAGTCAACCTGGATAGTACCCAGCTGCCAACGACGACCGATAGCATCCTTAATCATGAAGTCGAGCTTAGGACCATAGAAAGCAGCCTCACCATATTCAACCTTTGCAGGCAGGCCCTTCTCCTGACAAGCCTCAACAATAGCCTTCTCAGCCAGAGCCCAGTCCTCATCAGTACCTACATACTTATCATGGTCGTTAGGATCGCGCAGAGAAATCTGAGCCTCGAAGTTAAATCCGAAGGCAGTAAGCACGATACCGATAATATCCATCACGTTCAGGAACTCCTGCTTAACCTGGTCGGGACGACAGAACAGGTGCGCATCATCCTGTGTGAACGAACGTACACGAGTCAGTCCGTGCAGCTCACCACTCTGCTCATAGCGATATACAGTACCGAACTCAGCGATACGCAGAGGCAGATCGCGGTATGAACGTGGCTTCCAAGCGAAGATCTCGCAGTGGTGAGGACAGTTCATTGGCTTCAGCATGTACTCCTCATCCTCCTCAGGGGTATGGATGGGCTGGAATGAATCCTTGCCATAGTGAGCATAGTGACCAGAAGTAACGTAGAGGTTCTTAGAACCGATGTGTGGAGTGATAACCTCCTGATAGCCGAAACGCTTCTGTACCTTACGCAGATGGTCCTGCAGACGCAGACGGAGCTCGGTACCCTTTGGCAACCAGATGGGCAGACCCTTACCTACCTTATCTGAGAACATAAAGAGTTCCATTTCCTTACCAATCTTACGGTGGTCGCGCTTCTTGGCCTCTTCCAGCATCTCAAGATACTCATCGAGCATCTTCTTCTTTGGGAATGAGATACCGTACAAGCGCTGCATCTGCTCGCGGTTGGCATCGCCACGCCAGAAAGCACCTGCTACCGAAGTAAGCTTAACGGCCTTGATCTCGCCTGTATCCACAAGGTGTGGACCACGACACAGATCGGTGAAATTACCCTGGGTATAGGTAGTGATAGAACCGTCTTCAAGATCCTGCTCGATGTGCTCGCACTTATAGGTCTGTCCCCACTCAGCGAACTGCTTCAGGGCCTCAGCCTTGGGTACTTCACGACGAACAACAGGCTCTTTCTTACCAGCCAGTTCCTTCATCTTTGCCTCAATCTTTGGGAAATCGCTCTCCTTGATGCTTTCGCCATCCTTCAGCAGCACATCATAGAAGAAGCCATTCTCGACAGCAGGTCCGAAACCGAACTGTATGCCAGGATACAACTCCTGCAGTGCCTCGGCCAGCAAGTGGGCCGATGTGTGCCAGAAGGTATGCTTACCCTGCTCATCGTCGAACTTGTAGAGTGCAATGGTAGCGTCCTCATTGATAGGACGGTTCAGCTCTACTGTCTCACCGTTTACTCCACAGCTTACAACGCTGCGTGCGAGAGCCGGAGAGATGCTCTCTGCAATCTGGAAACCAGTTACGCCCTGCTCATACGAGCGAACAGATCCGTCTGGGAATGTAATGTTAATCATCATATCTACAATATATGTTTGAATTTTTTAAATTGCCTGCAAAGATAGTGCTTTTATTCCAAAATAATGCAAATTAATCGAAAAATTTACTTTTCACGATACTTTTTGATAACACTATAGGCCTGATAGAGTCCTAATTCGCCTGCTTTCGACAGATCTTCAATACCTTCATCCACATGTTTGGCGTAGATTTTGGCCAGTCCGCGATTGAACCAAGCCTCGGCCAGATCCTGGTTTTGCTTGAGCGCTTGCGAGTAATCGGCAATAGCTCGCTGATAGTCGTGGCGCAAGGCATACAGGTTGCCCCTATTATAATATAGGTACGCGTTATGTGGCGCCAACATGATGGCATCCGACAAATCGCCCAGTACATTGGCCGATTTCAATTCGATATTCGTACCCTCAGAGGCATTAAACTCATTGATCTTAGCCTGGCAAACAGCTCGTTGCCAATAGGCCAGCGACGAAGTCGAATCGATCTGCAAACAGATACTCAGATCATCGATAGCATTGTCGAAATTCTGTATCGTGGCGTATGCAATAGCACGTAGCAACAACAGTGGTGCCACTTTCGCTGTAACCTTAGTCTGGTCAATAACATTACTCAGCGAGTCGATATATGCAAAAGTCTGCTTCATACGGTCCTCGCTCAGGTTACGTTGTTCGCACGAGAGATATACCGTATGCGAACCCGACGTTTGGTTAAAGGCATCCACACTATTCTCATATGGATTTTCTACCTTCAGGTCGTTCTGTGGCTGCACAAAGGTAAGTCCGTACATCGGTTGTAAGTTCACCTCGGCCTTGCGGTTCTGTACACGTCCGCGGTAATCACTCTTATATTCGTGCTCCACCTCCTGCTCATCAGCCACAACCAGCTGGTTATATTTGTCAGGATCGATATCACTACGTTTGCGCATCTGCTTTTTCGAGAGGCGTGGCTGTTTGCCATAACGCTTGTCGATCTGAGCCTTCAGGATACGGAACTCATCAAGCTCAGCCTGCTTGGTGTTACCCAATCGGCGATAACACGAGGCACGATGCTGCAAGCCGAACCAGAAGTTCGGATACTCCTCGATTACCTTCGAATAGTCGCGGATGGCAGCACGCAGGTTGCCCGTCTGCTCCAACAATAAAGCACGATTAAACAGCGCCATCAGGTTGTCGGGTTCTAACTTCAGAACAAAGTCAAAATCCTCGATACCTCGGTTATCGTCGCCCACCTGAGCACGCAACAAGCCACGGTTATAGTGCCCTAAGAAGTTGTTGGGATCCAAATCAAGCGCCGTATCATAATCGGCCATTGCACCACGCAGGTTATTCTGATTAAATCGGGCCAACGCACGATTGATATAGTTGCCCGCGTGTTTGGGCAACAGATGGATACTCTTGGTTAGGAACTCCTCGCCCTCCTTCCATTTCTGACGTGCCAGACTAATCACGGCTCGCTCGGCCCAGATGCCACCATCGTAAGGATCGAGTTCCAAACTTTTATCAAGCGATTTCACAGCCTTGGCAGTATCCTGCTGCAACAGATAAATCTCGGCCTGCATGGAATAGGCACGCGCATATTTCGACCAACGGGTAGAAATAGTATCAATCTGCGCCAAAGCCAAATCGTATTTCTTATCCTGAATCAAACAGAGCACACGATTGTGCCAAAGTCCCTGATTGTCAGGATCGTAGCGCAGGGCACGGTCGTAATCGCTTACCGCTGCGCTGTATTTTTTCTGATTGATGCGGCACAAGCCACGCAACTCGTAGGCGCTCACCACATAAGGGTTGCGCTCGATTGCCTCGGTACAGTCACTCTCGGCTCCACGGTAGTCGTCCAAATAAAATTTGGCCACCCCACGAAAAAACCAAGGCTCATAGAGCCAAGGTTTCATGCTGATGGCCTGATTAAAATACTGAATCGACAGTACATAATCTTCGTAATAGAGTGCCGATCGCCCAATCATCACCAGGCGATCGGTATTAAACTGTGCGTAAACGGGCGAAAGTTTTTGGGTGATGGGTGATAGTTGAATCATAGCTATCACCAAGAAAACTCTTAATAATCTTAATCTACACATAACCAACACCTATCTCCTATCACCCATCGCCTTATTTTCTAACAACTTTAGTTTTGTAGCCGCAACGGAATCGGCCCTGCGTCAATGCGCGTAACTTACTCTTGATAAGCTGCTTGCGGAGTGGCGAAATACGGTCGACAAACATCTTACCGTCCAGGTGGTCGAACTCATGCTGCATCACACGAGCCAGATAACCTTCGATCCACTCGTCGTGGTGCTCAAAGTTCTCGTCGTCCCACTCTACGTGGATACGGGTAGGACGTGTCACTTTCTCGTGGATTGCAGGAATCGACAGGCATCCCTCTTCCGACACATCAGTATTGGTCTCATCGTACTCTACGATATGGGCATTGATAAACACCTGCTTAAACCCTTTATACTCAGGCAGATCGTCGGAGAGTACATCCAGATCGATCACTACCAGGCGAATGGGCTTACCAATCTGAGGGGCAGCCAGTCCGATACCTTCCGACTCGGCAAGCGTTTCCCACATATCACCAATCAAATCCTTCAACTGAGGATAATCAGGTGTAATATCTTCGGCCACCTTACGAAGCACAGGCTGACCAAATATATAAATAGGTAGAATCATTCTAATTAAAATTGAAAATTGATCATTATTTTTTTGAACGCATGAAATCTTCGAGAATGATGGTGGCCGAAATCTCATCCACCAAGCCCTTGTTCTGTCGAGCCTTTTTCTTGAGTCCGCCATCCAGCATAGCCTGATGGGCCAGCACCGATGTAAAACGCTCGTCAAAATACTGAATAGGAACTTCGGGCATCGCCTTTCGCCAACGGTTCACAAACTGTTGCACACGAGCCAGATTTTCGCTGGGCTCGCCATTGGGCTGGCGTGGTTCGCCAATCACAATCAGCTCTACTTGCTCACGGGCTATATAGGCCTTCAGGTAGTCGAAGAGTTCAGATGTAGCAACAGTCGCCAATCCCCCAGCTATAATCTGCAGAGGATCGGTGACTGCCAGTCCGGTACGTTTCTTACCGTAATCTATTGATAATATACGAGCCAATGTTGCTAATTAACGAGCGTTATACAGCAACCAGGCATCGGGATAAGATGCACGAATCTGATCACGACTTGCAGCAGCTGCAGCCTTGTCGGCGAAAGTAGAGGCAACAACACGATACATATTCTTATCGTTGTTCTTAACCACCTGAGCATCATAGCCAGCATTCTTCAGGCGCTGCATCAAGCCCTCGGCATTGGCGCGAACACCAAACGAGCCAACGACCACGCTGAATGCCTTCAAACCGCTACCACTAACCAGCGATACACTCTCCTGGCGAACCGACACGTTGTCAAGATTGTCAACCACCTGAGTTTCTGTTGCAGGCTTAGCCTCTACAGGAGCTACAACAGGAGCAGTCTCAACAGCAACCTGCTGGGCCTGCTGCTGGGCGGTATCATACTGCTTAGCCTTCTCGTAAGCCTTCTTGTAGGCACTCTCATTAGTCTTACAACTTGTCATTGCCAATGCCAGGCACAAACCTGCGCATAATACAGTGTACTTCTTCATTTTTCCTAATTTTTATTTTTAATTACTTATTGATTCAATATTTTGTGTGCGAAATTACTAATTATTGCTCAAAAGCGAGCCAAAACACCACATAAAGTTTGTTAAATCAGGCAAATCACAACTTTTTTATTAAAAATTTGGCTGTTTTTTGCATAACAACCGAAAACTTTCGTATATTTGCAGACAAATAATTTTTTGAATTTAGTATTAATTTTAAATGGATTAAGATTATGAAAAGTTTAGGTTACATTGGCGCATTTCTTGGCGGTGCCATTGCTGGCGCAGCTCTTGGTATTCTGGTAGCCCCCGAAAAGGGACAGGACACTCGCGTTCGTATCACTGATGCTGTTGAGGACTTCCTGAAGAAGCATAACATCAAACTGAGCCGCAAGGAGGTTGTTGATCTCGTTGACGACATTCAGGACGCAGCAACCGAGGAGGAGTAACCCATGCTGTCGAGCGACAAGAACGTTGAGAACATAGCACAGCTGATAGAGGTGCTAAAACACTATCTCGGGCTACAGGCGGAATACGTCAAGCTCGATATGATAGACAAGGTGGTACGACTGGTAACAGCCGCCGCCTTGGCTATCGTATTCATACTGGTGATTGCAGCTTGCCTAACCTACATGTCGTTTGCCTTGGCTTTCTGGTTGGCAACGTTTACAGGCACGGCTTTAGCTTTTCTCATCATTTCGCTACTCTATCTGCTGCTATTCATTCTGTTTATCATCTTCCGCAAGCCTTGGATCGAGAAACCTCTGGTTAGGTTCCTGGCAGGTTTGTTACTCAGTAAATAAGCACTATGCCGTATAATAACAAGAAAACAACCAATGAATTCTGCACGCTCGAAGAAATTCGCGAGCGAAAGGATGCTTTGCTGGACGAAATCCAGAAAGATCACGACAAGGTATCAGCGCTTTGGAACCAGACATTCCTCAAGCGCGACGAAGTGTCGAAGGGCGACTATATTGCTAGCTTGGTAAGCAATGGTTTTATGGCTGTGGATGCAATACTGCTGGTACGCAAACTCATGAAGGGTTATAGCTCGCTGTTTGGAAAAGGCAAGCGCAAACGCTGGTTATAAGAGCCTGTTTGCGCTTGCTGATATCCTTTTGATTCTCTCAGCCGTCTTTTTATTAATCTTGCTGTTCAGTAGCATGCCTATCTGTTCTATGGCGTGCGTGTCAGTACCACAGCATTCATACATATTCTCTTTCAGTAGCCATTCCGCTTTCTGCTGCACCTCCGGTCCGTAGGCGCCGAGGACCGACGGCAGGTTCAGTTGTAACAGCACGCCTTGATTCTTCCAGTGGTGGTAGTCCTGCCTGCCCATATACTGATAGCGCTCCGGGTGCGCCAGCAGCGGGTCGTAGCCCTTCGCCTTCACACTGTCTATCGTCTCCGCGAGGTTCATGGGCGACGTGTAGTACGAAGTCTCCACCAGCAGCCTGTTATGCCTGTAGCCTATCGGCAGCACGTCATCCTCTTCCAATCGCTTGGCAAACGGCCCGTCCATCATGTGTTCAGCCGCCAGGTGCAGTTTGATGCGCCCCGTATAGCGTGTCTTCAGCGCCCCAAAGCCCTTCCGCAAGTCCACAGGTCTGTTGGGCATGTCCTCCATGATGTGCGGTGTCAGCCACACCGTCTCCACCCCGAGCATCTCCCATTCCTCCAGTATCTGCAGTGTCTCGCCGATATCCTGCACCCCATCGTCCACCCCCGGCAGCAGATGGCAGTGCCAGTCGCAGAATCCCTCCAGGATTCCACTGTCGCCAAACGGTATCTTATTTGATAGTAACCACATAATCTCAACGATTAGTATGCATTCTTGTCATGTATGAACATCGTCTTGAAAGTCATCCACACGATGCGTATGTCCAACCAGATGTCCCAGTGTTCGATATACCAGATGTCGCAATTCACGCGCCCTTCCATCTGCCACAGTTCCTTTGTTTCTCCCCGGAATCCAGTCACCTGTGCCCATCCCGTGATGCCCGGTTTCACAAAGTGTCTCACCATGTATTTCCTGATGGCCTGTCTGTATTTCTCAGTATGATATAGCATGTGCGGTCTTGGTCCCACCACACTCATGTCGCCCTTCAGCACATTCCAGAACTGCGGCAGTTCGTCGATATTATATTTGCGCATAAACTCGCCGAAGGGGAATTTGCGCGGGTCGTTCTTCGTCGCCTGCGCCGTGTCTGCCTCCTTGTTCACGTGCATCGACCGGAACTTGTAGCACACAAACTCCTTGTCGCCAGCTCCCGTTCTTTTCTGGCGGAAGAACAGCGGCCCCGGGCTCTGTATCATTATGACGACTGCCACCACCGGCAATATAGGAATGCAGCATGCCAGTGCAACGACTGATATTGCCACATCCAGGAGTCGTTTGGCCACCTTGTTCACGTTGTTCTCCAGAGGAATCTTGTGCGTGGTGTACACCTCCATGTCGTCCAGCAGTTCGCGTTTCAGCGGTATGCCCAGTTTCTCCACCGAAGTCGGCACATAGAAGAAGTGTATCAGATGGCTGTCACAATAGTTCGACAGTGCCACCATTTTCTCTTTATCCTTTTTTGACAGACAGACATACAACTCGTCACCCAGGTCTATGTTCTCATCACTCTCAAGCTTGCTGATTAGCTCCTCCAGTGTGCCCAGACGCTTGCCCCACTTGGCGTTATTTTTCTCGTTATCAGCATAGTAGCCCAAGAAATGGTAGCCTAATGTCGGGTTGTTCATCAGTTTCTCGTAAAGATACTCCAACTCCGGATCAGAGCCCACAAAGGTCACCGTTCTGGTGTTTCGCCCCATTTCTCTCATCCGCTTCACCACGGTCCGCTCCAGAAAGCGTTTCAGTATCATGATCACTAATTGGCACACCCCAATCTCTATCAGCAGCCAGCCAACCGGCTGTCTCACGTCGATAGCTTTCATGATGAGGTATGCCACAATGGTCTGTATCACCGTCAGCGACAATATTCTTCGCAGGATATCTCCCCCCGACACCAATCGTTGGTGTATGATGGTGCTGTATTTCAGCATGGCGATGGCCATAGCCAGGTTGCATGCCACCCATAGCACCTCTACCCTTTCATTTGTCCAGTTCTGCATATACGGGTGCACCAGGTTGAAGATGAGCAGCAGTACGTTCAGCATCACTAGGTCGCCCGCCAAGATGCACCATTTGATGAGGCCGTTAGTTTTATTATTCCTTCTTTCCATAGTATTCTTTTAAGATGTTCCATACAAACAGCGGATTCCCTATAACGTATCTCCGCCACATTCTTTTCGGCTCCTTTGCCAGTCGGTACAGCCACTCCAGTCCGTGCTGCTGAAACCACATTGGTGCCCGCTTAACCGTTCCGGCATAGAAGTCAAACACCGCACCTATGGTACCCACATGGCAGTCGATATCCAGCTCCTGCCAGTGCTGCCATGTCCATTTCTCCTGCTTCGGTGCCGTCATGCCAATCCATAGCAGGTCAGGGTGTGCCTCATTTATCGCACGGATTATCTCCCTGTTCTCCTCTTCCGAGAACTCCGCCTTATATGGTGGCGAATACGTCACCACCTCCAGGTTCGGATAGTCCACCTTGCAACGCTCTCGAATCAGCTTCAACACCCTCTCCGACGACCCCATGAACATCACCCGACATTTCTCATTTCTCTTTTCACTATTCACTTTTAACTTTTCACTTTTTCTTCCGAGATTCAACATCTCGAAAGAAAACAGATTCCACCCTGCTATCCTCTCCTTCGGTTGGCTCTTCGCTTTCAGCCACTTACACGCCTTCACGATCGCCACCCCATCCGGTATCAAATACTTTCCGTCCGAAGCCTTCAACGCTTGCGCGAAGGCTTCGTCCACCTGCGCCACGTTATACGAGTGCGCATTGATGGTATTGATCAGCACTTTCCCTTCGGGTATGTGTGCTAACTCCTCCTTGGAACCTATCAGCTGTATATCAGAAAGTCTCAGCATACTTTATCAATTACCTTTTTATATAACTCCACCATTTGTTTAGCTTTGTTTTCCCACGACAGTTCTTCAGCTCTTTGCTTACAATTCATTGACATTTGCCGCAGCACCTCTATATGGTTATACAAGTAGTTTATTTTCTCTGCAAAGTCTTTTACCGACTGTTTAGGGTCAGAAAGCGGAATTTTAAACCCTACCTCCTCATTAATACAATCACCTTGACCACAGGTATTAAAACAAAGTACAGGCAATTCGCATCCAATTGCTTCTAGTACAACATGAGGGGTACCCTCTGCCACACTCGTAAACAGAAACAAGTCTGATTTTCTCATTAAGTTTAGCACCTCATCATGGCTTACACTACCATGCACAATACAATTATTTGCAATGCCTACAGATTCTGCAACTTGAAGATAATCTCTAAAGTCGCCACCACCTACAATATGTAACTTGATATCATGATGGCATGTAGCTGCAACACTCTTTATAGCCAAAGTTAGCTGTTTCCTAAAATTGGCCTTTCCTACCCATAGAATATCAAATATTTTTTTATCACCACAGCGAACCTTCTGATTATCTAGTGGATATGTACCCGTTTCATTTATCAATAAACTTTCTATATCAAAGTATTTCTTGAAACTAATGACAGAATTAGAGGAAGCCGACAAAACCACCGCAGCCGTTTTTGCTGCCTCATGCACTCTCTTCCCATATCTAAGTTGGTATTGGGTAATAATGTTTTTCAACCATAGGAATAATTTTGTTTTCAAAGATGCGCCATTAGCGTATGCCATCGGAAACGCTTCTTTTGCATCTACAGGACCCCATACGAATGGTATTCCCGTCTCTCGGCTTACCTGCCATAAATATCCTGGCTCACGGAATCCTATCATATTCAGCTGATGCAGAATATTTATTATTTCTTTTTCACAAATATTCCTTGCTATATCAGCTGTTTTTTTCTGCCATTCTTTATAATATTTGTAGAATCTCCAGTCCCCCTGATTCCAGCACATCTTCCTAACATAATCGGGCACAGGGTTATAGTAAAAGTGTATGTTCTTTCCTTGCTCAAGTGTTGGCACAACGGCCTCTATTTTATCACGGAACTCACCTTCCGTAATAATGTGCAACTCACAATATCTGGCGAGATTCACACACCAGTTCCATGCCATCCCCGGCTCACTCCCCATCCCCGGTGAGCAGGCGTATGCATTGATTAAGATTCTAAGCATAAATTAACATGTTATTTTCAAGGCATTTTTCCACTGCCATGGTTCCTTGCTTACGAACTGAACAAACAAGTTACTTGCAACTCTGAGAATATATGCCACAAACGTGATTAATGTAAAGACGATGACAAGACTTAATGGGAATAAAGAATTGTATCTGTCCGTAATGATTACAAATTGAACGATGTATATTTCAAGCGTTAGACTTGATAATACAATAAATGGCCATCTCAGCCCATTCGTAACAAATAGCCTTTCACACCAGTTTCCAGAAAAAACTTTAAAACAATAATAGCAAAACAGGTGGAGAGGTATCAGACACAGAAGCTGTAGATAATATGACCAGTCAGTATGCCCTTTCCCTGTTTTCATAATCGCAAAATATGCGGCAAAACTAAAGAGCAGCCATATCCAATCCTTTTTTTTGTTTTGAATGGATTTCCTTCCTTTGAAATATTTAAAGGTAATCCCTCCCAAAATCATCACACTAAAATGACAGATATAATGCCAGTTTGTATGGAATAGTGACCCTTCCGCTTTTGGCACGAAAAAAGCTGTTATAACCGCAATGGTCAGAGAAGTGCCACAGAGATACCATCCTATACAGTACTTATGTTTCGTAATAAGATCAACAACAAAATAGAACAGAGCGTAATAGATGATGATACAATTGATAAACCAGTAATTTGACCAAATGAAAGAAAAAAGCCTCCCCCAGTATAATCCATCACAAATATATACCATAATAGCATAGCAGGCAACAACCTATTAATACGACGCTTGTACCAATGATCAAATCGTTCCTCTTTTTTTGACAGTCCCATTGTCAGTAGGTAACCTGAAACAAAGAAGAACAAGGCATTTCCATGTACTCCGAAGGTTGCAAGTCCTATATTAACATCCTTATATAGTGGGATGAAGTGTGAGTTTGTAATCATGATGGCAGCAAGCACCTTCATCATATCCAAAGCATAGTTTCTCTCTTTAATCATCGTGATAAAACGGTACTATAGATGCTTTCCGTCATTTCATTAATCTGTTGATTCGAGAAATGATGATATACCATGTCCCTCGCATCATCAGCCATATTCTTTCGCATAGTTCTGTTTTCAATTAAGCGGGAAATTCTATTAGCAAGTGTTTCCCAATTACCAAAATCAAAAATCAGTGCGTTTCGTCCATCCTCAAGTACATCGGGCAGTCCGCCTACAGGTGTCGTCACTACACAGATACCGTACGCCCAAGCTTCTAATACCACCATGGGAAAACCCTCTTCATAGGAACACATACAGTAGATGCTGGCCTTACGGAAGTAATCATCCCGCAGTTTTCCTACTACATAGCCAGTGAAGGTTACACTATCTGCCAAGCCCATATCCTCAGCCATCTTCCTGAATCGCTCCACCTCTCCATTACCTAACATATAGACATGCCAGTCAGGATAGTGGTCTTTGAGCTTCTTCCATGCTTTCAGCAGCAGGTCTGGTGCTTTGTTGTCGTTGAAGTATGCTGCCATGACGATACTCTTCTCTTTCTCTTCAAGTGGCACTTCTGGTACCATTTCACAGGCATTATAAAGCACGGTCGTTGGTGTTTTGATATCTGCAAACTCATCTTTGAACAATGCTTGCCATTTCTTAGCCAATAATATGATCAGGTCGGCTCTTCTCAGACACCATTTGAAGATTTTGTTCCTTGTGTGGTTCCTCAACTGATTCCCCATGTGGATATGCATGACAATCCGCTTTCTTCCTATTAATGCCAATAGGAACACTGGCATCTGTATGATTAGGCATATTTTGTCGGGCACTGTATGGAAATGCACGATGTCGTACCTCCAGATGATGCAGAGTGCAATGACGTATGCTTTCAGTGCATACCATAGTTTCCATGCATAGTTCCGTTGTATCTGTGTACCCAGCCAGTAGCAGTCATACTCCTTCCATACAGGCATCTTCTTCATCAACTTAATGACAGAAGACACCCCACCCGCACTCTGCTCAGCACTGCCAACCACAAGTACTCGTTTATTTGCCATATAACAACCGCTCGTGTTCTTTAATTTGCTCCTCCGTAAACCGCTTTCTCAACAGTTTAGCAGGCACGCCCCCTATAATAGAATAAGGTGGGAACGACTGTGTCACCACGGCTCCGGCAGCAACCACGCTACCTCGCCCGATGGTCACACCTTTTAATATCGTCACGTTCGTCCCGCACCACACATCATCCTCGATGACAACGGGAGCGTCGTTCTCCGGCAGTTTCTCATCTACTGTCACATCAATGATATACTTCCCTATCATGTCTATGCGATGGTCCCCTGTTATGATGGTAGGTCTCGGTCCGAATATCACTTTCTTACCTATGGTCAACGGTGCCTCCGTACAATAGAAAGTACTTCCCTTGGGAATCGAAGTCCCGTCACCAATGGACAGGTTCTCTAATCCCTTGATGTCCGACGACATCGGTCTCAGATACACTCCCTTCCCACAATGCTTCATCCCCCGTTTCCAGACGGGAGCCCATAATTTATCCCATAGGTAGCTCGGTGCGAGACTCATCTTCATCAATATCTTCCAAATCATCTTCATTTTCGTTAAAGTTAGCGTTACGGTTAGCGTTCAAACACAACCCTATCAGCATACAATAGCCCATACCTTTTCCCGATAGCCACGACGTATCTGCCGTCTGTTCAATCGCTAAACAGAAGAACGTCAGCAGAGCTATCCTATAATATTTCATATCCTCAATCTCGTTGAACGCTATCAGTCTCCGTTTCCAATAGATAAAGAAAAGTATGACTCCTACAACACCATACTGCGCCAAAGTAGGATAGAAAGCATCGGCAATAAAACCACCACCTGGACCTAATCCCCAAATATTGTTCAAATGATAGGTATAATACAAGGGTGAATAATGCTCACAAGCGCCCCATGAGGCGAAGGTGCCCATTCCTGATCCGAATGGGAAATAGTCCCATAGAATTTGTAGAGAAGTCTTATAGGTCATTGGGCGTGCTAATTCGGCATTATTCCATCCTGAATAATAGTATATATCAAATCTTTGCCAAGTTACAGCAATGACGACAGCCATTAACAATATTACCGACATTACGGTTTTCGACGATTTAAAGTCAAGTTGCTTTTTGAGGAAAAACAGTAGCGCAATAAAACATGTTACCTCACCCATAAATTTGAACTTCGGTGCCAACATTCCTGTTAACACAATGGCAGTAGCTATATACTTATTCAACTTTGTTTCCTCTGTGAAAAGATAATATGCCATACCTGTACATATCGCCAATTGTCCTAATACGGGGAACTCTGCCTCCACTCCGCTCTGTGTAGCTTCAGGGTGATAATATATCCATGATGCCAGAGTCAAACCCATAGCCCACAACATCCATTTCTTCTGCTTCTCTGTAAATTGTGGATTCAATATCCATGTGCAGTAGATGATGGAGTACGGCCTCATTTGTTGCACAAATTCTATCCACACAGCTCCAGGCACATTCACTTGTCTGATAAGCGAATAGACCACATAGAATCCCAATATCCATAAAAACGAGAAATACTCCTTCCATGGTTCTGGGTTCGTATCAGGATGCCATTTCTTGATGAACGTATAGACAATCAGAATAGCAGTCATCACCTCATCCACACTATTGAATCCCGGCAGATCGTTATACGCAATACATGTCGGGAAATAAATAATCCAATAAATCGTAAAAAACTTCGCTATCGAATTCATCTAATTCTATATTTTCTCCGCTTAATTCTGTTATTCAAAAGGAAAAACCACTCAGGCAGAATATTCCGCAATTTTATCTTTAACGTTTTAAAGTTATGGTCAACGTTATCCTTTTTATTATCCCACGACCCCATATACCAATGTATAGTATAAGAGTTTGCTGTTACGTTCAGTTTGCCGGTAATCACATTGATGGGTGCAAAATACTCATGAGGATAGACGAAGATGTCGCCAACACGTTGTATGCCCTTGGTGTTTTGCAATCCCTCTGTCACCAAGACCTCTGTTGTATGTGCTACGATGGTTTTCGACCAAGGAGTAAGGTGAGAAATATCAAACTCAAGTCCTGAATAATAATCCATCATCCGCTGCATAAAAGGATGCTCTTTTGACAATCCGAATCCAAGCCCCAAAGCAACAGCAAAACAATATCTTGGAGCATATCTCCCAGGAGTATTCTCCCCATCAGGATCCTGCTCAAATCCCATGAAGTTGCCCTGCGCTATCATATCATCCATCGACCTTATCACTTCTACATCCGTATCGAAATAGATGCCTCCATATTTGTACATGATCCAGAAACGAGCATAGTCACTAACAAAAGCATATTTTTTCTGTCTATAAGCCTCTGCTGTATATGGAATGATATTAACATCGAAGTTATCCTCGTTCCATTCCTTGATTTCGTAATCAGGCAGGAACTTCCGCCACGACGCGATGCATCGCTGCGCCAACTCTGGCAACGGATTTCCCCCAAACCAGCAATAATGTATTATCTTTGGTATCATAAAACCACTTAAATAATATAATCGTTATTCTGCAGAAAAGACATTATTTCCTTCATTCGCAATGTCCAGTCACCCATCTGCAAGGCCGTATTCCTGTTTCTATCCACAAGAGACTGGTATTCCTCTATGTGCGCTAATATGTCTAGAATCTGCTCGCTTGTATGCTTCCTATCGAGTTCTATAACAGGATTGTAGCCTACCAACTCTACCAGTTCTTTCGGGCCGTGTCCTACCATTACCATCCTAGACAGCATATTTTCCCAATAGCGTTGTGTCAACGTCTCAATATTACCCGCAATCTCTGGTTGTGTCATACTTCGCGGTAAGGCAATCGTTACCTTAGCATCACCCATAGCCGCCCTCAATTGCTCATTATCATATATGAATGTCCCATTCACCTTAGTACATACGTAATTCAACCTTTTGTTCCCGTTCCAGTTGACGTTCACGTTACTTCCCCTTCCAAACTCCAGGACATCTATTGTCCGTTCTTTCAATGGTTTTCCTGCATCATACAATGATGTATCCACAGCCTCTGGACACCACATTACATTCATTTCTGGGAATCTTTTACGTATTTTCTCTGCAGTCTGTGAAGATGTGAAGATAGCCGTTCTCACCTGATGTTTCCTCAACCAATTACACATTTTCTCGAAGTAACACGGCCAACAGTCCCACACGAATGGGATTATCTCGTATAGCGCATAGTCCGGGAATGTGTCAAAATACAAGGAAATAGGCTCCACAAACCTTAGGCGAGCCTCTTTTTTATTCTTCCACAGCGTCGGCAACTCCCATCGGAATGCAAAGCCATGAAGTATCCTTGCAGGATAATGTGCTTCAGCAGTCTGACCTCCACTCTTTACCCACGCTTCGTATGCTGCCGTTTTGAAATTCAAATACTCTGGATGTATATATGGTGATACCGCTTTTACTATCATCGTCTTGCGCCTAATAAGAATGAAATGTGTGTATTAATATAGATCGTCATATAATAGGAAGTGAAACATATCATGATATAGGCTAACAAGAAAGAAGCAATCCATATGGTAGACCCAGCTTCAAATAATCTATTAAGGGAAACTGCAATCGTATGGCTTATCAAAGGTTGTATTACCAATACACCCAATGTCTGTCTTCCAAATTTTGCCAACCATTCCTGATGTTGAAGTAGATACCCCAGCCATAGGATGGTCATAAATGACAGTAAGGTCATGAGAAAGAAAACAGGATACATGGCGCCTGGTTTATAGCTATACGGAACGAGCACTGAAGGGAACCAATTCTTTTGCATCAAGAATATGCAGGCCACTCCTAATAATGCAGGCCATTTGAGGTATGTGAGATGCTTTTTGAGATATGGATAACATGTGAATCCTGCATAGTAGAAAGGCAATGCAGCTATACCTTCGTCTAATAAAAGCGGAAAGTCTATCCTTGAAATTACCCCTCCCAGTCCGATTAGGATAGTCAAGATTAGCCAATGGGGAAGTCTGCATCTGTGTATCGTCCACATACCCAATTTTGCAAAAAACAAGGCAAATAGGAACCATTCTACTCCACCTGCTATTATTGGATTTTCAATTGAAAAGTTAAACTCTACACTTCGGTCTTTGACATAACTAAGCAGTGACAAGTAAACAAAACTAATTAATACCCATATAACACCAACAACAAATAAACTCTTGAATGATTGTAAACCACCATTCTAGCGTACCCCTGTTTTTCAACAAGTTACGAGAATGACTATTTTAAAAATTTTCAGTTTGGA
>SUYC01000017.1 GCA_015060625.1 Xylanibacter ruminicola | reverse complement strand
GCAAAATCCTGAGCAACTTTTTGTTGCTCAGGAACTTATAAATAAAGTTAAATCAAAGTGTTGCGGAATTAAGGATGTATAGTAATGATTCATCATCTCTTCCTCCTAAAACTAAAGCCCCAGCCTGCACCTCTTTAACACTTTTGGGGATATAAAAAACCTTTCGGCGGACATTCGTTAAGGCTCCAGATGCAATAACTTCCGTTCCTGGCGCTACGGCATCTACATAATTAGTTGAGTTCAATATCATAATATTACACCTAATACAAACTTTCCCGTCTAGTGTGTATATACCTCCATAATGATATTTTGTTTTCCCTATCTTGAATTCCCCTTCTTTTAATTCAAATCCCTGCTCACAACGAATGCTTTTTTCATTCACAGTGGTTTGTGCGCTTACGTATCCCGCATAGGAAATACATAGCATCAAAACTAATAAAAACTTTTTCATAATCACTATTGCCTTGGAATTAATTTATATCTGTTGCAAAGATACGATTAAGTGAGCAAACTACCAAATATTAGGGTGCTTTTTTCGAGCATGGAGTATTTTTGCATGCCAAAATACAACGCCATATCTTGAATTTTTAACGAACTATTGAAGGATGCAAAGATACGAAATATTTCCGAATAAGCGATAATTCTTCGGAAAAAGTTCGGCATAAAGGCATGCTACAGGTAGACTTCCATGCCGTTGAGCATGAAGATACAACACTCGCGAGCCTGGCGGATCTGATTGGAGCCGAGCAGCTTGAACTTACGTGTGCCTTTGTAGTGGTCGTACTTGATACAGATACAGCGGTGCCACTCCTGGATCTCGCCTTTAGATGTCCATAGACGGATATCGACAGGCTCAGGACGGTTGAGAATCAGCCGGGCTGTGGTAATGTGGATACTATTCATGGGAGAAACTCGTTTTGGTCCGCATAAGTCCAGGTGAACTTCAAGCGGATGGGGTTAGAATTATTATCAGATACTTCTGATGATATATCAGATATTATGACTGGAGCGAACAGCCCGTCAGCAACTTCTCGCGTGATTTCCTGGGAAGAGAGAAGCTGAGTAAGGAACTGTGCTTCGGACAGTGTAAGTGGTGCTGTCTCCACTTCGTGTTTGACTTTGACGGAAGTGTCGTAATAAGCAACCTTATTACCACAGATAGCTTCAGAACGGTCGATTTCCGTTTTTGAAGTAGTAGCGCCGAAAAGGCAAACCGTTTCCCACAAATTAAAATTTCCCTTAAACTGGAAGGTATCTGATGGGTCGTCGGGTGTGAAATAGATGTTGAACTCCCGGCTGTCGAGGTAATAATAAACCCGATGTATGGTGGCGTCGAGAATGTTTCGCTGCGCCAACAACTCCTGGAGCTTCGCATAACTAGCATCTGTTGGTATGATTTTGGGAGTGTCCGACTGTTTGTTGCCAAACGTGTATGTGGCAGTAATTATTTCTCTCGATGACGGGATGGTATAATAGATGTCGCAGTAGTGGTACTCCTGCTTGTAGGGCACGGCATAGTTATAGAGCGTAAAAGGGCATGACCGTGACAGCAATGCGCTTTTCCTTGTGGATAGGAAGCTCTTGGTCAGCTGTTGCTCTGATCCTCCGAGCGACTTTAGGTGACTGTATATCACGATGTCGTTGCCCGTATTGTAGGTAAAGTTCTCATAATCCTTGACTGTCAGCAGGAATTTGGCGATGGCCAGATCCTTTTGGAGCATGGCCGCTTCGACGATGGAGCGGATATCACGAACGTAAGCCTTCAGGCCATAGACATAGTACGGCGAAGAATATACCTCAACTTCATTGATGGTGATGGTGACGGTGACCTGCGGCGTGAGCGATTCGATTTCAACTTCGTCCGGTAAGTCTGCAGACAGGTAAGGGCCTAAGAACTTTGTGTTGATGATTGTTGCCATTGAATTATTTTTGCTGCAAAGATAAAAAAAGGTTAATCCTTGAAAAAAGACAGCGGAATATTTGTGAATACAGTAGATTGTTTGTACTTTTGCAGTAACTAAAATTGTCTATAGTTAAGGTTTTATGGTTGACTAATATAGTTTTTTTAAGTTAATGATTGAAGGTTCGTTGTGAAACGAGCCTTTTTTCATGTTTTTTGAAATATCCACCTATAAGGGCGGCCATTTAATTCTCACTTACTTGTCTTCTGAATTATTGCAGTACATAAGGTATCTCTGTATCCAAGTCTCTTCGAGCGCATCGAGGTCAATTCCTCTTAATGGATGATAGGGCCAGCTAGGCTCCGGTATTTCAATATCATTAACAGCAAGTGTTTCCCTGAGGTCATCAATATATCGGCATAAAAGAGAAATTCTGCCGCGTAATGGTTTTGTCCGGATAAGAGCTTCTGGAACACACTTCGACATGCGTAGCATCTTACGAAGTTCTTCGTTTTCCTTGAAAATACGTGGCCCATGAGCGCCTAGTTTCTCCATCATTTCATGCTGCAGGGCATTTTCTTCTTCCAACCCTTTGGCATAATTCATCAGACGTTGATAATCGTCTTTTACGTTTTTAACGTACTTCAGATGCATGTTCTCTTCTTCTAATGCTTTTGCGTAAGCTGTTAGCTTTTCAAGCTTTTCTTGATTATGGCGGTACGATTCAATTAATCGCTTCATCCATATCTCTTCAGGAATATCTTGTTGTGGCTGAATATGCTTCATAAATCTGTAATTTTCGTGCAAAGGTACAACCTTTTCTGAATAATCAAGCAACAAAACCAGAAAAAATAGCCCTCCTTATTGGAAGGCTATCAATTCTGGCTGGGCTTCTGGCATCATTGAGACCACTTTGGGCTCTTTCTTGGCACGAGGCTTGCGCTGCTTCTTAGGCTTTTCTTCAGCCTCAGGCTGCTGTGCTTCCTGCTCTGCAGGCTGCTCAGCTTCTGCTGCTTTTTCGGCAGCTTCAGCTTTCAGCTTGGCTATCTCTCCAGAGAGCGCCTTGAGTGAATCATCATCGATGCGATAACCTGACTGCTTCTTGAGCAAGAAGGCGAAACGCATGGCTTTGTAGGCACTCTTGCAATAGGCCTTGCACTCTTCTTCACCTGTGAAGGCAACTGCCCATACATTGTTCTCACTCTTGTTAGACTTCACTACTGTAACGATAATAACTTTTGCTTCCATAATTGTAATTTTTAAATTGTTATACTTGATGTTATTGATTTATGCTCTGTAAACTTCGATGTAAGTGATATCTGCCATCAGATCATTGGCCATCTGCTCTGCTATCTCTGTGGCTTTAGCAAATGTATCTGCCTCGACCTCATATTCATAATATTCACCATCCTCACAATTGACAACTACATTGTAGATATTGCCTGGATAATAGCGCTTGCTGTATAACCTGCTGTGAGTGAAAATCGATGTTTGTACATTCTGTGTCATAATTCTTGTTTTTTTAAATGTTAGACTTCTTGTTAATGAAGCTCCGAGGAGCTTTTGTAATTTTTACGTGCATAAAGGATCCAGCAAGTGATAAGTGCTTTAATGCAAGGAATTTCAAGGAAAATTTTGGAAAACCACATTTTGTTTTGGCCCTGTGCCTTTATCGCTTGCGGAAAAGAAAATGCGGAAGGCCTTCTGAAATTATCTGCAGAAATAGGGTACCAGTACTTGCAGTGCACGTGCTTGCGCTAAATTTGCAAAGGAAAAATCAGAAAGTGCCTCACAGGAAGCTATCATGAGAAGTCAGACATACTATGAGAAAATGGAAATGACACAGATTTGGCAAACTCTTCACTACGGCGGGTGTAGCAGGCGCGACAACTCCCCTATTCTATTTTGGCAATATCAATGATGTGTACCACATTCGCATTGAGGATGAGCACCTATTTATGGGTGGCGTGGCAGATGTACCTATTATTGACACAGATAGCAACGAACAGAAGGCCTACCTCTTTTAAAGGCAGACCACTTAACGATGTCCAAAGCATCAGGCTTTAGCCATCAATCATCAAGGGAAACAATCAAATTACATGGAAGCAAACAACATCTTTCGTGTAGTGAATTCCATCAAGCGGGAAATAAACAATGGGCAGTAGCTTTTGCTGGTAGCTGAAGAGACATAGATATACCACTCAAAGCCATCAAAGCCGCTGTCGCCTATTCTATCGGAGTAGCAGGCCAGCCATAGTCCTGATAATAGCGTATGTTGAGCTGGTGCTCTTTGAGATAGTCTGAAAGCTGTTCCTTACGAGCTGCTTCGCGAACGCCTTGACTGCTGTGCATGTTTTGGAACACGTCAAAATGCTGGTTGAAGATGCGCTTAGCGCTGGGCAGGAAAGCAGCTCCGTCCAAAGTTTGTTCAAAGCTGGCTACTGTTGGATTACCGTTCCTGTTAGTCAGCGTCATGCATCCAGAATGGTTGCCGCCAGATACTGTCTTCAGCGTGTCACCAGAAATGTTATACCAATAAATCCATGCGTCTAACCACACTTTCATGGAGTCGGACAGCTCCTCTTCCGATGCAATCAGCAATGTCGGAACACAAAGCTGCCCCTTCAGATAATGTGGTGCCACCTCTTTCTCCAGGTATGCGCTGATAGCCTTACGCACGGCTTGTTCCTTGCGGTTGATTTCGATATGCCGGATACAATCCTGTTTGTGTCCGTCGAAATCCGCTATCAGCCATTGTCCGTCAACCAGTTCCATTTCCATCTTGTGTTCCTCGACATCGGTATCATCAGCCATCGAGCCGTCTTCCCATTTCTGTCGTACCATGATAGTTGCTATGGCATGCGTCTTGTCCGTCTGTTCAACAGCAGCCACCTCGAAGTCGGCAATCGTTCCGCCGTTGCCTGTTACGAAATAGTATAGCCATTCATGATCCATTGCCTCATGCTCCGGCAGATGGTTGAACAGCGTATCCAGCACATTATAGAAGTCGGGCGTCATATAATCCTTTGACACTTCTTTCAGTTCGTGGTTAGGAATATACTGACACAACTCAGCAGCACGTTCCTTCAGCTGCTGCTCGTTGTTGCCGCATGCCATCAATAGAATGGCGGCACAGATGATGGTTAGAAACTTTTTCATTATGTTATCAGATTACCAGTTGGGAGGCAGGACGATGTTTTCTGCTGCATGGGCTTCCTCGAAAAGCGGTGCTATCTCGTCGTCGGTAAAGCCGGCTATGCCGCAGCCGATGCGAGTCACTAGGAAAGTGAGTTCCGGATGCTGTTTGGCGAATTCTATGAACTCGTCCACATAAGGACGGATGGTATCCACCCCACCCTGCATCGTCGGGATGGCGTAACTCTGTCCCTGCAGACCGACACCTTGCCCCATGATGGCGCCAAAGTTACGATACGCTACATAGGCTGCACCTCCAGCATGCATGCCACGGAGGTTGGAGCCAAACACGAAAATCTCGTTTGGTTGGAGTGATGTGATAAACTCCGGTGTGGTACGTTTCTTTTCCATATCCTTTTCTGTTGGTGTTGTGAATGGTGCTGCTTCTTCCAGCGCACATGTTTTGACCATCTCGAACTCTGGCATAATCTCCGGCATGTCAAACTCCATATCGAAGTGTTCACGGAAATATGGGGTGATGAGTTCGTCCTTCAGCTTTTTGTAGCGCTGAGAAATGGCAGCAGGCGTCATGCCCATCTCGATGGCCACTTCCTTACCTTTAAATCCACGTTTCAGCATCATGATAATGATAAACCGGTCAGTGCGGTCCATTGGCAGATGGTCGCACATATCGTCTATCATCTTGTTGAACTGCAGCCGGAGATTGCTTGCCATGTCGAACGTCTGCAGGTAGTCCGCAAACGTAATGCTGCCGTATTCCTTATGGTACCATTTCAGCGCGTCGAGCACAATGTATCTGAATCCGTTGATGATCCACGTCTTCAAACTAACGGATGGCGCGTGGTCCTCTAACGGTTTCCAGTCATGCTCCATCAAGAAGATAGCATACTGATGCGCTAATGACAAGAAGTCGAGATTCTGTTTTTCGCTCAGCTGGTAACGCTGGTCGAAAATGTGATAGCCTATTTCCAGGTAGCCGTAGAAATAGTCGCGTATGATGTGAGAGTCGCCCCGTCGGAACCCACTCAGAATCTCCTTGTCAGACAGTTGCTTATGGTACATATTTACTTATTTTGGTGCGAAAATACAAAAAAATCGCGATACTGCTTAATTTTTTCCGAAAAACTTCTTTAAAGGAATAAAGACATATCGAAAATATTAAGTTTCACCCTTTAAAATAGTTACGATTATGACAGATTTAATTCCTACAAGAGTACACAATTTGATTATTGTTGACGAGAGCGGTTCCATGGAGTGCATCCGCAAGCAAGCCTTCTCAGGCATGAACGAGACCTTGCAGACCATCCGCATGATGCAGAAGAAGTACCCTGCCCAGCTGCAGTACGTGACGCTTGTCACCTTCGACAGCGACCACACTAAGCTGCACTACGACAACACGCCAGCTGCGAAAACAAAGGATATTTCCTGGAAAGCCTACAATCCTTGTTCATGCACGCCCCTTTACGATGCGATCGGCAAAGGTATCTCTAAGGTCAATGCCCAGGTAGAAGAAGGTGATCATGTTCTTGTCACCATCATCACCGATGGTTATGAGAACAGTTCTGAGGAATGGACACTGAAGATGGTGCGTACGATGATTGAGAAGCTGAAGAAGCATAACTGGACCTTCACGCTGATTGGTACCGACAATCTTGATGTGGAGGAGATGGCCCATTCGTTTGCCATCGAGGAGCACCTCCAGTTCCAACAAGATGAAAAAGGTACTAAGGAGATGTTTGCCCGTGAACGCCGCAGCCGCGAACGCTACAACTGCTGTGTGGCCAAACGTGCTGAAATGCCTAAGGGCAAGTTCTTTGACGAGCAAAGCGACTAAAGTCAATAGCTTCGAGAAAGAGAAATATTTAGAAAGATAGGAGTTAGCAATTAGCCAACTCCCCTTTCTTTATCGTGCGAACATTTTGATCGCTAGACGTGCTTTCTTGTGGAACTCCAACGCTTTCCTTTCCTGCTCAGGTGTTTCTATCTTCCAGTCAATTCCTCTATGGTTATTTCTTCTTCCATTTCATTTCGTTTTTTTGTTTATGTGGTTATAGAATAGTGTCACGACCTGCTGCATTTCTTCAGGCAGGTAGGTCATGATTTCTTTTTTTATTTCTTCTGGGATACCCCATATTGCTTCAGCGATGCTGCCCACGATGGCACCCAATGTGTCAGCGTCTGCTCCCAGGCTCACAGCCTTACGAACAGCGTCTTCGAAGGATGTGCTCTCTTTGATGATCCACAAGGCTACGGGCACTGTTCCCTGGCATGTTTCATCAAAGCGGTTGATGACATCTTCTTTTTTAATGTTGATGTCATAGCCAGAGAATTCCACACATTCTTCGAGGATATCAGTGATGTGCTGCGGTGCTTGTTCGCCATACTGCAGCGCCTTGAAGATGGCCATAGCTACTATCTGTGCGCCTTTGATTCCCTCATCGTGGTTATGTGAAGGTAAGGCAGTCGCTGCTGCAGCATCCAGCACCTCGTCTAAAGTATTGTACCAATAAGCTACGGGACTGACTCGCATGGCAGAGCCGTTGCCGAAGCTGTTATATGGTTGTGGATTGTCGCTTCTTACCCACATGGCAAAGCGTCCGCCATAGCTTCCCATGGGATTTGGGTATTGACGGCACCATTCATGTATGCTTTCGCCGAAGTCACGGTCCTTCAAAAGTGCGTCGGCTACTCCGACAGTACAGATGGTGTCGTCGGTGAAACCATTTTCTTCTGATAGCCATTCGAAGTTATAGTCGTTCGTGGGCTTGAACTCCCAGCGACTGCCTATGATATCTCCAATAATTGCTCCTAACATATATGTGTAATTTATCTTGATGAATACATATTAACTTGCTATATTGTATAACCGAAGAAACGCATACCACAATGAGAGTTCTCGTTCATCAAAGGATATTTGTCAGGGTAAAACCAACCAATTAATTCATATATGCTTGACAATCCGAAATTATTCAATCTGTCAGTAACATACTTTATTTTCGTAGAATCAATTTTGCCTGTATGAAGTAATTGATTCCAACAGTCTATTATATCCTTTATATCATTATTCTTAGGATTAAGAAATTTTGTCCTATTTATAGGATAGCTTGACAAACAATGAAGGCATAGAACAACTTCTTTAGCTTCATTCCATCCAATCTTTTTGATGGAATTAGGAGACAACAGCGATTGGACTGTTTTAGTTCTCTTTAATCTCCATTTCTGAGGGTCCTTCTCATAATAAGCGCACATGTCCCTAAAGTATTGCTTGATTTCCTTCACCTTTTGTTGGCTATTTAAGATTCTAGCAACTTTCTGACCATGAGATGGAGTATTGGGATGGTCGTGATATAGATAATTAAACAGATAATCAACCTCTTGAAGCAAGGTAAATCCGTCAGAAACCATTTGTTGATTGCGCCCCGTTGTTTTTTCATATAGGCATGCAAAATCTTTATACTTTTCACATATGGCATCATATTTGTCTTGCTTTCCACTATTATAAGGAGGTGCTTTGAATTTCTTTTTGAAGGAATGACCATCTTGATAATCTACAAGTCCTTTTGACGGTTTCTTTGTAAGATCAGTTACTGCCTTTGCCATATTCCACCAGCGAACAAATGTTTTTTCAATTTCTGAAATATCATTTGTTGCTATGCCCATCTCATACCTACAAAGGAAAGCTGTCCCAGTAAGGTTGGCTGAAGTAACCAAACACCAATCATCTATAATATAGATTTTAGCATGAAGGCTGTCCAAACTTCTCACTTCCTTATTGTTACTTACGAATTCATCAAATGTATCATCTCTGATAAAGCCTGAATCCACATCGGTTAGAATTCTACAATCAACAGATGGCAGCAGCCACTTGCCGCCAATTATCTTCTGTATATCTTTCAATGAGCCTATGTAAGGAGAAGAAATCCAAATTCTTTTTTGGACTTTATCACACCTATTGCGTAGGATGTCTATTTGTTGTTGTTCTGTAAGTAATTTCATAACCTCTGGTTTTTGTTCTTATTTTTGCGATTCTTCTGCTGCTATCACATCTTTCATACTTTCATCAACATCTGTATATGCAGGCATTTTTGTACTTCGATCCTGTAACCATATATGATTCAGCGTAAAAGCAATAGCATCCAATGTATCTTCACGTTTTGCTGGTTTCAGTTCACACTCCCATACTGTGTATTGGTGAGCAAAGATATCTATTTATTCGTCATTGCTTCTTTTCTTTTAAATTGAGTTATAACTGTTCACTTGCATTGCTTTTCTGTTGAGCCAACCGCTTCACTTCATTAACCTCGTTTACGAGTTGTTCGGTGGTGGGCAGATAGAGACGATACTCACTGGCAAGGATTGTTTTATTGTCCTCTGGTAATGTCATTCGTACTACAGTATTATTCTTCTCTGTACAGAGGAGGATGCCTATAGTCGGATTTTCATCGGGCAATTTCTCGTTGCGATCATAATAGTTCACGTACATTTGAAGCTGCCCCAGATCTTGGTGTGTCAGTGTTCCTGTCTTTAGTTCTATCACTACATGACAGCGAAGCAAGCGGTTGTAGAAAACAAGATCCGCAAAGAACTCATCGTCTTCCAGTAATAATCGTTTTTGCCTAGCTACAAAAGAAAAGCCTTTCCCCATTTCAAGCAAGAAATCAGTAAGGTGCGACATGATGGCCCCTTCCAAATCCTTTTCGTAGTAGCTTGCTTCTCGATGAAGCCCCAGGAACTCCAGTACCATGGGATCCTTTATGATTTCTGTAGGAGACTCAGGGATTCTTTCCTTTCGTGCAACGGCTAATACACTTTCTTTGTTATTGCTCATGAGAAGGCGCTCATAGAGCATGGAGCTAATCTGACGTTCCGTTTCACGAGCGGTCCATCCGTTATTGACAGACTCCAGCTCGTAATACTCACGCTTGTCGGGATCTTCTATCTGAATCAGTCTACGGTACTGAGACCAGTTCAATTGGGAACGCAGTGTGTTCCCATTTGGATAAGTTCTATAAAATTGACGGCAAAATTTGAGTTGACGATAGCCAAATCCACTTCCGAATTCTGGCTCCAACCTCTTAGAAAGATTCTGGAGTAGATATGTACCATAGTCTGCACGTTCTTTTCCTTGTTGTTCTTCAACAAAGATGCGCTGACCTAAATGCCAGTACATCTGAACTCGACAAAAGTCAACACTTCGAACAGCATTGTTGCGTGCTGATTCTATGATTTGACAAGCGTCATTATATAAGGACTCCATCCTTGATGATGGAAATTCATTACTCTCAGTCATCTTTTGAATTTAACCGTATTATAAAACGGAAACTCCCAAACAGTGTTCCGACAGGCGACCAAGCCTTTTAATACACTGAAAGGGAGTTCGTATATCTCATAAATATGTTGGCATTATTGCCAAGTGGTCTTTGTCGGGTAGTAAGGATGGCAGGGCCAAAGTTTACTAATTGAGTACAAATTTACTATTTTCTTTGTTAAAAACTGGGGTATTTGCTGATATTTTAGAATATTTTAAAAGTAGGGGTTGTTATTATGGATATTACAAGTTTAATACCTCCAGCCTGGGCGGCTTTGGTGATGTTATTTCTTACTTCTGGGTAGAGAGAACTTGCTTTTTCTTCGGGGTTCTTCATTACGTACTTTTCTATTTTAGTGGCGAAGCGGTGGATGCTCACGTGGTAGTTGGGTGGATTCGTCGTAATAGTTAAGCATGATGCTATAATCACTATCATCCGTGTTGCTGCATGATGATATGAATGAGAGAGCAACAAGTCCTGCTATCGATAAGTGTGAAAATTATAGATAGCAGGACGAGTACTAGATATTTAATCTGTGGACATATGTTTGGTGTTGTAGGGGGAAGTCGCTGTTGGGAATGAAGGGGACGTCGTTCAACACATGCATACGGAGGATGAGCGCCTGCAGACCGTCGCTGTTAAGCTGGCCCCATTCACAGAAGCCGATGCTGCATTTATGTACGAGGTACATGGCAGAGGCGTCCATTGAGATATGTTTCGCGCCTAGTGATGCAATGGTGGCTGCCGAAGCGTTCATACCGACGAAATGTACGTTGACGTTGCCATGGAGTTTGAATGCCGAGAAGATGCTCAGGGCGGTGCTTGACTGTCCGCCGAGCGAGTCAATCAGGACGTTGACCTCGTTGTCCTTATTCTTTCCGAGAACGAAGTCCACGTAATCAGCGTCGAAGTCATATCCTCCGACAAAGCCTTTGAGATGGAGCTGATAAGTGTTAGTTTTTGTGTTGGTTGCCATAATGCGATTGGATTATGGCGCAAAGATACAGATACTAAAATAGGCTCTAAAAGACATGCTTTCAGAGCCTATTCTCATATATAGTGTTGATTACTGCCAGAGTGGTTCAGATTGCCAACCTCGGGGGAATCCCATGGCACTTGGGTCAATATTAGGATATTTTGTAAGCAGATTTTTGAAATCTGTTACGAATAGGTTTCCTGGTTCAATGCTATTCATCCAATATACCAAGCAGCAGAGGTGCGAATAGAGACTTTTTGTAGCTGTGGGTACTTGGGAAATCCATGCAGCCGGCATCCTTTTTGATGGGAGCATCGGAGCAAAAGGAAAACGCTGGTTCCATAGGCGTGCATGATGTGCGCAGGAGTTCCTGACAACGGTTAGACACTTCATCCAACTACGTAAGAATTTATAGCCAGGGATATTGAAATCGTCGGCAACCTTTTTCTTAACCTCAGGGTCGTTGAAGTTTCTGAATAGTTTAGAGAGTGTACCGAAAGATGCTACTTCAAGCGTTTTCCACGCAGGAGGTATTTCGGGAGTATCGTATTTTAACGTGTGGTCCTTGATAAAATCTTCGTATGAACGACTCACTTCTGCACGGAGTTTCTCCAGGTTCTCGTCAAATGATGACTTCTTGTCAGCCAGTTTTTCGTCCATAAACCAGAAAGCACCATGCTTCATTGAAAAATGATAGATAACCTTCGCACGCATAACCACCTCAATGGTCTGGAGTGCAGAGAATATCAATATTTTCAGTTCTTTGTCGAAGTTATAAAGTGCTAGGACTTTCTCGAAAGTACTATTGGGCTTGAAAGTATGATTGACTTTGTCAGCTTCTAAGACACGCCAATACTGAGCCAATCTAAAATAGCCAATAGAACCTAATAAACGTTCAGCATATGCTTCATCATTTATTATAAGACCTCGTTGTTTCAGCGTCTGAATCTGCTGGGTAAGTGTTATAGCGGGTTTATTGTATTGCATATAAAAAACGGCCCGGCGTGTTGCACTGTTCTTATGGGAAGTGTGCCGGGATCTCTTGGGTGCAAAGTTACAAACTAATTTTCAAAAAACAAATTTTTTGTGAAGAAAATAGTGAAATAGTTGTGTTTTCTTCTGTTTTATCCTCCTTTTTTAGATAAAAACATCACCTATAATAGGGAATGAGGGCTTTACGGGCGGTGAAGGTGACCTCGTATCTTGTTACGGCTGGGTCGCCATCCGGCTTTGATGTCGAATTGCTGGTTTTGATGGTCGGATACGGCCTTTCTCGCGTACCTATGACTTAGTTATCACCGTTGACTGTTTCTATCAGGAATGCCAAAGGTGCCGATGTTGGTATGCTGTCGAGCGTTGAAAAGGTCAGAATACAAATTTGGCTCATTGCAGTAATACTTTTGATTCTGCTGCAAAGATACTAAAAATCAATTAGATAACAAAAGACAAATCAAATATTTCTAACGAAAGCGATAAAATTTAAAAAAGGATAAAACCTCGATGTAGTCGGAGAAATTTTGTAACTTTGCCAGCGAAATAGAAATTAGTAATGACAGATACGATAGTTGGCGGCACAATAGGCGCACTCTTGGGTATGCAAGTCTGGCATCATAAAACGATGCATTTGAAATTCAAGTACGGGTTGCCATTGATATTGTTGGCTCAGATTGCTTTAATTGCTTTGGTAATAAAATAAAAATATATAGGATATGTTAGAACACATTGCAGATTTTACAGCGTGGCCGATAATCACTGGTATCTTGATTGGCTATGTTGCCAACCGCATTATGAGCGGTGAAGGTAAGGGTTGTTGTATGAACCTTATTATAGGTATCATAGGTAGTTATGCAGGAACATTCATCAGCCATCTGCTGAACATCGAACTATTTGGAAAGGGTTATCTTACCAACTTCGTGTTCTGTGTGATAGGTGCTGTATCTGTACTTTGGATTTGGAAGAAGCTCACATAACTGCCTAGGTGATATTTATGGCTTGGAAACTCAAATATCGCTGTAAGGAATGTGGCTACGAAGCCGATGTGTACGAAGGCAGAGGACTCTTCCGCCAGGAGATTCGTGCCGTGTCGTGCCCAGACTGCAAGACCATCCAAAACATTGTGGTGGGTGGGATTATCGCCGACGTGGCACCCTCGTACAGAAGCGAGGTGGGCAGGCTCTGTTTGCAGTGCGGCAGCGACCGAATCCGTGTGTGGGACGGACATACCTGTCCCAAATGCCAGGGCCAGATGGATCAGACCGGAGAAAAGGAGTTTTGGACCTGAAGATAAGTCCTGACTTGCTGATGCAGGCCAGGGCTGTTTGTTGTCGTACTGCTGCCAAACGCGAAAACCTACCTGGCCAGACAGGTGGTCGATGGACTCGATAATGCCCTTTCTCCATCTTGAGCTGGATTAAAAATATCAGATAGCATTGCAAAGACTGTGGAATTTATTAATTATTCTCAATTATAGCTGCAAAATTACTCAAAAATCATCAGAATTAACTAACTTTGCAACAAAATATATAATAATATTAGCATCTAAATCGGAGTTCGTATGCAATTAAAAAATGTAACAATGCTTTGCCTTGCCATGATGCTCGTGGCTTGTGGACAGCAGACAAAACAAAATGAAACGTCAATGGAGTTTACAGACCAAGTAAAAGAGGCTTTTGCCAACAATGGTTGCATAGCGCTGGATAGCCTTCAGTGGACCAGAAAGCCTAAGGCTTTTGAGTTGAAAAGTGATACTGTCATTATCACCACAGCCCCCAAGACTGACCTATGGCAGCGCACCTACTATCATTTTCAGAATGACAATGCCCCTGTGCTACAGATGAAAACCCGCGAGAAGTTTTTTAGTTTTGTTGTCAAAACTGACTTTACTGAAAGCCATCATCGTTTTGATCAATGCGGTGTCGTGATGTACCTCGACTCAGAAAACTGGCTGAAGGGATCTGTGGAATATGAGAATGACGAGTACCAGCACTTGGGCAGCGTAGTAACCAATAAGGGGTACAGCGATTGGGCGACTCAGGCAATCCCCGCTGATGTGAAAACAATGTGGTATCGCTTTTCACGTCGTGAAGATGATTACTGTATCGAGTGTTCTACCGATGGAGTGACATTCAGTCAGATGCGCATCTGCCACATGTATGCTGGTGCCGACGAAATTAGTTTTGGAGTTTATGCCTGTTCGCCTGAGGAGTCCTCATTCACTGCAAAGTTCTCCGATATGAAGATAACAGAGTGTGCATGGAAAGCACACGATGGTCAGCAACCAGACAAGTAAAGACATATTAGGCGAAGATTGATGCTATCGCCGAATAAAGGAAACTACCGAAGAATATGAGCAACCATTATACCGATGACCGCGTCTAGATAGAAACGGTCCATATAGCGTGTTAGAGATTGCATCGTCTGATAGACTTTATTGTCCATCAGGGCAGCACGACGTTGCAGGCGTATTTCTTCTTTCATTTTTTTAGATAACAGCTCTACCGAATGGTGAGATGGCTAACTTTGCCAAGCGGAAATGCATCTTTCCGAATGGGATCCCGATGATGGTGATACAAAGGATGAAACCATAGAAGGCATGTGTAAGACATATCCAGATTCCAGCGATGAAAAACCAGAAAATATTCATGAAGGTACTCAGGCAACCTGGTTGTGACTGCATCCACTCCACCTTTGTGCCGAATGGCCACAGGGCGAGGATGCCAAGCTTCATGCTCTGCAGACCGAAAGGAATACCAATAATAGTAATCATCAGAATTAATCCAGCAACGAAGTACTCGAGTGCGATGTTCAAACCACCAAAGATGAGCCAGATGATGTTTCCTAATAGTTTCATAATCTTGAATTTTAAAAGTCTTCAACTTTTAGACGTATGGAATGGAAGAAAAGTTGCACCGAATATGCTTTTATTAGAATTATTTTGTATATTTGCCGGCAAATAGCAAAATTTAAAATCGAAGAATTATGATTAAGATGTATGTAATGGAGACCTGCCCGGACTGTGAGTATGTCAAGAAGCAGGTAGAAGGGAATCCTAATTTTGAGTTGATTGACATCGGAAAGCACGTCAGGAACCTGAAGCAGTTTATCAAGCTTCGCGATACGCATCATGCGTTTGACGAGGCTAAGGCGGTAGATGATTTGGGCATTCCTTGCTATGTACTGGAGGATGGCACGGTGACACTCTACTCAAAGGACGTCGGTCTGGAGCCACGACCTCAGGACGAAGGTGCTGCTTGCAGTATTGATGGAAGAGGATGTTAGCATACAGAAAGGCCTGTCATCACGACAGGCTCTTCTTTTGGAAGTTATTCAAACTTGTAGATAATAATTAACTTGGCTAAAACATTGTGGGTGCAAAGTTACATCGAAAAATCTAATCTCACAATCCCTATTTCATGGTATTTTGCATCTGAATTATGTTCATTGCGTTATTATCAGATTACAGCGCAGTAAGTGTAGGTAAGATGAGTGAGATTATTGAGCACGTGCTTCCGATTCATCTGCCCAGAAGGTGCCTATCGGGAGTTTATTCAGCAACAGAGATGATTATCCTACGATATGCGACCAACTGATAAGGACCGTCGTCGTGCACCTCGCAGATGATATGAAATACCTTTCCGTTTGCGCTCGGTGGAATCGTCACAGTAGCCGTCGGCTGCTGAGGTCCTTCAATAGTCAGCTGCAGACTACCAATCTCAGGTTGCTGCCACCAACAAAAGGAGAGGTTTTCCTTGTCAGGGTCATAAGATTGAGAAGCGTTGAGCTGGATGATGTCGTTGACATGAGCTTGAATATAGATAGGTTTCAGGCCTGTTTGACCGTTGACAATCACGATCGGGTTTATATTTCCTTCTCTTTTCTCAGCCCATTCAATACGAGCAATCAGGTCGTTGAGCTCGTCGGGATAGAATCGCTGTTTATAAGCGATTGATATGCTGCGAACAGGCTCTTGCCAACTGTTCCAAGCCGTGGTGGACGAGTCGGGACTGATGCCCCGCTCGTGGTAGCCGGCCCATCCTGCCTGTGTAGGATCTTCTGGGTCGTTGAGTCCGTTAGGTATCAGATACAGGAAACTTGGTGTATCGCCTTCCACACCCCATTTATAGGTGGGATATTCGCTACCCATAGCACCATGACCTTGAATGCGCTCTTTGTGTTGCAGCCAAGCGCGTTTGCCCAGTTCACACTGTTCTTGCCACGTGCCTTCGTCCCAAACAAACTGAAGTTCATTTGAGAATTCCTTTCTTAACCACATGTGCGAACTATAGGCCCGATTCATACGGTGATTGTAGTCCATATCCTGGTCTGTGATGGTATAGATGCGGAACTTGTTGATAAACTTCCTTACCTCCTCATCGCTCCGTGACTGCTTTACGCGCCAGATAGCTTGTGCCAGTGTGTTTGCGCCGCCCCATGCTGCCACATATATCGGTCGCGAGTCCGCTTCGTCAGCCAGTCGAATCAGCATTTCGCTGCCAGGTGAATCGTTGTCCTTTCCAATGGCTCTTATGCCTCCGTTGATGCTTCCCATCATGGCTCTTTGTGTCAGATAGTCTGCACTTGGCCAATAGCCCATCTTTTGTTTGCCGTTTTCAATCTCTATGGACTGAAATTCCTTTTGTCCAGATCTCGCTCTTAGATTTTTGACATCCTTTCTGTAAGCCTCGATGGCACGTGTCAGATATTGATGCCATTCTGCAGGATAAGGGTCGCAGTTCCATCCCACAGATGTGATTAGCGCCTCAATCTCAAAGCAGTCGGCATAGGCCAGCAGATGAATCATAGATTCCATATCGTCAGGCTCTATATGAGCTGGCGCGATATCTGTGCAAACCACTAGGCGAGGCTTCAGTATAGCCTCTTCTCCCCAACACTTTTTTACGGGCATCATACTCAGTAGTATTACCCCTAATAAGACATTCCTATTCATATTATTACCAACCTTCAGGAAGTACTATGTTGTCCAGATTATATGCTTGTTCGAAGAGTGGTGATATTTCGTCGTCGGTGAAGCCTGCTATGCCGCAACCGATGCGAGTCACCAGGAAAGTGAGTTCCGGATGCTGTTTGGCGAATTCTATGAACTCGTCCACATAAGGACGGATGGTATCCACCCCACCCTGCATCGTCGGGATGGCGTAACTCTGTCCCTGCAGACCGACACCTTGCCCCATGATGGCGCCAAAGTTACGATACGCTACATAGGCTGCACCTCCAGCATGCATGCCACGGAGGTTGGAGCCAAACACGAAAATCTCGTTTGGTTGGAGTGATGTGATAAACTCCGGTGTGGTACGTTTCTTTTCCATATCCTTTTCTGTTTGATTAATTTTTCTGCTTTTTTGATAATTATATCACCTACCTTTGCAAATTTTCTTGATGACTTTACAGGGATTGCCAACGGCAACTGAGTTAGACGGAATATCCTTAGTGACCACAGAACCGGCACCAATGCTTACGTTATCACCGATTGTTACTCCTGGGAGTATGGTTACGCTACCACCAATCCACACGTTATTACCGATGGTGACAGGCTTAGCCCATTCCTGGCGAGTGTTGCGCTCCACAGGGTCAGTGCTATGACAAGCGGTGTAGATGCTAACGTTAGGACCGATGAAACAGTCATCTCCAATAGTGACACGCGCTTCATCGAGCACCGTAAAATTGAAATTGGCAAAGAACCGCTTGCCAATGCTTATCTGTTTGCCGTAGTCACAGCGGAAAGGCTGATTG
This sequence comes from Xylanibacter ruminicola, assembly GCA_015060625.1. Lineage (GTDB taxonomy): Bacteria > Bacteroidota > Bacteroidia > Bacteroidales > Bacteroidaceae > Prevotella > Prevotella ruminicola_D. Next base: position 50,391 of record SUYC01000017.1, on the reverse strand, counting down.
AGCAGGAAATTGTCGTCACCCACATAACCGAACAGTTTCTTGATGATTTCCTTCATCCTCTCAGTCTCTGACGGACGAAGAGAGTTGTATTCAAAAATCTTATCCCTTGTTGCCATCAACTCTTCCAATAGTTGCTGGTCAACAGCAGAATACACTTCGCCACTGAGCATTTTCTCTTTCTCTGTCATATTTCCAATATTCTCTATAATCATATTATTATGCTGCAAAGATACTGAATTGGGCGCAATTAATTGTAAAAAAACGTTTGAAATGCGACAAAAACCGTTAAATATACGACAAATAGTGCTAAATAAACATTATTTAACGGATAAAATTTGTATTAATCCAATTTATGTAGTAAATTTGCACTCAATAGAATTAATGGTTAAGGTTTATGGTTGATTAATTTAGTTTTTTAAGTAATTTTTTGGGGAAAAGGTTCGTTGTGAAACGAGCCTTTTTTTCTTTTCTTACTTAAATATAACCTTGCTGCGACAACATTCTGTATCGCCATCCTTACAGATACGGATGCAATATTCGTTCTCGCCCGTCTGCATACGGTAGAACGAGAGTGTGTCGCCCTGATGAGCCTCGGCCACATAGGCTATCTCGAAACGTTTAATCTGATGCTCACGATACCAATCCAGATTCCACAGGTCGAGCACGTGCTCTATGTATTTGACCGAATTGATATGGCCATTGATATCTACATCGTTATATTTGGTTTCGACAGTAGCAACCAACTGTGCCGAATCGTCCATTTTCACGCGTCCGCCCTTATCAATGGGGCATTCCTTATCAGTAACAATCCAGTTGTTGATAGCACCATTGTCAATCGCATATATGTCAGTTGGCTGACGTGTCTCGGTATCAATCATAGCCCAGATACTGCGACCATAGCCATACACCTTGCCATCTTCGCCTACCACACGGAAGTTACGACTGGTGAAGTATTTCATGGCGCTCTCAACCCATGTCTCTACATTAAACTTGGTGTACATCTGCGGCATCTCGTCCATCTCAATAGCCAGTCGTGAGAGTACCCACGAACGCTTGATGGTCATCAGATATTTCATACCGAAACCACGTGCCGACGAATGATAGTCGGCCGCATTCAGCATGTGATTACCCATGTGCCCCATAAACAATCGCTGCGAAAAATCACAGTGAAAGGGCTCTGCTAAAAACTCATAAACTCCAATCTTATCCATTCTCTTGTCTCGACTCTAAAAATTCACTCACCTGTTCCTGCATACCACGGGTTACAGCAATACGTCCGCTACGCGTGTACTGCAACACACAACCAAACGTGTCGAGGGCACGGAACAACGAAATGATATCCTCGGTTACACCATGCATCTGCACGATGGTATAGGTGGGATTCACCTCAATGATACTGGCCTGAAAACGACGGATGGTGCGTGATATCTCGGGATTATCAAGCACCATCGGAGTCGATAGCTTATAAAGACCCGACTCACGGATAAACAATTGTTCGTCGGTAAAGAAGTTAGCCTTTACCACATCAATCTTCTTCTCAATATGTCGGGTGATTTTCACAATCTCGTCTTCATCGCTCCAAGCCGTGATGGTGTACTTATGTACGCCAGGAATACTGGATGCCGAAACATTCAAGCTCTCGATATTCACCTGGCGGCGGGTAAACACAGCGGTAATCTGATTCAGGATACCAGCCACATTCTCCGAGTAAACCAGTAATGTATATAATTTCTTCTTTTCCATTAATTATCAATTATCCATTGTCCATTGTCAATTCTCTACACCTCCAACTGCATCTGATCCACATCCATTCCAGGAGGTGTCATTGGCAGCACATTATCTTCCTCAAGAATGGCACACTCCAGCAGGAATGGTCCATCGGTATTCAGCATCTTCTTAACAGCATCGGCCAAATCCTTACGATCCACCACAGCCAGATAGTTGATGCCATAGCCTTGGGCGATAAGCTCATAGTTTGGATTGAGCATCTTGGTGAATGACTTGCGTCGCAACCAGAACATATCCTGCCACTGGCGCACGTTTCCCAGATAGTTATTATTCATAACAATCATCTTGACAGGAGCCTGTTGCTCCATGATAGTGCCCAGTTCCTGTATGCACATCTGGAATCCACCGTCGCCCATAAAGCAGCACACGGTGCGCTTGCTGTCGGCAAAGGTAGCTCCGATGGCAGCAGGCAGGCCATAGCCCATCGTTCCAAGACCGCCACTGGTGCAGAGACTGCGCTTGTGGTGATACTTGAAGTAGCGTGTTGCAAACAGCTGGTTCTGACCGACATCCGTCACAAGAACCGTATCGTCGGGTGACAGTTCAGCCACCATGTGCACCACCTCTCCCATTCTCAGCGGCCCCTCCTTGGGATGGATGGCAGGCTCGATAACCTTCTCGCGCTCTTTAGCGTCGAGAGCCTTAAACGAGTCGCGCCACTCCTGATGATTATTTGCGTTGACCAGTGCCGTGATAGCAGGTAACGATTCCTTACAATCAGCCACCACAGCCACATCGGTTTTCACATTCTTATCTATCTCACTACGGTCGATATCCAAGTGTATCACCTTAGCCTGTTTGGCATAGGTCTTCAGATTACCCGTCACGCGGTCGCTGAAGCGCATACCGATAGCAATCAGCACATCACACTCCTGCTCTTTCAGGTTCACGGCATAATTGCCATGCATACCCAGCATACCCACATTCAACGGATGATTGGATGGGAGTGCCGAAAGACCTAACATGGTTCTTCCTGCGGGGATATCAGCCTTTTCGAGAAATGCCTTCAATTCTTTCTGTGCATTACCAAGCTCCACACCCTGCCCCACCAGTGCCAAAGGTTTCTTGGCATTGTTAATCAGTTCGGCAGCCTTTCGTACTGCTTCTTCATCCAACTTTGGATAGGGCACATACGAACGGATGAAGTCGCACTTCATGGGTTCCCAATCTATTTCCTCTACCTGTGCATTCTTGGTGAAGTCGAGCACTACAGGACCCGGACGCCCGGTACGGGCAATATAGAAAGCCCGACTGACAGCCCAAGCCACATCTTCGGCATGACGAATCTGATAGCTCCACTTTGAGATAGGCTGCGACACACCTACAAGGTCAACCTCCTGAAAGAAGTCAGTACCCAGTGCGCCGGTAGGCACCTGTCCGGCAATCACCACGATCGGCGTAGAGTCCATCATGGCATCAGCAATTCCCGTCAGCGTATTCGTAACACCAGGTCCGCTGGTAACCAGAACCACCCCCACTTCGCCACTCACGCGGGCATAGCCCTCAGCAGCATGGGTAGCGCCCTGTTCATGGCGCACTAATATATGGTCGAAGCATTTCTTCTCGCCTCTTGTGTAATCAAAGAGTGCATCATAAGTAGGCATGATTGAGCCGCCAGGATAACCAAAGATGGTTTTAACCCCCTCGGCCTTCAATGCTCTCATCAGCGCCTTTGCACCTGTTATTCTATCTCTTAACATTAAACATTAAAGCTTAAAGATTAAACATTAATCTATGATTCTCACGCCGCCTTTATCGGCACTTGATACGCTCTGGGCGTATGCGCGCAGTGCCTTGCTCACCGTGCGGTTACGCTTCAACGGCTGCTGTGGGCGCGCTGCCAGTTCCTCGTCGCTCAGTTTCACACTGATAGAACGACTGGGGATATCTATTACGATGATATCCCCATCCTTCACCTTACCGATATTACCGCCATTGGCAGCCTCGGGCGAGATATGACCGATACTCAAACCAGAAGTACCGCCAGAGAAACGACCATCGGTAATCAGTGCGCACTCCTTACCTAAGTGCATACTCTTGATATAGCTGGTGGGATACAGCATCTCCTGCATGCCAGGACCGCCCTTAGGCCCTTCGTGCGTAATCACCACGCAGTCGCCACTCTTCACCTTTCCGCCCAGAATACCCTCGCAGGCATCCTCCTGCGAATCGAACACCACAGCCGGACCTTCAAAGTGCCACAGACTCTCATCCACGCCTGCCGTCTTCACCACGCAGCCATCCTGTGCGATATTACCAAAGAGCACGGCCAGTCCGCCATCTTTGGTATAAGCATGCTCCAGGTCGCGGATACAGCCATTGGCACGGTCGGTATCGAGTGTACCCCATTGCTCGCTCTGCGACCCCATCTTGGTAGAGAAGCGATTGCCTGGGGCTGTCTGATAGATGCGATTGGCCTCTGCATCCACAGCACCATCCACAATACTATATTTCTTCATGGCCTCACTGAGCGTCAGTCCGTCCACACGCGGTGCACTGCCGTCAATCAGGCCACCTTTATTCAGTTCGTTCAGAATCCCCAGGATACCACCTGCGCGACCGCACTCCTGTACCGAATATTTCTGGGTGTTAGGAGCCAGTTTGCAGAGACAGGGTACGCGACGACTCAATTCATCGATATCCTTCATGGTGAAATCGGCCCCTGCCTCCTGTGCCACAGCCAGCAAGTGCAGCACCGTGTTGGTGCTACCACCCATGGCGATATCCAGCGCCATCGCATTCATAAAGGCCTTGCGGGTTGCGATGTTACGTGGCAATACACTCTCATCACCATCCTCGTAATAAGCAAAGGCGTTCTTCACCACCTGACGGGCAGCAGCCTTAAAGAGTTCGATGCGGTTGGTATGAGTGGCCAGGATGGTACCGTTGCCTGGCAGCGAGAGTCCGATAGCCTCCGTGAGCGAGTTCATCGAGTTGGCAGTAAACATGCCTGAGCAACTACCGCAACCAGGACAAGCACATTGTTCTATCTCCTTGATCTCCTCGTCGGTCACACTAGGGTCGGCACCTTTCACCATCGCCGTTATCAGGTCGGCATTCTCGCCACGCCATTTGCCAGCCTCCATAGGACCTCCACTACAAAACACCGTTGGGATGTTCAGTCGCATGGCAGCCATCAGCATGCCCGGCGTCACCTTATCGCAGTTGGATATGCAAATCATCGCATCAGCCTTGTGGGCATTAACCATATATTCCACCGAGTCGGCAATGATATCACGGCTGGGCAGACTGTAGAGCATACCGTCGTGGCCCATCGCTATACCGTCATCAATAGCGATAGTATTGAATTCGGCAGCGTAGCAGCCCATCTTTTCGATTTCCTCGCGAACAATCTGACCTATCTCGTGAAGATGTGTATGACCAGGCACAAACTGGGTAAATGAGTTGACGATGGCGATAATAGGTTTGCCAAACTGCTCATGTTTCATACCCGTGGCCACCCATAATGCACGGGCGCCAGCCATTCTTCTACCTTCAGTGCATACAGCACTTCTCAATTGGTGTTTCATATATCAATATTTATTTAGTTTCCAAAATTTAGCTGCAAAAATACAATTAATCTATCAAATAGCCAACAATTTCGAGAAATTATTAGTAAATTTGCAGCAAAATTATGATTACTAATAACAAACTGTTATGAAAAAGGAACTATTAACATGGTTGTTGGCAGCCCCGCTATCGGTTTTTGCACAACAGCATCAGGAAACTACGTTGAGCGATGATTGGCTCTTCTCTCAGGACAAGACAGAATGGAAAACCGTCAGTGTGCCCCACGACTGGGCCATAGCTGGTCCGTTTGATAAGAAATGGGACCTGCAGAAGGTAGCCATCGTGCAGAATGGCGAGAAAGAAGCCACCGAAAAGAGTGGCCGATCAGGTGCACTGCCCTGGATTGGCGAGGGTCATTACAAGCGCACCATTCATATTCCGAAAGACTGCAAGCATGCCGAATTGATCTTTGATGGTGCCATGGCCGAGCCTACTGTCTATCTGAATGGCGAGAAGGCCGGCTACTGGGCTTATGGCTACAATGCCTTCCGCGTGGATATCACCCCGTATATGAAAACTGGTGAGAATCTGTTGGAGGTAGATCTGCAAAACATCGAGGAGAGCAGTCGCTGGTACCCAGGTGCCGGCATCTACCGCCCCGTCAAGCTCCTCACGTCAGGCAAGCACTGGATAGACCCTTGGAAGACGTTTATCCGCACCCGCGAAATCAAGGACGGAAATGCGATTATAGACATCACCTTAGGAGCAGGCAGCGAACCGAAGAAAAATCAGAGTTTCACTGTTGAGATCTGCGATGCCACGGGCAAGATTGTGGCCTGTGATGTTTGTAACAAGACCACCCCTCAGGGCGAGGTAAACATGAGCATTGCTATTAATGAGGCCAAACTATGGAGCCCCGAGTCACCTTATTTATATACTGCGCGTATCTCCTATACACACAAGGGCAAGTTGCTCGATGCCGCCACTCAGAAGTTTGGCATCCGCACCGTCAAGTGCTCAAAGGATGGTGGATTCCAGCTCAATGGTGTGTCGCGCAAGATCAAAGGTGTTTGCTTGCATCATGATCTGGGTCCGTTAGGAGCAGCCGTCAACAAGAGTGCCCTAATCCGTCAGATCAAGATGATGAAGGAGATGGGTTGCGATGCCATCCGAACCAGTCATAACATGCCCAGTCAGATGCAGATGGAGCTTTGCGACTCATTAGGCATGATGGTGATGGCCGAGAGCTTCGATATGTGGCAGTACCCCAAGTGCAAGAACGGCTACGCCCGCTTCTTCGACGAGTGGTGGGCGAAGGATATCACCAATCTGGTACTGGCCAACCGCAATCATCCCAGCATCATCATGTGGAGTATCGGCAACGAGATTCCTGAACAAGGCAATAAAGAGAAAGGCCCTGCCATGGCCCGAGCTCTGCAGGATCTCTGTCATCAGCTCGACAGCACCCGTCCTGTCACCCAAGGTATGGACCGTGTAGATGAAGCCGTAAACTATGGTTTTGCAGCCGTGATGGATGTTCCAGGCTACAACTACCGTCTGCCCAAATACAAGCTTTATTACGACAAACTGCCACAGGGATTCCTGTTGGGATCTGAGACGACATCCACTGTCAGCAGTCGTGGTGTTTATAAATTCCCTGTCGAGATCAAAGACAATTCACAGTATGCTTCCTGGTCGCCCGGTTATGTTCCCGGTGCTGTACTGAAGGAGGATGGCCAGTGCTCTTCTTACGACGTGGAGCACTGCTCATGGAGCAATCTGCCCGACGACGACTGGGTGATGCAGGACGACCTGCCTTGGGTGATTGGCGAGTTTGTGTGGACAGGCTACGACTACCTGGGCGAGCCCACTCCTTATGATGAGTATTGGCCCTCGCGCAGCAGCTATTTCGGCATCTGCGATTTGGCCGGTCTGCCCAAGGACCGCTATTACCTCTACCGTTCGCGCTGGAACAAGCAGCAGCACACCATCCATCTGTTGCCCCACTGGAGTTTTGGCAAAGAGCGCATCGGTCAGGTAACACCTGTGTATTGCTATACCGACTATCCCACTGGCGAGTTGTTTATCAATGGCAAGAGTCAGGGGCGTGTCACCAAGAATCCTGCCGAGCGACTGGACCGCTACCGCCTGCGTTGGAACAACACCGTTTACGAGCCAGGCGAAATCAAGGTAGTGGTTTACGATGCAGCAGGCAACAAGGCCGGCGAACAGACCATCCGTACCGCTGGCAATCCCTCTCTGCTGGCGCTCAGCACCTGGACAGCAGGCGGCAACGGGCTTAAAGCCACAGGCGATGACCTGGCCTTTGTCACCGTATCACTGACAGATGCCAATGGTGTGATGCTGCCAGAGGCCGACGACCAACTGACATTCGAGGTGACAGGTGCCGGTCAGTTTGAGGCTGTCTGCAATGGCGATGCCACCAGTCTAGAGTCCTTCAAGCAGCCCGCTATGAAACTATTCAAGGGCCAGTTGGTAGTCATCGTTCGCGGAGCCAAGCAGCCCGGTGTGGCCAAGTTGACGGTTACCGACGAGAGTCGCAACCTCAGTAAGACGATTGAGATAAAAGTAGGATAAGCGTGCTTGCAGCAAGCACGATGCCTATCATCAATACTTCAGCTGTCCGGTTCACGCGGACAGCTGTTTTCATGTCCGCCGTAGTCAGTTCACGATCATTTTCACCGATATAAGGCTTATCGAACACCTCGCCAAAGTATTTATGCGGACCGCCAAACCTGCAGTTCAGGATACTGGCCAGTGCCGCCTCAGGATAGCCACTGTTGGGCGACGCATGGCAGCGCCCATACTTACGCACAAACCGCCACTTTCCCCCCATCAGCAGGGCTGTGAGTCGGGCTGGGATATAATTGGCGATATCATCGATATGCGCCGCCCAACAACCAAACTGCAGATAGCGCGCCGTGCGATAACCAATCATCGAGTCGAGTGTGTTCACCATCTTGTAGGCCAGCATGCCTGGTGTTCCCAGCAACATCAACCAGAACAGCGGTGCTATCACACCGTCGCTCAGGTTCTCGGCCAGCGTCTCGAGTGCCGCCGTACGTACCTCCTGGGCCGACAGCTCCGAGGTGTCGCGCCCCACGATACGAGCCACCTGCGCCCTACCCTCGTCCAATGAGCGGTCTAATGCCAGAAACACCTGGCGCACTTCACGAATCAGCGTGGTGCCAGCCAGACAGTAGAACACGACGACAGCGTCGAAGAGCATGGAACATGGAACTTGGCAATCGAGTTGCTCGCGGATGAGCCACGCGATGGTGAAGATGCCGACTATCAAGGATACGGCCAATAGGGCGCCTTTCAGTTGGCGGTGGGTGCCGCGATTCAGATGCTTCTCACCAAAGGCAATCATCCGCCCAAACCACACGATTGGATGCGGCAACCTCACTGGGTCGCCGAATATCAAATCGAGTAGCCAACCTATCAATAATGCTATCGGATTAATCATGACTCATTATCTCATAAATACGCTGTATATCAACATGCTGGTGCACGTGGGCTGCCAACTTATTATACTGCTCGTTCTTAAAAGAATCGGCATCCTGCGCTGTGACAGTCTGCTTAGTACCCAACAGATAGTCGATAACCGACTGATTGTCGAGGAAACCGTGAATATATGTACCAATACAATGATCCGTCTGCATGATCATCTCATCGGTATCACTCACGCCCTGATGAATCTCGTAACCCTGACAGGTCTGACCATTAAACAGGAAACTCACCTGACGGGTGGTCTTCTCTGCGCTCATGGTGGTGTGGATGGGCAGCAGTCCAAGACCAGGCAGACTGGCTATCGAACCTTCCACACCATCAGGATCATCCACCGAAAGTCCCAGCATCTGATAACCACCACAGATACCTATCACCATCTTACCATCGCGATGGGCGCGCATGATAGTCTGTGCACAACCGTTCCGACGCAACTCCAACAGGTCGTCGAGGGTTGATTTCGTGCCAGGCAGGATGATGATATCAGCCTGCTCCAGATCCGAGATATTATTGGTATAAAACAGGTTCACACGCGGATGACGCTCCAGGGTGTCGAAATCGGTATAATTGGAGATATGTCGCAACAGCACCACTGCCACGTTCACCTTACCAGCTATCAACTGCCGGCGCTTCTGCTCCAGCGCCACCGAATCCTCCTCGTCGATATAGATATCCTTATAGTATGGCACCACGCCTAACACAGGTACTCCACACAGATCCTCGAGCATCCGTCGCCCCTCGTCGAAAAGGCGCATGTCACCCCGGAACTTATTGATGATGATACCCTTGATGAGTTTCCTGTCCTCGGGCGTCTGCAGCGCAATACTGCCATAGACCGATGCAAACACGCCACCTCTATCAATGTCACCCACCAGTATCACATCCGCCTGCGCATGGCGTGCCATCGGCAGATTCACCAAGTCGGTTGCACGCAAATTGATTTCCGAGATACTGCCAGCGCCCTCCATCACGATGGGATTATAGCGAGCCGCCAAGCGATCGAAGGCTCCGCATACTTCCTGTCGGTAATCGATATCGGAACAGCCCCGCCGCCAGTAGTCGTAGGCATGCTTATTGCCCAATGGCTTGCCATGCAGCACCACTTGCGACGTATGGTCAGAACTGGGTTTAAGAAGTAGCGGATTCATATCCGTCTCACAAGGGATGCCAGCCGCCTCGGCCTGTACAGCCTGTGCACGCCCTATCTCGAAACCGTCGGGTGTGGCATAAGAGTTAAGCGCCATATTCTGTGCTTTAAAAGGCGCTGGCGCATATCCATCCTGACGGAAGATGCGACAGAAGGCTGCAGCTAGGATGCTCTTACCCACATCACTGCCTGTACCAACGAACATCAGTGGGTGTAACTTCTTCATAAGTCGCGACCAGGTTTTAGTTGTGCAGCATCATCAAAAGTCAGAATCGCATTACAGAGTGTCGCAGCCAGATTGCTACCGCCTTTACGTCCTTCCACTATCAATTTGGGAATATCGCGGAAAGGTTTCACCATGTGTTTCGACTCGCACACATGCACAAACCCCACAGGTGCCGCGATGATACCGGCTGGATGCGCTTTGCCTTTGCGCACCAGTTCACACAGTTCCATAAGCGCTGTTGGTGCATTGCCAAAAGCAAACAGTGCATCAGGATGCTCCTCCACAGCCAGACGGATGCCAGCCTGCGTACGCGTGATACCCAAGCGCTCAGCCATCTCAGTGGCACGTGGGTCTGAGAGATAACATTTCACCTCAAGACCCAGTCGCTCTACCGCCCCCTTGCGGATACCACTGGTCACCATCGTCACATCGCTGATGATCGTCTTCAGTGTGCCATCCTTCACCTTCTGATAGAGCGTTCCTACAGCCCCTTCGTCAGAATACAGGATATTCTCCATATCAAAGTCGGCTGTAGTATGGATGGCATGCAGCAGTGCCCATTTATGGTCGAGCGGATAGTCCTGTCGTTTCAGTTCCTTTGCGATGGTGCGGAATGAGGTTATCATGATGTTCTGCCCCACTTTCTCGCCTTCAGCCACCACCTCACGGTAATAGCCGCGCGGGGTGATAAATTTGCCGTCGGAGATATAAGACTGCGAATTACCAATGAGGATGACGGTAAACATATCCACATCCTCAGGGTCGAAAGCGCCGAGAGTCGTCAACTTCACCACCTCGTCGTCGCGCCCCGCCTGGCGCACATAGCCCACAGGTGTTTCAGCCGAACGATGCTGCAGGAATATCTCTTGCAAGCGATACAGCTGCCAGTAGCGCCCATGCGATTTGGGATTATAGACCGCCGTCACAAAGTCACCCATCGCAGCCGCCACTATGCGACGTTCTATCACCTCCCAGGGCGTCATCAGGTCGCTCATCGAGATGATACACATATCATGCCCGATAGGCGCACCCAACAGTGAGGCAGCCTTCTGGAAGGCGGATATGCCCGGCAGCGACACGATTTCGATATCCGAGCCACGTTCGCGGCGCATCTCATAGATCAAGGGCGTCATACCGTAGATGCCGGCATCACCCGAAGATATTACCACCACCGTCTTATCCTGTTCGGCCAGTTCAAAAGCCTGTTCAGCGCGCTGGCGTTCCTTCTTCATGCCCGTGTCGATACACTCACAGTCGGCCTTTACATAAGGCATGATAAACTGGAAGTAATACTGATAGCCCACTATCACGTCGGCCTGTCGCACTGCCTCGAGCACTGCAGGTGTGATGTCCTGCTGCGAACCAGGACCAATGCCAGCTACGATAATCTTTCCCATATCCTCTTAGTTTTTGAATTTCACTTTCAGTCCTACCACCAGCATGCGTCCTGGTGTGTATAGCGCATACTTGCGCGTAGAAGAGTCTAAGCGACGGTCAACCTTATCGAAGATATTATCTACACCGATGCTAGGCTCCAGATAAGCCCACTTGGCCACATCAAACGCATGCGTGGTATGCAGGTTCCACAAACCGAAACCAGGCGCATCTTCATAACTGCCCGTATAATAAGTCTTCGACTGCAATCGTCCATTCAGGTTCACGGTGAGTGCATATTTGCCCCAGGCATGATGGTAGTTGGCTGCCACCGTAGCAGCATGGCGCATACTGCGCTCCAGCACCGTCCACACCTCACCACTATGGGTGCGGGCATACGTATAGACATAGTTGGCAGAGAGGTTGAAACCACTGAAGAGATTAGCCGACACATTCATCTGCACACCCTTCACGTCGCCTTTATCACTGTTCTGATACAGGGCGTAGCTCACCATCTTGTCGGCCTGGTCCTGTGTCATCTCCGGGAATTCTGTCATGAGCATCTGCCTACTGGCATCATCCACATCCACATTCTGTTTCACCACCATATCGTTGATACGGTTCAAATAGCCCGTCACACTTACAGCCAGAGCCTGTGTGCGATATTCAGCATTCAGTGCGAAGTAGTTGCTCTTCTCAGGCTTCAGGTCCTGATTGCCAAAGCTGATCTGTGCCTTACCACGATTCACTGAGAAATAGTGGTAGTAGAGTTCATCGAGCCCAGGTGCACGGAAACCGGCAGAGTAAGTAGCTCGGAATCTGAAGTTTCCCGGTGCATACATCAGTGTGGCTTTTGGTGTGAGATGCTGGTCAAACGTCTCATGATGCGTCAGTCGCAATCCCAGTGTCGCCGTCAGGTTCTTCAGCAGCGTCATCTCGTGCTGGGCATAGGCAGCGAGCGAATACACATGACTGTCGATATTACCGCTGGTGGCATTGAGATACTCCTTGCGCCAGTCGGCACCGAAGATGGTGGTAGAGTGCGCTGTCAGTCCCAGGATGGCTTTCAACTGTCCCTCCATCATGCGTTGCTTCTTCGACTGCACGTAGTCGCCAATGGCATTGGTCTTCGTGGCCACATCATACTCCTTGCCATAACGGAAACGGTCCACCACGAAATCGGCCTGAATCGAGTTCTTGGCCGTAAACTTATAGATTCCGCCCACGTTCCATCGCAGTCCTTTGTATCGCATCTCGTAGTCGGTACCGCCAGTGATATCGCTACGTGTTTCTGGGCGATCGGTTATCTTATATGAATAGTCTATACCCGCATTCAGCGCCAAATGCTTATTGGGGGTATAAGTAAATTTCTGTCCGATGATATCAGAGCGATAGCCGGTGAACAGCGGGGCTATCGACGCCTGAGTTTCTTTGTCGGAACCTTTCACCAGTTCCAGGTCGTTGTTACGATAACTGTCGGCCCTATCATGCATAAACGAGGTATAGGAACCGAAGCCATTCTTGAAGATGTCGAGACCAACCGACTCTGTGAGCACGCCATGCCCTGACACGCGCGTGTCGCTGCTGACGCTCATCATATCCTGTGTAGGCTGATCGGTGATGATATTGATGACACCCGCGATGGCATCACTACCATAGAGTGACGAGGCAGCCCCATCAAGCACCTCGATACGTTTTACGCGCGACATGTTGATACGATTCAGATCCACATTGTTTGAGATGTCGCCCGATAGTTTCTGACCGTTTATCAGAATCAGGATGTATTTATTGCCAAGTCCGTTCAGTCTGAGAAAGCTACCCATCGAACTGGGCGCCATCGATGCCTGCGGCATCATGCGTGTGAGTGCGCCGTCGAAGGTCGTGATACCTTGTTCACGCATCTCCTGACTGGAGAGCACTCTTACTGGTGTGGCTGTTGACTTAAGGCGCTGGTGATGACCAGAGCCAGTGACAACCACAGGATTCAGGTTATACGAACGACGGACAGCATTCGAGTCCGTCTTATGAATTTGTGAAAAGGCGGTACTCCCCGAAAGGAGTACCACCAGGAAAGAGAAATATTTAATCCTCATTTAACAAAACTAATCTTAATTATTCGGCAGCTGTTGTAGGAGTCGAAAGGGCATCGTCGGTGCCCAGCTTGGCGATAGCCTCACGGGTGTGGTTCATCCACAACTTGCGCACGGCACTACGCTCAGCCAGTCCGGGGATATACTCCTCGCCGCTCTTATACTTCTTCCAGCAAGCCTCAGTGTAGTTGGTCTCATAGGCAGCAGTCTCAATGCCTGCAGCATTAAACATAGAGAACCAGCTCTCGTCATCATCGGGGTCAGCCATGTCGTTATGAGCGTGGTCACCGGCGATACTCATCAGCGGATAGAGCTGAGCCTTCTTGGCATTGTTGGCAGCATAGCTCATGCTAACAGTCACGTCGCCTACGGCAATATCAAAGTCGCCACCAGCCACATGCTCCAGCACATTATCTACATAAGTATCCTCCATATCCACAGTACCTACATAGTAGTTGGTATTGATGTCACGCAGGTAGTTCTCCAGCTGCAGGTAGCGCACGTTACCACCATAGTAGTCGTAACCCTCTGGATTACCATGACCCATGAAAGCCACGATACCCTGAGCCACAGCGGCCTTCACGTCAGCCTCGTTGTTCAGTGTGGTAGCCAGTGTCTTGGCGTCGCTCTCCTCAGCCATCAGTGGGGTACCTACAACCACCTGGCGGTCCAGACTCTTCATGTAAGCATCAGTGAAGTCGCCATTACGGTTGTTCATGAAGTCCTTCACATAGCTGTCGCGCACACGGCGATACTCCTCACCAGGAATCACCTGCAGTGACTGCACCACCACCTGCTTATATCCAGCCAGTCCGATAGCGGTAAGCCAGTGCTCGGGGTCGTAATAGTCCTTAGGATCCACATTCTCGCCAGCACGGGCGTTGTTGATACAGATGGCCGAAGAGAAAGAGAGATACACGTCCCAGCCAGAGAAATTAGCCTTGTAGTCATCCACCACCTTATCAAAGGTATCGTAAGCCTGCTCCCAGGTAGAACCGAAAGCCACCAGCAGAATCACCTTGTCGCTCTTCTTCTGGGCATTCACGGTCTGGTTCACAGCTTGCTGATACCTGTCATAGTTCGACTGTGTTGATTTGTTGTCATCATCGCTGTCGCAAGCTGTAAACAGTGCGCTGCCCACTACTGTCAGTATGGCCAGCATCAAAAACTTAATCTGTTTCATTGTTGTTGTAATTAAAATTAGACTTATACTTATTTGATAGTTTCTTACCTTGATTGAATCTCAGTGTGAGCGAGGCGTAGATGGTTCTGCCTGGCGAGGTGGTACCCAGATGCAGTCCGTGAGGCGTGCGGTCCACGAAATCAAAGATGTTGTCGATACCGGCATCCACTTTCAGCAGTCGGCCTATCTGATGATTGGTTGAGAGTCGCCACAATTGATAACCCTTGCCGTCGCCGTCTATCTGATAGTAGCGCTTACTGCTCAAGCGTCCGTAGATACCCACGCCCAACTGGTATTTCTTTGAGAACTGATGGTTCCAGGTGGCATATACGTTGGCCTTGTGATGCGCCATACCGTCGATGGTCACCTTCTGCATCACGTCGTTCTCAGTGTCATACTGGTTGGCTTCGGTGTCCAGATAGCTGTAGCTACCACCAGCGGTGAAGTGCTTACCCTGATAGCGCACGGTGAAATCTACGCCATAGGTCTTGGCATCTTCCATATTCTGATATTGACGCACACGGATGGGGTCGTATTTCGTAATCAGTTCGCCCGGAGCCTGCTTGGTAGGTATGGTCACCAGCGTGATCATGCGGTCCACCTTATTAATATAAGGCGCCAAGGTCAGCGTCAGGTGCCCGATGGTATATTCCACGCTGGCACCGAAATAATTCGAGGTCTGTGCCTTCAGGTCTTCATTGCCCAGGTAGAGATACACACCATTCATATTCTTGATATACTGATAGTGCAACTCCTTAGGCGTAGGTGTCTTGTAACCCTGACTCCAGGTGGCTCGCAGTCGCAGGTCGCCCAACTTCAGCATGGCTGACAGTTTGGGTGTCAGTCGGGTGCCGAAACCCTCGTTGCGCGTCAGTCGCAAACCGCCAGTGATATAGAGTGGATCCAGCAGTGCCCACTCGTTCTGCACATACAGTGCTTCGGTATTGTCAGTCGCTTTTCCGCCAGCCACACGCATCGGCGCTTTCAACCAGTCGTAGCGATACTCCAGTCCGGCACTCAACTGCTGCTCATAGGGCAACGCAAAGATTCCTTTCAGCGAGATGTTAGTCAGTCGCTGGTCGCTCTGCAGTTCCTTATCACCGGGGAAGTAAGGGAAATAATTGGTAAAACGGCCGTTCACATAGCCATCTGTCAGCGTGGTGTCGGTATAGGCGTAGTTATAGGCATGCTTCTTCCAGTCGGCATCCAGCGTAATCACGTCGGTCTTGTTCAGCTTCCACTTACCACCTACCGATGCCGACGCATTGTTGTACTGCAGATCCCATGTCTTCACGTCCACACCGGGATGATGACCGCAGGGGCGATAGATGCGCTTCCAGTAGATGCTACCGTCGGCATAGAGTTCGATGGCAGGCGTGAGCTGATAAGTCAGTCGCTCAGCTATCTGCCAGTTGGTATGCCGGTTCACCGTCTTGTTGCGCGAGTCGGTGATGTGGTATTCCGTTTGTTGGATAGCTTCCTCGGCGGTGTTCTGCCAACCGTCGGAGTGCTGCAACTGGAAGTTGGTGTAGCTCGACAGTTTACCATAGTTGAGCGCCACGCCGTTATGCTGCCTGATGTCGCCATAAGAGCCCACGCGCGTGGTGTTCTCCACCATCACGCCCTGTTCGCGATGCTTGCGGGTGATGATATTGATCACACCAGCTATCGCATCACTGCCATAGAGGGCACTCGAGGCACCCTTCACGATTTCTATCTTCTCGATATTATGCGGGTCGATAAGACTCAGGTCGTTCTCGCCACCATTATCACCATGCAGGCGCCTACCGTCTATCAGTATCAGCACATACGCGTTGCCCAGACCGTTCATCTGCAACCTGCTACTCATATCGTTCTCGCTGAAATCGAACGATGCCGTCAGTCCCGACAGGATATCCTCGATACTCTTGCCGGCATACTGCTGCAACTGCCGGCGACTGATCACTTCGGTCTGCACGGGCGCATCTTTCAGCAGGTGCTGCGTACCAGTACCTGTCACCACCACCTCCTGCAAACTATCAGCACGCCAAATGTCCGTCTGGGCATTTGCACCAATAGCAAGCAAA
This sequence comes from Xylanibacter ruminicola, assembly GCA_015060625.1. Lineage (GTDB taxonomy): Bacteria > Bacteroidota > Bacteroidia > Bacteroidales > Bacteroidaceae > Prevotella > Prevotella ruminicola_D. Next base: position 33,476 of record SUYC01000017.1, on the reverse strand, counting down.
CTCAGGCCTATTGCCAATTGCTTCTCTAGTTTCATTACTATCAAATTATCACAACCGCTAACTCCTGAACGGTCTAAAGTTAAATTGTCAATCTTCAATTGACATTCGGCAGGTCTTCTGACTTTCCTCAGTCTGCCTTACCTTCCCGAGCCTGTGGCTCAGTGGCGTTATACAGGCAAACCCTTTTTGCGAGGATTACAGCTGCAGGTACAGTTACGGATTCTCACCGTATTCCCTTTTCATCGTAGTGGCATCGGCCACCAGATGACCATATTTTGGCTGCAAAGGTACAACTTTTTTCGGTTAACCACACATATTTAGCAGAAAATTTATATATTTGCACCCAAATCAACTTTAGAAGATGTCGAACAAGACAGCGTTTATGATAGCAGCACCCACCAGTGGCTCAGGCAAGACAACCATTGCCCGAGGTCTGATGCAGTGGTTCACCCAGAATGGTTACCGGGTGCAGCCCTTCAAGTGCGGGCCTGATTATATCGACACTAAATTCCACACAGCTGTCTGTGGGCGCCCGTCGGTCAATCTCGATACCTTTATGACCACGCCCGCACACGTACGCGCGCTATTTGCGCACTACGGGGCTGATGCTGACATCTGTATCGTCGAAGGTATGATGGGCCTTTATGATGGCTACGATCGCGAACTGGGTTCGTCGTACGACATCGCCCGCGTGCTTGATATTCCCGTGATTCTGGTGGTCGATGCCAAGTCGGCAGCCTACTCGATGGCAGCCCTCTTGTCGGGCTTTATCCACTTCCGCGGCGACGTTCGTATCGCCGGTATAATATTTAACAAAGTTGGTTCGCAGCGCCACTTCAACATGCTGCGCGAAGTGTGCGATGAGCTCCATGTCAAGTGCCTGGGCTACCTGCCTAAATCGCCCGACCTGGAGCAAAATTCACGCTATCTAGGGCTCGATTTCTCACAACTACCCGAGTCAGACCAGCTGACTGCCCTTTTAGAGGAGAATATCGACCTCCCATCTCTCAAAAGTCTCACTACCACGCTCCTTGACGAGGTGGAGTCCAAAACAAGAAACTGCGAGTTCCAGCATCTGGAAACGAAAACGCTTATAGCCAGGAATCATGAAAGTTTTTCGTTCATCTATCAGGAGACTTTAGACCAGTTTGGCGACGTCATTTTCTTCGATCCTGAGAAAGATGTGCCAACTTTTGATGGCATCGACCTGCTCTACCTCCCCGGCGGTTATCCTGAGAAGCATCTGGAGGCATTAGTGGCCAATCAGGCTTGTCTGCATGCTATCAAAAAATTTGCGGAGGATGGCGGCAGGATTGTTGCCGAATGTGGCGGTATGATGTACCTCTGTCAAGCCATCATTACCGACGATGACAGCTACCCCATGTGCGGTGTACTGCCCTACTCGATCACTGCCCGCAAAGCTGATCGCAAGCTGTCCTTAGGCTACCGCCAGTTCACCCTCGATGGCAAGACCTATCGAGGGCACGAATTCCATTACACGCAATTCATCGGCGATACCCCTGAGAGTATCACCCAAGTTTATAACGCAAAAGGTGAGCCGGTGCCAACACCTGTATTCAAGCATCATAACGTGCTGGCCAGCTACACCCACCTCTATCAAATACCCGACAACCTATGAAATTCATCGTCATCGGAATCACAGATAATCCACAACCCTTCTTCCCGCCCGAGATACTGACCATCATTCGCGATGGAAAGGTATTTTCTGGCGGCAAGCGCCACCACGAGATAGTAGCCCCACTGCTGCCCGACGGTGCTCAGTGGATAGACATCACCGTCCCCCTCGACTTGGTGTTTGAACAGTTCAAAGTTAAAAGTTCAAAGTTCATAGTTGTTTTCGCCAGTGGCGATCCATTGTTCTTCGGCTTTGCCAATACCATCCGCAAGAGGATGCCCGATGCCGAAATCATCGTCTATCCTACCTTCAACTCGCTGCAGTTGCTGGCCCACCGATTGGTGATGCCCTATCACGACATGCGTATCGTGTCGCTCACAGGGCGCCCCTGGGCTGAATTCGACAGAGCACTCATCGAGCGCGCACCGAAGATAGGTATCCTGACCGACCGCGAACATACACCTGCCACGATAGCCCAGCGCATGACCGACTACGGATATACCGATTTCATCATGCACGTGGGCGAGAAATTAGGCAATCCATCGGAAGAGCACCTTTCTACGTTTTCGCCGAAAGAGGCAATCCATCGTGATTTTGCCATGCCTAATTGCATCATCCTGGAACACCGTGGCGCAGTGCCACCACGACCATTCGGCATTCCCGATGCTGCCTTCACGCTCCTCGACGGGCGCGAAAAGATGATCACCAAGATGCCCATCCGCTTATTGACGCTGCAGGCCCTCCAGTTGACCGGTCGCCATGTGCTCTGGGATATCGGCTTCTGCACAGGTAGCGTCAGCATCGAGGCGCGCCTGCAGTTCCCACACCTGCAAATAGAGGCTTTCGAGATTCGTCCTGAGTGCGAATCCATCATCCAGAAGAACACCCGGAAGTTTGGCGCGCCAGGCATCCATACCCATATAGGCGACTTCCTTGAAACAGACTTGACCACCCTTCCAAAACCCGATGCCGTGTTCATTGGCGGACATGGAGGAAAACTTAAAGAAATCATAGCTAAGTTGCTGACAATCATGTCAGATAACGATATCATTGTATTCAATAGCGTCACCTCACCGAAGGTCACCACCGACAGTCATCAGCTCTGGAACGAAGCCTGCGCCGACCTCGGTCTGCAGCAATACCCACCCCTACGCATACAGTTAAATGATTATAACCCCATAGAGATATTATCATGCAAAAAATAGCCATCATACAGATTAGCGAGGCAAGTAGCGAAATAGCTGCGACACTCAAAAGAGAACTCAGTGCGGATTTCATCCAGCGAACCGACGTCGGTAAACAATGGAAGTCATACGACGCCTTTGTGTTCATCGGTGCTATGGGCATCTGCGTGCGCACCATCGCCCCTTACATCGATGACAAGCATACCGACCCGGCCGTGGTCTGCATAGACAGTTTTGGACTCAACGTGATCTCCGTTCTCTCGGGACATATAGGCGGTGCCAATGAACTGACACACCGCATTGCCGCCCGTATTGGAGCACGCGAAGTCATCACCACCCAGAGCGACAATGCCGGTCTGTGGGCACTCGACACGTTGGACAAGCAGTTCAACTGGGAAATGGCGGGTTTTGACGATATCAACGAGTGTATCCGCGCTTTCGTGAATCGCCAGCCTACAGCCCTGCTCATGGATATCCGCGACGAAGGTACCGACTTTCTGGAGAGGACACTGCCAGACCACGTCACCATTGTCAATAGCATTGAAGAGGTTAACGCCAGAAGATTCAGTCTGCTTATCATGGTGACGCCCTACATCGTCAACACACCACCAGGCGTACTCGAAGTGTGCTATGCCCCAAAGGTAGGCGTACTGGGATTCGGTCTGGCCAATCATCCAGACAACTACGAGTACATCCTTGATGAAATCGATACTGCTCTCGGTGAGTTTGGCTTGATGCCTTGCTACAAGCGCTTCTGCACCATCGACTTGAAGCAGAATGAGGAGTTCTGCGCCGAGCTCAGAAAAGAACCAAATAGCGAGGTGGTTTATTACACCGCCGAGGAGCTCGCCAAAATAGAAGTGCCCAATCCCAGCGAAACCGTAGAGAAACATGTGGGCACGCCCTCTGTCTGTGAGGCAGCCGCCATTCTCGGGTCTAATCACGGACAACTGATTGTCCCAAAGATAAAAGGCAAGAACTGGACGGCGGCCTTGGCCATCGACCGCAAATACCTGCGCGAGCAGAAAGGACACATAGAGATTGTAGGTGCCGGACCAGGCGACCCGGATTTGATTTCGGTGCGTGGCCGCAAGATGCTCGAAAGGGCTGATTTGATACTCTATGCAGGCTCACTTGTTCCAAAGGCTTTGACGGAGTGCCACAAGCCAGGCGCCGTGGTGCGCTCTTCGGCCGATATGGCACTCGAAGAGCAGTGCGCACTGATGAAGAAGTTCTATGACGAGGGCAAATTCATCGTTCGTCTTCACACCGGCGATCCCTGTATCTTTGGTGCCATTCAGGAACAGATGGCCTTTTTTGATGCCCACCAGATGGAGTATCATATCACCCCAGGCATCAGCTCGTTCCTCGCTGCAGCCGCCGAACTGCAGAGCCAGTTCACGATTCCAGAGCGCTGCCAGACGATTATCCTCACCCGCGGCGAAGGGCGCACGCCCATGCCCGAGAAAGAGCAGTTGCACCTGTTGGCCAAGAGTCAGAGCACGATGTGCATCTTCCTCTCAGCCAGTATCGTAGATGATGTGCAGCGCGAACTACTGCAGGAATATCCTGCAGACACCCCCGTGGCAGCCTGCTATCACCTCACCTGGCCCGACCAGAAAATCTATCGCGGCAAACTTAAAGATTTAGCTGAAATAGTGCACCGTAACAACTTGACACTCACTACGATGCTCGTTGTTGGCGAGGCTATCGACAACCGTCAAGGGTTGTCGGAACTCTATTCAAAACACTTCACGCATCTATTCCGAAAAGGCGAAGCATGATACTGGTATTTGGCGGAACAACAGAGGGTCGCAAGGCTGTGGAAGTACTGGAAGAAGGAGGCTCGCCCTACTTCTACAGCACCAAGACCGGTGAACAGGACATCACGCTGCAGCATGGTGTGCGGATAGATGGTGCGCTCGATGAAGCGGCAATGACGCGCTTTTGCACAGAGCACGCCATCCGCATGATTGTGGATGCCGCCCATCCCTTTGCAGCCCTGTTGCATCGGACCATCGCCACGACTGCCAGCGCACTCTCGCTGCCCGTAGTGCGCTTCGAGCGCATCTACCCGCCACGCGACCCGGCCATCACCTGGATTGATGACTACACCCAGATACCACGCGACATCCATAGCCTTCTCGCCACCACCGGCGTGCAGAGCATCAGCAAACTGAAACCGCTCGAGGCCGATGGAATTAGTATCTTTTATCGCATCCTCAACCGGCCGTCGTCAATCGCCTTAGCCCTGAAACAAGGTGCCACCCAAGCGCAGCTATGCTATTACGACGCCCCCAACGATATACCCGTTCAAGCAGACGCTATCTTATTGAAAGAAAGCGGCTTATCAGGCGGGTTTACAGAAAAGACAGGAGCGGCTAAGGCCTGCGGCATGCGGGTGATAGCCATCAAGCGACCAGCACTGCCCGAGTCATTCATCGTGGTTGACGGTCCCTACGGACTGCGGAGGGCGGTAGAGAAATGGCTCCCTGAGTTCTATCCCCTGCACAGCGGACTCACCACGGGCACCTGTGCCACGGCAGCAGCAGTGGCAGCCTGCATTCGTCTTTCTACAGGTGAGACGCCCGCTCAGGTGCCTGTGATGCTGCCTAACGGCGAGACCATCCATGTAGCAGTGAGCTATGGCGACGACTATGCCGCCTGCATCAAAGAAGCCGGCGACGACCCGGATGTTACCAATGGCATCGAGGTCAGAGCGTCAATCAGACTTCAACACGGAGATACAGAGACACAAAGTATTATTAAAGGTGGCGAAGGTGTTGGCCGTTTTACGTTGCCAGGTTTTGATTATCCGCCAGGCGAAGCAGCTATCAACAAGGCGCCACGCGAGATGATACGGCAAAATCTAGAAAGGCTCTGTATCTCCGAGTCTTTGTGTTCCAATTATATCATCGTCACCATCAGCGTGCCGCAGGGGACTGAGATTGCGCGCAGGACTTTTAATCCGCGATTGGGGATTGAAGGGGGCATCTCCATCATTGGTGTTTCGGGCATCGTAAAGCCGTTTAGCGAGGAGGCGTTTGTGGATAGTATCCGTAAGTGTATGACGGTGGCTAAGGCGTCTCAATCGGCAAGAGTGGTGATCAATAGCGGCGGAAAGAGTGAGCGGTTTGTGAAGGCCCTCTACCCCGAGCTGCCCCAACAGGCGTTTGTGGAGTATGGCAACTATATCGGTGAGACCCTCAAGATAGCCCACGAACTGGATATACGCAGCATCACACTCGGCGTGATGATAGGCAAAGCCGTAAAACTGGCGGCTGGTCATCTCGACACGCATAGCAAACGCGCCACCATGGATAAGGTGTTTATCAGTGAGATGCTGCACGAGGCCCATTGCGATATCGACATCAGCGATATCACCTTGGCACGCGAGATATGGGAGAGACTCTCCCCAGAACAACAACAGGATTTTGCCGACGTCGTCATCAGCCATTGCGCCGCTTACTGTCAACCGCTACTGCCCAATGGCGAGTTGACTATTCTTCTGATTGCCGACGACGGAACAATACTACCGCTATCACCGGCGCACCAACCAGTGCCGTCACGGAGTTAACGGGCAGTGCACCCTCGAAACCAGGCATACGGGCTATGAGATTGCATACCAGCGCCAAGGCCGCCCCACAAAACATCGTGGCAGGCATCAGCACGCGGTGATCGCTACTGCCAAACAAGGCGCGCGCCAGATGGGGCACCGCCAATCCGATAAACATGATAGGTCCGCAATAAGCTGTGACGATGGCCACCAGCACACCCGAGCTCAGAATCACCAGCAGTCGGGCACGCTTGATGTTCAGTCCCAGATTGGCAGCATATCTATCGCCCAGAAGCAGCAGATTCATCGGTTTCACCAGCAGGCAGGCCAGCGGCAGCAGCACACACATCAGTACCACAAACAGCACCATTTCATCGCCCGACACGCGCGAGAACGAGCCTAAGCCCCACACCACGAATGCCTTCACATCCTCTTCGGGCGAGAGAAACTTCAGTACACCGATGATGGCATTGGCCAGATAACCTATCATCACACCGATAATCAGCAGCGTCACGTTTCCCTTCACCTTCTGCGAGAGCCATACGATGAGCATCATCACCGCCAGGGCACCGATGATAGCCGCCACACTCATGGCAGCATCGCCCAGATAACCCAGTCGGCTCAGTGCCACGCCACCTATCCTACCCGACAGTAGCACCACGAAAGCCACACCAAGCGCCGAACCATTGGAGATACCCAATACCGATGGTCCTGCCAACGGATTGCGGAACACCGTCTGCATCTGCAGTCCGCTCACCGCCAGTCCGGCACCAGCCACAACAGCCGTCATCACCTGTGGCAGTCGTGACTGCCAGATAATATTCGTCCATATCTCGTTGGAGGTATCACCAGCCAGAATGCGGCACACATCCCCCACCGGAATCTCTACCGACCCCAGCAGCAGGTTTACAATCGCCAGCACAGCGATACCCAGCAACAGTGCTATGAACTTCGGTACTTTCATTTCTGCAAACGATAGAATGTAGGTTTATAATCAGGCTCCACCAATTCTGGATGGAAGATAGCCACAAAATCCTTCAGCAGCACGTCGGGCTTCACAGGCGATATCTCGTAATAGGCCGTCTGCTTCATGTTGCAGTAGATCACCTTTTTCTCCTTATAAGCCTTGAAGAGCTCGTTGCGCGGCTCCGATGCCTTCAGCGCCTCGTACGAGAACTCACCGGGATAACTATTCAAGATGCGCCAGTAGTCGGCATTGGCCGCCATGGCGTACATCTTCTCAAACTCCAGGTCCTCGCCGCTGGTCTCGTCGTCATTGATCACATAGTCGGCACCAGCATCGCGAAATATCTGTGCCAGGTAGTTCTTGCCGCCCACCGCATGCCAGTTGCCGTAGTGCATCTCACCGCTCAGCACCGTGGGGCGCTTTGCCACCTGCTGCGTCTTGGCTTTCAGCGCTTGATAACGATTCTCGATACCGGCAAACACCTCGTTGGCCTCCTGCTCCTTACCTATCAGCATGCCCACAAACTTAATCCATTCGGCCTGTCCCAATGGGTCGAGCTCCTTATAGCCCAGATGGGGCACTAGTGTGATACCCGTCTCCTTGATGGCATCATAACCGCCACGTTTAGAGGGAGATATCAGGATTATCTGAGGATTTGCTGCAAGCACTATTTCGGAATCAAAGTTGCCCTCCATACCTATCTTTACAATCTTGCCTTCCTTCACGCGCTGCAGGATATCTTGGTTATAGAGGTTCTTGGTGCCGGTGATACCCTTCACCACATCGTGGGCATCCAGAGCGGTGAAGTTCGAGAGTTGCAGTGCCGTCATACAGATGGTGCGCGTGATGGGCACCTGAATCCTGGTGTAGCCGGCAGGGGCGTCAGTCTCCGTCCTTGTCAGTGCAAAATGATACTTTCCACCGATATCCACCAGTCGCACGCCAGCAGAATCCCGCACACTGAAGCCAGTGGCATATTTCACCGTGATGGCAGCGGTAGAGTCGGCCTCACCATCGCCCTGTGCCTGTTGCGCACCCTTACCCTTGCACCCCACAAAGAGTGCCGCAGCTACTATCATCCATGCTATTTTCTTCATTTTTTATCATTTTATTGGTTTCGTGTGTGCAAAAGTACAAAAAGTTTTCATATCTTTGCCCTCAAAAACGAAAATTATGCAGATAAATATTGATCAGACACATTGGTACGACAGGATATGGGCGGCGCTGATATTTTTCACACGACTGCCTTTCTGGCGATTGCATCAGCCGCCTCAGGAGTGTTACGCCACCGTGGTGGAGCACTGGCCACTGGCAGGCTGGTTCACGGGTGGCGCCATGGCAGCGACACTCTACTTCGGCAGTTGGTATCTGCCCTACTCTATTGCCGTGCTGCTGGCCATCGTGGTGCGACTGCTGATAACGGGTGCACTACACGAAGACGGACTGGCCGACTTCCTGGATGGATTCGGGGGTGGTGGCAGCGACCGCAGTCGTATCCTCAGCATCATGAAGGATTCGCATATCGGCACCTATGGCGTCATCGGCCTCATCCTGTATGAACTGCTACTGGCAGCGGCACTCCTGGCCATGCCAGTAGAGTTGGCGGCACTCACCATCCTGGCTGCCGACCCTTACTCCAAAATGGTCACCTCGCAACTGGTCACCATGATGCCTTATGCCCGCAATGAAGCAGAGGCCAAGAACCGCACTGTCTATCGCAAGATGAGTTGGCAGGCAGGTGTCAGTCTGGCGATTCAAGGCCTGTTGCCCATGGGACTTTATCTGTGGTACACCGGCATGCGCTGGGACCTGATTATCTTCATCCCTGCCCTGGTGATGTATGGACTCTACATGCTCATCTGGCGAAAGATTCATGGCTATACCGGCGACTGTTGCGGGGCGGTCTGTCTGCTGGTTGAACTGACTGTTTATTTAGTAGTTTGCACACAATGAAGAAGATTATACTGATTACCGGCGGACAGCGCTCAGGCAAGAGCACTAAGGCCGAAGCACTGGCTTTAGAGCTGAGTGACAACCCCGTTTACCTGGCCACGGCTCACATCTGGGACGAGGAGTTTCGCGAGCGCGTGCACAAGCATCAGGAGCGCCGCGGACCTGAGTGGACGAATATCGAGGAGGAGCTGTACCTCTCGAAACACGACCTGACGGGACGCGTGGTGGTGATAGACTGCGTGACGCTGTGGCTGACGAACTATATCACCGCTGGAGGAGAGAGGGGAATTGATGATATCCTAACCGAAGCGAAGAAGGAGTTTGATGCCTTTACGCAGCCCGATGCCACCTATATCTTCGTAACCAATGAGATAGGACTGGGCGGCGTGAGCACCAGCCAACTGCAACGGCGGTTTACCGACCTGCAGGGCTGGATGAACCAATACATCGCCCAGAAAGCCGACGAGGTGATCCTCATGGTCAGCGGCATCCCTGTAAAAATCAAATAAATCCGTGTTAATCCGCGTTAATCCGTGCCTAAAAAAATGAAGTCATTCGCAATACATCCCGTAGATAAAAGCCTGGCCCCACAGATTCAGGCGAAGATAGACAACCTGAACAAACCCAAAGGTTCGTTGGGCCGACTGGAGGAGTTGGCCCTGCAGATATGCCTGATACAACAGACACTGGAGCCGAGTCTCGCCCACCCCTGTCACCTGTTGCTGGGTGGCGATCATGGCATCGAGCGCGAAGGCGTGAGCGTGTCGCCACGCTGCGTCACGTGGCAGCAGATGATCAACTTCACCCATGGCGGTGGCGGCGTGAATATGTTCTGCCGGCAGCATGGTTTCAAGTTGCGCATTGTGGATGTGGGCGTGGATTACGATTTTTCTGGCATCGATGGCATCATCGACCGCAAGATAGCCCGCGGCACCCGCAACTTCCTCTACGAACCGGCGATGAGCGAACCGGAGTTCGACCGCGCCATCCAGATAGGTAGCGACTTGGTTGACGACTGCGTGGCCGAGGGTTGCCGTGTGCTCAGCATCGGTGAGATGGGCATTGCCAACACGTCGCCTTCCAGCATCTGGATGCACCTCTTCACAGGCATCCCCCTGCAGGAGTGTATCGGTGCCGGTGCCGGTCTCGACACCCCCGGCATCCAGCATAAATATGAGGTACTGAGCAAAACATTAGCAAACTACCAATCCACCACCCATCACCCATCACCTATCACCCCACTCGCCTACTTCGGTGGTTTCGAGATGGTAGCTGCCATCGGCGCCATGCTAAAAGCCGCCGAGAAGCATCTGGTGATACTTATCGACGGCTTTATCATGACGGCCTGTGCACTGGCGGCAGTTCAACTCTATCCAGCTGCCCAGGACTATATGATTTTTACGCACTGCGGTGATGAGAGCGGTCATCGGCGCATGCTCGATGCCATGGGTGCCAAGGCCCTGCTCCATTTGGGCTTACGCTTAGGCGAAGGAACGGGTGCACTCTGTGCCTTCCCGATCATCGACTCCGCCGTACGCATGGTCAACGAGATGAACAATTTCGACAACGCCCGCATCACCAAGTATTTTTAGCGCAGCATCTCCTGTACGGCACGCTCCAACTGACGGTCGCGACCGCTGATGAAGTCTTCGGGGGTGTTATACACCTCTACATCAGGATAGAGTGTGGTGTTCTCACCGAACACGCCACGCATGTCGCGGCAACCCACCTGGGGGATACCGAACACCATACCATTCTGCAGGGTCTCCCACCAAACGGCAGTCATCGTACCGGCCACAGGTGTACCAATCAGCTTACCAATCTTCAGCTCCTTATATACCCATGGGAAACCATGACCGTTGCTGTAGTCGTCTTCACAAATCAGCACGCACGATGGCTTCAGCCACTTGTTGTAGGGGTCGCTGCCCACATACTTGCCATGAGGCACAAACTCCTGATACTTCTTACCGCTCAGCAGCGTGCACAGATCGTCGTGCAACCAGCCACCACCATTATGGCGCTCATCCACTACGGCAGCCACGCGGTTGCGGTTCTTGTCGCTCAGCAGTTCACGGTAAACCGTGCGATAGCTTGGACTGTCCATAGCCTTCACATGTACGTAAGCCAACTTGCCGCCCGAGAGACTGTCGGTCATCTCGCGCTGGCGATCCACCCAACGCTTGTAGAGCAGTTCACGCAAGGTGCTGCGACCGATAGCCTTGATAGTCACGTTGTTACGCTTACCGGTTGAAGGATTGAATATGGTCAGGCGCACGGGCTTACCAGCCTTGCCATCCAGCAGTGGGAAGTAGTCTTCGCCGGCCTTGATGGTCACGCCGTCGATAGCCTCAATCACGCAACCAGCCACCACGCCAGTCTTCTTCTGAGCCAGTGGCGAGCGCTTGATAACCTCTTCGATACGCAGTCCGTCGCCCTCGTAGTTCTGGTCGATAAACACGCCCAGCGAGGCAGTGCTCAGCGCGGCACCGTTTGGATAATAGCGGGCACCCGTGTGCGAAGCATTCAGCTCGCCCAGCATCTCGCTCAGCATATCCCTGAAGTCGTACTCGTTGTTGATATATGGCAGGAATCGGCGATAGTTCTCGCGATAGCCCTCCCAATCCACATTGTGCAGATTCTCTACATAGAACTTATCCTTTACCTGGCGCCAGATGTGGTCGAACAGATAAGCCCGCTCCTCGTAGGGACGATAGTTGAACACAGTCTCGAAAGAGATGTTCTTGGTAGATTTCTTACCCAGATCCAGCTTCTTGATACCACCACGTGTGGCCAGGAACAGGTTGTCGCACTTCTTGTCGGCATACATTCTGCCGCGACCGACACCCTTCATCAGCAGTTCGGTCTTATCCTCACGGATGTAGTGCACCCACAGGTCGTTATCACCCTCGTACGAAGCCTGATAGTAGAGTGTGTCGCCCTTCAGGATGGCATCACCCATCTGACCTGAATTGTCAGTCACGCGAATGATACGATCGAGGCGGTTGTCCAGGTCGAAGGTAAGCAGTTTTTCAGCCTTGGATTTCTCGGCTGACTTCTTCTTGCTGTTTTTCTTCTTGGTGTCCTTGTCATCCTGCTTCTCGGCTTTCTTAGCCTCCTTCTCGGCCTCCTCCAGCTGCTCCTTGTCCTCCTTACTCATGGTGAAGCGGTCGTAGGCATCCACATCGAAGAACATCACGTAGTAGTCGCTCTCGGCGCCCCAGCTACCATGACTGCGATAACCGGCACGGTCGCTCTCAAACAGCATGGCCTTGCCACCCAGCACCCAACGGGCAGCACCCTCGTTGTAGCCACTCTCGGTCAGATTGTGCACCTCGCCATTGCCACTGGCACTGACCAGAGCGATGTCGCTACTGTTCCAACCGCCTGTACCGATGTAGCTGGCCAACAGCCACTTGCTGTCGGGACTCCACTCAAACCAGATGTCGCCATCGCTGTACGAGTAGTTGTACTTACCATCCAGCACGGTGCGCTCCTGCTTGGTCTTCAGATTGATGACGCACAGTCCGGCACGGTTCTTGAAGTAAGCCACCTCCTTGCCATCGGGACTGTACTGAGGCTGCAGCGAAGTCTCGTTGGTCTGTGTCAGTCGCTCCTCTACCAGGTCAGTGGCATAGGTAAAGAGTTTCTCGTTCTTATTCTTCAGTTTGGTCTGATAGATCTGCCATACGCCACCGCGCTCAGCACAATACACCAGACTGCGTCCGTCGGGGCTGAAGTTCACGCTGCGCTCCTGCTGCGGGGTGTTGGTAATCTGCTTGGTGGTCTTATACTCTACCGATGTCACAAAGATGTCGCCACGCAGAATGAAGGCCACCTCCTTGCCCTCGGGCGAGAGACTGATTTCGGAAACACCGCTCGAACGCAACTGACGAATCAGGTCCTTGTCCTGTCGGTCGCCGGTGATGGTCACCTGCACCTTCTGTGGCTCAGCACCTTCGCGCAGGGTGTAGATCTCACCGTTCTGACTATAGCAGAGTGTACCCTCGTTGCTCACCGAGAGGTAGCGCACGGGGTTCATCTTGTGGTGCGAAAGCTGCTTTTTGCCAGTGCCGTCGATATTGCGGCGATACACATTGAAGGTACCGTCTTCCTCACTGGTATAGTAATACGAGTTGGCATCGGCCCAGCGTGGTGTGCGGTCCTCGCCCTTAAAGTCGGTCAGACGGGTATAGTGGCCGTTGTTCACCAGCCAGATGTCGCGACAGATAGGACTCTGGTGATGCTTACGGAAGGGGTCTTCGTAGCCCTTCTTGTCGTGATACAGGTAGCGACCGTCCTTGGCGAAACTGATATCCTCCATGGGCAGCGTTGAGAACATACGGGGTCTGCCGCCCTTGATGCTCACCTCATACACCTGGTCGTCGCCAGGAAACAGAATCGACTGTGCTGAAGGCATCCACGCAGCCGAGAACAGCACGTGCTCGTTGTCGCGCCACACCATGGGCATCTCGTCGGTGCTATTGGTGGTCAGTCGCACAGGCTCGCTGCCCTGGGCATCCATCACATACACATCCATGCTACCCTCGCGACTTGATGCGAAGGCCAACTTGGTGCCATCAGGACTCCACACGGGACAGGCATCATAAGCCGCATTAGTGGTCAGCTGTCTAGCCTGTCCACCCTTAGCAGCTACCGTATAAACATCACCTTTATACGCAAAGGCAATCGTTTTGCCATCTGGCGAGATGGCCGTGTACCGCATCCACAGCGGTCCCTCTTCGGCATGCACACTCAGCCCCGATATCAGGAGCCCGGCAGCCAAAAGCATTTTACTTGTTTTCATGTCGTTATTTATTGTTTATTGTTGTTATCATTGCGAAAACAGATGCAAAGATAAGTAATAATACGTAAAATGCAAAAAAATACGCTAAATTTTCGCTCATTTCATTACTTTTTGTTACTTTTACAGCCAAAAACCATTCAATATGAAACGAATTTCTATTTTAGCATGCGCTTTGGGTCTGGCTTGGAGCCAGCTCTGCGCTCAGACATCCACAACCGAGGTGCTCTTCGAGACCACCAAGGGCAATATCCGTATCGCGCTCTACGACGAGACGCCACAGCACCGCGACAACTTCCTGAAACTCACCAAGATGGGATCTTACGACTCACTGCTGTTCCATCGTGTCATCAAGGATTTTATGATCCAGACGGGCGACATCTTCAGTAAGCATGCCAAACCCGGTCAACTGTTGGGTATGGGCGATTATGACTACACGCAGGAGGCCGAGTTCCGCCTGCCCCAGATATTCCATCGCCGTGGCGTGGTGGCCGCAGCGCGCGAGGGCGACAAAAAGAATCCCGAGCGCCGTTCGGGGGCCAGTCAGTTCTATATCGTATGGGGTAAGATTTACGACGACCGCCGACTGGACTACACCCAACTGAAGCTCGACTCGATAACTGGCGGCCAGGTGAAGCTCACGCCCGAGATGCGCCAGGTGTATAAGACCATCGGTGGCACGCCCCATCTGGATGGTCAATACACCGTGTTTGGCGAGATTGTCGAGGGAATGGATGTGGTAGAGGCCATCCAGGGCGTGGCCGTGGATAAGAACGACCGTCCTCTGGAGGATATCCGTATTCTGAAGGCCACCGTGACGAAGGACCTCCCTGCCCCACCCGCCACCAAGCCCGCACCCAAGCAGGCCCCCAAGCGCAAAGCCGCACCAAGGAAAAGAAGATGACCATATAATAACGAGGGGCTTGCCATGGCAATGATGGCAAGCCCCCAACTCAACTAAATATGGACTTTAATAATTTACTTTTTGTACTTATTAATAAGCTCTGTGAGTGTTTCGCCATGATGGCGCTCCTGCTGGGCAAAAACTTCCATCTCGGCAGCTGCTTCGTCCAGGCCGGCAGCACGGAATGCCTGAGCAAACTGGTTCACCTGCTGCTCGCCGTTAAACTCGCCCTTGGCAAAGTTCTCGGCTATCTTCCAGATGTCGCTATCAAACTTGCCCATCAGCGTGGCATAGAAACCTGCATGCACAGCCTCCTGATTTGCCATCTCGATAAACTTCTCTGAAACCTCTTCGGGATAACCCTGCTCACGAGCCATTCGGGCCAGTGCATAATACACCATTACTCCCTGCGCCTCGGCTTTGGCAGCACCATCGCACAGCTTTTCAAAATCAGTACCTTTCGTTTTTCCGTAAATCATACTTAATTATATATATAGATGTTTTTGTGAATTGTCACCCTAAAACGTTGCAAAGGTACTAATAATCTCTTATATCGCAAGCGATTTAGCCAAATCTTTAATAAGAATTAACCAAATATCGCCTACGATAAGAAAATAATACGGGGCATTCCTACCGGCACAGGAGCATCGCCACAGTCGCCTGGCTGCCGAATTGGAACATTACCCAAGCCATCACGACAGACTCCATAATGGCTCACTTTCCCATCCACGAGGGAAACCCATTGCGTTGGTGTCTATAGATGGGTAAGTTGAAAGTAAGATATCTATCTTAGCCTTCATATCATTGTTGGGCGAAATGATGTTCAGGAAATATTTAATGATGCAAAGGTTGAAATAGATGCGGAGTGCATCTGTGGGTTGCGTTATCCAACAGCCAGCTAACCGATTGGGAAGCATTGGACGAATTGTATTTTGCTTGTTCCATACACGAGCATGATGACAACATGAGTTTCGAGTAAGAGTTACGATTGTAAGCCACGACTCAAATGGAGCCACTTGCAAACCAAACTTCTGTGCTATGCGCTTTTTGATTCGAGGAACTTTAATGTTGCTATAGATGTTTGTCAGGACACCAAAAGGCAATACTTCTGCCAGAATCCAAGCTGGAGGATAGGCATCTGTATATGTCTGTTTGAAATGTTCAATGAAATCTTCCTTTGACCGACGCAATTCCGCATCAATAAGATCTAAGGTGTGTCGAAATTTGGCAGCATCAATAAAATTATGACAATCCGTCATCCAAAAAGGATTGCCTGTCATTTCACTACCAATGTTTACGATGGCACTACGTACAGCCACTTCTATCTTCTCAATCTCATTAAAAATGAGGAGGCGGAGTTTCTTGTCAAAACGGTAAATCATCATCACCTGATCAAATGAAGTGTTCGGCTTATAACAGTGCTGCTCCTTAGGCATCTTCAACAGTGGATACATGTAGGCTGATAAACGATAATAGCCTATGAACTCGATATATCGCTCTGCTTTTTGTGCGTCTGCTATTGTTAGCCCACGTGACCTTAGCAAACTGACAAGATCATGCGCGCTGGTGTACGACTTTGGAAAAGGAATTCTGTTGTTCATTGTATAAAAATAAAACGACCCGCACATTTGAGCATCCTTCTTGCATAGGCAAGCGACCGAAGTCGAGCGGAGAGGCTTGGCGGGTTCTAGCGGTGCAAAGATACCACTTTTATTTGGAATGTACAAGTTTTTTGAAGAAAAATTAGCAAAAAACACGGAAAAACCGTATTTTCTCGTATTTTCCTAATTACCAATATTCTTTGGCTTCGAGTACGACGTGTTTTTTCTGGTCCTGGGGGGTGATGATGTTCAGCTCGTGGCGGGGAGCTTTGCGCAGGGCTTCCTCCTCGTCCCAGGAGTAATCATGCACATCGCGACCGTTGATAGCGATAATCGTGTCGCCAATCTCCACACCCGCCTCGTGGGCCTCGCTCGAACGCTTCATATATGACACTACCCAACCGCGACAGATGTCGGTACGGTTGCGCCAACTATAGCCATATTTCTTTCCGATGGGTTCGTCGGTCTTATGACGGCGCAGATACAGCATCTGGTTCTTGGCATCGATAATGATGTTATACCTATCCCATACATCGTTACCGATAATACCCAGATAAGGTCGGTTGCCCATCGCCCCCACCCCTTCGGGCACATAGTCGATATCCGTATAGCGGATGGTGTCGCTGCCTATCAGTATGTGGTCGCTCATCATCTCAACCGATGTCTCCATGGCCTTATCGCCGATGCCGGCCTGCGTCATATCCGCCAGATAGCGCTTGCCCTCAATCTTTTCAAAAGCGAATTCGGCGACAGCCCCCGATGTGAAGCTCACCGAACCACCGCTGCCAGTATCCATCAAGTACCAGCCCTTGATTTTCTGGCCACCCAACAGCACTTCGGCCTGCAGCATAATCCGATCATCCTCATACTTGATGGGCAACTGCTGATAGCCCTCGGTATTAGGCACGGTGCTGGTGTACTGTTTCAGATAGCGCTTCTCGAAATTGATTTCGAGCGGATATTTTGAGATATCCTTGATGCCCCAGATGCCATCCGCATGACGGTTCACAATGTCGCGCAACTTGAATATCGGCACGATTGGATACTGCTGCACCACATTTCCCATCTGCACCTTGGTGCCGTCGGCAATCACCCGCACCATAGTAGATCCAGCGGCACCACCAGCCCTGGCCTTGCCCACTTGCTGCGGATGCCAGGCCGACTGCGCAAGCGCCACACTGTCGATACCAAAGATGTTGGCCGCACCGGTATCAAAGAGCGTATTAACATGCACACTGTCGTTGATGGTTGTCTGCAGATAGATATGCCCGTGATACACAAAGGGCATGGTATTATCATCACTACTCTGCGCCATCACGCTCAGACAACTTAATGCTAAAAAAATGGTTGATAAACGTTTCATAAAAACTTCATTAATTATCAATATCGGGTGCAAAGATACATAAAAAAATAAAAAGCGAGGAAAAATCCTCGCTTAATTACTGAAAGTTCTACCCAAATATGCTATTTCGGCTGCAGGGCGGCGTACTCGGTGCTGGGGATGAAGCAGGGGCAGGCCTTGGCTACGTGGGGCAACTCGCAGTGCCCCACGATGCGGGCGCTGGGATACTCTTCCGTCAGATCCTTCAGCAGCTCATAAAGGGCATGTTTCTGGACTTCGGTGCGGGTGTCGATAGCTTTCCCTTTCTCGTTCAGTCCACCCTCGTACACGATGCCGAGCGAACAGTGGTTGTAATGCCGGGCATGCACACCTTGTACCATTTCGGATAGTAATGGGATAATCTCACCATCACGGCGCACATAATAATGATAAGAGCACTGACCAAATTTGGCCTCGCCACAGGCTATCAGGTTCTCAACACTGAAAGGACGGTTACACTTGGTGGCTGTGCAATGTACCACAAGCAGTGATACTTTCTTTAGGGGTTTCAATTCCTTCGTCATAACTCTCGGGTATTTAATCAAAACCAATGGGGAGCGCAGCTCTGAACGGCATAAGTGCCGGCCAAGGTAGTGATGATGGTTGCCAGAATCTTGAGAATCTGCTTGATTGTAGTCCACTTGATTTTCATATCTAATACGTTTTTTAAAAGGGTTAAGGTTTATGGATGAAGTTATTAAAAAAGGAAGATGCAGATGCGCAGGCTGCGTACATACCAGATTGAAGATTGATATTTGAGAATTGAGCATGCCAGTGTTCTCACAGGGATGGTATCGCTTTGCCCCTGACACATCTGCCATCTTCAGCTATTCAGGGCTTAATCGCCGTTAGGGCCACCGCCGGGATCGCTAGCGCCACCGCCGGTATTGCCTCCGGTGCTGCCACCAGTAGCAGGCGCGGGGCTCTCGGTGTGCATCGAGTTATCGTGGGTTTCCTCGAATGCCACATCCTTGAGCAGACTGATGGCCGTGACATACTTCTGCTTCACGCTGCCATCACTGCGCTTCTGCTGACCCACCACAACGCGCTCTGTTTCAGGCTGAAACAGTATGCGACGTGTAGTGATGGTGGAAGCCGAACACTCTTCGGCCTTAGCCACGCCGATACTCGAGAATCCCACCTTCAGGATACCGATGCCCTCGAGCTTGATCTTCTGTCCCATCTCGAAGAAGTGCTTCATGGCCTCGCCCAGCTCCTGCAGCACGGCCTTGATGTCGCTCTTCTTGACCGATGCCTGGCGCTGGATAAACTCAGCAATCTCGTCGGTACCCACAAAATGATTGTCGTAAACCGCAGTGGCAAAAAACTTACCGAAAGCCTTTGTGTTGGCGCGGTTGTTGTTCTTGAGCTTAATAAACTTCTGACTCATAATGATTTAAAATTTAAGAATTGAAAAATTGAAGAATTGAAGTTTTTTTTTGGCAGCCGAGGCGAGGTGTGAGTTGCTCAGATAGTCGGCACGTGCTATCCGGATAGTCTCAACCAGGTGTTCGGATAATCCCTATAGGGGTGTAGAGATAGTCGGAACGAGTGGTTCGTGACGTCTGAGCGAGGCACAAGTGCCATCCCAACGGCCCGTCTTGCTTACCGGTTACAAAGATACAACATCCCAGCCCTCCCGATGTCGGCAGAATCCATCACAATCGCCACAATCGGCAGAATCAGCAAGTATTTAACATTCTTTCAATCTATACACAGATAGTATTTGATGCGTTCCACCATCTGGGCAGTGAAGCCCGAATCGCCACTATGGTAGTGCAGGCGGTGCAGGTCGGCCATCAGGTCGGGACAGCCCGTAATCTCGCGCCACAGCTTGCGCAATCTGCTCTCAGGCTTGATGTTCTTGGCATACAAGGCATCAGCCAACTCTTGCTTTGAATAGTCTTTTACTTCTAACATAATTGTTGTGACATTAAAGATTTTAAATAACTTCACGCGTACGTGCAGGAACTCCGCTGGACAGAAAAGTTCGTGCACGTACGCATGAGAGATGTTCAGATAAAGGCGTCACTAGCGTCATCAGTGTCGTCATCCCCTGCGTGCTCATCCTTGGCCACACGCGCCTTGGCATACTTCTGCTCCGTCTTCTCCAACTCGCTGTAGCGGCACACCAGATAGCCTCGCTCGCTGTTTGTGCGCTTGCGCGGGAAGCCCAGTTCCTTCATGGCCGGGGCGATATTGTTGATGTTGAGCCGCAGGGCGGGATTCCAACCGATGGCCTGCAGGATGCCAGTGCGGGTGATAAACTCGCCCGTCTCGCCAGGACCGGGCACACGGAATATCTGCCTTATCAGTTCCTGCTCTTGTCGGGGAGCCTCAAAAGCCTCGTTGTGCTTGGAGAGTTCGGCCAACTCGCCACGGTAGAACCAATAGCGGAAACCATCGCGATACAGATGATAGGCCTCGGCATACACTTGATCCCAGAGAGGTTCGTTATCTCTGGGGTCGAGAATGCAGTCCACCTCAAAGGGCAACCAGCGACGGTTGCCTGTGGGGTCGTTGAGAAACTGCACATTGTTGCCCGTACCGCAAAACGAGGCGATGTGGGGCCTATGCTCATGATAGCGGGCATAGGCTGCTCGTTCGTCAACAGTTTTCATCGTCACAGCCGCCTTCAACTGGTTGAGCTCTTGCGGGCGCATGGTGTCGAGCTCCTCGCAGCATATCAGTCCATACTGCGTAAGCGTCAGCAGGTCGTCGCGGGTCATGCGTGAAGAGTTGCTTTTGGTGTAGAAATATTGTCGCAGCTCGGGCGGCAACAGATGCTGGAACCAGGTGGTCTTATACGAGCCCTGCTCACCTATCAGCACCAGTATCTCGTGGTTCACCACCTCATCATCCACCCACCCTGCCACCATGCCTACAAGCCAACGCCGCAGACACTCGTAAAAGAGCTTCTGCTGCTGCTTGCCTCCTTTCACAGTGACGCTCCACGAAAGCATTTCGATGAAAGGGCACCCATTCCAGGGCGGCAGATGCAGCAAATAGTGGAGGAAGGGGTTGAAGTATGCCACATAGTCAGACTCTATCACCCTGAAGATATCCTGCACCCTCACCTGCTTCTCGACCGCCATCTTGCTCCATAGCGAGTTTACCACATAATCGTCGATGGGTTTCCATTCGGTGGCATTGGCAAACTTGCGATACTCCACGCGCCGTGTTATCACGTTGTGCCGCAACTGGATGTTGGCATCCAGGAAAGTTTGGATATCCTGCACACTAGCCCATGTCTCTTGCCAGTTGGGCTTGCGCTCTCGTGGGGTGCCACGCGGTTTGCGCCCCTCACGCTTGGCCTGATTGGCCTCCTTGATCTCCCACACATAGAAAGGCTCGGCATCTGTTTGGTGATAGGCAGCCGCATCGGCCACCAACTGCACCATGCGCCCCTTGTCAGCACGATCGGTCTTCAGTCCCAACAGCTGATCGTAGTAGTCAGCCCCCAAGTCGTAGGCCTTGGGATAGAACAGTTTTTGCTGATGCAGATCGTAAGTGCGGTCGATCTCATAGCCGAAGATGATGTGCAGCGTATCGGCCGTGCCGAAGAGCAGCAGCGTGTGCGAGTCGGCACGTGCCTCCTCACGGAGCTCCGCCACACTGCCGCCATCCAGGGCAGTGTAACTCACCACCGCCAGCCCCGTCATCCGGGTGGCATCCTTCTGCCGGTAGCCGCCTTCCAATACAGCGGCCACCGAGCATAGCGGCATCTGCAGGCTGTTGCCTGTGGTTATCAACTCTACCACCTGCTCAAGCGTCACTGTGCGCGGGCAGGCATCCTTGCTGTGTAGTAATAATGATAGTTCCATTGTTGTATTGTCCTTAATTATGTAATATATTTCAACTGTTGGTTCAGACTATGGCGGATGGTTTCCACCCTGATGTGGAAATCTTCGTTTTCGGCAATATTAGAACCGCTTGCCAAGAATCTCGCCATCTCTTTTACCGTCCTGAATCGTGTCCACTTATTCTTAAACGCATACATCAAATCGCGATATATCCTGCACTTTTTATGATTTTTGAAGTCGAACGTCAGATTCTCCCACTCTGCCACTGGCAGGTGCTTCAACTCCTCGCACATCATGTCGCGCCACAGTTCCATTTTGGATTCCATTTTCCCTTGATAATGGGGCCATATCTTCTCTAAAAGGAAGCTTTTGCTCTCTTTCATAAACAATTTAAGTTGCAAAAATTTATACGATCTTAATTTGCTCTCTACGTAACGTGGTTACGCCTATAATCCTTGTTAAGTCGCAGCTCCGTTTGTGGGCGGTTTGGGTCTCAGGGCGGCAATTTTAAGAAATGCCGCCCAGCCTATCTGGCTTAGTTGATGGATATTCATTTTTGTCTAATTTACAGCTTATTTTCCACAAAGGTACGAGTATCTATTTGCACATGCAAAATAATCGGCGATTATTTTATTTATTAGGCCCAATATGGCGGAAAAACATGTACCACCCCCCATTTTTTCTCCTAAATTCTTGCATATTTCCCAATTATTCTCTACCTTTGCAGTCGATCACAGGCGCCAGTTTCGACTGACAGTGCCGGTGTGACTTTTGTGGGTAAAATATAACAGCATTAGCTGATTATTCGGTACATCTTGAAACCTGAGAAATACCTGCAGGCCGAACTTGCAGCATTCCCCTATACCAATGGTGGACTGTTTGCCGAAGTCATCGAGATACCGCAGTTTACCGATGAGCTGAAACAGAGAAAATAGTAACCTTTGAGGATATTTTCCTGCCATTAAAAAGCTATTCAAATATCCACGAAGGCAACGCCCTCCGAGCAGCGGTCGAGCCACCATCCGGCCCGTTCGTGCTGGTTGTCCATGCCCGTATGCGGTGCCGACATCCACTCACTCAGTCCGTTGCCGTCCTCGTCCATGTTCACGAGCCAGTAGTCTAAGTATTTCTTCAGTCGCTCAAAGGTGTTCTTCTCCAGAATCCAGTCCTTCTCACCATACTCCTGCACGGCAAGGAGTGCTATCTGCGAGAGGAAGGGTTTTACATGTTCGTTGTCGTGCGACGGGTTGGATGGCACCGAGCGGGCAATGAAACCGTCCTCGCGCTGGTTTTGTAGGAACAGCAGCACGCCGTTCTTGATATACTCCGACGGCCAACCCATGTAAATCTGCACGATAGCCTCGAAATACTGGTCCCAGTCATACAGCACGTTGTAACTATAGCCCGTGAAGTAAGGCTGTCCCGTGGCCTCGTCCTTCAGGATGCCCAAGCGCATCAGCGAGTCCTCCGTCTGCAAGTCACGGCGCATCTCCTTCAGTCCCTCAATGTCGCGGAACGACTGTCCCTGTGCTACGGATGCCACTGCCAGCAGCACGAACAAACAAATCTTGAATTTCATTTTCTGCATAGTCTCTAATCGTTTTAATTATTATCTGCTTTTGGTTGCAAAATTAACCATTCTCCGGCTTATATACATATTTATCCGTAACGCAAGGCTATTCATTTGTAACACGATGGCAGGCAGACAAAAGAAACACTGCCCGAACATCGTTCCTACGATATTCGGGCAGCGTTGTACTATGCAGATGGTTTATTCAGACGCGATTAATCGCCGTCGCCGCTCGGGTCGGGCGTGGGAGTCGGCTCCGGCGTAACGGGTGTCACGTCGCTGCCGCCATCGTCTGAACCGCCATCGTCAGAACCACCGTCGGGCGTGGGCGCAGGCTTGTCGCCGCCGCTCTTCCCGCCGCTGATGTAGTAGAGTTTGGCGTTGGTCAGTTGAGCCAGATAGCTCGTCGTCAGTGTTTCCTGTGCCATAATCTTCTGTTTTTTGTTATACAATACGAAAAGTTGTCGTTTCCTTATCTCATAGTAGCACCACTCGCGGCGGAGAGGCTCGTTCCGGCGGAGGTCTTCCCTTCTCTCTCTGCTGATGGTTACTCATAGTCGGAAAGTATTAGTGGAGTTCTACATTATTTATCTCGCATCTCCGTCGTAGTCCTCATCACTGCCGACGTAGTCGAAGTAGCCGCCGCGAAGGGATTGCACTTCATTGCTGCCGCTGAGAAGGTGCTGCTGTTGCTGTAATAGCACGACGCGCATGGCGGGTTTCTGATAGTTCTTCTTCATTGTTGTGTCCTCCTTATGTTATTTTATGATTACCTTTTTTCCGTTCACGATGTAGAGGCCCTTTGCGGTGGGCTTGCCCTGCAACTTCACGCCGCTCGTGGTGTACCAGCCGGTGCCATGCACTGAGTCATTGGAGTCGGCGGAGAGCGTTCTGATGGCGGTCTCTTCACCCTCGCCGAAGTTGAGGACGAAGGCACGGAAGTTGGCGCTCGGGCTGGTGGGCTCGCCCGCCGTGAGGCCGTTCTTCAGTTGGAAGTAGGCGCGACAGGAGTTCACCTCGAAGCCTTCGCGTGTGGGATAGTAGAGGGTGTTGCCGCTGCCAAGGTAGAGGCTATGCTTGTCTCCGCTCTCATAGATGACCTCAGGACTATAGGTACCGATGAAGTCCACATAGTCGGTTGAGACGCTGGCGGTGACGGTGCTGACGAGGACATCGGTGAACACGGGGTTATGAATATCCGCGCTCTCGTCCATCTTCGGGACGACTTTGCCACCGCTTATCTGCCATCCGCTGCCGAGGGCTGCGAGGAGCTGATCGTTGCTCATGCCGTTGGCGCTGGTGCCCTGCGCCGTGCCGAGGGTCTGGGTGTAGTAGCAGTTGCTGACCGTGCCGCCTTCGCAGCAGAAGGTGGAGCTATTTTCACTGCTCACCCAAGTCTCGCTGCCCGTTGCAGCGGCGGGGGCATAGAGGCTATTAGTGATGGTGAGGCTATAGTAACCGGCTCCCACGATGCCACCGCAACCCTTGGCAGTGGAGGTGGTGAGCATCTTTCCAACGAACAGGCAGTTCGATATGTTGACTCTGCTGCCCGAAGCCACAAAGCCCACAAGTCCGCCGTTGCGGTTGTTGTTGTTGGGGGTGCCGTTGCTGATGACAACTGAGGAGCGACAGTTCTTGATGGTCGAGACCCCCTTTGCATCGCCGACTATGCTGCCGCAGTAAATACACGATCCCGTGCTGATGTTACCCGCCACAATGAGGTTCACGATAGTGGCTCCGTCGAGGTAGCGGAATGGTGCGCAGAATTTTTTAGACGTCGCTGTGAGGTTCACGGTCAGCGTATGGCCGCAACCGTCGAAAGAGCCTTTGAAGGGATAGTCTGCCGCACCAGCCATCGTCGAGACGCTGATGTCGGCGGCGAGCTTCACAACCTTGCCTTTATAGCTGTCGGTGCCGTTGGTGACGTTCTGCGCGAAGGTGTCCCAGTCGGCAGTAGAACTGATAATGACGGGAGTATTTTTCACGATGTAGGGCACGCCGGCCTCGATGCTGGTGAGGTCGTCACTGAAGTTCATCGTCAGCGTGCCGTTGTCAAAGTCTGAAGATGTGAGGGTCTTCACGGTGAATCCCTCCAAGGGCGTGCCTATGAGGGTGGCGAGGTCGAAGGGCAGGCAGAGCGTGTTCCAGTCACCGTCGCGGTAGAGCGTACGATCGGTGAGGGTGACGTTGTTATGCATGCCGCTTGCTTCCGCCGTAATGATTGCGCTGCTGTTGTCGGCGGCGTTGGCCAACTCCATCTCTTCCATCCACCAGTTAGCAGTGTAGTACCTATTGTCCGCCGAGCCAGTTGGAATGGTCACCGAGGTCTGCGGCGTCGTGCCGTTGCTGCCCGTCCACCCCACGAAGACGTAGCCCTCCTTAGTGGGGTTGTTCAGCGTGATGGCCGCGCTCTCGATGTTGTACGTCGTCGGGTTGGGCGTGTCCAAGGTGCCACCATTGAGGTGGTAGGTGATGCTGTAGTCTACGATGTTCCAGTGGGCGTAGAGCGTGGCGTCGGCATTGGCCGTATAGGTGCCGCCGAGGTCGTAAACCTTGTCACCGTCCGGGGACGTTGCCCAGCCGTCGCAGGTGTAGCCTGTGCGGGTCAAGTAGCTGCCCGTCCCGCGTAGCGTCAGCGCGACATCGGGTAGCTTCAACTGGCTGTCAGGCGGGTCGATGCCGCCGTTTGTATCGTAGGTTATGGTATAAGCCGGGGCGTAGTTCACCGTTATCGAGCTTAATTCAATAAAAGAGTTGGCGTATATCTCTACAGAACTTCGAGCTCTTGTGAGAGCAACAGTAATAGTGGAACCGGGAGTGGTTCCGGAATGAATGACGTTATCACCATGATTATTATTCAATTCGTCCCGCCAATTCGACCAAACGCCTCCTGGTGTACCGTATAATCCCGTAGATGTTTGCAAAACCACCGAGGTTAATGCGTAACCCTCCGGTGCTTCAACTATCATGGGGAAGAGCCGAGTCTCACTGGTTATTAAATTAAGATAAAAACAGGGCTCCTCACTACCATGCCACTGACCTAACTGGCTCGTCAGCCAGACACCTTGTTTCTCCGTAGTAAACGTTGTGTTCAGCGGATAAAACTCATAAACCTCAGCAGGGTAGAACGTCACGCTCTCGGCCCTTGCGCCAGTCGCTGCCGTCAGCAGGAGGACTATAAAGAATAGTATTCGTCTCATTGTCGTTTCCTTTTATCGATTTCTATCTGCTGCCATTAACCAGCGTTTTCTTCCCATTCCTGATGTAGATGCCCTTGCCTTGCGGACGGCTGACGAGGCGACGGCCCTGCAAGTCGTAGTAGACTGCGGCTGGCGAGTCGTGCTGCATGGTCTTGATGGCGGTCGTTTCCTCTTCTACGATGTTCTGGAAGAGTCCCCAGACGGGATGCTGGCGATAGGCCTCAGCGGTACCGGCGGGAACGATGAGGGTGGCTGTGTACTCCTGGAATACGTCGGCATCGACAGCGCTGTTATGCAGGTCGTGCAGCGTGGGGGGAGTGGTACATTCCAGCACCAAAGTGTCGAGCGGAGTGTTGTCAAACATGCCCCAGTAGAGGTCGGTGACGCTGGCAGGGAGGGTGACTTTGTGCAGGTGCGGACATTCAGCAAAGACCTGATAATGGATGGTCTTCACATTCGACGGAACGACAAAGGTTTCGATGCCAGTGCCGTAGAGGAGGAACGGATACATCACCTCCAGATTCTCGGGCAGATGCACGTAGGTGAGGTTGGGACATTCCATCACGATGCCGCCACCGAGATAACTTAGGTTGTCGGGGATGGAGATGCTCTCGAGCAGCGTGTCTTCGCGGAAGACGTTGTCGGAGAGCACCTCAAGCGTCGATGGCAAATCGACATGGCGCAGGCTGTAGTTGCGCATGAAGGCTTCGTAGTCGATGTAGCGCAAGCCTTCGGGCAGCGTGAGGTTTTCGAGCGAGGTACACCAGCAGAAAGCCAAGCGTCCGATGCTGTCGAGCCCTTCGTGGAAGGTCACCGACTGCAGCCCGCGACAGTTGTAGAAGGCTCCCATGTCTATGTGGCTCACGCTGGCGGGAATGTCTATGGTCTGCAAAGCACGGCAAACCTGGAAGCAGCCGTAGCTGAGACTGGTCACGCCGTCGGGGATGTTGACTGACTGCATGGCACGGCATCCGGCAAAGGCATTCCGGCCCATGCTGACCACCGAGACCGGCAGTGTCACTGCGGTCATCTCTTTGCACTCGTAGAAAGCATAGTCGGCGACGGCGGTGACAGCGTGTATCGCGCCCTGGTAGCCTACCGACTCGGGCACCACTACCTCGCCTGTAGGTTTGTCGAAGTCGGCCCAGGCGTTGGTGTTGCTGTCGCTGACGGGGTACATCGGCGGCACCACAGCGGCGTTGCCCGTCGTGTCGAGGACATAGTAGAGCGTCGTACCCTCATTGGTGTAGGGGAATACCTCGATGATGTTCTGGAAGAGGCTCCAGACGGGATGCTGACGGTATGCGCTGGCGGCACCGTTGGGAGCGAGGAGCACCGAGTGGTAGTCTGTGAAGACGCTGTCGCCGAGGGCTGGCGGCACGGTGCAGCGCAACACCAGCGTATCGGGCACGCCGCCATAGAAAGCGTAGTCACCGATGCTGTCCAGAGTGGAGGGAATCACCACCTTATGCAGCTCTGGGCAATAGACAAAGGCCGACTCACCTATGGATTTGACACCCTCGCCAATGTTGACGTCGGCAAGCGACGAGCATCCCCAGAACACCTGGGCAGGAATCTCCTTCATCGTTCCCGGCAGACTGATGCCGGTCAGGCTGGCGCAGTCGCCGAAGGCCACCACTCCCAAAGAGGTGAGGCCCTCGGGCAGGACGAGGTTCCGGGCCAGCGCACTATCGTACTGGAAAGCGAAGTCGCCTATCACCTTCAGCGTGGAAGGAATCTCGATGTAGCGAAGGCTGGCACATTCGCGGAAAGCGCATGAGCCAATGGTGTCAACGCCTTCGTCGAGGAACGCAAATTCGAGGTTGCGGCACTGGTCGAAGGCCCGGTCGCCCACGGTGCTCACGCTGCCGGGGATGTACACGCTGTGGAGGTTGTAGCACTTATAGAACGCTCTGTAGCCAATGCTACCCACGCCCTCGGGGATGGTGACTGAGGTAAGCAACGTGTCAATGTAGAAACAACCTAAAGGAATGTCGGTAACGCCCTCGGGAATGTTGAACGATGTCAGGCTGGCACACTTGCCGAAGGCGTAGTAGCCCAGCTCGGTGACGGCGTTGGGCAGCGCAACGGAGGTGACCTCGGTGCATTTGTAGAATGCGTCGTGGCCCACCTGGGTAACGGCATGCATCGTGCCGCCGAAGGGCACCGAGTCGGGCACCACCACGTCGCCCGTCGGTTTGGTGTAGCCGAGCCACGACTCGTCATTCTCCTCGTCATACTCCGGCCACATCGGGGCCACCAGCATGGCATCGCCCGTCGAGCCGATGATATAATATAATGTAGAGCCTTGGTGGGTGTAGCTGAAAACGGTATCTTGCGCCTGTGTGCCCATTGTTGCCATCGCAAGAATGGCAATAAGTAATAAAATTCTTTTCATTATTGCTGATTGTTAAAGGGGCGATATGTGATGTACCAGCCGTTGCTGTCAGCAAGTGCTAAAGCCTCAGTCTGTCCGTCGGCGGAGAGGTACTGATTGTAGTTGTTTGCACCGTCGAACAGGATGGTATTGCCGGTGGCGTGGAAGCCCTGACGTGCAAGCAGGTTGTAGCACACTTCGACGGGTACAGTATTGTCCCAGCAGATGCACACCACATAGCGCAGGTTCTGGCCGTCCTCGGTCTCGAAGAGGTATTGCTCGGTGAGGGCGCTGGGCGAGACATAGTACCACTGATGCCAGCTCTCGAACGGGTCGGCCCAGTATTCGAGGTCGTAGTTGCCTGACTGGTACCACGTCTTGCTGAATACATGGTCATAAATGTCATCGATGCTGCAGCCCCAGCGGAGCAGCGGGTCGGTGACGGGGATGTTGGCGTCGCGGTCAGCTTTCCACGTGGCGAAGTCGTCGGGGCAGCCGAAGAAGGGCGGTTGCCAGCTCTGGCGACCCATGTCGAAGTAGCAGACGGACTGCTGGCCGACAGGCAGCGGCACATAGCCGAGGTGGGTGACATACGCCTCGTCGTCGCCCTTGTCGGCCCACAGCTGGAAGGCGTTGCTCGGCCCGTGGTAGAGGGTGAAGAACTTGCCGCTGGTCTGTCCCACGGGCAGTTGTGCCACGCGCCCCGGGAGTTTCGCGTCAGGGTCTGTGTACCAGCGCCCTTCTTCGTCCATGGCGGGGGCGAGACGGATGCCCGTACAGTAGCCGACGTTGGTACCCCACAGCGAGAGCGCCGTGGCGTCGGCCATCGCGTCGAGGTTATCCACCCGCATATCGACGATGCCGCCGATGGCCATGGGCGTGAGGGTGGGCACCAGACTGGCGGCCCTGGTAGTAGCAGCGTTGACGGTAGTCGAGGCGTAGCCAGCGGAGAATGCATAGCCTATCGGGGCGCGTGTCTCGCCCAAGATGGCGGTGGAGAGCTGCTCCTCACCGATGAGCTGCCATGCCTTGTCGCCCGAAGCTGTGCGGGCGCTTTGCCACAGAACGAGGGTGTAGCTGCCATCGGTAAGCCCTTCGACGTTGAAGGCCAGCGGTTCCAGATTGCTGCTTTCTGTGCCAAGTTTCGTCACCAGAGTGCCCGAAGCATCGTAAACAAGTAGCGTGTCGGTGAGAACGTAGTCGCCACTGGCGAGGACCTGCGCCATCTCGCTGCGGATGCCAAGCTCGTCGTAGAGGGCGGCGGTGTTCACCATAATGGCTTCCTGATTGGAAGTGCTTGGGTTGTCTTCGTTGTCACTGGTGCATGATGTCAGCACCGTCGTTGTCATCATCAGCGTTATGGCCGCTGTCGCCATGAAAAGATTTTTCATTGTTGTTGAATTTATAGTAATACATTATTATACATTATAGGATTCCAGCTTTCCGCATCTTCTGGCGCTGCTCCTCGTTCTGGTGGATGAAGCGCTCGATGAAGACGTTCTGGTCGCCAATGCGCCACCGCTGGTAGATGATGATGCCAATAAGCACCAAGAGCACCACAACGATGGCGGCAGCCAGAGCAACGGTAATGATGAGTGTTGTATCCATGCGATTTATTGTTTGAATGCAATTTCTGGGCGCAAAATTACGGCGACTTCACAAAACAATAGTCCCACGGTAGGAAAAAATAGTCTCATTTCGAGAAAACTTGCATTTCCTGCCGTCTCAAAACGAGAAAAAAAGAAGCCTGACATGAGACTGCCAGGCTATGATGTGTCGATGAAATGGGCGATTTCTGCTATTTCCGCGCCACCTTGCGGTAATCTGAGGGCGACATGCCGTAGGCATCACTGAAGATGCGGAAGAAGGAACTGCGCGAGAAGCCGGAGAGTTCGGCAATGAGTGCTACGGAGTCTTTCGTGGTGGCCAACAGGTGGGCGGCATAGCGCAGACGATACTCATTGAGGAAGCTGTTTACGCTCTTGCCGTCGGTACAGGCACTGATGGCATCGGTGACGTAGTGCTCGTTGGTGCCGAGGAACTGCGCCAAGCGGTTGCGGTCAAGGTCGGCATCGGTGTAGATGTGGTCAGGCGAGTCCATGAGGTCGCAGATGCGGCGGAAGAGTTGCTGGTCGGCGGTGAGAGATTCTTCCGGCTCGGCCTTCAACTGCTCGATGACATGCTGCTCTTCGCGCTCGCGCTGTTCTATCTCAGCCAAGAGTCGGCGGTTCTTCTCAAGCAGCATCTTATTATATTTATGGGAGCGCCACAAGAAATAGGCGATAAGTAAGCAGATGAGGACAGCGGCCACGAGGATGATGCGATGGATGACGAGCGACTGGCGACGACTGACGATTTCCTGTTCCTTCTGGCGGATTTCCTCTTGCTGCTCCACGTCAATTTTCCGTTCCTGCAAGTGGATGGAGTCGGTCAGCTGGCGCATACGGTCGGCCAGCGCCAGGAGTTCGTCCTTTCGCCCTGCCTCCTGCAAAGCCTTATACTGGGCCATCAAGTAGTGATTGACGTAAGAGGTGGTGATGGCACCTCCCCTGGCAATATGGAGAGAGTCGGACTGATGGAACAAACGAATGGCTTCGTCGTAGCGCCCTGTCATAGCCATATAGCGGGCTTCGGCGACGAGGTCGTATACAGAAAGATTGCCCGCCTGCCGATGCTGCAGGTAGAGTATCTCGGCCTTGTCGCGCTGGCCGTTTACGGCATAAATCATGGCCTGACTGATGGTGGTGTTGTTATGGCGTAAATGGTGAACTTGGTCGGGCACGTCGTGGCATCGGTCCAGACGGGCCAGAGCAGTGTCGCCTTTCGCTACAAGAACCAGGGTCTTCTCCGGTCTGTCAACCTCCAGGTAGAATTCCGTTGCCTCTAAAACGGCCATGAACAGGGCATCTATCACCCAGTAATCGTCGGAATGCTTCACGCCGTCCATCATCAGGTCGATGGCCTCAAGATAATAACGCTCGGCCTCGTCGGGATGCCCTAAATTCTTCTCGCAATCGCCCTTAGAGGTCAGCGCACGACTCTTCACCCGCAATGCCACCTGCTCGCTGATGCCTCCAAGTTTCCTCTCATTGTCCACGTCGGCAATAATCTCGTCACTCAGACGGATAACCCTTCCGTATTCTCCATTTCTCTGTAGCAATCCGTTCAATAAAAGAAGAGCCGAATAGTAGGTATCGCCCTCGCGCTTCAGTTCGGGAACGTTCAATATCTGCTCGCCGTAGAATAAAGCCAATCGCATCTGTCCCATACTTCCGTACAGATTGACCCTGATGAGGTTGGCCGTTGCTGCCGAGAACAATCCTGCATGTTCAGCACTATCCACCCGCGCCAAAGCCTGTTCGGGGTTCTTGTACAACATTTCCTGCAACTCCAGTTTCAGCTTCTTCGCCTCCTCACTGCGGTCAGGCTTCGTGCAGGCCGCAAAGGCCAGCACGGTGAATAAAATCAGGGAAACAAAGTATGTGATTCTTCTTATCTGCATGGGGGAAGGGGAATTTAAGCCGCTGAATGATAAGGATGGTTGATTTCCCTGACCACGCCACGGATGGTGCTGAAGGCATGAGGCTCGAAAGAGTCCTGTGGCTGACGGCCTACGAAATAGTAGGTGTGGAAGGAATCGCCCTGCGCATGATCCATGACACGAATCTTGTGGCCGTGGAACTTGTCGTCGTCGAGGTGAATCAGGAGGATGTCGCCTTGCTTGACGTCAGCAATGGTGAAGTCGCCGTCGAAGAGCTGCACGCCAATGATGTCGCCGGAACTGATGTGGAGCGGCTTCATGCACTCGTTGCGCACAATGAAGTACTGGAGCGATGCGTCCATCTGCATGTCACCCACGCGGACGGGAACGGGTGTCGTGAAGTCTTCGTCGGCATCGGCAGTGGGACCAGCCTCTACAGGCATCAGTTCCACCGTCCTTCTGCGGCGCAGGTAGAGGTATAGTATGCGCCCGCCGAATATCAGGGTGGCGAGCAGTACGGAAATCAGTGTTGCCATATTGTTATTGTCGTTTGATGGTTTCTTTGGTGAAATCGGGTACGCCCTTGGTGCAGGCGATGGCAAAGATGTGAGCCACGAGGACGTAGCCCAGCATACTGAGCAGATAGGTGTGGCCGTTGACGTGGAAATTGGCCGTGGCCTTGCCGTAAGCGGTGGAGAGAACGGCGAGCGTGTTGATGTAGAAACTGCCCGCACTGGCCTGCGACGAGAGGTAGGCGTTTACGGGGTCGGCATTGTCGGCATGCAGGACGAGCGTAACTTGGACGATAACAAGGCTCAGCACCGTGAGGGCAGCCGTCCAGAAGTCGTGCTTGTGACTGCTGGCAGATGCCTGGGGACGCGAGGTCTGGACGACGGCCTTAGCGGTCTTCCTACCCTTGCTCTTGTTGCTATGTTGCTGCTTGCGTGCCATTTATCTTAATTTCGGATGCAAAGGTACAACTTTTTCCTTAATTCCGCAACACTTTGATTTAACTTTATTTATAAGTTCCTGAGCAACAAAAAGTTGCTCAGGATTTTGCCA
>SUYC01000003.1 GCA_015060625.1 Xylanibacter ruminicola | reverse complement strand
TTACTGAAAGCTGCTACTAACGACTCATAAATCTACCCTTAATCGTGTATTGGATGATAGTTGCGGATTTTAGGTTTTTTATGAATTGTAACGCATTATGCCATAGAAAATGCAAGAAATCGCAACTTGAGAGGGTAAAAATTATCGGAATGAACAAATTCTGTGGCCATTCTTTTCGCTGTGTTATGATTATTTAACGTCTCTCTGCGTAGCATAAGCTAAAATGTGTATTGAGTTTCTGCGTTTTAAAGTTCCACGCCGCCCTCGCTGGGTGTGCGATAATCGACTTTGTCGCTTCGCTCGTCGAAGAACTGGAAGGTGGTCTCGCCGTCGTAATCCTTCTTGAAGTTCATAGCACGTCGGCAAGGTTTGATGTCGGATAGTTCTCCGCCCTTTTCAA
Organism: Xylanibacter ruminicola; assembly: GCA_015060625.1. Taxonomy (GTDB): domain Bacteria; phylum Bacteroidota; class Bacteroidia; order Bacteroidales; family Bacteroidaceae; genus Prevotella; species Prevotella ruminicola_D. Next base: position 312,252 of record SUYC01000003.1, on the reverse strand, counting down.
GAAGTTCTACGGTGTGTCCCCCAGCCAGTATTACAAGTCGAAAACAGAATAGGTTATTCCTTATTTTAACCCAAATTGGTCATTAGAAGTACAATAATCCGTGGTCAAGCCCATAATATCTTGAAAATAAACTATTTGCTAATGGCGGTCATTAGAAATACGATCTTAATTTGCTCTCTACGTAACGTGGTTACGCCTATAATTCTTATTAAGTCGTTGCTCCGCTTGTGGGCGGTTTGGGTCTCAGGGCGGCAATTCTAAGAAATGCCGCCCAACCTATCAGGCTTAGTTGTTGGATGTTCATTTGTGTATGATGTTTTTAATTCTTTTCCACAAAGGTATGAGTATCCATTTGCTCTCGCAAAATAATCGACGATTATTTTATTAATTAGGCTCGATATAGCGAAAAAACATGTACCACCCCCCATTTTTTCTCCCAATTTCTTGCATATTTCCCAATTATTCTCTACCTTTGCACTCGATCACCAGCATAAACTTCAGAGGAAGGTTGGTGTGACTTTTGTGGGTAAAATATAACAGCATTAGCAGTTATCTCGGAGAACATAGAAACCTGAGAAATTTCTAAAGACAGACCGAAAAGTGATAATTGTGAATGTCTGCGCTTATGGCGTGGACGTCACTTATCATTCGGTTGGGCAATCTCAGGGCCTCTATGTTCGATAAGGAGCGGACACGCTTTTTTCGTGCATTGAGGTCTTGACGTTACAAGCCCAAAAGAATCCGATAAGTGCTTTTGCCATTAGCTATAAGCGCAAAGAATGCCAGACAACGACAACAGTTATCCCTGTGTAGATATCAGGGAGAACGACCTGTTGGAATTGTCGCGTGATGTATTGGATGCTTTACTACGCGACCATACCACAGGACGCAACATCTTCTGGGCTACTCACGACTATGAGGCGCTTGGAAGTGGATATGATTACCATTCGGAGATTGTTCCCGAACTGATTACGGGCGATAACGGAATGGTGATAAGACCTCGTGTGCTTAAATCTAAGGAAAACCAGACAGATCGTGCCAAGGATATGGCCGAGGTATTCACCCCATCGTGGGTTTGTAATGCCCAGAATAATCTGGTTGACGAAGCCTGGTTTGGCCGCAAGGATGTGTTTAACACCGAAAACAGCGAAAACCATACGTGGAAACCCAATCCCAAACACATCTCTTTTCCTGAAGGCAAAACGTGGCGTGATTACGTGAGAGCCACCCGCATGGAAATGACATGCGGAGAGGCACCATATCTGGTAAGTCGGTATGACACCACCACAGGCAAAATGATTCCTTTAGAACAGCGTATAGGACTACTTGACCGCAAACTACGCGTGGTGAGTGAAAACACGGAAACCAGCGGTGATTGGTTAGACTGGGCACAGATTGCTTATCAGAACACTTATGGTTTTGAGTGGCAGGGCGACAACCTGCTGCTGGCTCGCGAAGCACTGTTGTGGACGTTTATCGAGTACTACCAAGCCAAGTTTGATAAGCAGCCTATTCTACGAAGCATCAAGTACATCGCTTACATCATTTCGTGGAATATTTGGCAGATGGACGGCCTTAAAGGTGTGGTTCCTGGCAGTTGCCACGAAGAGATAGAAATGACCGATATGTTTAGTGGCGAAGGCAAAAGGAAACCTTGCCAAGGCTGTTTGGATGGCGGCTACTATCACCACAATGGCATCTACTGCAAACTTCGTGATTGGGGGGCTAAAGATCCTCTTACCGGCGAAAACAATCGCAAAATACGTTTTATCGACCTGATTAACAAGAAATAAAATCACTGACCTATGGCAACATTCGAATCCTCTTTAAAACCCAGGCTCATCTACATCTTTGCCATTAACGACGAGTGGCATAAAGACTGTTTGAAGATTGGTGAGACCACACTGGATGAAGATGGTGGCGATTTTGTAGCACCCAATGATCCCCTACTCCAACAGGCTGCACGCAATCGTATCGATCAATACACAAAAACAGCAGGTATTGCCTACCAATTGCTTTATACCGAACTAACCATCTACTTCAGTGGTGGTAAGGTGTGCTCGTTTAACGATAAGCAAGTACATACCGTTTTAGAACGTAGCGGCATCAAAAAGAAAACCTTTGATACCGTAAAAGGAGCCAATGAGTGGTACTGCTGCGACTTAGAAACAGCCAAGAAAGCCATCAAAGCCGTAAAGGATGGTATGAGCAGCTTGAAACCTGGCGATATTACCCAAGAGCAAACGCCCATTGTGTTCCGCCCGGAACAGAGCAAGGCCATCGAGATGACCATTAAGCAATTCGGTCGAAGCAATCAGATGCTATGGAATGCCAAGATGCGCTTTGGCAAAACGCTATCTGCACTTGAAGTTGTAAAACGACAAGGCTACCAACGCACATTGATTTTAACCCACCGACCAGTGGTAGACGAAGGTTGGTTTGAGGATTTTAAGAAGATATTCTACGACCACAACGATTACCATTATGGTTCAAAGAACAAAGGCGAACAATACGACAAATTAGAAAAGCTGGCAGCAAAAGGTGATAGTTATGTTTACTTTGCCTCGATGCAAGACTTGCGTGGTTCCGACCTTGTTGGTGGTAAATTCGAGAAAAACAACCAGATATTCGACACACCATGGAACTTGCTGATAGTTGACGAGGCCCATGAGGGTACTCAAACAGAATTAGGAAAGAACGTGGTAAGCGAACTGGTTAAGGCTGACACCAAGGTACTACGACTATCAGGCACCCCGTTCAATCTGCTGGACGATTATTCCGAGAACGAGATATTTACCTGGGATTACGTGATGGAGCAGCGCGCAAAAACCGAATGGGATTTAATCCACTTTGGCGATCCGAACCCATACGAATCGCTGCCTGCCATCAATATCTATACGTACGATTTAGGAACGCTATTAAGCGAATATATTGAAGACGAAAAAGCCTTTAACTTCCGTGAATTTTTCCGTACCAAGGATGATGGCACGCTGGTTCACGAAAAAGATGTTGATAGATTCTTAAATCTTCTGTGTAAGGATGATAACGAAAGTCTATATCCATATAGCTGCGATAAATTCCGACGCATCTTCCGCCATACGCTATGGGTAGTGCCAGGCGTTAAGGCAGCACGTGCACTGAGTGCAAAATTAAAAGCACATCCTGTATTTAGCTTATTCCAAGTGGTAAATGTAGCAGGTAATGGCGATGAGGACGAAGAGAATGCCGAAGCCCTGCAGATGGTTGACAAAGCAATAGGCCCAGATTCGGACGTGACCTATACCATCACTCTGAGTTGCGGACGACTCACCACCGGTGTTAGCATTAAACCATGGACTGCCGTATTTATGATGGCAGGTTCGTTCAGTACCTCAGCTGCACAATATATGCAAACCATCTTCCGTGTTCAAACACCATACACCCATAACGGCCGAATGAAGGAACAATGTTATGCATTCGACTTTGCCCCCGACCGCACCCTGCGCGTACTAGCCGAAACTGCCAAGGTTAGTGCAAAAGCAGGCAAGCAATCAGATGAAGACCGCAAGATACTTGGCGACTTTCTCAACTTCTGCCCTATCATATCGATAGATGGCAGCCAGATGAAGCCGTACGATGTAAACAAGATGATGAGCCAACTTAAAAAGGCTCAGATTGAAAAGGTAGTTCAAGGTGGCTTTGAAGATTTTGCACTCTACAACGATGAGTTGCTGAAACTGACAGATGTAGAACTCCATGATTTTGATGAACTTAAAAAGATTATTGGTGCTACCAAGGCCATGGGTAAAACAGGTGATATCGACATAAATAACCAAGGCTTCACCAACGAACAATATGAAGAAAAAGAGCGACTTGAAAAGAAGCCAAAGAAAGAACGTACACCCGAAGAACAGGCAAAACTCAACGAACTGAAAGCCATGAATAATCAGCGTCGTAATGCCATCAGCATACTTCGTGGCATTTCTATCCGCATGCCGTTACTCATCTATGGAGCAGAGCTTACAAATGAGGACGAAGAAATAACCATCGATAACTTTGCATCGCTGATAGACAACCACTCATGGGAGGAATTTATGCCCAAAGGTGTAGATAAGAAGAAGTTCGAGAAGTTTAAGAAATACTATGAGCCCGACGTATTCCGCGAAGCTGGTAAACGTATCCGTGAGATGGCACGTGCAGCTGATAAGTTCACCATCGAAGAACGTATTGAACGCATAGCCACCATCTTTAACACCTTCCGCAATCCCGATAAGGAGACTGTATTAACCCCATGGCGTGTAGTAAACATGCACATGAGCGACTGTTTGGGTGGCTGGTGTTTCTACGACGAAAGCTTTAAGCAGATGCTAGCAACCCCACGTTATGTTGACCAAGGAAAAGTTACATCTGATGTATTCCGTACCGATAGCCATATTCTGGAAATCAACTCTAAGAGCGGTCTCTACCCTCTCTACATTGCCTATAATATATATAGGTGTAGAGTCGAAGAAGCCAAAAAGAAATATGGCGAAGTAGGTGTAGGTTTCTCAAAGAGTCTTTGGGATGCCACCATCGAAGAAAACATCCTCGTGGTTTGCAAAACCCCGATGGCCAAGAGTATCACAAAGCGCACCTTGGCAGGTTTCCGCAACACCAAGGTTAACGCACAATATTATCCTAACTTAATCGAAAATATATCAGAACGTCCAGAAGCCGTTGTCAACACCTTCCGTGATGGCAAGCACTTCTGGCATATTAACGAAAACCAAAATATGAAATTTGACGCAATAGTAGGCAATCCACCGTATCAGGTTATGGATGGAGGTGCAGGTGTTAGTGCAATTCCTGTTTACAACAAATTTGTAGACTTTGCCAAAAAGATAAGCCCCCTATACATATCAATGATAATGCCTGCAAAATGGTATAATGCAGGACGAGGCTTAGAACAATTCAGATACGAAATGCTTAATGACAAATGCATATCCAAACTCTATGATTATATAGACCCACACGATTGTTTTCCAACGGTAGACGTTGCAGGCGGAGTTTGCTATTTCCTCCGCGACAACAAGTATAACGGGCTTTGCAAGTTTGTTTCTTGTAAATCTGGTTCTCAAATATCTAACATGAGAAATCTCAGTGAATCTGAAGTACTCATACGTCACCAAGAAGAAATATCAATATTAAACAAAGTTCAGATTGAAGGCCAAACTTATCTAAACGAAATTGCATATTCTCAAAAGCCTTTCGGATTACGTACCTATGTAAAACCGATGGAAAAGGGAAATATCTTATTGCGTTATAATGGCGGTATTGGTCCCTATGATAGGGATTGTATTACAGTTAACAAAAATCTCATTGATAATTGGAAGATAGTAACTTCACGTCTTACTGCGGAGCATGCAGGAGAAACAGACAAGAATGGGCAAAAGAGAATATTTGCTACCTTAGAGATGCTTGAACCTGGTACAATATGCACCGAAACTTATATGATGCTATGCACATATAAAAGCAAGACTGAATGCGCTAACGTTCTGAAATACTTAAAAACTCGATTTGTTAGGGCTTTAATCGCAATGGCGACATCAACCCAACAGATGTCAAAAGCTAATTTCCGATTTGTTCCCCTCCAAGACTTCACCAAACCATGGACTGACGAAGAACTCTACAAGAAGTACAACCTAACAGACGAGGAAATCGCCTTCATCGAATCGATGATAAAACCAATGTAATAACCTGTTATTATGCTTTTTTCGCCAAATAATTTGGAACTTTCAGAAAGAGTTCGTATCTTTGCAGCGTGAAAGGTGGAACCAAGTAGAGCCACGATGTGCGGTGCTCGGCTCGGCCGCTTCGCTCGTCGAAGAACGGTGGCATGGCTGCAGTAATGCAGAGATGATGAGCAATTCGACCTTGCCGCTTGGTTTCATAAACATAGCGCCCATCACTCAATCGAGGGATGGGCGTTTTCTATTTATTATTCAGGGCTATTTGTTGCCGGAAAAATTGTCTATTTCCTCTACATCAGCAATCATCCTGTCGATAACACTTTTCATCTTCGGTACGTCTTCCTGCACGGTGCGAAATACGACATCGGTGTCAACTTCGAAATAATGATGAGCTATTTTGTCGCGCATCCGCATCACACCACTCCAATAGATTTCGGGATAGCGGGGCAGTAGATCACCGTGCGTCTGCTTGTCAAGCCCCTTCACTGCCTCGCCCAGTGCAATCAAATTCATGCAGATGGCATCAAGGCGCATCATGCCGCCCGGCGATTTAAGAAGTTCATTAGGGTCGCTGACCACGGCTGAACGCTCCAGAATTGTTTCAATGGCCTTGCTGATTTTCCGCAGGCTATCCATCACGATCTCGTGATCAAACATAGACGGCCTCCTTTCTGATGCGCTCACGGAGCAAACTGTTCATACCATCGCGGACGCGCACCAAATCGACGCGACTGCCCAGCATCCGCTCCAGTTCAGTCTGAATGAGGTCGAGCGTAAGCAGCGATGGAGCCTTGCCTTCATAGCACACATCAACATCGCTATCATCGGTCTGTTCGCCACGAGCTACGGAACCAAAGATACCGATGCGCGTCAGTCCGTACTTGCTCTCTGCCGTCGACTTATAGACACTCAGCAGATGTAAAATTTCGTTTTTTGTCTTCATCGCGTTTGTTGTTTTCTATAATGGACTGAATGATTTCAGTTCGACTCATATCTGCTGCAAAATTACGACTTTATTTTAAAACTTACAAGCAAAAAGGCAAAAAATAGGAAAAAAATCCACGATGTGTGGTGCTCGGCTCGGCCGCTTCGCTCGTCGAAGAACGGTGGCATCTGTGTGATGATGAGCAATTCGACCTTCTTGCGTCCCGCTGGTAGCAAGCCAGCATAGCTGGAGCGGCCGCTTGGTTTCATAAACATAGCGCCCATCACTTGTTTGTGTGGTGGTCGTTTCCTAATTACACAATCTGTTTTTGAAGTCTATCGCTTCTTCATCCAAGCGACGATAATTTCAAGGGCATTTGGTGCAAAGGTTTCTTCGATGTCCTTATACTCTGACGGATTGCCTGTATTGCAGTGCTGGAAAAGGTGGTTAACACCCTCTATGACGCGAATCTCCTTTTGACCTGCAAGCCCGTTCCTAAGAGCATTCAGGTTCTCTTCGCCGTTCACCTGGCGGTCTTTTGTTCCGTTCAATGCCAGCACGGGGCAGGTTATTTTGCCCAGACGGTCAGACAGATTCAACGCAAGGAAATGTCGCATATAGGGCGTGCTGCTCTGTGCTTGCGCCAGCTGGAGATTCTTCTCCAATTCAGTGGGCAGACCGTGGCTGGTCTGTTCAGGATTCCTTCCGGCTTTCAGTTCGTCGAACAAGCTTTCGAGAGCCGTGCAATAGCGGTCTATCACGTCCTGCGGATATAGCGACTGCTGAAGCGTCCAACGGTTTTGCTCCATCAGCGTCTTTTCACCCGATACAACCATCCCTGCCAGACTTATCACGAAATCCACCTTGCCTTCTGCTGCCAGCATCAGACCGATGGTGCCGCCTTCGCTATGCCCAAGGATGCCTACATGCTTGAACTGCTTGCGCAGGAGTTCCACCCCTGCCAGCGCGTCGTTCTTGAAGTCTTCTGTAGTTACGTTCACAAGGTCGCCCTTCGATTCGCCAAAGCCGCGATCGTCATAACGCAGCGTGGCTATTCCCTGACGTGCCAATGCGTCGGCGATGACGGCAAAAGGCTTGTGCTCAAAGATTTCCTCGTCCCTGTTTTGCAGACCGCTACCCGTAACCATCAGCAACACAGGGGTCTGGCTGGAAGCGTTTTCGGGCGTGACAAGGGTTCCCTTCAATACGGCATCACCATTGTTAAAACTCACCTCCTGCATTTGGTATGGATAGGGCGGTGTTGGGGTCTGCGGGCGGTTGCGCTTCACTAAGCCGGGCTTCAGGGTCAGCGAGAACGGCTGCCCATGTTGCTTGAACGTTCCCATGACAGAATCGCCCATGTTAACGCCCTCATAGATGGCATTGATGGAGGGGATAGCAACCTTGATACCAATATCTGTGCGCTCTAACTTGGCAGGAACACCCTTTATGCCCTGGTCTGGAGAGTCCAACTTACAGTCCACGCTATCTAAATGGAACACAAGCGTAAGTTCATTCCCAAATACATTCAGCTTTCCCGTCCATGTACCTTTTATCCCACTTTCTTGCGCTCTGGCGGCAATAGATGCGAGACAAATCAATGAAAATAAAATCAGTTTCTTCATCATGTTTCTATGCTTATTCGAAGTTCTCTTTATGTTCTCGACCGCAAAGATACAACTTTATTTTAATATGCCATAAAAAGGAAATAAAATATTAGCCGTTTTGTTTGGTTATTACAGTGAAAATGACTACATTTGCAAACTAAATTAATATCAGTATGTTAAGTTATTCGATAATAGGTATGGGAGCCATCGGAGGCTATTACGGCGGTAAGTTGGCAAAAGCAGAGCGTGAGGTGCATTTCCTCTTGCATAGTGACTATCAATATGTGTTGCAGAACGGATTGCGAATAGATTCGTGCGACGGGGATTTCTATCTTCCACATATTAATGCCTACGCTGCTACAAAGGATATGCCTAAAACGGATGTGATCATCGTAGGTATGAAATCAGTAAAGAACCATGATGTATTGCCGGAGCTGCTACGCCCCATCGTTCACGAAAATTCCATTGTGATACTCATCCAAAATGGTATCGGACTGGAGGATGATTTGCAGAAAGAGTTCCCGAGACTGCAAATTGTAGCTGGTTTGGCATTTATCTGTTCGGCCAAAGTTGGTCCTGGTCATGTTTCGCACCAGTGCTATGGTAACATCAATCTAGGAAACTACTCGTGCCAGCAGGAAAAATTCGAGGTGCTGTTGCAAGATATGACTGATGCCGGTATCCAGGCTGCCGAGGTTGCCTACATGGAAGCACGCTGGAAGAAGGCTGTATGGAACATGCCATTTAATGGTATGACGGTAGCTTTGAACACCAGTACCGACCAACTGCTGAAAAACGCAGCTACACGCCAGCTGATATACGACCAGATGCTGGAGGTGATAGGCGCAGCTAATGCTTTAGGTGTAAAAACGCTGACATCCGAATTTGCTGATAAGATGATGCAGATGACGGATGAGATGGTACCCTATAGCCCGTCGATGAAACTTGATTTCGACTATCATCGTCCCATGGAGATTGAATATCTCTATTCGCGCCCAATTGCAGAGGCAAAAAAAGTCGGCTTTGAGATGCCGAAATTAGCTATGCTCGAAGCCGAATTAAAGTTTATAGAAGGTGCAAATATGCGAATTTGAAGCCAACTTTTAACATTAAAAGGTGGAGTTATTTCTTTTTGGTTTTCTTTTTTGGACTTAAGATATCGATCATGAGTTTGTCGCCAGAGAGATCTACTTCGAAGAAATGAGGGATGCGAACGGTGCGGCCTTGGGCATCTTTGGCATGACTGTGAACCGACATCATCCACTGACCATCGAAGCGCTGAAAGAGCATGCTATGACCGTAAGTGGGAGGTGTGATGGGCTCGGGCTCCTGAATCCATGGACCATCAAGGGTGCCGCTGGCAGAATAGGCCACGCCTTGGGTATAGACATCATACACCCACGAGGTCCATAACATACCCAGTCGGCCTGTACCGGTGCGGAAAACCCATGGACCGTCAGTCACCTTATTCCAGGTGATGTTGCCCTGTTCGTCTTTCTCACGGCTCCAGGGCGAATCGCTGGCACGGAACAGCAGCTTTGGCTCGCCAACCGTTCCACTCAGGTCGGGCTTCAATTCAATCTTCTCGATGGTGCCATTCCAGTTCTGCAGCCACTCGCCACAGAACACCATATAGGGTTTGCCATCGGTGTCGCGCCAAAACGTACCATCGAGTGTGGGGCGATTGGCGGGCAGATAGGTGGCATCGCCAAATGCACGGTATGGCCCCATAGGATTATCGGCACGCAACACCTGACAGGCTCGGCGCTCGATGACATTGCCTCGAACGGTATCAATCTTTACAGCCTGATTGGTGAACGTAGCAAAATAGTAATAATAGCCATCGCCCGTCTGGTGCAGCTCAGCAGCCCATATCATCGGATGAGCACCCATCCATGAGTTGGCATCAAACTCGGTTACCTGGAAGGGACCTTCCCACAACTTTAAGTCGGCACTACGCCACATCATACCGCCAGTGCCCGTCATATAATACATCTTGGTTTTCTGGTCGGCCAGGATGGCGGGATCGCTCAAACGGATGGAGTCGGTAGGTATATTACTGCGAACCTTAAAGGCCGGGGGTTGCGCCTGCGTCATCGCGAGGCACATCATGGCTGCGATGCTGAGAATAAATCTTTTCATAAAGCAAAGTATAGTATTATTACTCGTAGCGGGAGAATACCTCATCCACCAGAGATACGAATTCCTGATAGGCTTCAGTGTCGCTGAGCGATGAGAGGCTCTGGGCCAGTTGGCGGTAGTACCAGGCGTGGCATGCTGGATCTTTCTGATTGAAGCGCTGCCAAACCTGATCGCCCATCTCATGAAAATGAAGCAGCATGGCGCGCATGTTCGACAGTTTATCGCCGAGAGCCACAATCTTCACGTCGCGACTGGCGGCTGAGATATGATCGATGGCTGCTTGCTTGCGAATCTGCCAACTGTCGATATGACTCATGCCGGGCACCTCGCTGTCGGTCTCGGAATCGACCAGAGCGGCTACACGGTCGCCAAACTCGGCACGGATATCGGCCACATTCACACCAGCATCCTCAACCACATCGTGCAGCACGGCTGCTGCCATCAACTCCTGATCGTCGGTAATGGTAGCCACGATGGCCATCGCTTCGAGAGGATGGGCAATGTAAGGAACTTTGGTGCCCTTGCGCACCACACCGGAATGGGCCTTGGTGGCAAAACAGATGGCACGATCCACGAGGTCGGAGTCAATCGTTTGCTTTTTCTTATCGTGTGGTTTCAGATTAGTCAGGTGTGACTGCAGGTCGTAGTGTATCAGTCCGTTGGTGGCCACCACACTGTTGCCCTGAGTAAAATCGGGCTCGCCATCATAGTTAGTCACGGTGCCACCAGCCTCTTTCACGATGAGTGCACCTGCCATAAAGTCCCACTGTCCGATATACTGTTCAGCATAACCGTCGTATCGGCCAGCAGCCACATAGCACAGGGCCATGGCAGCCGAACCACACATGCGGATGCTGCCAACATGACCGTAGAGCTGATCGATCAATCGCCTGATGACGGGCTTATAGGCATCGCTGTTATAAGGCAGTTGCAGGCAGAGCAAAGCGTCGGAAATTTTCTGAGTACTTACGCGCAGCAGGTGGCCATCCATATAGGCGCCCCCACCCTGCCAGGCATAGTAGCACTCGTCGCCGCACACCTCGCAAACCACACCCAGCAAAATCTCACTGCCCTGCAACAGGGCAATGCTCACGGCGTAAGGGGCATACTGATGAATGAAATTGGTGGTACCATCAAGCGGATCTACCACCCATAAGAGTTGCTCCTGATCGTGACCGGCCAATCCTTCCTCGGTGATAAAACCTGCCTCGGGAAGCAGCTGGCGCAGAGCGGTTACAATCATCTGCTCGGAGCCTTTATCTACATACGACACGTAATCGTGCGCATGCTTGCGCTCCACACTCTCTAACGAGAATTTACTTCGTTCGTTCCTAATATAAGCGCCCGCCTGCCTTGCAATCTGGCAGACGGCGCTTGTTATTTGTTTTAAATCCATTTACTTGATCTCCTGGATGATTTTTGCACCCTCTTTCAGGGCTTCCATATTCAGAGGTATCAGTGCGTGGTGGCGCTCAGGTAGTGTCTTGTAGAGAGCTTTCTCCACACCCTTGTCGCTTACTACGGGAGCAACCTTCAAGAGTCCGCCAAGCACAATCATGTTGAACACCTTACCGTTTTTCATCTCGGCAGCTTTGTCCATGGCGTTGATCTCATACACGGTGATATCCTTACGAGTGGGCTTGTTGATGATACCGAAACCATCGTAGATCAGGATGCCACCGGGCTTGATTTTGGGCTCAAACTTTTCGAGTGAGGGCTGGTTGAGCACCACAGCGATGTCGTACTTGCTGAGGATGGGCGAAGATATACGCTCGTCGCTCACAATCACTGTCACGTTGGCTGTACCGCCACGCTGCTCAGGACCGTAAGCTGGCATCCATGTCACCTCCTTATCCTCCATCAGTCCGCTATAGGCCAGAATCTTACCCATTGAGAGCACGCCCTGACCTCCGAAACCTGAAATAATTATCTCTTTCTTCATCTTTTCTTAACTCTTAACTCTTAATTCTTAACTCTTAATCAAAGATTCGTAGTATCTTTCAGGTCTCCCTTTGGATAGAAGGGGAACATATTCTCCTTCATCCACTCGTTAGCCTTAGCAGGAGTGAGCTTCCAACCGCTGTTACAGGTTGAAACAAACTCTACCAGCGACGAGCCCTTGCCGGCCATCGAAGCCTCGAATGCCTTGCGCAGTGCCTTCTTGGCCTTGAGGATTGAAGCCACACTCTCTACACTCTGACGGGTAACATAGCAGGTACCCTCGAGCTGAGCTGCGATATCGGCCATCTTCAGGGGATAACCGTGAATCTCTGGGTCACGACCGTAAGGACAGGTAGAGGTTTTCTGACCAATCAGTGTGGTTGGTGCCATCTGACCACCAGTCATACCATAGATGGCATTGTTGACGAAGATAATCACAATGTTCTCACCACGGTTCAGAGCGTGAATGGTTTCGCAGGTACCGATACAAGCCAGGTCGCCATCACCCTGATAGGTGAACACCAGTCGGTCGGGCCAGGTGCGCTTGATACCAGTGGCCAGTGCGGGTGCACGACCGTGGGCAGCCTCCTGCCAATCGATATCTATATAGTTATAGGCAAACACAGCACAACCCACTGGCGATACGCCGATGGCCTTGTCGGCCATACCCATCTCTTCGATTACCTCGGCAACGAGCTTATGTACCACGCCGTGGCTACAGCCTGGGCAGTAGTGCATATTGTTGTCGTTCATCAGCGTCGGCTTTTTGCAGACGATGTTCTCTGGACTTACTATTTGATTTCTATCCATAATGATATTGCCTTGTGTTTATTTTATCAATTTCTTCAAAGCCTCTACGATTTCCTCAGGATCGGGAACGATACCACCCAGACGACCGAACTGCTCTACGGGCACAGCACCGTTGACAGCCAGGCGCACATCCTGCACCATCTGTCCGGCGTTGATCTCGGCCACCAGGATACCCTTCACCTTCTTTGAGAGCTCAGCAATCTGCTTCTCGGGGAATGGGAACAGGGTGATGGGACGGAACAGTCCTACCTTGATGCCATGCTCGCGGGCTATCTCTACGCTCTTCTCTGCGATACGGGCGGCACTGCCGAAGGCCACGATGGCATAGTCGGCATCGTCCATCTGCTGCTGCTCAAAGCGCACCTCGTTCTCCTGAATCTTGCGATACTTCTCCTGCAGAGCCAGGTTGCGCTTCTCCATAGCCTCGGGCTTCAGCTCAAGCGAGGTGATCACCACACGCTCACGGTTCTTGGGCTTACCGGTAGAGGCCCATGGGCACTCGCGGATTACCTCCTCGTCGGTACGACGGGGCTTGATAGGTGGCAGCACCACCTTCTCCATCATCTGACCGATCACACCGTCGGAGAGAATCATGGCAGGATTGCGATACTTGAATGCCAGCTCGAAAGCCAGATCAACAAAGTCGGCCATCTCCTGAACGGATGATGGAGCCAGCACGATCACCTTGTAGTCGCCATTACCACCACCACGGGTAGCCTGGAAATAGTCGCCCTGCGAAGGCTGGATGGTTCCCAGACCAGGACCGCCGCGCTGCACGTTAACAAACACACCTGGCACCTCGGCACCAGCCATGTAGGTGATACCCTCCTGCATCAGCGCAATACCAGGCGACGACGAAGAAGTCATGGCACGCTTACCGGCACCGGCTGCACCATAAACCATGTAGATACTAGCCAGCTCGCTCTCGGCCTGAACCACCTGCATACCGGTGGTCTCCCAAGGCTTCAGCTCAGCCAGCGTCTCAATCACTTCACTCTGCGGAGTAATAGGATAGCCGAAATAGCCGTCGCATCCGCATCGAATAGCAGCGTGGGCAATTGCCTCGTTGCCTTTCATCAACACAACATCTTTCTGTTCTGCCATACTTATTCCTCCACTTTTTTACGATACACGGTGATACAACCATCGGGGCAGACAATGCCACACGAAGCACAGCCCACGCAGGCCTCCTCGTTGACAGCCTCCACATAGGGGTAGCCGTGCAAATTAACTTTGTTGGCAAGGGCGATCACCTTCTGAGGGCAGGCAATGATGCAGAGGCTGCATCCCTTACACCTCTCGGTATTCACCTCAATAGCGCCTTTCATTTTTGCCATAATATAGTTGTTTAACGCATTAATCTCTTTTTTGGGTTGCAAAGATACTAATTACTTATCAAAATGCAAAAGAAAAACATCATTTTCTTTCAATTTATCTAAAAATACTATCTTTTTATAACAAATAGCAGCATTTATAGAAGAATCCCTGAATCCACTATGGAATCAGGGATTATACATATCTTTACAATAGAAAGCCATGATGTCGTCGAGCATACGCTTTGCCTCGACAGCAGGACTATCGGGGTCGAGTTCTATCGCTTGTATGTAGCTATTGATAGCCTCGTGCCATTGTCCACGCTTCCGGGCCTCGTTGCCTTGTTCGTAATACTCTTGCGCCGTCATAATTATCAATTGTCAATTACTTATAGTACTCTTTCTTGCCTGCTGCCAGAGTGTTCTTCATCAGCGAGCAGATGGTCATGGGACCTACTCCACCGGGAACTGGTGTGATGAACGAGCACTTGGGAGCAACCTCGCTGAACTTCACATCGCCATTCAAACGGAATCCGCTCTTACGGGTGGCATCGGGCACGCGGGTGGTACCTACATCCACAATCACGGCGCCTTCTTTCACCATATCGGCTGTTACAAAGTCGGGCTTACCGATGGCAGCGATAATGATGTCGGCCTCGCGGCACTCTTCCTTCAGGTTCTTTGAGTGCGAGTGGCACACGGTAACGGTGGCATCGCCATACTGCTTCTGCATCATGAGCTGAGCCATGGGCTTACCAACAATGTTGGAACGACCCAGTACCACGCACTTCTTACCGCTGGTCTCGATGCCATAGCGCTTCAACAGGGTGATGATACCAAGGGGAGTGGCAGAGATGAAGCAAGGCAGACCGATGGCCATGCGTCCCACGTTGATGGGATGGAAACCATCCACATCCTTACGATAGTCGATAGCCTCGATAATCTTCTGCTCGTCGATGTGCTTGGGCAAGGGCAACTGTACGATGAAACCATCCACATCCTCGTCCTTATTGAGCTTATCGACACAAGCCAGCAACTCAGCCTCCGAGATATTATCCTCGAAACGAATAAGTGTGCTTTTAAAGCCACAAGCCTCGCAGGCCAGCACCTTGTTTTTTACGTAAGTTTCTGAACCACCATCGTGACCTACCAATACGGCAGCCAGATGGGGCTGCTTGCCTCCATGGGCAACAATCTCCTTTACCTCTTCAGCGATCTCGGCCTTGATAGCCGCCGCTGTTGCTTTTCCATCAATCAGTTGCATCTAGTATTTCAATTTTTCAATTCTTAAAACTTTGGCATACCACCTCGCATCTTCATGGCTGCAGCCATCTGCGCCATCTTCGACGAATTAAGTCCGGTAACCATCTTCATCATCTTACGAGTCTGCTCGAACTGCTTCATCAGGCGGTTCACATCCTCCATCTTCGTGCCCGAACCGGCAGCGATACGACGGCGACGGCTCTGGTTGATGATATCTGGATTGGCACGCTCCTTTGGTGTCATCGAGTTGATGATGGCCTCGATACCCTTGAAGGCATTGTCGTCGATATCCAGATCCTTAATCTGCTTGCCAACGCCAGGAATCATCGCAGCCAGATCCTTGATGTTACCCATCTTCTTGATCTGCTGAATCTGACCCATAAAGTCGTCGAAATCAAACTTGTTCTTACGAATCTTCTTTTCGAGTTTCTTTGCTTCCTCCTCGTCGAACTGCTGCTGAGCACGCTCTACCAGCGACACGATATCACCCATACCGAGAATACGGTCGGCCATACGCTCGGGATAGAACACATCGATAGCCTCCATCTTCTCGCCGGTACCCACAAACTTAATAGGCTTGGTAACGACAGTGCGGATAGAGAGGGCAGCACCACCACGGGTATCACCATCGAGCTTGGTAAGAACAACACCGTCGAAATCCAAACGATCGTTGAACTCCTTAGCAGTGTTAACGGCGTCCTGACCAGTCATCGAATCTACCACAAACAGGGTCTCGTTAGGATTAACGGCCTTCTTCAGGGTCTCAATTTCCTGCATCATCTCCTCGTCAACGGCCAGACGACCGGCGGTATCAATAATCACCACATCGTTGGCCTTCGACTTGGCCTCCTGAATGGCGTGGTTAGCAATCTCTACCACATTCTTATTATCAGGCTCAGAATATACGGGAACACCTACCGTCTCGCCCACTACCTTGAGCTGCTCGATAGCTGCTGGACGATACACGTCGCAAGCTACCAGCAATGGTTTCTTGTGATTGCGATCCTTGAGCATCTTGGCCAACTTACCGCTGAAGGTGGTCTTACCTGAACCCTGCAGACCCGACATCAGAATAATAGCTGGTGCACCGGCACGGCCCTCAACCTTCAGCTCGGCAGCCTTACCACCCATCAGCTCGGCCAGCTCATCATGAACAATCTTCACCATCAACTGACTGGGCTTAACGGCTGTAAGCACATTCATACCCAAAGCCTTCTGCTTAACGGTATCGGTAAACGACTTTGCTACTTTATAGTTTACGTCGGCATCCAACAGGGCACGACGCACGTCTTTCAGTGTTTCGGCTACGTTGATCTCGGTGATTTTGCCCTCACCCTTCAAGATCTTAAACGAGCGCTCTAATCTATCACTTAAATTCTCAAACATATTACTTATTATTTTTAGGGCGCAAAGTTACAATAAAAAAACGATACACCCAAATTTTACTCGTCGTTTTTTACATTTTCTTTGATTTCGGCTGGTTTAGGCCGCACGCTGAACTCGCATCCGCAATACTGCTGATTATAGAACTGATACTCCTTCAGCAGCTGATTACGGCGTTCGTACAGCCCGCCCTTGCGCCAGTTCTGGGCCCAGAATTTGGGTGATGGCTGGTTGGGCAATGGGGATTGGCTGACAGTTTGTTCGGCAATAAGACCGGCACGCTCAATCTGCTCTAAGCTTTTCCAACGGCTCGATGCCAGCGTGGTGGTGAAATATGGGATGCCAAACTCTTGCGCTTTTTGGGCAGCAGCTATCAGGCGGAAAGTAAAGCAGCGCTCGCAACGGCGACCGCGTTCGGGTTCTTTCGCCATTTCAGTCTGAAAGCGCGCCTCTGGGTCGAGTGTCGATGCCAATCCACACACACCTCCAAGCCACGACTGGTGGTCGTAGTCGCCATCAATCCACTGTAATCCCAAACTTTCGGCATGGCGCTTACTTTCTTGCTTTCGAATCTCGTATTCCTCTCTTGGCCAGATATTTGGATTAAAATAATAAATAACAGGTGTAACACCGTTGGCCATCATCCACTCGACAATGGCACTCGAACATGGGGCGCAGCAAGCATGCAGCAGCACGCGGCTCAATCCCTCGGGTTTTTGAATAGCTGGTTGTTTCATCGGGTGCAAAATTACACATTATTATTGTTAATCTTCATAAAATATGCTTTTATTTCGCGCAAAATGTGTAATTTCGCGGAAAAATTTTACTTTACTACATTAATATAACAATGATGAATTTAAATCTAACTAACAGTATCCAGATGCCTAACCACGAGCTTAGACGTCAGGTAATTGAGCTGTGTGAAAAGGTAGAAAAGCCACTGCTTAAGCTTTCTACCAAGGACTATGTTGAAAATGGACTGGGCCACCTGGTTGAGCAGTTTGACGGACAGGCCGGTCTGGTTAACATCGAAGTATTTAACGAGTTGCAGCATACCATCACTGGATGGCCAGGCGGCAAGCCAAATGTTGACGACAGCACCCGTCCTGAGCGTGCTACGCCCTACCCCAAGCGTGTGATTGTTTTCTCGCCACACCCCGACGACGATGTGATTTCGATGGGTGGAACGATTCGCCGACTGATGCAACAGAAGCACGATGTGCACGTGGCATACGAAACATCGGGTAACATTGCGGTAGGCGACGAAGAGGTGCGCCGCTTTATGCACTTTATCAATGGTTTCAACACTATCTTTGCCAACGGTAGCGACGAGGTGATCAAGCACTCGTATCAGGCTGTCAAGGCCTTTATCAAGAGTAAGAAACCAGGCGATTTGGACACCAAGCAGATTCTGCGCCTGAAGGGTTTGATTCGTCGTGGCGAGGCCCGTTTGGCTTGCGAGTACAGCGGTATCGACAGTAAGCATATCCACTTCCTCGACCTGCCTTTCTACGAGAGCGGTAAGATTGAAAAACTGCCTATGACCGAGGCCGACGTTACACCTATCATCGAGCTGATTAACGAAATTAAGCCTCACCAGATTTATGTGGCTGCCGACCTGGCTGACCCTCACGGCACACACCGTAAGTGTACCGATGCTGTGCTGGCTGCCATCGACGAAAGCAAGAAAGCTGGCGCCGAGTGGTTGAAGGACTGCCGCGTATGGATGTACCGTGGTGCCTGGGCTGAATGGGATGTTGCCGATATCGAGATGTGCGTACCAATGAGTCCTGAGGAGCTGCGCGAGAAGCGAAATGCCATCCTGCGCCACCAGAGTCAGATGGAGAGCGCCCCATTCCTGGGTAACGACGAGCGCCTGTTCTGGCAGCGTGCCGAGGACCGCAACCGCGAAACAGCCAAGCGCTACGATAACCTCGGACTGGCTTGCTACGAGGCCATGGAGGCTTTCGTGGAATACAAATTCTAGACAACGATCCAAACTGAATAACAATATGAAGACTATTAACAAGTATTTTAAAGGAATGGTGTTGACAGCACTCATCTCTTTAGGTTCGACCACAGCTACAGCTGGCGGACCTGCCAACTACAACGTGGTTCCATTGCCACAATCCATCCAGATGACGAAAGGCGCTGCCTTCGAACTTGACGGTAACGTGCAGATTCTGGCACCTGCCGAATTGCAGAACGAGGCAGAATTCCTGAAGCAGTACATCACAGAACTAACCAAGATCGACCTGAGCATAGTGAACAAGCGTGCCAAGAAAGTGCGCTACATCGAACTGGCCGTATCGCCTAAGGTGACTGCCAAGGAGGGTTATGTGATGAATATCAACCAGAAGGGTGTGACCATCCAAGGTGGCACAGCCGCTGGTGTGTTCTATGGCATCCAGACCTTGCGCAAGGCCATCAACGATGGCACGACCATGCCTGCCGCTACGATTACCGACGCACCACGCTTTGGCTATCGCGGCATGCACCTCGACTGCTCGCGCCACTTCTGGAGTGTGAGCTTCGTCAAGAAGTTCATCGACCTGCTGGCTATGCACAACATGAACATCTTCCACTGGCACCTGACCGACGATCAGGGTTGGCGCATAGAGATTAAGAAATATCCCAAGCTCACCACCATCGGTTCGCAGCGCACGGGTACCATCCTTGGCACTAACTCCGACCTCGACGACGGCATTCCCCACGGCGGTTTCTACACCCAGCAGGAGGCGCGCGAGATTGTGAAGTATGCTCAGGAGCGCCACATCACCGTGATCCCCGAAATCGACATGCCCGGACACATGCTGGCTGCACTGGCTTGCTATACCGAACTGGGTTGCACAGGCGGTCCGTACGAGGTGGGTCACTACTGGGGCGTTTACACCGATGTGCTCTGCGTGGGTAATCCCAAAGTGTACGACTTCGTTGAGGGAGTGCTGGCTGAGATCATGGACATCTTCCCATCAGAGGTTATCCATATCGGTGGCGACGAGACCCCAACCGTGAAATGGGAGGCTTGTCCCAAGTGTCAGGCTCTCGGTTTGAAAAAGGAGCAGTTGCAGGCACACTTCACACAGAAGGTGTTCGACTTCCTGACAGCTCACAAGCGTCGTGCGCTGGGTTGGGACGAGATTCTGGACGGCTGTCCACAGGATGCCATGATTATGTCGTGGCGCGGTAGCGAGCCTGGTGCCAAGGCTGCCGAGGCCGGACACGATGTGGTGATGGCACCAACATCGCACTGCTATTTCGACTATCTGCAGTCGGAAGATGCACGTTTCGAACCTTCGCGTTGCGGTGGATTCATCCCTGTAGAGAAAGTATATTCGCTGGAGCCTGCTCCCGAGTCGTTCTCGGCCGAAGCCAAGAAGCACATCCTGGGTGCACAGGCAAACCTCTGGTCGGAGTATCTGCTCACCGAGGGACTGGTGGAGTATCAGGCCCTGCCACGTATGGCAGCACTGGCCGAAGTTCAGTGGACACAACCTGAGCTGAAGAACTTCGAGGCATTCAAGGAGCGCCTGACACGCTTCACCGCCATTTACGAGCTCTACAACTACAAGTATGCCAAGCACCTCTGGCCAGAGCGCCAGTTGCCTAGTCGCTGGCAGTTTTAACAAAGATTTTTAAAAACTTTATATGAAGAAGATTATAACCTTATTTATATCAAGTTTCCTGAGCCTGGCCATCCAGGCTCAGGTTAACTTAGTGCCTATGCCACAAAAAATGACGGTGACAGAAGGCCAGTACAAACTGCCACAGCAGCCCACCATCGCCTATGCAACAGGTGCTCTGAAACCCGCTGCCGAATTTCTGCAGACCAGTCTGCACCGCTACGCATCAATAAACGCTGCGCTGGTGCCCGGCAAGAATGGTGATATCCGCATCATCACCAAAAAGGGACTGCCAAAGGATGGTTATCAGCTGAACATCACCGCTACCGGCATCGAGATTGCTGCAGCCAACTACAGTGGTGCTCTCTCGGCTATGGCTACACTGAACCAGCTACTGCTGCAGAACGAGAAGCCTGTGAAGCTTGCCCAACTGAGCATTACCGATGCCCCACAGTATGGCTGGCGCGGCTTCCACCTCGACGCCTCACGCCATTTCTGGGACGTAGAGGAAGTAAAGGAGGTGCTCGACCTGATGGCGCTTTACAAACTGAACCGTTTCCACTGGCACCTGACCGACGACCAGGGCTGGCGCATAGAAATCAAGAAATACCCCTTGCTGACCGAGAAGGGGGCCTGGCGCACATACAACAATCAGGACAGCGCTTGCATGCGACTGGCTGCACGCGACGATAATCCCGACTTGCTGATTCCTGCTAAGCGCAAGCGTGTGGAGCATGGCGACACCTTGTATGGTGGCTATTACACACAGGAGCAGATTCGCGACGTGGTGGCCTATGCCAAGCAGCGCGGCATTGAGATTGTGCCCGAGATTGATATGCCTGGTCACTTTCTGAGTGCCATCGAGAACTACGAGGGACTGGCTTGCTTCTCTACCATCGGTTGGGGCGAGGTGTTCACCACCCCACTCTGCCCAGGTAAGCAGAAGGTACTCGACTTCTGTAAGGATATCTGGAGCGAAATCTTCCAGCTGTTCCCTTACGAGTATGTACACGTAGGCGGCGACGAGGTGCGCAAGGACACCTGGAAGGCGTGCCCCGACTGTCAGAAGCGCATTAAAGACCTCAAACTGAAGAACGAGGAGGAACTGCAGTCGTGGTTCATCCATCAGATGGAGGCCTTCATCAACAAGAACGGACGTAAGATGATGGGATGGGACGAGATTCTGGAAGGCGGACTCTCGAAGACAGCTACCGTCACCTGGTGGCGCACTTGGGTGCCCGACGCTCCCCTGCAGGTAACTGCTCAGGGCAACGACGTGGTGTTCTGTCCTGGTGCACCCATGTATTTCTCGCAGGCTGAAGAGAAAACCAGCATGCGCAGCATCTACGAATACGACAAGGAGATGCTGAAAGGCATGAACGACAAGCAGAAGCAGCACGTGATTGGCGTGCAGGGCAACATGTGGTGCGAGTATATCCCCACCCGCGAACGCCTGTTGTTCCAGTATTTTCCACGCATCCTGGCACTCTCAGAATTGGCATGGACCAAGCCCGAACTGAAGGACTACGACCAGTTCTACAGTCGTCTGCCCAAGCAGTTTGCCATGCTCCACAAGCTCAACGTGCCTTTCCGCACACCAAGTCTGGATGGCATCTACCGCGTGAATGCATTCACCAACGAGGGTACCATGGCTGTGACTTGTGCCGACCCATTGGCAACCGTACGCTATACTACCGACGGCAGTTTCCCCAACAAGAACTCGCAGTTGTATAACGGTCCTGTAAAGATCGACGAGACCACTCACTTCACCCTGCGCACCTTTGCACCTAACGGACAGGCTGGCGAGATGATCAAAGCCGACTTCATCAAACAGGGACTGCTGGAGCCTGTTAAGGTTGACACATCGAAACTGACTCAGGGACTGAACGCTGCCTGGTATAACTATCGTGGCGAGAAATGCGCCCAGATTCACAAGGCGCCTTTCAAGGGCAACTATCCCGTGAACGACGTAGTGATTCCCGAGAAAGTGAAGGGTAATATCGGTTTGATTACTACCGGCTACCTGCGCGTGCCAGAAGATGGCGTTTATACCTTCTCGCTGATGAGCGACGACGGCAGCTGGCTGAAGATTGATGGCAATATGGTGGTTGACAACGACCGTCCACAGAGTCCTCACGAGGAAGTGAGTCAGCAGGCACTGAAAGCTGGACTGCACAAGATAGAAGTTCGCTACTTTGATAGCAACGGCGGTATGCTTCGCCTCTGGGTGTTCGACACCAAAGGTAAGAAGATGCAACCTGCCGACATCTACCTCAAATAAAAAAAGAAATCCCGCTTCAATCAAGCGGGATTCTTTTTTGGTTGTTATTTCCGTATTAAGGACGGTTCTTGGGTTGTGTGCCCCAACTTGAAGGCTTGTTACCCATCTCGAGTTCGAGTACGCCACCCTTCACGATATCCTGATGCATCAGATAGGTCTTTGCATAAGGCTTGCCGTTGAGCTTAGCACTCTGAACGTAGATATTCTCCTTGCTGTTGTTGTTGGCCTTTACGGTAAAGGTCTTGCCTCCGCCAACATTCACCTTAGCCTCGTTGAAGAGCGGACTGCCAATGATGTACTTGCCACCGGCTGGCTCAACCTGATAGAGACCAATTGACGACATCACATACCAAGCCGACATCTGACCCACATCTTCGTTACCCGACAAACCATCGAAATCATTGAAATAGAGTTCCTTCATGGTCTGGCGAAGCAACTTGGCAGCCTTCCAAGGCTGACCTACATAGTTATACATATATAAGATGTGGTGACTGGGCTCGTTGCCATGGGCATACTGACCAATCAAGCCTGAGATATCGGGTGAAGCCTCGGCACCCATATCACCGCTCACGATGAAGAGCGAATCGAGCTTCTCGATAAAACGCTTCTCGCTGGGGAACATACTTACCAAGCCATGCACATCGTGCGGTACCAGCCAAGTGTACTGCCAAGCATTACCCTCGGTATAGTCGTCGGCAGTGTGCACACTCTTGAAGGGATTGAATGGCTCGTGGAAACTGCCATCGCTACCACGACCACGCATAAACAAGGTATTGCGATCGAAATAGTGCTTATAACCACGGCTGCGGTTGTAGAAGTACTTGTAGTCGGCCTTCTTGCCCAACAGCTTTGCAACCTTGGCGATACAGTCATCGGCCAAAGCATACTCCAAGCCCTTGGCTACAGTCTGGAAGGTAGAGTCCTTGTCGTAAGGCAGATAGCCGTACTTCTTCAGCAGATCCATGCTGCGCTCATCAAGCATAGCCGAAGTCTTCATCGCATTGAAGGCAGCCTCCTTATCAGTAACAAAACCTTTCAGTACCATATCGGCCAGCACGGCAGCACCAGGATTACCCACCATACAGTCGGTCTCGTTACCCATCAGGTGCCATACTGGCAGCTTGCCCTGCTGCTCAAAGATGTGCAGGAATGTAGCAGCCATATCCTTCTGCTTCTCGGGATGAATCAGGGTCATCAATGGATGAGCTGCACGATAGGTATCCCACAGCGAGAAGGTGGTATAATTGGTAAAATCGCCATGGTGCACCTTACCATCAGCACCACGATAGTTGCCGGTGACATCGCTAAATACCGAAGGGGCTGTCATGGTGTGATAAAGGGCGGTATAGAAGATGGTACGTACGGTTTCATCGTCGGTCTCTACTTCTATCTTACCCAGCTCTTCGTTCCAAGCCTCGTCGGCAGCTGCCACAGTGGCTTTGAAATCCCAACCAGGCAGCTCGGCCTTCAAGTTAGCCTTGGCATCCTCGACACTAACGGCTGATATACCGCACTTTATCATCACTGGCTTTGAGATATCCTCGAAGGCAACAACCATCACGGTATCGCCTACCTGCTTTTTCACCTTAACGGGTGTAGAGAACTCGGCTGCAAAGAACACATGCTGGTTGCGCGCCCAACCCGATGACTGGCGGAAACCTGTAATCATCGTAGGACTCTCGACGTTGAAAGCACTCTTACGCCATGAATCCCAACCGGTACCCTGGCGCAAATCGATACGCAGCATACCCTTCTGGGTGTCGGCACCAAAGGTGTAACGATGGAAACCTACACGCTTGGTAGCAGTCAGCTCAACGAATACGTTAGGCTGCTGCAAACGGATGGCATAGTAGCCAGGACGAACCGTCTCGTTGGCATGCGAGAACTTGGTCTCGGTAGCACAGCAATGAGCAACAGGCAGAAAACCTATATCGCCCAAATCGCCAATACCCGTACCACTCAGGTGGGTATGACCAAAGCCCACCAGCACCGAATCGCTGATGTGATAGCCCGAACACCAGTCCCAACCATGGGTGTGCTCTGTGGGGCCTACCTGTACCAAGCCAAAGGGAACATTAGCACCAAGGAATACATGACCGTGACCACCTGTACCAATCCAGGGATTCACATAGTTAGAAAACGCGTTTTTGTGTTGGCAAGCATCTGCCGCCATGGCCTGACCAGACATAAATGTCATAGCCATCGCCAGAAATAATTTATTAAACTTTCTCATAAATATAAGTAGGTATATTAGCATTTTGCTGACAAAATTAATAAAAACAGGCCTATCAAAGCACATATTGCAAGTTTATTAGGTCTAATTAACCAAAATTAACCTAAAAGTCTTGTTTATTTGTATAATTATGTTTAGATTTGCACTCGTTTTATAACTATAATTACTATTCAATTAATTAAAACCAACAACATGAAAATGGGAAATTATTTTCTTAACTCTCATCTGAGAGTGTGTATGATGGCTATTTGTCTGCTTTTCGCAGCAGTTGTCAATGCACAGAATGTTACGGTTAAGGGAAACGTTGCAGACACTAAGGGTGACCCCATTATTGGAGCCACTATTAAGGTCGAAGGCGCCCAAGCCGGAACGGTTACTAACTACGATGGTGACTTTACCATCTCTTGTCGCAATGGAGCTACGCTTAATGTCAGCTACATTGGCTTTGCCCCAAAACAGGTAAAAGCCGAGACAGGCAAAGTTCTCAAAATTGTTCTTGAGGAAGAAGCTACTACCCTGAACGAGGTGGTTGTAACAGCTCTTGGTATCAAGAAAGACCAGAAGAAACTGGGTTACGCCATCAGCTCGATCAACAGTGATGAGCTGATCAAGACTGGTGCTTCTAACTTCGCATCAGCCCTGTATGGTAAAGCTCCTGGTGTTCGCATCCAGTCGGCTCCTGGTGGTAACACATCTGCTGTATCTATTTCGGTACGTGGTATGTCGTCAATCACCGGTAACACCCAGCCTCTCATCGTTATGGACGGTGTGCCCATCCACAATGGTAACACCAACAACGAGGGCTACTGGGACAACCAGCGTATCCGCTCTAACGGTCTGATCGACATCAACCCCGAGGATATCGAGAACATCTCAATCCTGAAGGGTGCTGCCGCTTCTGCACTGTATGGTTCAGAGGCTGCCAACGGTGTTGTGATGATCACCACCAAGAAGGCTGCCAAGGGTACAGGTACACGTGTTGACTTCAGCGCTAACGTTAGCTGGGATAAGATTGCCTACATGCCTGACATGCAGACAGAGTTCGGTCCTGGTTTTGACAACTGGGCATATGGTAGCAACAAGGATCCAGAAGCCTTAACAGGTTTCAACACATCGAGATTCGATCGAAATGGAAATTCGATTGTTACACCTGCACAGGCTCGTTATTATTCGTATGGTCCACGCTACGATGGCAGAGAGGTAACCTATTTCGATGGTACCAAGCGTCCATACGCACCTATCGGTGGCAACCAGTGGAACGAGGTATTCCGCACTGGTTTCAACCAGAACTACAACGTAGCTATCACCAACAGCTCTGAGCGTAGCAACATCCGCTTCTCGTACAACTTCAACGATTCGAAGCCCATGCAGTATAACTCTGCAAACCACAAGCACAACTTCAACCTGAATGGTACATTCGATATCACCAATACCATCAAGTTGAACTACACCGCTACTTATCAGAAGCAGTACATCAAGAACCGTCCTTATCGTATCAGCCGTATCGTACAGAACTACAGTGGTATGTTTGGTAGTTTCACTGATGTAAAGTACATCCGCGAGCACACCATGACCAGCCTGGGCTATATGAATAGCGTTTATGCAGCTAACGGCGGTACCACCAACACACTGACTCCCGACGAGCAGTTCCTCTACACCCCAATGGGTTCTACATCGCTGATTAGCGAGTACTTCTGGAATATCTTGGGTAAGGAGCAGATTGAGGATCACCAGCGTTTCATCGGTAGCATCAACCCAACATGGGAGATTATCCCTGGACTGACTCTGGGGGCACGTATCGCTACCGACTTGACATCGGATAAGATTGAGAACATGAACCGCGCAGAGAATGCTCACATCTTCTCTACCAACGGACAGTATAGCGATGCTTACGCACTGGAGAACAGCAAGTACGAGATTGTTTACGGTGACGTGATGCTGAGCTTCGACAAGACATTTGCTGACATCCACAACGTACAGGCTAACTTCGGTTACAACGCACGTCAGGAGACATACTACATGTCGAACGTTAGCACCAGCCAGGGTCTGAGCCAGGAGAACTGGTTTAACCTCGCTGCATCGGTAGGTACCAAGAATGCCAACATGAACAAGCAGGACCTGCTGCGCACAGGTATGTTCCTGACCGCCAGCTACGGCTTCGACAACTGGGCATACATCGAGGGTACCATCCGTAACGAGAAGACCTCTACCCTGAAGAAGGGCAACAACTCTTTCTGGTATCCATCAGCCAGTGCCAGCATCCTCTTCACAGAGCTGATGAAGGACAACAAGCCTTCTTGGTACGACTATGGTAAGATTCGCGCTTCTTACGGTATCGTAGGTAACGCTCCTGAGATTTACCGCGCTAACTTGGCTTACAGCCAGGGTAACCTGCAGCACGGCGACAACTATGTATATAACTACATGGGAACATCAGTAGGTAACGAGAGCATCAAGCCTGAGAAGAAGTACGAGTTCGAGATTGGTCTCGAGAGCAAGTTCTTCAACAACCGCTTAGGTTTCGAGTTCTCTTACTACCATAATGATATCAAGGACCAGATCCTGCAGACTACTTCTGCCTACTCTATGGGTGCTCAGAGCATGCTGATGAACGTAGGTGAGCTGACTAACTCTGGTGCTGAGTTCAGTATCTACGGCACTCCATTCATGAATAAGGACTGGCGCATTGACCTGCGTGCCAACATTGCCTTTAATAAAAATAAGGTGAAGAAGCTGGCCGATGGTCTGGATGTTCTCTCACACGCTAACTGGGATAACGGTGCTGCAACCCTCGAATCGCATGTTGGCGAACCTATGGGCGACTTCTACACCTACGTACATAAGCATCTTTATGACGTAACATTGGCCGATGGCTCATCTGCCAGAATGACAACCAGCACAGAACTGGATGAAGTTTTGAAAAATGGTGGTAGAATCACAAAGGACTATGGTATGCTTGTAGGCGAAGATGGATTGTACGTAACCGATACCTCTACCCGTCGCAAGGTAGGTAACGCTATGCCTGATGCTGTAGGTGGATTTGCAGCTTCTATCAGCTACAAGAACTTCACCCTCGACATGAGCTTCGACTATCGCATCGGTGGCGACGTTATCAACCAGCCTTGGCAGTACTACATGGATACCGGTATCATCAAGGATGCCGTTGGTGCTCGCGACTACCAGAGCGGTGGTCTGTTCTACTACAGCACAACCGAAAATGTTGACGACAAGGCCAGCATCGTACGCGTAGATCCTTCACAGGTTCCTAACTACAAGCGTGGTGAGACCATGATCAACGGTTATTATGTATGGGACAACGGTGTTATCCAGAAGGGTGTGAAGGAGGATGGAACTCCTAACGACATCATCACAACCCAGTTCGCTATCAACGACATGCAGTATGGATGGGGTACAAGTTCCACTCAGACCTATGACGAGGCTGTTCAAAAGAATAGCTACGTGAAGTGCCGTGAGATCAGCCTGTCATACCAGCTCCCAGTTTCACTGACCAAGCGTTTCGGCTGCAGCAACCTCACAGTATCTGCATTTGCACGTAACCCATTCTATCTCTATCGCACACTGAAGTTGTTCGATTCTGAGACTACTGATGGTACTAACTGGATCTACCAGGCGCAGGTTGGTGGTTCAACTGCCAGCGCCCGCACATTCGGTGTTTCACTCCGTGCAAGCTTCTAACTACATGGGTACTAAAGAGCATTTGAAACTAATTAAAAGATTATAAGTTATATGAAAAAGATATTTTTAACTGTCTTTGCTGCTCTGGGCCTGATGACTCTCGTATCTTGCTCTGATTCGGACTTCAACGAGAAGTATGCAGATCCATCAAAGACAACAACAGTAAGCGTTCCACAGGTGTTCACTGGCGTGCTTGATGCCGGTAACCGCTGGATGAACCTTGATTATTGGCGCTATTACACACAGTCAAGCACTTCTGGCTGCTTCTCAGGTGTAATTGGTAATGCTAATGGCCGCGGTCGTTTCCGTGGTGCCAGCGAGGGATATTTCAATATCCGTTGGCAGGATTTCTATAATATGCTGACTCAGTATCGTGTACTGGAGGATACTTACAACAACCTCGCCGACGATGAGAAGGAAGCCAACAAGATTTTCTTCCTCCTGGGTCGTACCATCATGCAAGCTCAGCTTCATGAGGTACTCTCTATCTGGGGAGATGCCCCCTACTCTGGTGCTGGCACACTGTGGAAGACTGGTGACTATGATGGCGCTAAGAAATCTGCCAAGTACGACGACGACGTACAGATCTACAAGCAGATCCTGTCTGACCTGAAGGAGGCTGGCGACTTCTTTGCCGCTGGCAACCTGAATGCCGCAGGTGTTGCTGCTCTGAAGCGTCAGGACTTCAGCTCTGCAGCTGGTTCTGTTGAAATCTGGCAGCGTTATGTTAACTCACTCCGTCTGCGCATCGCCCTGCACCTGGCTACCAATGGTGACCTGGTTGCTGAGGCAAAGAGCGCTATCCAGGAGTTGCTGAGCAATCCTACTCAGTATCCTCTGATTGAGAACAATAGTCAGAACATCGGTGTGAACGGTGATACTGCAACTGATCACTTCAACTATGGTAAGGGTATTTCTCAGGCTCTGGCTGGTAGCTCAATGGCTGCTGGTTCACAGGCTATGCTCGACGCCATGAACGTTCCTGCTAACGGTGTGCCCGATGAGAATACCGACCCACGTCTGGCTGCTGTTTATGACTGCAACCCAGACGACGCTTATATTGCTTACGATAACTCACTCACAAGCAACGAAATCGACAACATCGCCGATGAGAAGAACAAGGAGTATGTTGAGCGTGGTATCACCACCTCTAACTACTACTGCCGCATTGACACCATCGCCTTCACTGGTTGGGCTGCTTATCAGGGCAATGCCAACCTGAACGGCACTTGGATCAACGCTGCCGAGGTTGCACTGAGCAAGGCCGAGGCTTACCTGATGGGTTACGGTGTAGCTGCCAACGAGGCTGCTGCTAAGGAGAACTTCATCAAGGGTGTAGTACTCTCTAACGAATACTATTGGAACATGAAGACCACTTCTTCACTCTACAAGAAGGGCAACGACTCTTACAATGGATTCCGTGAGCTCATTGTTCCTACAACAGCCGACTTTGAGGCTTATGCCAACAAGATCTGGAAGGCCACTCAGGAGTGCGTAGCTACTCAGCTCTGGCTGAACTTCAGCTTCCTGAATGAGCTCGAGGCTTGGAACGTGAACCGTCGTACTGGATTCCCCAACGTGAAGTTTGCTAAGGATACTCAGATGGCTGACTATCCTACTCCTCCAAACCGTCTGCCTTACCCAAGCGACGAGTTGAACTTCAACAAGGACAACTGCGAGGCTGCTAAGGCTATCAACTACTCAGAGAGCACAGGTTACTACACCAACCTCTTCTGGGCTAAGCAGACTTACTATTCTCTCTATTAAAAAATAGAAAGAATCACAATAATTATCCCGAAGCCATTGTGGTTTCGGGATTTTTGTTTATCTTTGCAGCGATAAACCCAAAAACAAAAATGAAAAGACTACTTTTACTATTTATCGGACTGATGGCCTTCTGGCATGCTGATGCCGGAAAGCAAGTAATGAATCGTGTGGTGGTGGCTTACGTCACCGCAGGAACTAACGACGTTCCAGACCCAACATTGATGACGCACATCAACTATGCGTTCGGCACCGTCAACAAATCTTTTAATGGTGTGGATATCCAGAACCCTACCCGACTGCGGATGATTGCTGGTTTGAAACAACAGAATCCGGAACTGAAGGTGCTACTGTCGATAGGTGGTTGGACGGCAGGCCGATTCAGCGAGATGGCTGCCACCAAACAGACACGCGCTGCTTTTGCCAAAGACTGCAAGCGCATCGTGGATGAGTTTGGCTTAGACGGTATCGATATCGACTGGGAATATCCTTCCTCGAGCGAAGCTGGTATCTCTTCCTCGCCCGACGACATCGATAACTTCACCCTACTGATGAAAAACCTGCGCCGAGAACTGGGCAAGAATAAATTACTGACCATAGCCACCATCTGTACGGCCAAGTTTATCGACTTCAAGAAGTGCTTACCTTATCTCGACTTAGTCAATGTGATGTCGTACGATATGAGCGACCCTAACAAATATCATCATGCCGCTCTCTACCCCTCGGCTATCTCGGGTTACTGCACTGGCTCAGAAGCTGTAGAGGCTCACCTGAAAGCAGGCGTTCCCAAGGAGAAGCTGGTGATGGGTATGCCTTTCTATCAGAAAGGGCGCCGACAGGATCCTGGTGTGGACTCGTATCTGAAGACAGGTATCCTGCCCGTTGGCTATAGTCACCAATGGCACGATGTAGCCAAGGCCGACTATATTGCTAACGAAAAGGGCGAATTTGTATGGGCCATCGAAACCACACGTTCGTTAGGTGCCATCTGTCAGTATATCCTCGACAACAATCTGCGTGGTGGTATGTACTGGGAGTATGCCAATGATCGTACGGGCGCATTCAGCACCCTGCTCAGTGAGATGCTGCTGCAGCGCCAGACTACCATCGGACAGAAGACCCAAGCGCTCGACGCCACTCTTTGGAACAAGTCGGTATGGATTTCGGCTGCCAATGCTCCCATCGCCAAAGGACGTGCCGACCAGATTAAGCGTGCTGCCGACGGTGCCAGTTGGTTTGTATCTACCATTAAGAACAACAAGCCTGTGACATCAGCCAAATGGATGACAGCAGGATTAGGTGTTTACGAACTCTATCTGAACGGCCACCCCGTTGGACAGGAAATTCTGAAGCCCGGCTTTACGCATTACGCCAAAACCAAGCGCTCGTTTACCTACGATATCACAGAAGCCTTCAAGTCAGAGGCTGGCAGTGAGAACACCCTCGCTGTTCAGGTCACCCCAGGCTGGTGGGCCGACAAGATTATCACCCCTGGTGAGCACGACGGCATGATTGGTAAGAAGTGTGCTTTCCGCGGTGTACTTGAACTGACCTTTGCTGATGGCACCAAGCAGTATTATGGTACCAACCAGCAGGATTGGAAGGCAGGCGTTGCTGGTCCGGTAAAGCATGCCAGCATCTTTGATGGTGAGGAATATGATGCTCGCGAACTGCCGGGCTATACCACCACAGAGCAGCTTAGCATTCCAGAAATAAACACCGAGTTCAAGGGTGACATTCTGCCCTCTGAGGGTGCAGAGATATATCTGCGTCGAGATCTGGCTATCAAACCCGTTGATGCTTATATCTGGCAGGGTGTTACTGGTGAACGAAAAGCCCAAGAGCAGAAGCAAACAGAATACGGAAAGGTGACGATCAAGCGCAACTACAAGCAGGGAGAGATCATGACCTTGAATCCTGGCGAGACACTTGTCATCGACTTCGGCCAGAACACCTCAGGTGTACCAGCGTTCTCATTCAAGGCTAAGGAAGGTACCATGCTCACCTGTCTGCCTGGTGAGATTCTGAACGACGGCAATGGTGCCGAGAT
Source organism: Xylanibacter ruminicola (assembly GCA_015060625.1). Lineage (GTDB taxonomy): Bacteria > Bacteroidota > Bacteroidia > Bacteroidales > Bacteroidaceae > Prevotella > Prevotella ruminicola_D. The sequence continues at coordinate 279,513 of SUYC01000003.1, read as the reverse complement.
CCGCGGTATGGACGGTCCGGAGGGCAGCGTGCATCGCCGCAACCTCAGAATTCAGAATACAGGTGTGCGTATCAACTACACCTTCGGCAACAACAATAGTTTTGTGAGCTATTATCCCCACTGCACCTTCTTCGGCTATCGCTATATCTCGGTGACAGCTACCGACCAGGTCGAAATTCAGGAAGTAAAATCGCTGCCTGTTACCTCTATCGCCCAAGGACTGGAGACAGGCACCATCACTACAGGTAACGAACTCGTCAATAAGATTATCTCGAACACCCTTTGGGGGCAGCGTTCCAACTATCTCTCGGTACCTACCGACTGTCCGCAGCGCGATGAGCGCCTGGGGTGGATGGCCGACACCCAAGTATTTGCCGAGGCAGGTACCTACTTCGCCAACACCAACGGATTCTTCCACAAATGGACCCGTGATGTGCGCGACTCTCAGAGTGAGACAGGTGGATATCCTGGGGTATCACCTACCGCACAGTATGGCAACGAGACAATGCGATTAGGTTGGGCCGATGCAGGCGTTATCGTACCTTGGACCGTTTGGAAGCAGTTTGGCGACAAGACCATTATCAATGAGAACTGGGAGGCTATGGAGCGCTTTATGAAGCATATCAACGAAACAAAGTACGATCATCAGGCACTCATCAAGGAGAACGGCAACTATCAGTGGGCCGACTGGCTGAGCTATGAGCCACTGGAAAGCTGCACCAACCTGGCTTTCGACGAACACTGGAAGCCACTACCCGATGCTGTCAGCTATTGGAACTATCTGAGCGCCTGCTATTGGCAGATAGATGCCGAAATGATGCGCGACATGGCACTTGCTACAGGTCGCGATGCCACAAAATATCAGCTGATGGCAGAGGCAGCCCAGGCTTATCTGAAAGCACAGTTCCTGGATAAGGATGGAAACTTCAAGACCGCCATTCTGAACACCATGCAGACCCCTGCCCTCTTCGCACTGAAGAACCATCTGGTAGAAGGTGCTGCCAAAGAGCGTACCATCCAGCGCCTGCGTGAGAACTTTGCTGCTCACGACAACTGCTTGCAGACAGGTTTCTTAGGTACCAGTATTCTAATGGCTACCCTCACAGAGAATGGCATGGCAGATATTGCTTACGAGTTACTCTTCCAGCGTAAGAACCCCAGTTGGATTTACTCTATCGACAATGGTGCCACCACCATCTGGGAGCGTTGGAACAGCTACCGCCGCGATACAGGTCTTGGTCCTAACGGTATGAACAGTTTTAACCACTATGCCTATGGTGCTGTGTGCGAATGGATTTGGGAAACAGCTGCCGGCATCTCTTCGGATGTCAAGTCACCTGGCTTCAGACATATCATCATGAAGCCCGTACCCGACAAGCGCTTAGGCTTTATGAAAGCCGAATATCAGTCGGCTGCCGGTACTATCAAGAGTGAATGGCAATACGAAGGCGATGAGTGGCACTGGAACTTTACGATTCCTGAAGGAGCCTCGGCCACTGTCACCCTGCCGGGCGAGACAACAGCCAAGGAATATTCAAGTGGCACCTACCACTTACAAAAGAAACTCTGATAAAAAAATCTCCTCCAAAACTGGAGGAGATTTCTTTTTAGTTAATCGGTGTTACTTCAATCACTGGTGACTGCCCTCTACCATCTTCGGTCTTCCACTCGATGGTCACAACCTTCTGTTCGCCAGGCATCAGCGTAAAGTAGTTATCGCTATAGATAACAGGCAGAATCTGCTCACCATCAGCCCCCTTCAGGTTGACACGAAGGAAAGGCGCTACTGTTTTACCGGTATTCTTCAGAGTGAGAACAGCCTTGGTACCAGTAACCTTTACGCGCTGCTGCAGTACAGGTTTGGGCAAGGTGTTCAGGGCACGATAATTCTCGCCGTGCGAGCGGCCATCGGCCGAGTGCTTCTCTTCACGACCCATGATATACTCGTTATCTGAAATCACGCCACGCTTATCGGTGAGTGCCAAACGCAGGAACCAAACATCTGATGGAGCCTGAGCCTGTAACTTAGCCAACTTCAGGATGGCCTTGGTGGTATCCTCATTGCTATTCAGACGAAGCTTCTGCTGGCGCACCTTCTTACCATTCAAATCATATACAGTTACCGAAGCAGTGACACCAGCAACATCTCCTGCCGAATGGTTCACCACCTCAACACTGTCGGTGAGTGCATTATACTGGATGTGCAATGGCTCGCAGGCCTTCTTTACACCAAAGTAAGCAGCTGTTGGATCGAAATAATAATCGTAAGTCTGCCAAACCATCGATGGCCAGCAGGCATGACTCATCCAAATAAGCAATCCAGCACGACTCTTGCTGGTGCTCTCATACATACCACGATAGCCGTTATAGTTGATGAGCTGTGCCCAACGGGTGAACTCCTCGGCACTTGAGGCCTTGCCAAATCCTTCCTCAACCAAACCATTAAACTCGCGGGCACGCTGTGCACCCAGCAAAGTATAATCGTGCATACCCCACTGCACACTCTGTGGCCAGAGGGCATCAGGACTCAGCGTACGACTCAGACTCTCGATATTCATCACATTAGGCATACCACGCTCGGTATGTATCTTTCCGCTCTGACGAGAGAAGTACTCCTTCATAGGCAGAGCCCAATATGGACCATGACCACTCACACCATCATCAGCCGAGCTTGAGATAAACTCCAGACCTGGCGACAAGGTGTGTACATACTCACGCAGCTTGCGATCGATAGCCTCAGGTGGGAAGCCCTCGTTACGACCTACCCAGATGCCGATGCTGGCATGACTGCGGATGCGACGCAGATAATTCTGTGCGTTGCTCAGGAAGAGCACATCATCGTAAGGATCAGGTCCGTCGGCAGGATTAGCCAGCCAGAAGTCCTGCCATACCATGATACCATGCTTGTCGCAAGCCTCATAGAAAGCCTCGTCGCCAATCTGGCCCACCCAGTTACGGATCATGGTACAATTCATCTGTTTATGATATCCCACAGCGATATCGTACTCGCGCGAACGGTACAGCAGGTTGTGCTCATCAAAGCCCCAGTTACCACCCAGTGGAATAAAACGGCGACCGTTGATATACATGATGAGTGAATCCTTCAGTCCCTCGTATTTCATCTCGCGGATACCAGCCTGGTAATTGATGGTGGTAGCCACGCCGTTATCAGGTGTAAAGGTAAAACCAGCCTCGTAGAGATAAGGCTCACCATAACCGTTAGGCCACCACAGTTTGAAGTCGCTGCTCGTCAACTGCTTGTTACAGTTAGGACAGAAACTTACCTCCTGCTCAGTATTGGCAGGCAAGGTGACGTTCTGTTCAAACTTCACATCGCCAATCCATCCCGACAGGACACCTTTTACAGGTTTGTTGTCATTATTGCGCAGAAATACAGAAGGTTTCACACTTGCGGTCTTACCATCGGCAGCCAACTTGGTGTTGACGTAAGGATCGCTCACTGTGACATTGCCAGTAGAGGTGAGATAAACCTCATTCCAGATACCAACCTCGCGTCCGCGAACGGTTGTAATCCAGTCCCATCCGATCGTGGCATGGAAGGTAGGATTATCAGCCCCAAGCAGTCCACCATTCAACTGAGTGGTGTTGCGGTCCTTCTCCTTCACGGCACCAAAATACTTATTGCATTCAACCTCTACAGCTAGGTAGTTCTGACCTTTATGGAGCAGTCCTGTTACGTTGAACTTACCACGCATAAAGGCACCCTCGATACGGCCCAGTCGCTGTCCGTTCAGATACACGGTAGCCTTCCAGTTGATGCCATCGAAGTTGAGCCACTGCTGCTCGCCATCGATACGCTCCACATTAAACTCCTGACGGTACCAGAAGTTAGAACGGAAGTACGACTCAGAAATCTGGTTCACGTCATCAGCATAGTTAGGATCGGGCACAGCGCCGATATTCATAAACGATGCCAGTACAGTACCAGGAACGGTAGCGGGAATCCAGCTCTTACTATCATAATCAGCCGATGCAATTTTTTCGCCTCGTGCATCTACCTCTGAAGCACGCTGCAACTGCCATAAGCCGCCACTCAACTCGTAGCGTCCATTCTTCATACCAGCCATAGCATGTGGCGTGTAAACCTGTTTTTGGTTCGACAGCACCTCCAACTCACGCAGGGCATAGCAGCCAGCCTCGCCGGGCTCCTGCAACAACAGACGCACAAAACGCGCTGTAGCCTTTATATTCACGCGATCAGCAATATCAGCCACCTTTATCCAGGTTTTGGCGTCGTCAGATACCTGAATGATTCCCTTTTGGGGTGCATACAGCCAATCCATTGAAATCTGCTGAACAGGCAACGACTTCCCCAGGTCGGTGTAGATCCACTGCTCGCCACCGCCATCGCTCATCCACAAACTACTGAACTGCTGAGAAGGCAACAGCTCCACATATTCGCCAATAGCATTCTGGAACTGCAACTCGTAAACATCCCAGTGGGCAGCGCCTTCCATGTCCATCACCACACGCAGATGCTGAGTGCATACGGGCGCCTTAAAACGGATGGTCTCGTCGAGTGTACGGGCAGGGAGCAAACTCTCCTCTGTCTGTTTATTAGGATCAGAATGCAGTTTATAATGCCGAGGCTTACCAGGCAGTTGATTGCCTTTCAATTCACCCACCACTTTCCAGTCCTTACCATTTTCCGAAGCTTCGCATCGAATGGAAAAACCTTTGGTAGCCAGCTGGTCGTTATAGGCCATCATACCAACCACGCGAACCCCAGCGGTTTTAACCTTCATGGCACCACTGTAGTCGTACTGCAGCCAAGTCTTTTCGCCCATCAGGATATTCTTCGAATAGGCACCACCATCGATAGCCCATTCGGCCTCCTTACGCGGCAACACACCATCCTGCGTCGAAACCTTCAGCATCACAGGTTCAGCGGTATCACAGATACCATCAGTTACGAGATGTGCCGTCAGGTTATAGTCGATAGCCGACGAAGCCCAAGCCGCACGGTGGCGTGCCACATTAGTTAGTTTTTGACCATTGTCCACCCAACTGAGTGCGGGTGCATAATACTCACTGGGGGCACCAGGATAACATCCGATGCCTCGCGTGTACTCCGTTTCGTAGGGTGCAGCCACTGCACTCATACTGAGACACGAAAAAAGAACTGTTAGATACTTCATATTTGTCGTAGTTTCTTATTTTTGTGCACAAAAGTACAAAAAAAATGAATACCATACAAACTTTCGCCATTTTTTTGCTAACTTTGCAGCCATAACTAATAAACAATTTCAACTCATGCAAAAAAGAAGAATATTTTGCCTGGCTTTAGGGCTGGCAATGTGCCTGACGATAGGGGCACAGGATAACGAAATTCATCAGCGTTCCAAAACCTACGAGTGGCCAACCGACCAGTTGGTTGTTAAAAACCTGAAAGCCTGGCAGGACCTGAAGTTCGGTGTATTGTTTCATTGGGGACTGTATAGCGTGCCAGGTATGGTAGAATCGTGGGCTATCTGCGATGAGAACTGGATTACCCGCGACTCAACACGTACCTATCAGCAATATATGGACTGGTATTTCGGATTGGCCGACGAACTGAAGCCCACCAAGTTTGACCCAACCCAGTGGGCCGAGGCTTGCAGCAATGCCGGTATGAAATATATGATTTTCACCACCAAGCACCATGATGGTTTCTGCATGTGGGACTCACAGGAAACTGATTTCACCATTGCGCAACATGCCTTTAAGGACGACCCACGCCGCGATGTGCTGAAGCACGTGCTGGATGCCTTCCGCCAGAAGCAGTTTACCATTGGTACTTACTTTTCGAAGCCCGACTGGCACTCACAGTATTACTGGTGGGATGTGTATGCCAAGAAAGGACGCAATGTGAACTACCCCGTTGATCAGCACCCCTGGCGCTGGCAGCAATTCAAGCAGTTCACCCACCGACAGATGAATGAGATTCTGTCGCGCTATGGCAAGGTAGATATCCTGTGGCTCGATGGCGGTTGGGTGGCCAAGGAGAATCGCGGTCAGGATCTGGATATGCCCGAGGTGGCCCGTATCGCCCGCAAGAATCAGCCTGGCATCATCATCGTAGATCGTACCATCCATGGTCCTTACGAAAACTATCAGACACCAGAGCGCACTATCCCTGAGACACAGCTGGCCTTCCCCTGGGAGAGTTGTATCCCCCTGACCGACGACTGGGGTTGGGTGCCTCGCCCACGTTTCAAGAGTCCAGAAAAAGTGATTGGCACTCTGATTGAGATTGTGGCTAAGGGTGGAAACCTGGTATTAGGCGTTGGTCCTACCCCAGAAGGTCTGATAGAACCCGAGAGTGTGAAGCGCCTGAATGCCATCGGCGCCTGGCTCAAGCAGAATGGAAAGGCTATCTACAACACCACTATCACCCCTCACTACAACGAGGGCAACGTATGGTTCACCAAAGCCAAGGACGGTAGTCGCTATTATGCCATCTATCGTTTGGACGATGGCGAGAAACTTCCTACCAGCATCAGCTGGAGCCAGAACCTGCCAAAGAAAGCCATCCGTTTGGTTAGCAATGGTAAGAAACTCAAGTACAAGCTTACCGACCAGGGTGTGACAGTATTCCTGCCCCGCCAGATGCAACAGCAGTCGGTAGCACTCGAAATAGAATAACTCTAAACATTTTTTTTATAAACACAGAAAACGCATATGAAGACTTTGACAACAATTGTTATTGCCGCCCTGATGTCAGTCAAGGCTTTGGCAAGTAGTAATGCCCCAGTTGATTACGTCAGCACACTGGTAGGCACAGATTCTAAGTACACCCTTTCAACCGGTAACACCTACCCTGCTGTGGCCATGCCTTGGGGCATGAATTTCTGGGTGGCCCAAACGGGCAAGAACGGCGACGGCTGGCAGTACACCTACAGCTCGGATAAGATTCGCGGCCTGAAGCAGACACACCAGCCCAGTCCTTGGATTAACGACTACGGACAGTTCTCGCTCATGCCAACCGTAGGTAAGAAGGTGTTTGATGAGAACAAGCGCGCCAGTTGGTTCTCGCATAAAGCCGAGGTAGCCACACCTTATTATTACAGCGTATATCTGGCCGATTACGATGTGACTGCCGAGGTGGCTCCTACCGACCGAGCTGCCGTACTGCAGTTCACCTTCCCCGAGACCAACGAGGCCAACGTGGTGATAGATGCCTTTGACAAAGGCTCGTACATCAAACTGATTCCATCAGAAAATAAGGTGATTGGTTACACAACCAAGAACAGTGGTGGTGTGCCAGCCAACTTCAAGAACTGGTTTGTGATTGTGTTTGACAAACCCTTTGCCGAGTGCGTTACCGTGAAGGACAGCGTATTCAGCAACCAGTTGGAGATGACCACCAACCATGCTGGTGCCATTGTATCATTTAAGACCCGTAGAGGCGAACAGATCAATGCCCGTGTGGCTTCATCGTTTATCAGTCTGGAGCAGGCTGAGCAAAATCTCAAAGAGATTGGCAAGCGTTCGCTGGAACAGGTAAAGACAGCTGGCTGCAATCGCTGGAATGAGGTATTAGGACGCATTGAGATCGAAGACAACAACATCGACCACCTGCGCACTTTCTATAGCTGCCTGTATCGTTCGGTACTCTTCCCCCGCAGTTTCTACGAGATTGACGCTCAGGGACAACCTATCCACTACAGCCCATATAACGGCGAGGTTCGCAAGGGATATATGTTTACTGATACCGGCTTCTGGGACACTTTCCGCTGCCTGTTCCCACTGCTCAACCTGGTTTATCCATCTATGAATGTGAAGATGCAGGAGGGCCTGGTAAATGCTTATCTGGAGAGCGGTTTCCTGCCCGAATGGGCCAGTCCTGGTCACCGTGGTTGCATGGTAGGTAACAACTCAGCCTCTATCGTTGCCGATGCCTACCTGAAGGGTTTGCGTGGTTACGACATCAATAAATTGTGGGAAGCAGTGGTACACGGCACACAGGCTGTACACCCCGAGGTGAGCAGTACAGGTCGCTTGGGCCACGAGTACTACAACAAGTTGGGTTATGTTCCCTACGATGTTAATATCCGCGAGAACGCCGCTCGCACCTTGGAGTATGCTTACGACGACTGGTGCATCTACCAGTTGGGTAAAGCCCTTGGCAAAAAGAAAAAGGAGATTGCCGTATTTGCCAAGCGTGCCATGAACTACAAGAACCTGTATGATGCCGAGACCAAGCTGATGCGTGGTCGCCTGAAGAACGGTGAGTTTATGAAACCCTTCAACCCCCTGAAGTGGGGCGACGCCTTTACCGAGGGTAACAGTTGGCACTATACCTGGTCGGTATTCCACGATCCCCAGGGACTCATCAACCTGATGGGTGGCAATGCAGCCTTTAATCAGATGCTCGACTCGGTATTTGCTCTGCCGCCCGTATTCGACGACAGCTACTACGGCTTTACCATCCATGAGATCAGAGAGATGCAGATTATGAACATGGGCAACTATGCTCACGGCAACCAGCCCATCCAGCACATGATTTACCTGTATGGCTATAGCGGTGAACCTTGGAAGACCCAGTATTGGATTCGCCAGACTATGAACCGCATGTATAACGCCAATCCTGATGGCTATTGCGGCGACGAGGACAATGGTCAGACTTCAGCCTGGTATGTATTCTCAGCATTAGGTTTCTATCCCGTATGCCCCGGTAGCAATCAGTATGTTATCGGCACTCCCTACTTCAAGCATGCCACAGTGCATCTGGAGAATGGCAACACGGTGAACATCGGTGCCGAGGGCGAAGGCTGCTACATCCAGCAGATGACACTGAACGGTGCCGACTATCAGCATAACTATCTGAACCACAGTACGCTGATGCAGGGTGCCAACATCCGTTTCGGTATGGGAACCAATGCCAACAAGCAGCGCGGCACCCAACCACAGGATGCGCCCTACTCGTTCACGAATGGACAATAATAACAACATATGAAAAAATCTATTTTACTATTCAGTTTTAACGTTTTACTACTCTCAGCTTCTGCACAGAAACAGGCTCCAGCACCCGTTGCTCCCCTGCCCACACCACATCAGGTGGCGTGGCAGAAGCTTGAGACTTATGCATTTATTCATTTCGGTCCGAACACTTTTGGCAACCGCGAGTGGGGCTACGGCGATGCTGCACTCACCGATTTCAATCCCACCAAACTTGATACCGAACAGTGGGCCAAAACCATCAAGGCTGCAGGCATGAAGGGCGTTATCCTTACAGCCAAGCACCATGATGGTTTTTGTTTGTGGCCAACCAAGTACACCGACTACAGCGTGCGCAACACCCCTTACAAGGATGGTAAGGGCGACATTGTAGGCGAGCTGGCAGCAGCTTGTAAGAAGCATGGTCTGAAATTGGGTCTTTATCTCTCACCATGGGATCGCCATCAGGCTTTCTATGGTACCCCACTCTATGTAGAGTATTTCTATGCTCAGTTGGAAGAATTGCTCACCCAGTATGGCGAGCTCTTCGAGGTATGGTTTGATGGTGCTAATGGTGGCGACGGCTGGTATGGCGGCGCCAAGGAGATTAGAAAAATCGACCGTCGTACCTATTACGATTTTCCCCGTGCCCACCAATTAGTGTATAAACATCAGCCACAGGCTATTATCTTCAGCGATGGTGGTCCTGGCTGCCGCTGGGTGGGCAACGAAGAGGGTTATGCCGATGCCACCAACTGGTCGTTCCTGCGCATCAAAGAGGTTTATCCTGGATACGACAAGTACTACGAGCTGACCAGCGGACATGCTGATGGCGATACCTGGGTGCCCTCAGAGTGCAACACCAGTATCCGTCCAGGCTGGTTCTATCACGAGAGCGAAGACACACGTGTGAAGAGCATTGAACAGCTCACCGACCTGTATTATCGCAGTGTGGGGCATAATGGCACGTTCCTACTCAACTTTCCTGTTGACAAGGACGGACTCATCCACCCCATCGACTCAGCAAATGCTGTGAATTATCACCAACAGGTGGCCGCCGAACTGCGTTATAACCTGCTGCAGAAAGCCAGCATCAAAGCCTCGAATGTACGCGATAAGAAGCTGTATGGTACGCAGCACCTTTTAGATGGCAACTACGATACCTACTGGGCCACCGAGGATGGTGTGACCACAGCGACACTTGAGATTTCGCTGAAAGGAACGCCAAAGATCAACCGCATGATGCTGCAGGAGTATATTCCTCTGGGACAGCGCGTTAAGAAGTTCAGCTTAGAGTATTTCGCTAATGGCAGATGGCAACCAGTAAGCATCAAGGAGGCCACCACCACTATCGGCTACAAGCGTCTGTTGCGCTTCCAGACCATTACCGCTAAGAAACTGCGTGTTCGCTTCGAAGAGAGTCGTGGCCCACTCTGCATCAACGGTATTGGAGCCTACTATGCCCCTAAGGCTTTGGAGCATTACGAGCAGCAGGAGCTGAACGTGAAAGGCTTCGACTATCAGATAAGCTCACGCGACAGTCATAGTCTCACCTTCGACCTGGGACGTGTGCGCCAGGTGCGCTCGCTGCATTACAAGCCCGCCACAACCGGTATGATTTCGCACTACGAGATATGGGCAGGTGCTACCCCCGACACCATGAAGCGTATTGCTGCAGGCGAGTTCTCGAACATCCGCAACAATCCCATCATGCAGGATGTGTACTTCGCACCTGCCGACTGCCGTTATGTGCAACTTAAAGCCACACGCTTAGTGAACGAATCAGAATCAGCAACATTCGACAAAATGATTATCCTCTAACAATGAAACGAATTCTCATATCAACTATGGCTTGCTGCCTGGCATTTAACCTTCAGGCAGCAACAAACACCAACGAGATGCTGCCCTACAAGAATGCGCAGCTCCCCGTTGAAGAGCGTGTTAACGACCTGATCAGTCGCATGACCCTCAAAGAAAAAGTGGGTCAGCTATGCTGCACGCTTGGATGGAACTACTATACGATTAACGGCGAGAACGTTGAACCATCAGAAGTATTTAAGATTGACATTGCCCAAGACCAGATAGGCATGCTCTGGGGCACCTATCGTGCCGACCCATGGACCCAGAAATCACTCGAGAACGGTTTGAACCCCGAGTTGGCCGCCAAAGCAGGCAATGCCTTACAGAAATATGTGATAGAGAACACCCGTTTGGGTATTCCCCTCTTCCTGGCCGAAGAAGCCCCTCATGGTCACATGGCTATCGGCACCACCGTATTTCCAACCGGATTTGGTATGGCTGCCACTTGGAACCCAGAATTGATTGAAAAGGTGGGACAAGTGATTGGTCGCGAAATCCGCCTGCAGGGTGGTCACATCAGCTATGGTCCTGTACTCGACCTGGCCCGCGAGCCCCGCTGGTCGCGTGTAGAAGAGACGATGGGTGAAGACCCCGTGCTGGCCGGCGAGTTAGGTGCCGCAATGGTACGCGGCTTGGGCGGCGGCAAACTGTCGAACCCCTGGAGCACCATCGCCACCCTGAAGCATTTTATCGGCTATGGCACCACCGAGGGTGGACAGAATGGTGGTATTACCGTAGCAGGAAATCGCGAACTGCGCGAGAGTTTCCTGCCACCATTCAAGAAAGCTATTGATGCTGGCGCCCTGTCGGTGATGACCAGCTACAACTCGCTGGATGGTATCCCCAGCACCTGCAGCAAGGCGCTGCTCACCGATCTGCTCCGCACCGAGTGGGGATTCAACGGATTTGTAGTGAGCGACCTGTATAGCATCGATGGCATCTATGGTACACACCGTGTGGCGCGCAACAAGCAAGATGCTGGTATCATGGCGCTCAAGGCTGGTGTTGATGCCGACCTGGGTGGTTTAGCCTTTGCCCAGTTGACAGATGCTGTCAATTTGGGTTTACTATCCGAGGCAGATATCGATGTCGCCGTTAAGCGCATCCTGAAAATGAAGTTCGAGATGGGCTTGTTCGAGCATCCCTACGTGGATGTTGACGAAGCCAAGCAGCAAGTACGCTGCAGAGCCAATAAGGACATTGCACTCATTACAGCCCGCCAGGCCATCACCCTACTGAAGAATCAGTCTGGCATTCTGCCACTCAACAAGAAACAGAAGGTACTGGTATGCGGTCCGAATGCCGACAACGTCTATAATATGTTAGGCGACTATACCGCTCCACAGGATGAGGGCAACGTGAAGACCATCCTGACAGGTATCCGCGCCAAACTGCCTGCATCGAAGGTGAACTATGTAAAGGGTTGCGCCGTACGCGACACCACCCAGTCGAATATTGACGAAGCCGTTCGTGCTGCTCGCCATGCCGATGTGATTGTGGTGGCAGTAGGTGGTTCGAGTGCCCGCGACTTTAAGACCAGCTATAAAGAGACAGGTGCTGCTGTGACCGACAGCAAGACCATCAGCGATATGGACTGCGGCGAAGGATTCGACCGTGCCACTCTCACCCCATTAGGTCATCAGATGCAACTGCTCAAAGCCCTCAAGGCCACAGGCAAGCCCCTGGTAGTGGTTTATATCGAAGGACGCCCGATGGATAAGAGTTGGGCTGCCCAGAACGCCGATGCGCTGCTCACAGCCTACTATCCCGGACAGGAAGGTGGTACCGCCATTGCCGACGTGCTGTTTGGCGACTACAACCCAGCCGGACGCCTGCCAGTATCGGTACCTGCCAACATCGGTCAGCTGCCCGTTTATTACAACAAGAAGCCACCTATGCCACACGATTATGTAGAGATGAGCGCTCGCCCACTCTATGCCTTTGGCTTCGGTTTGTCTTATACCACGTTTAAATACGACAACCTGAACATCGAGAAAACAGGAAATACCCAGTTTAAGGTTACCTTCAACATTACCAACACTGGTGACAGAGATGGCGACGAGGTTGCCCAGCTATATCTGCACGACGAGTTTGCCTCTACTGCCCAGCCTCTGATGCAGCTCAAGAAGTTCAGTCGCGTGTTTATCCCCAAGGGCCAGACACGTCGGGTTCATTTCACGCTCGATGCCGAAGATCTGGCTATTGTTGATGCCGACATGCACCGCGTAGTAGAACCTGGCGACTTTACCGTGATGGTTGGTCCCAGCTCCGACAATATTGTTCTTAAAACCAAAATCACCGTCGAATAATGAAAAAACTCATTTTACTGTTCACTATTCACTGTTCGCTATTCGCAGCTGCCCAGCAGCCTGTAGATTACGTCGATCCCTTCATCGGCACCACCAACTACAGCGTGTGCAATCCCGGTGCAGTGTGCCCCAATGGCATGATGAGTGTGGTACCCTTTAACGTGATGGGTAGTGATTTGAACGTATATGATAAGGATAAACGCTGGTGGTCGGCGCCTTACGAGTATAACAACAAGTATTTCACAGGCTTTGCCCATGTGACGCTGAGCGGTGTGGGCTGCCCTGAATTGGGCACGCTGCTCACCATGCCCACCACAGGCAAGCTGGATGTGGATTACCGCCACTACGGTACCGAATACAGCAACGAGCAAGCCACCCCAGGCTACTATGCCGTGAGCTTGAAAAAATACGGCATCCGATGCGAGGTGAGCGCCACTACACGCAGCTCGGCCGAACGCTTCACCTTTCCAAAAGGCGAAGGCCATATCCTGCTGAATCTTGGCAACGGACTTACCAACGAGGTGGGTGGCATGGTGCGCCGTGTGAGCGATACCGAAATCGAAGGTTATCGCCTGGTGGGTACCTTCTGCTACAACCCGCAGGCCGTGTTCCCCATCTACTTTGTGATGCGTGTGAACAAGCGCCCCACCTCGGCTGGCTACTGGAAGAAGCAGCCCCCGATGGACGGCCCCGAGAAAGACTGGGATGCCGATCAGGGCAAATATAAACTCTACACCACCTACGGCAAGGAGTTGGCAGGCGATGATGTGGGCTACTACTTCAATTACAATTGTGCCGAGGGCGAACAGATTGAAGTACAGATTGGTGTATCGTTTGTTTCGATCGAGAATGCCCGACAGAATCTGAACACCGAGCAACCTCAGTTTGCCTTCGACCACACCCGACAGCAGGCCCGCCAGACATGGGCCGAGACACTCAACCGCGTCAGCGTCAAAGGTGGCACAGAGGCCCAGCGCCGCATGTTCTACACCGCCCTCTACCACACTCAGATTCACCCAAACATCCTGCAGGATGTGAACGGCGAATATCCCAAGATGGAGAGTTTCGAGATTGGCCATACTGATGGCAATCGCTATACCGTATTCTCGCTCTGGGACACCTACCGCAACGTGGGTCAGCTGATGACGCTACTCTACCCCGACAAGCAGTTGGACATGATACGTTCTATGATAGCCATGTATCAGGAATGGGGCTGGATGCCCAAGTGGGAACTCTACAGTCGCGAGACATGGACGATGGAGGGCGACCCCGCAATCCCGTTTATTGCCGACGCCTGGCTTAAAGGTTTGCGCGACTTTGATATCGATACAGCCTACGAGGCATTCCGCAAGTCGGCCACACTTCCTGGCAAGGAGAACAAGATGCGCCCCGATGCCGATCCATACTACAGTCGTGGCTACGTGCCCATGGGTCAGTATGCAGCCGACATGTCGGGTGACAACTCTGTATCTCATGCCCTCGAATACTACATTGCCGACGCCTCTCTGGCCAACTTAGCCGAAGCGTTGGGCAAGAAAGCCGATGCCAAGCGATTCCGCCAACAGTCGTTGGGCTATCGCCACTATTATTCGAAGGAGTCGGGCACGCTTCGCCCCATCAACTATGATGGCACGTTCCTCACACCTTTCGATCCCAAGGATGGTGCCGACTTCTCTAACGCCCCAGGATTCCACGAGGGCAGCGCTTGGAACTACACCTTCTACGTGCCTCATGATGTGAAAGGTCTGGCCCGTCTGATGGGTGGCGACAAGCAGTTTGTGAAGAAGTTGCAGCGCGTGTTCGACGAGGGGCTTTACGACCCCGCCAACGAGCCTGATATTGCCTATCCTTACCTCTTTACTTATTTCAAGGGCGAGGAATGGCGCACGCAGAAGATTGTGCGCCAACTCATCGACAAGTATTTCTCGGATCAGCCCAATGGCATTCCTGGCAACGACGATTGCGGCACCATGTCAACCTGGCTTATCTTCTCGATGATGGGAATCTACCCCGACTGCCCAGGTTCTCCTTCGTATGCTGTCACAGAGCCTGTATTCGACGAGGTGACGCTGCATCTCGACAAGCGCTACTACCCGAAGGGGGAGATTGTGCTGAAGGCAGGAGAAAAGCGTATGCGTCACCGCATTACGCATGAAGAATTCTTAAACTTTTAAACTTTAAAAGATGAAGCGTATATTAGAAGTATGTACTGGCAATATGGCCAGTGTGATTGCAGCTGCTGAGGGCGGTGCTGAGCGTATCGAGCTCTGCACAGCTTTGGCACTGGGTGGTGTCACCCCCACCCTTGGTATGATGAAATGGATTCGCCAGCAGTATCCTGAACTGAAGATTCAGGTGCTCATCCGCTCACGCGAGGGCGATTTTGTGTATAACAAGGCCGACCTTGAGGCCATGCTCGAGGATATCCGTCTGTCGGTGCCTTACTGCGATGGTATCGTGTGTGGCGCGCTCACTGCCGATGGCGACATTGATGTAGAGGCCTTGAAGCTGATGGTAGAGGCCGCAGGCGAAAAATCTTTCACCTTCCATCGCGCTTTCGACCGCTGCCGCGATCCCAAACAAGCCCTCGAACAGATTATTGCTGCCGGTTGTGCCCGCATCCTCACCTCAGGTCAGCAGCCATCGGCCGAGGCTGGTATCCCCCTGCTGCGCCAGTTGGTTGAACAGGCAGCTGGTCGCATCATCATCATGCCAGGCGGCGGTGTGACCACAAAAAATGCCCGCCTGATTATCGACCAGACGGGCTGTATGGAAATCCACGGTTCATTCTCGGCAGGCAGTGGTGTTACCAGTGCCGACGACGTGAAATACGTGCTTTCTACAATTGACGAATAACCTTCAGCAGCTGCTCACCCAAGTTGATGGTGTAACCTTGCTGAACGAATACAACGCGGTTGAACGAATCGCAAATCAGGAACACAGGGAGTGCTGGACTCTGCAGTTTCATCTGCTGCCACACTTCCTGTTTTATTTTTCCATCCACATCCGTACCCCAAACCACGGTATTTGGCAGCATCTTCGAGAACTCAGCAAAGTTGAAACGCTGTGCCTCGTCGTCGTTCTGGAAGAGGAAGATCATCTTTCTGCCCCACTCCTCAAACTGCTGCTTATACACAGCGATGTCGCGCATAGCGTGGTTGGTTGGCTCCTGGTTGGGTGCCACGATAGCCACCACATAATAGCCGCGACCAGCAGTGGAGAGTAAGCTCTTCTCAGTATCGTCAGCCTTATCGTGATAGATATCTTCAGCATTCAGCGACCCAATCACCTGC
Organism: Xylanibacter ruminicola; assembly: GCA_015060625.1. Taxonomy (GTDB): domain Bacteria; phylum Bacteroidota; class Bacteroidia; order Bacteroidales; family Bacteroidaceae; genus Prevotella; species Prevotella ruminicola_D. The sequence goes on along the minus strand of SUYC01000003.1, from coordinate 263,111 downwards.
ACATCCTCCTGATTCTCGCGCAGGGCATAGCTGATGGTGGTTTCGCCGTTCAGGGTGAAGCGCTTCATCTGTGCCAGCACCTTTCCGCTGGCCATACGCACACCAGTGGTGAGGATATACTCGCCCTTGTCCAGTTCCTGACCCTCAGCAAAATCCTTCTGTGTAGCCTCCTCAGGGAAGGTCTGCAACTGCAGGCGTCCATCCACCAGTTTGCTCAGTGTGAAGTGGATGTAATACTTAGGATTATCATTATGCGCCGAAGGCTTGTAGTCCAAGCGAAGCTTAGGAGATTGAAGATTGGGCTCTTCATTATGAACTGTATCAAAGGCATCTATCCAGCGGTTGTTGGCGTAGTATTGAGGCTTGCCGTTCACCTCGTTGATACGGGCAGGCATGCCTAAGCTACGCGCCACAGAGACGAAGAAGATGTTGCGGCCCAACTCGTCGGTGAGTTTTTCGCGATACACACTCATCGGCTGCATGCGCAAGCCCTGTGGGTTGTGATCGTTGTCCAGTCGGATATGCTTGTTGCACCATGCCTCCAGTTCTGCTGGTGTCTTGATGGTCTTCATCTCCTTGCGGAAGAAAGCCTTATAAGGAGTGAGCCACTCCAGTTCAACACGAGGGCACAGCACATACTTCAGATAGATATCCGATGTATCGACAGCAGCCACCTGATTGTCCTTCAGCACAGCCAGTTCCACGTCGCGCAGGTCCTTTTTCGACAGCACGCCGAGCAGTTTCTGAGCCATCAGCTTGTTGGGTGCCTCATCCAGGAACTGCTGGATGGTGCGATGATTGCCGCGCCAATCCTCTACCGGCATAGTGGCCTCGTAAGCATGACGGATACTGTCCTCGATAGCCATACGACGGTTGTTCTCGGCACGCTGCTCGGGGGTTACCAGTGGCAGCTGTCCGCTGATGGATGGTGGAACGATGTCGAGATCGACCACAGCAGGCAACTGCCTGCCGTCCAACTGCACCTTCACCTCTCTGTCCTTGCCAAACGACACCTTGCGGGTGGCCACCTTGCCATCTTTCGATATCCATAACAGCATGTCGCCTTTACCAGCCGTGAGCGATACTACACCCTGCTCGTTGGTGGTCTTGTCGGCCACAGTGAAGAACTCGGCATAGTTGTAGAGTTTAAACTCCACACGGGCTCCTTTCACGGGTTTGCCTTTGGCGTCAACCACACGTACCATCACCTGGGCGGTTGGTGCATAGTGGTCGATCACGTTAATCTCGGTGTAGCATGGTGTCACGCTCATCACCTCCTCGGGACCGTCGTAGTTGCCAAAAGCCTTGGTGTGCATCAGCATACCGCGCGAGGCACTCTCGTTAAACCATCCCAGATTCAGCACTGGCTCAGGCTCGCAGGCACCCAGGAAGTACCATTTTCCATCAGCCCAGGCCTCTACCCATGCATGGTTATCATCGGTATGCGCCCAACGAGGCGTATAGACCTGACGGGCAGGAATACCCACCGCACGCAGCGCAGCCACCGTAAAGGTACTCTGCTCACCACAGCGACCGTAGGCCGTACGGAGCGTAGCCAATGGACTGCTGGTACGTCCGTCAGAAGGGCGATAAGTCACGTGCTCGTGGCACCAGTGGTTCACTTCGAGAATGGCGTCCTTCATGCTCAGTTTCTCCACACGTGGCTTCAGCGCCTTGTAGAACACTTCACGAGAGTTGTCCAGATTCTCGTTGTTCACACGCACGGGCACCACAAAATGGCGGAATTCCCTTTCAGGCACCGTCTTTCCCCATGGCAAAGCAGCCTTGGCCTCAAGAGCCAGGGCTACGTTTTTCTCATAGAATTCACGCGAGTAGTCGGTTTTGTCGGGTTGTGGCATAAACTGGTAAAGGAATGCCACATAATCTTCGCGCGTTTGCGCCTGTGCCTGCATGCACATAGCGCTCAACAGTAGTGTTACAATAGTTAGCTTTTTCTTCATAAAGTATATTTAGTTAGCGTTTAATTTCGATGTCGCCCCTCACGTTGTTACGAATCTTCGTCAGATAGCCTTTCATACCGTCGGCATCCTTCTGGTCGATGATCTCCAGCAGTTCCTTCAGCTCTGTACGAATCTGTGCCACCTGATCGTGGGTGTAAGGGTTGAACAGGATTTCCTGCAACAGGTAGTCGTCCTCGTTCAGCACGCCCTTGGCAATGCGCATGTGTCGTTTAAAGGTGGTGCCTGGTGCATCCTGATGCTTCATCACAGCAGCAAACACGAAGGTGCTGACGAAAGGAATCGACAGCGAGTAAGCCACCGTTTTATCATGTTCCTCAAAGCTGTACTCGTAGATGTTCAGTCCCAGTTTGCTGTACAGGTCTTTAAAGAAACAGCGCCCCAGTGTGTCGCCCTCGCTGATGATGATAGCGTTCTCCTCAGAGAGCTGCTGCAGGTTGGCGAAGGTAGGACCAAACATGGGGTGCGTAGATACGTAACGCATGCCGGTCTTCTCATAGAAATCCTTCAGATCGGTTTTCACACTGGCAATATCGCTGATGATGCACTCCTTTGGCAGGTGTGGAATCACCTCTTCAAACACCGGGATGGTGTATTTCAGCGTGACGGCATTAATCAGCAGTTCGGGCTTGAATGCCTCGATCTCCTCGTAGGTTGTGAATCGCTGACAGTTGTATGTAAATCGCATGCGTTTGGCATCGCGCTCAAACACAGCCACTTCGTTTTCAAAACTCAGCAGGTCGATGAAGAACGATCCCATCTTTCCTGCGCCCATTACTAATATTTTCATTGCTTTTTTATTTTGGCACGAATTACGCGAATTTACACGAATTTTAGCTTATTATTCAATAATTCGCGTTAATTCGTGAAATTCGTGCCTAATAATTACTTATTTATTATTTCAATCTGCTGACGGACGCTCTCTTCGTGGATGTTCTCGAAAACGTGAGCCACGAATTCGGGGTCCATACCACAGAGCGAGCCCTGGGCACCACGCTTGTTCAGAATTTCGTTGTAGCGATTGGCCTGCAGCACCGTCATGTTGTGCTCCTTCTTGTACTGACCAATCTCACGGCACACGCGCATGCGCTTGGCCAGAAGATCCATCAGCTGATTGTCGAGCTCGTCGATTTGCTTACGCAACTGCGTGATGCCCTCGGTAGTGGTTTTCTCGTCGCGAATCACCAGCAGCGAAAGGATGTAGTCGAGCACATCGGGTGTCACCTGCTGCTTGGCATCGCTCCAGGCCTTGTCAGGATCGCAGTGGCTCTCCACAATCAAACCGTCGAAGCCCAGGTCCATAGCCTGCTGACACAGAGGAGCTACCAGCTCGCGGCGTCCACCGATATGTGAGGGGTCGCTGATGATAGGCAGATCGGGAATACGACGACGTAACTCGATAGGAATCTGCCACATAGGTGCATTACGATAAATCTTTTGTTCATAGCTTGAGAAACCACGATGGATGGCTCCCAGACGCTTGATGCCAGCCTGATTGATACGCTCCAAAGCACCAATCCAGAGTTCCAGGTCGGGGTTCACGGGGTTCTTTACAAACACGGGGATGTCCACGCCCTTCAGCGAGTCGGCAATAGCCTGCATGGCAAAGGGGTTGGCCGATGTGCGCGCACCAATCCACAGGATATCCACCCCGTGCTTCAGGCACAGCTCCACGTGCTCAGGTGTAGCCACCTCGGTCGAAACCAGCATTTTGGTTTCCTTCTTCACCTGCTCCAGCCATACCAGAGCGGGTTCGCCATGACCCTCGAAACCACCTGGTTTGGTACGTGGTTTCCACACGCCAGCGCGGAAATTATGGCAGCCCTTCATAGCCAGCTGCTTAGCGGTTGTCATCACTTGTTCCTCTGTTTCGGCACTACAAGGACCTGCAATCACAAAGGGACGTTCGTTGTCACTCGGCAAATTCAATGGTGATAATTCTAATTCCATAATTTATTTCATTTTTTTAATTCTTTCCAATGCTTGTTCGATTTTTTCCTCTTTGGCACAGAGCGAGATGCGGATGTAGCGTTCGCCGTTGGTTCCGAAGATGAAGCCTGGGGTGATGAATACGCGAGCCTCGTGCAGCACACGCTCCGTCAAATCCTCTACGTTCTGGATGTCGGCAGGGATTTTTCCCCAGAGGAACATGCCCACCTGATTCTTGTCGTAGGTGCAGCCCAGCACATCCATAATCTTCTCTGCCCACTCACGTCGGCGGGCGTAAGTATCGATGTTGAATTCGCGATACCAAGCCTCGTCGTTGTTGTTCAGCGCCTCGGCAGCAGCCAACTGAATGCCGCGGAAGGTACCACTCTCGATGTTCGACTGTACCTTGAGAATCCACTGGATAAACTGAGGGTTCGACAAGCACATCCCCACACGCCAGCCAGGCATGTTATGACTCTTCGACATCGAGTTGAACTCGATACAGCACTCTTTGGCGCCAGGCACCTGCATGATACTCAGATGCTCATCGCTCAGGATAAACGAGTAAGGATTGTCGTTCACCACCACGATGCCATGATCCTGGGCAAACTTCACCAGTCGCTCGTAGGTTTCCATCCTTGCGCGTCCGCCTGTAGGCATATTAGGATAGTTGGTCCACATCAGTTTCACATGCGAGAGGTCCATCTTCTCCAACTCATCGAAATCGGGCTGCCAACCGTTGTCCTCACGCAGGTTGTAGTTCACGATTTTCGCTCCGAGAATTTTCGAGAGCGAGGTGTAAGTGGGATAGCCAGGATTAGGCACCAGCACCTCGTCGCCAGGGTTGACAAAGGCCAGCGTTACGTGCAGGATACCCTCTTTCGAACCAATCAGCGGCAGCACCTCGGTTTTCCAGTCGAGCTCCACGCCATACCAGCGCTGGTAGAACTTGGCCATTGCCTCACGCAGTTCGGGTGTGCCCACTGTTATCTGATAGCCATGCGCATCGGGCTGATGAGCCACTTCGCACAGCTTGTTGATGGTTCGCTCTGATGGTGGCATATCCGGACTACCGATAGCCAGCGAAATGATATCCTTACCTTCGGCGTTCATCTGCGCCACCTCTTTCAGTTTCCTACTAAAGTAGTACTCCTGCACCAAACTCAGTCGGTCGGCAGGTTTAATTTGTTTGTTTGCCATCTTTATATTCTCCTAGAATTTTTAATGCTTTGGTAAGCGGAATAATTGCATCTACTGCCTGACGATAACGTGTCAGGTCGTCGTACATCACATCCACGTAGAAGAGATACTCCCACTCCCGCCCGATGATGGGCAGACTCTGTATTTTAGTGAGGTTGATGTGATAGAACGAGAGGATGGCCAGCACATGGGCCAGCGAACCCTGCTCGTGGGGCAGCGAGAACACGATACTGCTCTTGTTGGTCTCGGTCAGCGGGCGCAGCATGTCGGCCTTGTTGGGATTGCTCACTACCAGGAATCGGGTGAAGTTGTGCTTATTGTCCTCGATATGGTCTTCGAGCACCTTCAGTCCGTAGAGTTTGGCAGCCTCGGCATGGCAGATGGCAGCCCATCCGCGCTTCTGTCCCTCGGCTATCATCTTCGCACTACCAGCAGTGTCCTCCGCCTCCACATTCTTCATCTGTGGGTGTTGCGCCAGGAAATCACGACACTGCATCAGCGCCACTGGATGCGAGTGCACCTCGGTGATGGTGTCCCAATCGTCGTCGGGCAGACAGCAGATACAGTGCGTGATGTGCAGTTTATGCTCGCCCACGATGGCAGTACCACTATCGCGCAGCAGCTCGTAGTTGTGCAACAAACTGCCAGCAATGGTATTCTCGATGGCCAGCATGCCGATGACGGTAGGATCCTTCTGCATCTCCTGGAACACCTGTTCGAAGGTGCTGCAGCAAATCAGCTGTATCTGTTCGCCCTCGAAGTAAAGGTGTGCCGCGATATCGTGGAACGACCCGATTAATCCTTGTATTGCAATTCTCTTCATATCTCAATTATCAATTGTCAATTATCACTCTAAAAACAAGTCCCGCTATCACTGGGTTGTGAAGCGGGACCTTGTTGTTTTATCTTCCATTGTCATAAGTTGAACTTTACACGCAACTTCCCGCTTCACAGTTCCCTGCAAAGTAAAAGTAATAACCGTAAAAATAACTATTCAACTGTGACATAATTCTCTCGTTTTATTGTTTACGGCTGCAAAAGTATAGTATTTTTGTGAAATAAACAAATAAAATGGCAGAAATTTTGCAAATTCAGCCACAATTTGTTATATTTTCCCTATTTAGCAAGTGTAGTTCACCGGATAAATACCCAAAAGTGATGATTTTGGGGTTTGCGAGGTATTAAAAATGATGGTGTTTAGCAAAATTTGCGTACCTTTGCAGGCGTTTTATTAACAAAACAACCATCAAAGTATTAATTAATTAAAGTATTTAAAAGAGATGAAAAAGATTGTAATGATGATGTTTGCCGCTATGGTATCAGTAAACGTGCTGGCAGACAACGTGAAGTTCAAGGTAACAAACATTCGCTGTCAGAACTGCGCTAAGCGCGTAGAGAAGACTCTGAAGGCCAACGAGGCTGTGAAGGAAGTGAGTGTGGACTTACAGGCCAAGACCGTATGCGTGAGCTACGATGCCGAGAAGGCTAATGCCGACGCGCTGCTGAAGACACTGACCGATGCCAAGTATCAGGCAGAGATCATGAAGCAGTGTAATGGCAAGCAGGGCGGCCGTGGCAAGCACGAAGGTAAGGAAGGCGGCTGTGGCAAACACGAGGGCAAGCAGGGTGGCTGCGGTCATCACGCCCAGAAAGAGGCCGAGGCCAAGAAGTAACTTTATCCATTAAGTGTGAAGGCACCACCCTGTTGCATCCCTACGGCAATAGATGTGCAACAGCGGCGGTGCCTCTACTTATTTTCCTTGATTTAAAAATAAGCATGACAAAAGTACACATTTTGTCTGAGACTATTGTGCAATGGTCTCAGAAATCGAAGATATATTTCGTATTATTAACACTCCTTTTCCTTTTTTCTGAAAATATGAGCGCCCGACTGCTGAAAGGAAAGGTGGTGGATGCGCATGGCAACCCGCTGATTGGTGCCACCATCAGAGTGAACAACTCGAAAGAGGGCACCGTGGCTGATAGCGAAGGTTATTTCAACCTGCAACTGAATCATAATAAGGTGCCTATCGTACTAACCATCAACTATTTGGGTTATCAGAAACAAGAACTGAAGATAGTGGATGCCAAGAGCAATCTGGGCATCATCCAACTGCACGAGGATGGCTATTCGCTCAACGATGTGGTAGTGGTGGGCTACGGTCAGCAGTCGCGCAAGAAGCTGACAGGCGCCGTATCAAAGGTGAAAGGCGACGTGGTGAGCGAAGCCACACAGGATGCCCCCATCATGGCCCTGCAGGGAACGGCATCGGGTGTGTATGTATCACAGGCTTCTGGTGTGCCGGGAGGCGGCTCTACCAGTATGGTGATACGTGGTGTGAGCACACTGGCCAGTAAGACGGAACCAATGTATATCGTGGATGGCGTGCCCCTGAACTCCAACACGGAGAATCCCATAGCCTATACCTCGACAGGCTTGCTGGGACTGCCCGACGAACTGTCGCTCATCAATCCAAACGACATCGAGAGTATAGAGATCCTGAAGGATGCCGACGCGACGGCTATCTATGGTACACGCGGCTCTAATGGTGTGGTACTGATCACCACCAAGAAGGGACGTGAAGGACGTGTGAAGGTGAACCTGAAGATGAGCACCACTGCCCTGTTTATGAGCAAGCGACTGGACTTCCTAAACACCGAGGAGTTTACGGCCCTGCGCCGCAAGGCTTTTGAGGTCGATAAGGCAAAGGGCTATGTGACTGATGCTGACCTGACGCCAGCCAAGTTCCCTGACCTGACACTCTGGGACCAGCATACCACCTACGACTGGCAGGACATCCTCTTCGGCAACACCAGCTGGGGCACCGACATCCAACTGAATGTGTCGGGGGGCAACAAGAACACGTCGTTCATGATTAGCGGCGGCTACTACAGCTCGGGCACGGTGACCGTAGGTGATGACAAATATACGCGCTGGACCGGACGCTCCAATGTTCAGCACCACAGCAACGACCATCGCCTGCATCTGGATGCCGGTGTGTCGGTAACCAAACTCACCATGAAGGCCGATGCAGCAGGTGCAGGCTATTCGGCTGTGGTATCGCAGCCTAACATGCCACCCTACGATGAGAATGGCGACCCTTACTGGCTGCTGGAGAATACCAACCATACGGCTCCACTGCGCATCCTTAACTACAGCGGCAGCAACGAGGCCACATCGCTCAATGCCAGTTTCAACGGCAGCTACCGCATCTGGAACCAGTTGGCCGCCAAGGTGCAGATGGGCTACAATTACAGTTCGAGCAATCAGCAGAACCTCTATCCGCGCAACTATTACCACCCACTGAGCAATACGGCTTACAACCAGGCTCTTTATTACGACCAGACCACCAGCACGCTAATCATAGAGCCACAGCTCACGTTCAACTGCGACATCCTGGGCGGCAAGGCCGACTTTCTGTTGGGTGCCACGTATCAGAATGGCGATACGCACGTGATGTACCTGCGCGGACAGAAATATCCAGGCGACATATTCCTTGAGGATGCCAATGCAGCATCGCAGCTCATCTACCACCAGAACCCAACCACACAGACCAAGAGTGCATCGGTGTTCGGACGTATCACCTACGACTGGCAGGACCGCTACCTCTTCAATGCCACTTTCCGTCGTGACGGCTCTTCGCGATTTGGCAAGAACCACCGCTTCGGCAACTTCTATTCGCTGGGGCTGGGCTGGCTGTTCAGCAACGAGAAGTTGGTCAAGAACCATCTGAAGTGGCTGAGCTATGGTAAGCTGCGCGTGTCGATGGGACGCACCGGTAACGATGGTATCAGCGACTACCAATATATGACGAAATACACCACGAGCCAGTATCCTTATGAGGGCAACGTGGGTATCGTGCCCAGCAATCTGGCCAACGACGACCTGCACTGGGAGACCACCGACAAGTTTGACGTAGGACTGGAATTAGGTTTCCTGAACGACCGCATCCTGTTTACAGCCAACTATTACCACAACACCAGCAAGGACCTGCTCACCCGACAGTATCTGCCCACGCAGACGGGTTTCTCGTATATGATGTCGAACCTCGATGCCGAGATTGTGAACAAAGGACTGGAACTGGAACTGAACACGCAGAATATCAAGACAAAGGACTTCCGTTGGACCACACAGCTCACGCTGACCATCCCGAAGAACAAGCTCACCAAGTTTAAGAACCTGGAGAACTCCGGCTATTATAACACCTATGAGATTGGTAAGTCGGTGAAGATTGTCCGTGGCTACAAGTATCTGGGTGTGGATAACCAGACGGGTGTGCCCATGGTGCAGGACCAGAATGGCGACGGCAAAATCAACAGCACCGACGACTATGTGACACTGGGTAGCAAAGACCCGAAATACTATGCCGGCTTGCAGAACACGCTGCAGTGGAAGAACCTGACATTCGACTTCAACCTGTACTACCGCAACAAACCCATGGAGTATGGCTATCTGTGGATATTCTACTACCCACTGGGCATGAGCGAGAACGTAACCCACGAGATGGCACAGAACTACTGGACCACGCCTGGCGTGGATGCCAAGTATCCTGGTCTGACTACTACCAGTGCCAGCGACATCTACGATGCCTATTACCGCTATATGTCGTACAGCGATGCCGCCTATAGCACTGGCTCGTATCTGCGCCTACAGAACGTGCGACTGGCCTACGACTTCGATCAGAAGCTGACAGGCCGACTGGGCATCAGCGCACTACAGGTGTATGTGCAGGGCAAAAACCTGATCACCATCACCAACTATGATGCCTACGATCCGGAGACATCCACTAATGCCGTGCCACCCACACAGTCGGTGGTGTTCGGACTCAACGTCACATTCTAACATCTTAACATGCACATTATGAAACTCGTATATAAATTATTATCATTTGGCTTCACGCTGGCGATGAGCTCGTGTGAAAGCATCCTGGACATCGACCCGCCTACCGACTCGATTACAGCCGATGTAACATTCTCAACCCCCGAAGGCATTCGCACAGCAGCCACAGGATTCTATACCGATAACTTCCTGAACAACCTGATGTACTATCAAGGACTGGAGCTGTATGTGAGCCAGATTAGCGACGAGCTGCTGGCGCGCTCAGGTCAGTTTGCCGATTTGAATCAGAACAACTATAACGCCTCTTCATCCTATATCACCAACTTGTGGGATGCGCCCTATTCGAGCATCTATGGTGCCAACGACTTTCTGGGCCATGTCGAGGGCTCGACGGTGATACCAGCCGACGAGTTGAATAAGTATCGTGGCGAGGCACTGTTTTTTCGTGCCAACGCCTATTTTTACCTGGTTAATTTGTTTGGCGATGTGCCTCTGCTCACTACCTACGACGTGAGCGTGACGGCTACTGCACCACGCACACCCAAAGCCGAGGTGTATCAGCAGATTATAGCCGACCTGCAGCAGGCACAGCAGTTGCTGAAAGGCTCAGGCAATGGCCGAACGCGCATCACTACCGATGCCGCCACAGCCCTGTTAGCACGCGTGTATCTCTATACCGAACAGTGGGACAAGGCCATCAGCGAGGCCAACAAACTGATACCTACAGCCGATGGCGGACAGGGCAGCAGCTACCAGTTGGAAACAGCCGACCGCGTGTTCCTGGCCACCAGTAGCGAGGCCATCCTGCAGAGCAACCAGGAGGGATTCACAGGCACAGGCAGCTACGTGGGCTACACCCGCATCGGCAATCTGTTTATCCCTAACGCCCGAGCCACTTATGCCAGCTACTACTTCTGCGACGAGCTGGTGGCCGACCTGCGATCGGAACCCGCCGACCTGCGCAACCAGTGGATAGGCGAGAAAGCCGGCAGCGGCGGTAAGACCTACTATTATCCTTATAAGTATAAGAACATGACCACGCCCAGCAGCTCGGCCAACTACGAGTATTATGTGCTGCTGCGACTGGCCGAGCAGTATCTGATACGTGCCGAAGCCTATGTGCATCTGGGCAACATGCAGCAAGCCGTGGCCGACATCAACACGATTCGCCATCGCGCTGCACTCGCCGACTATGCAGGCAGCACCAGTCAGACCGACCTGCTGATGGAGATTGAGCAGCAGCGCCGCAAGGAGTTCTTCTTCGAGGGCGGTCATCGCTGGATGGACCTGAACCGCACAGGCCGTGCCGACGCCGTGTATGGCAACACCAGCTACAAAAAGGTGAACTGGAAGTCATATCGCTCGCTGCTGCCCATCCCCGAGCAGCAGATAGGTCGCAATCGCAACCTCACTCAAAATCCCGAATATTAACTTTTAAAAATTTTGCATCATATGAACAATAAGATTAAATTGTTTAGCATCGTAGCACTGGCACTCTGCATTCAGAGTGCCGGTGTGAAAGACGACACCCTCAGCAAAGAGGATGGTATGTACATCGTCAACACCACCACACTGGGCAAGAACGTCGAAGGTTATAACGGCCCTACCCCACTTAAAATCTACATCAAGAAGAACAAGGTGGTAAAGATTGAAGCCTTGAAGAATCAGGAGACGCCCAAGTACTATGCCCGCGTGAAGAAAGCCCTTTTCGACAAGTGGAACAACCAGAAAGTGAGCGATGCCCAGAAACTCAAGGTGGATGGTGTGACCGGCGCCACCTATACCTCAGAGGCCGTTATCAAGAACGTCCAGCTCGGCCTCGACTATTACAAGCAGAACAAGTAAACATCGGCTTCATCGGGTGCCACGCGGTATCCCCGAAATGAGAAAAGAACTTACGGAGACATATTCATCTCTGTAAGTTCTTCTGTTTTCTTATCTCGCAACACCTCCAACCACCGGCAGAGGTTGGTGAGGGACGCAAAAATATTTAATGTTTCCTAAACTTATCGCTCTTAACAAAACTGTCATCCGTCATCTGTAACACATATTTGCGATGAACCCACTGACGAATCATCTGACTACATTTACGTTTATCGTTTGTCATACCCTGCTTGGCACGTACACGTTGAATATCTTCAAATCTAAACTCATCAGGCAACAGCTCCAGCAGATTACGAGGGCCTCGAGTTCCTATGCGCTCGCCTTCTTGGTTGGCTTTTTCAATGTCCTCACCAAAGAACTGCATTTTGCACCAGAGATCGTACTGCAGGCTCCAACGGACAAAATCTTCAATCGTCTTTTCCCATTGGCAGCCATTGGCTACGTACAGCACACAGGCTTTTAACCAGGCTATCACAATGGCACGATGCGACAGATTCCAGTAGGTTTCGTTCTGCGACAATCGGGCAAATTCAGCGCACTCCTCCTGTAGCTTTTTAGCCAGCTTGAAAGCTTGCGGACAGTCAACTACGCCATGAGCCGACACGAGGTTGTCGATATACGTTTTCAGTTCAGCATCAAATGCCTCGTCGTACTTGCCGTAAATGGGCTGCTCTGCTCCAATCTCCATCTCTGGGATGGTACAGAAGTTGATACGGCTGATAGGACCATCGGTGAGTACACGACTGAAAAAGCGACGACCTTTCTGAATGGTACATCTTTATCCTTACAATAAACACCAATATACGTTCGGCCTTCATAGTACGTCAATACCACTTTGCCATCTGTTACTGGCGCATTTAGTCTGGCCTTCATCGAGTCGTACTGCATTATGCCTGCATCAATCATCGAGTCATCGCGCATTTCAAACTCTATAAACATCGATTCTCTAATATCGATATCTTTAGGCAACTGTTTTTGTTCTAAACCCGACTCGCACGCCATCATTTTACTGTCATAGTCCCAGTATTCGCCCGTCGAAGCATCCAGCAGTCGCGGCTTCCATCTAGCCTCCACCATCTGGGAAATGATCAGGTTAAGTTCATCCCTTGTCATTTTTTAGTAATCTTTCTACCTTTAGTTAGTTAAAATTTTAATTTGGTATGTTTCTATTCGGAAAGAAATTCCTCGAAATTCTCCTCTGGGAACGAAACCTCAAACCCATTTTTAAGAATAAACTGCTGACCATTGAAAACGATTTCTTTTTGGTCGTATCCAGCCATATCCCATGTTATAAATGTTTTAGCTTCTATAAGCGAATTACCCAGATTCCTACACAAGCATAAACCATCATTTCTTGCCATCCAATAAGCATCGGGGTACTTTCCGCTTGGTACGTTGCCTGTCATACTCTTCATATTATTCATAATGTAAGTATGCAGAACGTCCTGTTTACTCATCGTCATATCTTTAAGATAACGCTCTCTGTACCTGTCAAGAAAATGTGGTGTATATATAGTGTTATGATAGACGGAACGGTTAACAGTGGAGAGAGTAATAGCATACATTCCACGATTCTTTATAAACCAAACATAGTAATTACACCCCAACCTATTCTTTCCTGGAACGTCCTTTGGGAGATTAAAGAATAGTAGCACATAGTTAAACCCTCGCCTACTTGTAAAACGTATGGGGTCGTAGAAAATTCTATCCTTCAAACGTGCATTCTTAAGCATTCGAGAATAGAACTTACTCCCGGCCTCCATTTTATGATTCACAAAGGCCTTATCTTCCCAATAAAGCTTCATGATTTCATCGTACGACATTGAATCTACTATCATCTTCTTATACTTTGTTTATAATCAATTGTTTTGTTATCTTCGATATCTTTCTTTTCGGCTAGCAAAATTAAATAAAACTTTCTATTCAACTAAGTTTCTGAAGAACAGTTTGTCTATGGTTTTAAACAATATTTTCTGTTCATCTTCAATACCTTTTATTTGTTCTTCACTCATGTCGTTTTCATTCATGAAAGTAGTAAAAAGTATCAGAAGTGTGCCAACATCATCTGGAATCAAATTGCCATTCTCATCTTTAGCATCTTCAAAAGAGGTTTGAGCAAAGCAAACGCCATCACGTACTTCGTAAACGTAAGAGTTAAATCTACCATGCTTTTTAAAGTTCCTATTTATCCTCTCGTTCATTCTTGTTGGCGTAATAAACCTATTCCTACAAATAAACATACATGCGATTTCTTCATGTGATAAAGTATTATTTTTCAGGAAACGATTGTTATACTGCTCCAAGAAATGATACGTATACAAATGAATCTGTTTTAATTCAGTTATTGCACCATCCGGTTTTAAGTATTTGCCTGTCAAAGCTCTGATTATGGCTACAACTTCATCTGTATCAACTATACAATAATGTATATTTGTAGGACTTTGAGCGTTTTCAGGAAATTCTGCGTAATAACACAGATTATATGTGTTGCAAGACTCAGGAACAGTATATTTACAAATACGCCATGCAGGGAACTTAAGCTCTTTCTCAAGTTCTTTGACCACCTTTGGCATCATGTATTGTGTTCTATACTTTACCTTTGGAAAGTCGTGTTCTATTGCATTATATATCTCCTTGCAATTCATATTTTCAACTTACATAATTAATCGGATCCCCAAACATATCATTATTCCTCGTCCTCCTCAATATTCTCATCATCTCTACTTCGAATAGCCTCATTAAACATATCAAGATGTGATAGATATGCCTCTGGGCTTATCATTTTTAAATATCTCAGATAATTTCTATAGTCAATTTCAGCCTTTTCGACACCAAACTCCACATATCCCAAGATATGGTCAGCATAATTGAAATCTAACTTATTTATATCAACGTCATTACGAAAAATAGCACGATAGAGTTCAACGGCACGCTGGTCGTTGTCTGCATCCTGCATAGCATTCAGCTGGCTGATGGTTTCAACCAAAGAATCTAAATTATCTTTCATTCCTTATCCTCCTTATTTCTCGTTTTGAAGTCTAAAGAACTCTTTCTGTTGCTCAATCTCACGGCGCAATTCTTCCTGTGTAGGCATATAGGTAAGATATTTGGCAGCATAGAGCTGGTCACTACTGTTCAATACAGAGTAGTGAGCCACATCCTCATCAGTATCTGCACAAAGCAATAGACCTATAGTGGGGTTATGTCCTTGCGGACACATCATCTCGTCGTACATACGGACATACATATCCATCTGTCCTACATCCTGATGGCGCAACTTCGTAGTTTTTAGATCGACAAGCACAAAGCAGTGCAGGTTGTAGTTATAGAATACAAGGTCGATATAATAGTCTTCCTTTTCTGTGTGTATGTGTTTCTGACGATCTACCAGCGCAAAGCCTTTTCCCATCTCCATCAGGAACGGAATCAGATGATCGATGATACTTTGCTCTAAGTCACTCTCCGTATAATCGGTATTATTCTTAAAACCAAGAAATTCTGCGACTACAGGGTTTTTCAAATACTCCAGTTTATCTTGCAATGGAGCTGTCAACTTCTTCATTTCATCACGCACTGCCTCTTTCTTCTGTGACTGTAACAGACGATGATAATACTGGCTGCTAACATTACGCTGCAAGGTACGAGTACCCCACATTTCACGAGCTGCCTCTTGTTCATACCAATCACGAGCCTCCTTGCTGTTTTCCTGCAAGATAATGCTATAATGGGTCCAAGAAAGGCGGATAGGTGATTTTGCAGTCAGTGATTGCAAAATATTTGATTGGGCATCATCTTGAGATTTTGCAGTCAGTGATTGCAAAATATTTGATTGGGCATCATCTTGAGATTTTGCAGTCAGTGATTGCAAAATGTTTTCGGATTTTCTACTCACTGCGTGGAAAATGTCTTGATGGTTCTGATAGAAAGATACGAAATTGTAGAGGTTTCTCATCGAAAAGCCTCTCCCATAACGTTTAATCAAAGCATTAGCCAAATTCTTCACAACTTGCTCGCCATACTCAGCCCGCTTATCCTTTAAAACTTCATGCTGGATTCTAAAGCCCAAAAGCCAATTACGTTTTATCAGCGTCTCATTGACCTGACGATAAGCGGTTTCTTTCGCCTGATCAATAATGACGCAAGCATCTTGGTATAAAGATTGTGTCGTAGCCTGCGATGCTATTATGTTATTTTTTTCTTCCATAACCATTACAAGTATTTCTGCTTAAACTCCTGCTGCTTGGCGGCAAACTGTGCTTCGAGGGCATCGATGCGGGCAAACACATCCTTGGGATCGTCGTAAACCGTTTCAGGGTTAGTCCACTTTTCGCCTTTCTTAAACAATGGGTCTTCGAGTTCGTAGCCAAACTCAATAGCGTTACTCTCTTCGCGGCGCTGCTTATCATCCAGCAACTTGATGAAAAACAGATATGTGAGTTGTTCAAGGATTGTAACGGGCACGGTTATTCCACCGGCCCAAAGTGTATCCCAAATTTTATCTATACGGCTCTTTACGTCGCCGGTTATAGTCGATGAATTCTGGTTCTGGTTACTTGCCATTTTGTCTAATTATTAAATTACCCTGCAAAGATAACAAAAAATATCGAAAACAGTGCGTTTTCGGGGATTTTCTTTAAAATTATCCAAAATATTTGGAACTAATAGAAAATGTTTCTATAATTGCAACCAGAAAGTAAGTCGTGATAGTATGATGCATATGAGTAGTGCGAAGTCCCCGCCCGCATAGCATCACGCTTTGGCGTAAACCTCCTTCACGCATTGAGGGGCAAAAATAAAGGCATCCAAATTAGATGCCTTTTCTGTTTATCTAGAGCGATTTGTCAAGTTGCCCCCTAAACGGACTTCTTACTTTAGAAACTTCACAATACAGTCGATGCAAATAGGTTTCTTTGTTACTTCGTCAATAAAGACATTTGCCGGATGCATATCTTCGAGAGCTAAACGGTCGGAAATATAATTCACGCCTTGACCATTCCAATTATCACGGAATCCTTTGGCCATTACCATCTCGTCAATCTCGATTTTAGTTGCCAATCGCTCACAATTCACGTATGGCTGCGTAAGCACTATACGCATAAGTCCATCGCTGTCGCGTGTAAAACCGATAACCGCCATTGGTGTTTCGGGGAACAAGCAATTGTGCAACGCGATTGCATCAAGAGCCTTTTGCCAGGTTGAATAGATTGAAGTACGCTCTTTTACCACCGAAGTATTGCCATCTGCATAATACACCTTAGCTTCAGCACCTTGAGCTATCATTGGACCAAATTCTGAAATAAGAATCTGTTCAGAGTCATCCTCCCACAGATTGGCAGCCCTGGCCCATTGTTCAATCATTTTTTCCTGGCACTCGTCTATTTGCCAGTTTGCTGGGCCTCCTTCGCTGCCTTCAGCATGGCTACTTGACGTAATGCTTGCTGTCGCGTAGCTCGCGATGATGGACGCCCCAATGAGCGGCGCACCTGCTGTGCAGAGTCCTGCATGCTCTGATAGATTAAATCTAGGAAAATCTTCTGTCCCATCTTGTATTTCTTTTATATAGTTATCAATCGTTTGTAATGTTAGAGCGGTAAAGCCCTCCTTGGCAATAACCTCGTATATCTGCTCTATTTTCATTTTGATAGTTCTTTTGGGTGCAAATATACAAAAGATTTCTTATATAAAATCACTTCTACCCCAAAAAGTCCAAAAATATTTGGAACCTATTGGAAATATCACTATATTCCCCGCATCATTATTTAATACGAATAAAACTAACATTTGTTTTTGGATTAGGCTTGTAAACTCCGCTAAAATACATAATAAGCGAGGCTAAACTCCGCTAAAATGCATGTAGTGACGATAGCACCACACCGCACGCCGCACGCCGCAACTTTTTGGTTTTGCGGTGTGGAGGGGTGCGGTGATGGAGGTGAATTAATTAGTATTATAAATATTATATATTATTATATATATTATAATATATATAATAATATATAATATTCTAAAGACAAGATACTACGAGTGTGAAGTACGGAAAAGTTGCGGCGTGCGGTGTGGAGGTGAGCATAAGAGACGAGGTTATACTTATTTGAGCAAAATCCGTAATTTTTGAGGCGATAAAATTACGGTTCTTAGCGTACGAAATGGACAACCAAAATATTTTTGCTTTTTGATAAAAAAGTAGCTAAAATATTTGGTAGTTTGAAATATTTTTTGTACCTTTGCAGTGTATTAAGAAAGATGCACTGCGAGTGAAGGCTGCGGCTCAGCAAAGCTCGAACAAGTTCGTTTTTGCATTCACCTTGCACTTCCCTTGCAACGTTAATCAAAACAAAGCGCGCACAACTTTTGAGAGACACAAACAACACTTAGTTATTAACCATTTTAAAATTAAAACACACAACATTATGGCAAAGATTTTTTATCTGTTGAAGCAGAACAACATCAAGAACTCGAAGATTTACGGTAAGTGGTTTGCCCACGGAAAAACCATCGAAACACTGAACACCCGAAAGATGGCCAACCACATCTCGGAGCACGGAAGCATCTACACCCCAGACGTGGTATTCGGAGTGCTGGAGAAATTCAGAAGCTGTCTGCTGGAAATGCTCCTGAACTCGAAACGAGTAAAGATCGACGGTCTGGGCATCTTCTTCACCACCATCGAGAACGAGAAAGGTGGAGCCCTGAAGAAGGAGGATTTCTCGCCAGCCAAGAACCTGAAGGCCCTGCACATTAGGTTCCTACCCGACCAGGAGGCTGAGACCAACATCTCGAGCAGAGAGTTTATCAAGAAGGCGGAGTTTGTGAATGCAGAGACATTTGCAGGACAGCTGACCGAGGAAGAGGATAAACCAAGTAACAGTGGCGGTGGTGGTAGCAGCCAGGGCGGTAATACTGGTGGAAACACTGGTGGTAATACCGGCGGCGGCAATACCGGTGGCGGTTGCTACGACGGCCCCAACGGAGACTAAGTTTTTAGGCACGGATTCTTGGACGAGCCAAGCGGCAAAGCCGAGCGACACGGCCTTTTTTAAAAAAAAGGACACGGTTATAGCCAATACACAAAAGCCGTGTTTCTCTAAAAGAGAGCTGTGTCATCCGTGCCAAAATTAACCCGAAGTATGAACTAAAAAGCAAAAGTAACTATGAGCAAGAAGGAAACTTTGAAATTTATTGTGCAGATGATTGCATCGATAGCGACGGCGATTGTGACGGCACTGGGGGCGGCATCGTGCATGGGAGCGTAAGCTCCCCACCCCACGACTAGCATGTTAGAATTAATGAAAAGGGATATACATACAGTTCGTTATGACCAAATCGAGGAGCCAACAGCGATGTTCGCTCCTCGATTTTAATTTGTGGGTTAAACTAACTAATCCGATTTTACAGTATCATTTACAATATCATCCCGCGTTCATTATTCGTGAACAAAGAGCATTTTTTGAACAAAACGTTCCGCAAAAACGATAAAAAAATCAGCCGAAGAGCTGATTGCTCCCCGGCTGAATCGGATATTATATACTCAATCGTAGATTAGCGTGACTCTTCCTCGGCCTTCTTGGTCTCGGGGGCATCAGCGCCATAGTAGTTGTAGTAAGCATTGTAACGGTTGTAACCCCACTTAGCCTGCAGCATGTCGGGGTCGAGCTCCTTAGCCTTGTCGAACAGTTCGATAGCCTTCTTGTAAAGCTCCTTCTTCTTAGCAGGATCCTCTACGTTCTGAGCCTGTACGCTGTAGCCGGTACCAGCATAGGTAGCGATGATAGCGTTATCAGGCTTAACCTCGAAGGCTCTCTCCAGATAAGGAACAGCCTCATCGGCCTTGTTTGCCTGGAGCAGAGCCAGACCCTTGTCGGCGAGGGCTACGAAGTTCTTAGGATTAGCAGCCAGAGCGTCGTCGAGAATCTTGTTAGCCTCGTCGGTCTGACCAAGACCCAGCAGGGTGTTGTAGAGTTTCTCCATCACACCATCCACCTTGTGCTCGGCATAGATATCCTTCAGGCTGGCAGCATACTTCACTGAGTCGTCCTTTGTCTTCAGACCGTCGCCCAGAATCTCGAGCTTCAGGTTGAGAGCGTTCTCATACTCCTCGGGATCCTTCATAGCTACATCAGCCAACTCAAGAGCCTTGGCCATATCCTTGTCCTGATAAGCGAAGATTGAAGCGAAACGGGCTACCTGACCGAAGAAAGGCTTCTGCTGCTCGCGATCGCAATCCTTGAACATAGGAGCAGCGTCGCTCTCGGTGAACAGCTGCCAGTACTTACGAGCTAAGGCGTTGTCCTTAGCGGTAAGAGCGTCCTGACCTGCGTTAACGAGGGTGTTACGTGGACCACCCCACAGGCGCTGAGCGTTCTTCGAAGCAAACTTAGGTGCTACCTTACCCTTCTCGTTGGGCTTCTGATCGTACTTATCGCACTCGATACCTGCCACGAGAGCAGCGTAGGCCATCTCGTTCATCAGCTTGATATCAACAGGTTTCTCTTCTTTACCCATCTGCTTGTTTACCTGATTCTCAGTCTGGATAGCGCTCTGGGCTGAGAAATCGTTCAGGGCAAGGTCGACGAGTTTGTTGTAGGCTTTAGCCTTCTCGGCATCGTTAGCCAGAGTACCGAGACTACTCTTCACGAGTGATTCAGCCTCTGCATAGGTCTTTGCCTTGAGGATAGCCTTCAAGGCATCACTGTCACCGGCAAATGCAGTAGCGCTTGCTACCATCATAGCTGCCATAACGAATAATTTTTTCATAAGCTTTAAAAATTGGTTGAACTTATTGTTACTAAAATTTATTTTTTGACGTTTACTTGAGCGGATAGTTTAATCCTTATTCTCAGCTTCAGAAGCCTGAGCTGCCTCAGCGTCGATCTCTGCCGTCTCGATATCCTCTTCCTCGGCCTGCGAATGCATCACCTTACATACCGAAGCAATGCTATCGTTCTTCTTGGTGAGGTTGATCAGGCGAACACCCTGTGTGGCACGGCCCATCACACGAACATCGGCCACCTTCAGGCGAATCAGCACACCACTCTTATTAATAATCATCAGGTCGTTCTCGTCGGTTACCACCTTGATGGCTACCAGGCGACCGGTCTTCTCGGTGATTGAGAGGGTCTTAACACCCTTGGCGCCACGCGAGGTCTTACGGTAATCCTCAACCTCAGAACGCTTACCATAACCATTCTCCGATACAACCATAATCGACTCGGTGTTAGGATCGTTCACGCATACCATGCCTACTACCTCGTCGTCGCCACCATCCAGGCGCATACCAATCACACCGGTAGATACACGACCCATGGTGCGAACATCCTTCTCGTCGAAACGTACGGCACGACCATTGCGGTTGGCCAGCAGCAGCTCGTTTTTACCATTGGTAAGGCGAACGCCTACTACATGGTCGCCCTCGTTGATGTTGATGGCAATCACACCGTTGGCACGTGGGCGTGAGTAAGCCTCAAGGCAGGTCTTCTTGATGATACCCTGCTTGGTGGCAAATACCACGTAGTGCGAGTTAAGGAACTCGGTGTCGTTGAAGTTCTTGATGCGCAGAACAGCATTGATGGCGTCGTCGGGCTCGATATTCAGCATGTTCTGGATAGCACGGCCCTTCGAGTTCTTGTCGCCCTCTGGAATCTCGTAACACTTCTGCCAGTAGCAGCGGCCCTTCTGGGTGAAGAACAGCAGCGTGTTGTGCATCGTGGCAGGATAGATATACTCGGTAAAGTCGTTGTCGCGATGACGGGCTGCCTTCGAACCCATACCGCCACGACCCTGCTCGTGGAACTCTGACAGGGGGGTGCGCTTGATGTAACCCATGTGCGAGATGGTTATAACCACTGGATCGTCGGGATAGAAGTCCTCGGCATTGAACTCGTGGTCGAAAGGAATAATCTCGGTGCGGCGCTCGTCGCCATACTTCTCCTTAACCTCCTGCAGGTCGGCCTTCATCACTTCCTTACAACGCTCGGGGTTGTCGAGAATCTCCTGCAACTCGGCAATCAGCTTCTGCAAGTCGTCGAACTCCTGATGCAGCTGATCCACACGCAGACCTGTGAGCTGAGCCAGACGCATGTCAACGATAGCCTTACTCTGCAGCTCGTCGAGTTCGAAGCGCTGCTCCAGGTTGCGCTGAGCGTCGGTTGGCGTCTTACTGTTACGAATAATATGTACAACCTCGTCGATATTGTTAACGGCAATAATCAAGCCCTCGAGGATGTGAGCACGCTCCTGTGCCTTGCGCAGATCGTACTTGGTGCGACGGATGGTTACGTCGTGACGGTGTTCAACGAAATACTTCACACACTCCTTGAGCGAAAGCAGGCGTGGGCGACCCTTTACCAGAGCGATGTTATTAACTGAGAATGAGCTCTGAAGGGCTGTCATCTTAAACAGCTTGTTGAGCAGCACATTGGCATTGGCATCGCGCTTGCAATCCACTACGATACGCATACCCTGACGGCCCGACTCATCGTTTACATTTGCCACACCCTCAATCTTGTGCTGGTTGGCCAGATCGGCGATATAAGCCACCAGGTCGGCCTTGTTCACACCGTAAGGAATTTCGGTGACAACAATCTTGTCGTGGGTGTCGCCGCTCTCAATCTCGGCCTTGGCACGCATCACGATACGTCCACGACCTGTTTCGTAGGCATCCTTCACGCCCTGCAGGCCATAGATATAAGCACCTGTTGGGAAGTCAGGACCTGGGATATACTGCATCAGGCCTTCGGTATCGATATCAGGATTGTCGATATAAGCGCAGCAACCGTCGATCACCTCGCTCAGGTTGTGGGTTGGCATATTGGTAGCCATACCTACGGCAATACCGTTACCACCGTTAACCAGCAGGTTGGGCACCTTGGTTGGCATCACGGTTGGCTCCTCGAGCGAGTCGTCGAAGTTGGGGGCCATATCTACGGTCTCCTTATCCAGGTCGTCCATAATGTGCTCACCCATCTTTGAGAGGCGGCACTCGGTGTAACGCATGGCGGCAGGCGAGTCGCCATCCACCGAACCAAAGTTACCCTGACCGTCAACCAGTGTGTAGCGCATGTTCCAATCCTGGGCCATGCGCACCAGAGCACCATAAACCGAAGAGTCGCCGTGTGGGTGGTACTTACCAAGCACCTCACCTACTACGCGGGCACACTTCTTATAAGGTTGGGTAGAAACGTTATTAATGTTCATCATACCATACAGGATACGGCGATGAACAGGCTTGAAACCATCGCGAACATCAGGAAGAGCACGTGCCACGATTACCGACATAGAGTAATCGATATAGCTCGACTTCATCTCTTCTTCGATGTTGATCTTGATAATTCTGTCGTTGTCGAATGTTTGATCCATCTTTTCTATTTCTTACTTTTTTACTTTTTTACTTTCTTACTTTTTATATTTTTTGCGTTTAAGGGCATTTTTAAGCCCGCTGACGCGTTTTTAACTGTGCAAAGGTAATTATTTTTTTGTGACCCACCAAACCTTTTAAGCTATTTTAGGGGAAAATATTTGGTTTTTATGGCACGATGTTTGCAAGATTTGTTGTATCTTTGCAAAAGATATATTTAAATAGGTATAGTATTAACAATAGAAACAAACAATAGATGACGACACAATTTTCGCCAAAACTATCAGAAATACTGGCTTTCTCGCGTGAAGAGGCTGCCCGACTGGCAAGCCGATCGGTGGGGCCCGAACACTTGCTGTTAGGCATTATGCGCACTAACGAGGGTCCGGTGATCGACCTTTTCAACAGGCTGAACCTGAATATGCAGGCGGTAAAGACTGAACTGGAAACGCGCGTCAGAGAGGACGAGATAAGCATGCCCATACAAACCAGCGACCTGGTGCTGAACGACAAAGCCAGCAACGTGTTGCGACTGGCTGTACTCGAGGCACGCATACAGAGAGCCAGTAAGATTGACGAACAGCACCTGCTGCTGGCCATACTGCACGACATGGCCAACAACGGGGCTAAACAAGTTTTAGAGATGAACAACGTGACATACGACGACGCTGCAGCCATACTGTTTGCGCCGAAGAACACAAACGTTAGTAATAACACAACCAACGGTATCGGACTGCCCGACGAAGACGAGGAGGAGTTTGAGATGACTGGCGGCAAGAGCGCTAACAGCAATGCCAGCACCCAGAGCACCGCAACCCAGAAAAAGGCCAACTCGAAGACACCCGTGCTCGACAGCTTTGGCACCGACCTGACAAAGGCGGCTGCCGAAGGGAAGCTGGACCCCTGCGTGGGCCGCGATCGCGAAATACAGCGCATCATCGAGATCTTAGGGCGCCGCAAAAAGAACAACCCCATACTGATTGGCGAGCCTGGTGTTGGTAAGAGCGCCATCGTTGAGGGGCTGGCACAGCTGATTGAGTCCCACCACTGCAGTCCCATGCTGTTTGGCAAGCGCATCTACACGCTGGATATGACTGGCGTGGTGGCAGGAACCAAGTATCGCGGACAGTTTGAAGAGCGACTGAAAGCTCTGATGAAGGAGCTGGAGACGAACCCCGACGTGATTGTATTTATCGACGAGATACACACCATTATCGGTGCTGGCGCTACACCTGGCAGTATGGACGCTGCCAACATCATGAAGCCCGCCTTGGCGCGTGGCACCATCCAGTGCATTGGCGCCACCACGCTCGACGAGTATCGCGAGAGCATTGAGAAAGACGGTGCCCTGGAGCGCCGATTCCAGAAGGTGCAGGTGGAGCCTACCACCAACGAGGAGACACTGCAGATACTGCACAACATCAAGGACCGCTACGAGATGCACCACCATGTGACATATACTGACGCGGCACTCGAAGCCTGTGTCAAATTGACAGACCGCTATATCACCGACCGCTTTATGCCCGACAAGGCCATCGACGCACTCGACGAGACGGGTTCGAAGGTGCACCTTGGCAACGCCCATATTCCACCCGAGATTATCGAGAAGGAGCATGAGTTGGCCGAAGCCCGCGAAAAGAAACAGAAAGCGGTGAAGAACCAGAACTACGAACTGGCTGCAGGCTATCGCGACCGCGAGACCACGCTGACCAAAGAGCTGAAAGAGCTGAACGAGCGCTGGACCAATGGCGAAGACGAAGAGCGACAGGTGGTGGATGCCGACCAGGTGGCCGAAGTGGTATCGATGATGACAGGTGTGCCCGCACAGCGCATGGCCGAACAAGAGGGTATCCGCCTGAAGGGTATGGCTGTAGAGCTGAAGAACAACGTGATAGCACAGGATGCTGCCATCGACAAGATGGTGAAAGCCATCCAGCGCAACCGCGTGGGACTGAAAGAGCCCAACCACCCCATCGGCGTGTTTATGTTCTTAGGTCCTACGGGTGTAGGTAAGACTTATCTGGCCAAGAAGCTGGCCGAATTTATGTTTGGCAGCAGCGATGCGCTGATACGTATCGACATGAGCGAATATACCGAGAGCTTTAACACCTCGCGACTGATTGGTGCGCCTCCAGGATACGTGGGTTACGGCGAGGGCGGACAGCTGACTGAGCGTGTGCGCCGCCACCCCTACTCGATTGTGCTGCTCGACGAGATTGAGAAAGCCCACTCGAACGTGTTCAACCTGTTGCTGCAGGTACTGGACGAGGGACGCATGACGGATGGTAACGGACGACTGGTGGATTTCCGCAACACGGTGATTATCATGACATCGAATGCCGGAACACGACAGTTGAAGGACTTTGGTCATGGCGTAGGTTTCAGCGCTACGTCGCAAACCGGACTGATGAAGAGCGACAAGGACAAGCAGTATGCACGCGACATTGTGCAAAAGGCACTTTCGAAACAGTTCTCGCCTGAGTTCCTGAACCGATTGGACGAGATTATCACTTTCGACCAGTTGGATCTGGATGCCATCAAGCGCATTATCGATGTAGAGCTGAAGGGACTCTACAAGCGCATCGAGCAGATAGGTTATCACATCGACCTGAGCAACGAGGCCAAGGAGTTTGTGGCCACCAAGGGCTACGATGTGCAGTTTGGTGCACGCCCATTGAAGCGCGCCATACAGAACTATCTGGAAGATGGCATCAGCGACCTGATAGTGAATGGCAACCTTGAACCCGGCGCCACCATCCATATAGAACTAAAAGAAAATGAGTTAGCATTCAGCTAACTCATTTTTTTCTTTAGAGTGCCTCGCACTCTTTCAGCCAAAGGGCTGACGAGGCATCGCTCGGCATGCGCCAATCGCCACGAGGCGACAAGCTCACACTACCCACCTTGGGACCATCAGGCAAGCACGAGCGCTTGAACTGCTGATTAAAGAATCGGCGACAGAAGGTGGTGAGCCATTTCTTAACGGTTTCCTCGTCGTAAAGCGCAGGCTTATCGCCAATAGCCGTGCAGAAGGCACGCTTAGCCAACAGGAATATCTTTTTAGGACCAAAGCCGTAACGCAGGAAATAATAGATAAAGAAATCGTGCAGCTCGTAGGGACCTACCAGGTCTTCGGTCTTCTGCTTGATATTACCCAGTTCGTCGGCAGGAATCAGCTCGGGCGAAATAGGGGTATCGATGATGTCGAGCAGCGTTTCGGTAGCCATATCCTGAGCCACATAACGCACCAGATAGCGAATCAGCGTTTTGGGCACACCAGCATTCACACCATACATCGACATGTGGTCGCCATTATAGGTGGCCCATCCCAATGCCAGCTCCGACAGGTCGCCTGTACCAACCACAATCGCATTCTCCTTATTAGCCACATCCATCAGTATCTGGGTGCGCTCGCGGGCCTGCGAGTTCTCGTAGGTGATATCGTGAACGCTGGCGTCGTGCTGGATATCGCTGAAATGCTGGGTAACAGCAGCAGCAATACTGATTTCGCGAATGGTAACACCCAGCGTCTGCATCAGTTTAATGGCATTGTTATAGGTGCGATCGGTAGTTCCGAAACCTGGCATCGTGATACCGATGATGCCCTGACGATCGAGACCTAACTTATCGAATGCCTTGACTGCCACCAGCAGCGCCAAAGTGGAATCCAAACCACCGCTGATACCAATCACCCCCTTCTTGCCGTTGATGTGGTGCAGGCGCTTTACCAAGCCCATCACCTGGATATTCAGAATCTCCTCGCACGATGCCTGCATGTCCTCGCTCTTGGGGATAAAAGGATAGGGATCGATGTTGCGAACCAGCTGGAACGGACGCTGCACGACCGACTTGCAACTGATTTCGCGAGCGTGCGCATTTCGCTGGGCATTGATAAACGTGGTGTTGGTGCGGCGCTCAACTTGCAAGGCCTGCACATCAATCTGGCACATCTTGATTTGTGGCTGCAACGAGAATCTGTCGCCCTCAGCAAGCAGGCGTCCATTCTCAAAAATGATGGCATTGCCGCCATAAACCACATCCTGGGTTGACTCGCCAAAGCCACAGCTGGCATATACGTAGCCACTCATCATGCGGGCACTCTGCTGGGCAAGCAGCGACTTGAGATAGGCATGCTTACCAATCAGTTCGTCGCTGGCCGAGAGATTAAATATCACATCGGCACCAGCCAAAGCCAGATTATTGCTGGGTGGTGTGGGTGCCCATACGTCCTCGCATATCTCGACACCGAACTTCACGCCATCGGCAGTAACAAACACCTGTGGCTCGGCTGAAACATGAACAGGACTGCCTGCAAAATAAATATCGGTAGGATTCAGGTCCTGAGCCGAAGCAAACCAGCGCTTCTCGTAAAACTCACCATAGTTGGGCAGATAAACCTTGGGCACAATACCCAACAGTTGTCCGCCCTGCAGCACAACTGCACAGTTGTAGAGCAAACCGTTGACGATGACTGGCAAACCCACAATCACAATCACGTTGAGCTTGCGGGTATAATCAAGCAGTTTCACCACACCATCCTCGGCATGATCTAACAGGATTTGCTCTTTAAACAGATCCTGACACGAATAGCCCGTGATGCAGAGCTCGGGTAGCACCATCACCTCTACACCACTCTCTTCGGCCTGAGTAATCAAGCTCTCAATCTGCTGCACATTATAATCCACATCGGCCACCTTGACCGTGGGCACTGCAGCAGCTACGTTTACAAATCCGTATTTCATAGTTTTACTTTTTGTACGTCGTTCTCAATGAGTGTGTAAATCAATGCAGGCTGCTCGAAGAAGTCGTTCTCGCGGAAGGCATGCAGCTTGTAGAACTTAACGGTATCAACACGCACCTGGGCGTTGACGGGCGACTTGAGCAGGAAATGCTTGTCGCGCTTGTAAGCCACCAGCTGTACACACAGATGCTCTAAGTCGTTCAGATCCTCGCGACCGAACTCCTCGATAAACTCCTTGCAGTTTGGCTCAATCTCGCCTTCGGCTCTCAGCTTCCAGGCTGTGCCCTCGGCTGTCATCAGCACATAGCGCAGATAGTAGTTTGAGTCGTTAACCAAATAGCTCTCGAAACGGGTTTGCGAGAGTTCCTTCACATCCATGGGCACAAAAGCCAGATAGGCACTCAGCTTGTCGCCACCCTTGCGCTCCTCGGGCTTGGCCTTAAAGGTGATGGGACGATCGGCAGGCTCTATCTCGGGTTCCTCCTCGTCGTCGGCTGCCATGCGGGCCTTCGCCTTCTGTTCCACCATACGCGTAGTTTCGTAGCTCTCCTCGCCTACAACTACCACCTCGTTGATGAGCATCGGCATCTGAAAACCGTCCTCATCCTCAACAAGCACTATATTCTTGCCCTGAAAGCCGGCTACCTTTCCGCCGCCCACTTCGCTCAGGAATCTTACTTTATCTCCAATCTTCATCTTTCGTAATACTGTAAAAATTTGGGGCAAAGTTAAACAAAAAAGCCCGAACTACAAAATAGTTCGGACTCTTTTTAGCAATCTGTGGCTATTTAGTCGAGACCAAAGAGAACCTTCAGTCCGCCATCAACACCCGAGAAGCCCATAAAAGCCAAGCTGAGCAAACCTGCAGAGAGCATCACAATAGCCATACCCTGCATGCCCTTAGGTATCTTTACCAGCTCCAGCTGCTCGCGCATACCGGCAAACACAGTCAGAGCCACACCAAAGCCGATGGCTGTTGAGAAGGCATAGACTACCGACTGCAGCAGGTTGTAGTCCTTCTGGATAACCAGAATGGCAACACCCAGCACAGCACAGTTGGTGGTGATCAGGGGCAGGAAGATGCCCAAAGCCTGATAGAGGGCTGGCGACACCTTTTTGAGCACAATCTCGACCATCTGCACCAACGAGGCGATGACCAGGATAAAGGCGATGGTTTGCAGATACTGCAAGCCAAAGGCATCGAGCACATATTTCTGAACCAACCAGGTAACGATGGTGGCCAGCGTCAGCACAAAGGCTACTGCTGCCGACATACCCAGCGAGGTATCAATCTTTTTTGAAACGCCAAGGAACGGACAAATGCCCAGGAACTGCGACAACACGATGTTGTTGACAAAAATGGCGCTAATGAAAATCAGAACGTATTCCATAACTTCAATTCTTCAATTTTTCAACTCTTCAATTCTTCAACTTATTGACGATCGCAATCAAGAAGCCGAGGGTGATAAACGCACCTGGAGGCAACACAAAGAGCAGGATGTTATACGTTTCGGGAATCAAACCAAAACCGAATACCGAACCTGAGCCCAACAGCTCGCGGCACATACCCAGCAGGGTGAGACCGAACGTAAATCCAAGACCGATACCAATACCATCAAACAGCGAGGCTATGGGCGAGTTCTTGGCTGCAAAAGCCTCAGCACGTCCCAGGATGATACAGTTGACCACAATCAGCGGAATAAACAATCCCAGCGAAGCATCGACATCGGGCAGATAAGCCTTGATAACCATCTGCAGCAGCGTAACAAAAGCTGCGATCACCACAATGAACACAGGAATACGCACCTTATCGGGCGTTACCGACTTGAGGCACGAGATAACCACATTGGTGCAGATAAGTACAGCCATGGTGGCAAGACCCATCGACATACCATTGATAGCAGAGGTGGTAGTGGCCAGCGTAGGACACATACCCAGCATCAGGACGAACGTGGGGTTCTCCTTTACAATGCCGTTTTTAATAATCTGTATAGCATTCATAACTATTCACTTTTAGTTGTAGCGCCCGACTCGGCATCGATGGGGGCAGTTTTGTAAGCAGCATAAGCATTGTTGACAGCCAACAGGAAAGCACGACTGGTAATAGTGGATGCTGTAATGGCATCTACCTTACCGCCATCCTTCGATACGGTGAGAGGCTGATCGGGCGTAAGGCCGATAATATCACCCTTTTCGCCTTTCTGGAACCACTTGTCGGCCTTGGCACCAAGTCCTGGTGTTTCGGCATGCTCCAACAGCGTGTAACCCAGTATCTGGCCCTCGGTATTAAAACCTACCAGCACCTTCAGATCGCCACCAAATCCACCTGTAGTCGATTCAACAGCAGCACCAAGGTCATTGCCCTGGGCATCTTTCGTCGCATAAATCACATAAACCTGCTCCTTACCCTTGGCATCGGTTTGCTTCAGCGTATCTGTGCCAGAAACCTGCAGGTCATCGACACACATCACCGTCTTGATACCATCGGCCAGAGCCTTGGCTTTCTGATCGGCAATAGGTTCCTCGGTCAGGTGGTTCACATAAGCCAGGATACCACCCATGATAACTGCTACTCCGGTGAGCACCAGCACCATATTTAATAATGATGATTCTAACTTTTTCATTTTACGACCTCCCCGAAACGTTTTGGTTTTACATAATTGTTAATGAGCGGCGTGAAAGCGTTCATAATTAGAATGGCGAACGACATACCCTCGGGATAAGCACCCCAGTTGCGGATCACAACGGTGAGGAATCCGATGGCAACACCATAGATGAGCTGACCCTTTGGAGTCATCGGGCTGGTGACATAATCGGTAGCCATAAAGATGGCACCCAGCATCATACCACCAGTAAGCAGCACGCTAATGGGATCGGGGTAAACAGGGCTGGCCAAGTGCAGCAAACCCGAGAACACAAAGGCTGTACCAAGAATAGATACAGGAATGTGCCAGGTGATGATGCGGTTATACAGCATGAAGGCCAAACCCAGCAGCAGGGCCAAGGAACAAATCTCGCCCATGGCACCAGCACCACCCGAACTTGAACCTAAGAACAGGTCGAATGATGAGGGTAACTGCTCGAGCAACGAGGCATCGCCAGTACGGATGGCCGAATTGATAATCGACAGCGGTGTGGCACCAGTCTCGGCATCGAGATAGGTATCCCACTGTCCGATCTTGGGCCAAGTGGTCATCTGCGCAGGGAAAGCTACCAGCAAGGCAGCACGACCCACCAGCGCAGGATTGAAGATATTGTTGCCCAAACCACCAAACGTAAACTTGGCTACGCCGATGGCAAACAATGCACCAATCAGGATAATCCAGATGGGCAGGTTCGAAGGCAGGTTGAACGCCAGCAGCAGACCAGTGATAACAGCCGATCCGTCGAGCAGCGTGTTCTGTTGCCTCTTCAGAATATATTTGCAGATAGCCCACTCAAAAAAGCAGCAGGCTGCCACACTGGTGGTGGTGACGATGACCGAACCCAGACCAAAGAAATAAAACGAAGCGAGCAGCGCAGGCATCAGGGCGATGATAACACCATACATGTTGCGCTCTACCGAATCGCGGCTGTGTGCGTGTGGCGATAATGAAACTATTAACTTTGACATTAAACGTTAAACATTAAAGATTAAACATTTTATTTTTTGGCAGCGGCACGGGCACGGATGATCCCCATCACTGTGCTCTTACCCTGACGGATGTTATCAAGCAGCGGGCGATAAGCCGGACAGGTGTATTGACACGAGCCGCACTCGATACAACTGGTGATATCCTCGCTCTCGGCGCGCTCCCAGTTCTTTACCTCCGAAAGCTTTGCCAGCAGATAAGGCTCCAAGCCCATCGGACAAACACCTACGCACTTGGCGCAACGGATACAAGGCTGGGCATCCTTACGGCGTGCCTCGTCGTCCGAGATGATGGTTACCGAGTTGGTTCCCTTGCAGATGGGCACCTCTACCGAAGTAAGGGCCTTACCCATCATTGGTCCGCCAGCCAGCAGTTTGTTGTCGCCCTCAGGCATTCCGCCACAAGCGTCAATCAAATCCTTCATCGGTGTACCCATGCGCACCAGAAAGTTGCCTGGGTTCTGCAGTTTCTTACCGGTAACGGTGGTGTAACGCTCAAACAGGGGCTTATTTTTCATCACAGCCTCGTAAACAGCAAAGGCTGTACCCACATTCTGCACAATAGCACCCACGTTAACAGGGATGGCAGGAGGTGCTGGCACCTGACGGTTAATCACCGCATCAACCAACTGTTTCTCACCACCCTGTGGGTAGCGCTGCTGCAGGGGAACCACCTCAACCTGATACTGGCTACCATTGAACTTCTGGTGGCACTTTTCGGTGAGCAGTTCGATGGCGGCAGGCTTGTTGGTCTCGATACCAATATAGCCTTTAGTGACCTTGGCACCCATCATCAGAAGCTCAAGTCCCACCAGAATCTCGTCGGCATGCTCCATCATCAGACGATAGTCGGCTGTGATATATGGCTCGCACTCTACGGCGTTGATAATCACACACTCGGCCTTGGCTGTTGGTGGTGGTGTGAGTTTGATGAACGTGGGGAAACAAGCGCCACCCATACCTACTACACCAGCGTTCTGCACGCGCTTTATAATCTCCTCGGGAGTCAGTTCGGGATGATCAGCAACCAGCTCAAGCTTATCAGAGCGGTCGATGCTCTCTTCCCACTCGTCGCCCTCTACATTAATAATAATCACAGGCTTGCGATAGCCGGTAGCATCGATAGCAGTATCAATCTTGAATACAGTACCGCTAACCGACGAGAAGATGGGGGCCGAAACAAAGCCACCAGCCTCGGCTATCATGGTGCCCACCTTTACCTTGTCGCCTTTCTGCACAACAGGTTTGGCTGGCGCACCAATATGCTGCCCCAGAGGGAATATGGCCTGCTTGGGCAGTGCTGCTACCTTGGTAGGCACCTCGTGGGTGAGCTTATTCTCTGCAGGGTGAATACCACCCATACTAAATGTTTTTATCTTCATGCTTTTGCCTCCTCTTCTTTTTTAGGTTCTTTAGGCTTTGGTGCTGGCGCAGGCGTTGGGAAGTTGACATCCACAATAGCATGCTTAGGACAAACAGTTACGCACTTGCGGCACAAACGACACTTCTGATGGTCGATGTAAGCCAGATTGTTCTCGACGGTGATAGCACCAAAGTTACACTCCTTCTCGCACTTGCCGCAACCAATACAGCTAACGGCACAGGCCTTCATGGCAACAGGACCTTTGTCCTTGTTGACACACGATACGAATACGCGGCGACCCTTAGGTCCCTTCTTGCGAAGCTCGATGATGTTACGAGGACAAGCCTTGACACAGGCGCCACACGAGGTGCACTTCTCTTCATCCACCTCGGGAATGCCTGTTTCGGGGTTCAGACTGATAGCGCCAAACTGGCAAGCTGCCACACAGTCGCCACAACCCAAACAGCCAAAACCACAGGCTGTTTCGCCGGCACCACAAGCATGCATAGCTGCACAGCTGCGCAAACCCGAATACTCGGCAATTTTGGCACGGTGCTCGCAAGTACCGTTACAACGCACTACGGCTACCATCGGCTCAGTGTTGGCGATGGCCATCCCCAACAAGTCGGCTACCTTTCCCATCGTCTCGGCACCACCTACTGGGCACATCAGCCCATCAAGGCTTCCGGCATCGGCACCCTTTACAAGGGCATCGGCCATACCGCTACAACCGGGGAATCCGCATCCACCGCAATTGGCGCCAGGCAACAACTCGCTCACCTGCGCAATACGAGGATCCTCATAGACAGCGAACTTCTTGGAGGCTGCAAAAAGCACAATTGCAGCTATCAACGCGATAGCTCCAAGCACAATTACTGCAATCAAGATGAAATTCATAATCTATTTGTTTTAGTTACTATATATTATTTCTCGATATGAAATGCTATCTGTTGCTGAATGCGATTCTTCATCAGCCACAGCCCCAGATAATAAGGCACCAGCGAGGCCAGCGCCACCAATGCAGCCACACCCTCGTCGCCCGAAAGTTTCAAGGCTATCATCAGCACACATATTAATAATAAAAAAGGTGCACCGAAACCTAACAGCAAAGCGCGATTGGCCACATCCTTTGATGCCCATACAGTCACCGCCTGCCCTATCTGATAGCTCTGGGTATCGGCCGTAAACACATCAACAATCTTGATTTTCGATTCGGCAGCGTTACAATGCGAGGCCACCTTACAGGCTGCACACGCAGAAGTCTGGACGATTTGCACCTTGATGCATCCATCCACAATACTTTTAACGGTTCCCGAATGTGTGATCTTATTACTCATTAATTTGCTAAGTAGACATTACATTTTGCAAAGGTACGACAATCTGCTGAATAAAACAAGCTATTTTGAGCTTTTTTCGCAAAAATATTCGTAATCGTTTGCAATTACCGAAGATTTTTTATACTTTTGTCGCAGAATTAATACAATAATAAAATGAAAGCAACCGAACTGGCTCAGCAGCAGATTGAGCGCGCTATCCGTAAGATAGCCGACAAGTTTCCTCCAACAAAGGAGGCAAATGTAATGACCGATATCCACTTCCGCGTAACGCAGGATACCGGCGAGCTGATGGCGTTCGACGATAACGACGAAGAAATTAACCGTTGCATTATCGAAGACTGGATTGGCGACACATCCGACAATTTTTTCGAAGAGATACCTGCCGTGTTCCGCAAGTGTCTGGATAAGATGAAGGATACCATCGAAAACATGTCGATTCTCAAACCATTCTCATTTGTTCTGGAGAATGAAGAAAAGGAGTCGGTAGCCGAGTTATATCTGGTTGACGACGAGACTGTGATTTTCGATCCCGAGCTGATGAAGGGATTAGACGAAGATCTGGATGCGTTCCTGAAGCAGTTGCTGGCCGATTAAAACTGTTGGCCCAACTAATCCAACTCCTCACTTTTTTGCAATAGGAAGTTACGCGAGGCATCGAGCGTAAACACTTCCTCTGTGCGTGCTTTGTGCTTTTCCTTCGAGTAGTCCATCAGGTGAATTTCGTAATCGCTGGTGATGGAGAAGTACTGCATGATTTCGTCTTCTTCGAAAAGGTCGAAATCCTCTTCTTCCTCAATGGCATAAAGACAAATCTTGTCAACAGGCAGATAATCATCGTTCAACGAATAGAGCCAGAGCGAATAGCGCACGGGCCCTTCATTACCTTCCTCATCTTCTTCGGCACCCTCGTCGGCAGCCAGAATCATCAGGCGTGCACCCAGCGACTCTGTCAGTTGGATAGCTTTTTGTTTGCCGTTACCCTCCAACTCCAGCGCCTTGGCTATATCCGCTGGCACAGGTTTAAAGTCAGGCAGGTAACGCACAAACTCATCGCTATAGGTAATGGGTAAAGGGAGGATATTTAGACTATCGAAGAACTGCTTCAGCGGGTTATCGGTATTCTCAAGGTTGATGCCCTGAGCGGCCAGACGCTCTGCCATCTCTATTTTCTTAATACTGTCGAGCTTGTGCTGCATCTCCTCAGCACTCATGCTTCTGCCACCACAAGCGGCAAGCAGTAGCACAGCTACAATCCCTCCTATCAACCCTTTCATGACGTGTTACAATTTGATTTTCTTTGAAACAGGCTTGCTCTCGTTCTGGATACGGTTCAAAGCTGTCACTACGTAAGTAAACTTCTCCCTACCCTCGTCGTAAGGCAGCTTGTAGAAGGGTTTATCGGTGATAGCCACAATCTTCGAGGCATCATCCACATTCACCTTCTCACCCTTGGCAAAACGGTAGATCACAAACTTATCGGAGTGCTGATCCCAGTGCTTGCTGTGGGCTGGGGTCCAGAACAGAATATAGCCATCCTCAGTCCAAACAGGCTTCACTTTCTTCACCTTCTTAGGAGCCTTATCGCTGATAAACGGCATAGCAGGCTGCAAGGCAGGATGCTGCCAATACTTGGTGCGCAGCATGGTGCCGTAGTTGCCCACATTATCAACAGCCGCCTTGGCATACCACAGTACGGTGCCTTTTACAGCTGGAGTGGCACGATGCAGATTCATCTTAGCACCCAACTGGTGTACGTTAGGATTCTGCAAATCGGCATGTTTTACGGTGCGCTCCACATCCTCGCCAATCACCAGCGGACGATTGGCTGCATGCTGGCCCCACCACTTAATCAGGGTTGCATAATCAGCTGCCTTATGACCTATCTCCCAATACAACTGGGGCACGCAGTAATCCAACCAACCATTGTTTACCCACAACAGGATGTCGGCATACAAATCGTCGTAGTTCTGGGTACCATTGGTATCGCTGCCCACAGGCGAGCTCTTTTTATTGCGATAGATACCGAATGGCGAAATACCCACTTTGACCCAAGGCTTAACCTCGTGGATGGCCTGATAGAACTGCTCGATAAAGAGGTTCACATTGTAACGGCGCCAGTCGTTCTGGTCCTTAATGCCGTTAGAGTAATCGTGGAACTGCTCATCATCGGGAATAGCAAGTCCCTTTACGGGATAAGGATAGAAATAATCGTCCATGTGGATACCATCCACATCGTAACGAGCCACGATATCCTTAGCCACCATACAGATATAATCGCGATTCTCCTGAATACCGGGGTTCAGGATAAACAAATCGTCGTAAGCAAAGCAGTTTTCAGGTTTACGCATCGCTACATGGTTTCGGGCTAACACCTTGGTAACCTTGGTCTTAGCACGGAAGGGGTTAATCCATGCGTGCAACTCCATACCGCGTTTGTGGCACTCGTCGATCATCCACTGCAGGGGGTCCCAATAAGGATTGGGGGCCTTGCCCTGGGTACCTGTCAGGAATCGGCTCCAAGGCTCAATCTTACTCTCGTACAGAGCATCGCACTCGGGGCGCACCTGGAAGATAATCACATTCACGCCATCCTTCTTCAGCTCGTCGAGCTGGTAGGTCAGGGTCTGCTGCATCTTCTTGGTACCAAGATTCTGGAACTGTCCGTTCACACACTGTATCCAGGCTCCGCGCATTTCGCGCTTCTGAGCCGAAACTGTCATCGCCAGCATCAGGGCGAGAGCCATCAATAGGTATTTATTCTTCATATCTTAATTTGTTCTTTCTTGCTTCTTCGAGTGACACAATCTGCGACTGCTCCTGCTGATATTCGGCACGCAGAATTTCATACTTCTGGTCGAGCTCCTCCTCAACCGACTGCTTGTCGGCCAGCAGCTTCTGGGCTATCAGCGCATTCTGCGAGGCATCTTTCATCCACACTACCGGACCACCATAAACAGGGGCTATCTTCAGCGCTACATGCAGTTCGCTGGTAGTGGCACCACCAATCATAATGGGGATATCCAGTCCTGCCTTCTTCAGTTCTTCGGCCACGTTCACCATCTCCTCCAGACTGGGGGTTATCAGTCCACTCAGGCCTATCATATCCACATGCTCCTCCTGAGCCTTTTTTACAATCTGCTCGGCAGGCACCATCACACCCATATCCAGTACATCGTAACCGTTACAGGCCATCACCACACTCACAATATTCTTACCGATATCGTGCACATCGCCCTTCACGGTAGCTAACAGCACTTTACCAGCAGATGTGGTGTTCTCTGTCTTCTCGGCTTCGATATAGGGCTGCAGAATATCCACAGCCTGCTTCATGGTACGCGCTGTTTTCACTACCTGTGGCAGAAACATCTTACCTTCGCCAAACAGTGTTCCAACGGTGTTCATACCTGCCATCAGCGGTCCCTCGATAATCTGCACCGCATGGGTGAACTTGGGCAGCGCCTCTTTCAAATCATCCTCCAAAAATGTACCGTCGCCCTTAATCAGCGCCTGAGCTAATCGATCCTCAACAGGCGTCTGGGCGCGGTCCTGAAAAGGGGACACTTCCTTACTGCCTCCGCCTTCTTCCTTCCTTGCTAATTCTTCCTCGAGTATCTTTCCAGCCAACTCAATCAGCACTTCGGATGCGCCCTGTTTTCGGTTCAGCACCACATCCTCAATCACTTCAAGCTGTTCCTGAGGAATATCTGCATAAGTAACTTTAGTTGAAGGGTTTACAATACCAAAATCCATGCCTACTTGAATGGCATGATACAGGAAAACGGCATGCATAGCCTCGCGGATATAGTTGTTGCCACGGAACGAGAAGCTCAGGTTACTCACACCACCGCTGACGTGAGCACCAGGCAGATTCTGCTTAATCCACTCAGTGGCTCGTATAAAATCAATCGCATAGGCATCGTGCTCTTCCATACCCGTAGCAATAGCCAGGATATTGGGGTCGAAGATGATGTCGAGCGGATTCATGCCCACCTGTTCGGTGAGAATCTTATAGGCGCGTGCAGCAATCTCGATACGACGTTCGTAGGTGGTTGCCTGTCCTTCCTCATCGAAACACATCACCACCACAGCAGCACCGTAACGCATCACATCCTGGGCATGCTCGATAAACTTCTGTTCGCCCTCTTTCAGCGAGATAGAGTTGACGATGCTCTTACCCTGCACGCACTTCAGTCCGGCTTTGATCACCTCCCAGTTCGAGGAGTCGATCATCACAGGCACTTTAGCGATATCAGGCTCGGCAGCTATCATGTTCAGGAAAGTAATCATCTCCTGTTTGGCATCCAGCAAGCCATCGTCCATATTGACATCTATCACCAAGGCTCCATCAGCCACCTGTTTGCGGGCGATAGAGATAGCCTCGTTGTATTTCTTTTCCTTAATCAGTCGCAGAAACTTTCGCGAACCTGCCACATTGCATCGCTCACCCACATTCACAAAATGCACTTCTTCGGTTACATTCTGCAATTCCAGTCCCGATAGCCACATCGTAGTGGATTTGGGTGCTGGCACATGGGGCTTTTTGCCTACCACCAGAGGCTGATACAATCGGATAAACTCGTCGGTAGTTCCGCAGCATCCGCCAATGATATTCACAATGCCCTCATCCACCATCTCACCCATCTTGGGCGCCATGCTCTCTGCCGTTTCGTCGTAAAGTCCTAGAGCGTTTGGCAAACCGGCATTAGGGTGACAGCTGATGTAATAAGGTGCCTTTTGGGCCAACTCACGGACAAACGGTTTCATCTGTGTGGCACCAAACGAACAGTTCAGTCCGACAGAGAAAATAGGATAAGTGCTGACACTGGCCAGGAACGCTTCGAGCGTCTGACCCGACAATGTGCGACCAGCCAGATCGCTAACGGTTACCGACAGCATGATGGGCAGTTCAACCCCGCGTGCGGCCATCGCGCGCATACAGGCATCGATAGCACATTTGGCATTCAGCGAGTCGAAAATGGTTTCAATCAGCAACGTATCTACCCCACCCTCAATCAGACCGTCGGCCTGTTCCTGATAAGCCTCCAGCATCTCGTCGTAAGTCACATCGCGAAAAGCAGGATTGCTCACATCGGGCGACATCGACAGGGTTTTATTGGTTGGTCCAATTGAACCAGCCACAAAACGGGGCTTCTCGTCGGTACTATATTCATCGGCCAACTGTCGGGCTAATTGAGCCGACTCGCTGGCCATCTCGTGTGCACGGTCTTCAAGATGATATTCAGCCTGCGAAATGCGCTGACTGCTGAAGGTGTTGGTGGTGATGATATCGGCACCGGCTTCGAGGTATTTACGATAAATATCCGAAACGATTTCAGGGTGTGTCAGGTTCAGCTCGTCGCTGTTGCCCACCTTGCCCATCACGGCACCTATCATGGTTCCCATACCGCCATCGAGTATGAGAATACGCTGTTTTATGATCTCGTTTAGTTTCTTCATTCTCTAATTGTCAATTATCAATTGTCCGCTCGGCTCTGCCGCTTGGCTCTGCCAAGAATTATCAATTCGTCTTACTTCCAGACTTTCATAGCACGATCCATCTCGCGACGATCTTCTTTCTCTTTCAAAGTCTGTCGCTTGTCGAATTCCTTCTTACCCTTACACAGCGCCACATCAACCTTGGCCCTTCCCTTATCGTCGATAAACACCAAAATTGGCACAATGGTGAAACCAGTTTGCTTGGTAGCACTCTCAAGGGCGCGTATCTCTTTCTTGGTTAGCAACAGCTTTCTGTCGCGTTTGGCTTCGTGGTTGTTGTACGACCCGTAGAAATAAGGACTCACGTTCATGCCCTTCACCCACAGCTCGCCGTTAAGCACCACGCAATAGGTATCTACCAGACTTGCCTTACCCAGGCGGATACTCTTAATCTCCGTACCTGTAAGCACAATGCCTGCTGTATAGGTTTCTACAAAGAAGTACTCGAACGAGGCCTTCTTGTTGCGAATCTGTACAGGACTCTTTTTGCGTAACTGTTCTTCTGTCTTGTTCATTATTTAATAGTTGCAAAATTCTCCAGGTGGTCATCCACATAGTGGGCGATATCCTCAGTCCACTCTTCCTCGTTCTCGATAAAGATATCATCCAGATTCTCGAACTCAGGATACTGCTCAAACATAGCCATAAAATCCTCGTCGCTCTTCTCGGTTTCTATCTCTTCGCGATATTTCAGCCACAAGGTGTGGGCATCGTAAATCAGCTTCGAAGGGGCACGCATATCCCATTGGCGCAGTGCTTTGGCCAAGGGATTCTTAAAGATGAAGGGACCATAGCCGTTATAAATCAACTGTACAAATCCACCATCCATCACCTCTTCGTGCAGAATGTTCCAAGCCAGCAACGTCAGCTGGTCGGCATTCAACTTGGCCATACTCTCGGCAGTCAGTTCACCACCGATAGCATCGTAAATTGCCTTTACAAACACATCCAGAAACTCGTCCATTCCCTCGAGTGCAGCCTTCTGCAAATCCTCGTCTTTTACAATTACCTCCACCATCGTTGTCAATTATCAATTATCAATTTCATACACGCCTGTGGGTGTTTTGCGCTTCAACACCTCAAGCTCCAAATCCTTACCAGGAATCACACCATGACTACGCAGGATGGTTTCTACTGTCTTGCGAGCCAGCTCGGGGTGATTATTCTCCTCGCTCAAGTGGCACAGCCACACGTGCTTCAGACCCTCGCTCATATTCTCAACCAAAGCCTCACCACACGACACATTCGACAGATGCCCGCTACCACTCAGGATACGCTGCTGAAGATATTCGGGATAAGGCCCGTTTTTCAGCATCTCCACATCGTGATTGGCCTCGATCACCAGATAGTTGGCATGATTAATGGCCTGCTTGATATCATCGGTAATGCTACCCACATCGGTAAGCACCACAAACACAATGCCTTCAACCTCCAACTCGTAGCCCACATTTTCGCTGGCATCGTGAGGCACAGCAAAGGGGCGCACCTTAAAGTCGCCAAGCTGCACCTGTTCACCTATTACCAACTCGTGCTTATGTTCTTGCGAGACTTTTTTGGCTACACAATAATTCTGGTCTATGCCCTCGTGCACTTTACGGGTGGCATAAACAGGCAGGTTGCAGTCGTGACTCAGGGCACCCACACTTTTTATGTGGTCGGCATGATCGTGCGTTATCAAGATACGCTTTACAGAATTAAGCTGAATACCATACTCTCTGCAATATTTCTTTAGTGTGCGTATTCCGATTCCAATATCTATAATCAGCCCGTCGGTCGCTGTGCCCAGATAATAGCAATTACCGCTGCTACCGCTTCCAAAGGATATAAATTTCAACATGTTCAAATATAATTTTCGTGCAAAGGTACTAAAATAATATGAAAAGCCACCTGCTTTTTCACATTATTTATTAATTTTAGAAAGGCATACCTACAGCAAAGTGGAAAGCAAGGTCGCGACTCAACTTTGGATGAATGAGCGGGTAATGGGCTTCCGACTCGATTTCGAAAGCAGGATTGATGGCTTTCATTCCCAAATCGAAACGCAGAATAAAGTAGTCGAAATTCAAGCGCAAACCAGCACCATAGCTCACTGCCAAGTCGCTCAGGAAACGGTTAAACTTAAACTGTCCGCCAGGCTGATCGGGATAGTCGCGCAGCGTCCAGATATTTCCGGCATCAGCAAAAATGGCGCCATTGAACTTCCAGAACAGCTTCATGCGATATTCCACATTCAGGTCGAGCTTTAAGTCGCCCGTCATTGTAATAAAATTTATACGTCCGTCCTTATCCTTGTATCTACCAGGTCCAAGACTGCGTACCGACCAACCTCGCACACTATTAGCACCGCCCGAAAAGTAGCGCTTCTCGAATGGCAGTACGGTGGCATTACCATAAGGATAAGCAATACCCAGACCGATATGGAACACCAACTGATCATTGGTTCCTTTCAAAATTTGCTGGGTATAGTCGAAATCGCCCTTTACATACTGTGCATAGGCAATATTAAACAGTTTGTACTGTCCTAATTCGTTCTTCGAACCACCAAAAATCTTGGAGCAGGCACCTAATAGGTTACCAGCTGTCTCAACATTGGTTTTCAGCGCCACAACACCATTGTTATAGGTGTAGCCAAAACCCATTTTCATAATAAACAGGTCTTCGTAATTGTAGCGCAGAATCACATTCTGGTTCGAGGTATCGTCCAGATATTCTTTCTTAAAAGTTTCACTAATCCAAGGCATGAACACGTAGTTCAGATTTACCAGGTCGAAACGATAGCTATCATGATGATTCTGCGGTTTCCACAGATACGACCAGCCTGCCGACAACACGCGACGATGAAACTCAGGACGATCCTGCACATCGTAAAGCAATGCCAACTCGCTGGTGGCTATCGTACGGCGACGGAAAGCTCGACTCAGGAACGGCATGATGAATCGAGGGAACGAGAGTTTAGTCTCAGCACTATACTCGATAAAATCCTGATTGCTATATCCCTCCAAGCCCTTGATAGCCTCGTAAGCACCACGTAACTGCAAACTGAATGTTTCCGACCCACGGAACAGATTGCGGTTCTGATAAGTCAGCGAAGCTGCTGCACCGAAATCACCTGCGGTATTAGTACCCTCGGGCTGGAAACTAATCGTCGAGGGTTTATTGGTCAGCACCTGAATCTTGGCATTAAGCAGCGTAGTATCAGGCTGTTGCTCAAAGGCAATGTTGGTGTATTTCACAGCCCCCAAGCGACCAAAATGATTGTAGGTGTTCTGCAGCTTCTGCGCCGAATAGGGTTCGCCTACTTCCAGGAACGTGTTCTCGCTCAGCACTTTGGGGCGCAGATGCAGGCGCTGGTCGTCGGCCCCACCCTCGTACTTGATATCATTTACAGTGTAGG
Source organism: Xylanibacter ruminicola (assembly GCA_015060625.1). Taxonomy (GTDB): domain Bacteria; phylum Bacteroidota; class Bacteroidia; order Bacteroidales; family Bacteroidaceae; genus Prevotella; species Prevotella ruminicola_D. The sequence goes on along the minus strand of SUYC01000003.1, from coordinate 219,964 downwards.
TTTTGTGCTGTTGCTGCAACAACAACTTCAGGTTCACACCCTGTTGTTCCTCATCCTTACGGGCACCATAGGTGATATACTCCTTATGAAAACGGAAGTAACCGCGATTCTGTAGATACTGGGTGATGGCATTACGCTCTGCCGACAATGTCTCGACGCTGAACTGCATACCCTGGTGCAACAGCGACGAACGCCCACGAAGCAAACGTGCCACCGTGGTGTCTTCAATCACAAAATCCAGATCGCGCACAAAGTACGGTTTGCCAGGATGCAACACATAAACGGCATCAACCTTATGTTTTTTCTTATCAACGAACAGCTCTACCTGAGCATCCAGATAGCCTTTATTCTGCAAGGCCTGCTGCAAGTCCTTGCACGTCAGCTGTGCCTGAATCGTATCGTAGATAACAGGCGCCTCGCCCATCTGTCGCAACATACGGTTCACCCACGAGCTGTCTTTGCCCGCCATCGCATAAACGCCCAAAGGCAACTTCACTGCCGAAAACCAGCGCGAGTTTGGTTTCTGGCGCACATACCCCTTCAGACTGCCAGCATTAATATCGCGATACTTAGTGTCACTAATCACCTTCACCTTGTTCAGCAGATAGCTATCTTCGGGAATATCACGACTCACCGAACAGCTACTCAAAACGAGTGCTGCAGCCATACAGATGGGGGGTAAAAACCTATTATGAGTTGCCTTCAGATCCATTTTGGCGCAAAATTAATAAAAAAAACGGCACGAAAGGCAGGAATTAACACGAAATAATAAAAAAAATCGTCCATTTCGCGTGATTCATGCCCAAAAACCTGTAACTTTGCACAAAAATCAGACAGACAGAGTATGATAAGCAAGAATCAGATCAAATACGTACACCAATTTGAGTTGAAGAAGTTTCGCAAACAAGATGGCCTTTTCATTGCCGAAGGTCATAAGGTTGTGGGCGACTTGCTGAAAGCTGGCTATGCCCCCAAACAGCTCTTTGCTACTGCCGAGTGGATAGCCGACAACCCTGTTGCCGGTGCTATCGAGGTCAGCAACGATGAGCTTACCAAACTCTCTCTGCAGCAGCACCCCCAGCAGGTGCTCGCCCTCTTCCCCATACCAACCCACCAACACCAAGCACCTAACACCACACAACTATCCATTCTGCTCGACAACGTCCAGGACCCCGGCAATCTGGGCACTATCATCCGTATTGCCGACTGGTTTGGCATCGATACCATCTATTGCAGCGAGGGTACGGTAGATGCCTGGAACCCCAAAGTGGTTCAGGCCACCATGGGTTCAATTGCCCGCGTACATATTATTTATATAGACATTTTGCAAATGCTGGATTCGCTTCCCAAGGATTTCCCCGTTTATGGAACCTTCTTGGATGGCGAAAACATCTACACGCAGGAGTTGTCGCAAAAAGGACTGATCGTGATGGGTAATGAGGGCAATGGCATCAGCGATGCCGTACGCACACGAGTCACTCACAAACTGCTGATTCCCGATTTCCACAAGGGTCCCACTGCCGATAGTCTGAATGTAGCCATCGCCACCGCTATCACCTGCTCCGAATTCCGTCGCAGAGGATAACACACTTATTTATTCTCGATAAGCTTTTTCGCCAATCGTCTCTTGCGAACCAAGAGTCATTTGGCGCAAGTCGTAATACGAACCGTTGTAGATATTAAAGTCAACCGTGCCCTTAATACCAGGCAGACGGCCCACATCGGTATGCTGCCAGAATTTCCATGCACCCTGATATTCCAGCGAGTCAACATAGTAATGCGCTATCCAATAAGGATACTGATCGAACACAGGGTCGTCGAGATAGCGCGTCTTGAATTTAAAATAGGTATAGATAATCGGTTTCACCTGATAGTGTTTCTCCACAATATCAAGCCACTGTAGCACCGAGTTTTTAAACTGCTCGTCGGTCTGGTTCTTGGGTTTATGCTCCACATCCAGCACTGGTGGCAAGTCGCCGTTCTCCAGTTTTACCGTTCTGATAAAATGGTAAGCCTGCTGTTCGGCAGGTGTATGCACACTATAAAAATGATAAGCGCCACGGGTAAAACCATTTTCGCGTGCCTGATAAAAGTTATCGCGAAAATTCTCGTCGGTACGAGTAGCACCTTCGGTAGCCTTTATCATCACAAAACGGATAGGACAATGATTTATCGTACCATTTTCCTTCAACTCATCCCAGTTGATGCGCCCCTGATGATGACTGATATCGATACCATGAATTTCGTAGCCTTCGGGATAGCTCACGTCGCCATAAAGAGCACGCCAGCGAAATCCGAACGGACCTACAAAGAAATAGTAGAAGAAATAAACGTAGATAGCCACTACAGCACCGCCACCCAGCCAATAGGCCCACCCGGGCATATGACGCAGCATACGGACAAAGAATCCAGGCTTACGACGGCCACGAGGACCATGGTAAGTATGAGAGATTCCCACTCCCTTTCGACGAACTACGCGGCGCTTTGCCATATTATCAATAAAAAAAGGAAAGTGAACAATGGAAAGTTATGATTACCTTCAATTACTAAATGTAATCACAACTGTCCACTATCCACTTTCAACTAACCATTCATATATTACTTAGCCTTCTCAAGAGCCAGGGTACGGGTTGGCTGATCGCAAACCTCTGTTGGACCCCAGTACTGGATTGGACCAGGATAAACGTAAGCAGTCTCGCGGGCCCAGCGATCACGCTGTGCAGCGAAAGTCTTGAAAGGAGCACCGTCCAGCTCAACAAGAGCCTTACGGATTACTGGTTTCATCTCACCATTACGCTTCTCCATGTTCATCATCATAGTGATGGGCACACCACCAGCAATCCACTGCTCAGCAGGAGCTGTTGTGTTCTTAACGATAGCCATGTAACCTGTCTTGCCGTTAGCAATCAGCTGGGCAGCTGATGTACCAAGAGCGTAGCAGTAGTCGGCATCGAAGTTAGAAGGAGCAGCGCAACGTCCCTCGTAACCGAAGAAGTGGTGCTGAGCTGAGAACTTACCTGTGTACTTACCTTCCTTCTTCATCTTCTCGAGCTTCTGAGCTACCATTGTAGAGAGCAGCTTCTCGGTCTCGATGAGTGAAACCTGTACGTTTCCGTGTGGGTCGCGGTCGAGAGCCAGCTGACGGGCAACACCTGTAGGCAGACTGTTGAATACAGCCAGATTCTCCTCGGTGAGGTGAGCCTTAACAAAGTCGATCGACTCGTGACGATCCAGGTTCTTTGCCTCAGGCAGAGCCAGAACGTCGTTCAGCTGAGCAATCAGCTTCTTGATAGCAGGAATGAACTCGATGACACCCTCAGGGATGATAACGGTACCGAAGTTGTTACCATCAGCAGCACGCTGGCAAACAGCGTTAGCGATGTAAGTTACGATATCGTCGAGGCTCATACCTTTCTTCTCGATCTCCTCAGAAATCAAGCAGATGTTTGGCTGAGTCTGCAGAGCGCACTCCAAAGCAATGTGAGATGCTGAGCGACCCATTACCTTAATAAAGTGCCAGTACTTACGGGCAGAGTTACAGTCGCGCTCAATGTTACCAATCAGCTCAGAGTAAGTCTTACAAGCTGTATCGAAACCGAACGAAGTCTCAATCTGATCGTTCTTCAGGTCACCGTCGATAGTCTTAGGACAACCGATTACCTGTACGCCATAGTTCTTGGCAGCATAGTACTCAGCCAGTACGCAAGCGTTGGTGTTAGAGTCGTCACCACCGATAATAACGATAGCCTTGATATTGAGTTCGCGGATAATCTCGAGACCCTTCTCAAACTGGTCAACCTTCTCAAGCTTAGTACGACCCGAACCGATCATATCGAAACCACCAGTGTTGCGATACTCGTCGATGATATCAGCTGTGAGCTCCATATAGTTATGATCTACCAGACCGCCAGGACCCAGGATGAAACCGAACAGACGGTTCTCGGGGTTCAGCTTCTTAATCTGATCGAAGAGACCAGTAATCACATTGTGACCGCCAGGAGCCTGACCGCCTGAAAGGATAATACCTACGTTCATCTTGGTGTTGTTAGCCTCGGTAGCGGGCTCAAACTCTACGATAGGCATACCGTAGGTATTGGGGAAGAGTTTCTTGATTTCCTCCTGATCGCCAACACTCTGTGTAGCGGCACCCTCCTTAACTTTTACTGCACCCTGAAGCGCCTTAGGCAACTTAGGCTGATAAGCGGCTCTCGCCATCTGCAATGCACTTTTTTCCATATTTTTATTCCTTATAAATTAATGAGTAATTGTTTTCTGAGGCGCAAAATTAGTGATTTTTTGCAAGAAATACGAAAGAAATCGATGTATTTTTGGCATTTTAATATTTTTTTGGTGTGAAACACTTGTTATCTCAGTTTTTTTTTCTAACTTTGCTTACTGAATATAACAAAACACCCTAAAAGGAGGGGGATAAACGAAATAATTATGATGAACAAAAGGACACTAAAGAAAAGCATCAATGCAATCTGTGACGAGATTTTTGCCGAGGCCGTAGCACTCTCACTGTATGGTAACGATAGAAATTTGGAAAACGACAATGCCCTGATTCGTTCTGTAATCATGCTCCGCGCCAACTATATCAGTCGCATTTCTCATCCAGAGCCAGGCATGGATGTACAGGCTTATTATAAGGACCTGCGCGATAAGTTTACCGCCGAAGCACAAGAAATTGTAGATCAGCTTAACGCATAATCCAGGTACTGCAATGCTAAAATCACTTTGCAGATGGATTCTGTATAAACGCATGGGGTGGCAGAAGGAGATTTCCGAAAACCACCCCGATAAATTCATTATCTGTTTAGCACCCCACACCAGCAACTGGGACTTTTTGTTGGGCCAGCTTTACAGTAGAGCCGAAGGTATGAAGATTAACTTCCTGATGAAAAAGGAATGGTTCTTCTGGCCTCTTGGCCCCATTTTTCGTAGTATGGGGGGCATACCCGTATTCCGTCAGAAGAAGATGAGTATGACCGATACAATGGCCGATACTGCTAAGCAGGTATCGCAATTCAAGCTGTGCATCACGCCCGAAGGTACACGCAGTCGTGTTGATGAGTGGAAAAAAGGCTTTTACTTCATCGCTCTCAAGGCTGATATACCTATTTTATTATATGGGGTGGATTATGAGCGTAAACTGATTCAATGTACAAAAACCATCATCCCCACTGGCGACTTAGAGGCCGACATGCGGGAAATAAAAATGTATTTTAAGGATTTCAAGGGCAAAAAGCCCGAGAACTTCTCGATAGGAGATATTACCAAACAATGAAACGTACAAGTATCATATTCGCGGCTGTGTTTGCCTTGCTTACTGTTATACCCACCGATGCAGCACAGAAAGTAAAGGTTAAAACACCGCCCGACCCCTATAAATCGCTTAAGGATAAGATAGACCGATACTTTGTTAATTTCAAGAGCGATGAGCAACGCATACGCTCCACTTTCCACCTGAAGACTCTGGTGGTTAACGATTCGTTGCGCACCGTCGATATCAGCGCCAACAACAATCTGGGCGAACAGTTGTTTACCGACGATCTGGCCGAAACGATCTACCAGGAGGTACAGCAGTTACTGCCCGACTCGGTACAGGACTACAATCTCACCATCACCACTGGTGGCTGGGATCTGCGCCAGCTGGTGCCCAATCGCTTGCGCCAGAACAAAGACAAAAACCGCACCTGGGGCGATATCGACTATCACGGAAGACCATGGGTACGAAATGCTTCGCTGCCCTACACAATCACCGAGGGTCTGCAAAACCGGCACATCTCGCTATGGGCCAGTCATGGTCGCTATTTCAACGTCAAGGACAGCACGTGGAAATGGCAGCGCCCAGCACTGTTTGGCACACGCGAAGATCTGTTTACACAAACCATCGTTACCCCCTACCTCATCCCCATGCTGCAGAATGCAGGCGCTGTGGTGTTCTCGCCACGCGAACGCGACTGGCAGCGCAACGAGTTTATCGTAGATAACGACACCCCTGATTCGGGTTACACCGAAACCAACAGACAGCATCAGTGGAGCAAGAGCAATACCACTGGTTTCGCCTGGCACACAGGCAGTTATGAAGACTACGAAAATCCATTTACCGCTGGTTCTTGTCGCCAAGCGGCCACTACTGATAACATCAGGCGCCAGAGCGAAATCATCTGGAAACCTGCCATCACCGAGAGTGGCAGCTATGCCGTTTACGTGAGCTATCACACCACCGAGAAAAGTATCGACGATGCCCACTACACAGTGTGGCACCAAGGCATTCCCACCGAGTTCCGTGTGAACCAGACGATGGGTGAAAAAACGTGGGTTTATCTGGGTACATTCTATTTCGACCAGGGACAGAGCACACGCAACTGCGTAACCCTAAGCAACCTGAGTCGCCACCACCATGGTGTGGTAACAGCCGATGCTGTACGCTTTGGTGGCGGCATGGGTAATATCGATCGTGGACGCGGTGTGAGCGGACTGCCTCGCTGCCTCGAAGCCGCACGCTACTATGCCCAGTGGGCAGGCATGCCCTACGAGGTGTATAGCACCAAGGATGGCGAGGACGATTATGGCGACGATATCAACGTGCGTAGTTATATGACCAACCATCTGGCAGGCGGTTCAGTATTCGTCCCCGACACCACCGGTTTGAACGTGCCCATCGAACTCTCGCTGGCCATCCATAGTGATGCTGGCTACACACGCGATGGCAAGAGCCATACCGGCACGCTGAGTGTATGCACCACATTCCTCAACGACAGCATTCTCAATTCGGGACTTACCCGTCTGGTATCTCGCGACCTGGCCGACGAGCTACTCTACTCTATCCCAGCAGATATCAAGAAGAAATACGGCAACTGGCCCACACGCGAGCTCTACGATCGCAACTACTCCGAGACCCGTTGCCCCATGGTGCCTAGCGCCATTCTCGAAACGATGTCGCACCAGAACTTTGCCGACATGCGCTTGGGTCAGGATCCCAACTTCCGTTTCGACTTGGCACGCAGCATCTACAAAGCCCTGCTGCGCTACATCAGCGCCATGCATCATAAGAAATATGTGGTACAGCCTTTGGCACCCAACCGTCTGGTAGCCGAGTTAACAGGTCGTGGCGAAGCCAAGATTAGTTGGAACACAGTGTACGACGAGTACGAGCCCACCGCCAAGCCCACAGGCTTTGTGGTTTATACTGCCACCGGTCGCAGCGGTTTTGATAATGGCACGTATATAAAAGGTGGCAACCAAACATCTGTCACCATCCCTGTTGATCCCGAAAAGCTATACTCGTTCCGCGTCACAGCTGTTAACGAGGGTGGCGAGAGTTTCCCCAGCGAGGTGGTATCGGTATTCGATGTGCCCGAAGCACAGAAGTCGGTACTCATCGTCAATGGCTTTACCCGTCTGGCAGCCCCACAGGTAGTTGACAACACCGCTTCGCAAGGTTTCGACCTGGAAACCGATGCAGGCGTCACCTATGGTCGCACAGCAGGTTGGCTGGGCTATCAGATAGGTTGGGACAAGAGCAAGATTGGTAGCGAGCGTCGCGACGGTCTTGGCTTTACCAACGACTCTCTGCAGGGACAGTTTATTGCAGGCAACGATTTCGATTATATTCGCACCCATGCCACAGCCATCGCCACAGCCCGTAAGTATCGCGTGGCCAGCTGTTCTGCTGCCGCTCTCGATCATAACGAGGTGCTGCCTCAGAACTACGAGATGATGGATGTGATACTGGGATTGCAGCGCAACGACGGCTACTCGCTGGTACCTTATCAGCTCATGTCACCCATTATGCGCGAACATATCCGACTATTCACCAAACGCGGTGGTGCATTACTGGTTAGCGGTGCCTATCTGGGCAGCGACATGCAGGACCCAGCCGACCGCAGCTATCTGGCCGACATACTCAAGCTAACCTATCAGGGCCAGAATGCCGACTCACTGCAGCGTGACACCATCTATGGTCTCGGACTGCAGTTCACCTTCCACCGCCAGCTGAACGAGCAGCACTATGCCGATCAGCACCCCGAAATCATCGAGCCTGTTTACCCTGCATTCTCGGCCATGAAGTATGCCGACGATTACAGCGCATCGGTAGCCTACAATGGTACCGATTACAAGGCTTTCACCATGGGATTCCCCTTCGAGTGCATCAAGGACGAACCCAAACGCGCCAGCATTATGCGCGGTATTTTGCAATTCCTATTACAATCACATAACCCCTAAAAAACTATCAAGAGTATGAAAATTCAATCTAATTCATCAGGAACCAGAAGTATCGAAGTAAGTGACGAACACCTGCAGACCATCGAGAAGTATCAGCTTTTCCGCGATCTAATCGACTCTAACGGCTATGTCGACGAACAGGTACTCGACAAATTGAAACTGAACATTCGCGCACTGCTCGAGGGCGATGCAGGTAAGGACAAGACCTTGCTCGACCTCTGTCTCGATGTCATCTATCATCCCAATATGAAGGCATTCGGTCTGCAGCAGCTTGTGCTATTATACATTAACTGGAAGCATCAGGACAACGATGGTCTGGGCATGACCACAAGCGTTTTGCAGGGCACACCGTTTAATTGATGCTCGAATAATTTGGAACATAAGATTTGAAAGAGTACAGATTAACTGATTTTCTACCCACAACAAAAAAGGAGCTCGAACTCCGAGGATGGGATTACGTTGATGTAATCCTGTTCTCGGCCGATGCTTATGTAGATCATCCATCGTTTGGTGCCGCCGTGATTGGCCGCACACTCGAGGCCGCAGGGTTCCGTGTGGCCATCGTGCCCCAGCCCGACTGGCATGGCGACTATCGCGACTTTAAAAAGTTAGGCCGCCCTCGCCTGTTTTTCGGTGTGGCACCTGGTTGTATGGACTCGATGGTAAACAAGTACACAGCCGCACGCCGTTTGCGCTCAGAGGATGCCTATAGCCCCGACGGACGCCACGACATGCGCCCCGAGTACCCCACTATTGTTTATGCCAAAATCCTGAAGGAGCTCTACCCCGATGTGCCTGTAGTACTGGGTGGTATCGAGGCCTCGTTGCGCCGTGTCACCCATTACGACTACTGGAGTGATGAACTCAAGAAGTGCCTGCTATGCTATTCGCCTGCCGATATGATTACCTACGGCATGGGCGAAAAGGTGACTATCCAACTGGCACAGCGATTGGCAGCCGGCGAGAACATTCGCGATATTCGCGACCTGCCGCAAACAGTTTACCTCTCACGTAAGGAGGATATCATCGGTGGGATTACCGATCGCGACATCGTGCTGCACTCACACGAGGAATGCCTGAAAAACAAAAAGGCCCAGGCCGAGAATTTCCGTCAGGTCGAGGAGCAGTCGAACATGATGCATGCCCAGCGCCTGTTGCAGGGGGTTGATGGTCGCTACGTGGTAGTGAATCCACCTTTCCCACCGATGACCACCGAGGAACTCGACGCATCGTTCGACCTGCCCTACACGCGCCAGCCGCACCCCAAATATAAGGGTAAGCGCATCCCCGCCTACGACATGATTAAGTTCTCGGTCAACATCCATAGAGGATGTTTTGGTGGCTGCGCTTTCTGTACTATTTCGGCCCACCAGGGCAAGTTCATCACTTGTCGTTCAAAAGAGAGCATTCTGCGCGAAGTGAAACAAGTCATCGAGATGCCCGACTTTAAGGGTAATCTCAGCGACTTAGGTGGTCCATCGGCCAACATGTACGGCATGAGTGGGCGCAACAAGAACGCCTGCGAAAAGTGCCGTCGCCCATCGTGCATTCACCCACAGATATGTCCAAACCTGAATACCGACCATTCCAAACTGCTCGATATCTATCGCTCTGTCGATGCCCTTCCAGGCATCAAGCACAGCTATATCGGCAGTGGCGTGCGTTATGATTTATTATTGCATCGCAGCAAGGACGAGGCCAGCAATAAAGCCGCGATGGAGTACACCCGCGAGTTGATTACACGCCACGTGAGCGGACGCCTCAAAGTGGCTCCCGAGCACACCAGCGACCGCGTACTCTACCTCATGCGCAAGCCTTCGTTCCAACAGTTCTACGAGTTCAAGCGCATCTTCGACCGTATCAATCGCGAGGAGGGTCTTCGCCAGCAAATCATCCCCTACTTCATCTCCAGCCACCCCGGCTGTCAGGAAGAGGATATGGCCGAGCTGGCAGTGATTACCAAGAACCTCGATTTCCATCTCGAACAGGTACAGGACTTTACGCCCACACCACTCACCAACGCCACCGAGACCTGGTACACAGGCTTCGATCCCTACACGCTCCAACCCGTGTTCAGTGCCAAAACACCTCAAGAAAAGTTGGCCCAGCGCCAGTTCTTCTTCTGGTATAAGCCCGAAGAGCGTCGTGGCATCGAGCAGTCGTTGCGCCGCATAGGTCGCCCCGACCTCATTGCCAAACTCTATTCAGGCATGCCCCCACAAGGTGGTTATCGCCCTGCTGGCAGTGGTCCCAAGGCCTCTGGTAGTGGCAAATCGTCAGGCTATGGCAAGCCTAAATCTTATAATCCAAATTTTAGAAATGAAAATTCTCGAGCAAAGCATCATAGCGAAAAACCCCAACAAGAAAAGCGAGGACGGAATCGTCGTAACTTCTGATTTCATAGCAGTTATCGATGGTAGCACCTCTAAAACCAAGCACCGCCATTGCCCCCTCATGAGCAATGGTCGCTATGCCATGCTGCTCATCAGTCGCTATATCCGCAAAATGCCGGCTAACACCAGCAGTCATCAGTTCTGCGTAGGTGTTACCCGAGCACTGCGACGCCATTACTGGTTGCGATTCCCCGTAGAACGCATGCAGCAGCATCCCGAAGAGCGCCTTTGCGCTTCAGCCATCATCTACAGTCGTCTGCGACGCGAGGTATGGATGGTGGGCGACTGCCAGTGCCTGATTGGTGGCAACTACTTCGACAATCCCAAACCCTACGAGCAGCCTTTAGCCGAAATGCGCGTAGCCAAAGTAAAGGAGCTGTTGGCCGCAGGCGTGCCACAGGCCGACCTACTGAAGCCACACGATCCTGCCCGCGAAGTGATGATTCCTTCGATGATCGAAGTAATGAAAAATCAGAATATCACCTACGCCGTTATCGATGGTTTCCCCATCCCTGAGCAAAAAGTAAAAGTGATACCGCTCGACTTCCAGAAATGGGAAATCGTGTTTGCCAGCGACGGCTATCCCCAACTGGCCCAAACACTTAAGGAATCAGAATCGCTACTAGCTCACCAGCGCGAAACCGATCCCCTAAACATAGGCCAATTCAAAGCCACCAAAGCTTTCGTAACCGGCAACAACTCCTTCGACGACCGCACCTACATACGCTTCGAAGTTTAGAAAGGTGAAGGAAAAAATTAAGAGAGCTACCTCATGATAAAGTAGCTCTCTTTTTTGTAGTCGATAGGGGAATCGAACCCCTATGCCAAGATTGAGAATCTTGTATCCTAACCATTAGATGAATCGACCCAGTAGCGAATGCAATCAAGTTTGCTTGAATTGCTGAGTCGCGATGGAGATAGGCTGTAAGCCAATCGACCAGGATGTCAAAGGATGTTGGTAGTCGATAGGGGAATCGAACCCCTATGCCAAGATTGAGAATCTTGTATCCTAACCATTAGATGAATCGACCGTGCAGCGAGAGCAATCAAGCTAGCTTGAATTGCCGAGTCGCGAGGGAGATAGAGTTGAAAACTCAATCGACCAACATGTCAAAGACGCATCTCGGAGATCTCCTCAGGGCGGAAGGAGGGGGATTCGAACCCCCGGTACGGGAACCCGTACGGCAGTTTAGCAAACTGCTGGTTTCAGCCACTCACCCATCCTTCCAAAGGACCCTGGAGTACTAAACCTTGGGGCATCTCCTCGATTGCGGGTGCAAAGGTACGACTATTTTTTGAATCCTCCAAATTTTTATTCGACTTTTTTTCGAAAAAGTTATTTGAATGCAACCACCTGTGTGAGCGTAGAGTCGAGATAGAAGGTGTTCTGCAAAGTGTCGCCTTGATATAAGTATCTCATTCTCAGATAGAACAGCTGTCCAGCGGGTGCTTTAGCATACTGAATACCGCTTTTGAACAGGGGTGCACCATTTTTTCGCATTTTGGCCACAAGCGTGTCGGTGATGTGTGGAGTTGTGCCTAAATCTGCGAAATCGGCACCTGTTGCCTCTACCCCATCCTGCATGTTCTGGGCCACAAAATCCTTCACCGTCTGCTCGGCGGTGTACTGCTTGCCGCACGAAGCGAAAAGCAGTCCACCCAAGCAAAGGGTTATATTTATAATGTACGCGCGCGTGTGCATCATTTCTGCGGAATATTTTTAAGTACATCAAGCAGATGATCCCAAACCATCTGTACGGTTGGGATAAGCAAACGCTCGTCGGGAGTGTGAACATATCGCAATGTTGGACCGAAGCTGACCATATCGAGCTGTGGATAGCGCTCTGAGAACAAACCGCACTCCAAACCAGCGTGGATACCACGAACCACGGGCTCCTTACCAAACAGTTTCACATAGCTCTCGCGCACAATCTTCTGCAACTCAGAGTTGGCTTTCATCTTCCAAGCGGGATAGCCATCGCCTGATGTAGCCTCGGCACCTGCCAACTGGAAGGCAGCACGAATGGTGGCGCACATATTGTCGAGGTTCGACATAACATTAGAACGCTGGCTCGACAGAATCTCGATAGCGTCGTCGGTTGAGTGGATGCTGGCGATGTTAGATGAAGTCTCGACCATACCACCAAGCTCCTCGTCCTGACAGATGGCATAAACGCCGTTGTCAACAGCCTGAATGGCCCAAACAAAGTTCTTGGCTACAGCAGGATCGATTACCAACTCGGCATCGGTGCTCTCCATACTCCAAACCATCTGGGTATCGGTGACATGGAACTCATCCTCAACCTCGGCAGCGAACACATTCCAGTCGGCCTTGATGTTCTCTTTGATAGCATTAGGCACAGCAATCACAAACTGACCATCGCGTGGAATGGCGTTGTGCAGCTTACCACTATGGAACTGAGCAAGCTGGATGCCCTCGTAGCGGTTCATCTCCTGATAGAGGAAACGAGCCAGAATCTTGATGGCATTGGCGCGCTTCTTATTGATATCATCACCAGAGTGACCGCCAACCAGACCTTTGAGCTGAGCCTTCATGAAGAAACTGCCAGCAGCAGCCTCCTGACGCTTGAAGGTGAACTTGGCTGTGGTGTTACGACCACCGGCACATGAAACAAAGATTTCACCCTCGTCCTCAGAGTCGAGGTTGATGAGGTAATCGCCAGTCATAAAGCCAGCCTTCATACCCTCGGCACCGCTCAAGCCTGTCTCCTCGTCGCGAGTAAATACACACTCGATAGGACCATGCTCGATATCGTCAGAAGCCAGAATGGCCAGTTCGATAGCGCAACCGATACCATCGTCGGCACCCAGTGTGGTTCCCTCGGCAGTGAGCCACTCACCTTCAACATAAGTCTTGATGGCATCCTTATCGAAGTCGAACTCTACATCTACGAGCTTATCGCACACCATATCCATGTGACTCTGCAGGATAACAGTCTTGCAGTTCTCCATACCCTTGGTGGCAGGCTTGCGTATAATCACATTACCTGTTTCATCTACTTTGGTATCCAGATTGTGGCTCTCGCCCCATGCCTTCAGATACTCAATCATCTTCTCTTCGCGCTTAGATGGACGCGGAATTTCGTTAATCTTCGCAAATTCTGCGAACACAACTGCTGGTTTTAAATCGTTTTTATTCATTATTAATGCTTTTTTTGTTTGATTTCGCTATAAAATGCTTAACTTTGCAGCCGCAAAGATATAAAAAATGATTGAGACTCTACTCATAACCGCGTTAATAATTGCTATAGGCATGGCATTTTTGCTCGTAAAGGTGCTATCAAAGCCTAATGGCGAGTTCTCATCGCAGCATATCCACGATTCCGAGGCCATGAAAGAGCGCGGCATACATTGTGTGTTGGACCAGGATCGTGAGATGCGACACAAAAGCGTGCACGCTGTGGCGGAGAAAAGTAAATAATAAAAAAATAAAAAAGTAAGAAAATAAAAAAGTAAGAAAATAAAAAAGTAAGAAAATAAAATAATTAAAAACAAAAAATGAAAAAGTACATTTTGCCAGCACTGGCCATCGCAGCTATGATGGTTTCGTGCAACAACCAGAGTCCTAAGATGGATGAACAGCCCGCAACTACTAGCGGCGAGGGTTTGAAGATTGCTTATGTTGAGGTTGACTCGCTGATGACTCAGTACAACTTTGCTAAGGACTACAGCGTAACCCTGCAGAAGAAGAGCAACAATGCCCGTAACACCCTGAACCAGAAAGGTGGTGCCCTGCAGGCAGCTATGAACAACTTCCAGCAGAAGTTGAACAACAACGGTTTCCAGAGCCGCGAGCAGGCAGCCAGTCAGCAGGCCGCTATCCAGCGCCAGCAGAACGACCTGCAGGAGTTGCAGGCACGTTTGGAGAACGAACTGGCCAACGAGACAGCAAAGTTCAACGAGGCTCTGCGCGACTCACTGCAGAACTTCCTGAAGGCTTATAACGAGGATAAGAAGTTCGACCTGATTCTGTCGAAGGCAGGCGATAACATTCTGATGGGCAACAAACGTCTGGATATTACTCAGGACGTCATCAACGGTCTGAACAAGCGCTACAAGCCAACAGCTAAGCCTGCTGCTACTGAGAAGGCCGAGGAGAAGAAGGCTGAAGAGAAGAAGTAATTGCAAAACAATAATAAACAAAGAAATAGGAGCCCCGATTGGAGCTCCTATTTTCTTTATGGTATCAACAGCGACGAATCGCCATAACTGAGGAATCGGAAATCGTGCCCCAGCGCATAATCGTAGATTTGATGCCAGTCGCCCTTGACAAAGGCGCTCACCAGGAGCAGCAAGGTGGATTGTGGCTGGTGGAAATTGGTGACCAGCATTTTAACAATGTGATACTGATAGCCCGGAGCGATGATAATCTGTGTACTGCTGTGCAGCACTTCGAGCTCATGAGCATCCATCCAGGCACCAAGGGCAGTAAGCGACTCAATCGTGCTAACCGTCGTATCGCTATCGTAGGGTTCCCACTGGTTTACATGCAGATCATCTTCGGTAGCATCGGGATTCTGCATCACCTTCAAACCCATATAGTACAAGCTCTCGAGGGTACGCACACTGGTGGTACCTACAGCAATGGCACAGCCATCATGGGCAATCAGTTTGCGGATGGTATCGCGACGCACCGAGATATACTCGGTGTGCATCTCATGCCCTTCGATTTCCTCGCTCTTGACAGGCTTAAAGGTACCAGCGCCCACATGCAGGGTGAGCTCCTCACGCTCCACGCCATGTTCATCCAGAGCAGCCAGCACTGCGGGGGTGAAATGCAGTCCGGCAGTAGGTGCAGCCACACTACCCTTGATTTTAGAGTAAACCGTCTGGTAGGTGGTCTTGTCGCTTTCCTGAGTTTCGCGGTTCAGATATGGTGGAATAGGCAGCTCGCCCATGGCATCGATAATCTCGGCGAAGGACAGTTTACAGTTGACAGTGGACAGTGGAGAGTTTACAGGCTCCCACTCAAAATCGATGCGATGACTGGTGCCATGAACCGGACCGCGAGTGGCTTTAACAATCCACTCAGCACCATTCACTTCCACCTGACGTGTCAGCGTGCCTTCCTTCCATTTCTTCAGGTTGCCCACCAGACAGTACCACGAGCACTTCTCGGTGGTTTGGAACATCAGTTCATAGTCCGAGGGTTCGGCAGGCTCCAAGAGGAACACCTCAATCAGAGCTCCCGTATCTTTACGGAAATGCATGCGCGCCTGGATAACCTTGGTATTATTAAACACCATCAGCGCACCCTTGGGCAGATACTCGGGCAGGTTGTAAAACACATCCTGACTCACTTCACCCTTGCGATAAACCAACAGTTTGGAGTGGTCGCGCTGGGCAAGTGGAAACTTAGCAATACGTTCATCGGGCAGCGGATAGTTATAATCGCTGATACGAATATGTCGGGGATCAGAATTCATAAGATACAAGCTTTAATAAAAACAAATATTAATGTGAATACAAACACGCCTACAGGCCAGTTGCAGTCCTGACGGCGATAACAGCCAGTGGTGTACTGACTGGGGTTTAGATTACGAGGTGTGTACATGTCATGGGTCAAACGACCATACAGGAAATAGATGCCGGTGCCCACAATGATACCCCACAGCAAACCAACCAGGATGTCGCCTGGGAAGTGAACACCCAGATACATGCGGGTCCAACAGTTGATGAGCGACCACGCCACCAGCGCGATCGACACTCTTCGACTGCGAACCATCCAACAGAAATACACGGCAATGCTCATGGTGTTGGCGGCATGCGACGAGAAGAAGCCATACTTACCCCCACGATAGCCATCCACAATATCAACCAGTGTACCTATCTGCGGATCGTGGGTGGGACGCCAACGGGCCACAAGGGGCTTTACGATTTCGTCGTTAAGGGTGCCAGCAATCAAAATGCACAACCCTGCACCCAACAGCACATAGAGCAAACGACGGAAATTATCGTTGTTCTTCATCGTCATATAAAACAACGACAAATAGAGCGGTATCCATGTAAGACCGTTGGTAAGCATGCGTACCAACCGATCGAGGAACAGCGAATCGCTACCGTTAACAGCCAGTAATAACTCGCGATCGAAATCTATCAACGTCTCAAACATCGGCATCAAATCATTTCTATTTTCTTACTCTCCAGCCAGCCCTTCTTGCCATCAGCCAGACGCACCTCGCGCCAGTTCTTCATCGAGCTGTCGGTAATCACCACCTTGGTTCCCTCGTGCAGGATAAACAGGTCGGTACCATTCTGGGCTGGCGTGCTCTTAACGGTTACCGATGGAGCTACCACAATAGCCCCCTGACGATGCAGCAGCTGCTGGCGCTGTTGCCAAGCAAAAATATTGCTGAGCACAAAAACCACCAGCAAGGCAATGCCGCCAAAGAATCCCAGTTTCTGCATCCACACACGGGCGGAGAACAGATAAACCAGGAACAGGGCAATCACAATAGCCAGCGATACGAGTGCCATGCGGCCCCAACCATCTACACTCATCAGGTTTACCACCGAACGATACCAGGTTACAAAGAACATCTCGCTCTCGGGCACAATCTTATCGATGGTTTTTGAGCGGGCCAACTGCAGGTTGAAACGAATGTCGGCATCGCCTGGCGAGAGCAACAAGGCGCGCTCGTAGTTGATCACGGCACGGGTGATATTCTCGGTGCGATAATAGGCATTACCCAGATTATAATACAACTCAGCCGAAGCCCCCTGCTTCAACAGCGACTCATAGCCCTTGATGGCTGTCTGATATTCGCCATTCACATAGGCGCTATCAGCCTCGGCCTTGGTAGCTGCCTGAGCCTGAAAAGGTAAAAGGGCAAAAAGGTAAAAGGGCAATACCCATTTCACCATCCTTTGAACCCTATTTAATATCTTGTTTGTCATTATTCTACTTTTTTACTTTTTTCATCACTTCTTCGATTTTCTCGATGGCCAGCATGGCCTTATCGTAAACCTTACTCATATTTCCCTTGGGATCGCCTGGGGCATAACGCTCAAACTCGCACTCGTCGATAGCACCGATAAACTTATCGATAATCGACTGATGCACGCCACGATCGGCCAGTGTCTGACTGATGTTATCGTGCGACAACTGGGCCACAGGGATATTAAGTTTGTCGCCCACATAACCCCACAGGGCACGCAGCACCTCATCGTAGAACTCGTTGGGCTTGTTGTCTTTCATCAGACGTGCAGCCAGCTTCAGGCGCTTGGTTGCCACCTTATTGGCCTTCTTGCCACGCATTTTGGTGACATTGGCATTGTCGATGGCACGCTGACGGAAGATGACAAACAGTGTGATGAACACCACTACCAGCGCAGCTATCAGCACCCAATAGGCCGTTGAACCGAAGAAGAAATCATCCAACTGATGCTGATTGGCATCGCCAGTCTTAATAAAGCGGATATCCTTATTCAACTCATCGACATCCTCCTGACCAGAGAAATCGCTCACCGAAGCACTACCCGCCCCTTTTGCCACATCAAGGTGGAACGACTCGGTCTTCACCGTTTCGTAACGCTTGGTGGCAGTATCGAAATATGTGAACTCAACGGGAGGAATATCATACTTTCCTTGATGGCGAGGCACAATCAGGAAATCATAAATCTTCGAGCCCTCCAGTCCGGCAGTTGTCAATTTGGTCAGATCGGTCACCTTAGGGTCGTACTTATCAAAGTCCTTTGGCAGGTTTAACACAGGCTCTTTGATGAGCTTGAGGTTACCCGTACCACTCACAATCACACGCAACTTGATGGGGTCGTTGGCCTTGGTCTCAGTCTTGTCGAGCTGTGCCGAGATATTAAACTTACCCACTCCACCCGAGAAACCGGCAGGGCGCTGTGGCAGTGGATCCACATGAATATCAATACCAGGAGCCACAATCTTTTTCTTCACCTCTACATAGCCAGAGCCACCGTTGAAGAAAGCCTCGAACGGATCCACATTACGGTTCTGCTGCACCACGATACCCTCGAAGGTAATCGACGGAATCTGCAGTTTTCCAGTGGTTTGTGGGAACATCACATACTGGCTCCAAGTGCAGGTACGATACGGACGACCATTGACGGTCTCGATAGAGAACGATTTCTGCTGTGGCAGATCCACCTCCTGGGTGTAGAAACTCTTCAGATCGGGCATGTCGCCACGCAGCTGAGTGAGCTGCACCAGCGTGTAAACTTTATAGGTAAGCAGGATAGGCTCCTGCTCGAAAACGCGCTTTTTGTTGGCACTCACCTTGATAAACAAGTCGCTGCCCGAGATACGGCTACCAGCATCACGCATCTCACCACCTTCATCGCTGTTCTGGCGCGAATTTGAACTCTGTGCCGAACCCGACACCTTGATGGTGAGCGCCTTCGAGGCAATCTTCTTGCCATCCACCACCACATGGGCAGGCGGAATGGTGAACGAGCCATTCTTGGTAGCTGCAACAATATAAGTATAGGTAATAGATGAGGTTGACGATGTGTGCCCATTGATCATCTGATAGCTCGACTGCATCGAGCGGTTAGGACCAATAAGCACCTCGAACTCCGACGGGATATTACCAGCACGGAAATCGGACACGTTCTGTGTGTTGACCGTGTACGACAATCTGAACTGCTCTCCCACCGCCACATGCGATGGTGCAGATGCTGTAAGCGTTTGTGCCACGGCGCAAACCGTGGTCATAACCATTGCTATAAATATCGTTATTCGTTTCATTACCAATTCTTTAATACATTCCGACGCTGAGGTTTCTGTTGCTGTTTCTTCATCTTGTCCTGCGTCATCTTCTCGTTCTGAATGGCGGCATTCAGCAGTTGCTCGGCATTGTCCTTACTCATCTGAGGCTTCTGCTGCTGTTGCTGCTGTTTGTCGTCTTTCTTATCTTTGTTCTGATCTTTCTGATCGTCCTTCTTCTGGTTGTCTTTCTTCTGATCGTCCTTATTGTTCTGATTCTGTTGCTGATTCTGATCCTGCTTCTTTTTCTGACGCTGACAGAGCACCAGGTTGTAGCGGGTTTCATTGTCATTAGGATTCAGGCGCAGGGCATTCTTGTAGGCCTCGATAGCCTCACCATACATCTTGTGCGTTTGGCAAATCACACCCATGTTATGATAGGCAGCCGCCTTGCGCAGAGGGTTGGTCTCGATGCGGGTAGCCTGCTCAAACTGCTGCACAGCGGCCGAGTCCTTCTTCTGGGCCATCAGCGCATTACCCAGGTTATAAGCAGCCTGCGGATTCTTGGGATTTTTTTCTACGGCCTTACGATACGACACCTCGGCCTTATCATACTGTCCCACGCGGAACTGCTTGTTACCCTCGCGGATATACTGGCGGTCGGTTTGTGCGCTGGCAGTCATAGCCACCAACAGCAGCAGCATCGTAGCCACCTTCTTCTTCGAGCCAAAGAGCGACAAGCGCTTGAGCAGCGGACTGCGACGGTCGTAGATACATATCTCGAGGATGAGCAACAGCAATGCCAGGATAGCCACAGCCTGGAACTGCTCGTCGAACTCACTATATACCGTGCTGGTAGTTTCCTTCTTCGAGAGTTTGTTGAGTTCGTTATCCAACTGGTCCTGTGCGGCACTGTTGTTCTCCACATGGATATAGGCACCGCCACCAGCCTGAGCCACCTGGCGACACATATCCTCGTTGAGAGCCGACATCACGGTATTGCCCGTGTTATCCTTCATATAATCGCCTGTGCCAGGAATGGGGATAGGCGCACCTTGAGTCGATCCTACACCCAGCACATACACGCGCATGCCTGCTTTTTTGGCAGCCTCGGCAGCTTCGAGTGCCCCACCCTCGTGGTCCTCACCATCGGTAATCACGATAATGGCCTTACCAATACCTTCTTCCTGTGTAAAGCTATGCGAAGCCATATCGATGGCACGAGCAATATCTGTGCCCTGAGTGGCCATCATCGATGGGTCGATACTCGACAGGAACATCTTGGCCGATACATAGTCGCTGGTGATAGGCAACTGCACAAAGGCATCGCCTGCAAACACTATCAAACCTATCTTATCGTTGGTGAAATGATCCACCAGGTTCTCGACCATCATCTTACTGCGGTCCAAACGACTTGGCACGATATCCTCGGCCAGCATCGAGTTACTGATATCCATGGCGATAATCGTCTCGATACCCACACGCTGCTCGTTACTGATCTTGGTACCGAACTGCGGACGTGCCAGCATCACTATCAGCAATGCCAAAGCAGCCTGCAGCATCCAGAACTTGACTGCAGGACGGAAACGCGACACATCGGGCATCAACGAGCGCAACAGCTTGGGATCACCAAACTTACGCAAGCGCTTCTTCTGATTGCGATACGTGAGAAAGCGGATGAGCGCCAATACTGGTATCACCGCTAAAAGATAGAGATATATAGGGTCAGCAAATCTAAACATAATTACGGTATCCTCCTAAAAATAGTTATACGCAGCAGGATTTCGAGCAGCAGCGCCAGCACAGCCACAAGTGCAAAAGGCTGATAGGCCTCGTAACGCTTGCTGAAGGTCTTGACGTTGAGTTTCGACTTTTCCAGCTGGTCGATTTCCTTATAGATTTTACGAAGTTCGCTGGTGTTAGTGGCGCGATAGAAATCGCCCTCGGTGATACTGGCAATCTCGCTGAGCGTCTTGGTATCAATCTCAACGGGCACATTCACATACTGCACACCGCCAGCCACAGGCATTGGATAAGGAGCCACCTTATTGGTGCCCACACCAATGGTATAAACACGGATGCCCAGACTCTTGGCAATCTCGGCTGCAGTAGAAGGCGAGATGTCGCCACGGTTGTTACTACCATCTGTAAGCAGAATCACCACCTTACTCTTAGCCTTAGAATCCTTGAGTCGGCTCACGGCATTGGCCAGTCCCATACCGATAGCTGTACCATCCTCAATCAGTCCGCGCGCAGCAATATCAGTACGCACATTCTGCAGCAGATTCAGGAGCGAGGCATGATCGGTGGTCATCGGGCACTGAGTGAACGATTCGCCAGCAAAAATAGCCAAGCCGATATTATCGTTGGGGCGACCAATGATAAACTCCGAAGCCACCTGCTTGGCAGCCTCGATACGATTAGGGCGCAAGTCCTCGGCCAGCA
Source organism: Xylanibacter ruminicola (assembly GCA_015060625.1). GTDB lineage: Bacteria > Bacteroidota > Bacteroidia > Bacteroidales > Bacteroidaceae > Prevotella > Prevotella ruminicola_D. The sequence goes on along the minus strand of SUYC01000003.1, from coordinate 198,196 downwards.
TACTGGTTGAAACGTCCATAGCCAGCATGATATCAATACCTTCCACAGTTTTGCTATCCCAAGAGTTCTGGGTTTGAGGGCGCGCCAGCACCATTACTATCATCACAAATACCAGCAGTCGGAGCAGCATCGAAAGGGGCATTAGTGTCACCTTCCAGCTTTTAGGCGCATAGCGGAAAGCAAACGTATCGCTCATCCGCAGCGTGGGCTCGGTTTTCTTTCTGTACATCACATACCATATCAGATAAGGTATGATGAGCAGAAGCAACAGCAGATATTCTTTATTGGCAAATTCCATTTGTTCTGATTTAATTCAATAACTGATAAAGAGTGTAAGCCACATAACCAAACAGGCCTGCGCATACCACTGAGATGAGCGTGATAACGGTTTTGAGCACTCGGCGCGACTTCTGTGTGCGCTGGTCTTCCTCCGAGAGCTGGGGCTTCACCTTTTCTTCGACAGGCTGATTCTCGAGCTTGGTCTGATTGATAAAGTCGATTGCACTCACCAAGTTCTTGTCGTTCTCGTTGATAAGCGTAGAATACTTGGCAAACTTCACCAGATCGGCTGTCATAAACAGCTCGCGCAGCTCGTCGAGTGCTTTCTGGTCCTGCGAGGCTGTCAGTCGCTCGATAATCTCGCTACTGGTCATCTCCATCGCATTAAAGGCATAACGCTCCTCGATATACTTACGCAGGGTATCGGTAAGCTTGGTATAGTACTCCTTCGAGTTCTCCGACGACACCATCTTATCGGCCTTAATCTGCTCAATCTCCTGCATAGCCTTCTGGTGAGGCAACAGGCGTTTCACGATGCGGATATGGGAGATAATAGGCTTGTTGTCGCGCAAACGCAGATACAGATAATAGCACAAAGCCAACAGTACCAGCATGCAAACGCTCAACCAGAAAGGCAGGCTCCATTCGCTCCAGAGGAACGGGTTGTCCTGCACATCCTTCGGACCAAAGAACTGATCCACCTGAGTGGTATCCACGTCGATGGTGAGCACCTTCAGCGCCAGACTCTTACTCTTGATCGGCTTGCCATCCACCTTCACAGTCAATGGTGGCAGATAGTAGAGCGTATCGTCGAACGAGGTCAGTGTATATACCATCGTACGGGCTTCGAATCCATCACCGCCATTCTGCTTCTGCTCCTCGCACTTCAGCACCTCAACACCAGGTGTAATCATCTGGGTGGGCTGAAACTGTGGGAACTCAACCTTCTGACTGGGCTGCACATGGGTAGTGAGTCGAAGGTGAGTCTGCTGACCTACAAAGATCTGAATCGAGTCAATCTCAGCCTCTACAGATACTTGTGCCGAAATCAGCAGTGCATTGGCTATCAGCGATATAAGAAGAATAATTCGTTTCATTTAACTACGTTGTTTAAATAGCATCAGCAACGATTTCACAAAGTCGTCGCTAGTGGCTATGCTCACATTGTCAACATTACTTTTATTAAAAGTATCCTGCAACTGGGCCTGACGCGTTAACCAGTATTTCTGGTAAGCCTGACGCAGTTTCTTGGAACTTGTATCCACATACTGCTCGTAGCCAGTCTCGGCATCCACCACCTTCATCAGTCCCACATCAGGCAATTCGCGCGCACGCTGGTCGTACACCTGAATAGCCACCACATCGTGCTTGCGGTTGGCAATCTGCAGCGCATGCTGGAAATCGCCACGCACATAGAAGTCGCTCAGGATAAAAGCAGTGGTGCGACGTTTCTGAACACTCGACAAGAACTCGATGGCCTGCTTCACATCCGTACGGGTTGACTCAGGCTTAAAGTCGAGCATCTCTCGGATAATATACAAGATATGCTTGCGGCCTTTCTTGGGCGGGATATACTTTTCGATCTTGTCAGAGAAGAATATCACACCTATCTTATCGTTGTTCTGAATCGCACTGAAAGCCAGGGTGGCAGCAATCTCTGTCACCATGTCGCGCTTCATCTGCTTCTGGGTTCCGAAATCAAGCGAACCACTGACGTCGATCAACAGCATCACCGTCAGCTCGCGCTCCTCTTCGAACACCTTGACATATGGACGATGGAAACGAGCAGTCACATTCCAGTCGATATCTCGCACATCATCACCGAACTGATACTCGCGCACCTCGCTAAAGGCCATACCCCTACCCTTAAAGGCTGAGTGGTACTGACCAGCAAAGATGTTTGAGCTCAAGCCACGGGTCTTGATCTCGATCTTACGGACTTTATTTATAATTTCAGATGTCTCCATCAAGGTACCTCCACCTTGTTAATGATCTTCGAAACGATTTCCTCGCTGGTGATATTGCTGGCCTCGGCCTCGTAGGTCAGTCCGATACGATGGCGCAGCACGTCATGAGCCACAGCACGCACATCCTCGGGAACCACATAACCACGACGCTTGATGAACGCATAAGCGCGTGCGGCCTTAGCCAGATTGATACTGGCACGAGGCGAACCACCAAACGAAATCATATCCTTCAGGTCCTTCAAGCCATAACGCTCGGGATAACGGGTAGCGAACACGATAGCAGCAATATACTGCTCGATCTTCTCGTCGATATACACCTCGCGAACCACACTGCGAGCCTTCAGAATCTCGTCGGCAGTGGTCACAGGCGTAACTGTTGGCATTTCGCCAGAAATATTCTCACGGATAATCTTCTTCTCCTCTTCGAGTGTTGGATAGTCGATCACCACCTTCAGCATGAAACGGTCAACCTGTGCCTCGGGCAGTGGATAGGTACCCTCCTGCTCGATGGGGTTCTGAGTGGCCATCACCAGGAATGGATTTGGCAACTTAAAGGTCTGACTGCCAATGGTAACCTGCTTTTCCTGCATAGCCTCGAGCAGTGCACTCTGCACCTTGGCAGGGGCACGGTTGATTTCATCGGCCAGCACGAAGTTGGCAAATACAGGACCCTGCTTCACCTGGAACTTCTCGTCTTTCTGCGAATAAATCATCGTACCGATGACATCGGCAGGCAACAAGTCGGGGGTAAACTGAATACGACTATAGTCTGAATCGATTAACTGCGAAAGGGTTTTAATAGCCAAAGTCTTAGCCAGACCAGGCACACCTTCCAGCAAGATATGTCCATCACTCAACAAACCAATCAAAAGCGAGTCGATAAGATGTTTCTGACCAACGATCACGCGGTCCATTCCACTCACAAGATTTGTTACAAATGCACTTTGTTGTTCAATCCGAATATTTAACTCTCGGATATCAATAGCTTCTGCCATAATATTTACATCTTTAATTGTTTTCAAAATTTGACTGCAAAAATACTTTTTTTAAAGCACTTTGCCACACTTTATCTGTCTAAATAATATTAAAAAAGTTTCCCAAAACCTAAGTTTTAAGAAACTTTTTCATTATTTGCAGATTTAGTTGGCTGTAGCGGCCTTCTTTTTCTTCTTCAACTGCAGTTTTGGAATCTTAATTTCCTGTCCTACCTTGAGCGGTGTCGAGGCTTTCATGTTGTTGAATACCTCCAGATAGCACACCATATCGGGTCCCAAAATACGGCGTGAAATCTTTACAAGATCATCACCTTCCTTCGCCTTTACCGTTTTGTCGGTACCCACAATACGATAGGCTCCCAGACGCACTCTCACATCCATCGCATCATACTTAGCCGAGAAAGAATTGTCGCTGGCTTCGGCCTCCTTCTTAGCTGTGGCTTCAGCTTCGGCCTTGGCCTTTGCAGCATCTGCCTGGGCTTTGGCTTCTGCAGCTTTGGTTGCATCGGCTTCTTTCGTATCAGCCTCGGTAGTCGATGGCTCTGCTGGCTCCTCCTCTACCACAGCATCCATATCATGATTAGTAAGCGGCTCTGACACCTCTTCCTTCTGAACATGTATCACGGTATTGTTACTCTCGCTGGGCAGGAAATTGGCGTAAGGATAATAGTTACCCAACAGATAACCACCACCAAAACCAACAATACATGCCAACAAGGCAACCAGCCACTTGCTACCCGACTTTCTGGGACGCGCTGTCTCAGACTTAACATCCTCGTTCTCAGGCTCTTCGGCTTCTGGCTCCTCCTCTTCGTGGACAGGCTCTTCACCTAACACAACAGGCTTTGGTTCTGGAGCAACCGTCTCAGAAACAACCTCGTCAGAAACGCCCATGTTCTTGAAGGCAGCTTCAAGCTCTTCGTCAGCAGTCATCTTGTGTTCCTCAACAACAGGCTCTGGTTCTGGAACAACCACGGGTTCTGGTTCAGGAACATATACAGGTTCTGGCTCAGGAGCATAAACTGGCTCAGGCTCAGGAGCAACGAATGGCTCTGGTTTGGGAGTATAAACTGGCTCGGGCTCGGGAGCAACGATTGGCTCTGGAGCAGGCTCGGGTTCAGGAGCTGGAGCAGGCTCAGGAGCTGGAGCAGGTTTCTTGATAGTCTGGAACGAACTCAAAATCGATTGCAGATTAGAATTCATTGCAGGCTTTGGAGTTTCAACCACAGGCTCAGGAGCGACAATTGGCTCAGGCTCAGGAGCTACAATTGGCTCAGGCTCTACTACTGGCTCGGGCTTAGGAGTGACAATTGGTTCGGGTTCTACAACAGGCTCAGGCTCTGGAGCAACAATTGGCTCAGGCTCTGGAGCAGCAACTGGCTCTGCCGGTGCTTCGGCAGGCGAAGCCACATAAGGTTCGATAACCCACTCAGGAATATCTTCGTCAGCAATATCTTCCAATACCCTTGGTTCCTCCTTTGGACGAACAGTCGATTCGGGTCTGATAGTCATACCCAACTTCAGTTCCTCCTCCAATTCATCATCAATATCATCGTCGAACTCATCATCAAGTTCGAGATCACTTGCAGGTTCAGCCACTGGCTCGGGCTCAACTACAGGCTCGGGCTCAACTACAGGCTCGGGAACAGCCACAGGCTCAGGAGCTACAATGGGCTTTGGTTCCTCGTTGTCACCAAAGTCAACCAATGGCATTGCCGTATGATCGTCGTCGATGTTCACCTGAGGTTCAGGCTCCACCACAGGAGCAGGCTCAGGCTCTGCGATGGGCTCTGGTTCTGGCTCATCGATGGGTTCCGGTTCTGGCTCCACAACAGGTTCCGGTTCTGGCTCCACGATAGGCTCTGCATCAACTTCTGGCTCAGGGGCATCAGTAGTGGTGGTATCCACATCATCGAAGTCCACCCCCTCGTTCAGCACCACAGTCTCAAACTGAGCAAAAGGCTTGTTCACCAGTTCCTTCATCACCGCATCAGGTGTAAAGGTGATTTTGCCATGCCCCTCAATGAGCACGCGCTCGCCTGTATTCACGTTCACGCTTTCGCGATCTTCGACATCAATAATCTTAAACGTGCCCAGACCCTTGACCTTCACCAGCTTGTCGGTTTCAAGTCGCTGCTGCACGATATCAAACATAGCACTTACAAACAAACTTGCATCGCGCCTGTTCATTCTCTTGCGCTCAACCAGCACATTAGCTAATTCTTGTATTGAAATCTTTCCCATCACTCGGCTCCTCCATTCTTTACACGTTCTTTCCAACTGACATTAGGCTTAAATGTAAGCACCAATTTTGGGGGTACCAGCATACGCTGTCCAGTAGAAGGGTTAACCATGATGCGTTCCATCTTCTTTTTAACCTCGAATGTACCGAAGGTAGGTATCAGCACCGAGTCGTCGTCCTGGAAATGGTCGCCCATGGCATCAACTACGCAATTCACAAACTGCTGGGTTTCATCAGCCGAGTAACCCGTGCGTTGAGCCAATTCTGTTATAAAGTCTTTATTGTTCATATGTTTTAATGATTGTGGTTCCATATAAATCAAATTCTTCCGAATCTGTAATCAACACGTCATAGAAGTTACCGATGGCGAGTTTTGCCTCAGTAGCAGGAATCAGCACTTCGGGATCGACTTCGGGCGAACAGAACTCTGTACGACCGATATAATAATCGCCTTCGCGCCTGTCGATAATCACCTTGAACACCTTGCCAACTTTCTCAGCTTCGAGTTCGGCGCTGATATTCTGCTGGATACGCATCAGCTTGTCAAGGCGACTCTGTTTCACATCCTCGGGCACATCATCCTCGAAATTATCGGCCGAATAGGTTCCCTCTTCTTCCGAATAAGCGAAAGCACCCATACGCTCAAAACGAGCCCACTTGACAAAGGCCTTGAGCTCCTCAAAATCCTCGTCGGTCTCACCTGGGAAACCAACCATCAAGGTGGTGCGGATGTGCATGCCAGGCACCTCTTCGCGCATGCGACGAACCAGTTCATAGGTTTCCTCCTTGGTTACGTGGCGACGCATACGGGTGAGCATGCGGTCGGACACATGCTGGAGTGCGATATCCAGATATTTACAAACATTCTGCTTTTCGCGAATCACGCGCAACAAATCCCAAGGGAAGTGCGTGGGATAAGCATAATGCAAGCGAATCCATTCCACGCCAGGGATGTCGGCCATCTGCTCTATCAGCTCGGCGATATGCTGCTTGCCATCAAGATCCACACCGTAATAGGTCAGCTCCTGGGCAATCACATTAAACTCTTTGGTGCCCTGACTAACCAGATAACGCACCTCGTCGAGAATTTCCTGCATGGGGCGACTCTGATGCTTACCGGTAATCAGCGGGATGGCGCAATAGGCACAGTGGCGATCGCAACCCTCGCTAATCTTGATATAAGCATAATGACGGGGAGTGGTGATATGGCGCCTACCCTCGCAAGCGTTATAATCCTCACCCTTCAGGTCGTTCAACAGTTTCTTATAATTAAACTTGCCGTACCAGCCATCCACCTCGGGAATCTCTGCTTCCAAATCAGCCAGATAACGCTCCGACAAGCAGCCCATCACAAAGAGCTTCTCGATGCGACCTTCGGTCTTGGCCTGAGCAAACTCCAGGATGGTGTTGATACTCTCCTCCTTGGCATCGTTGATAAAGCCACAGGTATTAACAACCACGATTTCACCCTGCGGGTCGTCGCTATCGTGTGTGCACTGATAGCCATTGGCCTCCATCAAGCCCATCAGAGTCTCGCTGTCAACCAGATTCTTTGAGCATCCCAGAGATATGATATCTATCGTCTTACTCATTGAACAGCGAATCTACAAACTGACGTTTATTAAACAACTGGAGATCGGTCATACCCTCACCCAGTCCGATATATTTCACAGGCACTTTCAGCTGATCGGAAATACCAATCACAACGCCACCCTTGGCAGTACCATCAAGCTTGGTGATGGCCAGCGAGGTAATCTGGGTCACAGCAGCAAACTGCTTGGCCTGTTCGAAGGCGTTCTGACCGGTAGAGCCATCCAGCACCAGCATCACCTCGTCGGGAGCCTCAGGCAGCACCTTCTTCATCACCTCCTTAATTTTCTTCAGCTCGTTCATCAAGCCCACTTTGTTGTGCAGTCGGCCTGCGGTATCTATCAGCACCACGTCGGCACCATTGGCCTTGGCACTCTGCAGGGTATCAAATGCCACACTGGCAGGGTCGCTACCCATCTGCTGCTTAATCACAGGCACCCCTACTCGCTCGCCCCAGATACACAACTGATCCACGGCAGCAGCACGGAAGGTGTCGGCAGCACCTAAATAAACTTTCTTGCCAGCCTGCTTGAACTGCCAGGCCAGCTTACCTATGGTTGTGGTCTTGCCCACTCCGTTCACACCAACCACCAAAATCACATAAGGTTTGTGGTCAGAGGGCAAATCCCAATTATCGTTATCATCCGAATTATTCTCGGCCAACAGCTCAGCAATCTCCTCACGGAGAATCTTGTTAAGTTCCGAAGTGCTGACATACTTATCGCGAGCCACACGCTCCTCGATGCGCTGAATAATCTTCAACGTTGTGTCAACACCCACATCACTGGTGATGAGCACCTCTTCAAGATTATCCAAAACATCATCATCAACCTTCGACTTACCGGCTATAGCACGAGTCAGTTTATCGAACACACTCGTCTTAGTCTTCTCTAATCCCTTGTCGAGTGTCTCCTTCTTGTCCTTACTAAAAAATCCAAATAATCCCATATTGCAATATTTTCGATTGCAAAGATAGGCATAATTTACGACACAACCAAAAAAAGAGGCCGCAAATTTCCTTGCGACCTCTAATTTCTTTTATTTTGTATTTACTTACGTCCCTTCGACAGTAAGCGGCAAGAGCCGTTTACTTGAAAAAGTCCTTAACGGCCTCGTTGGGAACCATCTGCTCATCAAAGATGTAAGCACCAGTCTTTGGGCTCTTAACCATCTTGATTACCTTTGTGTAAGCGCGACCATCCTTTGAGCCTTCGTGGAGGGTAGCGACGGTTTTCTTTGCCATACTTCAGTCGTATTATTTAATCTCCTTGTGAAGAGTCATCTTCTTCAGGATTGGGTTATACTTCATCAGTTCCATACGCTCTGGCGTATTCTTACGATTCTTTGTAGTCACATAGCGGCTAATGCCTGGCATACCACTATTCTTGTGCTCGGTGCACTCCAGGATTACCTGAACGCGATTACCTTTTGCTTTCTTACTTGCCATGATCTTAATCTCCTATCACTTTAATGTCCTTCCAGTCTACAAATCCTTTGGCAACAGCCTGCTTCAAGGCAGCATCCAGACCTACTTTATTGATCATACGAAGACCAGCAGCGCTAATCTTCAACTGAATCCAGCAACCCTCCTCTACATAGTAGAACTTCTTGCTGAAAAGGTTTACATCAAAGCTTCTCTTTGTACGGTGCTTTGAGTGAGACACATTGCAACCTATCTGTGCCTTCTTTCCTGTAATTTGACAAATCTTAGACATTTCTATCTACCTTTTTACTTGTGATTTACACTTACTTATTCCAAACAGCGTGCAAAATTACACAATTTTATTGAGATTCAGATAATTACACGACTGGAAAATTAAAGAATTAATAATTTTTAACCTTCTCGCACAGGTCTGGGGGCATCTTCTTCCTTCAAAAAGCCCAAAAACATCTCCATCGCGCGATTGGTTGCGATAGCCAGATTAATGTCGCGACCGAAGTCTTCTTCAAGCTTCATCGTCACAATTTTTTCAGGGCTTCCACATGCCAACCAGATAGTGCCGACGGGTATCTCTTTGGTTCCACCGGTAGGACCTGCGATACCTGTAGCAGCGATAGCATAATCGGTATTCAGCGCCTTGCATGCTCCCTTTACCATAGCTATTGCAACATCCTCACACACAGCGGTTTTCTCTTCGAGCAACTGATGATCAACGCCCAACAGATTCTCCTTTATCTCGTTCACATATGAGATAATGCCACCCTTGAAATACTTTGATGCGCCAGGCACCGAGATGATAGCCTCGGCGATACGACCACCAGTACAGCTCTCAGCAGTACCAACCGTCTTCTCAGTCTCCCAAAGAATCTCACTTACCTCTCTACTTGTAATCTTACTTTCAAAATCCATGTTTTATTTTATTTTCAACACAGAGATACTACCTCTGTGTTAGTTATTATTATTACTTAAATGTGACTTTCGAGAACGCGGGCGCATCGATCGAGCAGAACTGTTTGTCCTGATACTTATAATAGCCCACGATACCAATCATAGCCGCATTATCGGTCGTATAGCTGAACTTGGGGATATAAATCGTCCAACCATAACGCTTCTCGGCATCATAGAACGCATTGCGCAGTCCGTTGTTGGCACTCACACCACCAGCCACAGCCACATGCGTGATACCCGTCTGCTTCACGGCCTTCTTCAACTTCTTCATCAGGATATCCACAATGGTCCACTCCAACGAGGCAGCGATATCCTCCTTATGCTTCTCAATAAAGTCGGGATCCTCGGCCACCCATTTCTGCATCGAATACAGGAACGAAGTCTTCAGTCCCGAGAAACTATAATCCAGTCCTGGGATATTTGGCTCGGCAAACTGATAAGCCTTAGGATTACCCTGACGCGCCAGTCGGTCGATGATAGGACCACCGGGATAACCCAGTCCCATCACCTTCGAACATTTGTCGATAGCCTCACCTGCGGCATCGTCGATAGTCTGTCCGAGCACCTCCATATCGTTGTAGGCATTCACCTTCACAATCTGCGAGTTTCCGCCCGATACCAACAGGCATAGGAATGGCAATGGTGGCTGATGCTGATCGTCTTCGCTCTCCTTGATGAAATGCGCCATCACATGTCCCTGCAGATGGTTCACATCAATCATAGGGATTCCCAGCGAACGCGCAAATCCCTTAGCGAAACTAACGCCAACCAACAGCGACCCCATCAGTCCTGGTCCGCGGGTAAAAGCGATAGCCGTCAACTGTTCCTTAGTGATACCAGCCTTTTTGATGGCCTGATCCACTACAGGCACCACATTCTGTTGGTGAGCGCGCGATGCCAATTCAGGCACCACCCCACCATAAGCCTCGTGCACAGCCTGCGATGCTGTGACGTTCGACAGCAGAATACCATTCTTCAGTACAGCTGCCGAAGTATCATCACACGAGCTTTCTATACCTAATATATATATATCCTTCATCTTAGTACGTCAGTATCTCTACACCATGTTCTGTCATCACCAGTGTATGCTCCCACTGTGCGCTGGGCAGTTCGTCTTCGGTAATCACCTCCCATCCGTATGGGTCGTCGGCATCGATAAACACCTTCCAGGTACCCATGTTAATCATAGGCTCGATGGTGAACACCATACCCGGCACCAGCAGCATACCAGTGCCGCGATGTCCATAGTGCTCCACGTCGGGCTCCTCGTGGAATTTCAGTCCCACGCCATGTCCAGCCAGATCGCGAACGATACCATAGCCATATTTCTTACAGTGCTTCTCGATGGCATGACCGATGTCACCCACAAAGCTATATGGCTTGGCGGCCTCCATACCAATCTCCAAGCACTCCTTGGCCACGCGCACCAGCTGTTCCTTCTCAGGCGTGGTCTTGCCAATGATAAACATACGACTGGCGTCGGCATAGTAACCATCCAGAATGGTGGTAAAGTCCACATTGATGATGTCGCCCTCTTCAAGCACATCCTCCTCCTTAGGGATACCATGGCACACCACCTCATTGATCGAGGTGCACACACTCATGGGGAATCCCTCGTAGTTCAAGCAAGCAGGGATAGCGCCGTTCTCTTCGCACACCTTGCGACAAATCTGGTCGATCTCCAGTGTGTTCATGCCAGCCTTAATCTCCTTGGCCACTGCGTCGAGCACAGCGGTATTCACCACACCCGCCTTACGGATGCCTTCTATCTGTTCTGGGGTTTTAATCAGTTCACGTGTTGGTACCAGCTTACCTTTGTTCTCCCAGTACATGATGGTTTTGTCCATCTCTGTAGGTTCCTGTCCTGGCAGGCAGTGCCATCTTTTCTTTTTCTTAAATGCACTCATTTCACCTATTTAATTATTAAATTTGGGTGCAAAGGTACTACTTTTTTTTGTACGCGCCAAATATTATCGAGACAAAAAAAATCCTCTCCCAATTGGGAGAGGATGAATAAGACCTACTGCTCAAGTGCAAGCGGCTGCAAATCACGATACTCCTCGCGAGCATCAAAACAAGGACAATCCTTTGCCACCCATGGCAGGTCGCGATGACCAATGATCTTGGCATTCGGGTAGTCGTACTTCAAACTACGCAGCAATGCTCTGAGCGTTTGTTTCTGGGCTGGCGTTCGGGTGTCGGCAGGTAAGCCGTTCTCGTTCAATCCGCCTTCGTAGCAGATACCAATGCTGTGGGCATTATAATGGCGTGCGTGCATGCCCACCTCATCTTCCGACCGGGTTTGGAACACCTGTCCATCACGCTCTATGTAGTAGTGATAGCCCACGCCCTTGTTATGGAATCGGGCATTATGACAGTTTTCCAAATCGTTCACCGTGAAGCGCCTGTTGCATTTCGTGGCGCTGCAATGAATCACAATCAAGTTTACTGTGCGCATGACTGTACGGCAATAGTTCCCAGAACTGTTGTAATCACTGTTGCTACAAAGCGCAATACTTTTGCTACTCTATTCCAATTTACTCTAATCATAAAATTACTGCTATTAAAATTTATTTTTTATTGTCCTTTTCTTTGGCGCAAAGAAAAGAACTAAAAGAAACACTCACCCCTCCAACGGGGTTGCAGGGGGGAACCCCCTGCTAAGCTTTAGTCTCCATTGGGACCATCACCCGAATCATTGCCCCCGGTGCTACCACCGGTATTGCCACCGGTATTGCCACCGGCACTACCCCCGCCACTCGGAGTTGTCGAAGGCTCAGTAGTCAACTTGCCATTCACGAAGGTAGCCTTCTTCAAGGTAGCCTCCAGATTCAGACTCTTACTCATCAGGTCGCCAGTGGCACGGGCCTTCAGCTTCACACCGCCGATGTTCTTGCTCACAGTGAAGTCATCCTCCTTCACCGCCATCTCCTTGTTCTTGATACCAAGCGAGAAGATAGCCAGGTCGTCGATCTTCACGTTCTTACCCTCCAGCAGGAGCTCCTTGATACAACCAATCATGTCGGTGAGCAAACCCTTGATAACGCCCTTCGAATAAGGCGAATGATGATGACTCATGTGGTCGGCCAGACCGTCCAGGTCGATCGTCTCTTCCACCACGTTCTTGGCGAACCACTTACCAAAACACTTGTTGCCAGTGATTTTGATCTGCTTTAAAATGTAACGAACCATAATTTAAAAGTTTAAAAAATAAAAGAATAAAAAAATAAAAAATTTGGTGCATCGGGAAGTGCTGCAGCTCCTTAGCGAGTACAAAGGTACCACATCGCCAAAGGCAATTGACCAGTTACGGCAAGTTAGCCCGAAAATAATCAGAAATCAGGTGGTATTTCTGTGATTTTGGTCCATTTACCTTCAAAAAAGGTGGTCAGTTGCAACTCACGCACCACCTTCTGATACAGCTGATGACTCTGCAGCACACGCTGATCCTGAAGCTCTGGTGGCAGGTCGATGCAGTAATCCTCGCAAACATACTTCACGGCCTGTGGTGGCAGCAGTCTGGCATAGCGCTTCACACCCAGGGCATCAAGAATGTGCCGGCGGGTTTTCAGATACCTGTTGAAAGTACGATACGATACACCAGCCAGCTTAGCCAGTTCTTTCTTGCTGATAAACAGATGTTTATTGTAGTAATTAACCATATTGATTTCGATAAAAAAGTAAGTTGATTATGACTAAAAACTAAATTGATTTTGAGTAAAAACTAAGTTGATTATCTCGCAGAATCAAGTATAAAATCCACGATGTCGATACACCGTTGTTTTTGTTCCTCAGTGGCATGCAGTTCCAACGTGTTGTCGATCCGCATTCGGATGCCGTAGCACCGTTCAGCAGGCTTGACACAGTCGAGAAAAAACACGTAGTTGCTCATTGTGGGGTCGGTTCGCGGATAGACGGTCAGCACGCAGCCCTGCAGCGGCGCCAGCATGTCGATCACCAGATGCGAGTTAACACCATAAGCCAGCCAAACACATTCGGGATACAGCTCGCTCAGAATCACAGCCGAAGCCTCCGACTCAACGATACATATCGGCTTGGAGCCATCCACCAGATGCAGCCCAAACAGGCAGTGCTTCACGGGCCAATACGCCAGCAGCTCTTCGCGGGCTTTCAGCATCTGCGACAACCAGCCATCACCGATATGAGCATCCAGCGGCGTCATCATGTCGTCGATCATCCAGAAGATGGTTCGCCCACTCTTGGTTTTACCCAACTGATAGCACTCGGCCGCATGCAGCGCCTGCTCTGAGGTGAGCACCCCCTGCCCTATCAGCACCTGCAAGAAATCGAACTCGCTGGCCCTACAAGCCTCAACCATCGGCCACGAAGGCAACATAAAGTTCACCCTCCGTTCTATCTCAGGCGCCAACCTTTCTCCAATAGCCTTAAACGTGTTGCAAAAAACCTCATTCCATTTCATCGGCTCGCGCGGGTTATAATTTATTTTTTTTAAAATTTAAATTTAAATTAAGCCCCTTTATAGGGGCTAAATTATTTTTTAAATAAATAAAATTATAAAATTAAATTAAAAAGGCAACTGATTGTCAAGCAGTTCCACCCACTGTTCACCCGTGTCGGGATGGTTCATCCTGCGCACCACGCCCGTCTCCTCGGCCTTGGCCAAGTAGGAATAGTAGGTCGCAGCATCAGCCACACCGCATCTCTTCAGCGCCACAGCCATCAGTTCATTAAAACGGCGTTGCGTACGTCCCTCAAAAGCATCAACGATAGTTTTCAACTGTGCCTTCACCTCATCAGGACTCACATCCTCCTTCATGCTCATAAATCGTCCCTGAGCATCGCGCGGCTGTTCGTGATAGTTAGCACAAGCCTCAGGCAATCCACTCTTATTGATGATGTAATAAAAATTCTGCTTAATTTTTCGCTTGCGACTATAAGTCTGCTCCACCTTAAAAGTCTCATCATCGCCCAGAATTGAACACTGAAACACCTCGAAGGCCTTGTTGGTAAGTTCGGTGCCGATAGAGCCACGCATGTTGCGGTCCTGTTCACTCTTGTTCTGGTGCAACACGCACACGATGCAACAGTTCATTTCCTTAGCCAGTTCCATCAGCTTCTCCATAATCAGCGTGGCCTGCACAGCATCGTTGATATCAGTCATCAAATCCTTCACACCGTCGATAATACAAATGTCAGGTTTTATGGATCGGATAGCCACATCCACCATTCTTCCGCGCTTCTCAAAACCCGCCCCTCGCAGGTTATAAGCATAAAACTGCGTATCGTCAAGCTTGTCCACCCCGGCCAGCGGCATGATACGCTCCTTCATAATCTCCTGCGTGCTCTGCTGGCTCTGTTCTGTGTCGATCCAGAGCACCTTCAGCGGCTCGTCGGTCAGTCGTTCCACCGCCAGCATCTCTCGCTTGATGGTAGCCGCCATCAGTATCGACAGAAAGGTTGTCTTGCCACTCTTTGCCTTACCGCAATCAGCAGTCAGCTCGCCACGATAAAAGCAAGGCACACCATAGATTGAAAACAGCGGCTGCATGGGTGGCAGTTCCGTTTCGGGAGTGATACGCCCCGATTGCAACTCATCCAAATCCTGCATCGAAATAATTTTCTTTGCCGATGGGTTTGCGGCTTGCCCCTTCAGGGGCAAACTGCTCTTGATTAAATTTAATTTTTCCTCAATCATAGATTTTTTTGGTTTGAACGCACAATAATATAGTTAATTAAACGTTATTGATATAGAGTGTCACCGGTTGACAAAACAAAGGTAAGAAGATTCCGGCAGGCTAACAAATAAGTGTCCTATAGTCAGGACGCAATATATAATAATTAACAAATTTACGTTTATTACGTGATGAAAAAGTACAACTTAGACCCCGTGTCAGCAGCTCACGCTCTGACAGTCATGGTGCTGAAGAATGTCCACACGACTTTCTACCGCATGCACCGTGTCAAGGAGGCCCAGTACAAACTGGGCCATGGCACAATTAATGGAGCCTAAAAAAGTAAACTTTCTTCGGACTTCGAGTTGAACACCAGTAAGCAGATTGAAATCTGGCGCGACATCCTGTCGCACTACGACGACAATCCCGAGCGACAAGAGCAGCTGTTCCGCGAGCTCATCCAGGAGCTGCGCCGGCACCTCCTCCCCCGCTAAAAAACCATCATCCGAGAGCGCTAATGCTCTCGGATGATTTTCATTCCCAATCCTCATCGTCATAGGCATTCATATATATCGTATTACCCCATTCTACGAGAATGTGACTCGTGATGGCATAGTTCTGGTATAATTTAAGTTCAGTAGGATTTACCGCTCGAACCCTGCTCGCATGGCTTGTCCTAGAACAAGTATAATCCCCCACCCTTGCTATCTCTTTAGACAAAGGCAGGGGAAAATCGTTCCCATCCACGCCCCTACATGAGGGGCGACGGGAATAATCGATTTTGATAAGCGGGTTGCAATGGTTTCAATCCACACCCCTACGCGAGGGGCGACGCTGCTTATCGTTATCAGCACCCTCAATCATGCAGTTTCAATCCACGCCCCTACGTGAGGGACGACCTTCTGGATAACAATACGTGACGCAGGTGCCGTTGTTTCAATCCACGCCCCTACATGAGGGGCGACAGGTTGTCGGGGATGCCCTGGGCGTAGGCGATGGTGTTTCAATCCACGCCCCTACGTGAGGGGCGACACTGGCTATCTGTCAGCAGACCAACGCGCTGCAGTTTCAATCCACGCCCCCTACATGAGGGGCGACGATGCTGATTTTTTAACTCTGTATAATAGTTAAGTTTCAATCCACGCCCCTACGTGAGGGGCGACGAAGGTGCCTCTTGTGATGCAGGAGTACCATTGTGGTTTCAATCCACGCCCCTACGTGAGGGGCGACATTAAAAAGTTTTATTATGCAAAAAAATGTCATGTTTCAATCAACGCCCCTACGTGAGGGGCGACAGCAGCGATTCGGTGTACAACTATCACAAGTATCTGTTTCAATCCACGCCCCTACGTGAGGGGCGACTGCATAGCTGTATTATATTGATTTACAGCTAATTATTCTCCTCTTTTCGCGAATCTTTTATCAAGAGAGAATTTACCATAGTCCATTAGGCATAATTCTTCCTAACTCTCTGATAATCAAGAAGCGCGAATTTGTTTATATTTTATGCAATGCTCCTGATTCGCGTTCATACAATTAATGTATCAGTAGGATCAAATGATGTAATTTTACCAAGTGTCTCTATCTTGCGTTGCCGGTTGCTCCCCAAATGATATATTCGAATAATTTGTTTACGATACATACGCCACTTCCGTTTTTATCGGTCTTTCTCTTCAAATGGCAGTTCGCCCAGATATTTGTCAAAGTCGCTTTGGAACAGACGGTCCTGAATAATTCGATACTTCTCAAATTCTGTTTCAGCATGTAGCACAGCCTCTTCATGGCTCACACTTCCTGCATGATCCAACAGAGGGCGCTCGTCGCTACTCAGATAGGCATCAATACGTTTGGCCCAGTCTTCCATCATCATAGGGATATGGCGTTTGGCTCGGCTCTCAGCAAAATCAAGCACAGCGGTTACGATATGCCCCATATCTTCGAGTTCCATTTCGTTCAGATAATTCTTGGCGATAGAAACATCGGTCTTAACGATTTTTCCGTCAGGCGCATTCTCCCAGGTGGTTAGGCCCATATGCTCTTTTTCGGCATCAGCCCGCTCCATAATGAGTTCAGCAGCCGTATGCTGGTGCACAGCGTAATGCATTTTATTTTGAATGCGCTTATAGAATAGCTGCGTGGTAGGTGCATCTTTGTTATAGTCCATGCTGGTAGCATAGATATCTGTGAGTTTTTGGTAGAAACGACGCTCTGAAAGACGAATCTCACGAATCTCAGCCAGCAAGTGCTCAAAATAATCCTCGCCTAAAAAGGCACCATTCTCCATGCGCTTCCTGTCAAGCACATAGCCACGGATGGCATACTCACGCAGTACACTTGTGGCCCACTGGCGGAACTGAGTGGCACGGATGCTGTTCACACGATAGCCCACCGCGATGATGGCATCAAGTTTATACATCACGACCATACGTTTCACCTCACGATTGCCTTCTTGTTGAACTGTTTCCATTTTGGAAATAGTTGCTTCTTCTTTCAGTTCACCTGTCTCAAACACATTTGCCAGATGCTTGCTGATGGCCGGTACTCCAACATCGAAAAGTGCAGCCATCGCTTTCTGAGTACACCAAATTGTTTCTTCAGCATACATTACTTCGATTCCCTGTTCCTTCGCCTCTGCTTGAAATATCAGGAATTCGGCTGTACTGTTTCTTATTATACGTCTTTCTGCCATAAATGATTAAATCAATTCCTCGACAGTTACACCCGTAGGAAGGTTGTTCTTCTCGATAGTCACCTTATAGTCATCGAACTTGCGGGGTGCGCCATCGCATACCTTTTCAATCTTTACTAAATCGAAAAGCTTGTTTGCTGGTGCATTGCCCAATACAGATTCGTGTTTGAACACAACCAGTTTTTGAGCACTCATCAGCCCACGTGCAGCAGAGCGATCAACATCGAACATATTCTTGAGCGCATCCCAGAACAAAGCCAAGTCTTCTTCACTGAAACCAGTCTGCTGGGCAAGATTAGCAGAGATAAAGCCATGACATACATACAGACCATAAGGTACAGTGGCCTTGCGACCCATGGTACGATTATCACCTCCTTGCTTCTCAGCCTCTTTTTCAGTGGCAACTGCCATACGAGTGATTGAGTGCTCCATAGCAGCAATAGGATCGACAGAACGGGCAAAAGTGAATTGGATGGGGCCTCGAACCTGGCCAGCATTCTTACCTGTTGACATTACTGCGCCAAAGGTACGAATATCAAAATATTTTTTACACATCAAGTCTCTTGCTGCCGAAGTCTTATCAGAAGCAGTCTTTACAGTATCCTCCTCGTGGGCAGCATCGATGAGTGTATTCAAAACGGCTTTCTCTTTGATAAAGATATCATAGCCAGCGGCGCACTCCTTAGCCACTTGCACATAGTTGCGCACTTTGCGTTTCAAACAAACGTCCGTTACAAGTCCCATACCAGTTTCTGCATCCACACGTGGCAGATTACCTGCATCGGGATCACCATTGGGATTACCATCCTGTACATCAAAGATGTAAACGAAATCGATTCTGTTCTTTAATTCTGACATAGTTGTATCTGTTTTTTGTGATTATTCGTTATTATTATCTTCATTCTTAGAAAAGAAGTCTTGGCGCTGGTGATAGTAGCCAATAAAGAATCGGCCCTGATCTTGCAAATCCAATTGTGCTTTGAACCCATCTGCATCAATCTTGCTGATAATTTCCTGCTTCAATTTCTCAAAGAAGACCTTTCGACCTTCGTTCTTCAAATTCTCCACATGATGATTAGAGAGATTGAGAATAGTAGAGAATACTGCAGCAGGTGTTGAACTGGCTGAATTCATGTAGCGTTCGCGAATGGAATGCTGATTGTTTGCTTCTTCCTGAATCTTATCAAGCACAGCAAACAGACGGCCACAAAGGTAGCCTTGGTTAGTGTTGTCCTTGTCTAACATAACATTTATTTTTTGATTATTATCTATTCTGTTTAAATATGCCTTAATAATGGCTGCGCGAGTGATATGTACGGCATTCTTATCCTTATCACCCGACTCTGCACGAATACGACGAATGCATGATGCAAAAAGCGTTTGTGGATAAGGGATACCTTGGAAGATGCTCTTTACGACAGCATCCGGCAGATTAGGAGTCGCATCTGATACCTTACCACCAAGTGTTACCGTACTAAGTATATTACGCAAACTCATATATGGTTTCTTTTCTAAGCGTGTATCCACAACCTCCATGTCTTCGAAGTGCTTGCAGATAGTGCCTGCAAATTCTCTCAACGGAATCTCGGCCCAATAAACTACAGCTATTCTCGCAGAATTAGGTGCGAGGCCTAAAATATAGAACTTATCTTCGGATGTGGTTTTCATCTCGCCAGAATAAATGGCTGTGAACACTTTTCGAACTTGTTCTATATTCTTATTTGGGTCATCATCCTTTTCTGAAAAACCAAACATACTGAAGACACTTTCTTCTGCCTCTTTTCCTGCTTCGTCATTCTTGGATGCCCAGAAAAGGAACGTACGTGACCCCACCATAAACTTATTTCTGGACTTCTTTGAAAGCATACTTAACAGTGATGTTGTATATTTGAACTCTGCGTCCTCTGATATAGGAGCATTGAGTCCCATCTTTTTCCCATATGAGTCATATCCTGAACTAACTTGAAAAGAAACAAGTTTTGCGTTACTTTTACTTCCAAGAATAAAAGTACTATATGTAGTATCAACTGGTTTCACTTTTTTCCCCGTTACGAGGCATAACATTGGGACATTAGCATTAATGCTATTATCAAGTTTATACTTTATTAGTTCTTCGTCTGTGGCAGCCACACTTCGATCACCATATATACGGAAAGTGATATTTTTATTGAGAGATTTACACAAACCACTCCAGTTAACATCATCCTTCATTTGATCAATTACTATCTGATCATAATGCTGATAAAAAAGATATACAGCCTTTGCATATTTATTATGAGGCAATGCCTTATATATAGTTTCGACATCCTTAACAAAAGCTTCGTAATTCTTTTTGTTCTTTTTTAATTCTATTGCTAAATTTACAGTCTTTTCCGGTTTAATGTCTTTTAATCCTAAAACATACGATCCATTGTCACCAAAACAATGTGGCACAGGTGCAGATGTTCTTTCCTCTGGCCTATATGTCAAAAGAGTAATACCCTCTTCGTCTCCTAAACCTTCCAAGCCTTTGTATTTACCCTTTTCGTCAATTAAAATGGCATACTTAAACTTAACATACGCCCTTTGAAATGGTGGTAAGGTCTCTTTGCACCTTTCATAATAATCATATAGTGCACTCAGTATCATCTTAAAATCTCCTCGCTATCTTTAGGTGGAACATTAATAACACCATTCTCCATCTGGGCACGATAGAACATGGCTGGTGGATTCTTCAAGTTCTGCTCAAAGTCCATGTCATAGAGCATGATACCCAGGTCGCGATTTTCGCTGATAGGAGCATCAAGTTCTTCCGCTTCCGGATTAACCAATCTAAAGGAGCACGAACACTCGCGTGTGCCCAAATATGGTTGGTTGAAGCATTGACCTTTGCTAGCGCGACGCTCAAACATGGCATTGTATTTGGCAGGATTCTCATCGGGATGAGCCGTTTCGTCAAACAAAGAGGGTTGCTCGCCCTTGCGCTTACGCACAGGTATAAATTCAAGCTTGGCCCAAATGCGATAACGCACATCTTTCAGGCAGAGGGTATTCTTCTGTTGGCGCTTATCCTCAATAAAAATAGGATTTCTGGATGCCACAGCTCCTACTTCGTTCCTACGTACAGAGGTCCACTTGATAGGATTGAGCACTTCAATCTTAGTAACCTGCCAATGGACAGCAGGTTTCCAGAAGATGGCCTCAAAAATAGCGCGAGCTGCAGATGGTGTGATGACATCATAGCTCACACGCTCCACTTTCAGTTCTGGACGGGTAAAGCAGGCCATTGCCCCCCATACTTCCAAACAAAATTCCTTATCTGTAAATTCCATTGTCTATATAATGAATGTTTCTTCTAACCATTGATTATCGATTGTCAAGCCTGTATCCGACTTGTAGAAACAGGGATTGGTAACCGCATATATATTCTCGAAAGGCTCCTCTATCGCCCCCATGCTTTGTAACTTCTCGAAGTCACGTTTACGGATATTGACACTGTAGTGTGCCAGTTTCTTCATAAGGTCATAGGAAGGGCCTTGCGAGAGGAGTTTCTCATAGATATCCATACTCTCTTTCCAATTGATGATGACTGATGTGGTTTGATCATCTATTAAGTGGAACTGGCGAGCAGCCTCCTCAAACTCGCATGCTGGCTTATATAGCAATTCTTGCATTTGCTTGCTGTCAAAATTATCTACACGAGAATGAAGTTGCTTAAAGTAGCAAGTCATTGCTTCGGGAGAAAACCAGTCATGCTGTTGTCCCATATTCAAACGGGCATTGTTGGTTTGAGTCATAAAGCCGGGTGGCAAAGGATGCTCCTTGCCCAAACTGAATACATAGGTCGTACAAATATCATGTTTTCCTTCTCGATTGCAACGGCCAGCAGCCTGAAGGATGGAATCTAATCCTGCCTCCTGACGAAAGACGACAGGAAAATCAATATCCACACCAGCTTCAATCAATTGCGTGGCAATAACTCGAAGAGGTTGATTCTTCTGTAGTTTTAATGCAGTTTTTATATGTTCGATTGTAGCGGAAACATGTGTTGGGCACATCATACGTGACAAATGAAGGCAGATGCCTTCTTTGGGTAATCGGTCGTAAAGTTCCTTAGCATCACGACGCGTATTGACAATACACAACACTTGTTGATGTTTACTCAATTCGTCTGCGATATCGTCATAACTTTTAGCCCCATCCATAAACTGAAGTGCAACACGTCGTAACTTATCATGCAGTTCTATACCATCAGGAATAATCTCATGAACAGATGACAGGGCATCAAAACTAGCTTTTGGATTGGCACCCTCTATCCGACCGCTCAAAATGGGTTGGCTGGCAGTTGTGAAGAGAACAGACACGCCAAATACTCGCTGGAGTGTATTGAGGGTATCTACAATAGGCCGATAGAAATCCAAAGGCAGTGTCTGAACTTCATCTAGGATAACAACGCTTTTGGCAATATTGTGTAACTTGCGGCAATCAGAACGTTTATTGCTGAACAGGGACTCAAAGAACTGAACGTTAGTTGTTACAATAATCGGGTAATCCCAATTCTCTGTAGCCAACTGCAAACGCTCACACAAATCCTTATCCTTTATGTCGTCAGGATTCATATTGGAATGATGCTCCAGTACATTATCCTCGCCAAATATACGCTTCAGGGTAGCAGCTGTCTGCACGATGATACTGGTATAAGGTATTGCGATAATGATGTGCTGCAGATGATTCCTTACTGCATGATGCAAAGCCCAAAGCACCGAAGCCAGCGTTTTTCCACCACCTGTCGGAACCGTCAGACTGTAAAAACCAACGTCGCCTTGACTGTCCTGAATGCATCGCTCTTGCACATAGTTACGAATGCGGTTAACTTCAGTATCCGGCGCATTAGATTTCAATTCCAGCAGATGTTTTTTCATCATATTCAGGAGCTCAGGCATCGTCGCATGACTACCACGTAACTTTGCTTGTTCAGGATTCATAAAAGCCTCGGTATCAAGACTATCAGCATCTACCAAACAAGAGAAAAGCATACGCACAATATGATGCAAATCAAAACGTTCAGTCTTAGAGAAATTAGGTAACTGATAAGGAATAGGCATATCGATAGTCACGTCCTGAGGAATGCCCCGTTTTGTTTCTTCTATATAATCGCAATAATCATATAATCCACGATGATGTCCTGCAATAGGTTGCGCTATCAGTGGCGCAATCTGAGAATATTGTTTTTGGGCTATAACAGCTCCTACATAAGAATGATTTGGACCTGTTTTTATATTGGCATATGCCTTATTATACCCAGTAATGCCCTGAATATACTTTTGCCATTCCAATTGCTCTTTTCCTTTGTCATGAAGAAGTCCCATGATACGACCACAATCACCCATACCAAAAGCCTTAGCAAAAGATTCTGCTCTTGCTGCTACACCCTGCTGATGATCATCATTCAACTGGGCTACACCCTCATGATTAATATGCGATATATTCATAGACTATATATATACGTACTTTTATGGCGCAGGTAGTGATGTGGCGTTTTATGATCTTTTCCGAAGGTATCGGCTCCAACACACCAACATGCGACAAAAGTACAAAGAAAAAATCAATTCAGCAAGAAAAAGTCGGAAAAGTTTGGAAGAGATTTTATTAATGCTTAATTTTGCAGCAAAATATAAATATAGAATATATGAAACTATTGAAAGAATCCTTTGCCTCGTAATGTTTAACCGAGTGGCGCATCAAGAGTATGCGACCTCTCATAACATTACAAACATTATGGGTAAAAGTAGAAAAAAGACACCAGTATGCACTTGGTGTTGCTGTAAGTCTCAGAAACGAGGTAAGAAAATTAGCCATCGAAAATTTCGTCGTAAAGAAGCCACCGTTATTATATCAGGTGAATACGACCTTCTCCCTACTCGTCAATGGGAAATCGTTGAGCAATGGGATTTGGGAGGTGACGGCAAACATTACTGTGGCCATTCCCCTAATGAGGAATGGTATATCAAGTTGATGAGTAAATAATTAAAACTGTAAATATTTGGCAAAAAGTTTGGTGGAAACTTAATTAATGATTACCTTTGCCGCCATACAGAAGGATATATGGTTAAAGCCAGAAAGTTATGATTATGGAAAAGAAAAGTAATACTTACCAGATAGCCTCGGAGATTGAGTGGGAACAGGCCGGTGAAGGCGTTGTTCGTCAGATCATGGGGTATGATGAGAACTTAATGATGGTGAAAGTGAAATGCAATCAAGGATCGGTTGGCACGCTGCATCAGCATCCACATACGCAGACTACCTATGTGGCCAGCGGATGCTTTGAAGTAACTATCGGAGAGGAAAAGAAAATCCTAAGAGCTGGAGATGGCTATTATGTTGCTCCAAATCTGCCTCATGGTTGCGTATGCCTTGAAGCAGGTGTTCTCATCGACACCTTCACCCCCATGCGCGAGGACTTCCTGAAATAAAAATTATAGTTAAAGTTATGACACAAGATCAATTTGCAAGGGTATCGGTAGAGATGCCTGAATACGAAGATAAGAAAATTATCCGAAAAGAACTCACATACGAGATAGAGAACGATGACATCATGGATGAATTTACCATCAAATTATGATTTGATTTATGGTCTAAATAATTTTGCAAAAAGTTTGGAGGATATGGAAATAATTCTTATTTTTGCAGCGAGATCTTTAATAATGGAATTATGACGACTGAAAATTTATATTTCATTACTTTCTGCGTAGGCAGCTTGTCAGAAGCTCTTAATAAAAGTGCTTCTCAGGTTTATGAGGCACTACGCTCTTCTGGACTTCTCAACGATTATATAATACCTTGTTATGATATTCTGCATTCGTTCAGCAAAGAGTATATTGTAGAAGATCTTACAGAAGCTTTAAAGGAAAGAGGGGCACTGGTATGAAACTTTTTCACGCATCAACTTTACGCATTGACAAACCTGACGTACTGCATTCCAGAGAGAAATTAGACTTTGGACGAGGTTTTTATCTCACTAATTTGTACGAACAAGCTGTCCGGTATTCAGAGAGATTCACTCGAAGAGGTAAAGAGGCGTTCATCAATGAATATGAAATGGATGAAGAAACACCAGGTTTTATTATTAAGACTTTTGAAAGTTATGATGAAGAATGGCTTGATTATGTAGCTCTTTGTCGAAAAGGAGATATAACCGCACCAAAATATGATGCAGTCTCAGGTGGAGTGGCTAATGATAATGTTTTTAACACGATAGATTTGTATTTTGCAGGTCTCATTACAAAA
Source organism: Xylanibacter ruminicola (assembly GCA_015060625.1). Classification (GTDB taxonomy): domain Bacteria; phylum Bacteroidota; class Bacteroidia; order Bacteroidales; family Bacteroidaceae; genus Prevotella; species Prevotella ruminicola_D. The sequence continues at coordinate 173,125 of SUYC01000003.1, read as the reverse complement.
GAGGAAGCTCTTGGACGTTTGAAATACGAGAAACCTAATCATCAGCTATGTATTCTAAATGGTGACATGTTATGTCGTCATCTTCATTTTATTAAAGCAGAAAGGGTGAAATAATGAAGGCGAATAAAACAGTACTTCAAATGAAATATGCTCGCATAGTTAACATATTTGCAAAACAAGCGGGCATCACTTTAGATAATGCGCTATCATTTTTTTATAGTTCAAGTACATACGAACTAATAAGCGAAGGTGTGGCCGACATGCATTGCCGCAGTGACGAATACTTGGCTGACGAACTGATGATTGAATACAAAGAAAAAGCATCTAATCCGTCCAAATAGGAACAGCAAGCTCTTTCAATGTGCAATTTTTGCACTTTGGAGGCAATTCTTGGGCAATTTTTGCACTTTAAACATCTGCCTCAGGCTCCAGAATCCAAATATTTTTGCAAAAAGTTTGGAGGATATGGATTTTTTTTCATATATTTGCGGCGGTTAAAAAATTTTTTACTATATCACCGACCGCGACAACTGGAAGCGCAACGATGATGGATCGCTCATAACGAGTGGACCATGCCTATCATCACCCGCCTGGACTAATCGGGGTTAGATACAAAAAAAGCCACCTTCAAGTTTTTTGAGGGTGGCTTTTGCTATTTCTGCATCTATCACATACATATCTCCATCTTCATCAAGCAGCACGCTGTTCTATTTCGAAGTGCGTTCCATTTGCTTTGCTATTTCCAGATTTCTCCTCATATAATTGGCAAAGTCTTTGGAGTCCATTGGAGACTTCTTGAATTCTGCGATTTTCAACATCGTACGCTCCATTGCCTCCTTGTGAAATTGATTCAAATATGTCATCGTTCATTCTGAATTTTTCTGCAAATATATGAAGAAAAAATCAATTCAGCAAGAAAATAAGAGGAAAATTGAGAAAGAAAATGAGAAAAGACTAAAACGGCAAATAATTGGCAAAAAGTTTGGAGGATATTGAAATAATGCTTAAATTTGCAAGCGGGATCAAAGATAATTGTATTATGACATCATTTGCATTAAACAACTTGTGGACTTATTTGCAGGGGCTTTCGCTCTCGCAGGAAGATCGTGAGTGGCTGGCCAACAAATTGATTATGCCCAAAGAAACTGAATTAATGCAGGAAAACAGTTCTCGTTTGGACGAAGCATTAAAAAAGTTTAGTGGTGACTTCGGTGGGTCGGCAGATGCTATGACCGTAGCAAAAGAACTTCGACAGAGTGCCGAGATGGTCAAGCAACCCTTGTAACAGGCAACGTCAAGCATTTTGAACGAATACAGGGCCTGAAGATTGAAAATTGGATGGACTAATAACAGATTCTTATGAAACAGATTCTTGGAGCAATCAAGGGAGTGACAATTGATAAGTTTGTCGCTGATAATACTGCTGCTGAAAAGGAAAAGCAATTTATTATAAATACAATCACTCAAGGCTACAAACAGGCTCAAGAAAGAAAGTTCGCAGGAAAGAATCTTTCTTCCCTTGATGATTTGGTTAAAGAACTGAGAACTGAGGCTGAATAAACTACGGTAACATCAGGAACTCAGCCGCACTGTTTCTTATCTCAAATTTCTTAGGCATGAACGATTAAATCTTTTCATCGGCTCCAACACACCAACATGCGACAAAAGTACAAAGAAAAAATCAATTCAGCAAGAAATTGCCGAAAAAGTTTGGAAGATATTTCAAATAAAAGTCACATAGCGCTTTATATTATTCTTGCAAACATCAAGCCAAAGTCAAATTTATAACAAAATTATGTCAACAACTGACAAAATAACGATGCAACACATAATTTTTGTCGTATTTATACATATTTAACACCATTAATTGTCTGTGGTTTGAAATAAAATGCTATCTTTGCAACGAAATTTCACAAAATATCAGACGTCATTATGTTATTGTCAGCCAAATTTGAAAACATTTACTCTTTTAACGAGGAAACGCGCATCTTGTTCACTGCCAGCAAGAGCGACCAATTGCCGTTGCAGGTGTCACGTGCTGAGAAGCGAGATGATATATCTGTGCTCCGCATGGGATTGATTTATGGTGCCAATGCTTCGGGTAAGTCGAACATCATAAAGTGCTTGGCTATCATCAAGGACTTTGCTCTTGATGGTTGGAGTAATCGAAAGTACAATTACTTCAAGATGACTGATGAACCCCAGGAGCGTTCGAGTATCGAATTGGAGTTCAAGGCAGACAACCAGTTCTTTGCTTATGGAGTAGCTTTCTCAAAGGGCGGCTTGCTTGAGGAATGGCTATATAAGACTGGCAGCCGCAATGACACCTTGATTTTTGAGCGTAAACGCAATGGTGACAGTTGGGATAATACTATTGCACCTCAGTTCTTAAAGGATGAGGATGGACAATTCTTGAAGTTCCTAATTGATGGTACTCCTACCAAGGGTACTTTCTTAAGTGAGTATATCAAGCGTAACGGAAAGGGAATAGATACGATTAAGTCTGCTCGTAAATGGTTTGAGAATCTAAACATCATCTTCCCCAATACTCATAGAACGGATTTCCCATTCCGAGTTGTGAACGACACTCAGTTCAGGACTGTGATGCGAGAACTGCTAAATTATTTTGGAACAGGAATCTCAGACCTTCGTCGCGTAGAGTCTAAACCTGAAGAATTGGGCATTCCCGATGAAATCCGACAGAAGATTGAGGAAAGTCTTGAAGGCAAAGGCTCCGAAACTGGCGTAGTGATTCACAATGAGAGCCGCTTCATCTTTGCCGAGAAAGACGAGTCGAAGAACCTTAAGTGGTACGAATTGAAGACAATCCACAAGACAGAAGGCAGCAATTCTGACTATATATTTGAGATGTTCGAGGAGTCCGATGGAACGTCTCGCCTTTTCGATTTCATTCCTATGCTCATTGATATGCGTGCCAATGATGCCGTCTATGTGATTGATGAGGTCGATAGAAGTCTGCATCCGATGCTGACATTGAAACTGTTGGAGATGTATAACAGTTTGCTTGGAAGCGATTCACAGATGCAGCTGATATGCACCACGCACGAGTCCAATCTGCTTTCTACTGCCCCTATCCGCCAGGATGAAGTGTGGTTCGTGGAGAAAGACAAGAAGGGGGAAAGCCATTTGTCTTCGCTCTGTGAGTACAAGCCGAGGGAGAATGTGCAGAAGGGTTATCTGAATGGCCGATACGGAGCAATTCCGTTCTTTGGTGAACTAAATAATATTCATTGGGACGATGCGAAGCAGGAATAGTTTGATGCGTGAGCGTCAAGAGGCATTCCGTGACGCTCGCCTAATAGTCATAGCCTCTGAGGGCAAGGACACGGAGCGGATATATTTCAAGGCATTGGCCAAGGAATATACCAATCCCAGTGTGCATGTACATATCTTGGAACGGAGTGAAACCGAGCAAAACAACTCCAGCCCGGAACACGTGTTGAAGCAACTGAACGACTACAAAGAACAGTATGCGTTGGAAGCAGACGATGAGCTTTGGCTTGTCATTGATAAAGACCGTTGGACAGAAGCAATGCTGTCACGCGTGGCTACGGAATGTGCCCAAGATGACTATATGCACATGGCTTTAAGTAATCCTTGCATAGAACTTTGGTTGCTGTTGCATCTGGTAGATGCTACTTCATTGTCTCCCGAAGAGCAACAACAATGGTTGGAGAATCGTCGAACTTCGAGGAGGACAGACCCATATCTAAAGATGCGATTGCGTCAAGAAATGGGTTCTTACCATGAAGCTGCATACGATGCTCAAATGCTGATTACTCATGTCGAGGAGGCAATTGCACGAGCAAAAACATTGGACAAGAATCCTACAGACCGCTGGCCTCAGACTCTCGGAACACGAGTGTATCTGTTGGCTGAGAGTGTGATGAATAGAAAGTGATACATCTACATAAAAAAATGAAAATCAAAGATATTGCAGACGCATACGATGTGCAATATGTATTATTGCCACCAGATATTATGAAAACCAACAAGTACGGGCTATTCCACAAGCAGAGATAGACGCCACCAAGGGTACAGCATTTGAACTCAAACAGAATCCAGGCTACTAGGGCGCAATGGGAAGTAATAAAATTTGATTTATGGTCTAAATAATTTTGCAAAAAGTTTGGAGGATATGGATTTTTTTCATATCTTTGCGGCGGTTAAAAAATTTTTTACTATAAATCAAATAAAAAACTGTATGAAAACAAAACTAATTCATTACCTTGCTACAGCGGCCATGATGCTGCTGGCAACCATCGTTGGTACAGGATGCGCATCCTATTCCGACAATCCCGCTAATGCGTCAAATAAACTAACTGATGCCGAGAAGGCAGAGCTGCTAGAGCGGGCTTACGTGTATGCACTGCCACTGATGCTCATGGATGCCACTTATCTGCACATGACCAACGTGGTGGAGCCCGTGGGGCAGCAGCAGGCACCTCCCAACCGCCTGATTCATGCCCGCGTGCTGGCCAATGCTAATACCAAAGAGGTGGTGACACCTAACGTGGACACGAACTACACACAGGTGATGATGGACCTCTCAGGAGATGCACTCGTGTTGCGCCTGCCTCACACAGACCGTTTCTGTCTGGCACAGATCCTGGATGCCTGGAGCAACTGTATAGCTGCACCTGTGGCTACTGACATCGAGGGCGATTATGGCTACTACTGTTTTACAGGACCAAACTTCAAAGGTGAGGTGCCTGCCAACATGACGCATATAGCAAGCCCTACCGACCACGTGTGGATGCTACTGCGCACTGTGTGCAAGGGTAAGGACGACCTGCCCAACGTGCATGCCATACAGGACGAGATGCGCACCTATATGCTGAACGACTATCTGACCACTGGCGCAGAATATACTGGTAAGGGTACGCACAACCCTGACTACGACTTTAAAGCACCTGTGGACTACATCATGACAATGCCAATGGACAAATTCTTTGCACGCGCCAATGAGCTGATGCTGACCAATCCGCCCGCAAAAGAAGATGCAAAATGGCTGGCCGACCTGAAGCGTATCAACGTAGGTCCTGGACTGAAGTTTGATGCTTCTATCTTCGGCAGCGAGGCTGAGCAGTTGTGGACAAACCTGGTGACCAATATCATCGCTATCACCACACCACGCAGTCAGCAGTTTGTGAAGCCTAATGGCTCTTGGCAGTTCTATGGAGAACCTATCGCTGAGTTTGGTACCGAATATTATTATCGCGCACTGATAGCTGTGGCAGCGCTGGCAGCTAATCCTGTAAGCGTGGCTGTATATCCACGTGCCAACGTTGATTCAGAAGGAAAGCACCTGAATGGTAACCACCGATATTGCCTGCATATTGATGCTGACAACTGGCCAGACACGAATCCTTTCGGATTCTGGAGTGTGACGCTCTATGGCGAAGACAACTTCCTCTATGACAACGAGCAGAATCGCTATAATATCACCGACCGCGACAACTGGAAGCGCAATGATGATGGATCGCTCGACATCTATGTTTCGCACGAAGCAGATACGGAGCATCCCGACAACTGGCTGCCTGCACCTGCTGACGACTTCCATCTCATCTTCCGCATCTACAACCCAGTGGCTCGTATCGCTCATAACGAGTGGACCATGCCTATCATCACCCGCCTGGACTAATCGGGGTTAGATACAAAAAAAGCCACCTTCAAGTTTTTTGAGGGTGGCTTTTGCTATTTCTGCATCTAACATACATAAAACTCTTGCAAAAAATCTCAAAAAGGTGCGGATGACATCATTATGAAGCGTAAAATGAAGCCGAGGAACGAATGGAAATAGATATCTACTGCAAATATTTTTGCAAAAAGTTTGGAGTTTCACAATTTTTGTGTATATTTGCACCATAAAACCTATTTGTAAGTGCAATCTGAGTATTAACTAATTTTGATATAATCGGAATATGAAGAAAAACAGGCTAATCATGATGTTGCTGGTACTGATGGTGACAACGACATCTTGGGCCCAAGGAATATCGGGTACGGTGATTGACAATTTGGGAGATGCCGTGATAGGCGCCTCGATTGTTGAGAAGGGCAACCCGCAAAACGGAACAATCTCTAACTTTAATGGTGAGTTTACGCTGAACGTGAACGAGGGAACCACTATCGTCGTTAGCTATATGGGCTATCTGACTCAGGAGCTGAAAGCTACCAGCAACATGAAGGTAACGCTGCGCGAGGATACGAAAATGCTGCAGGACGTGGTGGTGGTGGGCTACGGCGTACAGAAGAAAAGCGTGGTGACGGCTGCCATCTCGAAGGTGGGCGGCGACGACCTGAACCTAACCAAGCCATCGCGTATTGAGGATGCACTGAAGGGAAAGGTGTCGGGCGTGCAGATCACGCAGTCGTCGGGACAGCCTAACTCTGACTCGAAAGTGCGCATTCGTGGTATAGGATCGGTGAACAGCTCTGATCCGCTGTATATCGTTGACGGCATGCCTGTGGATGGTGGTATCAACTACTTGAACCCTACGGATATAGAGTCGGTGGAGATTCTGAAGGATGCAGCATCGGCAGCTATCTATGGTAGCAGAGCTGCCAACGGCGTGGTGCTGGTGACAACGAAGAGTGGTAAGGTTGGAAAGACAAGCATCAGCTATGACTTCAGCTACGGTTGGCAGAATCCCTGGAGGGAGAAGGCGGTGCTGAATGCCAAGGAGTATATGACGATTATAAACGAGGCACTGGTGAACGATGGCAATGCGCCACGCTACTCGGCCGACTATATCAATAACTATCATGGCCCTGACACCAACTGGCAGAAGGAGACCTTCAACTACAACGCGCCTGTGATGCAGCACCAGCTGAGCATCAACGGTGGCAGCGAGAAGGCTACGTTCTTCCTCTCTGTAGGTTACTTCAAGCAGGAGGGTATCGTGGGTGGCGACTATGGGCTATCGAACTACGAGCGACTGAGCGCGCGCAGCAACTCTACCTACACGGTGTTTGAAGAAACCACGCGCAACTATCTGAACAAACTTAAGGTGGGCGTGAACATCGGTTATACGCGCGACACATCTACGGGTATCGAGACCAACTCTGAGTATGGCTCGATTCTGGGCAGTGCCATCGCTTTCTCACCGCTGATAGCGCCTTATGCCTCTGACACTGAGGCGGCACAGATCCTGGCAGAATATCCGAATGCGGTGACGAAGAACGGACATGTGTTCTCGCTGCCGCCATCGGGATTTCAGGAGCTTACGAATCCGCTGGCTCTGCTGAACAGGCCCAGCGCTGGCAAGAATAACTCTGACAAGATAGTGGGCTCATTTTATGCTGAACTCGACATCCTGCCGGGACTGAAATTTCGCAGTACTTATGGTATCGACCTGGCTTTCTGGGGGTACGATGGCTATGGCTACGAGGACTATCTTGGCACCATGACGCACACTGACCAGAGCTGGGTGGAGAGCCAGATGAATCGCAGTCTGCGCTGGCAGACGGAGAACTACTTCACCTACAGTAAGACTTTTGCTGAAGGGCACAATCTGAATATCGTGCTGGGACAGTCGGCGTCGCGCTATGAATCACGCAATCTGGGTGGTAGCGACTCACAGCTGTTCGACCATAATCCTACGCACGCTCATATCGACTCGGCCATCGCTCCTGAGTCGCAATCGGCTGTATGGGGTGGCAATGGTGGCGTGACGCACACCTCGCTGGCTTCTTACTTCGGACGTATCGACTATAACTTTGCGGAGCGCTATATGGTGCAGTTCACCATGCGGCGTGATGGCAGCTCGCACTTCGGTCCTAACCACAAATGGGGTACGTTTCCTTCGTTCTCGCTGGGTTGGAACGTGTGGAACGAACCTTACCTGCAGAAACTGAAACCTGCCTGGTGGAACGTGTTGAAGATTCGTGCCAGCTGGGGACAGAATGGTAATGAGCATATACCCGACTTCACTTATCGCGCCTTGATGAACGGCGGACAAAACTACTACTTCGGCGGGAGCTACGTGGTGAACCCCGACCCTACCAAACCTGGTTTGGAGGCGGGAAAAATGGTGTATGGCACATCGCCTGCACGCGCTGCCAACCCTGACATCAAATGGGAGACTTCTACACAGACTGACATTGGTTTCGACATGAGATTCCTAAGCAGCAGACTGACGTTCGGGTTTGATTACTACTATAAGAAAACAACCGACATGCTGTTTGAGCTGAACGTGCCTACTTACATCGGGCAGGAGAAGCCTTATGGCAACCTGGGAACGATGGAGAACTGGGGACTGGAGTTTGAGCTGGGATGGAAAGACAGCATCAAGGACTTCGCATACTGGATCAATGTGAACGCATCGTTTGCCAGAAACAAACTGATAGAACTGGGTAACGCTTCGGGCGAGCAGAACTACGAGAGCGCCGGAGCATCGGGCGTGGGCGACTATGTGCATGCTAAGAACGGCGAGGTTTGGCCTTACTTCTATGGCTACAAGACGAATGGGCTGTTCCAGAACCAGCAGGAGGTGGACAGCTACGTGAACGCTCAGGGCAAGGAGCTGCAGCCATCAGCGCACCCTGGCGATGTGCGCTTCGTTGACTTCAATGGGGATGGAAAAATCAGCGACGAAGACCGTACGAAGATTGGAAAGGGCATGCCCGACTGGACGTATGGTTTCTCGTTCGGGGCTGAATGGAAAGGTATCGACGTGAACTTTGCCTGGCAGGGCACACTTGGAAATGATATCTTCGACTTTGCACAGCGTGGTGATGTGCCTGCGATGAACCGTCCGTCGTGGATTCTGGAACGCTGGCATGGGGAAGGTACATCCAACAGGATTCCACGCATGACATCGGCCAATCCGAATGGCAACTGGAAATCATCGGACCTCTATATACGTAATGGTTCGTATCTGCGCCTGAAGAACGCGCAGATAGGCTACACACTGCCTGCCAAGCTCACACGACTGGTTTCTATCCAGCGCCTGCGTGTGTATGTGGCGGCTGAGAATCTGCTCACCTTCACCAGCTACAAGGGATTTGAACCAGAACTGGCATCGGGCGACTATACCACGCTGGGTGTTGACAAGGGTATCTACCCACAGGCGCGAACCATCACTGTTGGGGCTAACGTTGCATTCTAATTCACATAACTATATACGACAATGAAAATCATCAAATTATATATGGCAGTAGCGGCTATGACCGCAGGTATGGCGCTCACAGCGTGTGGCGACTCATTTCTGCACACAGAGCCTACGACACAGGGAGCTGCCGGGGCTGCTGGCGACGTGCAGAACATCAACTCGGGACTGGCTGCATCGTATCAGATTCTGAACTTCGAATCGTTTCCTAATGCCTCTTACGAGTCGTCGGTATTTATTGGCGACATACAGTCGGACGACCTCTGGAAGGGCGGCGGCGATGCCAGTGATGGTATGAACGGTATGAACATGGCTGTGGCTATGTTTAACACCAGCGGCAACCTGACGCTGAACGGCACATGGAATATCTATACCTCGGGCATCACGCGTGTGAACAGTGTGCTCGGACTGATTGAAACGGCTGCAACCAACAATCCGGCTGAGACGACTCTCATCCGGAAATATAAGGCCGAAGCACTCTTCCTGCGGGCTTTCTATCTGTATATGCTGTGGCGCAGTTTTGGGGCTGTGCCTTTCCAGGAGACGCTCTTTGAACCGCCATACGTGTGCCGACAGCTGACGCCCGACGAGGTGTATGCGCAGATTATCAAAGACGTGGAGGGGGCTATCGGCCACTTCACTGATGCTGAGATGAACACCAACGATGGCGAGAATAACGGGCGCGCCAGTCTGGCTGCTGCCTATATGCTGAAAGCACGTGCGGTGATGTATCAGAAGGATCAGGCCAGATATCAGGAGACTGCCAAGGGACTGGCTGCTATCATCAAAAGTGGCCAATATGCACTGATGACCGACTATGCGGGCATGTGGCTGCAGGAGGGTGAATTCTGTTCGGAATCAATCTTCGAGGCAAACAATCTGCCTGGCACAAAAGACTTCGACAATGCCTGGTTCAACGGCGGAAGCAACCTGCCCACATACATATCGCCTAACGGATTGATTAACGATCCGGGATTCGAAGGCGGATGGGGATTCGGACCTGTACGCCCTGAGACATACAGCATGTTTGAGGAAGGCGACCAGCGGCGTGATGCTTCGATACGCGACCTGCGTGGCGATGCTACTGGTGGCACCGCGGGGGATGTGAACAAAACGCCTTGGGGAGCATCTTACACCATGCGCTTCCAGGACACGGGTTTCTTCCTGGGGAAATATGCTGCACGCACGGGCTATCACAAGCCTACAGGCACTGGCGACACGAACTGGTGTAACAACCTGCGCATCTTTCGCTATGCTGAGACGCTGCTGGCTTATGCTGAGCTGACGCTGACTACGGGCGATATAGACGGGGTGAGCGGTGCTGACTGCTTGAACCAGGTGCGCGATCGTGCGTTTGGCGACAAGAACCACCGCGTGGCACTGACGCTGGAGAACATACAGCAGGAGAACCATCTGGAGTTTGTGGGCGAAGGGCATCGCTACTATGACGTGGTGCGCTGGGGCATCACCAGCGTGCTGCACGTGGACAACGTGCCAGGCTTGAACACCTCGCGCGACTGGGAGCCCAACAACAGATACGTGGCTATTCCACAAACTGAGATAGATGCAACAAAGGGTTCTGCATTCGAACTGAAGCAGAACCCTGGATATTAGGATGAATAGAGGCATCTAAGCTACTTGATGCGGTGGCGGGGGCGAGATATCGTGGTGCTATCTGCAACTGCTCCGCGTGTGTAGTAATGGCTGCCACCCCAGTAATCCCAGTCGTAAGAATTCTCGTAACGACGTGAGCTGTTGAAGAGGTCGAAGCGAACTTCCTTATCGCCATCATAGAACCTGCCTCTGAAATGATTATCGCTCAGGGTGTAATGACGGATCTCTACATCCCAGTTGTCCTCGATAAAGTGGATATAGATGGTGCCATACTCTACAACCCAGTTGAAATGGGTGGGAACATAGCCGCGATGATCGTAATAATCTACCCAAAGACCTGAACCCTCGCTATAGGTGTAGGGGTCTTTCAGGAATGTGATCTCGGATGATACATAGCTGTAGCCATCCCAATCTTCAATAGACATATCACCCGTCCATGTGCCTTCGAGTGTGTAAGCGATCTGCTCGTCGGTCTCGCATGAGGTGAGCGACAGTGTCAGCATTGCCATCATGGCCATCATCAGTGTGGTGTATAGCTTCTTCATAACTTTACCCTTTCTTTATCTTTAATTGTTAGACGTTATTTACTTTTGATGTTGCAAAGATAGGCATTATGCCCTACTCTAGCAAAGGAAAAACCATAAATGGCAATGGGGAATTCCCTAAAGCAGTGAGGAAAGTGCCTTGAAATCGATAGCACGATAGTCGGCTATCTGGATATCAGACAGTTCACGAATGGCTTCGGCAGGATTGGTGGTGGTAAGACCTACCACCTTCATCTGGGCGGCGCGACCTGAACGCAGACCATTGAAACTATCCTCGAAAACAATACACTCATCGATGTGAGCTCCCAAACGGGCGGCTGCCTTGAGATAACAGTCGGGATCGGGCTTGCTGCGCTCGAAATCCTCGCTGGTGAGAATGGCATCGAACAGGTTCTTGAATTCGGGCTGATAACGATACACGGCCTGCATCTTGGGCAGATTGCTGCTGGTGACAACAGCTGTCTTGACACCATGGCTGCGCAAATCGGCAATCATCTGTTCGAAGCCTTCGATATAATCGTAGTGCATCTGACTCTCGTACTCGTTCAAACGCTCGGTGATAACGGCCTGCTCGCTGAGCAGAGGGCCACTGAACCACTGATCGTAGATTTGTGTGAGCGTCTGACCTTTGATTTCGTGCTCCAGACCAGGATGCTCGGGGTGATAGAGACGGCACTGAGAACCCCAGAACACAGTGTACTGGGGTTCAGTGTCGAATACGACGCCATCAAGGTCGAAAAGTGCGGCTTTGAATGTCTTCATCACTTCTTCTCCTCTTTTGGCATGATATACTTGTCGCCTGTGAGCTTGAGCAGGGCGCGCTTGTACTGCTCAGAATAGCCGGGACGCTGCACACGGGCACCACCGCCATAAGGCGAACGCTTGAAGGTGCCATTGGCATCGGTGGGCTTGACGGCCATGTCATTGTACTTCACAATGAGGAAGAAGGCGAGCTTCTGCCAACGGGCAATCATCTCATCGCCTTTCTGACAGCTGTAGTTGGTGAGGTACTGGATGCGCTCCTGGGCTGTAGGCAGAGCCAGGGCCTTGGCCTCAATCTCGGGCTGAAGCTTGTCGTAAGAGGCATCGAGCGAGTCGCGAACCTCCTTGAGTGATGGGAACATCATCGAGTAGCGAGGATAAACCATGTTGCTCACCCAGTTGCACACCCAGAAGGCATTGTCCATAGAGAAGGTAACATCATCCACCCCTTCCTCGGTGAAGCACTTGGGGCGACGAGTGATGCAAGAATACATAGGGGTATAGGCCACCATGTTGCCATCGTCGTTACCAAACCAGAAGCAGGCTCCTACCTCGCGAGGCATAGAGGAGCGCATCTGTGAGATGAAGCTCCAGGCTGTCTGCTGGGTTGAGATGGGGCGCTCGTTGGTCACCTCGACATCATCCACCTTGAATGAAAGGGGTGATGGACGGTAAGGCATCTCGTAGATACCACCACCGATGTTCTGATCGAGAGCGAATGGGGTGTTCTCGTAGTGGTCGCGCATGGCATCGCGCAGATCCTGAAGGGTCACCTTCTTGTTAGGGATAATCCAGAGGGGCATCTCCTTGGCATTCTTCTCGAAACCAGCTGCATAAGGCACGTACTCAGAGAAGTCGTCGGCAAAGCGGTTGAAGAAGCTCCATACGCGAGCCTCGCAGTAACGGCGACCTGAGAAGTCGGGGGCTGCATAGGCGGCATTGTAGCTGAAGTCGGCATCCTTACCATCATACCAGCCCATGGTGCGGGCGTAGCTCACAACATTGGCTGAGCAGAGCATCAGGTTGGGCACTGGCTTCTTACCGTTGACGGCATATTTCTTGCCCAAAAGGTCCTTCATCTGAACCTTCACATAACGACCGTCCAGGAACTTGGTGATGCGGCTCTGGTTGGCGTGGGCTGCTACTGCATTGTCGGGAATGCGAACAGCTACCCAAACAGTGCGCTCCTTCGACTTGGTGCGATCAGGACCGCAACCCATCATCTCCAGCATCCAAGCCTCGTCCTTATCAGCTACTGAGAAGGTCTCACCCTCAGAGTAGTAACCATACTGCTCGACGAGCGAAGTCATAATCTGCAGAGCCTGGCGAGCGGTCTTAGAACGCTGCAGGGCGATGTAGATCAGTGAACCATAGTCGATAACACCTGTTGAGTCGGCCATCTCGTGGCGACCACCAAAGGTAGTCTCGCCAATGGTTACCTGCCACTCATTGGAGTTGCCAATCACATTATAGGTCTCGGCAGCCTCGGCAATCTCGCCGAGATACTTGTTTGTATCCCACTCGTACACCTTACGCATATCACCAGGCTGATGCTTGGCGGCAGGATAGTGATAGAGGGGCATAAAGGCGCCGTAAGAGTCGGCATTGTAGGTGACAAACACCGAACCGTCGGCGCTGGCTTTCTTGCCAACAATAAAGTTTGTACATGCCGATGCGCCCATCACGGCCATCAGCGAAATTGCTAGTATCAGTTTTCTTTTCATATACCTTAATATATTATATATATTTAAAAACACAGAGGTACAGAGATACAGAGGTTTTATTTTTTTCGTTATCTTCCTAATAAAATAACTCTGTACCTCTGTATCTCTGTGTTTAAATTATTATTCGCATGCTTTGAACGACATGTCGAGACCCTTAACAGAGTGTGTGAGCGCTCCAACACTGATGAAATCTACACCCTGCTCGGCATAATCGCGAATGGTGTCGAAGGTGATACCACCACTCGATTCTGTCTCATAACGATGGTTAATGATATCGACAGCCTTCTTGGTATCGGGCACACTGAAGTTGTCGAGCATGATACGATCCACACCTCCGTGGTCGAGCACCTGCTGCAACTCATCGAACGAACGAACCTCGATCTCAATCTTCAGGTTCAAACCCTTCTCTTCGAGATACTTGTGGCAACGATCGATAGCGTTGGTGATGCCACCTGCGAAATCAACATGATTGTCCTTGAGCAGAATCATATCGAAGAGTCCGATACGGTGATTGCAACCACCACCAATCTTCACGGCCTGCTTTTCGAGCATACGCATACCGGGTGTGGTTTTGCGGGTATCGAGCACACGGGTGTTGGTACCCTCCAAACGCTTCACATACTTATCGGTCATGGTAGCAATGCCACTCATGCGCTGCATGATGTTCAGCATCAGGCGCTCGGTTTGCAGCAGTGAACGAATCTTTCCTGAAACAATCATGGCGATATCGCCTTTCTTTACGCGGGTTCCATCCTGCATCAACACCTCTACCTGCATAGTGGGGTCGAAACGGTGGAACACTTCTTTCGCAATTTCTACTCCTGCCAGGATACCATCTTCCTTAATCAGCAGATGGCTCTTACCCATTGCATCCTCGGGGATGCAGCACAAGGTAGTGTGATCGCCATCACCAATATCCTCGGCAAACGACAGATCAATCAGTCTGTCAACCAATTCATCAACACTTAACATAAATACTTTAATTCTTTTTTATTCTTTTATTTTTTTATTCTTTAATTCTTCAATTCTTAAAAGTATATTCCAAATCCAAGTCGCACACCAAATCCTGAATAGTTAGAATCCTTGGTGCTGTGCTCGTAGTAAACCTCGGGCTCGATAGTGAGCTTACCTGTCAGGAAGTAAGCATAGCCTACGCTCAGTTCTGGACGGAAATCGCTGAAATCATCGCAATGCATGTATTTGGCAGTAGCACCAGCATACAAGCCGCAGCTCTCGAAATAGTAGCGAAGTCCAGCACCCAGTGTGAGAATAGAAGGGAAGTCGGTCTGATCCTGATACCCTACTACACCGGTAATCATCCAGTCGTCGGCAATGAGATAACCGCCTTTGGCATGAAGATCGAAGGTCCAATCGCTACCCTTGTGATAGTTCAAATCCAAACCTGAGAGCGAGGCACCTACGTACCACTTATCCTGTGAGAACACTTTTTCAGAGTCGTTCAGATACTGTGCCTGAGCACTAACAGCCATCAATAAGGCGATAGCAGCCATCATCAACTTTTTCATAAGCTAAAACTTTTTAGTTATTATTATTCTTTTTGTACCATAGTGCAAACCAGATGATAGCTACTATCAAGCAGGCAAGTCCGCCCCAATAGCCTTCGTTGCTCAAACCTAACATCTGCTGAGACACAAAGAAGTAGGTGGTACAGACAGTGGTCATGAACAGGGCGGGAATCAGCGTGATCCAGAAGCACTTGTGCTGGCGAACCAGATAGACCGTGATAGTCCAAAGGGTGAAAACACTGAGGGCCTGATTGCTCCAACCGAAGTACTGCCAGATGGTGTTGAAACCGTCGGGATTCTCTATCTGCCATACCAGCATGGCTATAGAGCATGCAAACATGGGCACACAGATCATCAGACGCTTGGGGATGGGGCGCTGGTCCAGTTTCAACCACTCGGCCACGATCAGACGGGCTGAACGGAAGGCGGTGTCGCCAGAGGTGATTGGCGCGGCTACCACACCCAGCATGGCCAGAACGGCACCTACCACGCCCAACCAGTTGTTGCACACTAAATTGACCACTGCGGGGGCTGAGGTCTGGAAGCCTGCTGTGGCCTGCTCAATCAGTTCGTAGCCTGGGGCTGGATTGCCATAGAAGAACCATGAAGAGACAGTGGCCCATATGAGGGCTACGATACCCTCGGTAATCATAGCTCCATAGAAGATAGGGCGACCCATATGCTCGCTCTTGACACAACGGGCCATGAGAGGACTCTGAGTGGCATGGAAACCGGAGATGGCACCACAGGCCACCGTGATAAACAGGGCTGGGAAGATATGGTCCTTCCATGTGTCGGGATGGGTGGCGGCACCAAGGTTGTAGAAGGTGTTCCATAGCTCGGGCACTGTGGGCCAGTGCAGGAACAGCCAAACCATGAGCGCACCTGCCATGAACAGCAGCGAGAAAGCAAACAGGGGATAGACCTTGCCTATAATCTTGTCAATAGGCAGCATGGTGGCAATGACATAATAGCTGAAAATGATGATAATCCACATAAGGGTGTCACCACCTATAGAATGCAGAATCTCGGCTGGCGAATAGACAAACACCGCACCTACTATAATGAGCAGCAGCACGGTGAACACCAGCATGATATTCTTGGTGGTCTTGCCCAGATACTGACCGATGAGTTCCGGCAGGCCTGCACCATCATGGCGCATAGACAGCATGCCCGACAGATAATCGTGGGTGGCACCGGCAAAAATACAACCAAAAACAATCCACAGATAGGCTACCGGACCGAACTTGGCACCCATGATAGCACCAAAGATAGGACCTGTGCCTGCAATGTTGAGAAACTGGATCATGAAGATTTTCCAGGATGGCAGCACCATAAAATCCAGACCGTCTGCCTTGGCAACAGCTGGCGTCACACGATCATCGGGACCGAATACACGCTCCACGAATCTACCATAGAACAAGTAGCCCAATACAAGAGCTACAAGACTCAATACAAACGAAATCATCTTTCTTTAGCTATTTTTAGAATTATTTTTGTGCAAAAGTAGTGTTTTTATTTGAGATATGGAAAAAATAAAGTAACTTTGCAGCAAAAATCATAAAAAAAGCATCATTTTGAAGACAATTATACATATTTTCGTGCTTTTAGCACTAGTGCTAAGTGCAAAAGCGAGCACGCCGAAACATGAAGTAAGAGCCGTTTGGCTTACCACCATCGGGGGAATCGACTGGCCGCACTCCTACTCTACAACTACCCAGCAGCGAGAGTTGATAACGATTCTCGACCAACTGCAGCAGGCTGGTATCAACACCGTACTCATCCAAACCCGAGTGCGCGCTACCACGATTTTCCCTACCAACATCGAACCTTGGGACGGATGCATCACTGGCCATCCTGGCAGAGCAGCCAGCTACGACCCACTGCAGTTCTGCATTAACGAGTGCCATAAGCGTGGAATGGAGTGCCACGCATGGATTGTGACTATCCCTGTGGGTAAATGGAATGGTACTGGCTGCAAGCAGCTCCGACAGAAATTTCCGTCGCTGATACGCAAGATTGGCGACGAGGGATATATGAATCCTGAAATGCCACAAACGGGCGATTATCTGGCTCAGTTCTGTGCCGAAGTGACCAGCAGATATGACGTGGACGGCATACACCTGGACTATATCCGATACCCCGAAACCTGGAAGCTGAAGGTGTCGCGCACACAAGGCCGACAGTATATCACCGACATCGTTCGCAAGATTAATCGTGCAGTTAAAGGTTTAAAGCCATGGATTAAGCTATCTTGCTCGCCTATAGGCAAATACGACGACCTAACCAGATACAAAAGTTCGGGTTGGAATGCAAACACTACCGTCTGCCAGGATGCCCAAGGCTGGCTGCGCGATGGGCTGATGGACGCACTGTTCCCCATGATGTATTTTCAGGGTAACAACTTCTTCCCTTTTGCTGTAGATTGGTTGGAGCATAGCTATGGGCGCATGGTGGTTCCTGGACTGGCTGTTTACATGATGCATCCTCGCGAAAAGAACTGGAATCTGGATGTGATTACCCGCGAGATGAACGTGCTGCGCGACCTGGGACTGGGGCACACCTTCTTCCGCAGTAAGTTCTTTACCGACAATACCAAAGGTATCTACGATTTTACCTGCGACTTTAATATGGTGCCAGCCTTGATTCCACCAATGACGTGGGCAGGCAAGCAAGCGCCTTCGGCAGTTAACCATCTGCAACTGAAACGCGTTTTGAGCAATGATATCATCTCGTGGCAAAAAGCTACCGACAATTCGGGTGCCGACTACCTGCTATATAATGTTTACGCCTCTGAAACACTACCCGTTGACATCAATAACCCCGAAAATCTGATAGCTACCCGTCAGCGCGAGCTGTCGATTACCATTCCCCATAAAGGCCATACCATGTATTACGCCGTAACAGCCATGAATCGTTATGGCATGGAGAGCGAGGCAGCCTGCATTCCTACTACTGCAGCCCCTAACGGTGGTAAACTATATGATTTTCGTGAGCTCATCATGGGAAATAAGCTAAAAAAGTACAAATCAACAAAGAAATGAGCTAAAAATACAACCTCATTTACCAATAAATGCGTAATTTTGCAGCATCAATAAATATAGCAAATCAAAATAATAACTAATTATGGAAAGAACATGGAGATGGTTTGGCAAGAAGGATAAGATTACTCTTGCACAACTCAGACAAATCGGTGTTGAGGGCATTGTTACCGCCCTGCACGATGTACCCCTTGGCGAGGTTTGGACACGCGAGAAGATTCACGACCTGCGCGAGTACATCGAAAGCTACGGCATGCGCTGGAGCGTAGTAGAATCGCTGCCCGTTGTTGAAACAATCAAATACGGTGGTCCTGATCGCGATCATCAGATTGAGGTTTACAAAGAGAGTCTGCGCAACCTGGCTGCTGAAGGCATCCACTGCATCTGCTACAACTTTATGCCTGTACTCGACTGGGCTCGTACCGATTTGTTCCACGACAATCCTAACGGTGCCACTAACCTGTATTTCAACTATGCCGAATTTGCTTATTTCGACATTTATATCCTGAAGCGTCCAGGTGCTCGCGAGGAATGGGAGAAGTTCCAGTTCCCCGAGGGATGGGGCGAGGGCCGCAGCGTGATTGCTGAGTGCGACGAGCTGGCTAAGACCATGACACCAGAGAAGGATCACAAACTGGTGGAGAACATCGTCATCAAGACGCAGGGCTTTGTATCAGGCAACTTCAGCGAGAACGACGAGGCTCCTATCCAGAAGTTCCGCGAGTTCCTCGACTTGTATAAAGGCATCGACAAGGCTAAGCTGCGCGCTAACATGAAGTACTTCCTCGAGGCTATCATGCCTGTATGTGAGGAGTGCAACATGAACATGTGTGTACACCCCGACGATCCACCTATCGAGATTCTCGGATTGCCACGCATCGTACGTACCGAGGAAGATATCCAGTGGTTCCTGGATGCTGTGCCCAACAAGCATAACGGACTGACATTCTGTGCAGGTTCGCTCTCTGCAGGCGCCTACAACAATGTGGTGGAACTGGCCAAGAAGTTTGCCTCGCGCACACACTTCGTTCACCTGCGTTCGTGCCACATCTTCCCCAACGGCGACTTCACTGAAGCATCGCACTTGGGCGGACGTGCTGACCTGATAGAGCTGTGTCGCATCTTTGAGAAAGAAAACCCTGCTCTGCCTATGCGTGTGGACCACGGTATGACATTCACAGATGAGCCTGGTGGCATTATGGATGAGAGCAGTCATGGACACAACGCTGGCTATACCCTACTCGGCCGCATGTTCGCTATGGGACAGGTGCAGGGCATCCTCGCCACCGTCGATCGCGAGTTAGGTATCGAATACAAACAACCCGGATTCTTTGATTAAATAATTTGGCACGAATTTCACGAATTAACACGAATTTATTGAATAATCGCGAATAATTTTCGTGAAATTCGCGTAATTCGTGCCTAAAAAATATAAATTATGAAGCTTAATGACATATTTTCCGGCAACTATAATGCCGCAGAATGGGAAGCCAAAGGCTATCAGCTTCCTAAGTTTGACATCAAAGCACTGCGCGAAAAAACAGCCAAGGAGCCTACATGGGTACACTTCGGCGGTGGAAACATCTTCCGTGCATTCCCAGCTGCCATCCTGAACGACGCACTGAACACGGGCAAGTATGACCGTGGTGTTATCGTGGCTGAGACTTTCGACTTTGAGGTGATCGACAAGGCTTATGCCCCTTACAATAACCTCTCACTCTGTGTAAACCTCTGCTCTGATGGCTCTATCGAGAAGAAGGTCATCGCCAGCGTGACTGAGGCCCTGAAGGCCGACCCTCAGTTTGAGGATTGGAACCGACTGGTGGAGATTTTCAAGAATCCATCACTTCAGATGATTTCATTTACCATCACCGAAAAGGGTTACACCTTTAACGAGGCTGACCTGGCTCGCGGACTGAAGCCTGTATTCGCTATGGGTAAGGTATGTGCACTGCTGCTGGAGCGCTTCAATGCCGGACAGCTGCCACTGACTGTACAGAGCATGGACAACTGCTCGCACAACGGCGATAAGGTAAAGGCTGGTGTATTTGCTTATGCCGAGCGCTGGGTGAAGGACGGATTGGTACCCGCTGCCTTCCTCGACTATCTGAAGGATGAGAAGAAGATCACCTTCCCATGGTCGATGATTGACAAGATTACACCTCGTCCACACGAGAAGGTGAAAGAGCTGCTGGCTGCCGATGGTTTCGAAGACAACAACTATATCGAGACAGAGAAGCACACCTTTACGGCTCCTTTCGTGAATGCCGAAGAGGTGCAGTATTTGGTTATCGAGGATAACTACACCAATGGTCGTCCACCATTGGATCTGGGTGGTGCACTCTATACCACACGCGAGACGGTGGACAAGGTAGAGACAATGAAGGTGACCACCTGTCTGAACCCGCTGCACACAGCGATGAGTATCTATGGATACATGCTGGACTACACACTCATCTCGGCAGAGATGGCTGATGAAGACCTGCGTGCCTTTATCCAGAAGATAGGCTATATAGAGGCCATGCCTGTAGTGGTTGACCCAGGTGTGCTGAACCCATACGAGTTTATCGGCGCTGTCATCAACCGACGCTTGCCTAACCCATTCATGCCTGATGCACCTCAGCGTATCGCCTGTGACACCAGTCAGAAGCTGCCTATCCGCTTTGGCGAGACACTGAAGAAGTATATCGCTCGTGGCTTGGATAAGAGCAATCTGGTACTGATTCCTCTCACACTGGCTGGTTACGCTCGCTATCTGAAGGGTGTGAAGGATGATGGAACAGCCTTTGAGCCATCACCCGACCCCATGCTGGCAGAGCTGCAGGCTATCGTAGCACCTCTGGAGATTGGTAAGGCTGATCAGGACTGGAGTCCGCTGAAGAAGCTGTACAGTCGCAAGGATGTGTTTGGTCTCGACCTGTATGAAGCAGGTTTAGGCGAGCAGATTGAGGGAATGGTTAAGGAACTGTATGCAGGACCTGGAGCCGTTCGCAAGACATTGCACAAATACGTATCTGCAAGATAACAACAACAAAGCCCACCAAAACGGTGGGCTTCATTGTTATTTACACTTAGCGTACCACTCTCGCAAGACTGCTCGATTGACACCTTGCTTCACGGCTTGGTCAAGTGCCTCTCGGGCATCTTTCTTTCGTCCCAAACGCAACAGCACGTCAACCTTCGAAACCGTCAGTTCTGCATTCTTAGGGGCCAGGCGCAAAGCCTCATCCCAATCATACAGCGCAGCATCGTATTGTTCCTGTTGGGTTTCAAATGCTGCTCGGGCTGCATAGGCATCAGTACTATCAGGGAACATCTGTACCGCACGGTTCAGTTCATCGGCTGCATCGGTCTTCCGGCCTAACAACTGCAACACATGAGCCAGTCCCAAACGCGCCTCTAAGTGTTCGGGCTGGATAGCTAAGAAAGCCTCGTAATCGGCACGCGCAAAACTGTACTGTCGCAACTGAGTCTGACAGAACGCACGGAAGTAGAGTGCCGCCAGATTACGCTCATCTCTCTTGAGCACTGCCGTATATTCATCGCGGGCATACTCATACTGCTGCAGATTGATATTAGCCTCAGCCTTTTTTAATCGCAGTTCCAGTTTTTCGGGGTGCAGATTAATCTGCTCTATCAGCACCGATACCGAATCGCGCCATTGCTTACTAGTCTGTCCGCTGGCCGAATCGGCCAGCCCTACTAGGGCGGCTAGCAAGGCTAGCCTGGCTAGCCCGGCTAGTTTTACTAGCTTTACTAGAAAAAAATGCTCTTTAATATCACGCATTCTTGATATAGTTTACTATCCACTCTCCTACTTCGCGAGTGCCATATTTCTGGCCACCTTCGACCTGAATCTCTGGTGTGCGCACATTGGCATCAAGCGAAGCTGTAACAGCCTGACGGATAAGAGCACCCTCCTGATTCAGTCCGAAATGCTCGAGCAGCATAGCAGCTGAGAGAATCTGAGCGATAGGATTAGCCAGATTCTGACCAGCAGCCTGAGGCCATGAGCCATGAACAGGCTCGAAAAGTGGGGTGTGCTCGCCAAGCGACGACGAAGGCTGCAGGCCCATCGAACCGGTGATACAGCTGGTCTCGTCGGTGAGGATGTCGCCAAAGGTATTCTCGGTTACAATCACATCGAAGAAACGAGGCTCTGTGAGCACACGCATCGAGGCATTGTCGATAAACATATAATCGGTAGTTACCTCTGGATACTGCGACTCCATCTCCTTGGCAATCTGGCGCCATAAACGACTTGATGCCAGCACGTTGGCCTTATCCACCACCGTCAGGTGCTTTTTGCGGGTCATCGCCATCTCAAAACCTACCTTCAGGATGCGCTCTACCTCAGGACGGGTATAGATATTGGTATCGTAAGCCTGATCATTGTCCTGATACTTGGCACCAAAATACATGCCGCCAGTGAGTTCGCGAATCACTACAAAGTCAGCTCCCTTCAGGAGTTCTTCCTTGAGTGGCGACTTATGCAGCAGACAGTCGAAAGTGGCCACTGGGCGCACGTTGGCAAACAAGCCCAACTTCTTGCGCATGGCCAGCAGACCTGTTTCTGGGCGCACTTTGGCTGTGGGGTCGTTGTCGAACTTGAGCGAACCAACAGCAGCAAAAAGCACGGCATCAGCCTGCATGCACACCTCGTGGGTACTGTCGGGATAAGGATCGCCCACCTCCTCGATGGCATGAGCACCACAGATGGCAGGGGTATATTCAAACTCGTGACCAAACTTAGCAGCAATCGCATCCAGCACAGCCACACCTTGTTTCATAATCTCTGGGCCTATTCCATCGCCCTCTAATACAGCAATTTTTAATTTCATATCTTCAATTCTTTAATTTTTCAACACAGAGGTACAGAGAGACAAAGGTTTTATTTTTTTGTTGTTTTCTTTAATTAAAAAAGAACTCTGTACCTCTGTATCTCTGTGTTTAATTATTTACTATATTTCTTTCTCCTTTTCGTCTTCGATGATGTTCAGCATCTTAAAAGTGGCCTTGATGGCAGCTTCTGTCTGGTCGGCATCCAGTCCACGGGTGCGCAGCACCTTACCATTATCATTCCAGGTAATAACGGTCTGCACCAACGCATCGGTTCGTCCACCTGGCGGAATAGAAACGGCATAGTTCTGCAGAATAGGGAACGTACGTCCGAGATACTTCTTATAGATATATCGGAGCGACTTTACAAAGGCATCGTACTGACCGTCGCCAGTAGCCGAAGCCTCGTAAGCCTGACCATTAATCTCTACTTTAATATTTGCTCCAGGCTTTAATCCATAAGCCGTTGATACAACATAACTTACCAACTTTACTTTATCCTCAGGTGCATCGTGTTTCAGCACGTCGCTCACGATGAACGGCAGGTCCTCTTGCGTAACAATTTCCTTCTTGTCGCCCAGTTCGGTGATACGCTGCGTGACACGACGGGTCTGCTCGGGGGTGAGCTCCAAACCTAACTCCTCCAGATTCTTGGCGATGTTGGCCTTGCCACTGTTCTTACCAAGGGCATACTCACGACGGCGCCCGAATCGCTCTGGCACCAAAGCGTTGCAATACAGGTTGTCTTTCTTATCGCCATCGGCATGCACGCCAGCCACCTGCGTAAACACATTGTCGCCAATGATAGGCTGATTAGGGGCTACCGCAATACCGCTATAGCTCTCGACCATACGCGAGATATCATTCAACTTATCCTCGCGGATGTTGGTGCGGGCATTGAACTGATCTTTCAGAATCACCTGCACACTCGACAACGGTGCATTACCACAACGCTCACCAAGTCCGTTTACGGTTACATGCAGACCTTTGGCGCCACTCAGCACAGCCGCCAACGAATTGGATACTGCCAGATCGTAATCGTTATGGGCATGGAAGTCGAAATGCGTATCAGGATAGCGCTTCAGCATCTTGCGGAAATACTCGATACACTGCAGCGGGTTCATGATACCCAAAGTATCGGGCAACATGAAGCGTCGGATTCCCACATCGCATAAAGCATCCATCAGCTTATACACATAGGTTGGCGACTCTTTCATACCATTGCTCCAATCCTCCAGATACAAGTTAACCACAATGCCTTTTGAGAGAGCAAGATGCACCTCGCGTCGAATATCCTCGATGTGCTCATCAGGTGTTTTCTGTAACTGCTGGGTGCAATGTTTCAACGAGCCTTTGGCCAGCAGATTCACAGTTTTGCACCCACACTCAGCAGCCCACTCGATGCTCTTGCCACCATCGATAAAGCCCAACACCTCTACCCTTTCGAGTGCGTCGATTCGATTAGCATAACGGCAAATCATGCTCACCGCCTCGCGCTCACCCTCGCTCACACGGGCTGATGCCACCTCGATACGATCCACATTCAGATCGTTGAGCAGCATGCGGGCTATCATGAGCTTCTCGTGAGGCAGAAAACTGACGCCGCTGGTCTGTTCGCCATCGCGCAGCGTAGAGTCCATAATCTCCACAAAGGGCTGAACACGCTTGAATTTGTTTACTTGTTCGCTTGTTCCCATTGTTCTGTTTTCTGTTTATTCTCTACCAGGAAATCGATATCGTCTAAACCATTCATCAGACAGTGCTTCTTGTAGCCGTTAATATCGAAGTGCTCGCTGCGACCAGTAGCCTTGTTGGTAACCTTCTGGTTAGGCAGATCCACCTCTACTTCGGTATTGGCATCGGCCTCGATGCTGGCAAAGAGCTCAGCGAGAAAATCCTCGCTCACCACTACGGGCAGCACAAAATTGTTCAGTTCGTTGTTCTTATGGATATCGGCAAAGAAACTGCTGATAACCACACGGAAACCATAACCTGCGATAGCCCAGGCAGCATGTTCGCGACTACTGCCCGAACCAAAGTTCTTACCAGCAACGAGAATGCAACCCGAATACTTGGGATTGTTAAGCACAAACTGCTCGTTCAGCGTTCCATCGGCGTTGTATCGCCAGTCGCGAAACAGGTTGTCGCCAAAGAATTTCTCTTCGCGCGTAGTGGCCTTCAGAAATCGGGCTGGTATAATCTGGTCGGTATCCACATTCTCCATCGGAAGGGGTACACAGGTGCTTGTTATTACATTAAATTTCTGTTTCATCTTTTTTTCTTTTTTTCAACACAGAGGTACAGAGAGACAGAGGTTTTATATTTTCTCGCTGTTTTTCTTTAATAAAAAAAGGACTCTGTACCTCTGTATCTCTGTGTTTTAAATTAATTCTCTTGGATCGGTTATCACGCCTGTGATGGCTGCGGCAGCAGCAGTAAGGGGCGATGCTAAAACGGTGCGGGAACCAGGACCTTGGCGACCTTCGAAGTTGCGGTTGGATGTTGATACCGCCAACTTGCCTGCAGGCACCTTATCATCGTTCATGGCCAGACAAGCCGAACAACCCGGCTGACGAATTTCGAAACCAGCTGCCTTGAGCACTTTGTCGAGACCTTCTTCGCGAATCTGCTTATCTACAGCCCACGAACCAGGCACCAGCCAAGCTACCACATCGGGCGACTTCTGACGCCCCTCAACCAGATGGGCAAACGCACGGAAATCTTCGATACGACCATTGGTGCAGGCACCTAAGAACACATAATCAACCTTGGTGCCCAGCAACTTCTGTCCTGCCTCAAAACCCATATAACGGAGTGCCTTCTCAAACCCAGCTTCACCTCCTTGAGGAGGGACCGAGGGGAGGTTCTCGCTGATACCAATGCCCATGCCAGGATTGGTTCCATAGGTTACACGGGGCTCGATATCTGCAGCATCGAAACTCAGCTCCTTATCGAACACGGCATCATCACCGCTCTCAAGCGTCTTCCAGTAAGCCACAGCCTTATCCCATGCTTCGCCCTTGGGCGCATACTCGCGACCTTTCAGATAGTCAAAGGTAGTCTCGTCAGGGGCTATAAAACCACCACGAGCGCCCATCTCAATAGACAGATTGCAGAGCGTGAGGCGACCTTCCATCGACATCGCTTTAACGGTAGAGCCTGCATACTCGATAAAGTAGCCTGTAGCACCACTGGTGGTGATCTGCGCCATCAGATAAAGGGCCACGTCCTTGGGTGTGACACCCTTGCCAAGCTCGCCATTGATAGTGATACGCATGGATTTTGGCTTCTGCTGCAGGATGCACTGCGAAGCCATGACCATCTCGACCTCGCTGGTACCAATACCAAAAGCTACAGCACCCATTGCACCATGTGTAGAGGTGTGCGAGTCGCCACACACAATCGTCATACCAGGCAGACTCAAGCCCTTCTCGGGACCAACCACGTGGATGATACCATTATCCTTCGACATCATGCCATAATGCGTCAGCCCGAAGTCGGCTGCATTCTTGGCGAGCGCATCTACTTGAGCTTTCGATACAGGGTCGGCAATAGGCTGATCGTGTGTCGGTGTGTTATGATCGGGCATACAGAAAATCTGCTGAGGTCGGAAACATTTCAGTCCGCGAGCACGCATGCCGTCGAAAGCCTGAGGCGATGTAACCTCGTGACAATACAGGCGGTCGATATACAACTGTGTCGGTCCGTCGGCAATCTGTTGCACAACGTGCTTATCCCATATCTTATCAAAAAGTGTATTCATTTAGTCTTCCTCCTTCTTAAATTTGTTAATACAATCAATATACGCCTCAACACTGGCGGTTACGATATCGGTGTTGGCACCAAAGCCATAATAAAGAGCCCCATCGTACTCCACCTGCATGTGTACCTTACCTACATCGTCGCTACCCTTCGAGATAGCCTGGATGGTAAACTCCTTCAGCGTCATCTGCTTCATGATAATCTTCTTGAGTGCCTTGATAGCTGCATCTACAGGACCGTTGCCCGAGGCAGCAGCCTCGAACTTCTGACCAGAGATATCGAGACCGATACTGGCCACACTCTTCACGCCCTTACCAGTTGTTACCTGCAGGAAGTCGAGACGTACGGCATGTGTTTCGGCCATATCGGCACCTGCCAGCATCAGGGCATCGGCATCGGTCACCTCCTTCTTCTGATCGGCCAGCACCAGGAACTTCTCATAGACCTTATCAAGTTTCTCTTCCGTGAGATCGACGCCATTGACATGCAAACGATGCTTGAGGGCAGCACGACCCGAGCGTGCGGTGAGAACGATACTGTTGTCGTCGATACCTACATCCTTGGGGTCCATAATCTCATAAGTATGCACATTCTTCAGCACACCATCCTGATGGATACCGCTTGAATGAGCAAAGGCATTACGACCCACAATAGCCTTATTGGGCTGAACCGGCATGTTCATCAGGCTCGACACCATACGACTGGTGGGATAAATCTTGGTGGTGTTGATATTGGTCTCGATACCCAACTGCTTGTGGCACTTCAGAATCATCGCGATCTCCTCAAGTGAGGTGTTACCCGCACGCTCACCAATACCATTGATAGTGACCTCCACCTGACGGGCTCCTGCCATCACGCCGTTGAAGGTGTTGGCTGTGGCCATGCCCAAATCGTTATGACAGTGGGTAGAGATAATGGCGCGATCGATATGATCCACATGCTCCTTGAGGTACTTAATCTTATCATAGTACTCCTGTGGCAGACAGTAGCCAGTGGTGTCGGGAATGTTCACCACCGTGGCACCAGCCTTGATAACAGCCTCTACCACCTGGGCCAGATACTCATTATCTGTACGTCCGGCATCCTCACAATAGAACTCTACGTCATCCACGAAACGCTTGGCGTATTTGGTAGCAGCCACAGCACGCTCCAGAATTTCCTCACGAGTTGAGTTAAACTTGTACTTGATGTGCTCGTCGCTGGTGCCGATACCTGTGTGGATACGCTTGTGCTTAGCATACTGCAAGGCCTCGAAAGCCACGTCGATATCACGCTCAACAGCACGCGTCAGCGCACAAATCACAGGCCATGTAACCGCTTTCGAGATTTCAATCACACTGTTAAAGTCGCCAGGACTTGAGATAGGGAATCCTGCTTCGATCACATCCACGCCCAACTGCTCGAGCGCCTTAGCCACCTGAATCTTCTCTACAGTGTTCAACTGGCACCCGGGAACTTGTTCGCCGTCGCGGAGCGTTGTGTCGAAAATAAACAATCTGTCACTCATCTTACTAATTCATTTATCGATTTTACAATTTGTTATTTATTCCAAACGAAAGAGCCTTTCACACTCGGAAGTGAGAAAGGCTCTATCTTAATTTTCAGTTTCAATGAAACATTGTCAATTATCTACACACCCTGTCACTTCCGACCTGCCCCATGCAGTCGAATAATAATAATCAGGCTGTTAAGTAGATTCTGACTCATCATTTTTACTTGTTTTTTTAATTTCGGCGGCAAAATTAATCATTTTCTTCGGAATAAACAAACAATTCGCTACTTTTTTATTGAAAAATCTATCAATTTATTACTTTTACGCAATAATTGCTTACTAATCATCAACATTTACGATGGTTTTTACGGTTTTTATTCATCATATCTCAATAATTTTATCGTTATTTTGTTTGCAAAGATACAGAAATAATTTGTAACTTTGCACCCGAAATAATGTAAATTAATGAAAAAGGTATTAATATCTATTATAACACCCTTTGTGCTGCTATTGGCATCAACCTACTTTCTGAAGCAACCCACACATCCTGGCATGCGCCTGAGTGCCGATATGCAGAACACCATAGCCGCCGAGGCCGATACCCTGCCACACGACTCTATGACCGATTTTGGCGACGAATTTGAGTACTACTTCGACCGTCACAATGTGATGGACGAGGGTTACGAAATGGTCGCTGCCTTTGCCAATGGCAAGCGCCTTTCGATAGAACCTGCCCAGCGATTAACCGTTTGGAACGTGGGACACTGGCGCAATCGTACCCACGAGGGCACCACCCTAGCCTTAGACTCGGCTGGATTTACAATCATAGCCACCTATCAGGCCGACACCATCAAAACGGGTTTACGCATCGATTCGCTGGGTACTTACCAAGGTGATTTCAAAGGTACCTTGGCCAATGGGCACGGAGCCTATATTGCCGAAGGCAGTTATTTTGAGGGGCACTGGACGGATGATAAGCGCGACGGATTTGGCATACAACTGCTCACTCCTAACGATGGTGAACCCCGTCTGCAGGTAGGCGAATGGAAGAACAACCGCTTCTGGGGTGAGCGCATGAAATACACCTCAGAGCGTATCTATGGCATCGACATCGCCCGCTACCAGCATGGCAAGGGGCGCCACAAAACGCCCATCAAATGGCAACAGCTCAGCATCAGCTACTTGGGTAGGAAAACACATAAAAATGTGCACGGCAAGGCCGACTACCCCGTATCTTTTATTTTTATCAAGAGCACCGAAGGCGTGAGCATTACCAACCGCTACTATAACGACGATTACGCTCAGGCACGCAAGCGTGGCATTCCCATCGGCGCCTACCACTTCTTCTCACTCAAGACATCAGGTGCTGCTCAAGCCAAGCATTTTATCAAGCACACCAAGTTTAAGAAGGGCGACCTGCCCCCTGTGCTTGATGTAGAGCCTTCAGATGCCCAGATAAGAGCTGCTGGCAGCGCTGAGAAAATGTTTCAACAGATACGCGTATGGCTCAAGATGGTCAAAGCTCATTGCGGTGTTTCACCTATTTTATATATAAACCAGATGTTTATCAACAAATATCTTGGTATGGCACCCGACATCAAGCGTAGTTACGACGTGTGGATTGCCCGCTATGGCGAGTATAAGCCCGATGTGCGTCTGGCTTTCTGGCAGTTATGCCCCGATGGGCGCGTAAATGGCATTCGTGGCGATGTTGACATCAACGTGTTTAATGGCTACAAGAGTCAGTTCGACGACTTCGTGGCCAGCAAAAGTATCAAGTAATCATAGTTCTCAATTCTCAACCCTCAGTTCTCAATTATGAAAACAATACTCATCCTGGTGGGCAAAACCACCGATAAGCACTTTCAGGCGGGCATCAACGATTATGTGGACCGCATTGGTCACTATATGCCTTTCGAGCTCGTGACCATCCCAGAACTCAAGAACACCAAGAGCCTATCGGAGGCACAACAGAAAACAACCGAGGGCGAACTGATTCTGAAACAAATTCAGCCCAGCGATACAGTCGTGCTGCTCGACGAGCATGGCAAGGAGTTTCGCAGCATCGAGTTTGCGAAGTGGTTGGAGCAGAAACGCAATACGGCCCGCCGACTAGTATTCGTCGTAGGCGGACCGTATGGATTTTCTCCCGAGGTGTATGCACGTGCTAACGAGCAACTCTCGCTATCAAAGATGACATTCTCGCATCAGATGATTCGCTTGGTGTTTACCGAACAGATCTATCGCGCCTGCACCATCATCAAGGGCGAGCCCTATCATCACGAATAATTACAAATCATTGTAGTTTTGAACACTAAAGGTGCTGGTGCGCATGTCGCCAGTTTCAAAACCACGCTTCAGCCAACGCTTACGCTGATCGCTGGTACCATGGGTAAACGATTCTGGAGTAGCACGCCCCTGAGCTTTCTTCTGCAACCAGTCGTCGCCAATAGCCTTAGCCAGCTCTAAGCCCTTTTCCAAGTCGCCATACTCCATCGAATGATTCATAGCATCCTCGTAGTGCGCCCAAACACCAGCATAGTAGTCGGCCAGCAACTCCAGGCGTACACTTATCTGGTTAGCACTCACCTTATCCGTACGACTCATGGCTGTATGCGCCTTGTTCAACGTACCAGTCAGGTACTCAATATGGTGTCCTATCTCATGGGCTATCACATACGCGTAGGCAAAGGTATTACCCTCTACACCTAGCTGACGTTTCATCTGGGTAAAGAACGAGAGATCGACATACAACTTCTGATCGCCCGAGCAGTAGAATGGACCTACCGCAGCAGTAGCCGAGCCACAAGCCGAGTTGACCTGATTGCTGAACAGAACCAGTGTGGGATACTGGTATTCACCCCAGCCATTCTCCTCGAAGACCTTTGTCCAAACCTCCTCGGTGCTGGCTAAGATTTTCTTGCAGTCAGAGGCCAACTCTTGTTCCTCCTCAGTAAAGTTCTCCTCACCAACGGTTTCTGTAGGCGCCTGCATCTGTAGCGACTGCTGAACGACATTCTGTACGACATCGCCCACGTTTCCACCTTGCAGAAAGGTAAACAGAGCAATCAGAATAATACCGCCAATACCGCCGATACCAGCTTTTGCTCCACCGCTCATCCCGCGGCGATCCTCAACATGCGAGCTTTCTCTTCGTCCGTCTAATCTCATAGTCCTAAGTTTTTATTTAATATTTAACGTACTGTCATATGGAAACAGCCCTGTTTTACCTCGTACTTAATGTAGCAGCGCCCCTGTTCGCGCATATCGCGCAGCACCTCGCACAGCACATATTTCAAGCTGTCGTTTCGCACAGCGCGGCGACCAGGGCCATCAGGGTCCTCAACCGTTTCGTAGCGGTTATAGCAGATATCGAAGGTAGTACCATACAAGTGGCACGAGTTTTCGGTCGCATTACCATTATGTCGTCGCAACTTGGTCACATCCTCCTCGGTGCGCAGCACACTGGTAACGATAGGACGATGCAAGGCGATACCTTTCACATACAAGCTGTCGAAGAATGTTTTTCCGATATCTTGCAACAGCACCGCTGCACGCGGCACCAAATAAGGGATGCTTGAGTAGAGCTTATCGATATGGTAATAAGGGTTGGCGCCCACATACACCAGTTCGCTCTTACGCATCTCGGCATCCTCGCGGTTTTTTACACGCTTCACACCCCACTTCATCGCTGCTGCCAACTGCACCGACTGCGTATCAGGGAAGCAAGCCTTAAAACTGGGCACCGAGTATATCTTGTGCTTCTTGGAGGAGGGAGAAAGGAGTAAGGAGGAAGGAGCTTCCTCCTTACTCGTATAACTCTCAGCAATTCTTGGCCCAGCCACCCCTGGAAAGGCCACTCGCACCACCGCAAGCAGCAATACAACTACAATAAAACCCTTTAAATATCTTTTTTTTGTAAGTTTCATCTAAAAAAATTCTTTTGCGTTGCAAAGATACAAATTATTTTTGTAACTTTGTGCCCAAATTCAAAAAACTTCAGCTTTTGATAGAGAAACATATCGTATTAGAAGACATTGACCCCGTGATATTCTATGGGGTTGGCAACGGGCACTTACAGATGATTCGCTCGCTTTACCCCAAACTGCGCATCATGGCCCGCGACAATGTGATTCGCGTGTTGGGCGACGAAGAACAAATGGCAGCTTTCGAAGAGAGTGTAGAGAAGCTGCGCGCCCATGTACTCCGTTTTAATTCGCTTGGCGATGAGGACATCCTCGATATCATAAAAGGTAAGCGCACGCGCGATGACGTGCCCGATGGCGTAGTGGTATATTCTATGTCGGGGCGCCCCATCAAAGCCCGCACACCTAATCAGCAGCGACTGATCGAGTCATACAACCAGAACGACATGGTGTTTGCCGTTGGCCCCGCTGGAACAGGTAAGACCTACCTGTCGATTGCCCTTGCCGTGAAAGCCCTGAAAGACAAAACTGCCAAAAAGATTATCCTGAGCCGCCCTGCCGTTGAGGCTGGCGAAAAGCTCGGATTCCTGCCTGGCGACATGAAGGAGAAAATCGACCCCTATCTGCAGCCTCTTTACGACGCACTCGAGGATATGCTGCCCCAGGTAAAACTGCAGGACATGATGGAGAAACACATCATACAGATTGCCCCGTTGGCTTTTATGCGAGGAAGAACACTCTCTGATGCTGTTGTGATTCTCGACGAGGCTCAGAACACCACACCAGCCCAGATACGTATGTTTCTTACCCGTATGGGCTGGAACACCAAGATGATTATTACGGGCGACATGACGCAGATCGACCTGCCACACTCACAAAAAAGTGGACTGATAGAAGCCCTGCATATATTAAATAATGTAGAGGGCATCGGTATTGTTAATCTCGATCGCGGCGATATCGTTCGCCACAAACTCGTTACCCGCATCGTTAATGCCTACGAGGAGTTTGATAAGGAGAGCCGAGGCGAAATAGTAAACAAGTCGAAATAGAGGAAATTGTCAAATAGATAGATAATAAGATGAAAGCATTAACTAAGACGGACTTTAAGTTCGCAGGTCAGAAGAGCGTTTATCACGGCAAGGTTCGTGACGTTTACAACATTAACGACGATCTGATGGTGATGGTAGCCACCGATCGTATTTCAGCATTCGATGTAGTACTGCCAAAGGGCATCCCCTTCAAGGGTCAGGTACTCAATCAGATTGCAGCCAAGTTCCTTGATGCCACTACCGACATCTGTCCCAACTGGAAACTGGCTACCCCCGATCCCATGGTAACCGTTGGTCTGAAGTGCGAAGGTTTCCGTGTAGAGATGATTATCCGTAGCATTCTTACCGGTTCGGCTTGGCGCGAGTACAAGAACGGTTGCCGCGAACTGTGCGGTGTTAAACTGCCCGATGGCATGAAAGAGAATGAGCGTTTTCCAGAGCCCATCATCACCCCAACCACTAAAGCCGATGAAGGTCACGACATGAACATCTCGAAGGAAGAGATTATCGCTCAGGGTATCGTGTCAGCCGAGGACTATGCTATTATGGAGGATTACACCCGCAAGATTTTTGCACGCGGACAGGAGATTGCCGCCAAACGCGGATTAATTCTCGTTGACACCAAGTATGAGTTTGGCAAGCGTGATGGTAAGGTTTATCTGATCGACGAGATTCACACACCCGACTCAAGTCGTTACTTCTATGCCGATGGTTACGAGGAGAAACTGGCCAAGGGTGAGCCCCAGCGCCAACTCTCAAAAGAGTTCGTACGCCAGTGGCTCATCGAGCACGACTTTATGAACGAGCCCGGACAGGTAATGCCTGAGATTACAGATGAGTATGCCGAGAGTGTATCTGATCGCTACATCGAACTTTATGAGCACATCGTAGGTGAGAAGTTTGAGCGCGAAACCAGCAACGAGGACATCGCTCAGCGCATCGAGAAGAACGTCAGCACATGGCTGTCGGCATTCAAATCTCGCTAACTGTCAACTCTCAACTAGTATGTACGATCAGGAGAAGATAAAACCATACGGCGAAGGTGAGAAAGCCACGCAGGTAGAGCAAATGTTTGATAACATTGCCCCTACCTACGATAAACTTAACCACCGTTTGTCGTGGGACATCGACAAGGGCTGGCGCCGAAAAGCCATCAAGGCTTTGGCGCCATTCAAGCCCCAGTCGCTACTCGATATAGCCACAGGCACTGGCGATTTTGCCATTCTGGCCACCCAGATGTTGCATCCTGCCCACGTGGTGGGCGCCGACATCAGCGAGGGGATGATGGAGATTGGCCGACAGAAGGTAAAAGCACTCGGACTCGACAGCGTAATAACCTTCGAGAAAGAAGACTGCCTACACCTATCTTATAATAGCAACAGCTTCGATGCCGTTACTGCAGCTTTCGGCATTCGCAATTTTGCCGACCTTGATGCCGGTTTGCGCGAGATGTATCGCGTACTCAAGCCTGGTGGCCATCTCAGCATCGTCGAACTTACCACACCCGTTAAGTTCCCCATGAAGCAACTGTTCCACATCTACTCGCACACGGTACTCCCCATCTATGGCCGCATGATATCGCGCGACACCAGCGCCTACTCATATCTCACCAAAACCATCGAGGCGTTCCCCCAGGGCGAGCGTATGGAAAATATCCTGATGAATGCAGGCTTTGCCGAAGCCTCGTTCCGAAGGCTTACATTCGGCATTTGTACGCTTTACACAGCTACGAAATAAATTGTAAAATAACAAATTGTTAAATTAATAATAAAATGATGGACAAATACGGACTTATCGGTTACCCTTTGGGACATTCGTTCTCCATCAGCTACTTCAACCAGAAGTTTGCCGACGAAGGTATCAACGCCAAGTATGAGAACTTTGAGATTCCCACGATCGACGAACTCCCTGAGATCATCGACCGCAATCCCAACCTTAAAGGTCTTAACGTCACCATCCCTTACAAAGAGAAGGTGATTCCTTTCCTCGACAGCATCTCGCCCGAAGCGCGAGCCATCGGCGCTGTCAATGTGATCCGTGTGGTCCATGAGAAGAACAAAACACTGCTCAAGGGCTATAACAGCGATGTCATCGGGTTCACTCAGAGCATTGAGAGCATGATCGACCCTAAGTGGCATCAAAAAGCCCTTATTCTGGGAACCGGTGGCGCCTCAAAAGCAATCAATTTCGGACTCAAGTCAATAGGCATCGAGCCCGTATTTGTAAGCCGCTACGAGCGTCCCAACACCATTCAGTACAGCCAGATTACACCCGAGGTTGTCAAGGAGTACAACGTCATCGTTAACTGCACGCCATTAGGCATGTATCCCAAAACCGACGAGTGCCCCCAGTTGCCTTACGAGGCTATGGACTCGCACACCATCCTTTACGACCTCATTTATAACCCCGACCAAACGCTGTTTATGCGCAAGGGCGCCAAGTACGGTGCCGAGGTTAAGAACGGCCTCGAAATGCTGCTCTTACAAGCGTTTGCTTCATGGGAATTCTGGCACGAAAAGTAAAAATTGATAATTAATAATTGATAATTATGGACAACCGTTATATGATGCGTGGTGTTTCGGCAGCAAAAGAAGACGTACACAACGCTATCAAGAACATTGACAAAGGAATTTTCCCACAGGCCTTCTGCAAGATTATTCCCGATATCTTAGGAGGCGACCCAGAGTATTGTAACATCATGCACGCCGATGGCGCAGGCACCAAATCGGCCCTTGCCTACATGTATTGGAAGGAAACTGGCGACCTGTCTGTATGGAAGGGTATTGCTCAGGACGCTATCGTGATGAATACCGACGACCTGCTTTGTGTAGGTGCTGTAGATAATATTCTGGTATCAAGCACCATCGGTCGTAACAAGATGCTCATCCCCGGCGAGGTTATCTCAGCTGTTATCAATGGTACCGACGAACTGCTCGCCGAGCTACGCGAAATGGGTATCGGCATCTACCCAACAGGCGGTGAAACTGCTGATGTAGGCGATCTGGTACGCACCATCATCGTTGATAGCACCGTAACCTGCCGTATGAAGCGTTCCGACGTGATCGACAATGCTAACATCCGTCCAGGCGACGTGATTGTTGGTTTATCTTCAACTGGTCAGGCCACCTACGAGAAGCGCTACAACGGCGGTATGGGTTCAAATGGACTCACTTCGGCACGCCACGATGTATTTGCCAAATATCTGGCAGAGAACTATCCTGAGAGTTACGATCATGCTGTACCCGACAAACTTGTGTACAGCGGCAAATACAAACTGACCGATGCCGTCGAGGGTTCGCCCGTTAACGCCGGTCAGCTCGTGCTCTCACCCACCCGCACTTACGCTCCTGTCATTAAGAAACTGCTCGACGAAATGCGCCCCGAAATCCACGGTATGGTTCATTGCACAGGTGGTGCCCAGACAAAAGTACTGCACTTTGTGAGCGACAACTGCCGCGTAATTAAGGACAATATGTTCCCTGTACCCCCACTCTTCCACGCTATCCACGAGTGTTCTGGCACCGACTGGAAGGAGATGTACCAGGTATTCAACATGGGTCATCGCATGGAAATCTACGTACGTCCTGAGGTAGCCGAAAAAGTGATTGAGATTTCGAAATCATTTAACATCGACGCACAAATTGTTGGTCATATCGAGGAAGGCAAAAAGAGCCTTACCATCAAGAGCGAGTTCGGCACATTCGACTACGAGTAAACCCGTTTACACATATAAAAAGCAGCGGAGCCCCCAAGCCCCGCTGTTTTTTTATGCATTAATAAATTGTATTTTATGCCGATTTTCTTTCGGCCTTACCGCAAAGTGTACCCAGATGGCACCATAGCGATTCTTTTCTATCAGCAATTCATCAAACTCCTGCATTCTTCAATTTTTAATTATTACATTTTACTCTATGCAACTGTGCAACTTTGCAACTCTGCAACACCGTTAAAGCATCTGTATACCCGTTTTCTTGTACTTAGCTTTGGTGGTTCCGTTTTCAAAATACTCACTGGCCTTTTCTATCAATCGGTCTTTCTGCAATCGGAATACCCTTGAACGGGCAGATGAACTGCTATTCAGCTTAAAACAGCGCACCACATCATCGATGGTAAATTCATCAGGTAGGCGGTCAAAACCCTCGTAGGTCTTTTTGCGTCGCTGTACGTTTACACTGGCATCCTTCAGTTTATTGTCGAAGTAGGCTTCGGCCATTGCACCAAAGTAGTAACGCTGGCAGGCGTACTGCATGTTTACTATCAGTTCGGCCAATCGCCAATCGATTTCGTCCGTTTCGAATGTACCACACCAGTAGTTGCCTTCCTGATGCAGACTGCCCCAGTGGCGCATCACGATAAACGGAGCCGAGAAGTTCAATCCATGGTAGGCACAACGCTTTAGCAGCATCTCGTCGGCTTTGCTGTCGTTCTCTTCTGCATCGGCCATTCGACGGGCTGTCCAGTCGTAGAGTTCATCTACCAGCTTCTGTACTGAGAGTTCGCCCTTGGTACGATCCAACTTTTTAGCCCATTCCTTTAAGCGGTTGTCGCTGTCGTAATCCACCGTGTTCTCGCGCGTCATCATCTTAAAGTTGGTAGCAGGCAGCGGAATGCAGGTCAGTCGGGTGGCCAGTCCTGAGCCAAAGTTCTGCGCGTTCACCTTCTTTTTCAGCGCGATGGGCGTACCCGTGTAGATGTAGTTCCAGGTCACGAAGAAATCCTGCAGGATCGAGTCGTTGTTCGAGTAAGCCTGACCATCCTCCTCGTTGTGGAACGCCTTCAGTTCCATGCTCTGCTTGTCGATCCACGAGCCGCCCTTCTGCACGCAGATGGTGTTGTCCAGCTCGGTATCAAACGTCAGCATGTGCAGCTGCATGGGCTCGCCATCCACCTCCTCCACGCTGTTCACCATGTCCTGAATAAACTGGGCATTCGAGGTTCGTGCTGGGTGTACACGTACAATCACTTTGGGCTTCTTAGGCTTCTCCTTGTTGGCGCCCTTGGTGCGCATCTGTTCACGATAGACATTAATG
Organism: Xylanibacter ruminicola; assembly: GCA_015060625.1. Lineage (GTDB taxonomy): Bacteria > Bacteroidota > Bacteroidia > Bacteroidales > Bacteroidaceae > Prevotella > Prevotella ruminicola_D. Next base: position 134,684 of record SUYC01000003.1, on the reverse strand, counting down.
GCCTCCTTACCCACTTGGTCAGCCTCGATGATAGGTGCTGCCAGCAGCTTAAACAAGCGGGTGGCAAAGCTCTTACCGCTGGCAGGATCGCCAATAATCAGCGTTGAGTTGTTCAATCGTCGCAACTCTTCTGGTCGATGGTAAAAGCGATACGTGCATCGTGTCATCAGCGTCATCAGCAGGCCGCCTGCTACAAACAGGGCTGCTGGGTACTGGTTGTGCTTTAAGCCCTTGCACACATCCTTCAAGGCTGGATAATACTCGCTCAGGGCCTCAATCTCTTCACCCCATTCCCACAGCATCTGAGCCATGGTATCATCCTTCAGCACCACCGCCGCCGTCTGCGACGACGTTTTCGTGATTTCCTGATACGTTTGGCCACAGTACTCCTGAATCGCGGCGAGCATCGCCTTTGAAGGTAGAGAAGAAGCATATTTTTTCTCCTTTTCAGCAATACAACTGGCAGCAGATTCCACTGTTTGTACCACATTTTCGTTACGTTCGTCGATGATTTCCTGTACCCACGACTGCGCCTCAACCACACGCAGCACTTTAGCCTTGTCTTTGTCAAGCATAAGCATGAGGTCAGTGGCCAGTTTAAGACTTTCGTTGTGACGGTTGCTATCGGCTTCGCATGGCAGCTTGGCTGCATAGCGAGCATCAATAATACGCTGTATATCATAACCACGCCACATTACAGGGGTTGATACTTGCTCAGTGCCCACTTGCCCATCTTCTGCAGACGCTTGTTTAACACTCGGGTTGGCCACAATATCAGCCTTAGTATTACCACTATGACCAGCACGATACTCATCATTATATTTTTCAGCAAATTCTTTGTTCTCATAAGTAAAAAGTTCTTTGTCAATGTATAAAATGTCCGATTCTTTGCAGATGAACGACATGCGCGATGCGTCCTTGCAACTTTCGTCAACCTCCACACCAAGCACCTTTGCCATGGCATGCTGATTGTCGATGAGATTACCCCAATCCAAACGGGCTTTAAACACAATCTTTAGTCCATGCCCACTAGGTGTAATGTAGATGAGGAGAATGCCCAGATCTTTTGCTTTCTGCGAAAAATCGGCAGCAGTAAACTCTTCACTCTTCACTCTTAACTCTTCACTCTTCAAGTGGTCGATATCCATCACCACAAGCCCTGTCAAGCGGGTAGCAGCCTGTTTACGCCAGGCACCTGTTTTACCAGCCTTAGATGTAGTTTCATCAAACGTGGCCTGGAAGATAAACGCTGGTAGTTTTCGTTTCAACGATGCCTCGCCAGTTTCACGATACTTATCGATGTCCTCTGCCCATTTTGTTGCCTTGACGAGGCCCCAGAATTGGGGCTCGTCTACAGGCAGCGTAGGGTTACTGAAATTCTTCTGATAGCTAAATCCCATACTTATCCTCCTTTCTTTATACACATTCTATGATATAACTCTCAATCAGGGCACGCTTTGCCAGCTCGTTCTCCTGATCCATTAGCTCCAACTGCTCTTCGAGCGTAATGTCATTAGGCACACTGGTAAATCGCTTCTTTCGAGCTACCGATGCCTTTACCCAGCCCCAAGGAGTTTTCTTAATCAGCACATCCTTAGCACGCTTTTTCTGCAGGCGCTTGTAGGCGTTAAATGTTATGATACCTGTCCACTTATCACGAAACAGTGAACCCTCTACGTGCTTACCTTCCATGAGGCGCACCAAAACTTCTTCATCTATTAATATTAACTTTTTCATAACTTAGCGAAATTGTGAGTGAAGGTTGGTGTCGGAATTTGGCCATTTTCACTACGTAGACTTCCTCCACTACGCCTCCGCCTCAGTTAATGTAAAATGTTTAATTTTTTAATGTTTAATTTTCTTAGGTCCGTACTTATACACCATGTACTTCATGTGGTTAGCAAACATCAGCTGTGGCATGTCCTCCTTCAGCATTTTGCAGAACCTTTTGTAGTGCTGGGTAGCCACGGCACTCTTAAACTCCATCTTGTGACCCGTCATCACATACACCACCAGTGCATAAGCCATCGCTGCGCGATCCACTGGGTGATAGTACTCCAGCACCTTCTCCACCTCCTCACGGCTCTCTGGTGTTATCCAGAGCTCCAACAGCTTTACCATCATTTTGGTGGCTAAGTTGTTCTCCCAGGCGCCAACCGACTCCAAGCCATCGGTCTTCTCAACCCAAGGAGCCAGATACTGCAATGTCAAACTAACCTGTACATCCTGCACCTTACCATTCTCTGTTTCAAATCTTGTTTCCATTTACTTTTGTTATTTAGAATTAAACATAAAATTTACCAGCGGTCGTCATTTCTGATTTCCGTTGGCAAAGATTCTAAATAACTATCGATAAAAACAAAGTTATTCAGCAAAACTTTTAATCAGCAACTATCTGATAATCAAAGTCTTACTGAATAACTCTAAATAACCTGAAAGTTATTCAAGGTAATTCAGGATTTATGCTTACGCAAAAGTCCTTCGAATGTACCCAAAATCACGTTTTGTTCGCTTGTTGTACGCTTATCGCTAAGCTTAGCCTGCACCGTTTGCAGGTTGTCGTAATAATCCTCGAAAGCAAACAGCACATCCACCGTTTGCAGGTTCGCATCGTTAATCACATGCATTCGGATAACACTACCCACAAAGAAACACACCTTGGTTACCTGCACGCAGTTAAGCGAGCCACCCAGCAGTTGTGTTAAGCTGTCGGCATAGTTGTTCACCATCTCGTCCATCGCCTGGCAAAAAGCATCTGCATCTATATAATATATGTACGCGCCCGTGTTACCACGTGCATGACTCTCAATCCGCTGCCCGTTCTTAGTAGCCGCCTTTCGGATGATAGCCTTTACCCTATTGGCAAAAGTCTCTTGTTCTACAGTTGCGGTCTTAGGCTGTGGTACAGGCTCGTCATCCCTCACCTCCTCAAACGCCGTATCCTCGGCATCATCCTTCAGAAAGTGTTTCAGGATATCGCCCAGCGCCTTTTCGCTCACGCTGCCGATATTAATCTCCTTATGGTTGTCGTTATGTACGGCCCCCGCTTCGTAATGATATTTCTCGCTGCTCATTTATTCTCCAGTTTTAGCTGATTGTCATTATCGCACAATTCAATATGTTTACTACGGTCGTCGTGAGTAGCACCTGACTGGTAAACATTACCATTCACGATAGTAGGATTATCACGCATCGAAAGAATCTTTTGCTTAATGTCACTTGCTCTTTCCATCCACGCTTTATTACCAGTTAGCAATGAGTTAACCTGAGTGAACACATCATAACTTGTACCGGGCGACAATCGCAAAAGTTCTTTCTCAATATCGCCAACTGGTATCGAAGCATTAACAGCATTAACCATTCTCTGTGCCATTTGTTCAATTTGGCTATTCAGAGAGTCAACCTTGCTTTTCATTTCATTTAATTCGCTAACCACCTCATCGTAACTTGGCAGTCTATTCTTGTCAAGGTACTCCTTAAAGCTATCTGGGAAAAGTATTCTACACAAAATGTTCAGATAGTTACAATCCTGAGTGGTTGTATTCATAATACCAAGAATCTTATTAAGATGCCTGCTCAATTTTTCTCTATCTGTACCTGATTGACACAAATCCTCAAAACGTTCAGAAAGAACAGAATAAAATATGTAAATATAAGGATGGCACCATGACATGATTCGTACATAATTAGCCACACCTGCAAAATCTTTATGACCGCAATCTACAATACTCCTGATCATTACAGAATAAACGAGCTTTAAATAATCCCAATTCTCAATCAGTAACCCAATAAGTGTTTTTTGCTCCAAAGGATTAGAACGCCTAATTATGATTCTAAGGAAACCATGAAGCAAAACCAGATAACCAGCTTTTGTGCGATTACCATACACCTCTAACTTCAGTAGTTCATGCCACACTATCGGCTCTATCGTATTCCATTGTGCATCAGGATTGGCCATATAATAACAATAAAGTACGTTCAAAAATTCTCTCACCCGCACACCTGAGTTGTTATCAGCCCAAGAAATAGCTATATCTACCAGATCAAGGTTGGCTATTGTCTTATCATAGACAGCATCCCAAGTGCATAACATGTACATCATCTCTTCACAGTAATACTTTTTAAGAGGATTCTTGCCCATCAAATACTCCTTATATAGAGGTTGTAAATGCTCCAATATGTACCTTTGCTCATTCTTATCTTCGCAATGAACCACCATATAACTTATACTATTCATTTCATACGTAGCCAAGTTTTTCCCCTCTTTGGCACACTCTGTTAAAGGGAGAATAACACTATTATAGATGTTGTTCAAGATTTCATTCATATTTTAGTTTCTTTCGTAATCAATTTTTATGTTAGACATTCGAGACGCAAAAGTACAAAAAATCCCACACCTAACAAAAGATGCGGGATGTAAATTAAGAGTTTTTAATACACGAGTATTACTCCATCGTTTTCCAGTATCCATCTTTGTCACCACCTTCGCGACGTAAGCGACCAATATCCTGTAATTTTTTGATATTCCTCCAAACAGTGGTTCTCTCAATTCCTAATTGTTTGGCAATCACATCATAAGTGGCAAACTTGTCAACACGCAGGATGGCAATTATCTTCTCTTGCGTTTTATTGAGTTTTACAGTTGCATTTACAGTTGCATTTACAGTTGCATTTACAGTTGCATTCTTTCTCTGGAACATCACTCTCACACCTCCACAGAAATTCTCAACAGTAGGAATTGGTAATCCTGCAGCCTCAAAACCTTCACGTATTTTCTTATAGCCACGTCCCCAGGCATCAATAAATCCCGCTTTAAAGAACGCATTGGCAATATTCTTATTACGTGGACGTGAAGAATGCTGGCCAGCCAACGTCTCTGGCGTGTAGCCAATAGGCAATTCACCATCATTCCATACCTCCACATGATCGCCCCATACACGCATTTGAATATGAACGCCTGTGTAGTCCTTATGGATAATCGCGTTATAGAGAATCTCGCGTAAGGCTTCTTCGGGTACTTCAAGTTTCTCTATCCTGTCCATACCCTTGAAGGTTATGGGCATCGTCAGGTATTTCGATTTCAATATATCAACAGCCCTATCAGCCATCTGTATGATATTACCCTCGATTACATCCTGGAACATCAAGTCAGCCTCATTTGCTCCAAAACGACCGATATTAAACTGCACGCAGGTAAAATACCTTTGAGGTTTTTTGGCAAAGAGCAACAACGCTGCATTCTTAAGTTTACCATTTTCGCCAACAAGGTCTAAGTTTTGCAGAAGAATATCTACAGGCAAGTTCCGCTCTTCGTCAGTTATACGACCATTTTCAAAGCCCTTTCTTAAAAAATAGTCTATTGCAGCCTGGTCCAAATCATCTATTGTGGCATAATCATTGGTAATATCGTCCCACGAACGCCCCATCTTCTTCAACACAAACTGCTGAAGAGCAGGGCCACGCAACTCCTGCATAGTGCTTCCCGATCGATAGTAATACTTGCCCCTATAGTTAATGGGGATATTGCTGGGCTCAATGACCACTTCGATATACTCCAGCCCATCCTGTTCATAGAGGTTCACATCCACAACAATACCCATCGTAGTAACAATCTTGTTGGGAATATCCTCCATCAACTTGTCTACATTTTCTAGGCCAATCACCTCGTGATTGTCATTCACTCCAAAGTACATTACAGCCCCTTGCGCATTCGCGAAACCGCAAATCCACTCCAAGTATTTGTCGTGCCATGTGGATTTGTACTCCACATTCTGACTCTCTCGTGCTTTTATCTTGCCCATATTATCATTTTTAGCCATTGATTGATTACTTTATTTAAGTACACAAAGATACAAATAATCCTGCACCTAACAAAAGATGTAGGATATAAATTAAGACAATTTAGCACATACGCCATGTTCTGACATGGTTTGTGACCACCTTTTTGATGTCACAAAATGTGATCTCAAAATTCTGGAAGATGCCACAGGTCTTTCTCGTGGCATTCCGCTTTTGCATCATTGCGCTATTGCAATACTATATTATTGCAGTATCTCAATACAACATTATTGCAGTATTGCGACATTTTGCGGTCGCAAATTGCGACCGCAAATCCTAACTTATCACCGCTCAGCCCTACGGGATGTCAGGATTGTCTTTACAGCAGGTGTAACTCCTGCAAATACAGGAAAGCATACAAAGAGGGGGAGTGATTCCCTTCTTTTTTATCGTTTTGTTTGTTTGTTTTGATTTATTTTGTATATTTGCCGCTGATTAGAAACTTAAAATAATTACGATTATGAAAAAAGTATTTATGCTATTACTATTTATTTGTGCATTTGCTAAGATGAATGCTCAAAGTGTCACTTTTGAGGATGGTAAATATTATGAAGTAGGTTTCGTGAATTGTCTTGTAGGTAATAAAACCGCTCCCACCGAGATACAATTGATTCTTCCATCATACTCGAATCCAAAAGGTTTAAAATATGTTGATAATGATAGTAAAGTTGTTGTTTTTTATAATATGCCAGCCTGTATGACATATTTTTCATGCAAAGGATGGACTCTATTCAATATTGGAGAACATTATTTTATGATTCGTAGAGAAATAACAAAGGAAGAAGCTGAAAAATTAGCAGATAAATGTATTAAAGATAAAAAAGGATAAAATATGAGAAGAAGGGGAGCTTGTAATGGCTCCCCTATTATTTGAATCACCCCACAGCTATTTTTGAGATATTCCCCCCAAGAAGTTTGGTTATGTCATATATCAGTCGTACCTTTGTATTATCTAGTTAACACTTGTAATGTGTTTACTGGTATTTCCATCAAATAGCGGTCGCCTGTGAAGGCCATCGCTATTTATTTTACGCTCAGCATGGGCGTACAATAAGACAGCCACACTTCACAGTGTAGCAGCCACACAATTTAATTTTTAGCGCTTATGAGCACACAAGGTGCACATATATCTTTATTTTGTTTTGCTAATTGTTATTGTTTATTCATAGCTTTCTGTATTGCTTCCTTAAGTTCTTTTGCGTCAGGTTCTACCTTCGGGTCTTTTTGGGCTATATCAATGTATTTTAATGCGGACAACGCATCGTTATTCATGCATGCTGAATACGCTGCATAGTATGCTATAGTATAAAATGGGTCATCTTGACCTATAGCGGGGTTTTCGGAGATTATAGCAGACAGGCTTATATCTATATATGTAGAAAAACAATCAAATGACATTTTGTAGTCTTTTGCATCAAATTTTTTTATTCCTTCACTTACTAAAAATGGACGAACTATGAGAACCTTATATTTTAGTGGCGTGAGAAATTTTGGTTTAATCTTACCCTTCTCATCAGGCTTTGTATCGTATTCTGCGCAAGAAAGAGCATCCTTACAGGTTTGAACTAAAGTTGGAATCGACTCACTGAGTAACTCACTGAATCTGTTAGGTCTCCCCCATCTCTTGAAATCATATTCTTCACATATGGCATTTAACACTTTATTATTTTTGTAAACCAATGCATTATAGCATTTTGCTCTTTCTTTATTGTTGAGTGTGTCTATACTTGTTTTAAGTATATTTGCTGCCTCAGTATAGTTTTTAGCCAAGCTAATCTTTGAATATGTACTTTGAGCAGAGATAGCAGATGCCGACATGAGCATTAAAATAGAAATGATAATTGATTTCATAATTGGTATTGTTTTAAGTTTTAAATATGTCGCAAATATACCCCAAATCTTTTAAATAACAAAAAAAAACGACTGTAATTTGATTTTTACAGCCACTTTTTAACATTTAAGCTACATATTTCTCTATAATTCCTTCATTCAGATCTAATGCTTCTCCTGCAGCTTCATCGAAGAACTCAGTTCTGTCAATCTCAGCTTTCAGGTCATTCCAAGCATGGCGGCATCGTAGATTATCATTGAAATTTATGCCTTTAGCTCTCTTACCAAGCTCTTCTGTAATCAGGAGCCACTTGTTACCACAGATAGACATGTTGGCATACTCAAAATCCTTGCTGAAATCTACACCGCAGGCATTCTTGTAGGTCTTGAAGAACAGAACGTGAGTTTCTGTTACAATCTGCCACAGCATTGCTGCTACCTCGCATTGGGCGATCAGTTTGCAATCCTCAATACCGACACCTTTTGACTTGAGATAGTTGTAACATGCCTGTCTCAGTAGATTGGTTTTCTTCTCTGCTTTGTTATGAGCTACACGGATATAATCCCAGAGTAAGCCCCATGTCTTGTACTGAAATAGGTTGACTCATATAAGGTCTTAAATGTTAAATATTTAAAGTCATTTAAGTTATGAGTAGACAGAAATTCAGTCGCGCATTGAAGCGCAGTATTTGCATCGAGTACATGCAAAGTGGCAAATCAAAGAAGGAAATTGCGTTGAAATACAACCTTCCCAACGTCCAAATGCTATCTTCTTGGATACATTCTTGCCTAAGTCCTTTGGAAATTCACGAAAAATGTGCGTCTTTGCAGCCGGTAATCATTCAAACTGAAGAGAATATGGCAAAGAAAGAGGAACCAATGGATGTGATGGCAATGTCCGCCCTTATTGAGGCCCAGCGCAAGCAGATAGAGAAGCTGGAGAAGGATTTGAAATTCAGCCGAGACAAGGTTCTGGCACTTAACACACTCATCGATATTGCCGAGGAGCATGGTGCTAAGATACGAAAAAAAGGTGGGGGCAAACAGTAGAATGCCTGTCCAGCAAATTTGGCTATACAATCGAGTTGAGAAAGTCAACTGAATCCGTATGGAAAGTCAAGTGCTAAAAATGACGACCGAAAACGAGTAAACCTTATTCAGGAAGCGACAGTTGCGCAGTTGCACCGTTGCAGTGTTGCATTAAGTATTTTCTATATCACTGTGTAAGTGGAAAAATATAATATTAATATTTATATATATTATATATTATAATATATAATATATATAAGATAATAAGTAACTTTTTGTGCTACGTTGTCGGTACCAAATGCAACTGCGCAACTGTGCAACTGTGCAACACCGACGAAGTAGTCTAAAAAATATTTTTGATTTTATGAAAAATAATCGAGGGGAACTATTGTTTTGTATCTGAATTTTTCGTACCTTTGCATTGTCAAATTGAGAGAGTAAGAGCAGCGGCATTAAGGCTAAAAATTGCGAGAATTAAATCTAGAAAATGCGCGCATTAATAGTAACAATTGAAAGTACTAATAGCTGTTGAAACCTGCACTCCAAGGCGGCAAAACGAGAATGAGTAAAATATTTAACAAACAAACTATTTAAAAACAAATTGAATTATGGCGATTAAAGTAATTGCTCAGCGCCGAGAGCTTAAAATCGGCAACAAACCTGGTAAGCGATTCATTATGCGTCCTGAGCTGTATAGCCCTATCCAGGAGAAGAAAGTGTTCGCAGAGGCAGCCACCCACTCGGGTATCTCTGCAGGTGTAATTAAGGCAGCTTGGGATGCTGCAGGTGAAGTAATCCGTACGTGGGCCACCGAGGGCCACTCAGTGCCCCTGCCAGGACTGGGTACCATGCGATTCGGAGTGCGCAGTAAGGCTGTTGAGGAGCTGGAGGACGTGAAGGCAGGATTGATCAGTGTTCGTCGCATTATCTTTACCCCTAACGTGGACGTTAAGGACGAGCTGAAGAATACCAGCATCCAGATTACCTGCCTGGACGAGGATGGCAAAGTGCTGAAGCGTGTGACCAGCGGTGATAGCGGCGATATCGAGGATCCTGACCAGCCATCGAACGGCGGCGGTAATCAGCCAAGCAATGGCGGCGGCAACACCGGAGGCGGTGGCTACGACGGCCCCAACGGAGACTAAGTTTTTAGGCCCGAAGTACGAACTAAAAAAAACGAAAAGTAACTATGAGCAAGAAGGAGACTATTAAATTTATCGTGCAGATGATAGCGTCGATCGCGACGGCGATAGTGACGGCATTGGGAGCCACCTCGTGTATGGGGTATTAACAAAAGAAACAGAGGATGTCCAACTGGGCACCCTCTGTTTTGTTTTATACGTTGTGATGGAAGATGTACCGCAGGGGTTGGATGATGCGGACGGCGAGGCTGATGTCCTCGGTGATGACCTCGGCCTGACCGCTCAACTCGCCAGTGAATCGCAGTTCACGACCTACGGTGGTATGCAGCCCCTGTGGCAGTGAGATGGTGGCCACATACACATCCTGATTGGCAACAGCCGAAAGACCACTTACCGTGCCACGCAGATAGCCGAACTCGAGATAGGGATAGCCATCGAGCATGATGTTTACACGCTGTCCCTCCTTGACCTTACCGAAGCCGGTGGCTGGCAGAAGCACCTTACCCACAAAGTGGGACTTGCGCGACTCGACAACGGAGAAGATATGCTGGCCTGCAGTGATATTCTGATTGACCGCCCACACATTGGTGTACGACAGTTTGCCGGATGCTGGGGCCACAAGGGCATAGAGATGTTCCCACTGACCGATGGCCACCTTGAGGGTGTTGAGCGCCGACTGCAGCGTGGCCGTAACGTGCTGCAAATCCTGCTGATACTGCACCTGAAGCTCAGCCAGGCGATTATCTATCTGGGCCATGCTGAGTTGGGTTTGCGAGATGTCGGTGCGTACCTGCTCGACGGAGAGCTGAGCCGAAATCAACGCGCGCTGGCTCTCCTCCATTTCGGCATCGGAAGTGAGCTTGCGCTCGTGCAGGCTTTTTTCACGGTCGCAATCGTGCTTGACCAGATCGGCTTGCTGCTGACTCATTTCGAGCTGACGTTTGAGATTACTTTCGTGGCGCAACAACGAGGCGTGCTCCTTCTGTGCCGACAGTATCTGTTGGCGATAGATATTGAGACGAACGGCCTGATTGTAACTGACGACGGCATCGCAGAACTGATTATAGGCATCCTGTACCACGCCCAGACGCAACGACTGATCGGCAGCGAAGGGGATGGGCTCGCCACTAACCGACAGCTTACCGACGGCCTGTTTCACACTCACCACATCATCGGTATTGGCGGTATTCTCGATCACAGCGATGATGGCTCCCTTTGATACTTGCCGACCATCGGCCAGGCGAAGCTCCTGCAAACGGCCATCGGCACGGGCCACAATACGATTGGGAGGGGTATCGCCCGTGACTACCACCCTGCCCTGCACCACATCGGGATAACGGAAAATAAAGCTGCCAATGACAACCAGCACCACCACAGCGGCAATAACTGTAATACCATGTTTTATCAACGACGATGGCGGACGTGAGATGATGTCCTGTACCTCCTCGCTATGTAGTTCGATTCTATCTTCTTCCATCATTTTCTGCTAAACATTCAGTTGGTTCTTTACCAGTTCGTAATAGACGCCGCGACGCTCTAACAGCTGGGCGTGATTACCCGACTCGACAATGCGACCCTCGCTCATCACCAAGATATTGTCGGCATCTACTACCGTGCTCAGTCGATGGGCAATGATGAGCGACGTACGGTTATGCAGGAAGCCAGCCAGATTCTGGATGATGGCATGCTCGTTCTGCGCATCGAGCGAGTTGGTAGCCTCGTCGAAGAACACGTAGTCGGGATTCTTATACACGGCACGAGCTATCAGGATGCGCTGCTTCTGCCCCTGACTCAAGCCACTGCCCTCGGCACCAATCTTGGTGTTATAACCAAGCGGCAACCTACGGATATAATCGTCGATCTCGGCCACGCGGGCAGCCTGCACCAATCGCTCGGTATCGATCACCTCGAAACCGACAGCGATATTGCGGGCGATGGTATCGGAATAGATAAAACCATCCTGCATCACCACACCACAATGCTTGCGCCATGCGCGCTTGTCGTAGTTCTCCAGATTCGACGAGCCAATCACCACTTCGCCAGCATCGGGCTTATAGAAGCCGAGAATCATCTTGAGCAGCGTGGTCTTACCACTACCACTCAGTCCGACAATCGCCGTGGTCTTGCCGTGAGGTATCACCACATCAATATGATCGAGTGTAGGTTTGTCGTTCAGTTTGTCGTAACGGTAGGTAAGATTCTTTATCAGGATATCACCATCGCCACTCACTTCGCTGATAAGCTGGCGATCGGGCTGCACCTCGTCGTCCTTCTCGTACACCTCTTGCAGACGCTCCAGACTGAGGCGGGCATCCTGATAGCGATGGATGAAATCGACCAGCTGATTGACTGGCCCATTCAGACTACCGATGATATACTGCACCGACAGCATCATACCTAGTGTCATATCGCCACGAAGCACCAGTATGGCCACCAGAGCCGTGATAACCAGATTCTTCACCTCATTGATAAACGTAGCACCCGACTCCTGATACTGATCGAGCGCCAGGCCCTTGATATTCAAACGAAAGATGCGCGCCTGGACACGCTCCCACTCCCAGCGTTTCTGTTGCTCGCAGGTGTTGAGTTTAATCTCCTGAATACCATCGATGAGTTGCACAATCTTACTCTGATTAGCCGAGTTCTGGGCAAACATCTTGGCATCGAGCTTGGCACGACGGCGCATGAACAGCAGTACCCAGAGCACATAGAGTGCACTGCCCAGCATGAAGATAAAGAAGATGCGCCAGTCGTAAATCAGAATAACAGCACCGAACACCACGATATTGAACAGCGAGAATACCAGTGACAGACTGCTACCCGTAAGGAACGTCTGGATACGACCATGATCGCCAATACGCTGCAGAATGTCACCTGTGAGACGCGTATCGAAATAGCTGAAAGGCAAGCGCATCAGCTTGGCCAGATAGTCGGACAAGAGCGACAGATTAACGCGCGTAGAAACATGTAGCAGTATCCAACTCTGGATAAACTCTACTGAGGTGCTACCTATCATGAGCATCAGCTGCGCAATAAGCACCAGGAAGATGAAACCGAGGTCCTGGCGCGAGATACCGAAATCGACGATAGCCTGCGTCAGAAAAGGCAGCACCAGTTGCAACAGCGAAACCACCGTGAGCCCTAAGAACAGCTGCGCGATGAGCTTCTTATAAGGTTGCATATACGACAGCAACAACATAAGACTGCGCTTACGGGCCTTGCGATCGCTGTCATCCTCGACATACTCATCGCGATTAAAATCGGGTGTCGGTTCCAGCATCAGGGCGATACCAGCGGGCTGTCCTTCTTCGGTATCAGAAGCCCAGCAACGCAAAAACTCGCGCTCGGTATAGGTGATGCGCTGACCTACAGGATCGGCCACCTTGAACTGAAGCCCCTCTTTGGTTCGCTTCACCTCGTAGAGCACTACAAAATGTGCCTGATTCCAGTGCAGGATGCACGGAAGCGGAACTTCGTCGACCAACTGTTGCAGCGTAGCTTTCACGCCTGTGGTATGCATACCTAACTGTTCGGCAGCCTCAGCAACACCGAGCAGCGACACGCCATCGCGCTGTATATGACACATATCGCGCAACCGTTCCAGCGGGTAGTTGCGCCCATAATAGGCCATCACCATGCGTAAGCAGGTCGGGCCACATTCCATCACATCGTGTTGAGTGAATATTGGGAATGGTTTGTTCATTTACCTTGTTTTTTAGCAATCTGGCCACAAAGATAGCAAGAAAATGTCAGATAACCCCACAATTTTAGATTCGTTAATACTATTATCATATTTTTCTTAAATTACATTAATTAAATTGGTCATTATGACCGGCTAACAAATTATTTGCTTAAATTTGCAGAGATTTAAAATCTATTTTTAAATAATTCAAAATTACAAATTAATTAGATCAACAATTATGAAACAATTAGAAAGAGCGCAGCTTAATGCTGTAAAAGGCGGTGACGGATGGATAATGTTTCCTGGTGGTGTTATGAATTTGATACCTCCCACTACACTGTTCACTACTACTGGTACTAAGAATACAAACAATTCTCAGACCAGCAAAAAGAATAAAAAGAACACCAAGAAGTAAAGTTACTGCAAGAAAAACAAAGTGGCAGCGAGGAAATTCTCACTGCCACTTTATTTTTGGGTTATTTTCTCGGAAGTGTCATCACAAAGCGGGCACCAGCGGTATAAGTGGTGTCGAGCCTCACATCACCACCCAAACGACGGGCAAAACTGCGGGCTACCGTGAGTCCGATACCTGTACCATCATAATACTCATCGAGCTGTACAAACTCATCAAAGATGCGCTCCGCCTGATCGGCAGGAACACCTATACCTGTATCTTCGACGATGAACTGCACAAGCGTATCGGTAATGCTTACCTTCAAGACGGCACGCTGTTTTTTATCAGCAGCATCATGATGACCATAGGCCTCGGCTGGCGCTGTGAACTTGCGTGCATTATCGAGCAACAGCGCGAGCGCACGAACAGCTGCACGCTTATTGGTGGTGATGCGCACTGACGAAGCCTCGCCGACAGTCTGCATTTCGAACGCCAAATGATCGGCATCAGCTATACCCGATGCATCGACGGCGTCGGTCGCTATCTGTTCAACTGTAACCTGATCGGTAAGGTTGAGCACTGTACGACTACTAACATCCGACAGTTCCAGCATCTTATTAACCAAGTTGGTAATGCGATTGGTATTTTCGAGAATCTGGTGGTTGGCATCCTGGCGCACGTTCTCGTCGAGATAGGCATCCGAATCCGTGAGCACCTGAGCAAAACCCGAAAGCACATTAAGAGGGGTACGGAACTCATGCGAAATCTGCTGGATAAACTTGGTCTTCATGCGCGATGCTTCCTCGGCACGGGCATTGGCTACCAACAGCTGCTCGTTCTTCTGGTTCAGGCTGGCAGCCGCACGACGGCGAGTGAAAGCATAAATAAAGAAGAACACCAAAAGCAGCACAATCACAATCAACAGCACAACGATGCGCATCTGGTTCAGCTTAGCCTCCTTTTCGGCAATTTCGGCATCCTTCTTACTCATATCATAGATTGTAGCCAACTCGGCTGTCTTGTCACGTCTCTGCCACACCTCAGCCGAATCGAGTCTGGCAAGAATGCGTGTAGCTACGGCAAGAGCCGAATCGCGATGACCTGCACCCAAATGAGCATCGAACTTTAACTTAACAATACCGTTAAGTGTCTCAAGATCCATCTTCAAGCCCACCTGACCTATCACAGTTTCAACATCATTAATATTACGCTCAGCCTCCTCATAGCGATGACTACTATTGAGATATGAAACCGAATTGATACGAGCAACCACTGATTTAGAAAAGGGGTTCTTCATAAATTCTTCATAGGCCAGAGCAGCCTCCTGATGATGACCTGCTTTTTCGAGAATATAGGCTTTAACACAACTAACCTGATAGCAGAACATGGGGTAATGCGACTTATCGACACGAGGATTATTCGCCATATCCTGAAGACTTTTTTCAGCACGATTCATCCACGCCTTTGCCCTATCCCATTGGTGCATATTACAAAAAGAAATCATAGCGGCAACAGCAAATTGCGTACGCTTAGACGCCCAATTATGCTGTGCAACAGAGTCGTTTACAGACGTTTTCTCAAACTGATCGATCAGCGTCATCACCTGCTGCATGTACTTTTCACCCTCGGCAAAACGCTCCAGATTGATATAACAAACTGCCAGATTACTATAGGCCAACAGATAGCCCGTTTGCAAAAGATAGTGACGATTGATAAAACTGGTATCAACACTATTAACCAACTGCTGAGCCTTTCGCAAGCCCGACTCGTAGTGGCGACTCGCGCAGTCCAACTCAGAGTTATTGGCTGCTATCAGGAAGTGATAGATGCGATCCCGTTCTGTGACGACAGGACGCGCCAAGGCGCTATCAGCAATCACACAAGAACGATTTAAATCACGGCTGATGTAATACGACATATTATAAAAGTCGGCACACATCTGATTAATTTCACCCAGCGCCATCAAGCTATCAACAGTACGAGGGATGGAATCAGAATACCGCATGATGTTATGCACACGATCGAAATCAGAATCATGACTCTGCAAAGCATTGTCACACGATGAGAGAAGCATCACGGTTGCTACAAGGGCTATCCATGAAAACCGAAAAGATTTTTTAAGTAATACCATAACTTTGTAATTTTGGTTGCAAAGATAACGATAAAATATAGAAAAACAGCATTAAAACCAAAAAATATTTTGAATTCTTCGCTTTTTTTTGTAACTTTGCCGCCCAAATAATATTATATATAATAAAATGGCAGAAACAAGTAACAGCATTCTACAGAAACTGGATGGACTGGAGGCACGATTCGAGGAGGTTTCGACCCTGATTACCGACCCCGCCGTAATTGCCGACCAGCAGCGATTTGTAAAACTTACAAAGGAATACAAGGACCTGGGCGATATTATGGACGCCCGCAAACGTTATATTGCATGCCTTAACGGTATTAAGGAGGCTAAGGACATATTGGCTAACGAGACCGATCCTGAGATGAAGGAGATGGCACGCGAGGAATTGGCTGTCAACGAGGAGTTACAGCCACAACTGGAGGAAGAGATAAAGATTGCACTGATACCAAAGGATCCTGAGGACGCAAAGAACGTGGAAATGGAAATTCGTGCAGGAACGGGTGGCGACGAAGCTGCTTTGTTTGCTGGCGACCTGTTTAAGATGTACAAGAACTACTGCGAGTCGAAAGGCTGGCAGGTATCAATCACCTACGTTTCCGAAGGTGCTGTTGGTGGTTTTAAAGAGGTTGACTTCTCGGTAACAGGTGCCGATGTTTACGGCACACTGAAGTACGAGAGTGGTGTGCACCGCGTACAGCGTGTGCCTGTAACCGAATCGAACGGACGTATGCAGACGAGTGCTGCCACTGTAGCTGTGCTGCCTGAGGCAGATAAGTTTGAGGTACATGTGAACGAAGGTGAAATCAAATGGGATACCTTCCGTTCGAGTGGTGCCGGTGGTCAGAACGTGAATAAGGTAGAATCGGGTGTACGCCTGCGCTACATGTGGAAGAACCCTAACACTGGCGAGACCGAGGAGATTCTGATTGAGTGTACCGAAACCCGCGACCAGCCTAAGAACAAGGAGCGCGCACTCTCACGCTTATACACTTTTATCTACGACAAGGAGCACCAGAAATACGTGGACGATATCGCAAACCGTCGTAAGAGTCTGGTATCTACCGGCGACCGTTCGGCCAAGATTCGCACTTATAACTTCCCACAGGGACGTGTGACCGATCATCGCATCGGCTATACCACTCACGATCTGCAGGGATTCCTTGGTGGCGATATCCAGGCCATGATTGATGCGCTGACTGTAGCCGAGAATGCCGAGCGCATGAAGGAGAACGAGCTTTAATACATTAAAGATTAAACATTAAAACACAGAGGTACAGAGGTACAGAGATAAAAATAAACCATCAAGCAATGGCAGAGAAACAAAAAAACTCTGTAACTCTGTATCTCTGTGTTGATATAAAAATAAAAAGCAATGACCAGAAAAGAACTGATAGAACAGATTCGCGAGAAGCAGAGTTTTCTGTGCGTAGGACTGGACACAGACCTGGACAAGATGCCCAAAGGCCTGAAGGAGATTGTAAAGAAAGAGTATGAAGAGGAGGAGATGACCTTCGGCATGCTGTTTGAGTTTAGCACCCGTATTATCGATGCAACAGCTCCCTACTGCGTGGCCTACAAGCCAAACCTGGCCTTCTATGAGGCTTACGGCATTGAGGGCATGGCTGCTTTCGAAGGCATTATCGAATATCTGCAGGAAAATTACCCCAAGCACCTGATCATCGCTGATGCCAAGCGCGGCGATATCGGAAACACATCGAAAATGTACGCCAAAACCTTCTTTGAGCAGTACAATGTAGATGCACTGACCGTTGCCCCATATATGGGCGAAGACTCAGTAACACCTTTCCTTGGCTACGATGGAAAATGGGTGGTACTGCTGGCACTGACGAGCAATAAGGGCAGCCACGACTTCCAACTGATGAAGGACGAGAACGGCGAGCGCCTGTTTGAGAAGGTGCTGAAAAAAAGTCAGGAGTGGGGCAATGACGAGAACATGATGTACGTTGTTGGCGCCACTCAGGGACAGATGTTTGAGGATATCCGCAAACTGGCTCCCAACCACTTCTTACTGGTTCCTGGCGTAGGTGCTCAGGGCGGTAGCTTAGAGGAGGTTTGCAAATACGGCATGATTAAAGACTGTGGACTGCTGGTTAACTCGAGTCGCGGCATTATCTATGCCAGCAACGAGAAGGACTTCGACCAGGTGGCTGGCCAGAAGGCTCAGGAGCTGCAGCAGCAGATGGCAGCATTACTCCCATGGACGTAAAGATCATCAATGACCCGGTATTCGGGTTTATCAAGATACCACGCGGCATGCTCTACGGGATTGTAGAGCACCCGCTTTTTCAGAGGCTGAACCGCATCAATCAGTTGGGGTTGGCCTCTGTGGTGTATCCTGGAGCCAGGCATACGCGATTCCAGCACTCGCTGGGCGCTTTCCACCTGATGAGCGAGGCTATACAGAACCTACAGCAGAAAGGGCAGTTTATCTTCGACTCGGAGGCCGAAGCTGTACAAGCTGCCATTCTGATGCACGACATCGGCCATGGACCGTTCTCGCATGTACTCGAGAACACACTGATTAGCGGCATTAGCCACGAGGAAATCTCACTGATGATGATGGAGAAGATAAATCAGGACCTGAACGGACAGCTGAACTTAGCCATCTCGATATTCAAAGGCGAATACCCCAAGAACTTCCTGCACCAACTGATATCCAGTCAGCTGGACATGGACCGCTTGGACTATCTGCGACGCGACTCGTTCTATACTGGCGTGACCGAAGGCAACATCGGCAGCGCACGCATCATCAAGATGCTGAACGTGGTTGATGACTCGCTGGTAGTAGAGCAAAAAGGCATCTACTCGCTGGAGAACTATCTGACTACCCGCCGACTGATGTACTGGCAGGTGTATCTGCACCGCACTTGCGTGGCCTACGAAAAGGTACTGGTAAACATGCTGAACCGCGCCAAGTGGCTGATACGTAACGGGCAGAAAGTGTTTGCATCGCCCGCCCTACTCTACTTTTTAGAGAACAACATCGACGCCGAGTGGTTTGCCACCCATGCCGAAGCGCTGCAGTACTACAGCGAACTTGACGACAGCGACATATGGAGCGCCATGAAGGCCTGGAAACACCACAGCGACAAGATACTGGCCACATTGGCTACCGACATGCTGGACCGCCACATTTTCAAAGTCGAAGTGCTGGAGGAAAAACCTACCCCCGAGCGAATCAATGAACTGAAACGCAGCATTGCCCAGAAGATGGACATATCCTATGAGGACGCCCACTACCTGATGAGCCTGAACACCATCCAAAAAGATATGTACAACGTGGATGACGATAAGATACAAATACTTTACAAAAACGGCGAAATCAGAGACATTTCAGAAGCCTCAGAACTGCTAAATGTTCAGTTACTCTCAAAAAAAATACGAAAATATTATCTTTGTTATCAAAGATTTGAGAAAAAATAATTATCTTTGCACGGATTTATTAAACATTGCAAACAATATGGAGTTTACAGCCAAACAAATTGCAGAACTGATACAGGGAAGAGTGGAAGGCAATGAGAATGCTGCCGTCCGCACTTTCGCTAAGATCGAAGAGGGTGTCGAGGGAGCCATTTCGTTCCTCTCGAACCCCAAATATACCCATTACATTTACGACACCAAGTCGAGCGTAGTACTCATCAACGAAGACGTAGAACTTGAGCACCCGGTAAGCTGTACGCTGATTCGCGTAAAAAATGCCTATGAGTGCGTAGCAAAACTGTTGCAGTTCTACGAGAGCATGAAACCCGCCAAGACGGGTATCGATTCGCTGGCATCCATCTCGCCCAAGGCTAAGATTGGTGAGAATGTGTACATCGGAGCCTTTGCCGTGATTGGCGATGGCGCTGTTATCGGCGACGGCTGTCAGATTTATCCCCACACCGTGATTGGTGATGGCGTGCAGGTAGGCCAGAAATGCCTGTTCTACCCCCACGTAACCATTTACCAGGGATGCAAAATTGGAAATAATGTTACAATACACGCAGGTAGCGTGATAGGCGCCGACGGTTTTGGTTTTGCACCTAATACCGAGGGATACGATAAGATTCCACAGATTGGTATCGTGGTCATCGAAGACAACGTAGAGATTGGCGCCAACACTTGCGTGGACCGTTCTACCATGGGACAGACGACCATTCACAAGGGCGTGAAGCTGGATAACCTGATTCAGGTGGCTCACAATTGTGAGATTGGAGAGAACACAGTGATGAGTGCTCAGGTAGGTCTGGCAGGCAGCACCAAAATTGGTGCTTGGTGTATGGTTGGCGGACAGGCAGGTTTTGCCGGACACATCCAGGTGGCCGATAAGACATTTGTTGGTGCCCAGTGCGGTGTTATCAGTAACACCAAGGGTAATGGTGAACAGCTGATTGGTTCACCAGCCGTAAATCCAAAGATGTACTTCAAGGCTCGCGCTATCGATGCCAAACTGCCCGATATGTATCGCCAAGTAGCTGCCCTGCAGCGCGAAATCGACGCCCTGAAAGAAAAGTTGAAAGATTAAAATCAAACACAGAGGTACAAAGATATGAAACAGAAAACACTGAAAGGCAGCTTTTCTTTGTTCGGAAAAGGTCTGCATACAGGTTTGAACCTGACCGTTACATTCAACCCTGCGCCCGAAAACACAGGTTATAAGATTCAGCGAATCGACCTGGAAGGCCAACCAATCATCGACGCCATTGCCGAGAACGTAATCGATACCCAGCGCGGTACCGTACTGGGCAAAGGTGATGCGCGCGTTTCGACCGTTGAACATGGTTTGTCGGCCCTCTATGCACTGGGCATCGATAACTGTTTGATTCAAGTAAATGGTCCCGAGTTCCCAATCCTCGACGGTTCAGCCATCCTCTACGTCAACAAGATTCAGGAGGTAGGCATCGAGGAGCAGAACGCACCCAAGGATTACTATATCATCCGCAAGAAGATAGAGATTAAGGACGAGCAGACAGGATCGTGCATCACTATCCTGCCCGACGATGCATTTACCATCACCGCTATGTGTTCGTTCGAGAGTAAGTTTATCAACTCGCAGTTTGCAACGCTCGACGACCCCAAGAAGTATGCCGACGAGATTGCAAGCGCACGTACATTCGTGTTTGTACGCGATATCGAGCCTCTGCTGCAGGCCAACCTGATTAAGGGCGGCGACCTGGATAACGCCATCGTTATCTACGAGCGTCAGACCACTCAGGAGCGCTTGGACATGCTGGCCGACATGCTGCACGTAGAGCACCGCGACGCCACCGACTTAGGTTACATTCAGCACAAACCACTGCAGTGGGAGAACGAGTGCACACGCCACAAGCTGTTGGATATCATCGGCGATATGGCTCTGATTGGCAAGCCCATCAAGGGTCGTATCATTGCCACACGTCCAGGACACACTATTAATAATAAGTTCGCACGCATGATGCGCAAGGAGATTCGCAAGCATGAAATCCAGGCACCCATCTACGACCCTAATGAGGAGCCGGTAATGGACGTGAACCGTATTCGCGAATTGTTGCCACACCGCTACCCCATGCAGCTGGTGGACAAGGTGATTGAACTTGGCGCTACCACCATCGTAGGTGTCAAGAACATCACTGCCAACGAGCCATTCTTCCAGGGACACTTCCCACAGGAGCCTGTAATGCCAGGCGTGCTGCAGATTGAGGCTATGGCCCAGTGCGGCGGACTGCTGGTACTGAACACACTGGAGGAACCCGAGCGCTGGAGCACCTACTTTATGAAGATTGACGACGTGAAGTTCCGTCAGAAGGTGGTACCAGGCGACACCCTGATTTTCAAGGTTGAGTTGCTGGCACCCGTACGTCACGGTATCTCATCGATGAAGGGCTACGTTTTCGTTGGCGACCACGTAGTAAGCGAGGCAACATTCACTGCACAAATCGTAAAGAACAAGTAAAATATGGCAAATCAGATACATCCAATGGCTATTGTTGACCCCGAGGCAAAGCTGGGCGACAACAATATTATCGGCCCTTTCTGCGTAATCGATAAGAACGTAGTAATCGGCGACAACAACAAGCTGTATAACAGCGTAACACTGCACTTTGGTACCCGTCTGGGTAACAACAACGAGATCTTCCCAGGTGCATCAATCTCTACCAAGCCCCAGGATCTGAAGTTCCAAGGCGAAGAGACCACCTGCGAAATCGGCGACAATAACTCTATCCGCGAAAACGTAACCATCAGTCGTGGTACTGCCTCAAAGGGTAAGACCACCGTTGGTAATGGTAACCTGCTGATGGAGAACATGCATATCGGACACGACTGCGAGATTGGTAACGGTTGCATCATCGGAAACTCAACCAAGTTTGCTGGCGAAGTGGTGGTTGATGATAACGCCATCATCTCGGCCTGCTGCCTGTTCCACCAGTTCCTGCACGTGGGTGGTTACATCATGTTCCAAGGAGGTAGTCGTACCAGTCAGGACATCCCCCCCTACGTAATTGCTGGAAAGGAGCCTATCCGCTATGCAGGCGTGAACCTCATCGGACTGCGACGTCGCGGTTTCTCGAACGAGACCATCGAGGCCATCCACGATGCCTATCGCATCATCTACTCTAAGGGTGTGATGAAGGAAGGTGTGGCCGAAGCACGCGCTAAATACCCCGACTGCAAGGAGGTGGAATATATCTGCTCGTTTATCGAAAATTCGAAGAGAGGTGTCATCCGCTAAGACGCTTATCGTGATCACAGGGCCAACGGCCGTAGGCAAAACAGCTTTGTGTCTCGACATCGCCCAGCACTTTGGCATACCTATCATCAATGCCGATTCTAGGCAGATTTATAAGGAACTGAAGATAGGGACGGCGAGTCCCACCATCGATCAAATGCGACGAGTACCCCACTACTTTGTGGGTTCGCTCTCGCTGCACGATTACTACAGTGCATCGCTCTTTGAACAACAGGTACTGGAACTACTGGAGCGCGAGTTTGAACATAGCGACTATGCCCTACTTACAGGCGGCAGCATGATGTATATCGACGCCGTATGCAATGGTATCGACGACATACCAACCGTTGACGACGAAACGCGCGAAACCATGAAACGCCGACTGGCCAACGAAGGACTGGAAGCGCTGGTGGAAGAACTGAAGCAGCTTGACCCAGAATACTACGAGATAGTGGACAAGCAGAACCCGCGACGCGTGGTACACGGATTGGAGATATGCCTGATGACTGGTAAAACCTACACCTCGTTCCGTAAACGCGATAAGAAACAGCGCCCCTTCAGAATCGTAAAAATCGGACTGAATCGCAACCGCGAAGAATTGTACAACCGCATCAACCAACGCGTTGACCAGATGATGATCGACGGACTGCTGGACGAAGCACGACGATTGTACCCTATGCGCCAGATGAATGCGCTAAACACAGTGGGTTATAAAGAAATGTTTGCCTACATAGACGGTACTTGGACTCTAGAAGAGGCCGTTGAACGCATAAAAGGTAACACCAGGCGATACGCACGCAAACAATTAACATGGTATAAGAAAGACGAACAGATAAGGTGGTTTCACCCCGATGAAATAGAACAAATTTATAGTTACATATCTCAAGGACTATGAGCAACGAAACAACTGACAAATTGACGGGCTGGCTGAACCTGGCTCTACAGAAAATCAAAGGCATATGGCCATGGTATAAAGGATTGTATCAGGGACGCGCCTGGTACATTAAGACACTGGTTGGCATCGCATCGCTAGTGGTGGCTTTCTTCCTGTACTTAGGAGCTGTCGATATGAACTTCCTGTGGCTGTTTGGTAAGAGCCCCTCGATGAGTACCATCAAGAACAAGCGCCCTGCCGAAGCCTCGATGATTTTCAGTGCCGATGGCAAACAGATTGGTAAGTTCTTTAGCGAAAACCGTACTCCTGTAGGCTACGACGATGTGAACCCAGCCTTCTGGAAGGCTCTGATTGATACCGAGGACGAGCGCTTTTACAGTCATCACGGTATCGACTATCAGGCTTTTGCAGCTGCCCTGAAGGATTACGCCCTGCACCACGACGCACGAGGCGCATCTACCATCACACAGCAGTTGGCCAAGAACCTGTTCCGCACACGTTCGGAGTATTCTACAGGTTTGTTGGGCAACATCCCTGGCATCAAAATGCTCATCCTGAAAAGTAAGGAGTGGATTACAGCCTACAAGCTGGAGTTCTTCTTCACCAAGAACGAGATTCTCACCCAGTATGCCAACACCGTAGATTTCGGTTCTAACGCCTTTGGTATCAAGACAGCCTGTAAGACTTATTTTGGCTGCTCACCAAAGGAGCTGACTACCGAAAATGCCGCTATTTTGGTAGGTATGCTCAAAGCTACTACTTATTACAACCCGCTCATCAACCCTAACAACTCGCTGAAGCGCCGAAATATTGTGCTCGACCTGATGCACCAGCATGGTGACCTGACCAAGCAGGAGTGCGACTCGCTGAAACAGCTGGAGATAAAGCTCGACTACAGCGTAGAGAATGCTTACGACGGCGAGGCTAACTACTTCCGCGAGGCTGTGGGCGACTGGATGAAGGGCTGGTGTGCCGACTACTATGGCGAGAACAACAAATACGCTTACTACACCGAGGGACTGAAGATTTACACCACACTCGACTCGCGCATGCAGAAGTATGCCGAAGAGGCTGCCGTAAAGCAGATGAAACAGGTGCAGAAGAGCTTCAACTCACACTGGGGAAGCACTAACCCCTGGCAGGATGAGCGCCATGTAGAGATTCCAAACTTTATCGAGGATCTGGCCAAAAAGACACCTTATTATAAATATCTGAGTCATAAGTTCGAGGATAATCAGGACTCTATCGATTACTATTTGAACCTGCCACACAAGGTACGACTATTCGACTACGACAGCGAGAAGGGGTACATCGAAAAAGAGATTTCTACGCTCGACTCACTACGCTATATGGAGCGTTTTATGCATTGCGGCTTTGTGGCCATCGAACCTCAGACCGGACACGTAAAGGCTTGGGTGGGCGATGTTGACTTTAAGACTTGGAAATACGACAAGGTTACCGCCATGCGCCAACCTGGTTCTACCTTCAAACTGTTTGTCTATACAGAAGCCATGAATCAGGGCATCACCCCTTGCGACACACGAAAGGACGAGTACTTCTCGATGAAGGTAATGGATCACGGCGAAGAAGTGACATGGGCACCTACTAATGCCGACGGACGCTTTACCAACACCGATATCACCCTGAAACAGGCATTTGCCATGAGTATCAACTCGGTAGCCGTTCGTCTGGGACAGGAGTGCGGTATCGACAATATCGTAAAAACAGCCCATGACATGGGTATCAAGAGCCGACTCGACGCAACCCCAGCTTTGGCTCTCGGTTCGAGCGACGTAAACCTGTTGGAGATGGTGAGCGCCTACTGCACTCCTTGTAGCGATGGTGTACAGCACGACCCCATACTGGTAAGCAAAATTGAAGACCGCGATGGTAACGTGATATACGAAGCTCCCACACAGGGCGAACAAGCCATCCCCTATCGCAGTGCCTTCCTGGTGCAGCAGTTACTGATGGGCGGCATGAGCGGAACCAGCTCGCGCCTGAGAGGTTTTGTAGGCTACGACGTTACCGACACCGACTTTGGTGGTAAAACGGGTACATCAAACAACCACTCTGATGCATGGTTTATCGGCACCACACCTAATCTGGTTTGTGGCGCTTGGGTAGGTGGCGAGTATCGCTGCATCCACTTCCGTTCGGGTATGCTAGGACAGGGTAACCGTACGGCACTGCCCATCTGTGGTTACTTCCTGGGTAGCGTACTCAAAGACCCTGCCTTCCAGAAGTATCACGCTAAGTTTGGTGCATCAAAGGATAACTCGCTCACATCGGCTATGTATGGTTGCGGTGGTTATCTGGCTATGCCATCCGATTCCGACTCGATTAGCGTTGACTCGCTGAAAATTTCAGAGAGTGGTGAACTGTTGGAGGTTGAGGGCGACGGCAGCATAAAAACTGGCGAGGGCGACAACGAGAACGCCCATACCACACCAACACCTAACAATAACGGCGAAGCTACCGAGAAAAAAGATTAATGCAAACAGAACAACAACTTGATTTGGACAACAAAGAGTGGCAAGACGCTCTCCAAATCATCAACTATACACGGCGCTCGCTTTTCCTAACCGGAAAAGCGGGCACTGGTAAATCCACCTTTCTTCGCTATGTTTCGAAAAACACCAAAAAGAAGCATGTGATACTGGCACCTACCGGCATTGCAGCTATCAATGCTGGCGGATCCACCCTGCACAGTTTTTTTAAACTGCCCTTCCACCCACTATTACCCAACGACGTGCAATACGACTGGAAGCACCTGAAGAAAACATTGAAATACAACAGCGCCCAGTGCAAGCTGATACGCGAAGTTGAGCTGATTATCATTGACGAGATATCGATGGTACGTGCAGATATCATCGACTTTATAGATAAGGTATTACGCGCGTACACGCGTAACCCTGAGCCCTTTGGCGGCAAACAACTGTTGCTGGTGGGAGATATATACCAGTTGGAGCCAGTACTGAAGGACGACGACCGCCAACTGCTACAGCCCTTCTACCCTTCGGCCTACTTCTTCAACGCCAAAGTGTGGCAAACCATGCCCATCGTATCAATCGAACTCCGTAAGGTATATCGCCAAACCGACGATAAGTTTATCGCCATTTTGGATCGTATCCGTAACAACACCGCCACCCAGGCCGATCTGCAATCGCTCAATTCGAGAGTGGAGAAATCTCCTTCCTCCCTCCTCCTTACTCCTTCCTCGGACATCACTCCCTCCTCGCCCCCTTCACCGCTCTCCATCACCCTCGCTGCCCGCAGGGATACCGTTGATTTCATCAACGACCAGCAGCTAAACGCATTGGATGGTGAAATAAGTATGTTTAAGGGGGAGATCAAGGGTAACTTTCCCGAGAGTTCATTGCCAACCCCTATGGAGCTGCATCTGAAGCCAGGTGCACAAATCATCTTTATCAAGAATGATAAGGAGAAACGCTGGGTTAATGGCACCCTGGGCACTATCGAGTATATCGACGAAGAAGGCGGTGTAATTGGCGTGATAACCGAAGAGCACGAGGAGTTCGACGTTGAGCGCGACATCTGGGAGAATATGCGCTATACCTTTAACGAGAAGGAACAGAAGATTGAAGAGGAGTTGCTGGGCACCTATACCCAGTTTCCGTTACGACTGGCATGGGCCATCACCGTACACAAGAGTCAGGGACTGACTTTTTCCCAGATATCTATCGACTTTGGTGGCGGTGGCGCTTTTGCTGGCGGACAAACCTATGTGGCACTTTCGCGATGCACATCACTCGAAGGCATCACACTGAAAGAGCCCTTGCGCCCTAGCGATATCTTTGTGCGCGCCGAAGTAGTAAGGTTTGCTAATCAATACAACAACCAACAGATAATCAACCAAGCCCTACAGGAAGGCAAGGCCGACCGCGAGTACCATGATGCAGTAAACGCCTTCGACCGAGGCGATTTCAAGTCGTTTCTCGACTCATTTTTCAAAGCCATCCATCTGCGCTACGATATCGAGAAGCCGCATATTCGCCGCTATATCCGCCACAAACTGGAGATTATCAACCGCCAGAAACGCGAAATGGAGCGCATGAAGACCGAACACGAAGCCGAAGTAACCCTACTAAAGAACGAGCTGGAGGCCAAGCGCGAAATGCTGAAACGCCTGGCTGCCGAATACACTATTCTTGGTCGTGAGTGTGAACACGAACACATGCCCGAAGCAGCTATCCGCAATTATCAGAAAGCACTCGAGCTTTACCCAGATGCAGGCGACGCTCAGCGCCGACTGAAAAAGCTACAGAAGACAACCAAATAGACTTGCACTATTTTTAAACACAAATATCCCCAAATTGCAATCGATTACATAGCAATTTTAGTTAATTTTGTTTAAAAGAAGACTTTGTGTAGGCACACAGGGCCGATTCATCAAAAAAAAACGCGAAAAAATTTGTGAGTTTCCCAAAAAAGTCTTACCTTTGCCACCGTTATCCTGAAAACAATCTTTTTACCTTAGAAGACTAATACCTATTGAAGATATGGAGCGATCGCTTGCGAAAGTCATCGCTTTATTTTTTACCACTACTCAAATAGTTAATTTTTCATAAATCTTACACAAAGTTCAATATCCAAAGTTCAAAGTTCAAATAAAATTTGTACCTTTGCACCCCGTTAGAGTCCGTTGGGGCAGAGTTAAGTGTGTACGAACGTATGCCGCCTCGCGGAAAAACCCCTAAATACAAATAAAAGCAAAATGTACGCAATTGTAGAAATTCAGGGTCAGCAGTTCAAGGCCGAGCAGGGCAAGAAGCTCTTCGTGCACCACATCAAGGATGTAGAGGCAGGCAAGACTGTTGAATTTGACAAGGTACTGCTCGTAGATGCTGACGGTGCAGTAAAGGTAGGTGCTCCCACCGTAGATGGAGCAAAAGTAGTGTGTGAAGTAGTGAACCCACTCGTAAAGGGTGACAAGGTCATCGTTTTCAAGATGAAGCGTCGTAAGGACTATCGCGTTCGCAACGGTCATCGTGAGCAGTTCACAGAAGTAGTAATCAAGTCGGTAATCGCTTAAAAACGTAGGAGGAACAACATTATGGCACATAAGAAAGGTGTAGGTAGTTCTAAGAACGGTCGTGAGAGCGCAGCTCAGCGACTTGGCATCAAGATCTTCGGTGGTCAGCAGTGTGTTGCTGGTAACATTATCGTTCGCCAGCGCGGTACTAAGCACAATCCTGGTAACAACGTTGCCATTGGTAAGGACGACACTCTCTACGCTCTCGTAGATGGTACCGTAAACTTCCACAAGGGCAAGTACAACAAGAGCGTTGTATCAGTAATTCCAAACGCTGAGGCCTAAGAGAATTATTAAAGAAACACTTATTCCAAACAAACAACAGGATCCCGCACTCCGCAAGGAGTAGCGGGATTTCTGCTTTTTTTCGCACATTTCTTTGGCTATTTAATCGATTATTTGTACCTTTGCGCCTTAGAAAAGAATATAAACTAATAAATACGTATTTAATATGTTAACACTCAAACTCATCAATGAGGAAACAGAACGCGTAATTCGCGGATTGGAGAAGAAACACTTCGCCGGCGCCAAAGAGGCTATCGACAATGTACTGGCCGTTGACAAGCAGCGTCGCGAAGCTCAGCAGGAACTTGACAAATGCCTGAATGAGCAGAAGCAGCTCTCAGGTCAGATAGGCCGACTGATGAAAGAAGGCAAAAAAGACGAGGCCGAGCAGGTAAAGGCTCAGGTATCTCAGCTCAAAGAGAAGTCGAAAGAGTTGGATGAGACCATGGCCAAAGCACAGGAGGAGATGACCACCTTGCTGTGCCAGATTCCAAACATACCTTACGACGAAGTGCCCGAAGGACGCGCTGCCGAAGACAACCACGTAGTAAAGAGCAACCTGAAGGAGTGCAACGCTAACGACACCGTTGGCAACTGGGATGTGAACCCCAAGTTGGGTATCGCCAATCCCCTGCCCCACTGGGAGCTCGCCAAGAAATATAACCTCATCGACTTTGATCTGGGCGTAAAGATTACAGGTGCCGGATTCCCTGTTTATATTGGTAAGGGTGCCCGCCTGCAGCGTGCGCTCATCAACTTCTTCCTCGACGAGGCTCGCAAGAGTGGCTACACCGAGATTATGCCACCAACAGTTGTAAACGCAGCTTCGGGCTACGGCACAGGTCAGCTGCCCGATAAGGAAGGACAGATGTACCACTGCGAGGTTGACGATTTCTATCTCATCCCAACAGCCGAGGTTCCTGTCACCAACATCTATCGCGATGTAATCCTTGACGAGAAGGATCTGCCCATCAAGAACTGTGCTTACACAGAGTGTTTCCGTCGCGAAGCCGGATCATATGGCAAGGACGTTCGTGGACTGAACCGTTTGCACGAATTCTCAAAGATTGAGATTGTTCGTATCGACAAACCCGAGCATTCAAAGGAGAGCCACAAAGAGATGTTGGAGCACGTTGAGGGATTGCTCAAGAAGTTAGAGCTTCCCTATCGTATTCTGTTGTTATGTGGTGGCGATCAGAGCTTTACAAGCGCTATTTGCTACGACTTCGAGGTTTACTCAGAGGCTCAGGGACGCTGGCTTGAGGTTTCGAGTGTATCTAACTTCGACACCTATCAGGCAAACCGATTGAAGTGTCGCTATCGCAACAGCGAGACCAAGAAGACCGAGCTGTGTCACACACTGAACGGATCGGCTTTGGCTCTGCCCCGCATCGTTGCAGCTCTGCTGGAGAACAATCAGACCGAAAACGGCATCAAGATTCCAGCAGCACTCGTACCCTACATGGGTTGCGACATGATTGATTAATCAACAACTTACAAATACTTATGAACAAAATCGTTAGAAAAGAGCAGTTCTCCGAGAAAGTATTTCTCTTCGAGATCGAGGCTCCACTGATTGCAAAGAGCCGTAAAGCCGGTAACTTTGTGATCGTGCGCGTAGGCAAAAAGGGTGAGCGCATGCCGCTAACCATCGCTGGCGCAGACATTGAAAAGGGTACCATTACACTGGTCGTACAGATGGTGGGACTCTCATCTAAAAAACTCTGTGCCCTGAATGTGGGCGACTATGTGACCGACGTGGTTGGTCCATTAGGTAATCCTACTAAGATTGAGAACTACGGTACAGTGGTTTGTGCAGGTGGTGGACTGGGTGTTGCGCCCATGCTGCCCATCATCCAAGCACTGAAGGCTGCTGGAAACCGCGTACTCTCAGTAATGGCAGGTCGTTCGAAAGACCTCATCATCCTTGAAGACAAGGTACGCGAGAGTTCTGACGAGGTAATTATTATGACCGATGATGGTAGCTACGGCGAAAAAGGCGTAGTAACCGTTGGTATCGAGAAGTTTATTGAGCAGGAACCACATGTAGATAAGGTATTTGCTATCGGACCTCCAATCATGATGAAATTCTCGAATCTGACCGCACAGAAGCACAACATTCCTTGCGAAGTATCGCTCAACACCATCATGGTGGATGGAACAGGTATGTGTGGAGCTTGCCGACTGACCATCGGAGGAAAAACTAAGTTCGTATGTATTGATGGTCCAGAATTCGACGGTGCTTTGGTGGATTGGGACGAGATGTTTAAACGTATGGGCACTTTCAAGCGCGAAGAGCAGGAGGAACTGGCCCACTACGAGGAGCATCTGGACAGTCTGAACACAGAAGAGAACGTTGAAACCAAGACTACTGATGTGGTGATGGATGCTGATCCTACCAACGACACCATCGAGGTGCTCACCGACCGCAACGCTGCTTGGCGTAAGGAATTGCAACAGAGCATGAAGCCAAAGGAGCGCACCCAGATAGAACGCGTGGTGATGCCCGAACTCGATCCTGTTTATCGAGCAACCACACGTACCGAGGAGGTAAACATCGGACTTACCAAGGAGATGGCAATGACCGAGGCAAAGCGCTGTCTGGATTGCGCCAAACCAACCTGTGTTGAGGGCTGTCCGGTCAACATCAACATCCCATCGTTCATCAAGAATATCGAGCGCGGCCAGTTCCTGGCAGCAGCAAAGGTACTCAAAAATACCTCTGCTCTCCCAGCCGTTTGCGGTCGTGTTTGTCCTCAGGAAAAACAGTGCGAAAGCAAGTGTATCCACCATAAGATGAACTCAAAGCCAGTAGCCATCGGTTATCTGGAGCGTTTCGCAGCCGACTACGAGCGCGAAAGCGGTAACATTAGTTTGCCCGAGATTGCTCCTGCCAACGGCATGAAGATTGCCGTAGTAGGTTCAGGCCCTGCCGGACTGAGCTTTGCTGGCGATATGGTAAAAAAGGGTTACGATGTGTATGTGTTCGAGGCACTGCACGAAATCGGCGGTGTGCTCAAGTATGGTATTCCTGAGTTCCGTTTACCAAACAAGATTGTAGATGTAGAAATCGAGAATCTGGCCAAGATGGGCGTACACTTCCAGACCGACGTGATTGTTGGCAAGACCATCAGCGTTGAGCAGCTTGAAGCTCAGGGCTTCAAGGGTATCTTCGTAGGTTCTGGTGCAGGTCTGCCAAACTTCATGAATATCCCTGGCGAGAACAGCATCAACATCATGTCGTCTAATGAATATCTTACACGCGTTAACCTGATGGATGCTGCCAATCCCAAGACCGATACCCCACTGAATCCCGCCAAGAGCGTGTTGGTTGTAGGTGGTGGAAACACTGCAATGGACTCTTGTCGTACAGCCAAACGTCTGGGTGCCGATGTCACATTGGTTTATCGCCGCTCGGAGGTTGAAATGCCAGCACGACTGGAAGAAGTGAAGCATGCTAAGGAAGAGGGCATTAAGTTCCTCACCCTGCATAATCCTATCGAGTATATTGCAGATGAAACCGGTGCTGTTAAACAGGCTGTTCTGCAGGTAATGGAATTGGGCGAGCCCGATGCATCTGGTCGCCGCAGTCCTGTTCCCGTTGAGGGCAAGACCGTTACACTCGATGTCGATCAGGTGATTGTGGCCGTAGGCGTATCACCTAACCCATTGGTACCAAAGAGTATCGAGGGCTTGGAGCTGGGCCGCAAGAACACGATTGCCGTAAGCGAGGAGATGCAGTCGAGTCGTGCTGAAATCTTCGCTGGTGGCGACATCGTGCGTGGTGGTGCAACAGTCATCCTCGCCATGGGTGATGGCCGTCGTGCTGCATTGAATATGGATAAGCATCTGCGTGGAGAAGAAGCTTAATCAAGATAAAGAAAGCCATCGCCTCTGGCATCGCCTCAATGAGCGTTTTGTCAAGGCGATGGCTACTTATCATCTGATAGAAGATGATGATCACATACTCGTGGGCCTATCGGGCGGTAAGGATTCGCTTTTGTTGCTCGAGCTGCTAGCCAAGCGTTCGCGCATCCTGCATCCACGATTCAAGGTAGAGGCCTTGCACGTGAGGATGGCCAACATCCACTATGAGACCGACAGTAGTTACCTGCAGCAGTTCTGCGACGAACTAGGTGTAAAACTCCACGTACTGACAACAAGCTTTGAGGTTATCAACGGGTCAAGGAAGGGGAAAACGCCTTGTTTCTTGTGTTCGTGGAACCGTCGCAAACAGATGTTTAATCTGGCGCAGGAGTTAGGTTGCAATAAGATCGCCTTAGGGCATCACCAAGACGACCTGCTGCACACGGCACTGATGAACCTCACCTTTCAAGGGCGCTTCGACACCATGCCCGCACTGCTCAAGATGCGAAAAATGCCACTCTCCATTATCCGGCCATTATGCATGATCGAGGAGAAAGACATCAAGCAATATGCCGAGTTACAAGGGTATCAGAAGCAACAGAAACTCTGCCCCTACGAAACAAACTCGCATCGTGCCGACATCAAACATATCTATGACGCTATCGAGCAGATGAGCCCAGAAGCCCGCTACAGCATGTGGAACGCGCTTAACGCTGACAACAAACTGATAGAAGAATAATTATGAAACTAAGAAAATTTACGATACTCGCATTGGCCGCACTGCTGTCATTACCCATGGCAGCACAGAAACGCAAACACGCAAAACCCAAAGCCAAGCCAGCTCCCGTAGTCGAAGAGCCACAGGAGGACCCACGCATCACAAATATGCGTGAGATGACACAACAAATCGTTATCATCGATAGTATCGTAACCAACAAGGAACAGCTACTGGCTGCTATCCGACTCTCATCAGAATCGGGAAAACTGATGCCTACTGGCAGTTTCTTCCACAATCAGCAGCCAGGTTGCCTTTATATTAACGAAATGGGCAACAAGGTGTACTTCAGCCAACCTGTCGATACACTGCAACAGCTCTTCACATCCGACAAACTGGGCAACGAATGGAGTCGTCCGCAACGCCTCGCTGGTATTAGCGAAGGCATCAGCGAAGCCTCCTTCCCCTTTATGCTCACAGATGGCGTCACCTTCTACTTTGCAGGTAAAGGCGAAGAGAGTATTGGTGGCTACGACATCTTCATGACGCGCTACGACTCGCGTAGCGGTGCTTTCCTGAAACCCGAGAATATCGGTATGCCTTTCAACTCTGAGGCCAACGACTACATGTACGCTATCGACGAATCTAATCGTATCGGCTATTTTGCTACTGATCGCCGTCAGCCTGAGGGTAAAGTGTGTATCTATATCTTTGTGCCATCCGAAACACGTAAGACCTACGATGGCACTGTTTATTCAGAAGAACAAATCCGCCAACTGGCCGATATCACCAGCATTGCTGATACCTGGGGGGACGGCACCGAACGTAATGCCGCACTCGAGCGTATCAAATCTAAATACAATGCTACCACATCAACTCCAAAAACCAACAGCAATGGTGCTGCTTCGACTGAAAAATATCAGTCGAAAGAGGCAAAATCACTCTACCCCGAGCTGTTAGAACAGCAGAATAAACTCGGAATAGCCAACTCACGTCTCACCCTGTTGCGCCAACAATATCACATGGCCAACACCAACGGAAAAAAAGTACTGAAGAGTGAGATTCTGAAGCTCGAAAACGAGGTATTCGACCTGAACGCCAATGTTAAACAATTGGATAAAGCAATACGTAATGCAGAATTTAAAAGTAAAAATCAATAATAAGTAAAGTCTATGAAGAAGAAGTTTCCTGAATCAGAACTGATTATCAATGCCGATGGTTCATGTTTCCATCTGCATCTCAAGCCAGAACAGTTGGCCGATAAGGTGGTGCTGGTAGGCGATCCAGCCCGAGTAGACACCGTTGCAGCTCATTTCGACTCGAAAGAATGCGAAGTTAGCAGCCGCGAGTTCCACACCATCACTGGTATGTATAAAGGCAAGCGCATCACCGTACAGAGTCATGGTATCGGATGCGATAATATCGATATCGTAGCCAACGAGCTCGACACACTCGCCAACATTGATTACAATACTCGCGAGGAAAAGGATGAGCATCGTACCCTCACCATGGTACGTATCGGCACCTGTGGCGGTTTGCAACCCAACACCCCTACTGGTTGTTTTGTAGCTAGCGTGAAAAGCATCGGTTTTGATGGTTTGCTGAACTACTATGCCGACCGCAACAAAGTGTGCGACCTAAAACTCGAAGAGGCATTTAAGCAGCACATGAATTGGAACCCCATCAAGGGGGCACCTTACGTGTCGGTGGGCGATACAGAGCTTATCAACCGCATTGCTGCCGATGATATGGTTCGCGGCTATACCATCTCATGTGGTGGATTCTACGGACCTCAGGGCCGTGTACTGCGCGCCAACATCGAGGATCCCCAGCAGAACGAGAAGATCGAAAGCTTTGAGTACGACGGTTTGAAAATCTGCAACTTCGAAATGGAATCGTCGGCTCTTGCCGGTATGGCCTCACTCTTAGGTCATCGCGCCATGACCTGTTGTATGGTTATTGCCAACCGCTATGCCCAGAAGATGAACACAGAGTATAAGAACTCTATCGATACCCTCATTGAGAAAGTCCTCGAACGCATTTAAAAATCAAAGTTAAATGTCAGAAACAATCTGTGCTCTCGCCACAGCCACAGGTGGCGCTATCGGAATTATAAGAATCTCAGGTCCTCAAACACTTGAGATTCTTTCTCGTGTTTTCTCCAAAAACCTCACACAAGCCCAACCAAACACCATCCATTACGGACATATCAAGAACAGGCAAGAGATCATCGATGAGGTTTTGGTAAGCGTATTCCGTGCCCCCCACTCCTATACAGGCGAAGAGAGCGCAGAAATCTCCTGTCACGGCTCGCGTTATATTTTAAGCAAGGTGCTGTCGTTGCTGATAGCAAACGGATGCCGCCAGGCTGGTCCAGGCGAATTTACACAACGTGCCTACCTTAACGGCAAGATGGACCTTTCGCAGGCTGAAGCAGTAGCCGACCTGATAGCCTCAACCAATCAGGCCACCCACCAGATGGCCATGAGTCAGCTACGCGGGCACTTCTCTTCTAAACTGGCTCAGCTTCGCGAACAGCTGCTCAAGCTCACCTCACTCTTAGAACTTGAACTTGATTTCTCCGACCACGAAGACCTTGAGTTTGCCGACCGCAGCGAGTTGATGGAGCTCACCAAAACAATTAACAATCACATCATCCATCTGGCCAAAAGCTTCGAAACAGGCCAAGCCCTCAAGCAAGGTATTCCTGTAGCTATTGTGGGTAAAACCAACGTGGGAAAATCAACCCTTCTGAACCGTCTATTGAAAGACGATCGTGCCATCGTAAGCGACATTCATGGCACCACCCGCGACACCATCGAGGACACCATCGACATAAAAGGTGTCACCTTCCGTTTTATCGATACAGCGGGTATTCGCCAAACGCAAGACGAGGTAGAGCAGATAGGTATCACCCGCACCTATGCCGCTATCAAGAAAGCCAGCATCGTACTTTGGCTCATCGACGAAGAGCCATCAACCAAAGAAATCAACGACATATCGCAACGCACTGGAAACAAAAAACTTATCGTCATCAAGAACAAAGCCGACAAGGCAAGTAACAATAGTTACAAACCGTTAAATTTTCCATTTATCACCATCAGTGCGAAGTATGGCACCGGGATAGAGAAATTAGAGCAAGCCATCTACGAGGCAGCCAACATCCCCACCCTTACCGAGAACGACATCATCGTCACCAACGCCCGTCACTACGACGCCTTAGTCAGAGCTCACGACAGCATCCAGCGCGTCATCGACGGCCTTGAGATGCAACTCAGCGGCGACCTCCTCAGCGAAGATCTCCGACAAGCCCTCGACACCCTTTCCGAAATCACCGGCGGCCAAATCACCCCCAACGAAGTCCTAGAAAATATCTTTAAAAACTTTTGCGTGGGTAAATAAAACAAAGGAAAAACAAATGACATTACAAGAAGCTATTGAAGCCCGACATAGTGTAAGGGCATACAGGAATGAGCCTTTGGCGGAGGATGTTGTCAAGGCGATGAAAGAGCAGATTGCTATTCTGAATCGTGAAGGCAACTTGCATATGCAACTGATTATTAACGAACCAAAGGCATTCCAAGGGACTTTGGCTAAATACGGAAAGTTCCGTAATGCTAACAACTATATTGTTATGGCAGGAAAGAAGTCCAAAGACCTTGATGAACGCATAGGCTATTATGGTGAGCATTTGGTGTTGCTGGCTCAGACTCTTGGATTGAACACCTGTTGGGTGGGTCTTTCATATTCTAAGGTACCAGGAACGTATGAGCTTGGCGAAGATGAGAAGATTGCTTGTTACATTGCCATCGGCTATGGCGAGACACAAGGTGTCAGCCATAAAATCAAGTCCGTTGAGCAAGTGAGCAATGTTAGTGACAACACTCCATCATGGTTCAAGAAAGGTATTGAAGCAGCCTTGCTTGCACCTACAGCCGTAAATCAGCAGAAGTTTTCGTTTGAATACGTTGGAGTGAAGAACAACTGTCATCTGATAAGAGCCAAGAAGGGATTTTCCATGATTGGCTATACAAAGATGGACTTGGGCATTGCCAAATACCACTTTGAAATTGGTGCCGAAGAAGTCAACTTTGATTGGGTATGAATATTGAAGAGGTTAGAGAGTACACATTATCACTTCCAGGAGTGACCGAAGACCAAGCGTTTGGTGAAGACATCCTAAACTTTCGCTTGGAAGGAAAGATATTTGTCTGCCTATGGTTAGGTGGTGGCAGATATGATATGAAGGGCGGAGAATCAAGAATCGCCTTGAAGTTATCTCCAGACAGGAATATCGAACTTAGAGAACAATTCTCTGCTGTGACACCTGCCTATCATTGGAACAAGACACACTGGAGCGATGTCTATTATGAAGAAATGGACGAAACAATAGTAAAGGGGTTGATAAAAGAGTCATACCAACTCATTGCATCGAAACTTCCAAAGGCTATTCGCTCAAAGTATTTGTCAAAATGTGATTGAATTACAAATCCACAAAAGAAAAATAAAGAACAATGACAATACAAGAATTTCGAAATTACATGGCATCGGGCAAACCCGTCGTTGGCGGTGGTGATGTCCACATGATGTTTCATCTGTTGTCGCAGGAGGCTCTGAAGTTAACGGCTGAGATTAACGGAAAGTACCATACTCCAGAGCAGTTGCACGATTTGCTGGAACAGCTTTGGGGGCGTGAGGTTCCCAAGACGGTAGGCATGTTCCCGCCGTTTCACACCGATTGCGGCAAGAATACTGTCATAGGTGAACGAGTATTCATCAACATGGGTTGTAAGTTTCAGGATCAGGGAGGTATCACCATTGACGAGGGCGCACTCATAGGTCACAATGTCGTGCTGGCCACCATCAACCACGACCTAAATCCAGCCAACCGCCAAAGTATGAGCTATGCACCTATCCACATTGGTAAAAATGTCTGGATTGGAGCCAATGCCACTGTGCTTGCAGGCGTGACTATTGGCGATGGAGCCGTAGTAGCTGCTGGTGCAGTGGTGACAAAAGACGTGGAGCCCAATACCATTGTTGGAGGTGTTCCAGCCAAGGTGATAAAAAAAATAGAGATAAAAGACAGATAAATCGGAATTTATCAGTAAAGATGGAGAAGATACTGAAGGTTCACCACGTCAACGACTATGCCCGATACATCGGGGCACCAGAGTTGCACCCGCTCGTCTCGGTGATTCACTACGACGAGTTGGAGCATTGCCGCCATTCGCTGAACAACTATGATGTTTATGCGATGTTCATCGGCGATGAGGAACTGGAGGACTTGTCGTATGGGCAATTGCAATACGACCTTCACCGCCATGCGCTGATGTGCGTGGCCCCCGGACAGATTGGCGGTAAGGCCGACACGGGCGAAGAAATCCACACTAAAGGATGGGCACTGCTCTTCGACACCGAACTGCAGCGTAACTCAGAACTTGGGCATCGCATGGCCGACTATCATTTCTTCTCCTACAGTACCAGCGAGGCCCTGCTGATGTCGCCCAGTCAGCGGCAAAGCATTGTTACACTGCTGGAACAGATTCGCACAGAACTCCGGCAGGAAGAGGATGCCAACACGCTGCGCATCGTGACCTCGCTGATAGAGCTGGTGCTAGAACTCGTCAGTCGCTACTATGCGCTACAGCTCTCCACATCGGCCACGACGACAAACTCCGATCTCTTACCGCGTTTCGAGCGTCTGTTGCAGAAATACTATGACGATGGTTTGCAGCGCAGTCTTGGACTGCCCTCGGTGAAATACTGTGCCCAGCAATTATTCCTTTCACCCAACTACTTTGGCGACCTTATCCGTGAGTTGACAGGCGACTCACCCACCTCCTACATCCGCCGTTTCATCATG
The DNA here is from genome assembly GCA_015060625.1 of Xylanibacter ruminicola. GTDB lineage: Bacteria > Bacteroidota > Bacteroidia > Bacteroidales > Bacteroidaceae > Prevotella > Prevotella ruminicola_D. Next base: position 95,245 of record SUYC01000003.1, on the reverse strand, counting down.
CAGCGTGCCCAGTCGCTCCTGATTAGCGGGGCCACCATCACTGAAACCGCAGAACAACTGGGCTTCGAATATCCGCAACACTTTACCCGGCAATTCAAGAAGCACTACGGGGTAACTCCTTCTGAATTTACGAGGAAGTGAAACAAGGCGTGTAGTCAGGCTTTATGAAAAACAACACATCCGTGTCACCTCTGCGATGACACGGATGTTTTTCCCAAAAACAATACTTTTACTCTGGTTTATAAATCAAATTCCTTTTATTTCAACGTCTCACCATATACTTTGCCTATCTTCACGCAGTCGCCGATGATGTCGCCTGTGCGCAAGTATTTGTAGGTAGGCATTTCAAAAAGTACGGGCTTCAGTTTCGAGTAGTCGGGCTTGCCCTTCTCGTCAAGTTTGTCCTCATCGACATAGGTGTTGAGGATGGTGCAGATGTAGTTCTTGAAGCCGTCAACCTCGTAGGTGTCTATCACCTCACATTCCATCACCAGTGGCGACTGTTCGATAATGGGCATACCAGCCTCGCCCAGATGGTAAGGGAACAGGGCCGACTTATCAGTCTTGGCTCCGCTCACCGTTCCCGTGTAGTCGGCAGCGGCCAGGAATGTTTCGTCGATGATGTTGATGGATAGTTTATCCTGCTCGTCTATGGCCTTTACGCTGTGGTGCGATGAATGTACGCTCAGCAGCAGTTTCGAGTGGCTGACGATGCCGATGTGTGCCACCAACAGCCAGTTTATCTTTCCCCCTTCTCCGACAGTTCCTACAACTGTGGCTGGTGTGGGATAGAGTGCCAGTTTCTTTCCAATGTTCTGTTTCATATTGATGTTATTTCGTGAATTTCTTTCCGTCCTTAATGACGATGCCTTTGTGACCGGCAGAGGCGGGAGTGCCATTCAGCGTATATGAACGCGATTCAGTACCTGCGCGTTGCCGCATTATCGGCAAGGTCTACAATTACTAATAGTTCACTCCATCGTGTGTTCCCAACCGCCACGGGTGTCAATGCCGGTGGCATCGGCAAGTTGTTCCAAGCGGGCGACCTCCTCGGCTGTCAGCACAATCGTAGCGGCTTCGGCAGCCTCGACAACGTGGCGCTCCTTGGTGGCTCCGATGATGGGCAGTGTGCCCTTGGCGATGGCCCAGGCAATGCCTATCTGCGAACAGCTGGCGCCATATTTCTGCCCGATGGCGGTCATCTCGCTGGTCAGTGCTTCCAACTGCGGCAGCACGGGGTTGTACTTCTGTCCACGCTCGCTCTCGGCAGGCAGTGGGTTCTCCTTGTTATATTTGCCGGACAGTGCTCCCTGCTCCAGCACCATATAGGCCCAGAATTCAATACCTTGCTCGCGGCAGTAGTCGAGCACGCCGCCCTTTTCGCTCGAACGATAAAGCAGCGAGAAGTGGTTCTGCACGGCAGAGACCTTGAAACCAGCCTCGCCCAGTATCTCGTTAGCCCGACGAATCTCCTTGATGTTATGATTCGACACACCCACACGCTTCACCTTGCCCGACTGGAGCAAGGGAATCAGTCCCGGTGTCCAACGTTCCACGTCCATCGGATTGTGAATCCAGTAGATGTCGATGTAGTCGCAGCCCATGCGCTCGATGGATGCCAGGGCCATCTTCTCTACCGAATTCTCGAACACTTCGGCAATCTGCGGGGTGAACTTCGTGGAAATCTGTACATCCGAACGGTTGTAGCCCTGTGCCAGCGAACCAAGAATCTTCTCCGACTCGCCCATACCGTAGGCCGTAGCTGTGTCCCAGAGGTTCAGTCCAGCATTCATCGCCGCATCGAATACGGGCTTCAAGTTCTCTACGTCGGTCTTACTGCCGAACACCTTGTCTCCTCCAAATGCTCCTGCGCCCCAGGCCCAGGTGCCTAATGCAATCTTTGTCATATCTTCAATATTAAGTTTGATTCCGACTGCAAAGGTACGGCGAAATCCGAATAGTCCACCTAAACGATTTACTGATAAATCAACCACTTTTACTGATTCTCACTTATTTATTGTCCCAATTGAGACACCATGAGACACGTTGGGACACAATGATACAGAATTTGTGGTTTTCCTATTGTGTTATTTTCATTTCCTTGCCATCCACGAACAATCGATGGCCGTTGGTTTTAATATGTGAAGCTTCACCTTTGAATGAGGTAATATAGGTGTCGGCAGTCAGTGTCCATGTGCAGTCATCGCCCAGAGTGACATTCACCTTCCCCGTTTCTGTTGATATGCTGTTGCCTACTGCGTTGGTGATGTTGCCGCTGATGCAGCCGTTAAAAGTGGAACCGTCGGATAATGTCAGAGTCAACTCGGAGTCACTGCCTACAAGGATGGTACCGTCTAACTGTTGGTGACTTGCGGTGAAGGTTGCCTTGTTGCCTGCTCCCTGCCAGCCATCGGCACAAACTGACAACAGCACATTTGCCGCATCTTCATTTTTCAGTGTGACACCGTTCAGGTTGATGATGGCATTGGTGTTGGTCACATGGAACAGATGTCCCAGACGGTTGACGAGCGAACCACCGTTCATCGTGAAGTGAGAGTTACCGCTGTCGGCATCGCCTGAGAACGACTGATAGATCATAATGGCATCGAGGAACTGGGCATGACCATTGCGCTGCGTATTGCTGACGGTCATCTGGCAGTTGTTCAGTGTGATGCTGTTCTTGCCCTCGATGCAGACACCTTCTGACTTGTTTGAGGTGAGCGTGGCATCCGACACCGTCACGTCGGCTGTGGAATAGATAACGGGAGAGCCAAGTCCGTTGCTGGTGTAGCTGCCGCCCTCAACGGTGACTATGCCGCCACCACGATCTGTACGAATGGGAGCTGAAGACCTTCCGCTGGTACAGACTGACAGGTTCTTGGCCTTTGTCACACCACCGCCAGTGGTCATAATGCCGCCAGAACCATCACCTGTAGTGACAATCTCTGTATCTTCGATGATGACTGTAGTGCCATCGCCCTGACCGCCGTTTCTGCCACCATTTCCTCCATAAGAGAATACACCGTTTGCACCCGTGGCATCACTAGTCACTCTGCCACCCCTGATGGTAGTCACACTGCCTCCTTTGACAAGCATGGCTGCATTCACGCCGTAGAAGCTGCAATTGTCACCGCCATTGGAACTGCCTGTCTTGCTGATGGTGGGGTGAGAGAGGGCCACTGCCTCCTTGGTGGATATCAGCAGCGCATTCTCATCGATCTTGCCGCTCTGATAAGTATGGCTGTCCTCTGTTAAGCCTGCCTTCAGTTCTGTGGCTCCTTTATAGGTGATGTTCGTATTGCGAGAGCCAGGGCCTCCAGGTCTGCCCATACCCTCAGGAGCACCTTGGTCACTCAGTAAGTCCTGCTGCCCTCCCATCAGACGCTCGGCTCCGCCGCTTGCACCAAGCAAGAATTCTCGGATTCGGCGTTGTGAAGCAAACTGGGGTTTCAATTTCAGATATCCTTCGTACTGTTCATCGGAGAGAATCTTCTTGATCTTCTCATCATATTTCGCCTGTTGCTTGTCGTAGTCGTAGCTGTTCTGCTCTTTAGGGGCACCCTGAGGCATACCACCACGCGGCCCGCCTTGCATACCAACGCCATGGCCTCCCATGCCGCCTCCAGGCATGCCTCCACCGAATCCACCTCCACGGCCACCCATACCACCAGGCATACCACCGCCTCCGCTGGGTCGGCCACTTGGACGATTGCCATTTTGCGGACGCTGGCCTTGCGGACGTTCCATTTGCAGTCCCTCAATCAACGTCTTGTACTTCTTGTTCAGCTTCGTCACCTTCTTCGTCTGTTTCTCGTCGAGTTGCAGATCGCTAACCATCTTCTCCGTCATCTGCTCATACGTTATACGTTTCACTTTTGCAGGTCTGCTCTTCTGGATTGCCTGTTCATTATCCTGTGCCATTGCTCCTGCAGGAATCAGCAGGGCCAATAGCAGCAACATCTTTCTTTCCTGTTTCATCATACTTGTATTTTGAATTTGCAAAGCAAAGGTACGGAAAAACCTTTATTCTGCCAAAACTATTCAACGAATCGGCCAATTCATAGCATCAATCCCAAGTTGCATGTGGCATACGAATTGGAAATCATCGCTTTCGTTTATCTCACAGAGACCAATAAAACGGAACAGACGGTTGAATACTCTATATTCATACCCATGACCAGCATTTAGCATTGGGAGACACTCGGTAGTCTCGCGGTTCCTCCCTTCTCTGCAAGCACTACTTTTAGGCGATTTAAGTCTTTACTTTCCATGTTACACATTATTATATAATAATGGGTACAAAGATAATGAATACCTTGTTCCCCCTATTGAGAGTCTTCGTGCCCTGTGTGATTACACATTTCTTGACAAACGTACTGAACTCAATATTGATATCAAAAATACTCCCCAAAAACCATGAGTTAACTCGATTGACTTCATGAATTAACTCAATAGACTAATCGAATTAATTCAATAGACAAAACGAATTAATTCACCTAGTTATTTCACCTAAAGCTTTTTTGTTAGTCTAGCAATCTTTTTTTATTACAATATATACGCAAAGATATACCAGTCATCAAGTGCTGTTTCTGTTATGCCTTGATTTCATCAGTTCAATAGCTTCTTTTCCTGTCAGATGTTCGATGTCGAAGCGGAGAACCAACATATGGGATAATCCGCTTTCAATCTCCTTCTGAAGGTCTTCGTCATGATTAGGATTGTAGCGATTGCCCAACAAACGGGCTATCTCAAATCTTTCGGCATCGTTTTCCACAATATGGATTCTACCGAATGCGATCACGCTACGAAAGAATGTGGTATATTTCTCAGGCTTTACGTCATCCTGATCGATGATACAGAAAGATGCCTTAGAGCATTTGCGGATGGCATCGACCTTATGCCCCGCCATAGCGCTATGGAAATAAAGTCGGCCCTCTTGATACACATAGCTGATGGGAACGGCATACGGATAATCATTATCGCCTAGTAATGCCAGCGTACCAGATGTGGCTTTCTGCAAAATAGCGATGCTCTCCTCTTCGGCAAGCATCTGACGCTTGCGCCTCATTTCTCTAAACTCACTCATGATATACCTAATAATTCTATTTCAAAAATCAGCGTGGATCCACCAGGGATACCGGGCTGAGAAAACTTACCATAACCCATTTCGGCAGGGATATAGAGTTCCCATTTATCACCAATGTGCATTTGCTGCATGGCGATAATCCACCCCTCAATCAGATCGCAAAGCCTGCAAGCCAATGGCACACCGCCACGACTGCTATCAAACTGCTTACCGTCGATGGTTCGCCCTGTGTAATGAGCTGTGATGATACTGCGCACAGTTGGTTTTGCGCTATCTTGATTTCCTTCACTCAACACCCTATAATAGATGCCTTTGGGCAGTGCTTTCACACCGTCCTCTTTGGCTTTCGCCTCCAGCCAATCCTTGTTAGCCTGTATATACTCTCTTTTTGCCATTTTTCTTTTCGAGCCTCAGTTATCTTGTATGATTATATAAGGTGCAAATTTACAATTTTTCCTCATATTGCCTGCAACTTTATAAAGAAAAAAGCATTTATTTTATACTTTTACAAAATAATATGCTTAAATTTGCACCCAAAAACAAATTTAAATTAGAGAATGATGGACAGAAGAGATTTTATCAAGAAAACAACATTGGCTGCTGCTGGTGCAGCTATCACCTCACCTGTATCAGCCATGCTGGCAAATGCAGAATCAGGAAGAACGCTCAAGATATTGTTGGTAAACGGCAGTTCTCGAAACGATGGCAATACATTCTGCTGCCGCTTTAGCCGTGTGCCGACGTGGAGGCGCCACTGCCACACTCCAAACACTGAATATGATGTTTGAGATGATGAACATGCCTGTGGTCACATCACAATATTGGAACATCGCCTACGGCTCAGCAAAGGGCGAGGGGAAGCTCGACACCGAGGGTATGCAAACCATGCGCACACTGGCCGACAACATGGCCTTCCTTCTGAAGAAGATTCATGCCAACGGCACGCCCGACTATCCTGAGCGCGAGCCATGGAAGCCCATGAATTTCATCAGATAGCAAATGCTGAGATAATGCACTATACATTATCTCAGCAATTATTTTACGTTTCTTTTCCCTACGTTTGTCGGCAGGATAGCCGATGGGGATGATTACAGTTCCTTGAGCAACTCACGCACAGCAGCCTCCAGCTGCAGATCCTCACCCTTGACAACAGTCTCAGGACGATTCAGTATCAGTACATCGGGCTCCAACTGGGTGTTCTCCAGATAGCTGCCATCAGGCAACTGATAGCCAATCACTGGCACACCGAATATCAGTGATGGGTCTTGCAGGGTTTCCCAGTTCACCGAGCTCATGGTGCCAGGCACAGGCGCACCCACCAGCTTACCTATCTTCTGGTGACTATACACCCAAGGTGTGCCATGCGCATTGCTGTAGTTACCTTCAGCCTGCAGCATGATGCTGGGATGATTATAGCGGCGACTTGGCATGTCGCACACCTCACGACCACGGATTACCTGAGTGAAGTATTTATGGCCAGAGAAAAGAATCTCGATATCCTCGTGCAGACGTCCACCACCATTATAGCGGGTATCGATAACAATACCTTCCTTCAGGTTATACTTACCAAGAATATCTGAATAGACATCACGGAAGCTGGCATCGTCCATACCCTCAATATGCACATAGCCCAAGCGCCCATTCGACAGGCGTTCTACCTCGGCGGCACGACTCTTGATCCAGCGCTTGTAGAGCAGGTCCGACTGTTCTGAACGACTGATGGGCAGCACCACCTCGTCCCATGTACCAGCATTGCCTTTCAAGCTCACCAGTGTTTTCTTGCCACGACACTGGTTCAGCAGCTGAGCCAGATCGGTATCCTTAGTAACAGGCTGACCGTTGATAGCTGTAATAATGTCGCCAGCTTTCACCTTGCTGTTAGCTCGGCTGAAAGGACCGCCTTCCAAAACTGCAGTAATCTTCATACCATCGGTGGCCTGTGTCAGGTCATAAAGCAAGCCCAACTCCGCAGTGGCATCGCCCTTTGAAGACGGATAGAAACGACCACCCGTGTGACTTACATTCAATTCGCCCAACAGCTCACTCAGCAACTCTGAGAAGTCGTAGTTGTTGGCAATATGCGGCAGGAAGCGGGCATAGTTGCGTACCATCAGATCCCAATCGCAGCCATTATAGTCGGTACGGAAAATCTTCTTATTTATCTGCTTGGCCACATGGCGCAACAGATATTCGCGCTCGGCGGCCAAGTCGAGCTTCATCTGCGCATTATAGGTGATTGTAGCGGTTTTGTCACCCTTCTCTATCTTCTTCATATTACTACCCAGCGAGTAGAGATTTCCGTCTTTATCCATCTGCAGCACACCACTTCCACCTTTGCTCAGCAGCTTGGTTTCGTGCTTGCGCAAATCCATTTTCCAAAGATCGAGCGAGCCTTCGAAGGCCGAGAAATAATAAAGGTTCTCGCCATCTTTGCTCACGATGGCATCACCCAGACGACTACTGTTGGGAGTGAGGCGCACAATACGGTTCTCAATACCATCAAACTCTATCTTCAACGTCTTGACAGAATCGGCATCAGCCTTCTTGCTGTCCTTTTTGTCTTTCGCCTTCTTATCGTCCTTCTTATCTTTCTTCTCAGGCTTTGCCTTCTCCAGTTCCTTCAGCAGCGCATAGTCCTCGGCCGAGAGACGATAGCGGTCGTAGGCATCCTGCGTGAGGAAAGCCAGGAACACATCGTTCTGACTGCCCCATGAGGCATGACTGCGCATACCATAACGCTCACTTTTAAAGAGGATAGCCTTACCATCCATCACCCAACGTGGGCGACTGCTCATATAGCCACTCTGCGTAATAGGATGAATCTCACCCCCTTCGGCACTCACAATACCCTGGTCGGCATAAGGGTCACGCTTGTTGGCGATATAGCTCAGCACAAACCACTTTCCATCCGGACTCCACTCAAAATCGAAGTTATCATCCTGATCGTACCACTTGCTACCATCGGTAACCGTTGTCACCTTTTTTGTTTTCAGGTCAACTACCTTCAGTTTGATACGGTCTTCGATGAAAGCCAGCTTCTTGCCATCAGGACTGTATTTAGGACTGCGGCGCTCCACCTGTGAGAAGTCGATCTTACCATCCAACTTCAATGCAGGCAATTCGGGGAACACGCTCTCTTCCTTAATCAATGTGGCATTGGCAAAGTTCAGGTCCTCATCTCTCACGATACTGGCCGTATAGAGCTGCCAGTTACCATTGCGCTCTGAGGCATAAACGATGGTACGGCCATCGGGTGCGAAATCCACATCAGCCTCAGCCCCAGCTGTCTGCGAGATACGACGAGTAGTGGCATATTCCGTGCTGGTGACAAACACCTCACCACGTGTCACAAAAGCCACCTGTTTACCATCACGACTCACCACCGCCTGGCGAGCACCACGAGCAAAGCTCAGGTCAGAGATAACAGGCTCGTCATCACGTGTCAGTGTGATGTTCAGCTTCTTGGGTTTCTCCCCACTCTTTTGCGTATATATCTCACCATTATAGGTATAACAGAGCAGACCATTGCGAGCTGAACTCAGGAAGCGCACTGGGTGCGTTTTGAAACTGGTGACGGGTATAGGTTGTGCAGCAGGCTTTGTAATATTCCCCTTGATAGCATACACATTCATACTACCACCATTGCGCTCGCTCAGGAAATAGAGCGTTTTACCATCGGCACTAACCACCGGGTTACGATCCTCGCCAGCATGAGCTGTAATATTAGTATGCTTGCCACTCTGAGCATCATAGAACCACACGTCGCGGGTGATAGATGAAGTATGGTGCTTGCGCCACTCATCTTCATATCCCTTACAGTCCTGATAGAAGAAACTCTTCCCATTGGCAGCAAAACTCAGCATTTCAGCAGGCGTGGCCAACACCTGCAGCGTTCTGCCACCCTTCGTGGGTACCTTATATAATTCAGGCAACGAACTTGTTGGGAACATCACGCTCTCGGCAGGATCTTGGATAACGGCCCCAAAGAGCACCCACTTGCCATCTGGCGAGAACGACTGTGGCACCTCCGCGGCACTATTATAAGTAAGGCGTGTGGCAGATCCACCATCAGCAGCCATGGTAAACACATCCATGTTGCCATGTCGGTCGCTGGCAAAAGCTATCTGCTTGCCATCGGCACTCCATACAGGCGAGCACTCGTAGCTGTTTTGGGTTGTCAACTGTACTGCTGTTCCGCCTGTTGTAGATACCTTGTAGATATCACCCTTGTAGCAGAATAGCACTTGATTTCCATCTGGGCTCACCACCACATCTCTCAACCAGAGGGGAGTCACAGCCTGGTTAGCATTCACTTGCAGTGATGCCCCAGAGAATGCAGCCATCAAAATGGCAGAACGCATCCATTGTTTTTTAGTCATTTTCATCTATCTCTTATTAATTAGTTTCATTTTGGCTGCAAAATTAATGTATTATTTGCAGAAACATGGCGCTAATTGCCAGAAATTTGGTATCTTTGCACAAAACTTTTGTATTATGCACGTAAAAAGACTATTAGATTTTCTGAATGCTTCGCCAGTAAACTTTCTGGCAGCCAAAAATATCACCAGCGAACTGGAGCAGGCAGGCTATCGCCAATTGGACCCTCGCGAGCCCATAGGACAGCTGAAGACCGGCGACAAACTGTATGTCACTAAGAACGATTCGTCGGTCTATGCCTTTCATATCGGCCGAAAGCCGATGGCCGAAGCTGGGTTCCGCATGATTTGCGCCCACTGCGACTCACCCACGTTCCGCATCAAGCCCAATGCCGAGATGCTGTGCGAAGGTGGAATCGTGAAACTGAACACCGAGGTGTATGGCGGACCGATTATGTCCACCTGGTTCGACCGTCCGCTCACCATCGCTGGCCGTGTGATTGTGCGTGGCACCGATGCTCTCTCCCCCACTACACTGCTGCTACACGTCAAGCGCCCACTGCTGCAAATCAGCAATCTGGCCATCCATTTTAACCGTCAGGTTAACGATGGCGTAAAACTCAGCAAGCAAAAAGATATGCTGCCCATTTTGGGCATCATCAACGACGAGTTGGAAAAGGGCCAGTTACTGATGAATATCATCTGCGGCGAACTGAACATCAAACCAACCGATGTGCTCGACTTCGACCTCTATCTGGCCGATGCCTCACCCGCCTGTACGTTTGGTGTACACGATGAGTTTCTGTCATCGGGCCGCTTAGACGACCTGTCGATGTGCTTTGCCGGTTTGGAGGCGATGATTGATACCGACACTATCGATGCCACCAAGGTGCTGGCCATCTTCGACAACGAGGAAACGGGCTCGCAAACCAAGCAAGGGGCAGGCAGTCCGTTCCTGGCCATGATGCTGCAGCGCATCGCTATGGCTCAGAGCGGCAGTGCCGAAGCCTGGTATCAGGCCATCGAGCGTGCCTTTATGATTTCGGCCGATAATGCCCATGCCTGGCATCCCAACTACAATGAGAAGTACGATCCCACCAACCATCCCGTGCTGGGTGGCGGACCGGTTATCAAGTTTAATGCAGCACAAAAATATGCCAGCGATGCCGTTTCGGCAGCCGTGTTTGCCGAAATCTGTCGTAGGGCCAACGTGCCCTGTCAGCGATTTGTCAACCACTCCGATGTGGCAGGTGGCAGCACGCTGGGCAACATTCTGGCATCATCCATCCCCTTGCGAGGTGTGGATATGGGAAATGCCATCCTGGCCATGCACAGCTGCCGCGAAACAGGCAGCGTGGCCGATCACCTTTATACGGTTAAGGCTTTTACGCAGTTTTTTAACACAGTAAATAACAACTAGCAAGATTACAATAAACACAATAACGGCACTTTACATCGGTGCGAGCGTTATGATTGGAATCCTGGCAGTATGGGCTGGCATTTCGCTATCTAAATAGCGATTTTATCAACTTGTTTTACTTTGCTAAATAAGTTACATTTAATGGTAAAATGTATTATTTTGGAAGGCAAAACAAGTTGTTTTGTTGTGAGTAATAGTAGTTATAGATAATTAAAAACCATACAGAAACTCGTTTGGGAAATAATCTGCAAAAAGAATCATTAGTTTTAGGTATTGTGCACATGATTTATTTGACATAACTTTGCACCCGGTAATCAAATGTAAACGATAATGGGATTATTAAAGTCATTTTTCAGTCAGTGCGCACGACCTGAAGGATCGCTGGGACGTGCCATGTTGTGTTTCATGAATTATACGCACGCTCCACTCACCAACTGGGGCCTAAAGCTTGTGCAGGTAAAAGACGGATGGACGATGCTTGATGTGGGTTGCGGCGGAGGTTTTACTATTCGCAGATTGCTTAACAGAAGTAAAGATGCGCATGTATATGGTATCGACATCTCGGAGGAGAGCGTAACAAAAGCCAAAAAGGTGAATGCCGAGGTATTGAACAAGCAAGTATTTGTAACTCAAGGTTCAGCCGAAAGATTGCCTTACAACAACGAGATTTTCGACCTTGTGACAGCTGTTGAAACGGTGTATTTCTGGCCCAACCTGCCCGACTGCCTGCAGGAAGTGCGCCGCGTGCTGAAGCCCGGTGGGAAGTTTGCCATCATGGTCGAGGTGGTGGATAGCGATTCAAAGTGGACCAGCGTCGTAGAGGGCATGACAGCCTATACACCCGAGCAACTGGAAACACTACTTGTTGACGCAGGTTTCGTTCAAACCGAAATCCATCGCAAAAAACCATCTTATGCCACCATCATCGGTTTGAAAGCGTAAACCTATTACATAATAAATCATAAATCCCGAGGCCAAATGATATGGCTTTGGGATTTTTTGTCTATATTTGCCAATGACAATCTAATTATATTTCACTACTAAATAAATACGATTATGGAAATAAAAGCAATCCGCATGTTCGACGGTGGTTTTATGAACCAGGAATTTGCCTTCGGCGGTGAGAGCAAGGAAGGCACTGATCCACAAATTATTTATCGCAGCAGTCTGCAGAACTTTTTGATTGACACCGGCAGCGAGGTGATTCTGGTTGACACAGGATTCCAGAACGACTTTAAAGCACCCGAGAAGAAACTGGGCGCCCCACTATATATGGGCGAGAAGCTGAAGGATTATATGCAGGCCTTTGCTGAACTGGGCTACAAACCCGAGCAGGTCACCAAGATTCTTGTCACTCATAAGCACCCCGACCACTCGGCTGCCCTGCAGTATTTCCCCAACGCCAAGGTTTTTATCGGTCCTGAGGATGCCGACGCCATGAAACTGCCTGAAGGCGGTAACATCATCCGTGCACAGTATGGCCAGCCATTTAAAAACTTCCCCAACGCGCAGGAGGTAGCCCCCGGCATATGGTTTATCGAGGCCAAGGGCCACACTAAGGGCAATAGTATCATTATCGCCGAAAACGACGGTCTGTTTTATCTGATACACGGCGACGTGACCTATTGCGATGCCGCTCTGAAAGCCAATAAGCTGAGCATCGTATTCGAGGATATCCAGGCTGCCCGCATCACACTCGACCGTGTGCGCGAGTTCATCCAGCAGAATCCCACCGTTTATCTCTCAACCCACTGCCCAGAGGGTTACGAGAACCTGGAGATGAAACGGGTTATGACGCTATAAATCAACACTCCTCTCACTATGCAGAGGTACGCTTGATATCCGACACCAGCTCGTTGAGAGCCATTATTAGAACGGTTATAAAAAAAATGTTTACCATAATAACTTAATTTTTATTTGATAATAATTTGGTTATGGTTGCAAAATAAAAATCGAGATGTATCAAAACGCGATACACCTCGATATTTTTAATATCTTTTAAGATTTTTAGTCAATTATTGCAGCGGCGTGAGCCTTAGGCGTGTTTCATGTAATCGGTAGGACGGATGCCAAACTGCTTTTGGAAACACTTCGAGAAGTACGAGGGATTGGAGAAACCTACCATATAGCCTACTTCGCTCACCATGTGTCCTCCCTCCTGCAGTAGTTGGGCAGCGCGTTTCAGGCGCACTATCTGTATCATCTCATTGGGGGTTACATCGGCCAGCGATTTGATTTTGGCAAACAGTCCGCTACGACTGATATGAAGCTGGTCGGCCAGGAAATCAACATTGAGATCGGCATTAGAGAAGTTGTCCTCGATAATTTGGTTCATCTTTTTCAAGAACTCGTTGTCGGTAGGATTCTGAGCAATCTCGGTCACGGGCTCTAACGGCTGGGTTGAGAATTTCTCCATCAGTTGCCGACGTATCTGCAGGATATTACGGATGCAGGCTTCGAGATACTGCAACGAGAAAGGCTTCTCGATATAGGTATCTGCACCCACGTCCATACCCGTCACCTTCGAGTCGTCGTCGGTCTTGGCGGTGAGCATCACAAAGGGGATATGACTGGTGAGTGCATTCTGGCGCACACGGCGACAGAACTCAGCACCATCCATACGGGGCATCATCCAGTCGCTGATGATGATGCTCACCTCGTGCTGTTGCAACAGGTGCAGCGCCTCGATACCATCGCCAGCGGTAATAATCTGGTACTTTTCCTTGAAATTGCTCTCCAGGAACTGACGCATATCTTCGGAATCATCGACGATGAGCATGGTTGGGAGAACTGAGAGGTGAGAGCTGAGAATTGAGAACTGAGAGGTAGCTGATGGAAGAGGTGGCTGAACCATGGCCGTCTGGTCGTCGATAGTAGCAGGCTGCGAAGACTTCCCGGTCTCGATCACTTCTGTCTCGGTCTGACTCACGGGCAACACAATGGTAAAGGTACTACCCTGCCCCAGTTCCGAATCTACCAGGATGTCACCGTGGTGCTGAGTAACGATATTCTTCACGATGTTCAGACCGATGCCTGTGCCAGGCTTGTTGCCCTCGGCTTGGAAGAAAGGTTGAAAGATGCGCTGGCGATCCTGCTCGCGGATGCCTGCACCATTATCGCTCACGCTGATGCGGAAGTGCTCACCATCGGGGTCTTCGCTGCATTTCAGCTGCACCTCATCCTTACTGTATTTGTTGGCATTGGTCAGCAGATTACTGATGGTTTTTATCACTGCCTCTTGATCGACAATGGCAGTAAAATGCTCGTCGGGATAGATAACCGCGAAACGCTTGCCGTTCTGCTCAAAAGTGGGAGCAAAGCGTTCGCTTACCGACACCATCAGCTGGTAGATATTATGTGGGGCAAAATGCATCACCAAGCTCTGCTGTTCGACCTTACGGAAGTCGAGCAACTGGTTGACCAGTTCCAGCAGGCGATGGGCGTTGCGGTCAATCACCTTTAGGTCGTCGGATGGAGTGCCGTGTTTTAGCATTTTCTCCAGCGGTCCGATAATCAGCGAAACGGGCGTACGTATCTCGTGGGCGATCATCGTAAAGAAGTTCAGTCGGGCCTCACGAACCTCTTTCTCCTTCTGTTCGTTCAGCAGCTGCAGTTCGCGCTGGTGCTGGCGTTCGGCACGTTTCAGTCGCAGCTGTACATAGTAATACACCGCCGTAACCATCAGCACCAGATATAGCAGTTTGGCATACCAGCTCCACCAGAACGGGGGCTGCACGATGATTTTAAGTTCGGCCTCGTTGTCACTCCAGATGCCATCGTTGTTGGTGGCCTTTACACGGAAGGTATAAGTGCCTGCAGGCAGGTTGGTATAGGTGGCGCGGTTCTGGTTGCCTACGTAGTTCCAATCGCGGTCGAAGCCTTCGAGCATATAGGCATACTGAATCTTCTCGGGCGAACAATAGCTGAGCGATGCAAACGATAGGGTAACCATCTTCGAATCGCTATAGCCTATCGTTATCTGCTTGGTCAGCGTCAGGTCGATGGGTTGGCCTTCGGCATTACGTTCCTCGCGATTCAGAATTTCGAGCGAAGTGACATACACAGGCGGCATCACACTATTGGTTTTTATCTGATAGGGATAGAAACTATTGAAACCAGCGGTACTGCCGAAACAGATGCAGCCGTCCTTGGTTTTCAGGCAGGCATTGGGTTGGAACTGCTCACTAACCAGACCGTCGTGAAGGGTGAACCGCCTGGTTTGCGGCTGCGTGGGTTCGTATCTGATGATGCCTCTCTCGGTAGAGAGCCACAGTGCTCCCTGATCCTCGATGATACCCATCACATCGTGATTGGGGGCATCGAGATCTACATAGGCAAAAGCATCGGTTCGAGTATTGTAGGCACAAAGCCCGTCGAGCGTACCCACCCACAACGTGCCAGCCTCATCTACCAGACAGCAGTTGATCTGATTGTCGGGCAGCGACTGTCGGTTGCCTTCCTGGTGCTTGTATTGTTTCAGTTTGCGTGTAGCGATATGATAGCGCCACAGACCGTTGCCTTGAGTTGATATCCATAAGTTGCCGCTTCTGTCTTCGTCGATATCTATCACCATCGAATTCAGATGGGCGATGCGCTCAAACTGGTTGGTGGCACGGTTATACATATTCAGTCCCTCCATTGTACCTGCCCACACACGCCCTTTTTTGTCGGTATAGAGTGCATAGCAGCTAGGATTATCGAGTGAGTGAGGGCTGCTGGTCTGGGTGTATTGATGCAGACTGCCAGTTTCCAAATCCAGTACCTGTATGCCATCGGTATAGGTGCCCACCCACAGTTCGTTGCCACTCAGACAGAGGGCGTGCGCATTGTGCTTGCTGAGCACACTGCGATGAGGATAATCGCTGAAACGCCGCTCTTTAGGCAGATAGCACATCAGTCCACCATCGTCGCTGGCTATCCAAATGCGTCCCTGTTTATCCTCACAAAAACGCGAGATGACATTGCCCGACAGGCCGTTGGCCATCGTAAAGCCTTCGAAACGTTTGCCTACAGGCGAGATATACTTGACACCGCTGTAGAATGTGCCTATCCACATGCCGCCCTCGGTATCACTGGTGATGGCATATACAAAACGATCATCGAACTGTTTCCATTGCCCCGTTTTAGGGTTCAGGATAATCAGTCCGTCGTCACAACCGATACAGATATGTCCGTCGGGCAGCTCGAACAGGGAGTGTATGTGCCAGCCTACTTTCGAGCGCTGGGGACTGAGCATCTGCTCTAACCGTCCGTCGCCATGCATCAGCAACAAGCCTTGCTCCCAGGTGCCCAGCCAATAACGCCCGTCGCGGGTTTGCAGCATGCTCAAGGCGTTATAGGCAGCGGGATAGCTCAGACTGACGGGCTCGAACTGATTATGCAACCGGTTCAGGCGTAAGACGTAAGGTGCACCCCAGTTGGTAACGGTCCAAATCTGATTACTGTTATCAACCAAGACGCGAGCCACTACGTTATCGGCCGTAGGTATGACGTAATGCTTACTCTGCCGGGTTCTGACGTTATACCGCCATACCCCCTGCCCCATAGTTGAAAGCCAGAGTGCGCCCTCCTTGTCAGTAGCAAACGAGGTAACGGTGGTATGGATATTCATGGGCAATTTCTCAAAAGCCAGATGCTGGTAATCGATGTAGAACACACCCTTTGCTGTACCAACATAAAGGCCCTCGTCGGCCACCTGGAGGGCCGAGATATACTGGCTGATACCAAGTTCGGCGATACGGAATGGCAACACCCGACGGCCATCGTAACGGCATAAGCCATTATCGGTACCAAACCATATGTAGCCATTCCTATCTTGTACAATATTGCGCACTGCGTTAGCCGTCAAACCATCATTCATCGTCAGGTTGCGAAAACGAAAATCGCTCTTGGCTTCTGAATTCAGAATACCAAGCAAACACACCATCAGTAGCAATATCTTTCTCATCGGGTGGCAAAAATACGAAAACTATATGGAAACTCCAAAAGTTTTTGTGGATTTTTATAATTTTCGTCTGTAGGCATCGGTATGTGATAGTGCTGCAAAGGAGCTCCCATCACAATGAGATAGAGGTGAGAAAGGCGTTTTGATTTTGGTACGACGAACTCTGTGGCATTCACATCGCTATAAACCGACTGGCCATCGGTAGTTATGCCTACAAAACCATAACGCAGGTTATCGCCCTGTATATTCAGTCTGAACTTTCTGGCATTAAGGTTTACCTTATCATCTAGTTTGATGGCGTTGAATCCGTATTCCTCAGGATAGTTCTTGGGGCGCAGCCACTTTCCGCCTTCTGTCTCGGTATCGAATGTGCAGGCATATTGGCGGGTTTCTTTACGGGCATGGTTGAAATCGAAGTTTACCAGATGCTGATAGCCGCGGAACATCTCGTCGCAGAACTGCTTTTGACTCATATTGTACATGCGCTTATAGGTCATCACAGGATCCTCGCCTATCCTACCCTGGCGATACAGTTCGGCTATCGACTTGCGCCCGTGCAAATCGCTCCACCACTGGATAACAAAGGGCGAGTGATAGATATTATCGAGATGCAGATAGGCCTTGTGGGTGAGCTGCTTGAATGCCTCGAAGTGGTAGTTCTCATCGGTTAACCAACCAGGATTAACCTGCCACAGCATCCACTGCGATGTCATCTCGAAAAAGCCAGATCCTCCCCATGCGTCACCTACACTATCGGCGGGTATCTGCAACTGGAACGAGTGTCCCAGTTCGTGCGCCATGCAGTTCATCTTGGCATCCTGTATACGGTTGGGGGCCACCCATAGGGCGCCAATAAAATTGTCGTAGGTGCCACCATAGGCCGTACCGTCGAGCGAGTAATTTACCATCACCATCATCTTATACTTATCGGCCTTAGACCCAGGCAACGAGAAAGCCAGCGTATCGC
This sequence comes from Xylanibacter ruminicola, assembly GCA_015060625.1. Taxonomy (GTDB): domain Bacteria; phylum Bacteroidota; class Bacteroidia; order Bacteroidales; family Bacteroidaceae; genus Prevotella; species Prevotella ruminicola_D. Next base: position 77,452 of record SUYC01000003.1, on the reverse strand, counting down.
GGAAGAAGTGATAAAACTCCTGCACACGGTCGCGCAGATTAGTGAGGTTGAAACTCATAGGTTTGCCCTCAAGCATCGGCGGATTGCTTGTATCGCTGCCAAAACCTCGCTCCCACATCAGTATCAGATCGTCGGTCTCGATACTACGCTTAAACGACCACTGCGAGGTATCAGCCTGCAAATCCATCTTTCGCAGGTCCTCAGGGATGTATATCTTCTTCTGGGCGTGCAATGCTGTATAGCTTGCAAATACGCACGATGCCAATAGTATTATTCGTTTCATATCAGTTTCCACTTGGATAGTTGCTTACAATATTGTCCATATAAACAGCTCTTGAGTTGAGCCATTTCTCCATTCGATTGATTTCTGTAGTGTATTTCTTGTCGATGGGCCAGCGCTTAGCATCGCGCTCCATCGCCTCGGCAGCAGCGTCGGCATAGCGCTTGGTCTCTGCCCAGAACTCAGCGATAATACGCGGTTTTATTTCCTTCCAACGCGCCTTTACATCGCTGACGAATGCCTTGTTCTTCCACATGTCAGTAAAGAAACTCGGCACATAATCGTAATTGCTGACATGACGGGCAGGATCGGTACCAAGAACCGTCTCGCGATAATCAGCGAAATAGCCGTGTCCATCGTACATATGTCCCCAGTCGAAATCAAAACCGGCATCAAAGTCCCATAGCGGTCCGAAAGTCCAGAGTGCATCACCTTTATCTTTGTGGATGTAGATGCTACGCGGTGCAGACACTTCGACATTGTAAACGTACTCCTGAATCAGCAGATAGTCAATCATCGACTGAACATTCAGCACCTTCTTAAGTGCTTCGTAGTCGTGACTATGTATTACGTTTTCAAGGTCGCCAAGTGCCTTTTTTGCATCATCTAATAGGGTTTCGGGGGTAGCATAATCCTCAGCTTCAGGACTCTTTACACATACTGGCATACGGTATACCTGCGACCAGAAATTGTCGCCTGCGGTAGGAGCCTCAGCAGGGCCGTCGTCGACATCAAGTGATAATAGCCATCCTTTCTTCTTACCAATATCCACACGACTCTTTCCTACTTCTATCTGCTCCGTCAACTGATACAGACCGATATAATCGCCATTAAGCGTAACCTCTACATAGCGTGTATGATTGGTAAAAGGCATATTCAACCCATACCCCATCTCGAACACAAAGGTGTTCATCAGATGGGTTGGGTCGCGATAGTTGGCCAGCAGCACCCAGTCTTTATTAGCATCAAGACCAAGTACTGATGCCTTTTCGTCGAGTTTAATACGGTATGGTTTCTTGGGATACCAGATCCATGTTGAGTTACCTCTGCCGCGAATACGTCCACGGCCCTCGTAGTTCCATGCTGCCGTATCACTCTCTATTTTAATCGTACAATTGCGATAATCAGCTTTCTCTTTCGAGTCGACAGCCTGCTGTCCATCCGTTGTAATCTGCATCTTTGCCACTCGATACTTGGCAGCAAACTTCACCGCAACAGGATTCTGATCGGTTTTTGAAGTATCTACCTTAGTTGTATCAACTGTCGACGGCGTAGGTACAACAGGGCTTGGCTCCGGCACATCGCTTCCCGACGAACAGGCAACCATCAACAGAACCGCCAAACTCGAAAGAAAAAACTTCTTCATCTTAGAATATCGAAAAAATTAGAATTGCATATTCAGTGTGAACGTGGCTTTATACTGCTTGCCACCCTTGGTGTAAACCCAAGTGGGCTTCATGGTGTAAGTCTTACCAGCCTCAACGGTGCCGGGCTTAAAGCCGACGGGGAAGTTGTAAGAAGAACCATCATACTCGTAGTAGAGTTGGCCTTCGCCCCATGTGGCAGCATAACCTTCGGCATTGATCCATGAACCAATGGCGTTAGTAGAGCAGGCAAAACTGATGGTTCCGTCGGGCTGTGTCAGACCAATGGCAATCTTACCTTCGGCAGGTGTGACGGCATCGCCATCGCGTGGAGCCAGATTAGCCAGGATCTCAGCAGGTTGCAGCTTGAAGGCTTTCGCCATCTTCTCCATATAGCCCTCGCCCAACAGGTCGATAGCACCAACCTCATAACCTTCGTAAGCGGCATCCAGTCCATTCAGATTATGGGTGAAAGTCACATCGGTAGGATCGCCGGCAGGAATCTCTACAAAACCCTTCACGCCAGTGCCACTGAACTTCACGTTGTAAGGCCACTGCTGGTCGTTGGTCTCATCGTCGTCCCAAGCCTGTCGCTGATAATCAGTAGGTGTGGCTACTACCACGAGGTAGAGCTTATCGGTTCCAGCAGGCACCTTCATCTCGGCTACAGCATTCTTACCTTTAGCCATAGTGCCATAGGTGGCCTTATCGCCGCTAATGGCTACAAAACCAATGCGGTAAGCCGATGTGGTGTTCGACTGCTGGTTGTAGGTGCTGACATTACCCTTGGCATTACCATCGCCATCAACCACCTTGCCGGCATCGCCGCTAACTAGGGCGCTACCTGGCGTTACAGCTTTCAGGTCGGCCTTAACAGTTGTACCAGCAGCAGGAATATTCAGCTCGATGGCATTAAAGCCTGTGGTACCAGGACAGTTGTCGTAGGTAGGCTGGAAACCACCATCCTTAGGCAGCATGTTCGTAGCATAGTTAGCAGCCGTAGGATTCAGACTGAGATACTGGTGAACAGCATCGAAGTCGTAGCTGACAGCACGGGCTGCATAGTCGTAATACTCGTCGTAGAACTTCTCCATATCGTTGCCACAGAACAGGCGGGCATAGGTCTGGATAGGATCCTCGGGATAAGTGCTCTCCTGCCAGATGCGACCGTAAGCCTCGATGCCATGTTTCTGGGTAAGGTAGTACTGCAGCCAGTAGGAGGCATAGCGCATAAACTCGTGGTTGAAGTGACGATGGTGATTGCGGAGCCATACCGAAGGATGCGGATTCTGGGTGAAGCACTCCTCAGGATAATCCTGGAACGACTGCCACTGAGCGCACTGCTCCCAGTAAGCACAGCCACCGGCACCGTTCTCGCCAAAGCCATAGCGGAAACCGCCGCTCATACCATAGCTGGTTTCTTCAGCCTGTCCGTTAAGCAGCTTGTCGCAACCAGCCTGATACTGGAATGAGTGACCTATCTCGTGAGCAATGGTAGAGCCTACAGGCTGACAGGTAGATGGGTTCACCCAGAGGGCGCCAATCGTGTTGTCGTAGCCAGAACCTGTGGCAAGCCAATCCTGCTGATACAGCAGATAGATCTGCATCTTATACTTATCGAGCTGGCTCTTACCCTGACCAACGGTCACCATCTTCAGTTTCTCGACATTGGTGGTATAGAACTGCTCGGCCTTGGCCAGCAGGTCGTCGATATTCACACGCAGGGCGGCTGGCACGTCGCTTCCATTGGGATCGTAGCCGAAGCCTGGCTCCCAGAACACGAAGAAATGCTCGCTCTGCTTCATGCGCCAGAAGCTCCACTTGGCATCGTCGCGCAACATATTATCCACACCTTTCTCGAAACCTTCGTTCCAAGAGCCTGGGCAGATGTACTTGTCGAAGTTCTCAACCTGCGACTTATCCATGGTGTGCACAGCATCGGGGTTCTGATTCTGATGTACGTTGATGATCGAGGTCTTATCGCCACAATGGATGGCAATCTGAGCATCGCGATAGAACTCTGAATCGTTCTTCGAGAGGCAGAATGGCATCTTTACCTCGCCGGCATCGCCACTGTTCACAGTCAGCGTCAGCCACTCAATCTTGGTGTTAAGGGCTCGGGTGGTGACATCACTCACACTGGCTGTCCACTTATCGTTAGCAGTAAAGGTGATAGAGCTCTCCACCTCGTCCCACTCTACAGTCTTATTCAATTCGGTCTCGGCAATGGTGATGTTACCAACAATCACCTCGTCGTCGCTGGTGCAACCCGAGAGACCGAGAGCGAAGAGCGCAACCAAGGCGCTCTTGCTCATAAGTCTATTCAAATACATCATATTACAATTACTCTAATGTGGTGTTAATAACAAACTCGATAAACTTGCTACTATCGCTCTTGCTGGCATAAACAAGGTGCAGTTTACCTTCGGTGCCAGAAGCCAAACCAGGAGCACGACCGATACCTACGGTACCATCATGTGTCTCAACATAGTAGGAAAAGCCATCGGTACCCCAAGTAGTAACCTTGCCTGTAGCATCAAGCCAGTAACCAATACCATTGGCGGTATAGCTAGAAGAGGTATCCCAGTTGCCGGCTTCATCAACCATATACATGGCGATATCACCTGCAGCATCCTGTACCAATGCATTAAATTCGCTTGAGGTCATACCGAAGCATGCCTGGATAGCACTCTCAACACCAGCGAACTCAACCTCGTAGCTGGCATAATCGCCTGCAGGAATGGTAACATTGAGGATAATCGTACCAGGATCGGTTACTGCAAAGCTGATGTTGAAACGGATATAGTCATCATAGTCCTTACCGTTATCGATGGCGAAACCTACGTTGGCAGCTACCGATACACCAGCTGCCGACTCCTCGGGCACACTCAGCACGAGAGCCTTAGCAGTCTTGTCGAGCTCGATGCAGGCAACACCAGTAGTGGCATCGGCTACCAAGCCTGAGGCATCGTACCACCAGCCATTGCTACCCTTAGTAGCTGCGGCCTTATTCCAGCAGCCACGGGCGGTGTTAATATTGTAGAATACCACCTTACCTGATTCTACACCAGCAATCATGTCATCAACAGTCATCTTCAACTTAGTCTGAATCTGCTCGGCATAATCTTTCAAATAAATGGTCTTAGGTGCCACATGTCCCTTGCGGAACTCGGCGCTGTAGGCGATTGTAGCACTGGCGTCGGAACGCAGATAGGGAGCCTCGTCGGGACCATACACGTGCTTGGTTACGGCATCGTTGGGATCGTCGCTACAGGCAGTAAAGCCCAGCGCAAAGCATGCCATTGCTATATATAATATATTCTTTCTCATAATTTTTGCATTATTTCATTATTACATTTTTGCATTTTCCCTTAGTTTGCCGCTGTATATCCAGGGTTCTGCTTCAGCTTAGGGTTACCGTCGAGAGCATCCTGTGGGATGGGGAATATGTCGGTATGGCGGTCGGCCTCGGGATCCTTACAGAACCACGATTTACCGCAGTACACGTTCATATTCGTTCCTTTAATCGTAAAGCGGATGATATCATCGCGACGATGGGCCTCGCAAACAAACTCACGAGCCAGCTCGTCGAGCAGTCCACCCAGTTCGATGTCGTCGCCACCCTGGTAGTTCTCTACCCAGTTGTCGGCACCACCCAGTTCACCAGTATTCTCGCGATGTCCGTAGTTGTACTTACTGCCACCCTTCAGCTGGGCTGCGGTAACCTTGGCCTTCGATGGGTCGGCCTTGAAGTTACGGGCACGTACCTGAGTAACCAATGCAGCGGCATCGTCCTCAGTCTCACCATTATAACCACCTAAGCGCAGCAGGCACTCAGCCTTCATCAGCAGGGCATCGGCATAGCGATAGTAAGGCACATCGTCGTAGCTGGTACCATAGTCGCCACTCTTGATCTCATACTTAATCAGGCGCCAGCTCTCCATGGGATAGCAGCCAGGATTGTCGATGCTATGCAGTTCGCGGGTGTAGTCGAGGGGCTCGCCATCCAGCAGGATAGGACTACCATCCATCGCATACTGTGGGCCGCCTGTCCAGGTGTTCTCCAAACGGGTGTCGCCATCCTCGTAGATGTCAAGGAACTGTGGGAACACGATACCACCGCCTGTAGCCCAACCTGAGAAGTTCCAGCGGGCACGGCCTGCATTGTGGATCCAGAGGTTAGCCATGAAGTTACCACCGGCATACTTATTTTCGAACACGATACCGAAGATGATCTCAGGCGAAGCCGAGATATCCTCCAAGAAGTTGTCGCTGTAGTTGGTGGCCAGAGCAAACTTGCCCGAGTTGATGATGACGTTCAGGCAGTCGATACACTTCTGATAGTAACTATTATCCTTATTGTTAGGGAACCAGGCGTCGTGGTTCAGATAGAGCTTGGCCAACTGCATGTAGGCAGCATACTTACTGAGCTTGCCCAACGAGATGTCGTCGCCGCACTGGTCGGCCACTTCCTTCAGCTCACTCTCAATCCACTTATAAGTCACCTCGGGAGCTGCCTGCTCAGGTGTCCATCCATCAGGGTGAACGAAAGTGGTATCCAGAGGGATGTTACGGAACAGGTCGAACAGATTATAGTAGTACATGGCACGATAAGCGCGCACCTGAGCCTTGATGAGTTCGCTACTGGCAACCTGCTCGTTGGCTAAAATCTGGTTGCAGGCATTCACACCGGCATAGTTGTTGGACCAGTTGACCGAGAAATGGCCGATACCTGCGTTAAACTCGTGCTTGTGCATAGAGATATAAAGGTCGCCCCAGCCGATACCGATACGGTTAGGAACACCCCATACATCGGAACTCTCATCCATAATGTCAGCCATACCGAACCAGCCCCAATACACATCGCGCAGACTGCTGTAAACAGGTGCAATGGTAGCCTCGAGGTCGGCATCAGTAAACTCGTATTTCTCAGAGGCCAGACGGTCGTATATCGTCTCGTCCAAATCTGTACATCCACCGATGGTAAGGCCCGCGGCACCCACCATAGCAGAAACGATGATTTTATTGTATATTGCTTTCATTGTAGTAACAGTTTTTAGAATGTAACATTTAATCCAAATGTGTAAGTGCGGATAGTGGGATACTTGTCGCGGCTGTCGATACCAGAGTACTGGGGATCGCCATTCGAGAGCTCAGGATCCAAACCGTTGTAGGAAGTGATGGTGAACACATTGTCGGCCGAGAGGTAAGCACGTACGGCTTTTACATACTTGTTGGCCTTCAACGGCACATTATAACCTAAGGTCAGGTTAGCGAGTTTCAGATAGTTACCATTGCTCAGGTAGTAGCTCACAAAGGTCTGCTTCTGAGCAGGCTTCAGCACATTACCATCGGCATAGGGAGCCACGGCGGCATCTTTCAAGCGGTTATAAGTCACGGCATTGTTCTGATAGTAGGCACGGGCCTCGTTCAGAATCTTGTAGCCAAACTGACCGGTGAACTGCATGTTCAGGTCGAAGTCCTTATACTTAAAGGTGTTGCTCCAACCGATATTGATTTTGGGGATAGCATTACCCAGGTTCTGGTAATAAGTCTCCTTATCGGTCAGCATGTTATCGTTGAATTCCTCGATAGCACCAGTGGTGGGATTCTCAATCAGCCAGAGACCATTCTCGCTGACGCCAACTGACTTCAGACCATACCACTGTCCGAGAGGTTTACCCACCTCCATAATCTGTGTAGAGAGTGAGATAGGCTCACCAAGGTAGGCGATATAGTGCTTGTTGGCAGTTTCATAGAGGTCGTTGCTCAGACTGAGCAGCTTGGTAGCATTGTGCGCAAAGGTAGCAGTGGTCTTCCACTCAAAATCCTTAGTACGCACGGGAATGGCATTGATAGCCACCTCGATACCCTGGTTGCGCATCTCGCCTACGTTGGCCAAAGTCTGGTTGTAGAGGTTTGGTGGAACAGGCACGTCGTACCACCACAGCATATCGACAGTCTTCTTACGATACACATCGATGTTACCCCAGATGCGGTCGCCAAGTACGGCAAAGTCGATACCCACATTATACTCGGTTGATTTCTCCCACTTCAGGTCAGGGTTAGGGTTCTGGTCAACCTTCAAACCCTGTTTCCAGGTACCATTATCATAATAGTAAGGCGAACCTAATGCCCAAGTGGTGAGCGACAGATAACGACCACTGGGGATGACACCCGTTACGCCCACACCAGCGCGCAGCTTCAGGTTGTCGAGCCACGACTTGGTGCCCTGCATAAACTTCTCGTTAGAGATGGTCCATCCGAGAGATGCTGATGGGAACGAACCCCACTTGTGGTTAGCTCCGAACTTTGAAGAACCCTCGCGTCGCATAGACAGCAGTACGTTGTACTTATCGGCAAAACCGTAGCTAACACGACCGAAGAAACCAACCAGTTTGTCATCGCTCTTACCACTACCCATACCGGCCTTACCATCCTTCAGATACTGACCTACACCCAGATTGTTATACTGGAAGAAGTCGTTGAGGAAGTTGGTATTGTTGGCATAGAAGTTCTCATCCACCTGATACTGGTAGCTGTAACCCACGAGTGCCTCGAAACGGTGGTCGCCCCACTGGTGCTTGTAGGTCGAAGTAAGCTCCAGATTGTTGGTCTTATTATAATTATAGCTATGGTAGGCATAACCCGTACGGTACTCAGCACGCTGACCGTAATACTTCGACGACTGGTAGCCCTCGTCGTGGGCATTGTAACGCTCGGTAGAGAGCATCAGATTTGTCTGCCAGCCGCGGATGGGCTCCAAAGTGATATTACCTGTCAGTCGGGTGCTTTCGGTCTTGTATTCGCCAGTCTGCTCGTTCAGGATGCTTACTGGGTTATAATAGTAGTTGATACCAAAGTTCTCGTACCAGTTGCCATCCTCGGCATAGATGGGCTCGGTTGGATTGCGCATCAAGGCCTGGCGATACACCTGCTGACTGGCAGCATTCACAGGACCATTCTCGTGCCAGCGCTTCAGGATGTTGAACTGCAACTTCAGCATATCGTTGAACATCCAGTGGCTCAGTCCGCCATTGAAGCGCATCTCCTTGCTATAGGTATTGATGAACACACCCTGCTGGTCGCGATAGGTAAAATCGGCATTGTAAGAGGTACTCTTGTTACCACCGCTGACATTGACGTTATGGTTATGGGTAAGGGCTGTGCGCGATACAGCATCGAGCCAGTCGGTGTCGTAGCCGCGATCGGTATAGTTAGTCTTTCCAGCACGGATATCAGAACCATCCATCATGTCGAGTTTCTTTCCGAATGTAGCTAACGAAACATAGCCACTGTAATTGGCGGTAGTAGTGGCCTCGCGCTTGCCGGCCTTGGTGGTTACAAGAATCACACCTGCAGCACCACGCGTACCATAGATAGCTGCTGCCGATGCATCCTTCAGCACGTCGATACTCTCGATATTCTCAGGCGCAACAGAACTCAGACTACCCTCCAGACCATCGACCAATACGAGTGGAGAGTTGCCACCATAGAGAGAAATGATACCACGCAGGCGGATGCTGGAGGCTACACTGGGGTCGCCCGAGCCGTTAGAGATAGTGAGACCAGCCACCTTACCCTTAATCAGGTCGCCCGCATCATGGATGTTTCCCTGCGCAAAATCCTCGGCCTTGACACTGGTGATAGCTGAGGTGATGTCGCCCTTGCGCTGGGTGCCATAACCGATGACAACAACCTCGTTCAGCAGAGCGTTGTCCTCCTCGAGAGTTACGTCGCTACCGGCTTTCACCTCCTGAGTGTTGTAGCCGATGTAAGTTACTACGAGCACGGCATTGCGGCTCGATACGTTAAGAGAGTAGTTACCGTCGAAATCGGTAACGGTTGCGTTCTTGGTGCCCTTTTCGGTTACTGTGGCGCCGATAATCGGCTCGCCTTTAGCGTCCTTGACTGCACCTTTTACTGTCACACCTTGCTGAGTAATGGCAGCAACGGCTGACAATGTACCTTCTGCAGCATAGCCCGAAACGGCGCCGCCCAACAGAAGCAAACATAATAAATGCTTATTCATACCAATTTGTTTTTAGGTTTAATGATTTTATTTTGGGTTTTATTTGTTTACTTTCCATTCCAGGACTCCACCACTTTCGCCCTTGCGGAGTTTAGCCAGAATCTTTAATCCTGTGGTGCGTACGGGTTTGAAGTCAACACTGTTGTAGCAATCCTTCTGTACGGTGTAAGGACTATGGTCTTCAACCTCCTGCCACTCGCCTTTGGCATCCTTATAGTAGAGTGCCCACGACTCTGGTGTGCGGAAGTCGCCATCGTAATGATCGAACTCGAGCCAGTATACCTGCACGTTAGATACCTCGTACTCCTTGTCGAACTGGTAACTGACAGCCTCGGTAGTTCCACGCTTCAGCCACCAGTAGTGATAGGGCTTTGAGATATCAGATGAGCGCTTGGGCTCCCACTGATCGTTCACACCACCTGCCCATGAATCAACGGGGGCAGTCTCGGGCGCATCGTTCTGGATAGGACCACGATTGCTGAAGGTCATAGCCTTGCTGGCGATAGTCTCTGCAGGTGTGGCAACAGCCTTGGCTGGGGTATTGGCTACCCAGACTTCCATCTGCTGTGCGCCACGGTTGTTCCAGGTTGAATAAGGTATAGCACGGAACTTCACATCCTTGATGGTGCCATCCTGCTGCAGCTCCTTGGCATCGCCACTGAGGGTGATAACCCCATTCAGCAGGTTAGCGTCGTACTGAGCTGTAATGGCAGCGGCATTCAGGATATACTTATTAAACACCTTGCCGTCAGCCTGATCCGAACCTTCGAGACAGAACACGATAGGGCCACGCTCCAGAGCCACCTTACCCCGATCGTCCTCGGCATTGTCGTTAGCCACGATGCGACGCACATTCATGGGGAAATCGATGTCAATCACATCGCCCTTCTTCCAGTTGCGAGTGATGGTAGCGTAGTCTGTGTTGCCTGCGGCCACCTGCTTGCCATTAACAGTAATGGCAAAGTCAGGGGCTGCATCGTTATAAAAATAGAGAGTGTTATTTGTCGGTGATGATTTCAGCCAACTTGGGATGCGCAGTTTGATGGCGAACTTACCACCACCCTTCGCTACCTTGATACGGATCTTGCCATCCCAAGGATAGTCGGTGGTCTGCTCCAGCTCTACCTTACCGATCTTAGCCTTGCCCTGTGCATACAGGTTTACGTAGATGTCCCTACCCTGCAGGGCATACATATAGCCAGGTACCGAAGCCACAAAACGGGTGATGTTTCCTGGACAGCAGGCACAACCGAACCACTTCTGGCGCTCGTGTTCGCCATCGCTCTCCAGCACATTGTCGTAGAAGAACTTATCGCCGCTCAGCGATACACCACTCAACACATTATTATATAGTGCACGCTCGCAAACGTCGATATATTTGCTCTCGCCTGTAGCCAGGAACATACGATAGTTCCAGTAAACATTGGCGATAGCAGCACATGTTTCGCAATAAGCCGTGTGGTTATACAGTTCGTAGTTAGGTCCGAAGCCCTCGCCCTGCGGACGACTGCCTATACCGCCTGTGATGAAAAGCTTTTTCGAAGACATATTCTCCCAAATGCGCTTAAGGGCCTCAAAATAAGCCTTGTCGCCAGTGAGTGCTGCCACATCGGCCACACCACTGTACAGATAGCCTGCACGCACGGCATGACCTACTATCTCCTGTTGCTGCAAGATAGGCATATGGTCCTGCGAATACTCCGAAGGATGATGACCATCGGTACAACGACCTGTCTCATCCACGAAATACTTGGCACCTTCCAGATATTTCTTGTTGCCAGTTACCTTATACAGCTTGCAGAGCGCCATCTCGATGATAGGATGTCCACCCGGACGATGAATCTGACCCTCGTTAGGTCCGAAGGTCTTGCAAACCAGGTCGGCATTTTTGATAGCCACATTCAGGAATGTCTTCTTGCCTGTAGCACGATAGTGGGCAACGGCACTCTCGATGAGGTGACCAGAGTTGTAGAGTTCGTGCGAGTTAATCTTCTCCCACTTGTGTGTGCCCCACCATCCGCTCAGGCGCGTACATTTATTAGTAACACACGTAGTAAGATAGCCATCGGGCTCCTGAGCCTTGGCGATGATGTTAATCACTGAGTCGAGATAATGATCGAGTTTGGCATCGTAATGTACGGCGAGTGAGTAGCAGGCACCTTCGATAACCTTGTAAGGATCGGTATCATCGAACGAGAAGTCGCCCCTGTGCTCACCTTTCATCAAACCTGCAGCGATGGCAAAGTTGTCGAAACGACCATTCACCTCGCACTCATGGAAGGCCGAGGGGATGCTGACGGTACGATTGATCTCGATACGTGGCGACCAGAATCCGTCGTTGAGGTGAACCTGAGTGAAGGGCACCTCCTGAATTTGTGTCTGGGCTGCTGCCGAAAGGCTGATACTTGCAACCCCGATAACTGATAACAATAGTCTATTCATTATTATACTTGTTATTGTTAGTAATCGTTAGAGTTTTGATTTCGACCGCAAAATAACAAAAAATCAGCGGAAACGGATGAAAGAATAGTCCAAGATACTAACAAAATAGTCTAAATACAGATAAAATAAGGCTTTTTAGACGATTTTACCATCGAGATTAGACGATATTTTTATTCCGTTTAGCCGAAAGTTACTATCTTTGCACCAGAAATCAAAACTCTAACAAAAATGATGATTAATCGAATCTTATCATTCGCCACCTTATTAATAATGTGTGGTTCGCTTCAAGCCAAGAATCACATCGTAACTTCGCCCAACGGAAAGAATGTGGCGACGGTAGATGATGCACTTAACATCCGTGTTGCACACAACGGCAAACAGGTGATAACAGTAAAGGCAAGCCTTCGCGATGGATTAAGAATTGCTTCTGTTAAATCCAAAAACATCAACGAAACGATTCAGGCACCGTTTTACAGGCAAAAGGAGATTCGTATCGCAGGCAATCAGTTGGATGTTAAACTTAACGATGGATTTAGTCTGCAGATAAGAGCCTACGACGAAGGTGTGGCCTATCGATTCAGCACTACCAATAAGAAACAAACGATTATTTACAACGAGACGGCCGATTTCAGCTTCCCCGAAGACAGCAAAGCCTGGCTAGCCTACTCTACCAACGACGAAAAGCCCTTCGCAATGGCCTTTCAGAACTTCTACGACGAGACGAAGCTGAGCAAGGCCAAGGATAAATACATATTTCTGCCAGCCACCATCGAGAGTGGCGGAGTGAAAGTAACAATCCTCGAGAGCGACCTGCGCGCCTATCCGGGCATGTTCCTGAAGGCTGACGGACTGAAGCTGAAAGCCGACTTTGCCAAATATCCCAAGAAGATGGATTATTACAAATGGCGCGGCATGAGCTATGTGGCAGAAACAGAGGATTTTATCGCAAAGTCGACTGGCGCCCGTAGTTACCCTTGGCGCGTGATGGCTATCACCGAGAACGATACAGAAATGCCTGTTAACAACCTGGTATATGCCCTTGCCAAACCCAATCAGATAGGCGATACCAGTTGGATACGTCCTGGCAAAGTGGCTTGGGACTGGTGGAACGACTGGAACCTGAAAGGTGTCGACTTCGAGGCAGGCATCAACACGCGTACCTATCTATACTATATCGATTTTGCCGCCAAAAATCACATCCCATACGTAGTTCTAGACGAAGGTTGGTACGACTCAAGCAAAGCCGATATTATGAATCCCATTGCCGCCATCGACCTGCAGAAGCTGATAGATTACGGAAAGAAAAAAAACGTAAACATAGTGCTTTGGACGGTATTTAATGTGCTCGACGAACATCTGCGCGAAGCCTGCGAGAAGTATACAAAGATGGGCATCGCTGGTTGGAAGATAGACTTCCTGGATCGCAACGACCAGACGGCGGTAGAAATGGCAGAACGACTGGCAAAGACCTGCGCAGAATACCATCTGTTTGTGGATTATCACGGATTCTACACCCCAACAGGTATGAACCGCACCTATCCCAACATACTGAACTACGAAGGCGTGTTTGGCATGGAGGAGGCCCGCTGGGCTAAGAAAGAGACGGATATGCCTAGATACGACGTCATCTTCCCATTTATCCGCATGATGGCTGGCAATGTAGACTTTACTCCAGGCGCCATGCGCAATGGTACCAAACACAACTGGGTGGAGTGCTATCAGAACCCTGTATCGATGGGTACACGATGCCATCAACTGGCATGCTACGTCATGCACGACTCGCCATTCACCATGCTTTGCGATGCGCCAACCAACTATGAGCGCGAACAGGAATGTGTAGACATCATCACGTCGATTCCTGACACTTGGGACGAAACAAAAATTCTTTCAGGATATATTAGTAGTTATATGGTAACAGCCCGCCGCAACGGTAGCGACTGGTATGTAGGCGGACAAACGAACTGGGACGAAAGGAAAGTCGATATAGCTCTCGACTTTCTACGTCCTGGCGAGTCATATCAGGCAACAATCGTAACTGATGGAATCAATGCCAACCATAATGCCGAAGACTACCGCATAGAATCAAGAACACTCTCTGCCAACGACATACTGCACATCAAAATGGCCAGCGGCGGAGGATTTGTTGTGAAACTGATAAAAAAGTAAAACATAGATATGAAGAAACTACTGACTATAGGGGTACTTGTCTGTTGTTCGCTTGGCATGAGCGCACAACAGAAAGCCTATGACGCCCCATCAACTGGCAATCCCATATTGCCAGGATACTTTGCCGACCCTACCATCAAGAAGTTCGGCGATACCTATTATATTTATGCAACCACCGATGGTAGCGGCGCAGGATTCGGGCCTGCACAGGTATGGATGAGTAAGGATTTAGGCAACTGGACACTGATGCCGATGAACTGGCCCGATACCCACTGGATTTGGGCGCCAGATGTGATGCAGAATGCTAAAGACGGCAAGTATTACATGGTGTATTGTCAGCCCTGCCAACTCCACATGGGCGTGAGCGAGACACCTCGCGGCCCATGGAAGAATATCCTTGGCAAGAGCGATGCAGTACTGGTGCCCGACCGCTTTGTAACCAACGCTATCACACTGGACGGACAGACTTTTGTAGATGATGATGGTAGCGTGTATATGTATTGGGGCACCTGGGGCATTTACAAGGGCTTTGGTTGTGGTGCAGGCAAGTTGAACGACGATAAGAAGAGCTTTTCGGAGACACGATTGATTCCAAACACCGAGGTTACCGATTTCTTTGAGGCGCCATTTGTATTAAAGCGCAATGGCGTGTACTACTTTATGTATTCGTCGGGCTCCTGCCACGATCATACCTACCGTGTGCAGTATGCCACCAGTGATAAGCCGCTTGGTCCTTACAAGTACCAAGGATGCATACTCGAGACCAATGCCGACGGTACTGTTCATGGTCCCGGTCACCACAGCATACTGCAGGAGGGCGACAACTGCTACATAGTTTATCATCGCCACGACAATCCGCACTCAAACCGCGGTTTCCATCGCCAGTTGTGTATCGACAAGATGGAGTTTATGCCCGATGGTACTATCAAGAAAATCACTCCTACTCACGAGGGTGTAGGCCTGTTGGCTCCATCAGTCATCAAGTCAAGGAATCTGGCATTAGGATGTAAGGTCGAGGCCTCATCATATTACGACGAAGACTTCAAGCCCGCCTATGCCGTCGACGATAATAACGGCACACTCTGGCGCCCCAAAGGAACAGACAGCGAATGGTTGAAGATTGACCTGGGCAAACCCCAGACCATCAAGACCATCATGACCCAGTTCGAATACGGCACCCAGTTCTACCAGTATCTGATAGAGACATCTACCGACGGACATAACTGGAAGGTTTTTGCCGATAAGAGTCAGAATCGCCTGGCAGGCAGTCCGATGGTAGATTTCGGCAATACCAAGGCCCGCTACGTACGACTGACCTATCTCGGCGGACAGAAGAACGGCTTTAGTGGTGCCATCTGGAACATCAAGGTATATCCTGAGACAGAAGATGCCCTACCCCAGCAATGGCTCGGCTTAACACCTGCCGACTGGAACGGTCACGAGTGGCAGAATAACGAGGGCATGCTTGGCGGCAGCTTTAAGTTAAAAACAGGCTCCGTATTCCGCCAGCACGTGGATGGCAAAGATGTATTGGTTCTGCAGCCTGGCACCGAACTCGAATTCAAGAGTGCCGTATATAGTCAGACCATCAAGGCCGACAAAGAGCCGCTAACACTCACCAACATGCGCCACTACAACTGGCAGCAGGACGAGGCCGAGAAAGCGTACGATGCCCAAAACGATATCGTTCGCCTGCCTGTGGCCGATAACCAGAAGAAAGGTCTGATTGTTAGCATCACTGCCGATGATTTCCAAGCTGGCGACACCATTCCCTATATCGAGAATCATGGCGTGGATGGCTATTTCGAAACCATCACAGCACCAAGCGTCGTTGAAACGATCAAAGGCAAGAAAGCACTGCGTTTCGATTCGCTACAGGTGTTCCAGTCGTCGTTTGCCCCGCCTGCCACCTTGCGCGACAATGCACCTTACACCCTCGAGGCTTGGGTACTGAACCCCCAAATGGCACTCAACGAGTGTGTGGCCGATTTTACCACCACCCACGACGAACTCGAGAAGATAATGCTGGTTAACGGCACAGAGCCCCGTTGCGGTGTGATGAACCACTATGGTTGGTACGAGGATGCCGGCTATAAGGACATCAAGCAGTTGGAAGGCGAGTGGCAACACATCATCGTTACCTTCGATGGTCGCATCGAAACGGTCACCATCAATGGCAAAATCATCAGCCGAAAGGATATCCAACTGCTAATAAAGCCATCGCAGTACGTTACCTTAGGCCGCAATGCTGAGCGCGAGTGGCTGTTCAGTGGCTATCTGCACAGTCTGAAACTTTGGGATGACGCGAGAACATTGAAAATTGTAAATTGAAAAATGATAATTATGAAGAAACTCATGACAATGGCGCTGGGCGTGGCCATGTTGCTACCTGCCAGTGCACACAAAAAACAAACAGCCGCACATGGTTATCCTATCAACCCTGTGCCCTTTACCGCAGTAAAAGTAACACCTGGTACATTTTGGGGACAGCGACTGGAGGCCAGTCGTAAGGTTACTATCCCCCTGGCATTCTCGAAATGCGAAGAGACGGGGCGTTACAAAAACTTTACGAATGCAGCCGAGCATCTGAAAGACCCCTCAAAGGTGTTTAAGGTGAATGGTGTGGGTTATTCGTTCGACGATACCGACCCCTACAAAACCATCGAAGGCGCCAGCTATATACTACAGACCTATCCCGACAAGCAACTGAAACAGTATATCGATTCAGTACTCGACATCATCGCCTCGGCACAGGAGCCCGACGGATACCTATATACCGCACGCACGCAGAATCCTGCCGACCCGCACCACTGGGCTGGCGACAAACGCTGGAGCAAGGAAGAAGACCTGAGCCATGAGTTGTATAACCTGGGGCACATGGTGGAAGGTGCCATCGCGCACTATCAGGCCACAGGATCGAGAAAGTTTCTGGATATCGCCATCCGCTATGCCGACGTGGTTTGTAAGGAGGTGGGTCCCAACCCCGGACAGGCTTGCGTGGTGCCTGGTCACCAGATAGCCGAAATGGCATTGGCCAAACTCTATCTGGTCACCGGCAACAAGAAATACCTGGACGAAGCTAAGTTCTTTCTCGATTATCGCGGCAAGACCACCATCGTGCACGATTACTCTCAGGCTCACAAACCTGTGATTGAGCAGGACGAGGCCGTGGGGCATGCCGTTCGTGCGGCTTATATGTATGCCGGTATGGCCGATGTGGCTGCACTCACAGGCGACCAGGATTACATCAAGGCTATCGATGCCATCTGGGATAATATCGTGAGCAAGAAACTCTACATCACAGGCGGTATCGGTGCCACCAACAATGGCGAGGCATTTGGCAAGAACTACGAACTGCCCAATATGAGTGCCTACTGCGAAACCTGCGCTGCCATCGGCAATGTGTATGTCAATTACCGCTTGTTCCTGTTGCATGGTGAATCGAAATACTACGATGTGCTGGAACGCACACTGTACAACGGTCTTATCAGTGGTGTATCGCTCGAAGGTAACGGATTCTTCTACCCTAACCCACTGGAGTCGATGGGTCAGCATCAGCGCCAGGCTTGGTTCGGTTGCGCCTGCTGCCCCAGCAACATCTGCCGTTTTATCCCCTCGCTGCCGGGGTATATCTATGCCGTCAAGGATCGTAACGTATATGTGAACCTGTTTCTCTCCAACAAGAGCAACTTAAATGTTGCTGGCAAAAAGGTGGCACTGAGTCAGACTACCGAATATCCTTGGAATGGTGACATCACCGTTAGCATCGACCAGAATGTCGCAGGAGCATTTGCCATGAAGATACGCATCCCAGGATGGGTACACGGACAGGTTGTACCATCCAACCTTTATCAGTACACCGATGGTAAGCGTCTGGGATACAGCATCAAGGTGAACGGACAGCAGGTGGCAGCCAGCATCACTGCCGACGGCTATTATACCATCAACCGCAAATGGAAGAAAGGCGACAAGGTGCAGATTCATTTCGACATGGAGCCCCGCACCGTACGCGCAAATAATAAGGTGGAGGCCGATCGCGGTAGGATAAGCATAGAGCGTGGACCACTGGTGTACTGCGCCGAGCATCCCGACAACAGTTTTGACATCATGGGTGCCCTGATGAACCAGAACCCACAGTTTGCGTTAGGAAAAACACAGATTGGCGGCACCACCGTGCAGACCATCGTGACAGATGCACAGACACTGAACTTTGACCAGCAGGGCAAACTGCAGGCAACCGACCAGAAGCTGACACTGATACCTTACTATGCTTGGTGCCATCGTGGCAGTGGTAAGATGCGCGTTTGGTTGCCTCAGGATTTGAATGCCACCACCCCATCGCAGCCAGCCACCTTGGCCAGCGAGAGTAAAATCAGCAGTTCGACTGCTAAGATGCCAGCCCTGACGGCCATCAACGACCGACTGTTGCCTAAGGACGAAACCGACCGCAGCGTGCCCTATACCCACTGGTGGCCCAAGAACGGTACCACCGAGTGGCTGGGCTATGAGTTTCCCGAAGTAACAACCGTACAGAGTGCCACTGTGTATTGGTACGACGACGGACCATGGGGTGGATGCCGCGTACCACAGTCGTGGCGCATTCTGTATCAAGATGCCCAAGGCAACTGGAATCCAGTATCAGGCGCCGACCAATACCCCACCGATAAAGGCACAGCATGCATCGTGAACTTTATTCCAGTAAAAACCAAAGCGCTACGCCTCGAGGTTGTACTACCCACTGACAATTCGGCAGGACTGTTCGAATGGATTGTAAAATAACGACATTCCCATAAATATCAAATCCCAAGGCGGAATAGTACCGCTTTGGGATTTTTTGCGTAAAATAGTTTACTGCGTGTAAAACTTCAAACCAATTGACAAGCCTAAAATATCTTTTAGAGGTATGTTGGTTTGAAACATAGACCGCACATACAGGTCGCAAGTGCCCACCTCGTAGAACAACGAGACTCGATTGTGCAGACGACGTTTATTCTTAGGAATGACAAGAGTTAAACGTTGCCCTATGGCAATATTCAACCGAAACTTGGTAGACATAAATTCGTAATACTTATCTGGATAACGACCTGGTTGAGTTTTCCAAAATTCATGTCCATAAACCGTATTGATATAGAGACTGGTAGTCAGAGGTTCAAAGTTCCATTTACCCTTAGTAGTCCAATCACCGTGGGGATTCATACAGATGCTCCAAGGAATGTAATTGCCTTTAATGGTAGATGTCAGCTTACCGCGTGAAGAATCGTGCTTGGGAATATAGCCAAACAACAAATCGGTTTCCCACTGGTGGCGCTTTCCATAGCTCCAACCTAAACCGACAGAAAACACCCCCATGTTACCAGCATTCTGAATCAAAAAATGTGTTGGTATGAGCGAAGCCCAGTTATTCTTCATACGCTGCATGTGCTGTTCGTACACATTGGGGAGGTTTTGCTGCACATTAATGCTATCATCGGCGCTTGCGTGAATACTACACGCTAACAAGGCCATATTAATAAGTAATGTGTTCCACTTCATAGCCATCTGGAGTAATGGTAAATATTCTGTAATTGCGATGCTGAGCACAGTCGATACCATAGAAAATCAGTCCATCGTGATAGATATCGCTAACAGCATCACTGTGATTATGCCCATAAACACAAAACATCAATCCTGGGAAAAAATCAAGGTAGCGGCGAAAAGCCTTGCACACATTATTATTAAACTGATCGCTGTAAGGAGGGGCATGCATCACCAGAATGGTACGATCAAAAAGGGATGTATTTTTCACCATCTCTTCTTCCATAAAGTCGAAGTTAGGAACAGCAGCCAGATAATCGTACTCGGTAGCATTAGTATTCAAACACACAAATTTTACGCGACTCGCTATGAAAGAGAAATCCATCGGGCCATACATCACCTCATAGGCCTGATCGCCTGTACCCAGAAAATCGTGATTACCTATCAATGCCACAAACGGCACTTTCAGGTCTAAGAGTATATCACGCGACCACTCAAATTCCTTTGAGGTACTGGTATCTGTCAGATCGCCACAATGTACCACAAAATCTACATGGCGCTTATTCACATCTGCCACCTGATCGCGCGCATCAGAGAGCCACAAGTGCGTATCACTAATAAATGCCACACGTAGGGTATCTTTATTAGTAAACTGTTTCTCTATAGCAGCTATCTGTCGGGCATTGATACCCGTTTCACCTTTAATATTCACATCGTATGGATGAATATCGAAGGCACCTTCGCAAGATGTAATCAAGCAGTTAGAAAGAACTGCAAATACAATTAATTTTATTTTTCTATTTGACATACAATTATTGCTATGAATTACTGGCCTGTAGCTTGTTTATACTCTAAGATTTTGTTCTGATATGCGGCAAAAGCATCGGTATGTTTGTCGAGCGATTGCTGATAGAGCAGCTGGGCCTCAAGCAAATCGCTCATTTTCGAGGTGCCGGCACGATAGTAGTTGCGGTTCAGGCGCAGGTTCTCGTCGGCCTGTTCGATGCTACGCTGAGCCAGCTGCAACTGCTGATAGCTCTCCTCTACCCCATTCCAGGCATTCTGCATGCGTATCTTGAGCAGCTGAGCATTGTCTTCCAACTGCTCAACGGCTTTCTGATGTTCTATCTTCTTGCGCTTGATGGCATGAGAGCCGCTCCACCAATCGCTGATAGGCACATTAACGGTGGCAAACACCATCGCAAACGAGTGGTTGTTTTCCAACAGATTGTGGTAATTATACCCTGCCCCCACAGCCACTGTTGGCAGATTCTGACCAACAGTCAGTTTCTTCTGCAAACTGGCAGCCTCTACCTGCTTGTGCAGAAGTTGGTATTCAGGCAGAATACTCACCCCAGCCCACTCGCCTGAAGGTGAAGGAGGAATGGCAGCAGTATCAAAAGATATACAGAACGACGTGTCGCGCAGACCGCAGTATTGCGACAGCAACAAACGAACGATGGAGATGCCGTTCTGCAACTTGAGGCGCTGACTCTGAATATCGTTCTGGCGCAGTTGTACTTGCAACAGATCGTTTCGCATAGCCACCCCTGCACGCACTGCCACATCCACATCTTTATAGATATCGCGTAGCAGGGTATCTACGGCCTCAACAGTCTTCATCTTCTCCTGTAGTGAGACCAACTGCCAGAAGTATTGCTCAGCCGTTTTCTCGACTTCGTTTTTCGACAGTTGTAACTGTAAGCGGCTCACCTCCTCGCCAACCTTGGCCAGTTTGTTGCCATTGACAATCTGTCCACCAGCAAATACTGGTTGCACAGCCATCAACGAGCCAATGGTACCATTCTTCATCATCGAGATGCTGATGGGGTTGCCCATGGCGGCCAGCGCCTCTTGAGGTAGCGACTGCGCCAAAGCGGCACCCAATTCGGGCGACATAAGTTCTGATGGATTGATGGTGGTTTGCGCCATGCCCTTATTGGCATTATACCACAAGCCTGTACCACTCACACTGGGGAAATACTTGGTGAATGCCTCCTTACGCTGCTGCTGGGCAGCCTTAACGCTGTATTCGGCACTGTGGATGGCAACATTATTTCGCAAAGCAGAATCCTTTATCTGCTCTAATGTATAAGTTTGAGCCGAGGCCGACATTGCACAGCCCAAGGCTATCAGCGATAATATCTTTTTCATAATTATTTAGTACTTACTTTAACTTCGTTGAGCTTTCTCACGTTCGTAAGTGAGAGCAAGCTCTTACTTCTCTCACTTAGTCGAAACCTTCCAATAAATGACGGGAAGCATGGTTACCACCATGATGAGCGAACCAATACCGCCAGCAAAGATAGTGACACCCACAGGCATCCAGAATGATGACTGGGCAATAATCATCGGCACCACGCCAACAGCCGTAGTGGCTGTGGTGAGGAAGATTGGCACCATGCGACGCTTGCCTGCCTCGTAGGCGGCCTGACGGACGGCGCTGTTATATGCCTTGCGGTCCACCGTCCAGTCGCCATGTTCTGCCACATATTTCTTAATCAGGTCGATGGCATGCTCGAAAATCAGAATCTCGTTACGCATAATCATACCCATCAGCGTGATGAGTCCAAAGATAGAGGTAAGTCCCAAGGCACGATTCATCAATCCAAGACCTATCAGGGCACCAGGAATCATCAGAGCCAGCGCAACCATACAGACAGTGGTTACACCATACTTCTTGAAATTGAACAACAGAAAGAAGAACACGATGATCATTGCAATGGTAATGCCACCTATAATCTGCGGCATAGCCTCATCGCCATATTCTATCTCGCCGCCCACCTCAGAGCGTACGCCTTGCGGCAATTGGATATCCTCCTGCATGATGCGGGCTATCTCCTTTTCAACAGGAGCGGTATAGACACCCTGGGCAAACTGGGCCGTCACCGTGATACAGCGCTCACCACCACGATGCATGATGCGACTCTCGCTCCACTGGGGCTGCACCTTGGCAATCTGCCGCAGAGGCACCGTTGAATTGGTGCTGTGCAGCCCTCCAGACACCATCGATACCGGTGATGCGATACCCAGGTTGGCCACTTCCGAGAAGGTCATATCAGCATCGTCCTTCACGACGACAGGTAATTCGTAGTTATCCTCCCAAACCTGTCCGACACGCAGATCGGATGATGTGGCACTCAGTGCCAATTGGGCTGTGGTGCGGGTAATGCCCAACTGTGCCGAAGTAACAGGGTCGAGTTCGACATTGATGATAGGATACGGCTCCAGATAGTCGGTATGCACCCACTCCAATTCGGGCATCTGGCGCATGCGTTCCATCAGTCGCTCGGCCACCACATGCAGCGAATCGAGGTTATCGCCGTAGAAGCGATACTCCAGTTCGGGAACTTCGAGATAGTCTAAGCGCTTAAACTTGACATAAGCATTGGGGAACGCCTCGCTTAACTGTGGCTGATACTCGGCTAAGAGATCCAGCGTGGCATCATTACTCTTGGTGTTGACAATAAACTGCGCATAGTTGGCCCCGGCCATCTGGGGAGCATAGGCATCCATGAATCGTGGCGACGAACAGCCAATAAAGCCTGTGATGCCCGTGATGCGTTCGTCGGTGGCCAAAACATGGCGTACCGAGTCGGCTATCACCTCGGTCTCGGCCTGACCTTTGCCTTCAGGTAAGAAAATTTCTACCGCAAATTGGTCGCGGTCGGCATAGGGGAACAAACGTATCTTCAGTGTGGGAGCAATCAGCGACGACAGCAGAATGACACCAACGCCACTACCTATCGTCAGCCATGGATGTGCAAAGGTCCAATCAAGCACCTGATTGTAAGTACGCTGCACCCATTTGGTTATCTGATTACCATCGGTACTCACCTTGCCGGGCTTGATAATGCGTGTTTCCAAGAACGGAATAACCGTTACAGCCAGCACCAACGACACCATGAGGTTGATGGTTATCGTAACGGGGAAATCCTCCAAAGCATCGTGGAACATGCCCTTCATCGTAAGCAAAAACGGATAGAAGATGGCACAGATACAGATGGTGGCTAAGAACATAGGCATGAAGTACTGACGAGCCGACTCGATAGCGGCATCGTGAGGCTTAAAGCCCTTACCTAAGTACTCCAGATAGCCATCAATCACCACTATCGAGTTATCCACAATCATTCCCAACACCACAATCAGTGCCGCCAACGTTACAATATTGAGCTCGATACCCATCATATACATAATGGCCACGCTGACGAAAGTACTCAAGGGGATGGTGATGGCAGATACGATAGCCGAACGCAGGGGAAACAGCACCATCATTACCAAAATAATGATGGCCATAGATATAAGCAGGTCGCGCAGAAAATCGCTCACACTCAGTGCGACCACTTTGGGCTTGTCGGCAATACGAGTCACCTTCACATCATCGGGCAGTTCGTTCTGGCGGAATTCGTCCAACACCCGATCCACCTGCTGTCCGTACTGCACCACATTGTTGCCAGGTGTCATCTCCATCGAGAGGAGCACACAAGGATGACCATCCTGCTCGATACGGCTCGAATTTGGCTCATATTCACGCACCACACGAGCCACATCACGCACACGTGCAACTTTGCCCGTAACTGGGTCGGAGAAGATAATCTGGTTGGCAATCTCCTCCTCGCTGGTTTCCTGAGCTTCAACATGAATAGGTATCTGCTGATCGTCGTCGCTGATGGCACCGCTCATCGTGGTAATACCTTGTGCCTGCAAGCGTGAGAAAAGCATCTGCTGACCGATACCATAGGCCTGCAGGCGCTGACGATCGACATAAAGCGATATCTGCTCCTTCTGCTCGCCAAACAGTTTCACATTTGCCACCGATGGGATGCGGCGCAAGCGATCGCTCAGTTCGTCGCTATACTGTTTCAGTTCGCGATAGCTGCGCTGGTCGCTCTCAATGGCAATAAGCAAAGCCGAAGTGTTACCAAAGTCATCGTTAACAACGATAGCCAGCACGCCACTTGGCAATTGGGCCTTAAAGCCATTCAGTCCGTGTTTGATTTTGCTCCACACCTCGTCCTTGTTGTTCACATCATCGTTCAGTTTCACCATCACGATACACATGCCATTCTGACTCTGTGTGGTGGTCTTTACACGGTTCACCTCGCCATAGGTAAAGAGGTAACGCTCCAACGGACGAGCCACCTGCTGTTCAACCTCCTCGCTGGTGGCACCAGGATATACAGCCACAACCACGCCCTGACGGATGGTGGCATGGGGGAATTCGTCTTTCGGCATGATATACATGCCATAGATGCCCATCACAAACAGAATGCCTACGATAAGCAAGGATATCGAGTAATGCTCCAATGGCCATCGGAGCCAATTAACGTTCTTCATCATGATCAATCGGAATTAAAATACCACCTTGGTGTTTTCGCTGAGTTTCTGATAACCATCGGTTACCACACGATGGCCATCGCTGATGCCATTGGCCACCACGATGCGATTGCCCATGGTCTCGCCTGTGGTCACAACTGTACGGTGCGCTGTACTGTCGGGGGCAACAGTCCATACAAACAAACTGCCATCTGCCTTACGCTGTACGGCCGTAACAGGCACCGAAAGTTTTGTGTTTTCGTTTGCATGCTGACGACTGCCAAAGATAACTGATGCCACCATACCTGGCAACAACCGACGATGGTTGTTAGCCACATGGATGCGGATATCGTATGTATGTGTTAACGCATCGGCCTGCACACCTTTTTCTATCTTACCACCACCGAAACTGCCATTTACAGCCTCGACCTTAATAACCGAAGGAGTGACGGCGCTAATACCACTGATCTCTGCTTCGGGAATAGCCACCTTGACTTTTACTGTAGATATGTCAAGTACACTAACCACTGCCTGCGAAGGCATAGCCGTTTCGCCGGCACCAATCAAGCGTTTGCCCACGATACCACTCACGGGAGCCACTAGTCGGCAGTCGGCCAGATTTTTCTTTGCCACTTCCAACTGCGACTTGGCCTGAGCCACCTTGCTCTGTATCTCAACCCACTGCACCTCGGGTAGCGAGCCATTATCGTGCAGCATCTTGTAACGCGCCAATGCATCGTTGGCCTGGGTCATCTGAGCCTCGGCACCACTTAGAAGGTTACGCGCTTGCGTGTCGTCCATCTCAGCTATCAACTGACCGCGACTCACAGTCTGTCCCTCATTCACCAGCACACGCTTCACCACACCCATGCCTGTAAAACTAACAGCAGTGGCCTCACATTCTTCAATCATACCCACATACGTCTGACTATTTGTGTTCATGGCAGTAGATACCACTTCGGTTGTCACTCGGATAGGTGCTTTCGCTTTCTGTTCCGTTTTGTTTGTACAGCTGCTCACCATCATCAGCACAAGCAGCATCATCATACTATTCTTCATAACCATTTGTAATATTTTTGGGTGCAAAGGTAGTGCAAAATCAACCATCCCCAATGTTCATTTTCACCTCATTTATCATCATTTTAACCACCACATCCCAAATCAAACATAAAAAACACCATTTTAAACACCATATATGAGTTTTTTTGACTATTTTTGCCACATGAAACAGCAAGAGGAGATTACAATTCAATCATTGGCCAATAATGAGGACATTCAAATTGGCTATTCGGATAATGAAATAGTCATTGTGGACAGTATCCAGAAGTTCACCGAGTTAAGCAGCGCGCATGTAACCATGAACGCCATTGTTATCTGTACGAACGGCAAGGTGCAGGCACAGATGAACGGCATTCAGATGGAACTACACAAAAATCAGGTGGCCATCATACCGCAGAACGTAACGGTTACCGATGTGATGATAAGTCCCGACTTCGACCTTAAAGGTTTGTTTCTCACCAATCGCTTACTGCGTAGCTTCTTGCGCGAGAAAATCAGCATCTGGAACGACATGATGTATATCTATCGCCATCATGTAGTTACAATGGATGAAAACGAAATTCTCTTCTACACCCACTTCTACGACATGCTCACTCTGGCCATCGAACGAGGCAAGGAGAATCCCTATCGTTCAGATATCATCCAGGCACTCATCTGCTCGGCCATTCTTGGACTGTGTGGTGCTATGAAGTGGATGCTATCGGCCGACAATCGCGAGACACATCCCAGCGACAGCCATTTTCAGCGGTTTCTGGATTTACTGCACTCTACCGAAGTGAAGCATCGCACAGTAGAGGCTTATGCCAACGATCTCTGCATCTCGCCCAAATACCTGACCACCATCTGCAAAAAGAACTCAGGAAAAACTGCCAATGAGTGGATTACCGAACATGTATTAGAGGATATACGCTACTATCTGAAACAAACCGACTTAAGCATCAAACAGATTAGCAACAAGCTAGGATTCCCCAACCCTTCGTTCTTCGGCAAATACGTCAAAGACCACTTCGGCACAACACCCGCAGCATTCAGAAACAGCTAGCACAGTATCTACAGAAAGCACTTAGCTATTCTTTTTATAGCTCTGTACTGCCCAACAGCCCATCAGCGTACCGATGCCTGCAAGAGCTAAGACCTGGTGGGCCGTTTCGTGCAAGCCTCCACCGCGGATAAAGACGGTACGGATGGCTTCGATGAAGTAATGCATGGGGTTGACGTAGGTGGTCAGATAAGCCCACTGGGGCATGGAGCGCGTTGGGGTGAAAAGTCCTGAAAGCAGCATGATGCTCACCACAAAGAACCACATGACGAACATAGCCTGCTGCATGGTGTCAGAGTGGTTGGACACGATGAGTCCGAACGAAGAGAAGAACAGCGCCAGTAACATGGCAAGCACGTAGATGAGCCACACAGGACCGGTTGGTGTGATGCCATAGACAAGCCACGCCAACAGCAGGCACACGGTGATGACAAACAGCGCGATGAGCCAATAGGGGATGAGCTTGGCGAGGATGAACGACCACTTGGAGACGGGTGTGACGTTGATCTGTTCGATGGTGCCAGCCTCTTTCTCGCCAACGATGTTGAGTGTGGGCAGGAAACCCGTCATCAGCATCATCACAATAGCAAACAGCGCGGGAATCATGAAGAGTTTGTAGTTCTGCTGCTTATTGTAGAGCGTTAGCACAGAAGCTGCTGAGAACGTTGAAACAGGAGCACTGACTATCTGCGAGAGATAGGCGCTGCCCATTGACCCCTTGGTGCCGTTGACGGCATTGGCTGCGATGAGATACTGGCCATCGCGAATCTCTAGAATAACATCAGCCCTACCCTTCTCGATATCCTTCATCGCCTCAGCATAGGTAGCCTTCTGTCCACCGAAAATAAAGTAGTTAGAGGCAGCAATTTGCTGTACTACCCGCTGCGACTCCATAGTGTGGTCGATGTCAACCACATCCACCACGATGTTCTTCACTTCCATCTGCATCACCCACGGCATCACGCACATGATGACAATCGGGAACATGACAATGAGTTTGGGCAGAAACGCATTGCGGCGTATCTGCAGAAATTCTTTCTGTATGAGATACTTCAGTGTCATTACTTCAATTTTTCAATTCTTTAATTATTCAATCTTACCTCAAACTTTTTCAGGGCAATGGTGAGCAACACCACTGTCATACCTGCCAGCACGGCCACCTCGCGCGCCACCTCGCCAATACCAACACCCATAATCATCAGCTTGCGCATGGCCTCGATATAGTAGCGAGGCGGCACGATGGCAGATAGCCATTGCAGGATTGTGGGCATCGATTCTACAGGAAACAGCATACCCGACAGCATCACTACAGGCATCAACAGTACCATAGCCGAAAGCAACAAGGCCACAAGCTGCGTCTGTGCCACGTTGGAGATGAGCAGTCCCAGCGAGAGCGCCAGCAGAATGTAGAGTGTGCTCACAACCAAGATCCAGAACAGCGAACCAGCAAGGGGTACGCCCAATACGAAACGCGCCATCAACAGTATAGTAATGAGAATACCGAAAGCTAACACCAGATAGGGCACCGCCTTAGCAATAATCACCATCAAGGGGCGCACAGGTGAAACCAACAGCACCTCCATCGTACCTTTCTCTTTCTCACGCACAATCGAAATAGATGTCATCATGGCACAGATGAGCATCAGCAGCATACCCATGATGGCAGGCACAAAGTTATAGGCAGAACGCATCTGGGGATTATATAAGAGATGACTGGTGAGAGGTGATTGGTGAGAGGCGGCTGGCGCAATAGTTTGCTGAGCATAGTTGGCCCATTGCTGAGCCATATTGGGGTCGCTGCCGTCAACTATGATTTGCATACCACGATTCTGCGTAAACACCAGAGCCATATCGGCCTTCTGACTACGTATGAGCTGTTCGGCTTCCCTTGGGGTGTTCACCGTCTGGGTGATGACGAAATATTCCGATTGTGCCAGTCGTTCTACGGCCTGCTGGGTGCGGGGCGACATTTCTGACGTGACCACCACCGTGCGCACATTCTTCACATCGGTGGTGATGGCAAAGCCGAAAAGCAGCATCATCACCACAGGCATGCCAAAAAGTATCAGCATCGTACGCTTGTCGCGCAGGATGTGCTTGGTTTCCTTGATTACAAATGCTATAAACTGTTTCATTTCTCTAAACACTAAACTCTAAACGCTCAACTATCACTACGGGTGGCCTGACGGGCCAGATAGGTAAACACATGATCCAAATCGGGTTGGTGGAAACGCTGTTTCAGTTCATCAGGCGTACCGAGAGCGCTGATTTTGCCGTCCACCATGATAGAGATACGGTCACAATAATCCGCCTCGTCCATATAGTGTGTGGTTACAAAGACGGTAATGCCACGATGGGCTGCGTCGTAGATAAGTTCCCAGAACTGACGACGCGTAGCGGGATCTACACCACCCGTAGGTTCGTCGAGGAACACCACTCCAGGATTGTGGAATATCGAGACGGAGAAGGCGAGCTTCTGCTTCCAACCTAATGGCAGTGAACCCACCAAGTCGTCCTTGTGGTCTTCAAACTTCAACTGTTTCAGAACCTCGTTCATCTTGCGCTCCACCTCGTCGGGTTTCATTTCATAGATACCAGCAAAGAGTCGAATATTCTCGGCCACAGTAAGGTCTTCATAAAGCGAGAAACGTTGTGACATATAGCCAATGTGCTTCTTTATCTGCTCATACTCCGTACGAATGTCGAAACCTACTACCCTACCCGTTCCACTGGTGGGTTGATTCAGGCCTGTCAGCATGTGCATCGCTGTTGTCTTGCCAGCACCATTAGCACCTAAGAATCCAAATATCTCGCCTTTCTTAACGCTGAACGAGATATCGTCAACAGCATGGAAATCGCCAAAGGCTTTTACCAGATGTTCTACCTCGATAACGTTTTCATCTTTTACTTCTGTAGTCTGCTGATGTTCAATGCCTGGCGGGTTAAAGATACTGGCAAACTGGGTGAGGATATCATCAGGAGTGCCGATGCCGCGCACCTTTCCTTGGTCCAGAAAAGCGACGCGCTCACAACAGCGTACCTCATCGAGATAAGGCGTTGAAGCCACAATGGTGATACCACTTTCCTTCAGCGACAGTAGCATCTCCCACAACTCCTTACGACTCACGGGATCAACACCCGTAGTGGGCTCGTCAAGGAAGAGCACGCTGGGTTGGTGAACCAATGCACACGAAAGGGCCAGTTTCTGCTTCATGCCGCCAGAGAGGGCACCTG
This sequence comes from Xylanibacter ruminicola, assembly GCA_015060625.1. Classification (GTDB taxonomy): domain Bacteria; phylum Bacteroidota; class Bacteroidia; order Bacteroidales; family Bacteroidaceae; genus Prevotella; species Prevotella ruminicola_D. Next base: position 47,006 of record SUYC01000003.1, on the reverse strand, counting down.
CCTTGCGGTCTTTAAAGCGTTCTATCTGCGAGTAGATGGCCTTGATAGTATCATAGCCTTCATCAACGGTAGTGCCAAAAAGGGTAGCAAAGAAATGTAGGTTCTCCTCGATGGTAAGGTCTTGATAGAGCGAGAACTTGCCTGGCATATAGCCTACCCTGCTGCGCACCTCGCGCATCTGCTTTACCACATCGTAGCCATCTACTGTCGCCGTGCCTGCGTCGGGCAACAACAGCGAACAGAGGATGCGAAACATCGATGTCTTGCCAGCACCATCAGGGCCTATCAGTCCGAATACCTCGCCCTTGCCAACAGCAAACGACACATCGCTGAGTGCCTGCACCCGTCCGTACGACTTACTGATATTCTTTACTTCAATGGCATTCATAATTGTCAATTATCAATCGTCAATTAGAATTTCACCTCTCCGTACATACCAATCTTCACGAATCCGTCATTTTTGATAGCCACCTTGACAGCATATACCAAGTCGGCACGCTCGTCATCAGTCAGGATGGTCTTAGGTGTAAACTCAGAACGAGACGATATCCAGCTGATTGTACCAGCATACTCCTTACGCTGTCCGTCGCCATAGTCGGCAAACACCTTTACCTTCTGTCCTATCTTAATGTTCTGCAACTGAGCAGAAGTAACGTAGGCACGCAGTTTCATCGACTCGGTATCGGCTATCTTAAACAGCGGTTTTCCAACACTCACAAACTCGCCCTGCTCCACATATTTCTCGAGTACTATACCCTTTATGGGAGATAGGATGTGACACTTGCGCAGCATATCCTTCAACTGCGCTTTCTGCACATCGGCAGCTGCTGTCTGCTTGTCGAGGGCCTGTGTGCTGGTGTTCAACGATGATATCTGCGCATCCAGTTGCTTCTGCAGTACCTTCACCAGACTCGTAGCATCGTCGAACATCTTCGATGGGGCTGCCCCATCGGCTACCAGTTCGCGATAGCGCTGCTCGTCTTGCAGGGCCTTAACCAACTGCTGACGCGTAGCTGCTATCTGGCGTTCCATATCAGGTTTCTGACTCTGATACACCGCTTTCGTGGCATCCGTCTGCTGAATCTTCAGCCACGTCTGTGTAGTGTCAATAAGTCCCACCTCTCGAGCTGTCTCAATCACGTCACCTTCGTTCACATCGAACGACAGCAGTGCCCCACTCTGTTCGGCAAAAACGGTTGTCTCAGTAGCCTCGAACGTACCCGTTGCATCGTAGTCCTTCTCACTCTCTCCGCAGGCAGTCATCATCAGTGCCACACCTGCCAATACATATATCTTTTGCATAACCTTAATTATTTGTCGTGTATTTGTTGTCGTATATCTCTTTCAGCATTTCAATCTCGTGTACCGACTGTTGCACACAGGCAGCATGCTCCTGATTGATTTCACGCACTAAGTCGTTCACATCGATAATGCCATGTGCCAGTTTCGATTCTGCCGCTTTTCTTACAGCAGAACGCAACAAAATAATCTCTCCGTCTTGAGCCATCTGTTTCTGGTAGCGCACTATGTTCTCATGCTGCTGAATCCGTTCCAGCTTGTTATTGAAGAGGAACACCTCACGACTGTTCTCCGTCATATCGCGCTGCAACTGCAACTTTGCCTTGTCGTTCTTGCGGGTATAGAGGGCACCGATATTCCATGAAATACGTGCACCGATGATGCCGTTCCAGCTCCATTTATGGCGCATCATGTCCTCAAACATATTCAGACCTGGATAACCATAGAATCCCTGAGCAAACACACCCACCTTCGGCCTCAGCGCGGCGTTGAGTGCTTTTTCCTGAGCATTCAGCACGCTGATCTGTGCGTCCAGCGCCTTCAGTTCCGGACGACGGTTTTCAGCCATGAACCCTCCGTTGTCAGCCCTCATTTGCGGTTTCAGCACCTCCGTCACCTCTATGCCGCAGAATGTACTCAGCATGCGCTGTAACATCTGCTTCTGCGATGCCAGTTCGGTGGCTTTCTGTACTGCGTTGAGTCGCTCTGCTTTCACACTTTGTAGGTCGCTTTCGGCTGCTGTACCTCGTTTGGTCATCGACTCCAATTTGTTTTCGTTGCCTGCTAACATTGCCTGCAAATCGTTGTTTAGTTTAATCTGCTCATCAATCAGCAACAATCCGAAATACATCTCGTTCACGCGCTTGCGAACATGATATATATTTACTTCGTTCTGCGCTGTTTGTACCTTGCCCTGTTCACGGGCTATACGTTTTTGACTACCTATAACACCACCGTCGTATATGTTTTGCTGTACATCGATACCCACTCGGTACTGATCCTTCGTCAGCCCCTTCATGTCGATACCCATGCCGCTCAACATCGTTTTCATCCCATCAGGCCAAGCCGTCACATCACTCTGATACGTGGCTTGTGCTGATGCAGACACTTGCGGCAGCCATCCCTTCTGGATATTGGCCACCGTCAACTGTGTGGTCTTCTCAATAAGTCCATACTGCTGTATCAGCGGATAATTCTTTTCTGCCGCCTGCTGACAATCGTCCAACGTCTGGCCTATCGCCAACATTGGTAGCATCGTCAAACTTAAAACTAATTTCTTCATATTTTTTTTATCATTGAATTCCGGGTACAAAAGTACGATGATTATTTGATTGAAACCTTATCCTTAGGACTGAGAAAATGTTCTTTTTGTTCGATTTATATAAAAATAGAGCATTTTTTCGAAAAAAATGATTATCTTTGCAAACAAAATAGACTCATTATGAACAGACAACCGCAACTGATGGATGTCACTCGAATGCACGATATCCTCTCACCACATCTCTCGCAAATGCAAGAGCATGTATTCCTCAATAGCGAACTGGGAATGGTTCACGGCGACCACACGGTGTTCCGTCTGTTGATGCGCCAAAAGCCGCCCTTCGCTATCAATGATTATCGCTTAGGCATCATCATGAGTGGCGAAGCTGACATCAACTTCAACCTGCAGGACCGACACCTTACGAGCGGCACACTCATTTATCTCAGTCCTGGCTCCATCATACATCCCAAGCGCTTGTCGGCCGATCTACGCATCTTCGGAATTGGACTGTTTTCTAATTTCTCCATGCCTTTTGCACAGGGACAGATGCCATCTGCCTTTAATGGTCAAGTGCGCGATTTTCAGTTATCAGTCGATGAAAACGGCATCAGTACTGCCCAACACATTCTCGAGGCCATCTGGCAAATAGTTCATGCTACCAGCGACTATCATCGTCCCACCGTCACTGCTCTTGTGGCTGCCCTGATGCACCACTACGACCTTTTATTCCAGCAAAAGGCCGACCAGCTGGCTAGCAGTCGCACACGCGAACAAACCATCTTCGATCGCTTCCTCCAACTGGTCACCCAGCATTGCGCCAAGCATCACCAGATAGGCTACTATGCCGACCGCATGTGCCTCACCGAGCGTTATCTGAGTACCGTAATCCGCCAAACCAGCGGGACCACCGCCAAAGACTGGATTGACCGTGCCTTAATCACTCTCATCAAAATAGAACTTCGCCACACGGATAAGCCTGCGGCCCAGATAGCCGAAGAGATGCATTTTGCCAATCCTTCATTCTTCTCGAAATACTTTCGTCGGCTCACAGGCATGACGCCTGGCGAATATAAGTCAGTTTCAATACATAACAACTCAATAAAATAATAAAAATGGAAATACAGAATTTTTTCATATCGTTGCTGAACGTGGTCTGCGAAATGGCACCCTATCTGCTGTTGGGATTCCTTATCGCTGGCGTGCTACACGTATTCGTGCCGCAGAGATTCTATGCTAATTACCTTTCGCAAAACAACAAATTTTCAGTTGTTTGGGCGGCATTGTTAGGTGTACCGCTGCCCTTGTGTTCGTGCGGCGTTATCCCTACCGCTATCGGACTTAGAAACGAGAAAGCCTCGAAGGGAGCCATTGCCTCGTTTCTTATCGCCACGCCGCAAACAGGTATTGACTCCATCCTTGCCACGTTCTCACTAATGGGACTTGGCTTTGCGATTATCCGTCCAACAGCAGCACTTATCACGGGTGTTTGCGGTGGACTATTGGTAAACCGACTGGTTAAAGATGAAGGCAGCTGTTCCTTAGAAGGAAGCTCTCAACTTTCATCTCTCAACTCTCAACTCAAAATTTGGCGTGTACTGAAGTATGCCTACTATGACATGCTTCGCGACATCGGTCTGCGACTGCTCATCGGTCTTATCGTGGCTGCATTGATTCAGGTTGCCATCCCCGATGAATTTTTCCTTAGTTTCGGCAGTCAGCCACTGTTACAGATGCTGGCTATTCTCGTTATCGCTGTTCCGATGTATATCTGTTCAACGGGCAGTATTCCCGTGGCGGCAGCCCTGATGATGAAAGGACTATCGCCTGGTGCAGCTTTGGTAATGCTGATGGCAGGTCCTGCCGTAAACATGGCATCCATACTGGTGGTTCATAAATCTATGGGCCGCCGTTTCACCTCCGTTTACCTCATGACCATTGTAGGCTTCGCAATCCTGTTCGGCTTGCTGCTCAATGCCACCGGATGGGATTTTACCATCACCAATCAGCATGTTTGCTGCATGAACACCTCGGTTCTGCCCAGTCCCTTTAAACTTATTTGTGCCACAGTATTAACCGTATTAATTATATTTGCGCTAATGATGAAATTTTTTAGTAAGTTCACCTCGAAAAAAACAATAGCCCCCGACATTACTATTTATAGAGTCGAGGACATGCATTGCAGCCATTGCGAAGCTGCCGTTGTCCGTGCCGTTGAGGCACTCCCTGGCGTAGAGAATGCCAAGGCCAGTGCCTCTGCCAATACGCTCACCATCAAAGGCTCAGCTACAGAAGAAACCATCCGTGCAGCCGTTGAGGGTATAGGTTATACGTTTAAAGGACGGAACCATTAAAAGAAACAAACGGTAGAAATAGCCACCGTTAATATTCCCGCAAAGGAATTTAATGGTGGCTATTTTCTTTACCGTGAACACTTTTTATTTTCATACCCAACTTGCCTGGCAGGATAGCATTAAGACCTACACCTACGATAGCCGAGAGAGCTAAACCAGAGAAGTGGATGGGGCCGATGTTTACTTCATCGTTGGCACCATATTTTACGCCGATGGCAATAACCAAAATCAGGGCTGCCACAAACACGTTTCGTGAAGAGTTGAAATCAACACTATCTTCTACCAGATTGCGAACACCCACAGCCGAAATCATACCATACAAAATCAAGCTTACACCACCAATGGTAGCGGCAGGCATCAAGCCAATCAAACAAGCGAACTTTGGACAGAACGACAGCAGGATAGCAAAAACTGCTGCCAAACGAATCACAGCAGGATCGAACACTTTTGTGAGATTCAGCACCCCCGTGTTTTCACCATAAGTAGTATTAGCAGGTGCACCAAACAGGGATGCAAACGCTGTAGCCAGTCCGTCACCCATCAGCGTGCGATGCAAACCTGGCTCCTTCAAGAAGTCCTTATCTACAGTAGATGAAATGGCACACATATCGCCGATGTGCTCCATAATGGTAGCGATGGAGATAGGCATGATGGCAATAATGGTAGAAATCAAAAACGTAGTATCCATATTTTCCCAAACTGCCAATGCGGTTTGCTCTTTGCTGAACGGCAAACCAATCCAGTTAGCCTCCTCCAACGATGCAAAGTCAACCTCCCCCATCACTACAGCTGTCAAATAGCTAATTACCACACCCAGCAGAATAGGAATAATCTTGATGATGCCCTTACCATAAATGCTGGCAACAATCACCGTTACAAGTGCTACGAGTGCCAATGGCCAGTTGGTGGTACAGTTCTGAATAGCGCTACCCGAGAGCACCAAGCCAATAGCAATAATCATAGGACCAGTGACCACAGGTGGGAAGAAATGCAACACTCTCTCGATGCCGAACGACTTGATGAGCGCAGCCATCAGGAAATAGCATAATCCTGCAAAGAATACGCCAACACAGGCATAATCCAAAGCCAAAGTCTCAGTCATACCCTGTTCTACGCCCATAGCCTTCACCGACAGATAGCCCCCCAAGAAGGCGAACGAAGAGCCGAGGAAAGCAGGCACCTTAAACTTGCTTACAGCATGGAATAATAATGTACCGATACCTGCAAACAGCAAGGTTGACGACACAGAAAGACCAGTTAACACAGGTACCAGCACGGTGGCACCAAACATAGCGAACAAATGTTGGACACCCAAAATAAAAAACTTTGGCATGCCTAGTTTTCTAGAATCGGTGATGCCTTCTTTTTTTTCTATCTGATTCATCTAAGTAAGAAATTTTATAAAATCGTGCAAATATACAAAAAATCCACAATACTCTCATGCTTTTCCCCATTTTTATTTTTACCGAAAGAACTGTTTTCGCACACAATTTAACTGTGTTCGCACACAACAGCTTGATGTATATCAAAAGAAATGCATTTTTTTGCGAAAAGTATATCATTTTTATTGTATGGTAACGAAAATCGCCGTACCTTTGCATCGTCAAAAAGATACAGAGGTATTAGTTAGGTAATATAGATTGATTTAGGTTTTTATTTAGAGTTAATAGTTAGTTAGAATTTGGTTTTAGGTTTATTAGTTAAATTGGAGATAGGTATTTCTAAGGTGTTAGAAAAGATTTGTTAGTAAGGATAACAAAGACGCAGTGGTGACACTCCGTTTTATCTCAGAAAAAGGTTTTTAGTTATTCATAGATTGTTGGTGCCGCCGTTGAGTCGTTGATGACTCTCGAGCGGCTTTTTTTATGCACCAACAAGCTATACTTTCGAAAACATCTATCCGATAGTTAAAGAAATATCGGGCAGACAGCTCTTCACGATTACCTGCACCTTACCTTTCTTATGGGTGCTACGCACCACGATGATAGCGCGCCCTTTAAAAGTCGTGGCGCGTGGTGATGTCTTTATTTCGCGATCCTTCAGGTCGGCCGAGGCAAAAGCCATCAGCGTGGCCTGTCCCTTTACGATAGCCTCGCAGGGGATAGCAGCATCAGGACATACCCTACCCTCCTTATCCACCACCTCGACGGTGATATAGGCCAGCGACTGTCCATCGGCAGTCAACTTAGTGCGGTCGGCTGTCAGGCGCAACTTGGCAGGTTCACCGGCAGTAGCCAAACTGACGCTCTCATCACCAGCTTCGGCTCGCAGGGTGCCAGCCTCGTAAGGCAACGTGAACACAGCCTTAAACTCTGTATCGCGGCTCACCTTCTTAGAACCCACCAGTTGGTCGTTCAAATAGAGTTTCACCTCGGGCGCCTTGGTATATACCTCTACATCGATGGGCTTACCTTCCCAGCCAGCCCAGTTCCAACTCTCCCATGTAGGCCAAACGCTCCAAGAGGTTTCATATATCTTACCATGATAGCCATTTGGCTCCTTCACAGCCATGTAGAGAGGTTCATGGTCATTCCACAGCATACTACGGTAATGGCTGATGGGGCGACGCCAACCAGTCATATCCACATCGCCGCAGCAAGCACCGTGCCAATCGGGTTGTCCACCTTCGGCATAGCTCTCGCCTGGGCGCTCACCCTCATAGTAATAGCGACCGATGCCCGACTCTCCCAGATAGTCGAGACCTGTCCATACCATATCACCAATCACGTAAGGATAATCATGCACGGTAGCCCAATTGCGGAAAGCCCCACGCGGATAACTCTCTGTCTGCCACATTACGCGCTTGGGATCACGCTTGTGGTCAGTAGCATGCTTAAATATCATGTAGTTATAGCCGGCAATATCCAGCACCTCAAAGTGTGGGTCGTAAATCTCCCAATCGCGGTCCCAAGCACAGAGGGCCTCGGTCACGGGTCGTGTCTTATCGCACTCCAGCACAGCAGCCTTCAATTTGCGGGCTGTGGTAACCACAGCTATCTCCTTACGCTCTATCACCTCATTGCCGATGCTCCAAGAGATGATACTGGGGTGATTGCGGTCGCGCATCACCATGGCATGGATATCCTCACGATAGCACGAATCGATGAGTGTCGAATAGTCATAGGGCTTCTTAGCTGTGCGCCAACCATCGAAAGCCTCTCCGATAACCAGCATACCCAATGAGTCGCAGGCATCCAGGAAAGCACGTGTAGTGGGGTTATGACTAGTACGAATCAGATTGAATCCTGCCTGCTTCATCAGGCGCACCTTGCGTATCTCAGCATCGTCGAAGGCCATGGCTCCTATCACACCGTCGTCGTGGTGCACGCAGGCACCATTCAGCAGCATAGGCTTGCCGTTAAGCACAAATCCTTTCTCTGCATCGTAACTGAAGGAGCGCACGCCGAATTTTGTTGAGTGTTGAGAGTTTTGCGTCGAGATTTTAGTGCTGACAGTGTAAAGATAGGGATCCTGAGGTGACCAAAGATGGGGATTCTGAATAGTATAGCTAAAGCATACCGACTTGCTCTCGCCAGCCTGGAGCTCCACCTGCTGCTGCTTACCTTCCACTTCTACAATGGCCTGACCGGCAGTAGCAGCCTCGTTCTGCACTGTCACTTCAACATTCACTGTGGCTTCTTTGGCCGATATATTGCTTGTGGTAACAAACACACCATTCTCGGCTATGTGCAGGAGTGGCATCGTCTGCAGCCACACGTGGCGATAAATACCTGAGCCAGAATACCAGCGACAGTTCACCTGCTGACTGTTGTCCACCTTCACCACTACTTCATTCAGTCGTTTGTCCTTATATAAATAAGGTGTCACGTCCACGGTGAAGGGGGTATAGCCATAAGCATGCTGCCCAGCCTTCTGTCCATTCACAAACACTTCGGCACGCTGATAAACGCCCTCGAAGTGCAGTTTCACCAGTTCCCCCTTAGGGGTGGCGAAAGCTTTGCGATACTCACCTTTGCCAGCAGGAAACCAGCCGCCATCGGTTCCCGTGGCACCGGTTTCAGGATTAGAGGCATACGAGATGTCCCAATCGTGAGGTAGGTTTACACTGATGGTCTTGCCATCGTGGCTGAAATGCCAGCCATTGTCGAATAGTTGCTGTGTCTGTGCCTGGGCACCCATACAGGCTCCCAACAGCACAGCACATAAAGTTAGTTTTTTCATTTTAAGTTATTGTTTTTTTTAATAAAAGAATTACTCTTCCATGAGTTTACGGTATCGGGCACGTTTGGGTTCCTCTAACCCCAAACGTTGAGCCTTGTTGCTCTCATACTCGCTATAGTTGCCTTCGAAGTAGAACACGTTTCCATCTCCCTCGAATGCTAATATATGTGTACAGATACGATCCAGGAACCAACGGTCATGACTGATGATCACTGCACAACCAGCAAAGGCCTCCAAGCCCTCCTCCAGCGCACGCAGGGTATTCACGTCTATATCATTGGTAGGCTCGTCGAGCAACAGCACATTTCCCTCCTGCTTCAGTGCGATGGCCAAGTGCAGGCGGTTGCGCTCACCTCCCGACAGTACACCGCACTTCTTCTCCTGGTCGGCACCACTGAAGTTGAATCGGCTCAGATAGGCACGCACATTCACGTCCTTGCCCCCCATGCGGATAGTCTCGTTACCCTGACTCACTACCTCATAAACAGATTTGGTTGGATCGATATCCTTATGCTGCTGATCCACATAGCTCAACTTCACCGTTTCGCCTACCGAGAACTGACCTGCATCAGGCTGATCCAAGCCCATGATGAGTCGGAACAATGTAGTTTTACCCGCACCGTTAGGACCAATCACACCCACAATACCATTGGGTGGCAGATTGAAGTTCAAGTCGGTAAAGAGTTGCTTTTCGGGGAACGACTTTGCTACATGCTCAGCCTCTATCACCTTATTACCCAATCGTGGTCCGTTGGGGATAAATATCTCAAGTTTCTCTTCCTTCTGTTTCTGTTCCTCGTTCAGCATCATCTCATACGAGTTCAGTCGGGCCTTACCCTTAGCATGACGGGCCTTGGGCGCCATACGCACCCACTCCAACTCACGCTCCAGTGTTTTACGGCGCTTCGAGGCGCTTTTCTCCTCCTGAGCCAGGCGCTGACTCTTCTGTTCCAGCCAGCTCGAATAGTTGCCCTTCCAGGGGATACCCTCGCCACGATCCAGTTCCAGAATCCACTCAGCCACATCGTCCAGGAAGTAGCGGTCGTGGGTCACGGCAATCACCGTTCCCTCATATTGCTGCAGATGTTGCTCCAGCCAGTCGATGCTCTCGGCATCCAGATGGTTGGTAGGCTCATCCAAAAGCAGCACATCGGGTTTCTGCAGTAGCAGTCGGCACAGAGCCACACGGCGTCGCTCACCACCCGAGAGATTCTTCACACTCCAATCGCCTGGCGGACAGTTCAGCGCTGCCATCGCGCGATCCAGTTTTGAGTCCATATTCCAGGCATCAGTCGCATCGATGATATCCTGCAGCTCAGCCTGTCGCTGCATCAGTTTATCCATCTTGTCGGCGTCCTCGTAGTACTCGGGCAATCCGAACTTTACGTTTATCTCATCGTATTCGGCCAGCGCATCATACACATGCTGCACGCCTTCCATCACGTTCTCTTTCACCGTCTTTTCCTCGTTCAGTGGCGGTTCCTGTGGCAGATAGCCCACACTGTAGCCGGGGCTCCACACCACGTTGCCCTGATACTGCTGGTCGAGCCCTGCGATAATTTTCATCAGGGTAGATTTACCAGCACCGTTCAGTCCGATGATACCAATCTTGGCGCCATAGAAAAAACTCAGGTAAATGTTTTTAAGCACTTGCTTCTGATTCTGCTGGATGGTTTTGCTCACGCCCACCATCGAGAATATCACTTTCTTGTCGTCAACTGTTGCCATAAATATCTATTATTTTTTGATTTGTCGGCAAATATACGAAAAAAAAGTGAAAAAGGAAGCATTATTCAACTATTTTGTCTATTTTTGCACATACATTATATTAATCATTTTAAGTTATGGTAAAGCATATTATTCTCTGGACCCTGAATCCAGAACTCTCTGAGGAAGAGAAAAAAACTGTGAAGGCCGGTATCAAGGCTGGGTTGGAAGGTTTGGTAGGTAAGGTACCCGGACTACTCGATGTCAAGGTTCATATCGATGGTCGTCTGGCTTCATCCAATGCCGATGTCATGCTCGATAGCACTTTGGAGAGCGAAGAGGCTCTGAAGGGTTATGCCGTTCACCCCGAGCATGTAGCTGTGGCCAACGGTAAGGTTCGTCCTTACACCGTTCAGCGCAGTTGTCTCGATTTCGAGATTTAATCATAAAGGCAGTGCCCGCAAGCACTGCCTTTTATTTTTCATACCACATTCTGTGGTTTCCCGTTGATGAAGCAACCTACATTTTCGGTTGCAATCTGTATCAGTCGCACTCGGGCTTCGGTACTCGCCCAAGCAATATGAGGCGTGATATAAGCGTTGGACTGCTTCAGCAAAGGATTGTCTGCAGCAGGTGGTTCTACGGTCATCACGTCGGCACAGAAAGCATAAAGTCGTCCCTCAGCCAGCGCATTGGCCACAGCGTCGTCGTCAACCAGCGGTCCACGACCAGTGTTAATCAGGATAGCCGACGACTTCATTTTCTGAATACTCTCTTTATTAATAAGGTGACGGGTGCTATCTGTTAGCGGACAATGCAGCGACAACACATCGGATGTAGCCAGCAACTCGTCAAGTGTCACCTTCTCGATACCTTCGGGCAGCACCTCTTTGCTGCTCAGCGCCTTTACCTTCATACCGAAGGCAAGCGCAATCTGAGCTACACGCATACCGATGTTTCCCAATCCCACAATACCGAATGTCTTACCGGCCATCTCTGTCAGGGTAGTATCGCAGTAACAGAAGTCCTTACTCCTACTCCACTTGCCCTCACGGTTCTGCTGCGCATAGTGCTCTGTGCGGTTTGTCACAGTGAGCAGATGTGCAAACACCATCTGTGCCACACTCTCGGTGCTGTAAGCAGGCACGTTGGTTACCACGATGCCGCGCTCGTGTGCAGCTTGGATATCCACCACGTTGTAGCCAGTTGCCAAAACGCCGATGTATTTGAGCTGTGGCAACTGTTCCATCACCTCGCGTGTCATCAGCACTTTGTTGGTAAGCACTACCTCAGCATCGGCTGCTCTCACTACAGTCTCCTCGGGCGACGTACGCTCATATACCGTTACATCACCCATCTTCTCCAGCTCTCTCCATGACAAATCTCCAGGATTAGCTGTATAACCGTCAAGAATTACTATTTTCATTGTTGTGTCAGATTTTGGTGCAAAGATACAATTTTTTTTTGTAATTTGCCAGAAAAGAATTAATTTTGCACCCGAAATGGAAAAATTTGAAGAACAATTACGTAATGATCTGCACCTGTTTCTGCAGAGTTTGAATGAGGTCGATGAGCGTTTACCCGAATGCCCGGATGTAGAAGAAAAATGGGAGGAGATAGCTAAGGCTTACCTTCCCGATGGCATTCGCGAGTTTCAGTCTTATCCTTCGGCATCATTGGGGTGGATGATGTATATCGGTCTGGCCGTGGCAAAGATGTGGGATACCGAATGGGAGATATACTCTAAGGTAGAAAACCTGTATGCTTACATACGCGACAAGCGTGGCTACGATGCGATGGACGAATACATTCGCGAGGAGGTGCTCTTGCTGCGTGGCGACGATTACACAGCCTTGGAAAAACTTACTGGCGAGTGCGCTCAGCGTGTTTACAATGCGCTGATGCACCAGCGCTTAGAACCCGGAACAAAAGAGGCCTTTAACGGTTATGTGAGTTGCCTGCACCAACTCTACCTGATGGGTGCCGCCGTGCAACTTAAACGAATGGGGTATCGCATGACAAAGGTACAATAAAGCGTTTCCCTTGCTCTAACAACAAAAAAATAAGCCCCGCCAATTGGCGAGGCTTAATTAATTATATCGCTCAGCAACTATTACTTTTTGTTGATAGCGAGGTCGATAGCAACGGCTACAGAAACAGTAGCACCTACCATTGGGTTGTTACCCATACCCAGGAAGCCCATCATCTCAACGTGAGCAGGAACAGAAGATGAACCTGCGAACTGAGCGTCAGAGTGCATACGACCCATAGTGTCGGTCATACCATAAGAAGCAGGACCGGCTGCCATGTTGTCTGGGTGCAGTGTACGACCAGTACCACCACCAGATGCTACAGAGAAGTAAGGCTTGCCAGCGAGCACGCGCTCCTTCTTGTAGGTACCAGCTACTGGGTGCTGGAAACGTGTTGGGTTGGTAGAGTTACCAGTGATAGATACATCTACGTTCTCCTTCCACAGGATAGCAACACCCTCACGTACGTCGTCGGCACCATAGCACTTAACCTTCAGACGGCTGGGGTTGTTGCCATAAGGAACCTCCTTAACAACGTTGAGCTCGCCGGTGAAGTAGTCGAACTTGGTCTGTACGTATGTGAAACCGTTGATACGGCTGATGATCTGAGCAGCGTCCTTACCAAGACCGTTCAGGATAACACGCAGAGGTTTCTTACGAACCTTGTTAGCCATCTCAGCAATCTTGATAGCACCCTCAGCAGCAGCGAAGCTCTCGTGACCTGCCAGGAATGCGAAGCACTCTGTCTCCTCGCGGAGCAGACGAGCAGCGAGGTTACCGTGACCGATACCTACCTTACGATCGTCGGCTACTGATCCTGGGATACAGAAGCTCTGCAGACCGATACCGATGGCCTCAGCAGCCTCGGCAGCTGTCTTTACGCCCTTCTTGATGGCGATAGCAGCACCACAAACATAAGCCCACTTAGCATTCTCGAAGCAGATGAGCTGAGTGTCCTCACACATCTGATATGGGTCGATACCTGCCTTTTCACAAATCTCATTGGCCTCCTCGATAGAGTTGATGCCATTCTCCTTCAGAGCAGCAAGAACCTGGTTGATACGGCGCTCCTGACTCTCAAACTGTACTTTTCTAATCATTGTCGTATCCTCCTATTATTCTTTACGTGGGTCAATAGCCTTAACTGCACCCTGCTCCTCGGTTGTACGACCGTAAGAACCGGTGAACTTCTTCATAGCCTCATTGGCATCCATGCCGTTCTTGATAGCCTCCATCATCTTGCCCAGGTGTACATACTCGTAACCGCAAACCTCATTGTTAGCATCGAGGTACTGCTTGGTGATGTAACCCTCGGTGAGCTCAAGATAACGTGTGCCCTTGGCAACGGTACCATAGAGTGTACCTGTCTGTGAACGAAGACCCTTACCCAGGTCCTCAAGACCAGCACCGATAGCCAGACCGCCCTCAGAGAAAGCACTCTGTGTACGTCCGTAAACAATCTGCAGGAAGAGCTCGCGCATAGCGGTATTGATAGCATCGCAAACGAGGTCGGTATTCAGAGCCTCGAGGATAGTCTTACCAGGCAGAATCTCAGAAGCCATAGCAGCTGAGTGAGTCATACCTGTGCAACCGATGGTCTCAACAAGAGCCTCCTGAATCACACCGTCCTTTACGTTCAGGCTCAGCTTGCAGGCACCCTGCTGAGGGGCACACCAGCCGATACCGTGGGTGTAACCAGAGATCTCCTTGATTTCCTTTACTGCTACCCATTTGCCCTCCTCGGGGATAGGTGCAGGTCCATGGTAAGCGCCCTTACAAACGCTACACATGTTCTCCACTTCTTTTGAATAAATCATTGATAATAAAACATTTAAATGTTAAACAACTTAATATTTCCTTCTTTTTGACCTACAAAATTACGCCAATTATTTGATATTACCATTCTTACGGTCTATCATTTAGGAATTATTAACCAACTAACGGTTTTACAGTCCTCTATACTTCAGGAATCCCGAAGCGTCGGGGTTCTTCATACCGGTAAAGTCGGTAAACATCTCCATCTGGTCCTTGGTATTTCCGCGACTCAGCACCTTCTGTCGGAAGGCATCGCCAGTTTCTGGTTTCAGGGCGCCCAACTTCTCAAAGGTATCAGCCACATTGCAGGCCAGTACCTCGGTCCACAGATAGCTGTAATAGCCAGCCGCATAGCCTCCACCCCAAACGTGGTTGAAGTAAGAAGTACTGTAGCGTGGTGGAATCTGGGTATCGTAAAGACCGATTTTCTTCAGCGCGTCTATTTCGAACTGCGCAGCGTCGTCGGCTGTAGGAATTTCGTCAGATGACAGATGGTGCCAAGCCAGATCCAGACAAGTAGCAGCCAGGTTCTCACCCAGAGCGTAGGCAGTCTGGAAGTTAATGCTCTTCAACATCTTCTCCTTCAGTTCAGCAGGCATTGGCTCGCCAGTAACAGCGTGCTTGGCGTAGTGATCGAAGATTTCTGGAATCGAGGCAAAGCTCTCGTTAAACTGCGATGGCATCTCCACAAAGTCACGAGCTACAGCGGTACCACTCAGCGTGTTATAATAACAGTTAGAGAGCATACCGTGCAGGGCATGACCAAACTCATGGAACAGTGTTGTTACCTCGTCCCAGGTAATCAGCGTGGGCTGACCCTCAGGCGCCTTGGCATAGTTGGTCACATTATATATAATAGGCAACTGCTGGCGCAATCCGCTCTGCTTGGCAAAAGCACTCATCCATGCACCGCCACGTTTAGTGGGACGACGATAAGGATCGCTATAGAATAATGCCAGCATTTTTCCGTTCTTATCACGAACCTCAAACACCTTCATATCGGGATGATAAGTAGGCACATCCTTGCGCTGAACGAAATTCAGACCATACACACGATGGGCAGCATAGAATACACCGTTCACAATCACGCTATCGATATTAAAATAGGGTTTTACTTCGTCGTCGCTCAAGTTTAGCATCTCCTGCTTCATCTTAGCCGAATAGTAAAAACGGTCGTAAGGCTGCAACTTAAAGTTGGGGCCCATCTCCTTACGGGCATACTCCTCAATAGCTTTGGTCTCAGCCTGCGCTTTTGGTGTGTACTCTGCTATCAGCTGCTTCAGGAAATTGTACACATTGTCAGAGTTTTTAGCCATTGTGCGTTCCAGCGAGTACGAGGCATAGTTCTTATAGCCCATCAACTCTGCCTTCTCAGCACGCAGTTTAGCAATCTCCACAACCAAGGGGAATGTGTTGTACTGATCAGAACCATCGGCACGATGACGCGAAGCCTCGAACACACGGCGACGCAGATCTCGGTTGGCCAGACTCGACAGGATGGCCTGCTGGGTGGTGTTTACAATCACAATGGCGTAAGGAGCCTTACCTCCAAGGTTCTCGGCATCCTTCTTGCACTGGGCAATATCGGCATCGCTCAACCCCTTCAGTTCATCCTTGCTGTACACCCAAACCACAGCATTGTTGGTGGCAGCGGGCAGCATGTCGCCCCACTGCTGCTGCAACTCAGATATACGCATATTAATCTGCATCATACGCTCCATCTTAGCGTCATCAAGCAGTGCACCCGAACGTACGAAGTCCTTATAAACAACCTCGGTCAGACGTTTGTCTTCGCCCTTCAGGTTCTTGTACTCGTTGTCATACACATATTTAATACGCTTAAAAAGAGCCTTATTAAACGAGATTTCGTTCTCCAGCTCCGTCAATAGCGGTGTCGATTGCTTCTCGGCCTCAGCAATGGCTGGTGTCTTATGTGCACTGGCCAATCCCTCGGCAACGTTCAGCCATTTGTCAAGTTCCACCCCACTCTTTTCCAAAGCCAGAATGGTGTTCTTAAAGGTGGGCTTCTGCTTGTTGGCAACAATCTTATTGATTTCCTGTCGCTTCAGTTTGATAGCCTTTTCGATAGCAGGCAGATAATCAGTTTCCTTAATCTTGCTGAAATCAGGTGCACCCTTAGGTAGTCCGTCAGCGGCTAAAGTTGGCAGCATCACAGCTGCGATACCCATCGTCATGAGCGTTCTTCTAATTTTCATATCCATTAATGTTAGTTTTGAGTAAAGTCTACTTCTTGGAGTGTGGCAGGTGGAACTTGTACTGGTTGGTCATAACCTCCTTCACGGTGTTAATCTCCAGGAATTTGGTACCGCCGCCTTCACCGATATTTCCGCTCAGGTAGGCAATCTTATCATTATCCTGCACGTAGCCTTTCTGACGAAGCATGCGCACAGCAGCATGGAACAGTACCTCGTTGTCGATATGCTCCTTCTGATATACAGGAATCACACCATACGAAAGATTCAGCAGTCGCTGCAGTTTATCGTTGTAGCAGATAGCCAGCACAGGGTTAGGACCACGGAAGGCAGCCAAGTTACGAGCTGTGTCGCCCGAACTGGCATCGGTAATAATACCTTTCACACCGAGTTTCTCGGTGGCCTCGATGGCTGAGTGGGCCATGAACTCACGGATGTCGCAATCCACCGAAAGGGGCACCTCGATATCATTCTCGCGCATCTTGTCTTTCTCGGCCTGCTCGGCAATGGCGGCCATGGTGCGTACAGCCTCTACGGGATACTTACCGCTGGCAGTCTCGCCTGAGAGCATCAGGGCATCGGTGCGATAGTAGATAGCATTGGCGATATCGGTGACCTCGGCACGTGTGGGCCGGGGGTTATTAATCATCGTATGAAGCATCTGAGTAGCTACGATCACAGGTTTCTTGGCACGAACGCACTTGCGAATAATCTGTCGCTGGATACCAGGAATACGTTCGATGGGCACCTCGATACCCAAGTCACCACGAGCAATCATGATACCATACGAAGCCTCGATAATCTCGTCGATATTATCAACACCCTCCTGGTTTTCAATTTTCGAGATAATCTTGATATCGCTATTGTAGGCATCCAAGATAGCCTGTACGGCACGCACGTCGGCAGCCGAACGCACGAAGCTGTGTGCGATAAAGTCGATATCCTGATCGATGGCCAGTTTGATGTTTTTACGGTCTTTCTCGGTAAGTGTAGGCAGGGCGATGTGTACACCTGGCACGTTTACACTCTTGTGCGAACCCAGCACACCGTCGTTCTGCACCTGAGCGATCACAGCCGGACCATTGATACCGATAACCAGCATGTCGAGTGCGCCGTCATCAAACAAGATGTGGCATCCCTCGTGCACGTCGGCAGCAAAGTCGGCATACGACAAGTTAATAATGTCGTGAGTTGTATCCATTTCGGGGCGACCGAAAATCTTCACTACATCGCCAGTTTTGTAGGCAATGGGCTCAGCACATCCGGTAGTACGCACCTCGGGCCCCTTGGTATCTATTAAGATACCAATATGGTGGCTCACACTACGCACATTATTAATAATGTTTTTAATACCCTGCTCATCGGCATGAGCCGTGTTCATTCTTACTACATTCATGCCCGCCTCGAAGAGACTGCGGATGAAATCCTGATCACATCTTCTGTCACTAATGCTAGCTACAATTTTTGTCTGCTTCATGTTATTTTTCCTTCATTTTGTGGTGCAAAGGTACGAAAAAACAGCCAAAAATAGGCGAAATTCATGATTTTTTGAAAAAAAAACGAGAAATATTTTCGTAATCGGCTGAAAATTAGTAACTTTGCAGTCCGAAATCGAAGAATTTCGAGTTTACACATTATTAATATATAAAGAGAAAGAAACAGATAAGAAATGACAAAGGCAGAAATCATCAACAGAATTGCTGAAGAGACCGGCCTGGCTAAGAAAGATGTCGCCATCTCAGTAGAGGCATTCATGGAGTGCATCCGTGAGACTCTTGCTGACGAGAAGGAGAATGTTTACCTTCGCGGCTTTGGCACTTTCGTAGTAAAGCGTCGTGCTCAGAAGACCGCCCGCAACATCTCAAAGAATACCACATTGGTAATCGAGGCTCACGACTATCCCGCCTTTAAGCCTTCGAAGAGCTTTATTGAAAAAATGAAGTAATTAACATTATAAATTTTAGTATTATGCCAAACGGAAAGAAAAAGAAGGGCCACAAGATGGCTACACACAAGCGTAAGAAGCGCCTGCGCAAGAATCGTCATAAGAGCAAGTAAATCTTGATCCTCTGTGACCAATAGTAAAGAAATGAAAGGAGTGTGTCTAGCTAATCCTCCAAGGATAGCGACACACCCTTTTTAGTACAAACGAGACATCCCCGTCAAGAAAAAGAAAAACATTTAAGGAGAAAAACAATGACAAGTGAAGTTATCATTGATGTGCAACCTAAGGACATAAGCATAGCCTTGCTCGAAGATAAGCAGCTGGTAGAGTACCAGCAGGAGCAACGCACTGCGTCGTTCTCGGTAGGCAACATTTATGTGGCAAAAGTTAAGAAGCTGATGCCAGGACTGAATGCTTGTTTCGTTGATGTCGGATCCGAACGTGTTGCATTCCTGCATTATCTCGATCTGGGAACTCAATTTAACTCTTACGAGAAATATCTGAAACAGGTAGTGAGCGACCGCAAGAAGCTCTACCCTATCCAGAAAGCCCACATCCAGCCAGAACTTAAAAAGGATGGCAGCATCGCCAACACCTTGAAAGTTGGCCAGGAAATACTGGTACAAATTGTAAAGGAGCCTATTAACACCAAGGGGCCACGTCTTACCTGCGAGCTAAGTTTTGCCGGTCGTTACTTGGTGCTGATACCTTTCGAGGAAAGTGTTTCTGTATCGACCAAAATCAAGAAGGGCGAAGAACGTAGCCGACTGAAACAACTTATTCAGAGCATCAAGCCCAAGAATTTCGGTGTTATTGTACGTACAGTAGCCGAGGGTAAGCGCGCAGCTGAACTTGATGCCGAATTAAAAATTCTGTTGAAGCGTTGGGAAGATGTGATTAGCAAAGTACAGAAGACCACAGAGCGCCCACAACTCTGTTTCGAGGAGGAAAGCAGAGCCGTAGCTTTGTTGCGCGATCTCTTCAATCCCACTTACGACGGAATCCACGTAAACGACAGCGGCATTTACAACGAAATCAAGAATTATCTGGAACTCATCGCACCCGAAAAGAAGGATATCGTGAAGCTTTATAATGGCACGGTTCCCATTTTCGACAATTACGATGTAACCAAGCAACTCAAATCGGGCTTTGGAAAAACGGTAAACTACAAACATGGTGCTTATCTGATTATCGAACACACAGAGGCCATGCATGTAGTAGATGTTAACAGCGGTACACGTATTAAGAAAGAGAACAATCAGGAGGCCAACGCCCTCGAGACCAACCTTGGAGCCGCCGACGAGCTGGCACGCCAGCTGCGACTCAGAGATATGGGTGGTATCATCATTGTTGACTTTATCGACATGAAGTTACCCGAGGACCGCCAGCTGCTCTACGAGCGCATGTGCAAGAACATGCAGAAAGACCGAGCCAAGCACAACATCCTGCCTCTTTCAAAATTCGGCCTTATGCAGATTACCCGTCAGCGCGTTCGCCCAGCCATGAGTGTTAACGTCGAGGAAACCTGCCCCACTTGTTTCGGTAAAGGCACTATCAAGTCGAGCATTCTGTTCACTGATACTCTCGAGAGTAAAATTGATACCCTCGTAAATAAGATAGGTATGCACAAGTTCTATCTGCACGTTCATCCCTACGTTGCCGCCTACATTAACCAAGGCCTATTCAGCCTGAAGATGAAATGGCAAATGAAGTACGGACTGGGCGTACGGGTCATCCCCTCGCAGAAACTGGCATTTCTTCAGTACGAGTTCTACGATGCCGACAGGCAGTATATCGACATGAAGGAAGAAATCGAAACAAAGTAATAAAACTCTTATATCAAAAAACCTATGACTACACTTAAAATCCTATTCTGGGCCATGTTGCTCATAGTATTCTACACCTACTTAGGTTACGGAATTCTATTATACATCATCCTCAGGCTAAAACGGCTTTTTGCGGGTGCCCCCCGCAAAGCCGTCATGCCTAGCGATGAACAGTTGCCCACCATCACCCTACTTATTTGTGCTTATAACGAAGAAGACGTGGTGGCCGAGAAGATGGCCAACACCCTGGCTATCGATTACCCACGCGAAAAATTCCGCATTATGTGGGTTACCGATGGTAGCACCGACCGCACCAACGAGTTACTGAAAGCCTACCCCGAGGTTGATGTGGTGTTCAGTCCCGAACGCCGCGGCAAGTCGGCAGCCCTGAAGCACGGTTTGCAGGAGTTACAAACCCGCTACGTAGCCTTTACCGATGCCAACACCATGATAAACCCCGGCGCTATGAAAGAAATAGCCCGTTTGTTTACCGACCCCACCGTTGGTTGCGTATCAGGCGAGAAGCGCGTGGCCGCTCGCAAGGAAGGTGAGATGGCAGCCGAAGGCGAAGGTCTTTACTGGCGCTACGAGAGCACCCTAAAGCGTTGGGACAGCGAACTCTACTCTGCCATGGGAGCAGCTGGCGAGCTCTACGCCATCGATCCCCAACTGGTGCGCGAGGTTCCCGACAACGCCCTGTTAGACGATTTTATGATGTCAATGTATGTGATACAAGATGGCAAGCGCATAGCCTACACCCCTGATGCCTATGCCCAGGAATATGGCTCTGCCAACATTTTTGAAGAGAGCAAACGCAAGCGCCGCATAGCCGCAGGCGGTCTGCAAAGCATCTGGTGGCTGCGCAGTTTGCTCAACCCCATCAAGTATCCACTGGTAAGTTTCCAATACATCAGCCACCGTGTGCTGCGCTGGAGTATCACTCCAATAGCAATGATTATCTTACTGGTTATCAATATATTACTTTCAGTTATGCGCTCAGGACTATTCTTCGACGTGATGCTGGTAGCACAAGTTTTGTTCTATTTAGCCGCATTTTTCGGTTGGCTCCTGGCCCGTCACGGCATCAAGAACAAGCTGCTTTACACCGCCTATTATTTTATGTTTATGAACCTCAATGTTTTTCGCGGAATGCGCTATCTCTGCAGCCATAATCATAGCGGTGCATGGGAAAAAGCGAAAAGAAGTTGAAAATTTTGCTAATTTTCTTTCATTTTTCTTTTGTGTTTACAAAAAAAGCATTACCTTTGTAGCCAAATAGTGATTTTTCGAAGACAAATGGATTATAGCGAGAAGGAAATAATGCTTCAGAAATATGCGGAGGCCAACCGCAAATTATCCCTTGCACAAGAACAGTTGGCAATCGCTACACAGAAGCTAAAGGAATACGAGGAGAAGGCCCAAAAGGCTGAAAAGGCGAGCAAGATGAAGTCGCTCTTCTTAGCCAATATGAGTCATGAAATCCGCACCCCCTTGAATGCAATCGAGGGTTTTTCTCGCGTATTGGTTGAAACAGATTCGCAGGAAGACCGCATGAAGTTCTTCGAAATCATTGAAAGCAACAACAACCGTTTGATGAGTTTGGTAAACGAGATCCTCGACCTATCACGTGTAGAGTCGGGCGAAATTGTGATGAAGAAGTCGAGCACCGATCTCAACCAGCTCTGCGACAGTATCAAGAATCTGTTCAAATTCCGTTGCCCCGAAACGGTAAAGCTCAGTTGGAAGAAGCCCAATATGGCTGTTACTTTCAACACCGATGCTAACCGTATCACGCAGGTATTCTCCAACCTCATCAGCAACGCATTGAAACATACTTCGGCCGGCAGCATCACCTATGGTTACCGCATGCTCGACGAAGGCACAAACATCGAATTCTTTGTTCAAGATACCGGTAGCGGTATAGCCCCCGAGGATTTGCAGCATATCTTTAATACCTATGTATCTCGTGATGCCGAGACCAGCAACAACGGCTACGGTCTTGGTTTGGCACTGTGCAAGATTATCGTCGAGAAACTGGGCGGTAAGATTTATGTCGAATCAAAGGTTGGCGAGGGTTCGCTATTCCACTTTGTGCTGCCCTTCGAGGGTACCATTGGCGGCATAGCTCCAGCCCGCAACACCACCACCTCTAATGTTCGCACCATCCGTGTAAGCGGTCGCCCCGACGACAAAAACAAGAAGACTATTCTGGTAGCAGAGGACGAGGACAGCAATTTCGAATTGGTAAAGATTGTGCTCCACAAGCGTTACCGTCTTATTCGTGCCCATAACGGTATCGAAGCAGTCACCCTGAACGAAGAAGAGCATCCCGATCTGATACTGATGGACATCCGCATGCCCGAGATGAACGGTCTTGATGCCACCCGCATTATTAAGGAGATTGATACCGACACACCAGTTATCGCCCTGAGCGCCTATGCTTTCGAGGAGAATATCCGCGATGCAAAGGATGCCGGCTGCGATGAGTTTATGGCCAAGCCATTTAAGGTTGAGAACCTGATCGAGATGGTAGGAAAATATCTCGACTAATAATATCTACACTTATTTTTATTTTCACACATTATGGGAAAACTAGCTGTACAAAAGTACTTTTCGTTCTCTATTCTTATTTTAACCGTACTAGTCATGATTTTCACCATCGTAGGTCTCTACGGCGGTGATGTTCGGCCTGCAGGTAATACCGCCCGCGCCATGCTGGTGTATGCTCTGCCCTTGCTGATAGCAGCCGATGTGCTACTGCTTGTTTACTGGCTTATCATGCGCCGCTGGCATTGGGCCATCATCCCGCTCATTGCCATCCTGTGCTGCATCCCCTACTCGGGCACTCTCTACCAGTTTGGATCGCCCGACCCTAATGCCGACATCAAGCCCGGACTGAAGGTAGCCACCTACAACGTAGCCATGTTCGGTCGCGAAACCTCTGGCTTTATTGCCCAGGATATTCTGAGCGAGATGAAAAAGCAGAAGGTTGATGTGGCCTGTTTCCAGGAGTATAACGACGAGAGCGGCGACAAGAAGAACAGCGACTCGTATAAAGAATACTTCCCCTATATGGTCATGGGCGAAAGTGACATGGTTATCTATAGTCGTTACCCCATCGTTAAGTCGAAGAACATGAACTTCGAGATGACCAACAACAGCGCCATGTGGGCAGAGATTAACTATAAGGGCACCGTAGTTCGTGTGTATAACGCCCACCTCGAAACCACTGGAATCAACAGCACCCTGCACAGGGCCGGCAAACTCATGAACCAGGGAATGGATATAGAGGGTAACGCCCTGATGCGTGCCTTCTACGGCAACTACACCTTAGGTATGATAGCCCGTTCGGGCCAGGCCAACGTGCTGGCCATGGACATGCGCGATTGCGAGCGCCCCATCATCGTATGCGGCGACTTTAACGATGTGCCCTACTCTTACGTTTACAACACCATGCTAGGCGATAAGGTTGATGGCTTTACAGAGTGTGGTAGCGGCTTTATGTACACCTTCCGTGGTGGCAATAAGAAAGTGCGCATCGACTATATCTTCCACGACAAAGCCTTCCTGGGACTGTCGTATTACAAGCGCGAGTTGAGTTACTCCGACCACAACCCTGTATTCTCAAAAATTCAGATTCCTGAGAAACAGAAATAAACATATTAAAAATCCCGCCGATTTGAGCGGGATTTTTTTGTTACTGTACAATTTTAAAACGCACACGGAACGAGCGTTCCTGTTCGTCCCAGTTGGTACCCAACAGTTCAAAGCGCCCTATCTGCGAGGTGCTGCGCACATGCTTACCTATACAGGGACACACATCATAATCACCAATGCGCACCAGTCGGATAGTTTCCGATGCATCCTCGGGCAGTCGGTCGGGACTCACATCGTCGGGCAGCGTGTCGCGGGTCACAAATTCAAACGTCACAGGCAGATCCTGAGCTATCAGGTCATTCATGCGCTGTTCTATCTCCCTTTCCTCAGCACGTGTAGGTTTCTGTGCCAGATGAAAACTCATCTTACTCTTCTTGCGCTCCACATGGGCATTATACGATCGTCCGCAGTCAAACATCCTGATCATCGTCTGGTTCAGCAGATGCTCAGCCGTGTGTGCTGGCGGAAACTCCTCCTTGTTGTGCTCGTTCAGTATATAATCGGCCATAACATTAAATTTTTGGCGCAAAAATACGAAATTTAACTAAAAAAAACAAGTTTCTTGCAACTTTTTCCGCCTTACATGCGTCAAAAGAATAAAATGAAACAATTAAATTAATAAATGAATATGAAAAAGGTATTATTTTTGATGGTATGTGCTTTGGCACTCACATCGTGTAAGTTAGATTTGGGTATCAACAAGGTAACCCCCAGCGACAACATCGTAACCAAGACCTATAAGGTTGATACTTTCGAGGAAGTAAACATGAGTTGCGTGGGCCACGTAGAGATCGTGCAGGACGTGAAAAAGAGCGGCACCATCGAGCTCACTGCTCCCGACAATTATATTGAATACTACAAGTTTGAAAGTGCCAACGACGCACTGAGCATCAAGTTCACACAGAAAAATCTCAATCTGAACACACAAGAGGTAAAAATCAAGGTTTATACTGCCGACCTTACCAAGGTAACCAATAGTGGTGCCTCTAACATTAAGATGGACAGTCTGGATACCGACAAATTAGAG
This sequence comes from Xylanibacter ruminicola, assembly GCA_015060625.1. Classification (GTDB taxonomy): domain Bacteria; phylum Bacteroidota; class Bacteroidia; order Bacteroidales; family Bacteroidaceae; genus Prevotella; species Prevotella ruminicola_D. The sequence goes on along the minus strand of SUYC01000003.1, from coordinate 21,693 downwards.
ATTATCAATAGTGGTGTGGGTGAGATTGCAGTCAGCGGTATTGCCGATGATGTTGAGTTGCGCAATAGCGGTGTGGGCAGTATCGAGGCTGGCAACCTAAAGGCACTGAACGTGACAGCCAGCGTATCAGGTGTGGGCAGCATCAAGTGTTATGCTTCCGAAAGCATCGAAGGCCGCGTGTCGGGTGTGGGATCGTTAGAGTACGGCGGTCATCCCAAGAAGAAGGATACCCACCGCTCCGGCGTCGGCAGCATCAGCGAGATTTAATTATAGGCACGGATTACACGGATTAACACGGATTTATTTTAGGCACGGATTAACGCTGCTTTAATAAATTAAAAACACGGCTTTGGTTTTGCAACTTCAGCCGTGTTGTTTTTATAAAGAATCCGTGTTAATCCGTGTAATCCGTGCCAAATAATATTTACGGGCGGAATTTCAGGATGACCGCGCCGTTCTGGGGGACCTCTACCTCAACCGCTGCATCGCGCTTCAGTACGAGTTTTTCTTTTTGTCCTGTCATCAGGTCGGTGGCCGTAGCTGTCTTCTCCTTCAAGCCCAGATAGTCGAAGGCATGAGCAGGCAGGTTGACCGCGATGGTAGCCGGAGCGTCGTCGAAGTTGGCCACCACCAGGATAGCCTCGGTACCATGCTTACGGATAAACGCATACTGGCGCTGCAAATGACCGTTTGCATACATCAGATCGAACATCTCGCCCTGTGTCACAGCCTTCTCAGTCTGCGCCAGCGTCATCACCTTGCGGTACATATCGTAGATAAACTTCTCGCGAATGGTGTACTTGCGGTTAGCCGCACGCACGATAGTATCCACACTCCAATAATCAAAGATAGTGGTTCGTCCGTCACAACCGCTAAAGCCCTCTTTGTCCATTCCTCGCTCACCATACTCCTGTCCGAAGTAAATCATCAGCGGATTCTGCTGCAGCAGAGCCGAAACCACCAATCCAGGCACGCCCTTACGGCCATCACCGGCAAAAAAGTCGCTAGCCACGCGCTGCTCGTCGTGATTCTCCAGGAAGTACAGCATATGCTGGCGGATATCATCAGTTTGCTGCCAAGCCCCAGTAATGGCATGGGTACTCTGCTGGCCGCAAATCACGCCGCGCACCGTATCATACATGCCCACCTTATCATATAGGTAGTCGAATCCTGCTCCAATATAATTGCGATACTCAGCCGGATTATACACCTCACCGATAAACACGCACTCAGGATAGCGGAACTTCACCTTGTCGGTAGCCCAGTGCCAGAAGGCAGCAGGCACCATCTCAGCCATGTCGCAGCGGAATCCATCCACGCCCTTATCCGCCCAGAACAGCAGGATATCCGTCATCTTATCCCAGGTGTTGGGGATAGGATTAAAATATCCCACGCCGCCAGCATAATAATCCACGCCATAGTTCAGCTTCACCGTCTCATACCAGTCGTTCATGCCTGGCGCATTATGAAAACAGTCGTTGCCCGTAGCCTTCGCTGGTTCTTCAAAATACGCCTCGGCTTCGCCGTGATACAGGTCGAAGTAAGGCTGGAAACGCTGTCCGGGGCAATAATAGAAATTGTTCTGCGGGTCGAATCCGTTCTGTGGGTTATCCTCCTCACCTAAATCCTTCACCCCTTGTGGCTTACAGATAGAGTGATACTGACGTGCCACGTGGTTGGGCACAAAGTCGATAATCACCTTCAGTCCGGCCTTATGCGTACGCTCTACCAGAGCCTCAAACTCCTGCATACGCTGCTCTACGTTCTCGGCCAGGTCGGGGTCGATATCGTAGTAGTCGGTAATAGCATAAGGCGATCCCGCCCTACCCTTTACCACAGCCGGATGCTGACGTGGAATGCCGTACTGGGAGTAATCTGTTTGCGAAGCATGACGAATAACTCCCGTGTACCAAATGTGGCTCACGCCCATCTCCTTGATGTTCTTCAAGGATTTGGGCGTGAAGTCGTTCAGTTTTCCGCAACCATTCTCGGCCAATGTACCATCTTCATTCCGAGTGGTATTCTTATTGCCGTACAAACGGGTGAAAACCTGATAAATTATCATCTTATTCGATGCCATGGGCAGAAACCTCTTTGTTGATCTTAGCGATCATGCCTTGGAGGGCCTTACCAGGACCGCACTCTGTGAAGTCGTCGGCACCATCGGCAATCATGTTCTGTACGCTCTGTGTCCAGCGAACCGAGCTTGTGAGCTGAGCAATCAGGTTAGCCTTGATCTCAGCAGGATCGGTATGAGGCTTAGCATCTACATTCTGGTAAACGGGGCACTTAGGAGTCTTAATCTCAGTAGCCTCAATAGCTGCCTGCAGCTCGTCCTTAGCAGGCTGCATCAGTGGCGAGTGGAAAGCGCCGCCCACCTTCAGCACCAGTGCACGCTTAGCACCAGCAGCCTTCAGGCGCTCGCAAGCCTCTTCGATAGCCTCTACGTTACCACTGATAACCAACTGTCCGGGACAGTTATAGTTAGCAGCTACAACAACACCCTTACCCAGCTTGCTTACCTCGGCGCAAACCTCCTCTACCTTCTCGTCGGGCAGAGCAATGATAGCAGCCATTGTTGAAGGCTGAGCCTCGCAAGCCTTCTGCATAGCCATAGCACGTGCATAAACCAGCTTCAGTCCATCCTCGAAACTCAGGGCACCTGCAGCTGTAAGAGCCGAGAACTCACCCAGTGAATGACCGGCGGCCATCTTAGGATCGAAAGCGTCGCCCATGCAGAGTGCCGAGATAACGCTATGAAGGAAAACGGCAGGCTGTGTAACCTTAGTCTGCTTCAGTTCCTCGTCGGTACCAGCAAACATAATATCAGTAATACGATAGCCAAGGATATCGTTGGCCTTCTCAAAAAGTTCCTTTGCCAGTGGGTTGTTATCATACAGATCCTTACCCATGCCTACAAACTGTGCTCCCTGTCCGGGAAAAACAAATGCTTTCATCTTTAAATTTATTATTTTATTATTTACAATTTATAATTTATTTCCAATTCTGATAATCTAGCTATTTTGCTATTTTCAGGATGCAAAATTACTAAAACTTTCTGAAAAATGCACCCTTATGACTATTTTTTTGCTGAAAGTGGGTAGAATATCGAAAAATCTGTGTAATTTTGCACTTAGAAAGAGAACAGATGGCAAAAATGAAGCTTATTGTAATGACGAAACCCACATTCTTCGTCGAAGAGGACAAGATACTAGCGAACCTCTTCGAAGAGGGATTGGACAATCTGCACCTGTACAAACCCGGTGCTTCGCCCATGTATTCTGAGCGCTTACTGACTCTGCTTGGCGACGACTATCATAGCAAGATAACCGTTCACGGCCACTTCTATTTAAAAGAGGAGTATCGCCTTCGCGGTATACATATCGACGATGCGTTTACCGAGGCTCCCGTTGGCTATAAAGGCAACATCAGCCGCACGTGTCACGCAATCAGCGAACTCAAGGAAACCAAAAAAAAGTCGAACTATGTATTCCTGCACTCCATCTTCGACAGTCAGACCAATGCCGACGAGAAGCAGTCGTTTACGATGGACGAGTTACGCGAAGCCTCCAAGAAAGGCCTGATAGATAAAAAGGTGTATGCCTTAGGAGGAATGAATCTGGATCGTGTGAAGGAGATTAAGGATTTAGGCTTTGGTGGCATGGTGATATGCGGCGACCTGTGGAACCGCTTCAACATCCACAACGAGATTGACTACAAGGCATTACTTAACCACTTCGAGAAACTACGCAAAACAATAGATTAGCAAGCTAAAGTACTAATATAAATATATAAATAGGTATTAACAATGAGTGATAAGAGCTCCTTTTTGGTATTCTCAGGAACAGCCACGAGATACCTGGCAGAAAGAATCTGTCAAAGTCTTGGTTGTCCGTTAGGTAAGTTACAAATCACAAAATTCTCTGATGGAGAGTTTGCTGTGTCATACGAGGAAAGTATCCGCGGTCGCGACATTTTCCTGGTTCAGAGCACCTTCCCCAGTTCCGACAATCTGATGGAGTTGCTGCTGATGATTGATGCAGCCAAGCGCGCTTCGGCCCGCACCATCAACGCCGTCATCCCCTACTTCGGATGGGCCCGTCAGGACCGTAAGGACAAGCCCCGTGTAAGCATCGGTGCCAAGTTGGTTGCCGACCTGCTGAGCGCTGCTGGTGTAAACCGTGTCATCACCATGGACCTGCATGCCGACCAGATTCAGGGTTTCTTTGACGTTCCCGTCGATCATCTGTATGCTTCAAACGTTATTCTGCCATACCTGCAGTCGTTGAAGCTCGACGAGCTGGTTATTGCTTCGCCTGATGTTGGTGGTTCAAAGCGCGCCAACACCTACGCCAAGTATCTGGGCTGCCCACTGGTGTTGTGCAACAAGACCCGTGCCCGTGCCAACGTCGTAGCTTCTATGCAGATTATCGGTGAGGTTGAAGGCAAGAACGTGGTGATTATCGACGATATGGTTGATACTGCCGGTACCATTACCAAGGCAGCCGACCTGATGAAGGAGCATGGTGCACTTACCGTTCGTGCTTGCGCCAGCCACTGCGTAATGAGTGGTCCCGCCAGCGATCGCGTACAGGCCTCAGCCCTCGAGGAAATTGTATTCACCGACTCAATCCCTTACACCCAGCGTTGTGCTAAGGTTAAGCAGCTCAGCGTAGCCGAGATGTTTGCCGAGGCCATCAGCCGTGTTATCGACAATAAGAGCATCAGCGATTTGTACATTGTATAATGACAAATAAAAGTTTTATCGGACTGGCAGTTGCAAGCTTCATGCTTTGCGCCTGCCAGTCTGATGTTTATCAGATAAAAGGTTGCGCCACCGAGCTGAAGGATGGCGATACCATTACGCTGGCATTCGAAGACCCGCCTCAGAAAGTTCTTGGCCAAGCCATTGTCAGCGGCGGCACGTTCAGGTTTGCCGGCACTACCGACACCACGCTGTTCTGCCGTGCCTATCTTAACCGCCAGCAGCTGTCCAGTTGCAGTTTCTTTCTGGAACCGGGCGAAATCACCATCGAGCTGAACCAGCATCCCCGCCCCTCTCGCGTGTCGGGCACCGAGCTCAACAATCAGTGGCAGGCCCTTAACGATACTGTTCAGAAACTTGGCACCCAGCTCATCCGTCTGGCACAGCTCTCAACCCGTACCAACGCAGCCCATCGGCAGCAGCTGCAGCAGCAAGTAGATAGTCTGCACCGCCGCATCAGTCAAAGCATCACCCTGACGGGCCAACGCAACCGGCAAAACGTTTTAGGAAAATACATCCTGCAAAACTATAAAGAACCCGAGTTCAAAGATTGAACCCGGGTTCTTTTTTATGATGCTTGTGCCAACGGCATTACACGGTGTGTGCAGGCAGCTCCAGCCACTTGATATAGCAGAAGTCCTGACGATGAGGCAGATCCTTATGCTTAGGATACATACGGATGGCACTCTTGTACTGTCCGGCCTGCTGTGGTGAGAGTGTAGCCTCGAAGGTGTAGTTGTTGCCCTCGTGACCTACCATCTTCAGAGGCTCGATCGAGAAGATGCGCTCCTCGCCTTCCTTATTAATAAATACGTTCACCTTCTCGAGTGCTACAGCATCCTCCAGTCCCTGCTCGTCAATCACGTAGCGGATGGTGTACTTCTGCGCTGTCTCAATACCAGTAGCAGGATAGTCCCACTCGCATGATACCACGTTGATGGCATCCCAACGCTCGGCCACGGTCTCCTTCCACTGAGCCAGTTCCTTGGCCAGACGGCAGTCGTCCTTAACCAGTTCCTTGAAGCGCTTAGCCTGTTTGTTGTAGAACTTCTCATAATAGTCGTCCAACTGGCGCTTCATCGTGTAGTGAGGTGCAATCTGGGCGATACTGTTCTTGATAACCTTAATCCAGCCCTCGCTGATACCCTTCTTGTTCTTATTATAATAAAGAGGTATGATTTCATTCTCAAGCAGACCATAGATAGTAGCAGCATCCAGATTATCCTGATAGCCCTGATTCTGATAGGTGCGCTTCTCGGTCAGGGCCCATCCGGCACCCTCACGATAGCCCTCAAGCCACCAGCCGTCCTTCACACTCAGGTTTACCACACCGTTCATCTCGGCCTTCTCGCCAGATGTACCCGAAGCCTCGAGCGGACGTGTCGGGGTGTTCATCCAGATATCTACACCCGAAACAAGTCGGCGAGCCAGCAGGAAGTCGTAGTCCTCCAGGAAGATAATCTTGCCCAGGAACTCCGGACGCTGCGAAATCTCGTAGATACGCTGAATCAATCCCTGACCGGCACCATCGGCTGGGTGAGCCTTACCGGCAAACAGGAAGATGACTGGATGCTCAGGATCGTTCACAATCTTGCTCAGGCGATCCAGATTGGTAAACAGCAGGTGAGCACGCTTGTAAGTAGCAAAGCGGCGGCAGAAACCGATTACCAAAGCATTAGGATTCATACCCTCGAGCAGCGAAACCACACGCGAAGGATCGCCCTGGTTCTTCAGCCACTTCTCACGGAACTGCTCCTTGATATAATCAAACAGCTTGTTTTTCAGCGCCATACGTGTGGCCCAGATTTCCTCATCAGGACAGTTGTAAATGCCATGCCAGATCTCCTCGTTGCTCTGGTCGCTCATGTGTTTGGCATCAAAGTACTTGGCATACACCTTGCGCCACTCGGTAGCACACCATGTCGGGAAGTGCACACCATTGGTCACGTAGCCCACGTGATTCTCCTCGGGATAGTAGCCAGCCCAGATAGGTGCAAACATCTTCTGGCTCACCCATCCGTGGAGCATAGACACACCGTTGACCTCCTGACAGGTGTTGCAGGCAAAGGTACTCATGCAGAAACGCTCGCTGTGGTCATCGGGGTTGGTACGACCCATGCCGATAAACTCGTCCCACGAGATACCCAACTTCTGTGGGTAGCCACCCATATACTTGCCAAACAGACCCTCGTCGAAGTAGTCGTGACCAGCAGGAACAGGGGTGTGAACCGTATAGAGCGAAGAAGCACGTACCAGCTCAAGAGCCTGATTGAAAGTCATGCCGCCATCGATATAGTCGCACAGACGCTGCAGGTTGCAGAGTGCAGCGTGACCCTCGTTACAATGATAGATATCCTTCTTGATGCCCAACTTCTTGAGCAGCAGCATACCACCGATACCCAGCAGAATCTCCTGCTTCAGACGGTTCTCCCAGTCGCCGCCATACAGGCTGTGGGTGATGGGCTTGTCGAACTCAGAGTTCATCTCATTGTCGGTATCCAGCAGATACAGCTTTACACGCCCCACGTTCACACGCCATACATAAGCATGCACCTGGTAGTTGGTGTAGGGCACGTCAATCACCATGGGATTGCCATCCTTGTCCAGCTGACGCTCGATAGGCAGACTGCCAAAGTTCTGGCTCTCATAGTTAGCCACCTGCTGGCCCTCCATTGAGAGGCTCTGGGTAAAGTAGCCGAAACGATACAGGAAACCTACGGCACACATATCAACATTAGAGTCTGAAGCCTCCTTCACGTAGTCGCCGGCCAGCATGCCCAGACCGCCAGAATAGATCTTGAGGGCAGAGTGGATACCGTACTCCATACAGAAGTAAGCCACCGATGGGCGCTTCTTGTCGGGTTCAACGTCGATATACTTACGGAACAAGGCGTAAACGCTCTTAATGCGCTTCATCAGCGCCTTGTCTTTCACAATTTTCTCTTTACGGGCAAAACTCAGTCGCTCAAGCAGCATAACTGGGTTGTGTTTTACCTCATGATAAAGCTCAGGGTCCAGGTCACGGAACAGGTCGCGTGCCTCATAGTTCCATACCCACCACATGTTGTGGGCAATCTCGTCCAAACACTTCAGTTCTTCAGGAATACTTGACTTCACGGTCAGATCCTTCCACATTGGAGCATTTGCATAATCAGCCTTAATTTTCATAACGTCACAAATTTATTTTAATTATTCTAATTGTCAATTATCACTTTTCAATTCTGCTTTGCGCTTTACGCAGAGCAATGTCATAAGCCTGGTAGTAGTACTCGATAAACTCACTCCACAGCGCCTTCTTCGACAGCGCCTCAGCGTGCTTCCTACAGGTATCAACCTGCTTTTTCGTCATGTTCGAGAACTCAGCCACCGTGTCTTTGATAATATCAGCCACCTCGCTGTAGTTGTAATCTGTGCGGTGAATCACCTTCACACCATCCTCAAGTTGTCCGTCGTGTCCGAACACCTTGTTGGCCCACAATCCGAATCCAGCCAGATCGGTTGTGATACAAGGCACCTTAAAGGCAATTGCTTCGAGCGGCGTATAGCCCCAAGGCTCGTAATACGATGGATAGATACACAAGTCGTTACCCAGCACCAGATCGTAATATGTCATATTTACGATACCATCATTACCGTCCAGATAGCAAGGCAGGAAAATCACCTTCACGTTCTCATCCTTACGGTTGTGCATATCGTAGTATTTCAGCATGCTCAGCACATTATCATGACTCATATTGTGCAGCCAGTGCGTCACCTGAGGCACATCCAGTGGCGAGTCAAAGTTCGATTGTCCCTTGTCCAATGCTTCAAGTCGCTCCTGCAGGTCTTTGCGAGGCTCTCCTACCCAACCGGGCACCTCGATAAAGGCCACCACCTTTTTTTTCAGGTGGCGGTCGCGCAGCAGTCGGTTCATCGCCTCCACAAACACGTCGATACCCTTATTGCGGAACTCGTAACGTCCCGACGTCGAGATCAGCAGCGTGTCATCGTCCAGCTGCTCACCTAACAATGCATTTGCCACATCCAGCATCTTTTTGCGGGCAGCCTTACGCTTGCGGGTAAACGCCTGCACAGTGCCAGGCACAAAACTATTGTCAAAACCATTTGGCAACACCACGTCAACGGGCTTATCCAGCAGTTCCAGGCACTCCCTGGCGGTAATGTCGCTCACTGTCGTAAAGCAGTCGGCAAAGTGCGCAGTCTGCTTTTCAATAGAGTGTTTGCTCTGCATGTTCAGCTCACCAGCCATCTGGTCGCCGTTATAGGCAAACAGGTAGTCGTACAGCGGCTTCTGGTTGCCAGCAATCGATCGGCCAATGCTCGTAGCATGGGTCGTAAACACCGTACCAATCTGTGGCAGCTTATTGTTCAGGTACAGCAGCCCCAGACCGCACATCCACTCATTAGCATGATAGATCACCTTGGTTTTCCCGGTCCACTCGCCTTTCACGCTCTTAAATTTATAGAAGCTCTCCGTGACCAAGGCAGCCGCATACGAGAACATCGAGGCCTCATCGTAGTCGCCATAGGCATGCAACGAATCCACGCCGTAGTGTTCCCACAGCCAACCGTAAATCTCGTTCTTCTTTTCAAAGAACGGCTTAAAATCCACCAAAATAGCAATAGGTTCTCCTGGAATCGTCCAGCGACCTACCTTAAGTTTCAGCCCCTGTTCTTTTGCCTCCCATTGCCAATCGGCAAACAGAGAAGTTTCTTCTTTGAAATAGGGACACTCACATTCGTTCCAAAAATCAGGACCTATAAAAAGAATCCTGTCCTTCATAGTGTTTTGCAGGGTCTTGGCTCGTGTCGAGAGCACAGTGTAAATTCCCCCTACTTTGTTGCAGACTTCCCAACTTGACTCGAAGATGTAGTCTGGCATCATTCGCTTATTAACCATGTTAAACTAACTAATTGGCTGCAAAGATAATTAAAAAATCATTAAATCGCTCATCTTTTTGTTATTTTTTTCAACGTAAACGTTTAAAAGATGATTTAGATTAGTATCTTTGCGGTCAAAAATCTTATAAGTATTGCAATATGAATAAGTTAATCGTCTCAGCACTGATGTGTTTGACCAGTCTAATGGCCAGTGCGCAGAACACCCAAGGCCCCTTTCGCGCGTACCTTATAAATAAGGAATACGATATAGTGATGCGTATTAATTTTTACCAACAAGATGTTACCGTACCCGGGCAGGATTTGTTTGGCCAGGTGCCAGGATATCTTAGTAAACGTTTCAATTCGTTTGCCTGGATTATCACCGATGCCCAGGTGAAGGGCCACAAAGCCACGCTGCAGATGATCAACGATTACGGCAGCGAAGACCTCACCGCCACCCTCACCGTTCAGGGCGATTCGGTATTCGTACTCAAGCAAGAATCGGGCAGCACACTAAAGGTTCCCCTCAAAGGGAAGTGGCAAAAATTGCCCAAGACCATGGAGTTTAAGCGTCAGAAATAATTTTCTGACGCTTAGTGTAAGTTACTCAACCTTTGTCATCTGGAAGGTGGCGGTGTAGGTTGAACCATCATCACGCATACGCAGCGCCGTCCACTTCATCACGCCATCCTTGATGCTCTCAATCTCCCACCACTCGCGCAACTCTTCACTATCGGCCGTCTTCTTCCAGCGGGTGCAGAGCAAGATACCATCTACGAAATAGTTTGAAAGATAATCAGTGTCCGACTGCCATTGCCCCTCCACCTTACTATAATAGGCGTAGGTGCCGTCGGCTTTATACTCCCAGCGGTGCAGTTCGCCATCGGTGTGTTCGTCCTCAGTGCTAGTCACCTTGCCTTCCCATGTGCCAATAATATCATTCTCATAGTCGTTTGTCACACGTATATAGCGCTCTTTGTCGTAGATCTCATTTATTACCACATTACCGTCAACATAGACTTTCCAGTCAGACTTCAACATCAAATCCTTATCAGTAATGGAGTAGATGGTTGCTTCCGTCACATGCGTAGTATGTTCATTTTCTTTCGCTCTAAGCGTTACATTCTTGCCTTTAATCGTAACCTCAGCCGACGCATGGTTGTTCCACGACTCGCTATAGTAGTCAGAAAGACTACCATACGCTTCCGTCGGCGACAAGAAAGTAATGACTGCTTTCAGGTTAGTAGGACACGCCTGACCGTCCAGTTCGTCCACCATCCACTTGCCCATCAACTTTGTTGAAAGGTCGGGTTGGACAGGTTTGTCGTCGTTCGACGTACATGATGTGAACACACTTGCGCCGCAAACGAGGGTGGCGACGAGCACCCAGTTCAAAATCTGCTTCATAAAGGTTTTCATTAAATTGTTTGTTTGCAAATATACATAACAATTCAATATCTTCCAAATATTTTAGCATTTTTTTGACGTTCTGCCAAATTATCAGAAAGAGGAATCAACATCATTCCTCTTTCTGATAGCCTCAACCACCACCCAATCTGCAGGCAGCCAATCCACGCTGTCAAGTTGGTCTTTGGTTAACCACCGCGCAGCCTCATGCTCATTAAGATGCAAGGCATCATCCAACAAACTGCAATAATAGCAATGCATGGTAAGGTGGAATTGAGGGTAATCATAATCTACGGTACACACGAAACTATCCACGTTAATCGCTGCAGAAAGTTCTTCGCGTATTTCACGCTTCAAAGCCGCTTCGGGCGTTTCGCCAGGTTCCATTTTACCCCCAGGGAACTCCCACCCGTCTTTAAAATCTCCATATCCACGCTGTGTGGCAAATATCTTATCATCCTTGCGAATAATCGCTGCAACTACTTCTATTTTTCTCATATTTTATACTACAGCTCTATGTTTAGCAATATTCAACATTGATGCAGGCATTGGTGTCTTAAGTCGCCAAACAATCTCTATTGGTTTTGCACCTTGCCACTTAACTAACTTTACTTCTCCAAGATATGTAAATCCCATGGTTCTACCTTTGTCATCAGGATAGCTATCTTGTTGACGCACGAAGAGAAGCATCGTTTGGGTTTCATTAATATAGTTCTTACCGGCTTGTGACGTAGGACTGACTTTGTTCTGTGTTTCCCAGTTAAACAACAACTCATTAATAGCGAAATCGTTATAATTAGTATTTGAGCCCTCTTCCCTGTCCTTGATAATATCAACAAACATGGCTTCGAGATTCAAACGTTTATTTCTTTCGCATCCTTCACGACATGAAGACTTCTTATCAATACTTGAAGTCTCCAATGCAACAAAAATTTGATCTTTGGTATAAACACCATGAAGCTTTAACGGGAAATTCATGATAGAAGAATTATCTACCATCTCATATGCTTCACATCTATTTTTAAGCAGCCCAACAAGCTCCCTCATTTCCTCACACAAAAGATCATCCAAAGAAAGGTCGTCAAACATACCTTGCAAATTTGTGTATTTACCTGCCTCTTGGAACATATCATAATAAAACATCAGAGCCATCTTCTGCTCTATGTAATTCATGTCATCGACTCTTACTTTAAAACTTTGAGATGCTATTCGTTCTATGAAAGAAAAATAGGTATACGAATCCGTTGACAACCATTTTTTATACACAGCACGTTTCAACTCATTTTCAAATCGAGACCTGCGATATGTTTTTCCGGCCAAGTTAAGCACTCCTTGCCAAGTAAAGTTCTTATAAAATTTTTCAAGTGGAATCTGATGCAAATGAATAAAGTTTGCTAACGTAAGCGGTCTATCAGTTTCGCTACTATACGCCTGAATCCATGTAATAACTTTGCTCTTACGGAAAGTGCCTATTGCAGCCCTAATGTTTTCAAGGATATACTCCTTAGCTTTTGCTTCGAGGGTTATATGACAACCTAATGGCAAATGTGGAAAATCCTTTTCAAACTCTTCGGCTACACTCATAGATGTTCGTCCTATGAGTCTTCTAAATCTATCAGTATAGTTAAACTCCTTATTGCAATGACCAACAAAGTCGAGTATTGTCACATAATCCTTACCCTCTGCTTTACGAAGTCCACGTCCAAACTGCTGCAAGAATACAGTCAAACTTTCAGTAGGACGTAAGAATAAGATAGTATCAACCTCTGGTATATCTACACCTTCATTGAACATATCTACTACAAACAGATAGTTTATTTTCTTTTCTCTTAGCTGTCTGCTCCACTTCACACGCTCAGCCCCATTGTCACTAACAAGATATGCCGATTTTAATCCGGCCAGTTGGAACTTAGCAGCCATATTTTTTGCATGCTCTACATCCACACAGAAACAAAGTGCACGCACATCGTGATAATTAGGGAGGTATTCTTCAATCTTTCTAAGAATCAATCCTGTACGTAAGTCGTTTTCTGTATATATTTTCGAGAGCTCTGATATTACATATCTTCCGCCTCGCCAAGTTACAGTAGTCAAGTCAACTCTATCAGTTATTCCATAATAATGGAATGGAGCCAGCAGGCGATTATTCAAAGCATCATCAAGACGAATTTCTGCAGATATCTTCCCATCAAAATCCTTGGTAATATCTTCACCATCCATACGTTCTGGCGTTGCAGTCAGTCCAAGCAATATCTTGGGTTTAAACCTACTAAGTATCTTTCTGTAAGAATCAGCAGCAATGTGATGTACCTCATCGAAAATTATATAATCAAAGAAATCGTCAGTTAATTCTAACTCATCCAAATGATTATTCAACATATCTTTCGAAGCAAACAGATGTGTGTAAGCCTGAGGCGCCACATCACCATACCACAAGTCACCAAAGTTCTCATCCTGCAATACAGTTCTAAACGTTCTACAAGATTGCTTCAAGATCTCTTCACGATGAGCAACAAACAAGAAGTTGGATCGACTATTATGCTCCCTAAAATTCTTATAGTCAAATGCAGCAATAACCGTTTTACCAGTACCTGTAGCAGCTACCACCAGATTGCGATAATGCCCAAACACCTCACGTTCAAGTTTTAGCTTTTCCAATATCTCATCCTGATAATCATGCGCCTTTATCAAATCGAGCACACTATAATCTATCGTCTCAGTCTTTACCCCCGACAAAGCCTCCTTTAATCGTTCGTCATCCCTACCAGAAACAAAGGTTTCAAACAAGGGATTTCCCCAATATGACTCAAAAGTATGGCGTATTTCCTTAATGATATGTGGTAACTCTTGTTGGGTAACTTTTACATTCCACTCCAGGCCCTCGGTCAATGCTGGTTCAGAAAGATTTGACGAACCTACATAAGCCGTATGGAAACCTGTATTTCTGAGAAACAGATATGATTTAGCATGTAGTCTATCAAGAGAAGAATTATATGAGATTTTAATCTCCGTATTTGGCAATGTGGCCAACTTTTTGATAGCATTATAGTCAGTTGCTCCAATGTATGTGGTAGTGATTACTCGAAGTTTCTTTCCACTCTGGGTATAATCCTTCAGCTGATTAAAAATCAGATTCAAACCCGAGCTACGAATAAATGACACCAGCAAGCATATCTCGTCGGCAGATAATATTTCGCGTTTCAGTTCACTTTCTAACGAAACCTGTTTACTTGAACCAGTAAACAATGTACTGCGAACAAGTGATGTTATTGGAGTTATCTCGCAAATATGTTCTGCTATATCTGGAAATTCGCACTTTGTTTTGTCAATTACAGCTGTAAGAATCTCTGATTTAGCCGACAGCAGGTTAGTATCCTCAATATAGAATTTTTGAGCTAAATGCTTAATGATATCATTTGCAAGTTTAACTGCCTTCTCAACACTTTCATCATCCTGATTGAACTGAGAAAAAACTTCAACAAACAACCCATAAAGGTATCGTGACAGGTAAGTAGCCACATTATCCTTTGTCATCGGCTGTTTGCCAATATAAAACTCTTGGTGATCCAATTCACCAAGTTTCACCTCGAATAATTTATTTATTATCTGTTCGTATAATCCCAGCTCAATCATATAGCAATTTATCTAATTGCCTGCAAAGATAAAACTTTTTTTCTAAAAGACAGATAAATGACAAAAAAAGATAGTTTTTACTTAACAGTATATCTACACTTAGGATAGTTGGAACAGCCATAAAAGCTACCATATCTACCATTACGAAGTATTAATCTCCCTCCGCATTTGGGACATACTCCAGAAGCTATTTTACTATTTTCTTCTTGAGCAGCAGTTCTGAGATTATGCACATGCATATAATCGTCTACAACTTCTCTTACGTTCATTACATCAAGACGAGTAACAACATCTTGCAAATCTTTATCATTCAGATAGCTTGTAGTATAACTTCTTATCTTATTCAAAAGATCAAAATCATATATTACAGGGATGCTTGTTTCAACATTGGCCAATACAGCATCACCACAAAAAACAACTATTGGTACAATTGGCAAATATTTCCAGTCTTTCAAATAGTTTTTTAGGGTATAGGAATGAGCAAGAGATTGCTTAACAGGGTTATAAAAGCGACTTTTCTTAACGTATGTGTATGTCTTCCACCACTTCTTTGTATAAGTCACATCAGTTATAATCATCTGTGTCCAATACCTACGATTATCATCTCCATAAATCTCGCCACGATAGTTTTTGGTTTCAATTGCAAAAACACCATATCTCGATACAACGATATGGTCTATTTGCGTTGTTCCCTTTGGTGTTTTAAGAATCACATCTTTAAAGATATAGTACTCATCAGGCAGTTGCATCAGGATATTATGCACTCTATTCTCTCCCTCCCAGCCTTTATATGTGGCAGTACTTGTATGTATCCCGTAGAAAAATAAAACTACGAGAAAAGCAGCAAAAAGAATATATAGTGCTTCTAACATAGGATATCCCTATTTATCCATTATTTCTATCACAGAGACAGTCTTTTCAAACTCCATTTTTGTTTGATAATGGTAAACTCCAACTTTTCTTACAACCCTTTCTTTTGGAACTTCAATAATCTCATCATCAGTATAATAAATTCCTTCATCATTAATTAAGAGATAAACAGGACCGCCATAAATATCATATTTCTCATTACTTTTCCCATTTACAAGTGCAGCCCCATCATCCAATACTTGGAACACTTTGAAAGCATTCACATGTACCTCTTCGCCAGGTTTCTCAAACAACTTAAAATCATCATCTTTTTTTCCCTTTGCTAGTGCAAAAAGAAACAACATGGTCAATATCACACCAGTGATAATACCACCTCCAAAAATCATCCACTTTTTCATATTTTCTTATTTATTAGACTATTCTATTGATAACTCTCCGTCTTTTACTTTATCTATTGAAGCTTTACGATGATATCCGTGTTTAACAAACTCATTAATGTAGATAAGCTTTCGACTACCATCTCCATAAGGTTGCAACCTAAAATGACCACTTACATTGAAATCATTGTTATTGCAGACCTCTGTATACCATTTACTGTCAAAAGTAAAATAACTCAATCCTTCCTCAGTAACAACAACTGTTTTCTTTTGTTTCTTTACCTCCTTCTTTATTAAAGTTTTTATTTCTGCGATTTCTACCTCAGCCCATTTACGTAGACACAAATAAGTGAGTATTGTAAAAGCATGTGTATATAATCCGACAGGGGCTTCAGAGCAACCATCAAGCAAAGGTATATAATCAATAGACAACTGGTGCCCTACCCCTTTCTTATTATCTTGTGGAGAAACTGAAATATAACAAGAAGGAGCTACAATATGTTTATCATCTTTTTTATGATTTAGAACCACCCATATAGATAAGGTTTCATGCTCTACAGCATAAAGTAAAATAGCACCCATTTCAAGATATGGCGCATGAACAACTCCGCATTCTCCTTCACATTCTTGCAAAATTATATTATGGAAAGGTGAAAAAGCATCTTCTGACTTTTCCATTACTGTAAAGAACTTCTTAGATAATACTATTGGCTTCCTACAGTTATTTTTCAACATATACAACATATCAAGAACATCATCTGGTGTCCTCGTTTCTACAGAAGGTTCTTCAACAAAAGAAATACCTTTTTTTTCATATCTAAAGAGAAATCTGTAGAATTTGTATTTAGGGTTATAATATCTTTTCATACTTGAAGGATAATCTCGATTATCGAGACTATACATAAACTTCAAAACAGGGTATTTATTAAAATCCATAATATATATTTTAGGTCCAAATGCCAGTTGTATAAATCGCAGGCAACTCTTTGCAAAAGTACAAAATAATTTAGAAATTCAGAAAGATACGCGGAGAAAAATGAAATATTTCGCAAAATTATTTGGAGCGTATCGGAATAAATCTTATCTTTCTTCGATAAACGAAGCGGCAAAGCCGAGCGGCAACGTCAAAAGGTTTCTTTTGACTATCCGGGTAAGTTTCCCGCGAGGGAGCAAGACTTTACCTCTATCAAAAAATTCTTAGAGAAATATCGTAAAAATATGCTTAACTATTCATATTTTCAGATAACATATTGATTATAAACAAGTTAGCCTATGAATAGTGCTTGGTATTTATGTGCTCACTATTCATATTTTGGCTTAATTTCAAGCGCCTGTCAGAATATTTCATCATGCAGGTTTTAGTGTTTCACATTTATAACCACAATGGAAACACTTTGTTTCTCCTAGGGTAACAAAGTGTTTCCACGTGAGTTACAAGTTGTTACCCAATGAGTTACTGTCATGTAACTTACATGTTTTCAATGTCTTAACCATATTTCAATGATGCATAAAGCCTATCTTAACCATCTAATATGAATAGTTGCACTTATTATTTGAGCCACTATTCATAAGCTAAATCTCTAATTTTCAAGAAGTTATAGACAAATATGAATAGTTACTGACTTTTTTATATACATTTTCATGAAATGATTTGTTGTATCTCACATTTTTACCAACAAAACTATATCGGCACTACCCACAAAAAAAGGGTGAGCATCAAAAAATGCTCACCCTCTTTCTATTTTAGTTTGTTACTTTACACGCCAAACGTTTAGGACGATGCCTTTGAAATCTTGGCGCCACTCGGGTTCACAAACAAATAGGGCGTTGTTCAGCCAACCGTAGCGGCTATTGGATGGGGCTTCGAATTGCGGTGCTGCCTTAAAGTAGAAAGTTGGTTTACCTTCTGCATCCTTGCCGTTGGCTATAATACCGCGGTTGCGAACATGAATATACACGCCGTCGTCGGTTTTAATGCAGTAAATGGCTTCCAGTTCTGTACGTCCGTCGGGGGCATTCAGCTGGTAGTCGGCACCACCGTTCAGAATAGTTCCCTTCAGCGTCGGACCTTCGAAAGTGCCTCCAGTGATAGGTATCACCGTACGTCGTCCGTGCTGGGTGTTGTCGATGGCAAAGGTCTCGCCCAGCGTTACTTTCAGTTGTAATGCGAACTCCAGTTCGGGTGCTTTTGCTGGCACGTAGCTCTGCGCCTTTGCGCCCAGCACCATACAGCCCATCATCAGGCTTAATAATAATTTCTTTTTCATTTATTTTCGGTATTGTTGATAGCAGTGGCGGCATCTTCGATAGCCTCATACTCCGCCATGGTTTCCTGCATTCGGTGGTCGAAGTCGGAAAGACGATAGAGACCGTCGGCATTGGGCGTTAGTCCATCAACGGTTACGGGCAGTACCATCGGGGGCTCTTCGAGTGAGAGCAACGATCGGTTCTGCAACTGACCAACTCTGGCAAACACCAGATTAATGCCTACATAGGTATCGCTGCCATCGCTCCACTTCTCGAACACCAGTTTTGAACCGATGGGGGTATGGATTTCGAGGGCATTCTGGGTTTCGGGATACACGAGGCGCAAAGCGGCTCCGATACTGGCCAGATTGCTATCATGACCGCACAGGAACATGAACTTGCGATCGGTACGGCTGAGTTCCTGGCGAATGCGGCTAACCAGCGGATAAGCAAGATTAACTGCAGCCGAATGGGTGGTAAAGAGCAAGGCATCGTAAACCTGCTTTACATGGCAGATGTCGCGCCATTGCTCGGTGGTCAGCTCAGTGCCGAAGGCTTTCATACTCTCGGTTTCGTAACACTGCAGCACCAGGGCATCGGCCACGCTGTTGGCCAGTTTATAACCACCTGTCATGCGAGGCTCATCGCCTTTCTCAAGCACAAACTGGGTGTCGTCGAACCAAAAATGGGTTGTATCGTTCTGGGCAGCTGGCGAATGGGCCATATCTATCACCTGCTCCATCAGTGTCAAGGTGGGCTGCATGCTTTGCATCCAAGCCTGGGGACCGCCATGCATGGCATTGATCTCGCTGAGCACTTGCTGGCGGTAGGCATCGTTCATCTTGGTGAATTGGGGCGTGAACACGGGGTCCATCTTGTCCTCAGCCAACTTGTGGGTTATCTCAACATTGGCAAAGGGCAGAAAACCAGCCGAGAAATATTTGGCCGTGGCAAAGGTGCGCTGGCGAGAGTTGGCATAAAACAGTACCTCATCACCCTCGGGACGGTAGTTTTCGGGCAATAAGCCCTGATCTACCACCCACTTGCGGAAGAACTGCCCCATGGCTGTTTCGGCCACACCACCACGCAACGACAGCTGACTGGAGGGCGACGTCCACTGGAACCACTGATGGGGTGTTACGCGCACATGTACTGCCCCACCCGATGTTAACGGCGAGCGGATGTTGTGACGGCTCATGACCACCACTTGTTTAAGCTGATATTTGGCCTTGAAGGCTGCCGAGCGCTCAATCTGTGCCCACGCGCCTTGCGACATGGCGCCAAGCAGGGCAAGGGCTATAAGTTTCTTGATATTTCCCATCTTTTGTTACTTCATGCGGTTACGTATCTGATTTTTGAGAATCAGGATGCGGCGAACACTCTGGTTGATACGGGCCTCGCTGAGGGTACCATCGTTAACGGCAGCTATCACGGCATCGAAGGCCTCGACCAAGTTGCGGGGATCGAGCACGATATCGGCACCGGCCTGAATACAGCCTACAGCGGCCTCGGCGTTGGTGTACTGCTTGGTGATGGCGCCCATGCTGATGGCATCGGTAACGATGATGTTACGATAGCCTAACTCGCCACGCAGCTTATCTTTAAGAATTACAGGCGACATGGTGGCGGGCTCATCAGTACCAGTCACGTTGGGAGTCGCAATGTGGGCAGTCATAATCAGCTGGCAGCCCCATGCGATACCTGCACGGAAGGTAACCATCTCGCAATCCATCATCTCGTCCCAGGTCTTCATCGATTTGGCATAGCCATAATGGGTGTCGGCGGTGGTGTCGCCATGTCCGGGGAAATGCTTGATACAGCCAGTAATGCCAGCATCTTTAAGTCCCTGAAGATAGCTAGTTACCATGGGTGCTGCCACAGCGGGATCGCTACTGAAGGCACGCGGACCAATCACAACATTGTCGGGATTGGTGTTGACATCGGCCACTGGGGCAAAATCGATATCGAAACCATAACGGGTAAGATAGGTGCCGATGGTATTACCGCACTCATAGGCATTGGCTGGATCGCCGGTTTCGCCAATCGACTCCATCGACGCATATTTAGGCAAATCGAAGTTGGGATGGTTGGCCAAGCGCGACACGCGACCGCCCTCCTCGTCTATACACAGCAACGGATTACCATTGAGTGCGCGTATCTGCGTGATGAACGCCTCGAGCTGATTTTCGTCTTCAATGTTCCAGGCATAGAGAATCATGCCACCTATAGGATAGTTCTTGACTACACCTGCCATACAATCGTTAATCTGCTGCAGTTTGTAAGGCGCAAGCTCGTCGAAACTGCTCCAGTGTATCGTGGTGTCGAGGGCCTCGGGGCGCACGTAGAACATCTGACCAACTTTTTCGCGAAGGGTCATCTTACGTAGTTGTTGCTCAACGTCGTCGGTCGGCGAACCAGCAGGTGAATCATAGTTAGTACAAGCTGTTAAGAGCAAGCCGCCCAAAAGTAAAGCGGCATTCATCCACGTTTTAAATGTTTTCATACTTATAGTTATATTTCAAAAAGTTAATAATAATCAGATTGTTAAAACACCGGCAGCGCCAGGAGCTGCTGCATGATGGTGAGAGCCATGCGGCGATGACCTTCGTTATTGGGGTGAAGGCGGTCGGTGGCAGAGTCGTTGAAAAACTGAGCGTTCTCGTCCATCAAGGGGTAGAGGCCGCACAGTGCATTGAGATCGATGACAGGAACTGCCCATAGGTTGCCTGCCTCCTTGACCGACTGCACGTAGGCATCAATATATTCGCCACACTTATTGGTATAGTCTTCGCGAGGCTGCCAGTTCTGATCGTTGGCATAGAACTGGGCGCGATGGATGGGGGTGAGCAGCACAACCTGCTTGGCGGGATACATGCGTTTGACATAATCGAGGGCTCGGTTGATGCGACCACGATAGGTAGAGTCGGCCATCACAGGATAGCGATGGCGACGGTCCACCAAGTGCTTGGGCTCGTGGATACCAGCCATCACCTGCTCTGCAGCTTCGGTGAACCACTGACCAATGGGAACACCTGCATTATAATCGTTGGTGCCAATGAAGATGAGGATGGCATCAACATCATCGCCATGCTCGGCTTTCAACTTGTCAGCTTGGCGAGGAATATCGTTCCACTGACGACCGCTCACACCATAAACATAAGGTGCTATCTTGAGCCAATCCTGCAGGTAGCTCCAATACTTCTTGTTAGCAGCCTTGTTGCGAGGGTCAGTGATAGAATCGCCAAAATAGGCTACACGTTTGCCCTGCCAAGGGTGCTGAAAGAGGGTTTGCGACATGGCGGGAATAGTGAGTAAAACCGCCAACAGTAAGGATGCTAATCGTTTCATACTGCAAATATACAAAACAAATTTGAAATACAAAAACTATTTATAAAAAAAAAGCCCTGGGTTATTTCTAACTCAGGGCTTTCGCTTTAAAAAGACGGCGGCTTCCTACTCTCCCGCATTGCATTGCAGTACCATCGGCGCAGGTGGGCTTAACTTCTCTGTTCG